>OY782778.1:0-578552 GCA_963678255.2 Cloacimonadales bacterium (SeqCode)
AGGTTTTCCGAGAGGATCTATAACACGACCCAGCAATTCATCCCCTACTATCACATCCATAATTCTACCCGTGCGATGGACTTCATCACCCGCGTGGAGTTGTGAGTATTCACCGAGTAAGACTACTCCTATTTCATTCTCATCGACATTGAAGGCAATACCGGAAATGTCATGTTTAAACAATAACAGTTCATAATATCCAACACCAGGTAGTCCGGAAACTTTAACAATACCAGTGGCGATACTGGTGATGGTTCCAATTTCAGAGAGTTCGAGTAGAGGAGAGAAGGATTCAATAGAATGGTCAATTCCAGAGAATAATCTATCAATGACATGTTTGAGGTTTTCAGTCTCCATCTTTGACAACTCCTTTATTAGGCAGTGCTGGCTTATCAGTTTCAGACTTAGTTTTTATTATAGGTTTGTCTTGTTTTTTTAGAAGTTCACCAATACTTTTTTCGAAAGAGAAGAGATAATCATTTATGTTCCAAGCGACTTTGTACCCATTTGCAGTAAGCTCAATCCCGTTAATAAGTTCAGGGGCAGTCTCGAAATCTATTTTTGATTTGGTGGAGAAAGTCGAATCAATCACATCTTTAATAGCCTTTTGTTGTTGAGCAGGGAGGTCAAAAGAGCTACGTAAAGTCACAGGATCAGAGGCTGTTTTAAGAGCTAAAGAGAGTTCATCTTTAGACTTCCCCTGAATATTTTTCAAGCGATTTATGAATACTTCAGTCATACTAGCTTCCAGGGTTTCAGTGCTAAGATCAGACATAAGCTTTCTTACGATGGCAAACACTTCTTTTTGAGTCTTATTTATAATCTCTTGATTCAAGTTATGAGCATCGTTTATCAAAGTTTCCTTCCTTTTGGCACTCAAAGTATTTGCTTCTTGGCGCGCTTCATCAAGAAGTCGGCTACGTTCTGCTTTCACATCGTCTTTTGCTTTGTTCATAAGGGCATCATGTTGTTTATCGAATTCATCATTTTTCTGTAGGAATTCTTCATGCTCCTTTTGAGCTTCTGCTTTTTTAGTATCGGCATCAGCGAGTTCTTTAGCTATCTTTTTCTCACGGGTATCGATAGCACCCATAATGGGTTTGTAAAGAAAACGTTTCATCAACCAGACTAAAATGAGAAAGTTTAGAACTTGAGCACCAACTGTAAACCAATCTATATTCATGATTTACTTACCTGCTATGTTAAGGAAATACTTCCAAAACGGGTTAGCGAAAATGAGAATCATTGAAACCACAAAGCAGTAGATGGCAGTGGACTCAATCATTGCCAGTCCAACGAATAAAGTTCGGGTTATAGTAGCAGAGGCATCAGGTTGTTGAGCCAGAGAAGTCAAAGCAGTTGCGACAGCTTTTCCTTCAGCTAGAGCAGGTCCCATCGTACCAAAGCCTGTGGTGATTCCAGCGATGGCAATAGATGCCACAGCAATAATAGTCATATTATCCATAATATCTCCTTGATTTTAGTGTTTTCAACTCTCATTAATTTTTACTTTACTAACTTTAGACTTGCTGATTCGAGTGGCTGCGGCTATGTAAACTGCGGCTAATATACTAAAGATATACGCCTGCACCATACCAGTTAGTAAGCCGAGTAATGTCATTACGATAGGAAAGATCAAAGGAACGATTGAAACTAGTATGCCAATAATCATAGCTCCACTCATCATATTACCAAACAAACGAACTGCAAGCGCCAGAGTACGCGATAGTTCAGAAATAATGTTAAAAGGCAACATAATGAAGGTTGGTTCTATATAAGTTTTCAAATAGTTTATTACACCTTGTTCTTTGATCCCAAAAAAAGGAACTGCAACAAAGACGCAGAGTGCCAAAGCAACAGTGGTAGAAAGCGAACCGGTTGGTATTTCAAAGCCAGGAATGACAGAGCTAAGACTAGCTGATGCCACAAAGAGGAAGAGAGTGCCTAAAAATCCAATATAATTTTCTGGATGAGTCAAGCCAATATCATTTATTTGTGAATTCATTCCAATGACTAACATTTCGAGAAGGCTTTGCCAAGGGGAATGCTTCAGCTCTGTTGAAAGTTTTCGAGTGATGATGATGGAACCGACAACCAGAACCAACATCAGAGCCCAAGTAAATACAATGGTAGCATTCAGTTTAAATATTCCTGATTGTATGTAGATTATAGCGTCAGGACTTAATTGCATTGTTTTCCTCCTTACTCACAGAAATGACATTTTTAGATGATTTGATCGTAAGATGATTTACTATAAAGCGAGCTATAAAAAACCCTACAAAACACAAAACCAGCCGTTGCCATTGTCTCCCTCCAATAAAATAAAAACCAGTCAGGACAAAACCAGTTCTCAAGAGGAAGCTGAGTAAAAACCACCAGGCAGGATTAGGAGATAGAAGCCCTTTTTTAATCGTCCACCAAAGACCTCCGAAGAAAATCATTCCGAGTAAAAGACCAGCAATTAAAGGGTAACACAGGTTTATAATTTCAATCATGTTTATCCTCATTATCATTATGCATGTCTTTGTCTTCATTGGAAACCCAATGCCAAGCGTTGAAGCATCCGATGATCAAGCCGATGAAAAGCAACATTAAAGTCCATGACTGAGATCCTGGGTAATGCTCATCAATCCAATAACCGAGAGCAACTCCAAGCAGAGTAGGGATAACTACAGCCCAGCCAATGAGTCCCATTTTTCCTAATCCGTTCCATATTCCAGGTGTAGGATTTCTTTGTGCTTTGAGTTTATGCTTTACTTTGAGGTCAATTTTCCAGCTTAACAAAGTCTGGTTGTTTCTGTTAACAATTTTTGCTTTTTCACTCATTATGAACCTCCATTAAACGGTGGATGAAACTGCTCTCCATCTTTGTAATTACTGATTTGACATTTTTTTCTTGCTCATTCATTATCAGATATTCTTTTTCAACTAGTTTATGTAATTTGGCAAGATCCGTACCGACAACGGCTTCCCTGACAGACACCATCACATCCAGACCTATTTTTATCAAGACACCTTCGTTGACTGCGACATATACTTCATTTCCATCATCAGGCTGGAATATTAAAATTCCTGGAACAATTGCGCCAACACAATCTAATCGATGAGGCAAGATCCCGCAAGAACCAGCAGAAGTCTCTACAACAATGCGAGATATGTTATTTTTTTCAAATAAGATTTGAAAAGGTAAGAAAACCTTAAGATTCATGAGTTGTTTTTGCATGCTCTGTCTCCGAATCGGGTTTTACATCCGGTTTATTGTTTTCCTGTTTTTCTTTTGCTTCATCAACTTTTCCGATCATATAAAGAGCACTTTCGGGATAGTCTTTGAATTCATCGTTAAGGATTCTTTCACAACCATCCAAAGCATCTTCAAGACTGATGAGTTTACCTTTTAGACCGGTAAATTGCTCTGTGGTAATAAAGGGTTGAGTAAGAAACCGTTCTAATCTTCTTGCTCTATTTACAGTATTTCTGTCATTAGGTGCTAATTGTTCTAACCCGAGCATCGCTATGATATCTTTAAGATCTGCATATTGAGCTAATGTTTGACGTATTTTCTGAGCAATCGAGTAGTGTCGATCTCCGATAATGGAGGGAGTGGACATTCTGGAACTGGATTGGAGTGGATCGATGGAAGGGAAGAGTCCTTCACTTGCTCGTTTACGAGAGAGCACAATTGAGGCTGAAAGATGAGAAAAGGTATGAACAGCGGCAGGGTCAGTCAAATCATCAGCTGGCACATATACCGCTTGAATGGAGGTAATAGCCCCAGTGTCCGTGTTGGCGATACGTTCTTCTAGTTTGGATAACTCAGTGCTCATTGTGGGTTGGTAGCCCAAACGTGAAGGCATTTGTCCCATCATACCTGATACTTCCATCCCAGCTTGGAGAAAGCGAAAAATATTATCAATGAGAAGTAAAACATCTTTGTGTTCATCATCCCGAAAATACTCAGCCATAGTCAAGGCAGCATGCCCGACTCGGAATCTACTACCGGGAGGCTCATTCATTTGGCTGAAAATCATCACCATATTGGGTAAGACACCGCTTTCTTTCATATTACTATACAGTTCTTCACCTTCACGGCAACGTTCCCCAATACCACAGAAAATGCTTACCCCTTCCTGATTTCCTATCATATTATGGATCATTTCGGTAAGCAATACAGTCTTGCCAACACCTGCACCACCAAAAAGACCTGCCTTACCGCCACGTTCCAGGGGCACAAGCACATCAATTACTTTGATGCCTGTCTCCATTATTTCAGACTTGGTGGAACGTCTGGAGAGAGAAGGCGGGGGTTGATGGACTGAGCGCCATTTGACATCGGATAAAGCACCTTGATTATCAATGGTATTACCAAAAACATCAAACATTCGTGAAAGTACACCTTTACCGACAGGTGCTTTTAACTGACCAGCAGTATCTTCAACCTTCATCCCACGAGAAAGCCCTTGTGTCGGTGTTAAAGCAATCCCACGCACGCGGTATTCATCTAATTGAGATAATACTTCGATAATTATCTCCTGATTAGTTCCAGAAGTCAGAATTGAATAAATCGAGGGCAACCGCTTTTCAAACTTGATTTCAACAACACTACCTCGAACCGAAATGACTGTTCCGATATTAGAGTGGTTGTTTTTTTTATCAGCACTCATTTTATTTAATACCTGGATCAGGTTTTAGGTCAAAAGGCTGTCCTATAGATAGTTTGATATCCTTTTCCAGAGCATTGCTGTATTCACCTCGGCGTGCTGCATAGTTGCATCTAGCACGATGAAGTAGAGCTTGTTGAGCAGCCAATACATTGTCTTCCATACCCTTCCAAATCTCCAAAGCCGGGTATTGGATAGCACGACCAAATGAAAAGGAAAGTTCCCAAGGCAAGTGTAACCTGAACCTATCATTCATAGCATTCAAACGCATACTAGCTTTTTCACCTGATTGGCCACCAGATAAAAAAGCAATACCGGGAACCGCAGCAGAAACTGAATGTATAAGACATTTCACGGTAGCATTAGCCACTGCATCTACAGAGGATTGGGTCGGACAATCAAGTCCAGGAACTACCATGTTAGGCTTCAGTATAATGCCTTCCAATACGACATTCTGTGTGTATAGCTGATTAAATACTTCTCTCAGGAGGTACTCAGTAACAACCATACATTTTTCCAGAGTATGATCTCCATCCATTAATACTTCAGGCTCTATAATGGGGACTAATCCTGCATGCTGGCACAAGGCAGCATAGCGAGCAAGTGCGTGAGCATTGGCACTAATACAGGCCTTACTTGGGATGCCATGTCCAATAGTAATAACAGCCCGCCATTTGGCAAAACGAGCACCCATTTGATAATAATTAGCAAGCCGTTCACCTAAACCATCCAAGCCTTCAGTAACTTTCTCTCCTGGATGTCCAGCCAAATCCTTAGCCCCCATATCAACTTTGATACCAGGAATTATTCCAACATTATTCATAATCGATAGAAAAGGAACGCCATCTTGAGTTGACTGACTAATCGTTTCATCAGAGAGAATTAATCCGCTGATATAGTTATTTAAGCCAGGGGTTGTGATTATCAATTCCCTATATGATCTATGGTATTCTAATGTAGGAGGGATTTCCAATTTTTCAAATCGTTTATTGATTGTGCTCGTACTTTCGTCAATTGCCAGAATACCTTTATTTTTAGCAACCATCGCACGGGCAGTGTCAGAAAGCTCGTTTAAATTCATTTTTTCACCTCTTTAGTTTTCTCAATTGTTGACTAGGCAATATTAAATAATCATTTTGTTACGACTTTTCTTCATTTTCCAATGCTTCAATCTTTGCAAGACGACGTTTAAATCGTTCATCACCCATAAAAATAGCATTGAGGAATGAACTCATCAAATCACAGGCGAGAGCAGAACCTATAACCCGACTACCTAAACAAATAATGTTCATATTGTCATCTTCTACTCCTTGATGAGCAGAGAAGGAATCAGAAATCAAGGCAGCTCTAGCACCAGGAATTTTGTTTGCAGTAATACAGGCCCCGACACCGCTTCCACAAATGGCAATACCTCTAAACACTTTCTCATTTACAACCGCTTTTGCCAGAGGAATGATAAAATCGGGGTAGTCATCATCATTATCGAGTTCATAGGCACCAAAGTCCAAAACCTCATATCCTTTAGTTTTCAGGAACTTAGTTAATTGTTCTTTTAACAGGAATCCTCCGTGATCAGCGGCTATACCAATGGATTTCATATTTCCTCCTCAGTGCACGAAGCAAGTTCAGCTGCAAGAATTTTACTCATATGCCTTAGCCGTGCGTTTATCTTCTCACGTTCATGAAATGACTCGACTGAACTCTTCGCAATTTCAGCAGTCCATTGAACTTGATTGAGAAGTGATCTCCTTCGTTGTGGGTTAGAAGTAAAACCATCAAGAATTTGAAAAGCATCGATCATCCGAGTTATGATAATAACATCCCCTTTGGCGATGCTTCGAATCTGATTGAACGATTCGGACAGCATGCTATCAAAGCAATGGGTTTTTGCAATGACTCTCAGTACTCCATCCTCACTACGGTATGAAGAGGGAATCTTGCGATTGGCCATTTGTGCAAGAATTGCTGTCAGATAATCCACGCACATCACAGCAGTGGTTGTGTCTATTATACCGGGAGATAGGGCTTTCAACGCCACATCTACAATCTGTTTGATACCGAAGGCAGCATCCTGTTCTAGTGTGCGGTAGTGGCTGATGACGAATGATGCCAGCAGATCATTAATTGTATCCTGATCCAAGGTGTCTTTTAGAGAGAGCGAGACAAGGGGAGTGTCTTGAACAACAAACTCACCAATACAACGCTCCATTCTCACGATGCTTTTTTTGTCTTTAGCAATACGCAGAAGAGCTTGGTTATCCACACTCTGAATATATCCATTTTTCTTGGCAAGAACTGTATTCCAATTCCATTCTGTCAGAAAATCCAGGGTTGTATTATCTTTATCATTAGTAGGTTTTAGTTCAAGATGTTCAGGGAAAAGCCTTTCAATTGTGCGAATAGTTTCATTGGCAACAGAAGCAATAATATTTGAAGCTTGGATGGAAGAAGCAATATGATGAATAAAGAACATGAGTGTTCCAACACCTCCGAGCGCCATCACTAAGCCAAAGAAAACCGCCAGGCTTGGAACAAATGTTCCCTCATCACCGCTCCGAATAGTACGCAAAACAATCAGGCAATAGGTAAAAATACCAGCAAAGATTCCAAGTACGATCTGAGTGACACGACTTCTTATGAAGTTCCGCAGGATACGCGAAGTGTATTGACTTGAGGCAAGTGCAAGTACCACAAGGATCATGGAAAAGGTAACCCCTACCACAGTCATCATCGAACTAGCAATCGTTGACATCATCCCACGTGAGCCTTCTGCACCAGCACCAAATAGGTGAGACCACTGTGCCAACCACCTGTCGTTGCTGGCAGAGTCCACATTGATCAAAGCAATTGCTAAAGCTATACTTCCTAGAAGAATTAACGAAGGCACAAACCAAAAGCTTGATCGTAAATTGCTACAAAGCTGTTTGAGCTTATTCATGCGGTAAATTCCATTTCCAGTTTCTAATTTCAGGCAAATCTAAGCCATTTTTGTTAATATATATTCTATGTTCAATCAATTTTTCTTCTAGCATTTTTTTTAGATTCATCGCTTTGTCACTTATTTGAGGCAAACGGTTAATGACATCAATTACTAGGTGAAACCTATCCAAGTCATTGAGAACTAGATTATCAAAGAAAGTTGTGATCGTGCCTTCTTCTTTATAACCACGAACATGCATATTTTCATGGTTAGTGCGTCGATATGTAAGAAGGTGGATTAGCTTTGGATAACCATGAAAGGCAAAAATAATAGGTTTATCTTTCGTAAACAGAGCATCGAACTCAGGATCGGTTAATCCGTGAGGATGTTCAGTACTAGATTCAAGTTTCATGAGGTCAACCACGTTAATTACCCTAATTTTTAGTTCAGGTAAATGTTCTCTAAGAATGGAAACAGCTGCTAGTGATTCAAGGGTTGGCACATCACCGCAACTAGCCATTACTACGTCAGTTTCATCATTTTGATCATTACTAGCCCATTGCCAGATACTAATTCCTCTGGTGCAATGTTCAATAGCTTCTTTCATGTTCAACCATTGAGGTGCCAGATATTTACCAGCAATGACTACATTGACATAATGGCGACTCCGTAAGCAATGATCCCAAACAGATAGCAAGCAGTTGGCATCTGGTGGAAGATAAACTCGTACTATAGAAGCTTTTTTATTAACAACATGATCAATAAAACCAGGATCCTGATGAGTATCACCATTATGTGCTTGTTGCCAGACATGAGAGGCAAGTAAGTAATTCAGTGAAGCAATTTTCTTTCTCCAGGGCAATTTAGCACTGACTTTTAGCCATTTGGCATGTTGGTTAAACATTGAATCAATGATATGAATGAAAGCTTCATAGCAGTTAAACAGCCCGTGTCTGCCAGTGAGTAGATATCCTTCGAGTAAACCTTCGCATTGATGTTCACTCAACACTTCAATAACTCTTCCTTGAGTTGAAAGAAATTCATCATTATTTTGAGTTTGAGCTTCCCATTGGCGATTGGTTACTTCGAAAACAGAATTCAAGCGATTGGAAAGAGTTTCATCAGGGCCGAATATCCGAAAATTCGTTTGAGAGAGATTAAGTTTGATCACCTCGCGCAGGAATTCACCAAGCGTATGTGTATCGGAAACCTGAACTGATCCTGGCGATGGGATGGAGATAGCGTAATTCCGAAAATCAGGCATAATCAGATCTTGTAATAATAAGCCACCGTTGGTGTGAGGATTTGCCCCCATCCGCCTATCACCTTTTGGAGCGAGCTCTAAAAGTTCGGGAATAAGTTTACCATTTTTATCAAAAAGTTCTTCAGGTTTATAGCTTTTCATCCAGTCTTCAAGAATCTTAAGATGATTGGGATGATCAGAATCAACAAGTAGAGGGATTTGGTGTGCTCGGAAGGTTCCTTCAATTTGCAGTCCATCAACGACTTTTGGTCCTGTCCAACCCTTAGGAGATTTTAGAACAATCATAGGCCAGCGTGGCCGGCAAGGATCATTATTATTTCTTGCATTGTTTTGAATATTATGAATGCTCTCAATAGATTTATCCAAAGCATTTGCCATAAGTTGGTGCATTAACACGGGATCATCGCCTTGGACAAAGATAGGCATCCAACCACAGCCTCGCAGAAACTGTTCTAATTCTTCAGGCTCGATCCTAGCTAAAAGAGTCGGGTTGCTGATTTTGTAACCATTAAGGTGTAAGATTGGTAGCACCACTCCATCTGTAATTGGATTGAGAAATTTGTTAGTGTGCCAAGCAGTTGCCAAAGGGCCTGTTTCTGCTTCGCCATCGCCAACAATGCAGGCAACGATCAGATCTGGATTATCTAAGACAGCTCCGAAAGCATGGCTGAGAGAATAACCTAATTCTCCCCCTTCATGGATAGAACCAGGACAATCAGGAGAAACATGACTGGGAATGCCGCCGGGAAAAGAGAATTGAGTAAACAACTTTTTTAAGCCAGCTTCATCTTGTGTGATATTTGGATAAATCTCACTGTAAGTACCTTCAAGGTAGGTATTCCCAACCAAAGCAGGGCCACCATGACCAGGACCTGCAATATAAAACATATCCAGATCATATTCTTTGATAATCCTGTTTAAATGGGTATAGATAAAATTTTGTCCTGGAGTAGTACCCCAATGTCCCAACAGCATAGACTTTATGTGGGACAATTTTAGAGGTTCGTGTAATAAGGGATTTTCATGGAGATAAAGCTGACCAACAGACAAATAGTTGGCAGCACGCCAATAGGCGTCCATTTTATTAAGTAATTCAGCGGAAATAGGATTTGATTTCATGTTTTAATTCTCCTAAACATTTGTAAGACCGAATGAGGCGAGTTTAGCACAGGTGGAGCTATACTCAGTATGTAATATGCTACGAATTCCTAAATTTTCAGCAATCTGGACAAACAGTGCAGTATTTTCGATATAGAGTACTTGGCTAGCAGAAGCTTGGGCTATGTCGAGAGATAATCGAAAAATCTCTACATCAGGTTTTCTTATATGGATGAAGCAGGAGGAGATAAATGAATCAACAAACTTGTCTAGTTTGAATTTTTTTATCCTGAACTCATTTAGCTCTCTTGCTTCGTTGCTAACAACTACAATCTTTAGATTGTATTTTTCTTTGAGTTGGCAAATCAGTTCTATCATTTTTGGGCAAGGTTTTGATTGCGAGAACATATAGTGACTAAACTGTAAATGTGTAAAGGGTCTTTCCTTGTAGAAAACCAATAAATCTAAATATTCTTTGATTGTAAGCTTTCCTTCTTCAAATGTTTCGAAAGTAAGGTGATGGCGTTCTTCAATTTCAGCCAGATCCAGTTTGAACACTTCTGCAGCTTTTTTGCGAGAAATGTGATCCCACCCATCAGAGAGCAAAACACCACCGATATCCAGAAACAAGGTTGTAATCGTCATAGCTTTTTGCATATTTTCTCTCCAATAAAAGAAATGTGTTGGCTGAACCAACCAGGTTTTCATAAAATAGGTATCCTCAGCAATCTATACATCATAACCAGCCTCCTTTAAAGCCTGCTTGCACTAAGCCGCTGACAATGTATGGGCATTTAGACATCAATTCCCATACTAATCCAGAGCGATAATTTTCAATCATCAAAATAATAGGACCTTGGTTAATGCCATAATGCCAAGGAGAAACCCAACCAAAGGGATTATCAGATTTTACCGGGTAAGTCGGATTAAAAGTAGCTTTAAAGCCATAGGGATTATGTTTAGTTAATTTTACCTGATGGATATAATTATAAAGAGTAGGTAAAACTATTTCAGGAGCAAAGGGTAATGAAGCAACAACTGCCCACGGAGCAACGGTGCCATCATCGGGGCCAAAAGGAACGCCTCGTTCTGTATAACCGAAAAAATGTAATCCAACTCCATCTATTTGAAGAATGCCAGGGCCAGGACCATTGCTAGCAGTAATTCCCCAGCACAGATGACTATATCCAACGAATTTGTGAGGGTTATTAATGGCATAGCGTTGTTGAATATGGGTAGCACGACGGCTGTTTTCGAAATAGTCCATTCTTTTTTCTTTCATAAATGAATCTTGAATATCTCTAAAATCAATCCAGATATGTGAAAGTTGGTGAGCGAACAAAGGGCTGGAATAGAGATATTCATAATCATAACAGTTTTCCCACTTATATGTCGAAGCCCAAGCAGTATAGCTCTTCTTGGGAAGAGGGTGAGTGGGTGAGCCTAGTCCGAGAATATATAACAAGATCGCTTCATTGTAGCCTTGCCAGCGATATTCAAGAAATCTGCTTTCAGGTTTCCAACCGTGTGTAATCGTTTCACCACCATTAAGAGCCCATTGCCAGTCCACCCTAAGATAGAGTTCATTGGCAAGGGTACGGATTTCCTGTTCATGACAATTTTCAGCGTCAAAATAAGCACCAGAGGTTAGTACTCCAGCTATTAGGAAGGCAGTATCGATCGTTGATAATTCACATTTCCAGGCACGTTTTCCATCTATCATATTAAGAAAATGATAATAAAAACCGCGATATCCAGTGGCGTCACTTTCTGTTCCCTGTTGGCTATTCCATAAGAATCTAAGAGTTGTTAATATTATTTTTACAGCTTCTGTACGAGTAATAAATCCATGCTCAACGGCAGTGGGATAAGACGCTAATGCGAAGCCTGTAGCAGCGATACTTGCAGGCCAATCGGTTTCAGTCTTGTCTATTACCAAACCATTGTTTGGATTAGTTTCATGCAGAAAATAGCTGAAAGATTTGAATTGTAGCATTTCCAAATCAGAATCGCTGATTTGGTTTAAGGTACTCATAATATCATCTGATTTTCAGCAAGCTGATTATTAGCAAATACATCATCAATGATCGACTGGGCTTCTTCAATAATGCGATGCAAGTGTTCAGAGCTCAGAATGCTTTCAGCATAAATTTTGTAGATGTCTTCCTGGTCATTTCTCTTTAAGGCAGTAATGAGTTTGTGGACATTCACCAGCATTGATGAGGTGGCTAGTAACGCGGCATTAGGATTTACTTTCATGTTTGGCTCTTTATATTTAACTGTGTACTTTGAGTCAAAGTTTCCATCAGATTGTCGAAAGGTTTACAGAATTTTTTTACCCCTTCATCCTCAAGTTGTTGTGTGGCATCATCAATATTTATACCCAGAACTTCCAGGTTTTCAAACATCTGCTGAGATTCTTTAATATCTTGTTCGAGAAGAGCTTGTGGCTGTCCATGGTCTTTGTAGGCTTGTAGAGTCTTTAGTGGAATGGTATTGACGGTATCCGATCCAATTAGAGCTTCGACATATTTTATATCACTATATGTTGGGTTTTTGGTACTTGTGCTAGCCCAGAGAAGGCGTTGTACACAGGCACCCTGAGTAGTCAAAGGGTTAAACCTGTTTCCCCTGAAACAGTCTTTACTAAACTGGTATGCCAATTTCGCACTAGCTACGGCAATTTGACCCAGAGTCTATTTTGCCAACTCAGTCTGATGAGTATTTTGGATGATAATTTTATCCAGCATGGGGTCTATCAGTGCATCAATCCGGCTTACAAAGAAACTAGCTACCGAGGCAATATGATTTACAGGTTTTCCTTGCGACACTCGCTTTTCTATACCGGCAAAGTAAGCTTCAACTACTTGCTGATATCAGGGTAATCCAAACAAGAGGGTTACGTTTACATTGATTCCTTCACTGATAAGTTGTGTTATGACAGGAAGCCCTTCTTTGGTGGCTGGGACTTTGATCATGACATTCGGACGATTTAGAGTAATCCACAAGCGTCTTGCTTCTAGCAAAGTACCATTTGTGTTATATGCCAGGTGAGGATTTACTTCTAGACTGACATATCCATCTTTTCCATTTGTCTTGTCATAGAGATGCCAAAAAACATCAGCAGCGTTCTGCACATCTTGTTGACTTAGTGATTCATAGATATCCTGAGGACTTTTGTCTTGAAGCGCCATATTCCTGATAGCTTCGTCATAATCCTGGCTATCGACAATAGCTTTCTCAAAAATAGCTGGGTTTGAGGTCATTCCACGTATTCCATCTTCATCAATCATTCTTTTCAGCTCACCTCTATAGATGAGATCACGCTGTATATAGTCCAGCCAGATGGATTGACCGAATGTTTCTATTAGTTGCAAAGGATTTTTTTTCATGTTTTGTACTCCTTTTATCAAGTCCATTTTAAAAAATAGACAAAGTGTACTATTTAGATCTGATTTTTTTTATAACAATTAAAATCTCAATATCTTTCTAAAATGAAAGCATTTTATAATATTATAATGTATTTTTATAGATAAACAAGAAATAATATGGCAGTGCTGGTGTGAGCAAATCAGAGATTTGCAGATAAAAGCTCATATCAGGCTGTTGCCTGTTTGGTAAAAATGAAACACCTTGTTTTGAGATTGTCCTTTTAAAAAATTGACATCTATTGGAGAAGATAATGGTAGTGCTGACGCACTACAGATAATGGCAAATCGGAGATTTGCAGATAAAAGCTCATATCAGGCTGTTGCCTGTTTGGTAAAAATGAAACACCTTGTTTTGAGATTGTCCTTTTAAAAAATTGACATCTATTGGAGAAGATATGGATATTTCTTTGAGATAGTATTGTTCATTACTTTTGTCTTGATACCTGGATATTTAATATATTTTATGGATTAATTAATTAAAATAGACAAATACACAAGGTGTTTCATAGGAGCTCATATCAGGCTGTTGCCTGTTTGGTAAAAATGAAACACCTTGTTTTGAGATTGTCCTTTTAAAAAATTGACATCTATTGGAGAAGATATGGATATTTCTTTGAGATAGTATTGTTCATTACTTTTGTCTTGATACCTGGATATTTAATATATTTTATGGATTAATTAATTAAAATAGACAAATACACAAGGTGTTTCATAGGAGATAAGAAATAATCATCATCGTTGGAGGATATCTTTAGGATGGCATATGTTGAATAAAGTCTTTTCATTTCTTTGAGAGGGTATTCTTCATTTCTTTTGCCTTGATGCAAAATAAACGAAGCAAAGAAAGTTCAAGCCCGGAAAACCCCTATCGGGGATCTTGATTTTCATCTCTTTTCATTGAAATATAAATATCTATATTTTTCTGATGGTATGCCATTTAATCTCCAGTCACTCTCAGGGGCTCCACCATAGCTTGCCAATGGGTAAGTTAATATATAAGGTAAACCATTATCTTATTTACGTTCAATGAAACAGGTGTTGTGTGCAATTGATAGAGACGCAATGCATTGCGTCTCTACGGGAAATTATCAAAAAGAATAAAAACTGAAAGAAATATCGAGAATACATCAATATGAAGCATATAAGACAAATACACAAGGTGTTTCATAGGAGCTAAGTCATTGATAGATATTTTTCATTTATAAGAAGAAATGACCTTGTTCAGTGACTCTGTTTTAGTTGATGAGAATACCAAAAAAAGAAAATATTGAGCAAATCAGTTCACATTTTACGAGGGTAAGCGGAAGAGTCGCTTTATGTGAACTTCCATATTTTGGATAGTATTTAGTAAAGATAGCAGGCAGTACTGGATTATTACTTGACAAAAGTAATAAAATATATTTTTCTAACTTTTTAGGGTTTATACCCATAAAAGAGGAGAGAGAAGATTGGGGATTGTTTTTAAGAAATTTAGAAACATAGTTATGATAGTGTGATCATAAGTGTAATTCACTCTCGGAGGAAAATTGAAGAGATTAATCTTATTTTTATATATAGTTACGATGTGTATGTTATTAAGTGCTCAGTTACTGGATGATCTGGATTTCAGTTGGTATTCCCAAGGAGATCCGCGTTGGAAGTATGATAATCTTGGTTATTCAAGATGGAACACCATAGGGAAAAGCGGTTGTGTATTGACCTGTTTATCCATGTTATTTAATTCAGAAGCCTCAAATCAGCAAGTGACTCCAGAACAATTAAACAACTGGTTAATAGAGAATAAAGGGTATTCCTACAGTGACATGCGTTGGGAAATCGTCGCAAAATATGATGGAGATGGCAAAGGAATTGAGTTTGTAGCCAGAACAGACCGAAGAAATGACTGGAAGTTTTTATCTAATCAATTAGAATTAGGCAGAAAAGTATTAGTAAAAGTCAGAGGGCGTCAGCATTGGGTAGTAATCACCAAAAGAAATGGACCCTACAACTCAGCAAATTCTTATGAAGTTTATGATCCTGGCACACCTATCTTTCAGAAAAAAACATTAGCTAAATGGGGTGGATTCCGAGCAGCCAGATCATTTTCAGGCAATTGGGTAAACAGAGACCAGATAAAGATGAATGATGATGTTGCATTATTAGCAACAGACAGTTTAGACACCTTTCTTTATAACCATTTTGAAGTTGAGAATCCAGCAGAATTATATGTAAACATAGAGAACGGTTTAAATGTAGCATTAGCTGGATATTTTTCATTAGGGCTTTATACCTCAGAGAATAAATTCATAGATATCATTGGATTTCCAATGTATTTAACCATCAATCCAAAGAATAACAAAGAGGTTTTATTTGGTATTGAAGGTGTAGATGATATGTTAAAAACAAATTATCAGATTAAACTTCTCTATGCCAAATCATTAGATGATAAAGGCAAACCGCAGAATGCTTTGGTATTAAATCCGAGTGGATTAGAGACTTTCTCTTTTAAAATGGAAGAAATGGAGAAGAGTTCAGGAAATTAGTTTTCTTTAAAAACAATTTGCATCTCCTCTAAAATCTTTTATATTATTTATAAATTGATATATAAATAAGGAGATAAAAATGGCTACAATAAAATTACACGGAAATGATATAAATACTAATCATAATTTACCAGAAGTTGGTTCATTATTAGCAGATTTTCAATTAACTGCGAAAGATTTATCTGACAAGAATCTAGCAGATTATGCAGGAAAGAGAATTGTGATGAACATCTTCCCAAGCATAGACACACCTGTTTGTGCAACCTCAGTTAGAACATTTAATGCAGAAATCAGTAAGAAAGAGAATACCGTTGTCTTGTGTATATCAGCAGATCTTCCATTTGCACAGAGTCGTTTTTGTGGTGCAGAAGGATTGGAAAATGTTATTACATTATCAAGTTTTCGTTCAGACTTTGCAGAAACATATGGCGTTAAGATTATTGATGGACCAATGGCTGGATTAACAGCCAGAGCAGTGATTGTTGCAGATGAAAAGGGTAAGATAATCTATCATGAGCTTGTCCCTGAGATCGTTCAAGAGCCTGATTATAACAAAGCTCTATCGAGTTTTTAAAGAATACATATCAAATACAGAAAAAGGTTACTCTGAGAGTAACCTTTTTTTATATCATGATTCTGGTTTTAAAAAAAAGATCGGGAACTTTTAATAGCTTTTTTATATTAAGTGCAATTTCATTATTAGCAGCTTCTCAAATACAATTAAATTACTTTAATATGACAAATTTTAGAAAAGATATGTTCATTTCATTTTCTTGAAAGAAATAAACGAACCAAAGAAAAAATCAAGCCCAGAAAACCCCTATTGGGGATCTTGATTTTCATCTCTTTTCATAGAAATATAAATATCTGTATTTTTCTGATGGTATGCCATTTAATCTCCAGTCACTCTCAGGGGCTCCACCATAAACTCGCTCTTCGAGCTCAAACATATGGCTGTTCGCACCCCTTCGAGTTTCTCTACGACTTTACGCTATTATTTCATGGGCATTGTAACACTTATATCTGGATTATTTCTTGTATTAGATTGATGAGGTATAGGAATTTGTAGATAAAATGAGTATTATCTTCAAGTATTCGAGTCCGAGCCGAACTCGCTCCATAACACGCCATTTTTTCATGGGCATTGTCTCATTGATACCTGGATATTTACTGGCAACACTGGTGTGTTGCAGATAATGGCAGTGCTAGTGAACGGCAGATAAAAGCTCATATCAGGCTGTCGCCTGTTTGGTAAAAATGAAACACCTTGTTTTGAGATTGTCCTTTTAAAAAATTGACATCTATTGGAGAAGATATGGATATTTCTTTGAGATAGTATTGTTCATTTCTTTTGTCTTGATACCTGGATATTTAATATATTTTATGGATTAATTAATTAAAATAGACAAATACACAAGGTGTTTCATAGGAGCTCATATCAGGCTGTCGCCTGTTTGGTAAAAATGAAACACCTTGTTTTGAGATTGTCCTTTTAAAAAATTGACATCTATTGGAGAAGATATGGATATTTCTTTGAGATAGTATTGTTCATTTCTTTTGTCTTGATACCTGGATATTTAATATATTTTATGGATTAATTAATTAAAATAGACAAATACACAAGGTGTTTCATAGGAGCTCATATCAGGCTGTCGCCTGTTTGGTAAAAATGAAACACCTTGTTTTGAGATTGTCCTTTTAAAAAATTGACATCTATTGGAGAAGATATGGATATTTCTTTGAGATAGTATTGTTCATTTCTTTTGTCTTGATACCTGGATATTTAATATATTTTATGGATTAATTAATTAAAATAGACAAATACACAAGGTGTTTCATAGGAGCTCATATCAGGCTGTTGCCTGTTTGGTAAAAATGAAACACCTTGTTATATCTCTGTAAAAATCAAAATATTTTTGACAATTAGTATCAAAATGTTGTATTTATGATCAAAAAGGAGGGACTTAAAATGAGAAAAAAAAATGAGAAAATTGAATCAGCATCTAACGAAATTTCAGTAATCAATCATCACTCTGCAGGAATCGATATTGGTTCCAAAGAAAATTGGGTAAGTGTATCTCCTACTATTTGTGAAGATCATATACGCAAGTTTGGTTCTTATACCTGCGATTTAAATGCTATAGCTGATTGGTTAACTTCTTGCAAAGTAACAACAGTGGCAATGGAATCAACCGGAATCTATTGGATTCCCCTCTATGAAATACTTGAATCAAGAGGTTTTAAATTAAGTTTATGCAATGCAAAACATGTTAAAAATGCACCAGGTAGAAAGAAAACAGATAAATTTGATTGTGATTGGCTGAGAAAATTACATTCCTATGGTCTCCTAACACCCTCATTTATTCCGGAGAAGAATATACGAGAAATAAAAGTATTAACTCGTTATAGAGACAAATTAGTTAAAGAGAATAACATACATATCCAGCATATGCAAAAAGCCTTAACTCTAATGAACTTTTATCTTCATCAAGTCATTTCTGACATTACTGGCAAGACAGGAATGAGTATAATAAAAGCAATACTTTCAGGAGAGACAAATCCTGAAGTTCTTGTGTCATATAAAAAGAAAGGTGTAAAAAAAAGTAATGAAGAGATCATTAAAGCATTGAGTGGTAGTCTGCAATTTGAACAACTGTACATTCTCAAACAGGCAGTAAATTTTTATGAATTTTTCTTATCAAAAATTGAAGAGACAGATTCACAGATTAATAATTTATTTTTATTAATGAGTCAACCAATTGATGAGGACAATATTTCAATTGAAGAAAATGATAGTAATGATATTAATCATAACATCGTTCAAGCAATAGGTGTTGACTTATGTGAGATACCTGGTCTTAATATACTATCAGTAGAAAAGTTAATTGGAGAGACAGGCTTTGATATGAGTAAATGGAAAAATAGTAAAAATTTTACATCTTGGCTTGGATTATCTCCGAATCATAGAATAACCGGAGGGACAGTTTTTCAAAATAGTACAAATAAAGTTCAAAGTAATGCAGCTTCAATTTTTCGACAATGTGCAACTACATTGAGAAACAGCCATAGTTATTTAGGTGCATTTTTCCGTAAAAAGATGGCACAAATTGGTTATCAGAAGGCAATAACAGCTACAGGCAGAAAAATAGCAGTTATCTATTATACAATGATTCGATATAAAAAATCCTATTCTGAATTAGGAGAAAATTTTTATGAAGAATTGAATAGAAAGAAAATGGAAGATAACTTTAAAAAATTGGCAAAAAAACTTGGTTATGAAATCAAACAAGTAGTTTAATTAAAAAAATATTTTGCAAAAGGCCGTTTTATCATTGGTGGATAAATCCCCGTATAGGAGCTTGGTTGCTTATGCTTTTTTGTTTTGATAACTGGTGAGATATTTGAAAAAATATTATCCCGAATAGGAGATTAAATAGATTTAATAGCATAAGTGCAAAATATTTTATATCATAAAACAATAAAATTATAGTTAAATAAGGATTTTATATTAGATAGAATTAAATAAGACAAATACACAAGGTGTTTCATAGGAGATAAAAGATAAGATTCATCATTGGTGAATTGCTTTAACATGGCATATATTGAATAAAGTTAAGCTTGGAACCCGCGATCGGGGGCATTGAGTTTCGAGGGCAAGCTGCCCTCGCTCCATAGAAATCTGCAAACAAGATGTTTACAGAACGAGGCAACCTCTCGCTTTATAATTATGTTTCTCAATCATTATTCACTTTTAATCCAAAAACCTTTATTTTGAACGACCGCAGATGGTCGTTTTACTTTGAGAATGCTCAAGAAGATGTTGGTTTCTTGGATTGTGGACAGTTGTCTAGTAAAAGATAGATATGAAGCATATAGATTCACTTTTCTCGCCTATAAGTACCAGAGTTGCTTAATGGGTGCTTATATAATTTGGACAGTCTCCTCAAAAATAATTCATAAATTTAATATTTTATCTTGACAAAGAGGATATAATATAGTATTTTTAAAACAAATTTCTAATAGGAGGAATAATGAAGAAAATAATATTTATTACTTTTGTCATAATTTTGTCAACCGTTCATGTTTTTGCTATTGGAATTACACCTTTTTCTAAGCTGATTAAGCAGGGGAATCCCTCTATTAATCAAGACAGAGACTATCATATGATTCAAGTTACGAGAGAAAGTTGGAATACAACTGATTGGATGAATTCTGAGCGATATGAATATCATTATAATCAGAGTAATCCTGCAAAAATAGATTCGATATCAATCTATACATACAATGAAACGGAATGGTTAAAAACTGGTGTGGACCGAATCTCATATATGCCTGATCAGATGTATGTAACATTTATTGAAAGATGTTATTTATTAGAGGGGTATTCCATGCCAATGATGAAAATGTTTGTCAATTATGATAATCAAAACAGATTGACTAACATCGCTATATACCGATATATCATCAATGCTTGGGCACCGCTTAATCGAATGCAAATTGATTACGCAGAAAATAATACATTCTCAGTTTTTGAATGGTATGGTAATGATGAAACAAATCCTCCAGAATATCAAAGAGGGACTTTTGATTTTGACACATTCGGAAGAGTTACACAAGATACTTGGGAAGTTTCTGCAGATTCTTCATTTTGGGAATATGACAACAGTACAAATCGAACCTATCATCCCAATGACACTTCCACGGGAGCAGAGTTTATACATAATATTGCATTAGATTTACCGCTTTCTATGTTTTCAGACGATGAGGGTCCAAGCTTTGGAATGGTGTCAGAAGAGACCAATTACAGTTGGACAGATGATGGATGGGTGGCAGAGGAACACACGCTTTATACTTATATGCAAAATTGGCTGACTGAATCATTAATTCAGGGTTGGCTTGATGATGCCTGGATCAATACAGATAAAGAAACCTATTCTCACAACAATGACAACACATTACATCAGATAGTTCATCAATATTATGGGGATAGTGACTGGGTGAATTCAAATAGAACCACCTATGAATGGTCGGAATTTACTGGCAATCATGACAATCAACCCGTAATGAATAATTTTTCTCTATCCGTTTATCCCAATCCATTTAATCAGAATATCAGTATGAAAACAGAATCTCGGAGTAAAGCACCTATCTTCATTTCAATTTACAATACAAAGGGGCAATTGGTAAAAAGTCTGAAATCACCTACAGGAAATCCGATAACTTGGGATGGCACAGATCTCAAGGGGCATAAAGTCAGTTCAGGAATATATTTTTGTAAAGTCACCCAAGAGAATCATAAAGCTTTTAAGAAGATCATAAAATTCAATTAAAAGAGAAGTCGTTTTTTTAAAGCGTTTATTGTAAATGCGACTCGATAGACGCTCGCTGTATCACGTGCGATAAGTACGTGATACAGTTTTTTTATATGAGATAATAGCAAATCGGGTATTTGCAGATAAAAGCTCATATCAGGCTGTCGCCTGTTTGGTAAAAATGAAACACCTTGTTTTGAGATTGTCCTTTTAAAAAATTGACATCTATTGGAGAAGATATGGATATTTCTTTGAGATAGTATTGTTCATTTCTTTTGTCTTGATACCTGGATATTTAATATATTTTATGGATTAATTAATTAAAATAGACAAATACACAAGGTGTTTCATAGGAGCTCATATCAGGCTGTTGCCTGTTTGGTAAAAATGAAACACCTTGTTTTGAGATTGTCCTTTTAAAAAATTGACATCTATTGGAGAAGATATGGATATTTCTTTGAGATAGTATTGTTCATTACTTTTGTCTTGATACCTGGATATTTAATATATTTTATGGATTAATTAATTAAAATAGACAAATACACAAGGTGTTTCATAGGAGCTCATATCAGGCTGTTGCCTGTTTGGTAAAAATGAAACACCTTGTTTTGAGATTGTCCTTTTAAAAAATTGACATCTATTGGAGAAGATATGGATATTTCTTTGAGATAGTATTGTTCATTACTTTTGTCTTGATACCTGGATATTTAATATATTTTATGGATTAATTAATTAAAATAGACAAATACACAAGGTGTTTCATAGGAGCTCATATCAGGCTGTTGCCTGTTTGGTAAAAATGAAACACCTTGTTATATATCTGTAAAAATCAAAATATTTTTGACAATTAGTATCAAAATGTTGTATTTATGATCAAAAAGGAGGGACTTAAAATGAGAAAAAAAAATGAGAAAATTGAATCAGCATCTAACGAAATTTCAGTAATCAATCATCACTCTGCAGGAATCGATATTGGTTCCAAAGAAAATTGGGTAAGTGTATCTCCTACTATTTGTGAAGATCATATACGCAAATTTGGTTCTTATACCTGCGATTTAAATGCTATAGCTGATTGGTTAACTTCTTGCAAAGTAACAACAGTGGCAATGGAATCAACCGGAATCTATTGGATTCCCCTCTATGAAATACTTGAATCAAGAGGTTTTAAATTAAGTTTATGCAATGCAAAACATGTTAAAAATGCACCAGGTAGAAAGAAAACAGATAAATTTGATTGTGATTGGCTGAGAAAATTACATTCCTATGGTCTCCTAACACCCTCATTTATTCCGGAGAAGAATATACGAGAAATAAAAGTATTAACTCGTTATAGAGACAAATTAGTTAAAGAGAATAACATACATATCCAGCATATGCAAAAAGCCTTAACTCTAATGAACTTTTATCTTCATCAAGTCATTTCTGACATTACTGGCAAGACAGGAATGAGTATAATAAAAGCAATACTTTCAGGAGAGACAAATCCTGAAGTTCTTGTGTCATATAAAAAGAAAGGTATAAAAAAAAGTAATGAAGAGATCATTAAAGCATTGAGTGGTAGTCTGCAATTTGAACAACTGTACATTCTCAAACAGGCAGTAAATTTTTATGAATTTTTCTTATCAAAAATTGAAGAGACAGATTCACAGATTAATAATTTATTTTTATTAATGAGTCAACCAATTGATGAGGACAATATTTCAATTGAAGAAAATGATAGTAATGATATTAATCATAACATCGTTCAAGCAATAGGTGTTGACTTATGTGAGATACCTGGTCTTAATATACTATCAGTAGAAAAGTTAATTGGAGAGACAGGCTTTGATATGAGTAAATGGAAAAATAGTAAAAATTTTACATCTTGGCTTGGATTATCTCCGAATCATAGAATAACCGGAGGGACAGTTTTTCAAAATAGTACAAATAAAGTTCAAAGTAATGCAGCTTCAATTTTTCGACAATGTGCAACTACATTGAGAAACAGCCATAGTTATTTAGGTGCATTTTTCCGTAAAAAGATGGCACAAATTGGTTATCAGAAGGCAATAACAGCTACAAGCAGAAAAATAGCAGTTATCTATTATACAATGATTCGATATAAAAAATCCTATTCTGAATTAGGAGAAAATTTTTATGAAGAATTGAATAGAAAGAAAATGGAAGATAACTTTAAAAAATTGGCAAAAAAACTTGGTTATGAAATCAAACAAGTAGTTTAATTAAAAAAATATTTTGCAAAAGGCCGTTTTATCATTGGTGGATAAATCCCCGTATAGGAGCTTGGTTGCTTATGCTTTTTTGTTTTGATAACTGGTGAGATATTTGAAAAAATATTATCCCGAATAGGAGATTAAATAGATTTAATAGCATAAGTGCAAAATATTTTATATCATAAAACATTAAAATTATAGTTAAATAAGGATTTTATATTAGATAGAATTAAATAGACAAATACACAAGGTGTTTCATAGGAGCTCATATCAGGCTGTTGCCTGTTTGGTAAAAATGAAACACCTTGTTATATCTCTGTAAAAATCAAAATATTTTTGACAATTAGTATCAAAATGTTGTATTTATGATCAAAAAGGAGGGACTTAAAATGAGAAAAAAAAATGAGAAAATTGAATCAGCATCTAACGAAATTTCAGTAATCAATCATCACTCTGCAGGAATCGATATTGGTTCCAAAGAAAATTGGGTAAGTGTATCTCCTACTATTTGTGAAGATCATATACGCAAGTTTGGTTCTTATACCTGCGATTTAAATGCTATAGCTGATTGGTTAACTTCTTGCAAAGTAACAACAGTGGCAATGGAATCAACCGGAATCTATTGGATTCCCCTCTATGAAATACTTGAATCAAGAGGTTTTAAATTAAGTTTATGCAATGCAAAACATGTTAAAAATGCACCAGGTAGAAAGAAAACAGATAAATTTGATTGTGATTGGCTGAGAAAATTACATTCCTATGGTCTCCTAACACCCTCATTTATTCCGGAGAAGAATATACGAGAAATAAAAGTATTAACTCGTTATAGAGACAAATTAGTTAAAGAGAATAACATACATATCCAGCATATGCAAAAAGCCTTAACTCTAATGAACTTTTATCTTCATCAAGTCATTTCTGACATTACTGGCAAGACAGGAATGAGTATAATAAAAGCAATACTTTCAGGAGAGACAAATCCTGAAGTTCTTGTGTCATATAAAAAGAAAGGTGTAAAAAAAAGTAATGAAGAGATCATTAAAGCATTGAGTGGTAGTCTGCAATTTGAACAACTGTACATTCTCAAACAGGCAGTAAATTTTTATGAATTTTTCTTATCAAAAATTGAAGAGACAGATTCACAGATTAATAATTTATTTTTATTAATGAGTCAACCAATTGATGAGGACAATATTTCAATTGAAGAAAATGATAGTAATGATATTAATCATAACATCGTTCAAGCAATAGGTGTTGACTTATGTGAGATACCTGGTCTTAATATACTATCAGTAGAAAAGTTAATTGGAGAGACAGGCTTTGATATGAGTAAATGGAAAAATAGTAAAAATTTTACATCTTGGCTTGGATTATCTCCGAATCATAGAATAACCGGAGGGACAGTTTTTCAAAATAGTACAAATAAAGTTCAAAGTAATGCAGCTTCAATTTTTCGACAATGTGCAACTACATTGAGAAACAGCCATAGTTATTTAGGTGCATTTTTCCGTAAAAAGATGGCACAAATTGGTTATCAGAAGGCAATAACAGCTACAGGCAGAAAAATAGCAGTTATCTATTATACAATGATTCGATATAAAAAATCCTATTCTGAATTAGGAGAAAATTTTTATGAAGAATTGAATAGAAAGAAAATGGAAGATAACTTTAAAAAATTGGCAAAAAAACTTGGTTATGAAATCAAACAAGTAGTTTAATTAAAAAAATATTTTGCAAAAGGCCGTTTTATCATTGGTGGATAAATCCCCGTATAGGAGCTTGGTTGCTTATGCTTTTTTGTTTTGATAACTGGTGAGATATTTGAAAAAATATTATCCCGAATAGGAGATTAAATAGATTTAATAGCATAAGTGCAAAATATTTTATATCATAAAACAATAAAATTATAGTTAAATAAGGATTTTATATTAGATAGAATTAAATAAGACAAATACACAAGGTGTTTCATAGGAGATAAAAGCGGCATTGATACATCGCAGATAATAGATAATAGAGGGCGTGCAATTGTTGAGACGCAAAGCATTGTCTTATTTTTGTTAAAATAAACAGGTGTTGTGTGAATTATAGAGAAGCAAAGCATTGCGTCTCTACGAAATATTATCAAAAACAAAAACAGAAAGATATGGAATTATCTGGATAAGTAAAAAAGCTTGTAAGCTCCAAGGGAGGAGTAAGCAAGCAGTAGGGAAGAGGTGGGTTTTGTTTCGGAATATAAAGTAATAATTAGGAGGGTAATTCTGGTGAAAAAAATATAGGATAACTGTTGGAACTCGGTATATAGAAAAAATGGGTAGATACGAAGTTCTTTTAATACAGTTGATTGGGGATTAAATAGGGGTTTTGGGAAAAAAATAAAAAAAATAAAAAAAATTTAGCAAGGGGGAGAAAAATACACATTTTGGGGGGTAAGAACGTGAGTAATAATATTTTTTTAATATTTTTTTCTGTATATATAACAAGCATTTAAGAGCAATTTTACAAATAACTAAACATAATTTTAACAAAACTGCTCCCCTTATATATATAGAGGGTACTATTTTTTAAGGAGGAAAAATGAAAGTCTATTTTAAACCAGGAACAAATCAATTTCCCAAAGGTGGAGAAAAGGATGGGATCGTTTATAGTTATTTCGATGAAGGCAGAGTATGTATCGGCAGGAATTATGTCACGGTTAAGGCAAGGCAACAACATGACAACATTGTTTCAATGCAACAATACACACTATCAGTTTGGCAAATATTACCAGAGTCCTTTAAAAAAGATCTGGCAAGTTATACTCGCATTTATAAAAAGAGAGGAAGGGCAAGACGAGCTAAGTATATGTCTGCCTACTCTGTTTTTTTAAAGATTACCCATTATTTGAATAAACACGGTCTGCTTAGTAAAATAAAAGATCAGATACCAGAAGTCTTTTTGCAAAAGTTTAGACAACTGAATGTTTATCTTTGTATTCAAATGAGAATTATTCCTTTTATCCCCAATTCCTATCTTTTAAACAGATGCCTACATCAGCAGGTTTATTTTTATATCGAAAATCCCAACTTACACTTTAGCCGTAAAAATATTAACTCTCTTTTATTTCATAATCAAGCTTGTTATTTCAAAGAGGAAAAGAGTAATAGGCAAATCGAGGATTTGCAGATAAAAGCTCATATCAGGCTGTTGCCTGTTTGGTAAAAATGAAACACCTAGTTTTGAGATTGTCCTTTTCAAAAATGATAACTGTTTGAGAAGATAATGGTAGTGCTGACGCACTACAGATAATGGCAAATCGAGAATTTGCCGATAATAGATAAAAGCTCATATCAGGCTGTTGCCTGTTTGGTAAAAATGAAACACCTTGTTATATCTCTGTAAAAATCAAAATATTTTTGACAATTAGTATCAAAATGTTGTATTTATGATCAAAAAGGAGGGACTTAAAATGAGAAAAAAAAATGAGAAAATTGAATCAGCATCTAACGAAATTTCAGTAATCAATCATCACTCTGCAGGAATCGATATTGGTTCCAAAGAAAATTGGGTAAGTGTATCTCCTACTATTTGTGAAGATCATATACGCAAGTTTGGTTCTTATACCTGCGATTTAAATGCTATAGCTGATTGGTTAACTTCTTGCAAAGTAACAACAGTGGCAATGGAATCAACCGGAATCTATTGGATTCCCCTCTATGAAATACTTGAATCAAGAGGTTTTAAATTAAGTTTATGCAATGCAAAACATGTTAAAAATGCACCAGGTAGAAAGAAAACAGATAAATTTGATTGTGATTGGCTGAGAAAATTACATTCCTATGGTCTCCTAACACCCTCATTTATTCCGGAGAAGAATATACGAGAAATAAAAGTATTAACTCGTTATAGAGACAAATTAGTTAAAGAGAATAACATACATATCCAGCATATGCAAAAAGCCTTAACTCTAATGAACTTTTATCTTCATCAAGTCATTTCTGACATTACTGGCAAGACAGGAATGAGTATAATAAAAGCAATACTTTCAGGAGAGACAAATCCTGAAGTTCTTGTGTCATATAAAAAGAAAGGTGTAAAAAAAAGTAATGAAGAGATCATTAAAGCATTGAGTGGTAGTCTGCAATTTGAACAACTGTACATTCTCAAACAGGCAGTAAATTTTTATGAATTTTTCTTATCAAAAATTGAAGAGACAGATTCACAGATTAATAATTTATTTTTATTAATGAGTCAACCAATTGATGAGGACAATATTTCAATTGAAGAAAATGATAGTAATGATATTAATCATAACATCGTTCAAGCAATAGGTGTTGACTTATGTGAGATACCTGGTCTTAATATACTATCAGTAGAAAAGTTAATTGGAGAGACAGGCTTTGATATGAGTAAATGGAAAAATAGTAAAAATTTTACATCTTGGCTTGGATTATCTCCGAATCATAGAATAACCGGAGGGACAGTTTTTCAAAATAGTACAAATAAAGTTCAAAGTAATGCAGCTTCAATTTTTCGACAATGTGCAACTACATTGAGAAACAGCCATAGTTATTTAGGTGCATTTTTCCGTAAAAAGATGGCACAAATTGGTTATCAGAAGGCAATAACAGCTACAGGCAGAAAAATAGCAGTTATCTATTATACAATGATTCGATATAAAAAATCCTATTCTGAATTAGGAGAAAATTTTTATGAAGAATTGAATAGAAAGAAAATGGAAGATAACTTTAAAAAATTGGCAAAAAAACTTGGTTATGAAATCAAACAAGTAGTTTAATTAAAAAAATATTTTGCAAAAGGCCGTTTTATCATTGGTGGATAAATCCCCGTATAGGAGCTTGGTTGCTTATGCTTTTTTGTTTTGATAACTGGTGAGATATTTGAAAAAATATTATCCCGAATAGGAGATTAAATAGATTTAATAGCATAAGTGCAAAATATTTTATATCATAAAACAATAAAATTATAGTTAAATAAGGATTTTATATTAGATAGAATTAAATAAGACAAATACACAAGGTGTTTCATAGGAGATAAAAGTCAAGCTTCTTCGTTGGTGAATTGCTTCAACATGACAAATATTAATAAATGTAATCTTCATTTCTTTTGTCTTGATACAAAATAAACGGAAGCAAAGAAAGTTCAAGCCCGGAAAACCCCTATCGGGGATCTTGATTTTTATCTCTTTTCATTGAAATATAAATATCTGTATTTTTTTGATGGTATGCTATTTAATCTCCAGTCACTCTCAGAGGCTCCGCCATAGCTTGCCAATGGGTAAGTTAAATTATGAGGTAAAGCATTGTCTTATTTACGTTCAATTAAACAGGAGTTGTGTATAATTGATGAGACGCAAAGCATTGTCTTATTTATGTAAATTTAACAGGTATTATGTGCAATTGATAGAGACGCAAAGCATTGCGTCTCTACGAGATATTATCAAAAACAAAAACAGAAAGAAATGTTAAGAAATTCTAAGAAACAGGTGTCGGCAACACAGGCAAATCAGAGATTTGCAGATAAGAGCTCATATCAGGCTGTTGCCTGTTTGGTAAAGATGGAAAGCATATAGGTTCACTTTTCTAACCTATAAGACCGAGAGAGGCTTAATGAGAGTCAATATATTTTGGACAGTCTCTTCAAGAAGAGAAAGTAACATTCAAAACTTTTGCTTGACAAAGTCAATGAAATATCTTTTTATTTAGTCAGGGAATAAATATGAATTATAAATTTAAGTACACTAGTAAGATAGTTGGATTTTTTGTTTTTATAGCAGTGGTAATTCTATTGATAACGTTCTATTCCATAGCAGTAAATCGGAAGCTTTTTATAAAGAAATTTACATTTAAAACAGTTTTTAATGATGCAATTGGACTAACCACAAAGACACCGATAATATTCAAAGGTTTTGAAATTGGTGAAATAAAATCATTCAATCTAAGTGATCAGAATATGATAGATGCTGAATTTATAGTTTATGAGCCATATAGAAAGAAAATAGTAGTCAATTCAGTATTAAGAAAGACAACGAATCCTTTATCGAATAAAAGTTCAATAGAATTGATACAGGGGCCAGATTTACGATTAATCTGCAAAGAAAAAGCATTAATTCCAGAATTGAATACAGCGGTAGGGAAGATGCTTATAGCTAAGAGTAATATTCAGATTTCAGGAGATATCGTTTCTTCAATTGTTTCTAATTTTAATCAATTTTTATATAATTTGAACAGAGATAATAATCAGGATCAGGGGAGTGTATTCAGAACCCTATACCATGTAGCTAATTCATCAGAAAATTTAGAGAAAACTTTACGGTTAATCAATGAAACAATCGGAAAATTGAATAAAGAATATCAACCTAACGATGGAGATTTATTCAGAATCCTCAATCAATTAGCAAATGTGTCAGAAAAGCTTAATGATACTGCTGATTTAATGAACAAAACTCTTCAATCGACAGACAATTTAGTGAAAACATATTCTAATCCCGAAGGTTTAGCCGTTAAAATGATTGACCCTCAGGAAAAGAATATCATTCAGCCCATGAGAATTCTCTTTGAAACTCTGAATCAAAATCTGATAGAAATGCAAAAGATACTCTTATATTTTGAGTCTCAAAGTCCTGAAATCAGCTCTATGATCAATGAAACCAAACAAACTCTAGGTAAAGCCCAAAAGACTTTAGAAGGGGTTAATAACCATCCTTTCATTCGTGGCGGTATTCATAAAGACTTGCCATTACAAAATCCAACCGGAAATCAACGTCCAGATGAAATGCCGTAGGTGAATTATGAAAAAAATAATCTATATTATTCTTTGTGTATTAGTCAGCGCTTGTTCAAGTCTTCCTAAAAAAGCTGTCATTAACAATCCTGTAAAAAGTGAAGCGAATCAGCTATTTCAAAAAGCGTTGAGTATGGAAAAATCAAAGAATTACATTTCTTCAAAATATTATTTTGAATTATCCATGAATAAATATGCATTAATTGATGACAGGGAAGGTGTGGTAAAATCTAAACTAGGAGTTGCCAAGCAATACTTAGCTTTGAATAAATCTTCAGAATTTAATAAAATAATGGCTGATATTTATGCTGAAACTGGATTATTAAAAAAGAAATTTTTGGTGAATGAATACAATATGCTTAAAATCCAAAGTTATTATAAGTCAGCAGAATATGATTCTTTGGCAATCGTTCTGAATAAAATGAAGGATAATGAACCAGAGCAACTGTTAAGAAAGTATTCTTGGAAATGCATGCTTTTGAATAAACAAAACAAGATATCTCATTCTCATTTAAAAAATACAAAAGAGTTAGCTGACAAGCAGTTTAGCCTTTTTAAAAAGAATAAGTTTCATTCCTTAAGTTCATTATCATTTGCATATTATGCAGTTGGTTTATCATATTATGATTTAAAAGAATGGGATCGTTCTCTGGAAAGTTTTAATAAAGCCTATGATATAGATTATCTTGATCAGAATTATTACAATTTGGCAACAGATAACTATTTTAAAGGTTTGATCATAATGGAAAAGAATGATATTCGTCTTGCCAATCATTTATTTTCCCGTTCAACAGAAATGTTTTATCAACTCAATGAAAACAATGCTTATCACAAATCAAAATTTAAACAATTTGAAACCCAATACCTATTGACACAGGATAATGCACTGATACAAAACATGATCAATTTAAAAAATAACGTAGAGGATCAAAATTTAAAAACAACGATAGAAAACTGGTTAAAAGATAAATAAGGAGTATTTATGCGTAAGATAGTATTAATATTAATGAGTTTATTAATCATTTATTCACTCTTAGCCGTTAATCCACCCAGACCAGAAGTAAAGGATATGTCAGAAGATGCAATGGACGAAATGGAAACGGGTCAAATGAATATCTATTTTTATAATGCATTGAATGGTCAACCCATAGCAAAAGCACAGGTAACATTTGAAGATATAGGCACATTTATAACAGATAATGAGGGGAAAGTATCTTTTGAGCCCACAGAGGATAACTATTTTCAGAAACTAGTTTTTAAATCACCTGATTATATTACTTCAGAATTTGAAGTAGAAGTGATGGCAGGTACACTCTTTTTTAACAGGTTTAGTATATCTCCAGTCATGGCGATAAATCAATTTAGAGTAATCCTTGATTGGTCAAAAAAACCTCGTGATCTTGATGCAAATTTTAGAAAAGAAGGATCTTATACGATTTCATACAGAGGGATGAAAACACTTCATGATGGGTCAGGCCGACTTGACCGAGATGATCGAGATGGATACGGACCTGAAACGATAACCATAGATAAAATAGAAACAAACGCAATCTATGAATACTTTGTAGAGGACTATGACAATCGTCAAGACAGAGAATCGAAAGCCTTATCCAAATCCAAAGCTCATGTGAAAGTATATGGGAATGGGCGATTATTAAATACCTTTGAGATTCCGAAAAAAGTACGAGGCAATCAATGGCAGGTATTTCGGATAGAGAACGGGCAGGTGATACCAGAGAGCAGTGTGAATTAGATTCAGGAGCAATAAAGAACAAATAAGGATATGCGTAGATAAATCAATTGAAGGAGAAAGCGAGGCAGCGGTTATTCCCATAAGGAAGGTTATGTAAACCATAAGTAAGAAATATACTAATATAGTTGTAAAGGTTGAATATGATTAAGTTAATCCAGAAATACAAGCAGTCTCTGAGAAGAATGTTTTTGACCATAATTTTTTTAATCTATGTTATAACCGCTATGTTAACGATTGTCTTTTTATTTTTCAGAACTCAAGCCATCAGGAAAGATTATGTTAGTCGTTTTGCCATCGCACAAAACAGATTAGAAAAGAACAGAATTGTCGCCATAATAGATAGAGAATTAATATTAAGCAGGAAATTAGCTGATGATACACAGATAAAACAATGGATGCAAGATGAGAATAATGAGCAATTAAGAAAACAAGCCAATTGGTCTTTATTAAGTTATCATAAATTTTTTAGTTCAAAGATCATTTTTTTAGCAGTAAGAAAGAGTCACAATTATTATATCAATAATTTTTCAAAACCGGATATGCATCTAAAAGAAAACAGTGCTGAGGATCGCTGGTTTTTTGATACAATAAAGAGTAACATTGATTACTCTCTTAATGTAAATTATGATACCGTACTAGATGCGGTCAAACTTTGGATTAATGTCATTGTGAGAGATTCAAGAGAAGAAGCTTTGGGAGTGGCAGGTTCAGGAATGGATATAACAGAATTTCTTGGATCAATAGTAGAACATAAGAGTCCTGGGATCAATACGATCATTATCAATAAAAAGGGAGAAATCCAAGCATATAAGGACAGACAGATAGTTGAGCACAATGGCAGAGTCAAAAATGATAAGGATAAAATCACATTATATCATCTCTTAAAAAATCCAACAGAGCACACAGTTTTGAAGACAGCAATTGAAAAACTGGATAGTCCTAACTCAACCGTTCAATTAATCAATCTTACATTGAATAAGAAGAAAGTTCTTTGTGCCTTGGATATAATACCTGAATTAGGGTGGATCAATCTAGTATTTATAGATTCAGAATCCATCATCAGTGTGAAAGAGTTTTTACCTTTTGGATTTATATTTATACTATCAGTTACATTCATATTATTTAGCATCTATTTTATATTTAATCAATTGATATCAAAACCTTTAAAGCGACTAACCCTGATAACAGATAAAATTGCAAATGGGTCATATGATACAGAAATAACCATTGAATCAAATAATGAAATAGGAAGGCTAGGGAAGTCTTTTAATATGATGTCATCTGAGATAAAAAAATATGTAGGAAATCTTGAAGATATGGTTGAGAAAAGAACAATAGAGCTTTTGAAGACAAATATTGAGCTTCAGGAATCGCAAAAAAGAGTGATGGATTCGATCGAGTATGCGAAATTGATTCAGAATTCTATTTTAGCCGATAAGGACGAGTTAAATCGGTTTTTAAAGGAATCATTTATATTATATAAACCCTTGGATATAGTAGGTGGAGATTTTTATTATATCAAAGAGATGGATGAAGGTTTTGTAGTTTGTACAGTAGATTGTACAGGGCATGGCGTTCCTGGAGCAATCATGACGATGCTAGTCTATTCAGCATTGGATAGAGCCTTGGAAGGGTCTTCCCCACATTCCAGTGCCGAAATTCTACAAAAGCTTCACAGTTTAGTACAGGAGAGTTTAAAGAAACATTCAGACTTTTCTCATCTTGATAATGGATTTGATATAGCTTTTTGTATGGTAAATACCGCAAATCAAACAATAAAGTTTTCAGGAGCGGGCTTGCCATTCATTGGAGTAAAAGACAAAACAATCCAGGAGTATTCAGGAGAATCAGTTCATCTTGGATATAAGAGTACAAAAAAGGATTTGGAATTAAAAGAAAAAATAATAGCTATAGATAAAGAAACTACTTATTTTTTAATAACAGACGGGATATTGGATCTCCCAGTTGGCGATAAGGGATATGGGATGGGGAAAAGGCATTTCAAAGAGATCCTTGTTCAGAGTTATCATCGAGATATTAGCAAATATGAGGAAGAGTTAATGAAGATAATAAATTCATATCAGGACAATCATCAAGCTAAAGACGATCTTCTGTTAATGGGATTTAAATTATAAAATTGAAAGGATAGAAGCATGCAAAATCTTTTAAAGTTAAAAGAAGAGTTCAGTAAAGAAGGAATTTTGATCAGCTTTAATGGTCCATTTAATCACAGTATAATTGAAGAAATTGGGAATGCAACCAAGAGTTATCTAGAAGGAGCTCATTTAGATCGAGGCATTATCACGGATGTATTTGCAGTTTATGTTGAACAAACACAAAATATAACCAATTATATAAAGAAAACAGGAATCAATGAAGGGATTCATAGCACTGCAATTGTCATGATTAACAACACGAATGATCTTTATACCATACGATCGGGGAATAGTATATTAAAGGAAGATGTACCAGCATTACGAGAGTATCTGAATAGATTGAATCAGGCAGATAAGACAGATTTAAAAATCATGTATAAGCAACAACTTCGTAGAGAAATAAATCCGGGTTCTTTAGGGGCGGGATTAGGCTTAATCGATATTTCGAGAAGAGCCTCTCAACAATTAGATTTTTATTTTGAATCATTAGATGATCAATATGATTTTTTTAGTTTAAATGTGAGTATCAAAGGAGTCAATATATGTTAAATATTCCATCAACCAATTCATCTCCGAGAATCATTTTCCAAGAAGAGACAGGGATCATGATCATAGAGGGAGAATCCTATCCAGAAAACTCTTTTGATTTTTTTGAACCGATCTTTAAGTGGTTTCAGACAGAATATCCAAAATATACTACTTTTGAGTTGCAAGTTAAACTGAAGTACATGAATTCGAGCAGTACGAAATGTATGTTGGATATATTGGAGATTCTTAACGATTCATTTTTAAAGGAAAAAGATACCAGGATAAAATGGTTTTATGAAGCGGATAATAATCGTTCATTAGACTTAGCGGAAGAATTCAAGGAAGATTTAGTCATTCCATTTGAGATTATACCCATAAGCAATTGAGGAAGAATATGAAGAATTCAGTTTCAGAGCCATTATTGAAGCATCTCAAAGAAATTTTACCTAGTTTAGAAAAGGATCCATCGCGTATAAGTCAGGATTTTTTAATAGCAGCGAAAGCATATATCAAGCTATCAGATAAATTTATGAAAGTGATGGCCATAACAGACAAATATCAATCAGAAATTTTAGATATCAGTCATGAACTAAGATTGTCACAAAACCAATATAAATTGGCAAAAGAGCAAGCCGATAATGCGAATAAAGCGAAATCAGAATTTCTTGCCAATATGAGTCATGAAATACGAACCCCGTTGAACAGTGTCATAGGATTCACAGGATTACTACTAAATTCAGAGCTGAATGAAGAGCAACTAGAATTCACAGAGAAAGTGAATACATCAGCTCATTCCTTGATGGAGATTATAAATGACATACTAGATTTTTCAAAAATAGAATCAGGAAAGCTTGATATTGAGCTGGTTAAATTTGACCTATTTGATTTATTAAAACAAACAATAGATATCGTTAGTTATCAAGCAGATTCTAAGAAATTAGATTTAATACTAGATATTGATCCTTATATACCATCTTTGATCATTTCAGATCCGACCAGGTTAAAACAAGTATTAGTAAACTTGTTAAATAATGCCATAAAGTTTACAGAAAAGGGAGAAATTGTATTTAAAGTAACCTTTAGCAAGGATAAGTCCATTAATAATCAAGGGGATTTTTCATTTTCAGTACAAGATACTGGGATAGGAATAAAAGATGAGGATAAAGAGAGGTTATTTTCAGCTTTTACTCAGGCAGATTCTTCGACATCAAGAAAATATGGAGGAACAGGACTGGGTTTAAGTATCTCAAGCATGTTGGTGAACAAACTTGGGGGAACTCTAGATTATGAGAGTATAACCGATCAGGGGAGCTGTTTTTTCTTTACACTTAATCTTGAGTATATTAGTTCAAAGGAACCAAAAGAGTCTTTTAAGAACAAAAAAGTATTAATCGTTGAGAGCAACTCAACTATTCTCGCCATACTTAAGAAATATTTAAATAATTGGGATATAACCACAGAATCTGTGAATAACAGTTTGGATGCAATTAAACAACAGGAGAATTGTCATAAATATGATTTTTGTTTGATCGACTATCAAATGCCCTATATAAGCGGTTTAGATATAATAAAGATGATACGAAATAAAGAAAATTCTGACAGAATATCACAAAATATAATTCTTATACATAATACAAATGACACAATAGAGGTCATAAAGAAATGTCGAGAATACCAAATATCGCACCTTCTTTCAAAGCCAATTCATCTCTCTGATTTATTAATGAAGGTAAAAAGTATTTTGCTTCAAGAAATGTTAAAACCAGAGGAAAAGAACAAAGAAGAAGAACTAGCCAGGGCTACTCAGATAGAGAACAAAGAGATACTCATTGTAGAAGATACGCCTATGAGTCTGCTTTTATTAAAAAAGATGCTTTTAATGATAAATCCGACTTTCAAAATATTCGAATCGAGTAATGGTTTAGAGGCAATAAATCAATACAAAAACTATAAACCATCTCTAATAATTACTGACATTCAAATGCCTGGGATGGATGGATTTCAGCTAAGTCAGGAGATACGCAGATTAGAAAAGAATGCTAATGAGCAAACACCAATAATAGCCTTAACAGCAGGAAGTTTTCAAGATAATCGAGACGAGTACACAGAGGCAGAGATTACAGAATTTATTTCAAAGCCCATAGATTTTAAAGAGTTAAAAGAAATTGTCATAAAAATACTATTAAATTCAGTAAATCGGAATAGAGAATTGAAAGAGGATATTTCAATCAAACAATTTAATAAAACAGAGCTTTTGAACAGATTATATGGTAATGAAGACTTGTTAAAAGAGTTATTGTCTATCGCTCCAGTTCAAATAGAATCCAATATACAAGAGATAGAAACAGCCATTAAAAATTCAGAATTAAAAAGAATAAATTCATTAGCTCACACATTAAAAGGATCTTCATTAAACCTTTCTTTTCATAATTTAGCAAATTTAGCAAATCAATTAATTTCAACAAGTTCATTTTCAATAGAGGATTATTACAATATATTCTACAATATTTCAACAGAGTGGCAAAGTTTAAAAAGAAAAATCACTACTATATAAATTTAGAGGGTTCATCTGAATATAATTGATGAACCCTCTAGTTATTAAATTAATCCATATAGTCGTACTTCCAATGATGTTGAGGAGCAAAGGTTTCTTTAATTGTACGAGTGTTTACCCATCTAAGAAGATTTAAATGACTCCCTGCTTTATCATTGGTACCAGAGGCTCTTCCCCCACCAAAGGGTTGTTGACCCACGACAGCGCCTGTGGGTTTGTCATTAATATAGAAATTTCCAGCAGTAAAGGATAGTTTGTTTGTCAGATCACAAATCACAGCTCTATCTTTGGCAAATATTGCTCCAGTCAAAGCATAAGGTGAAGTTTTATCCACTAAATCCAAGGTATTTTCATATTCTTCATCTGAATAAATATAGATAGTTAGAACAGGGGCAAAAATTTCTTCCCGCATAGTCACAAAATGAGGATTAGTCGTGACAATAACAGTTGGTTCGATAAAATAGCCCTTTTCCATATTGCCATTCCCACCAAACAATATTTCAGCTTCATCAGAAGTTTTAGCTTTATCAATGTAATTCAGGGTATTATAATAACTTTTTTCATCAATCACAGCATTAATAAAATTGTTATGATCAGAGACATCACCCATTTTTAAGCCAGAGAGTTCCTTTAGCAATTTTTCTTTTACAGAACCCCAAATCTTTTGAGGTATATATGCTCTTGAGCAAGCAGAACATTTCTGTCCCTGGTACTCAAAAGAGCCTTTTATTAAAGCGATCGCCAAGCTATCAATGTCACAAGACTCATGGGCGAAAATATAGTCTTTACCGCCAGTTTCGCCAACAAGCTTAGGGTAGTTTTTATAAATAGAAAGATGATCAGCCACATTTCGCCAAATTGAATTAAAAGTATTTGTTGATCCGGTGAAATGAACCCCCGCTAATTCAGGATGGATAAGAGCTGTATTTGCTAAAGATGATCCACTGCAAGGGATAAAATTGATGACTCCAGGGGGAATACCCGCTTCTTCGTACAATTCCATCAGATAGTAATTTGATAAAATGGAGGTACTAGCAGGTTTCCATAATACCACATTACCCATCAAGGCGGGAGCAGAAGCGAGATTAGCAGCAATCGCAGTAAAATTAAAGGGAGAAATCGCAACAACAAATCCATCTAATGGTCTGTATTCAACCCTATTCCATACTCCAGGAGAAGAAATGGGTTGAGATTTATAAATTTGTTGCATGAAATGGGCATTGAATCTAAAGAAGTCAGCAACTTCACAAGTGGAATCAATCTCAGCCTGAAACATATTTTTGGATTGATTTAACATAGTCGCAGCATTTAGAATAGCAGAGTATTTATTTGAAATCAAATCAGCAGCTTTTAAAAAAACAGCTGCCCTTTGTTCCCAATCCATAGCATGCCATACTGCTTGAGCTTTCAAAGCTTCATTAATAGCCAACTCAATTTCAACTGGGCCAGCTTCACAATACGTACCCAATATTTTTTGATGGTCATGAGGGCAAATAATAGTTTTAGTTTTTGAGGTGAATATCCTTTTTCCTCCAATAATGAGAGGGATCTTAATGGCAGTGTTCATTTGTCTTGAAAGTTCCTTTTGTAAAAGAATTCTTTCAGAAGAATTTTTCAAATAGTTTTTTACGTGTTCGTTGACAGGGCGCGGTAAATTAATAATCGCATTATTCATTCTAAACTCCTTTCCAAATCCGGGAGATTAATCCTTTTCAAGATTAACCCATTGGTCATAAACCATAGCAGAAAGCCTTAGGTATCAGACTTAAGAGATAAGAACAAATTACAAAGAGGAGTAAATTTGTCAATTGAAATGAGAAGTATATAATTATTATCGGTTATATTTATTAATAAATCAGGTTAATTCTATAACTACTTGCCACCTTAGCTCCATGTTTACATGTAACTAAGGATTGATTCTTTTTTCTAAGAGACGAATAGAGGTTTCTATCAATTTAGGACATACTTCTTTGAATATTCCAAGTTCAGCAGCTTTTTCTCTACCTTCAATAGTTCCGGTATCATATCCAATAAGCACTTTACAGCAGGTAGATGGATGAATAGATAAGAACTCATTTGTAAATTCACGAACTATCTGGTTAGTTTCTTCCTTAGCATTTTCATTTTTATCATAATTAGCGAAATATAAACCCAAAACCATAATAGCTCCGGTAATTACACCACAAGTATGACCAATACGCATTCCGCCACCAAATCCAGTAGCGATCTTCATGGCAATTTCTTCAGAGAAGTTAAGATCTTTGCAATATTGACGAAATACTGATTGAGTGCAGTTATAACCATTTTTGAGATCATTAATAGCATTAAAAACTTTTAGGTCAATGTTTGACATATTCCCTCTATTTAAGCAAGATTGCTTTTTTTGTTTCCATAAAATCTGATCCCATCATTTTGTAAAGATAAATTCCAGAAGGCAAAGAAATCCCATGATCAGATTTGCCATCCCATTTGATAGAATAATTGCCTTTCTTTTTAAAGCCCTTAACTAAACTTTTAACTTTTTTACCTTTTATATCAAAGACTTGTATTTCAATAAAAGCATCTTTTGCTAAAGAATAATTAAAGCAAGTTTCTGGATTAAAAGGATTGGGATAGTTCTGAAATAAAGCAGTTTTATGCGGGAGAGAATTTACATCTTCATTATTCAAAGACACATTTACAACCCAAGCTTGAATGACTGTTACTCTTAAATCAGAAATCTCACAGCGAATATGATAAGTTCCTGAATTTGTAGCATAATAACTAAAAGATGATTGATCAGAGCTTTGTAGGACATTATTGACAAACCAATTATAATGTAAGGGATCATCAGGATCATTAGCCGTAACAATAAAATTTATAATTTGATTAAGTCCAATATTTACTGGATTTTCAAGAGGTTGGTAAGACATTATAGTTGGAGGATAATTATCTGGTACAATAATAACTCTTAAGCTATCATTCACTAATTGTCTATACTTTCTTTTACTTGCACGTTGACCATTGTATAAATTGATGGCAATATTAATAGTTTCAGAGCCATACCAATCATCCAGACTACTTAAAGTTAAAATCATATTGTTTAGAGAATAATTTATATGGTTTGATGCAAAAACATCCACGCTATAAGGATGAGTACCACTCACAGAATCTGTAAGATAATTTAATAGGTTAAGAGAAAGAGACCCAGTTTGTTGAATAAAAATAGAATCGGGTAGATTAAATGACATATTATGATCAAAAGTATATAGGCAGGTTTTTGTCTGGCTTGGTAAAAAATTCATTTTAAAAGCACGAGCTTTTAGAATGAGATCATTATTAACAAATATGGGGATTTGATATATAGGGCTTGCTTCTGTAGGTTCAGTTCCGTCTAAAGTATAATATATCTGACTGGAATCTGGAGAAATTATTTCTACATTAAGAGAATGATTATACATACCGCTTTCATAATTAACAAGAGGATATAGACTTTGTCCAGTAATAACATAATGAACTGTATTTGTGATTGATGGCAGATAACCAGTTTTATAAGCTTTAGCTTTAATAATCCATTGGCTGTTAAGAGGGCATGGAAGAGGCTGAATGTATAAAGTGGACATAGCAGTCGGTTCTGTTCCATCTATCGTATAATAAATAGAGGCATTTGGAGTGGCAGAAGTCATTTGAACATTAATTGGGGCATAATAAAGACCTTCAGAAGGCATAAATTGAACAGGGGTTACATAAGCAATAGCAGAAAAATTTATGCTATCTCTGTCAGCAATGACATTATTTAAAGTATATGATGCAGGGTCAAATCCATATCCATCCAATAATGGTATTAAAACAATATTATCACCATAAAATGCAGGATATTGATATCTCCCCTGAGAATTGGTAATCACTTCTAAAGTTGAATCCATAGAGGTTATTCTTACATTAGGTAAAGGTTGATTAGCTAATTTAACCAATCCTCTGATTTGCAGTCTTTGCCTTTGAGCAATAAAATTGATATCAGATAAGTCTGTCGTAATGTTAGAAATAAATAAACTATCAGGAGTAAAACAGTAACCTATATTATCTGGTTTTATAGTTACATTACTCCCATAAGGAATAGAAAAAGTATAATTCCCATTCACATCAGTATTCGTAAAATATGAATTATATCCTACATTAACATTTACTAATCCTATTTCATTATACAAGATTGTCCCAGACACAGAAAGATATCTGATAGTTCCCAAAAAATTCTGAACTTTATTCTCGGTAATTGAATTATAAGAGACAGTTGTAGGGGTAAATTGATATCCATTTTTCTGAGGTGTAATTTCAATATTTGAATTTTCTTGAACAGATAGAGAGAACCCCCCCTGAGCATTTGTATAAACGACAGGATATGTAGATAAAACTGCTACATTTGAGATAGGAAGATTATTAGTATCCGTTACAAAACCACTAATTGTATACTGCATGGGATTTCTGGTTGTAAATTGAACAGATTGGCTATTACTGATTTGAGATAAAGTTATTGAAGGTGTTACAAAAAAATAACCTGGTTTCGATACCTGAATAGTACAATTACTTCCGTGATTCACAGGAAAGACTAATTGACCATTTTGATTTGTATAAGAGATGTTCCCATTATAATTCACCTGAACATTACTTAAAGGAGCTCCATGGTGAAGTACCAGAACTGTTATATCATACTGATCAATCAGTGCAGTAAAATTTAAATTATTAATATTTGATTCAACTGGATTGATTATCCTTGATACTGGATCAAAATGATAATGTGCTTTGGAAGGGGTAATCGAAACTGAAGATAAATAAGGGATAAAATTGAACTGAAAACTATGATCAAAAGAAGTTGTTATTGAACTTGAGTCTGATCCAGAAAGATTGACTAATACAGAATCTGCTCCTGAAATCATTCCTGATAAAGTATAATTATTATAAGTGGCAGTAAAGTCTAGTTGATCGTTATCTTGCATTATATTGGGCAAAATATACTGAGCAGGGCTAAACTGAAACCCATACTTTTGTATTTGCAAAACAACCGATTCATTGCTTTGATACTGGCTGAGACTATAAAATCCATTTTGATCAGTTAAAACACTGTTTGTAGGAGTAGAAACTGTACAGGCTGGCACAGGTATATTATCAGAAATCCTTACATAACCGCTAAGAGTATATTGTGGTAATAAACTTGCAGAAAAGTTTATTGTCTGATTTGTACTTAGCATCGTAATTGTGGATGATATTGGTGTAAAGGTATAACCAATTTTTCTTGGAGTTATCGTGAAGTTTGAGTAATATGGCATAGTAAAAGTATAAAATCCATTAAGATTAGTATTAACCTGCTGAGTCGCGGTTTCTATAGTAACACTTTGTAATGGCTGATTATCTAACAAGACATAACCACTCATAGTAAACTGAGCAATTTCATGATTGAAGTTACAAATCTGATCAGACAAAATATTATTAAAAGTACGGCTTAAGGGAATAAAGGAGTATCCTTCTTTTGCAGGAGTGATCACAATAGAGTCATTGTATTTAATATTTGGGATAGTAAAAACTCCATTTTCATCTGATTCAACCGAAGCATATATATTTTGATTACTACTTTGAACAGACAGGATAGTTTGAGGGAGAGATGTTGACCCATTAATAGTAAAATAAACTTCAGAAGCTGTAAAGTTTTGGTTAGGTAAATCTTCATCTAAATTTGATAATTGTATAAAAGACGGATTAAATTCCCATCCAGTTTTAGTAACGGTCAATCTTGGAGAGGTTCCATGAATCAAACTTAACTGATAAAACCCTTCTTGATTGCTAATTGCTTGAAAATCCCCTGATGTAATAATTGCACCGCTAATTCCCTGTCCTTCTCTAAATATATATCCACTCACAAAATGAGTCACTAACAAGTTTGCACTAAAATTTTGTGTATGATTTGAATCAATATTGTTTAATATTTGAGAATTAGGAGTAAACTGATAGAGTTCATTAACAGGTCTAAAAGTTAGAGAAGCCTGACTAGGTATTCCAGGAAGTGCATAATTCCCGTTTATGTCTGTTTTACTGCATTTATAGTTGTATAAAGAATAACTAAATGAAGAGTTTTCTATCTGGAACTGAATATTTGATAAAGGTTGGTTATTTAAGGTGATTTGCCCAGTTATCGTATGAGTTGGGGTAGTACAATTTATCAGAAAGATATTGTTTGGATAACTTCCAACAGTACCTCCAGGGTTAGATTGGATTGTAGTATTACAAATGTATATCATTTGAGCAGAATTATCCCATACTTTAAAAGTCATAACTTCATTTGGATTGACAGTTTGTATTAAAAAGACTCTTCCAACTCCGCTAACAGGAGGAGTATAATTGATTAGATTTGTTTTAGCTCTCAACTCTTGATTTACAAATACAGATAATACATCATCAGTCGAGGCATCTACCCCATTGATTTGAACTTTAGCAACTAAACTCATTCCTCCACCAATATATACTGGTGAGAACCATGGATCATTTATTTGAGCTGTTAATATTAAAACAAACAGCCAAAATAATATAAAATTAAGAGCTTTCTTCATAAACTCTCCTTATTTCATTATCGGTATGATAAGGAAAAAGATTAATTATTTATGAAGTGATGCACAATGGTTTGCCTGAGGGGACTTCTGGATTTAATATTTTCCCATTTTCTACTACCTTTTGACCCCTTAAATACACGCTTTTGATATTGATATGGGTACTAAAAGATTCCCAAGGATTATAGACATCTGCTAATGAACTAATAATTTTTTGGGATGTTCCATTTGGATTAAATACTACAAAATCTGCATCAGCACCTTTTACAATTGCACCTTTTTGAGGATAGATTTTCGCCATTCGTGCAGGATTTGTTGCTAATTTCTGCATCAATCGAGGTAAATCCCACCCATGTTTTTTGATTAATAAATCATAGAATAACGGAAGAATTGCTCCCATAGCAGGTAAACCAGAAGGTACTGAACGATAGTCTTCTTTAAAGTTGTCTTTATCGATTTTTAGATATGCTTTATGATTTGAAGCTATTATATCAGGATAACCCATTGCCAATTTTAATTCCATATAATTTCTACAGGTTTCATCACGTAAAGGTGGAGTTGTTACAAATCGATATCCTTTATCACATTGTAAAATATCAGAATTATAAAAAATATATTGTGGTGTAACCTCTGATGTAATTGGACATTCCCTTTTTGATAATTGAATCTGGCCTAATGAATCTGAAGTCGATACATGTACAATATGAATATAAGTTTGTGTTAATTTGCAAATATCTATTATTTTATCAACAGAAGTATTCTCACATTCTTCACTACGCAATATTGTATGAGAAAAAGGATTCTTATGGTTTTCCATTTTTGTTTTGGCACTGCTCATAACAGCTTCATCTTCACAATGTATTAAAAATTGTGGGTCATACCTTTTAAGTCTGCGAACAATTTCTAATATCTTTTCATAGGGAAGGTAAAGATTTAGTTGTTTATAAGTAGTATAAAATTTAAAAGTAGAAAAGCCTTTTTCTATCCATTTAAAAATGTCATTATAATTAATTTCAGAAAAACGTGTTGGTGTTAAGTGCCATCGATAGTCACAAAAAGTATTGTTTTCTGCTTTATGGGCAGCAGTTGATATAGCTTGCGTTAAAGACTGGTTAAAACCTTGAGTAATAAATGAGTTAATAGTAGTTATTCCATTTAGTATAGCTAACTGCGATCCCAAAGAATAATTTTCAGCTAAATTGTATAATCCTATTTTTTCATCAATGTGCGTATTAAAATCTACAATTCCAGGAATGACTGTATTTCCTTTTAAATCAACAATCTCAGCTTCCGTATCCTTTAAAAGATTTATACCAATGGCAGAGATCTTCCCTTCAGTAACTTCAATATCACATACTTTTAATTCATGCTCTAAACATACTAAACCATTAACTAGATAATACTTCATGCTATCCTCTTGAAACCATTCTAACTTTTCATGATCTGTTAATTAAGAAAATAATGGCAGGGAATTCCTGCCAAATTTTCTTTAATGAAGCTTTTTAAGCCATTCATCTACTATATTCATACGTTCGTATTTTGGATATTCTGCTTTTATTCTTTGTAATTCTACTTTAGCCTTTGATTTTTGATTCTGGTTTATAAGTGTAAGAGCAACTTTAACTTGTGAATCTATATACTTTGGACAGGATGGATAATGATCAATAACTTTTTTAAAAGCTGAGTATGCAGCTGAAAAATCAGCTAATCCATAGTAACTCTCCCCTATCCAATACTGAGCATTTCCCGCATATTCATTGTTGGGATATTCATGTAATAACTGAGTGAAAGTTGTAATTGCGCCAGGGTAATCCTTACTTTCGTATAAATCTCGACCATCTCGGTAATATTTCTCTGGTGATATTTCTGATTTTGTTTGTACTTCTTCTGATTGATATTTATTTGGTTCTACTGGTGCCGGTGTACTAACTACAGGTCTGTCTTCTAAACTACTAATTCGATTATTCATGTTTTGGATTTGACTAAAAATATGCTGATTTTGTTGTGTAAGCTTACTTATTTCTTCATTATCAATTGTTGTAGTTGCAGGCATTTGATTTATTCTCGCTTCAAGTGCTAGAACCTTTGCGTCACTATCGTCAACTCTTTTTTGTAAATCTTCTAAGTCTTGTTTTGTTACTGCACATGCATTTAATAAAAAAAATGCTAGTAATAATATCCAAATATAAGCTCTCATTAACCCCTCCAATTTGGTTTTTAATAATCATAATTGTATGCAATTCTTTGTCAAGTAAAATAATATTTTTACTAATTATCATTCATATTTTATATGTACTATTTCCGTATAAAAACAAGATTGTCTAATTATTTTCTTTTTATAGACTCATATTATATAATACATTAATAATATTCTTCTTCTTAATGTTATATTATTTATTACAGTTTCTTAAATTCCTAAATATTACTATTAGTATTCTGATCAATAATGGTTCTAAAATAAATAACGCCAGATTTCTCTGGCGTTAATATTGTTTTAAAAAAATAGATTATTTTAAGATAACCATTTTTTTAATGTTTGAATAGGTAGGACTGCTAAGTCTGTAGAAATATACGCCAGCAGCACAAGTTTTGTTGCTATTGTCTTTACCATTCCATACTTTTACATGTCTTCCAGCAGGAATATTAGTATAAGATTTTACAACTTGACCTTTAACATTATAGATTACTAATTCTGCAGATTCACCATCTTTAACTTCGATTGCGAAATTTGAAGATCTGTTAGCTCTTAATGGATTAGGATATGAATTATTTAACAAAGTGTTATCAACAGGAATTACAATTACTTCATTATTAGTTACAGCTTTAACTGGTCCATGAACAACTATACTGCCATTACCTTCAACAACTTGTAACCAGTAATAATATGTAGTTGCAGGACTTACTTCTGTATCAGTAACATTATAAGTCTGTACAGTTGAAGTGTTGGTAGCAGCGATTTGAGCAGTAATTCTTACAGCTGTTCCATAATTGTTATTTTCAGATCTGTAAACAATATAACCTAACATATTGCTTTCAGATTGTGTAGTCCAATTAACTGAAACAGTATTACTTGAAGTAATAGTAGATGTAAATGATGACAATTCAACAGGAAGAGTTGGTGCTGGAGTAGTTACAATTCCAGTACCATTAGGTGTGATTGTACCAGCAACATCAACAGCTTTTACCCAATAGTAATAAGTAGTTGATGGTAAGACAGTAGTATCAATATAGTTATAATTAGCTAAAACAGAAGTATTAGTTGCAGGAATAATATCAGTATTAATCATAACAGCATCAGCGATGTTATCATTTAAACCTCTATAAACATTAAATCCTACAATTCCAGCTTCTGAATTTGTTGACCAGTCAACTAAAACTGTATTTTCTAAAGTATTAGTTGCGGTTATTAAACCGAAATTTACTTGACCACCAATTGTAGCTGCTAAAGATACCCAGCAAAAACCATTATCCGTAAAATTAATATCCATAACTGTTTCGTCTGGATAAGTAGGGGTAATATTAGCAACTAAAGCTTCGGATTGTAAAGTATTGCTCCAAATTTTGTAAATAACTGGATGTCCAGGAGTATAACCACCCCAGCCACCTGTTCCAGTTTGTAATTTTGGGGCTGCAATTTCAATTAATTCTCCCGAGCCTAATGGGGCAGTAACTGTATAAGCAATTACGCATACATCACCATCAAAAATACCAATTTCATCACCAATGGCTATTGGTGTTCCATTAATTGTGACATCAAAAATGGCGAATCCGTGATAGAATTCGGCATTACCTGGTAATTGAACAGGTTGAAAATGATTAATTGCGAACATTGAAGATATGACCAAAACCATGATCATTAGAGATACCAATTTGTTTACTCTCATTTCTCACTCCTTTTTTTTTAATTATTCGGTAGAGATAGCTTTCTATCTCCACCGAAAATATTTTCTTTAGTCTTTTAGGTAACTTGCTTCTGTTTTTCTAACAGATGTTGTGTTACCTTGAATAAAGGTACCACCAACTGGATTATAAGTTAAGGTACAAGCTACATTAACTCTCACAGCATATGCTTTTCCTGGCTTGAAGTTTCCAATACCATTGTTCCATGTAGAACCTAGCTTTCTAATAAAGGTACCAGTTTCACTGACGACAGTTACTAATTTGTTTGTACTTGTCAAGGAAGATAATAATGTTAATGGATTTTGTTCGATTGAATAAGGATAACTGATTATATTCCAACCAGAATTTAAGTTTATTGTCATAGGCAATGCTACACTTTGACCTTGCATTTGTAAGGATGTAGGTGCATTAACTCTGACTCTGTAACCTTGGGTTGAGACTAAATTACCAATTCCATTATTCCAAGTAGAACCAAGTTTTCTTACGAAAGTACCTGCTTGACTGACAACAGAAATTAATGTTCCATTTGTTTGTAATGGACTAAATATGGTATTCATATTTAAATTACTTGGAACGACATTAGCTGAAATCATATTCCAACCAGATCCTAAAGTAAAGGTTTGGGTAATAAATCCAGGAACAACTGCTTGTACTGTGATTGGTGATGATTCATCGTTTTCATATATTGCTCTAACTTTATAAGTATAAGTACCCTGAGCAAGAGAGTTATCATTATAAGTAACGACATCTGAAGCAACGTTAGCAATCAAGACATCATTTCTATACACATTGAATCCACCAAGTGTCCTGTCATTATTTAATGGTTGAGTTTGACTAATACGTTTTGATCTAGATGTAATATCATTATTCTTTGCAATATATATTCTCTTGTCTGATGACTGACGAACTACATTCTTTGATCTTAAAGCTGTTATAGCAGCTTCTCTTACAGCCATGCTTCTAGCTGGGGCATTCCAAGATAATGCAACATTATAACCAGTAACATTAGCAGTTAAGTTTGTTGGAGCACTTAATAATTCAAATGAAATGTCATCAACTGCGATGTAATTTACGTCAGCATCTGAATATGCATGCCATGCAAAGTAATAACTTCCAGTCATTGTAGGTACAAATGTTGCTGATTTTTCTGTATAAGTTGCATAAAGCATGTTAGCATCATCCCATAATAAAGAGCCATCAATCATTCCTTGTGGAGTTGATGTAGATCCAACATATAGACTCATTTTTTCTGGTGTCCCGCTATAACCAGGCGCTATAACCATAAATTTAACACGATATGTGTTTCCAGCTGTTAAAACTGTTGCAGGAGTAATCATCCAGGCATTCTTAGGAAGTGTTGAATGATAAAAAACTGCTGCGCAATTTGGTGCAGAATTTGGTTCGACATTTGAGATAACATTATCTACTGTCATCCATGGGCGTTGATCTGATGTTCCTGCATTAGAACAATAATTTGCAAAACCAAGTGGTAAATTAGGTAAAGTTACATTAGTATCAAAGTTTTGAACATGAGGTATAGTGAATGTAGGATCAAAACCTGTTCCAGTTATTGTTACGTCATGAGCAGTACGAGATAAAGCATCAGTAACTGTTACAGTAGCTGTTTTTTCTCCAACTGATGTTGGATGGAAATCTACAGTAAAAGTAATTGTTTCTTGAGCAGCAATATTTACTGGAAGGGTATTGGTATTTACTAATGTAAATTGATCAGCATTAGTTCCACTTAAAGCTATACTATTAATTCCAAGTAAACCATTACCAGTATTGGTAACTGTAAATGTTTGAGGTTCAGTAGTTGTGTTGAAAACTACTGTACCAAAATCTACAGTACTTGGAGAAATTCCAAAGATCGGATTAACTGGAATTGCTTCAATTGTGATATCATCCATAAACATGTTGTCACCATACTGACTATATGCTTTAAAAGATATCGTTTGAGTTTGACCGCCAGCATTTATAGGCAAGGTCATGATATGCTCAATCCATGTTGGAGCAACAAGAGTAGAATCATATCTAGCAAATGAACCGATAAGGGTTGTGCCGTAGAATGCATCTATTCTTTCATTTAAATATGCACCTGAATTATAACTTGAACTATGTTCATGCATAACCCAAAAGCGCAATCTATATCCATTTGAAGGAAATACAATTTGTGGTGTAGTTAAATTCCCAATACCACCAGCACTAATGTTATAACTATTGAAGTAACCCATCCCAGCACCAGAATGAGGTGTACATGTTGGATTAGAACCGCTAGTTGATCTTGCCCATAAACCTGTACCTGATTCAGCGACATTTGTCCAACCAAAAGGAGGGAATGTCGTATCATCAAAGCTTTGAGTATAAGGCAAAGTATAAATAGTTGGATCAGGCATAGTGGTAAATGACATAATTGTATTATTTTGAGAATCTCCAGTAGTATTAGTAGCAACAATCTGCCAATAATAAGTTGTAGAATAAGGTAAAGCATTTAAGGCAGGAACAGTAAAACTGGTTGTTGTTACAGCAGTTACTAATTGTAATGATGTGCTTGAAAGTCCACCATAAACCTTATAACCAGTAGGAACGCCACCAGTAGCAGAAGGTGTCCAAGTTAAAGTAGGAGTAACACTAACATTAGTTGCCAGATCAGCAGGAGCTGTTTGTGTTACAGCATTTGGTAATACTGGTGCCATATTTGGTCCGATAACATAATCTAAATATATGGATGCTGATGCAGAAGCAAAAGCACCAAAAGCAAGATAATAATTACCAGGAGTTAATGTAGATAAACTTACAACAACGTTACCCCAATTGGTTTGTGGTACAGTTGTTACTTGCGCATCTGTCCATGTTGTTCCATCCTGAGAATATTTAATTGCAATATTCTGAGTTCCAGTAGTTGCTGTTGTTCTTGTATAGAAATTCAAAGTACTGCTTGAGTTAATCATTAATAATGGAGTAATCAATTTCTTAGCTGTTTCAGTTGTAATTGCAGTAGTACTTGTTGATACATAAAAACATCTTGTTCCATCAAAAGGTGTGGTTGTAGAAGAAGCCCATGTTGAAGCATCAACTTGCCATCCTGCAGGAGTGGTTGTATTCTCGAAGTTTTCTGCTAAATTTGTTAAAGGAATAAAATTGAAACTTCTAACAGTATTGGTAGTTTGTTCACCATAAGTATTATAAGGAACTATTTTCCAGTAATAGGTAGTTCCGTTAACTAAACCCTCAGTTTGATAACTAGTTGTGGCAATATCAGCAACAGGTGTTCCGAAATTTGAACTGTTTGTACTAACATATACTTTATAACCAGTTGCAGGTTCGCCTGTATCTGAAGGAGTCCAAGATAATAAAGGCATAGCCATTAATTGTCTTGCATCGTTAGGAGTTCCTAAAGTAACTACATTGGGAACGGTATTTGATGGTGTTTCAATCAAAACGTTATCAAGATAAATATATCTGTAAGCAGCACCAAGAGCGTGTTTAATCGCGATATATTTATTGGTTGTTGTAGGGATGATAACATTATATTGAGTATAAGTTGCAGTGATAGGAATTGTTTGAATTTCAGTGAAAGTAGCTGGATCAGTTGGGTTTGATAGTGTCCCAACAATTACATTATAACCCACTCCACCCTTAGCATAGAATCTCAATCTTTTAGAAGAGAGATTGTTTACAGCAGGTGAAACAAGCGCTAATGATCCAGTTATTGATGAATTATACATGGTTACTTGATTAGGCGTACTAAACCCTGTAGTTGATGTTGTAACATAAGAGGAAGTAGAGCCTGTAGTATTAATTGCTGACCAATAAGTAGGTAAAGCAGGAGTAGTAACCGTATCAAAATTTTCTGATAAAGTAGTAAGAGCTGCATAAGCTACACCTGTTAAATCTGCACCGATTGGTGAGTTTGATCCGTTACTTTCTACTTTTAAAAGGGCAGTTTTGTCGCCAGCAGAAGTAGGAGCAAAGGTAACAGGAATCTCGAAACTAGCATTAACTTCAAGTTCGATAGGATATTCTAAATCTGCTAAAATAAATTCAGAAGCATTAGTTCCTGAAAAATAGATTTGATCTCTATCAACGACTAATGTACCTTGACCAGTATTAGTTAATACAAAATTGTATGTATTATAGTTGGTACCTGTAGCGGTTGTCCCAAAATTTTTACTAGTGACATTAAAAGATGACAATGGTTCGGTTGGGACTTCTTCAATTGTAATGTCATCCATAAACATGTTGTCACCAAAAGCACTGTGTGCTAAAAATGAAATATCTTTAATTTCTCCACCAGCAGCAACAGGAAGAGCGATCTCGTGTTGGATCCATGTTGGAGCAGATAAAGTGAGGTCATTTCTAGCGAATGATCCGATGACTGTGGTGCCATAAAGAACATCAATTCGTTCATTTAAGTAATCACCTGCATAATATGAAGCACTGTTTTCATGTAATATCCATACTTTCATTCTATAAGCACTTGCTCCAAAGTTAATTGGTGGTGTCGTTAACTTAGCTTCGAATCCTGAAGTAGCACTATAAGAATTGTAATAAGCCATTCCAGCTCCTGAATGAGGAGTACAGGTAGGATTACTTCCAGATGTTGACCTTGTCCATAAGGTAGTACCAGATAAGGCTACATTTGTCCAAGAAGCAGGAGGAAAAGTGGTATCATCAAAACTTTGAGTATAAGGTAAAGTACTGATTGTCGGATCTGGCATGGTTGTAAAAGACCAAACAGGGCAATTCACAGCATCTCCAAATGAATTATAAGGGACAACTTTCCAATAATAAGTTGTATTGTAATTCATATCCGGATTTGGATCATAAGTATTAGTGTTAAGTAAATCTGTTCCATTTACGATGTTTGATGGTGGATTGTTTGTTCCAAAATATAATTTGTAACCTGTAGGCATTCCACCACCTGATCCCCAATTAAGGGTTGCACTTTTTGTGATGTCTGTGCCTGTTGGACTGACTAAAGCAGCAGGATTAGGTACAGTTCCAGCAACTGGAGCAGCCCATTTAAAGGTTAAACCAATAGCAGGATATACTGTGGCATCTAAACTACAGGTTGCGTTATTAGCTGCAGCTAATGTTGTATTAGCCCAGTCAGTTGTAGTTGTGCGAGCAGAATAATCAGTTGTCGCAGGACCTCTTAAGCCAACTTGATAGGTAATAGTTGTAGCAGTAGCAGTAGCGCCAATAACATTTGATCCGTAAACAATTTCAACATTGTTTGAAGTTTCATAAAGTTTGACTTGGAAATTTAAATTATCTCCTGTACCACTTGTACCGTATCTCTTAAAAGCTGTCCATTGTACGATACATACTCTGTTTGGAGCAGTTCCAATGGTTTCCATTCTAAGAGAAGAGCCAGCTTGTGCTTGAAGATCGCGGTTTAAAACAGCGATACGATTAGTTAATTGAGCAGGTGTAATAGCCAATGTACTAGATAAACAAGTGTAAGCAGAAGTTGCGCCTACATTTACAGCAGTAGCGCCTAAAGATGACTGTCCAAAGCTTATCCAGCCGTTGGCATTAATTCCTAACACGTCAAAGGTGCTTTCATTGAAAGTGAAGTTAAACCCAATCGGTAAACCAACACCTGTTGCAGTAGAACTAGTAGTACCAGCTAATACTAAAGGGCTAACAAATTTCTGATCATCAGAATATGTTGTTCCTGAAAGTATAGTAAATTCAGTTCCACCTGTAATCGGTGTGTAAGTACCTTGAGTTGTTGTAAACGTATAGTCTGATAATGCAGCAAAAAGACTTAAAGATGAAAGCATCAACACCATCAGCACAAATATCGTCTTGACAAAACGATTCATAAATCCTCCTTTTATAGATTTAAAAAATTCTAAAGAGTTATAATATAATTAATACAATAACTCCTCAACCTCATGTGTCAATAAAACCCTTTTTTTAATTGAGTGTCAATCTTTTTTTTTGATTTTTATTGTTAAAAACAGTGCTCTATTATGTTCCATTTCTTCTTTTTTCCCCTTTTCCCCCTCAATTTTATAACCTATAGCTAATTAAGCTTATAGAGTTTTATAATTGATTTATATTGTTCATTATGTGCACATTGTTGACAAATATTTCTCGTCTGTTAATCAATTGATTTTATCACTATATTGACAATTTTACAAAGTTTTTTGAACAGAGAATATCTTTTTGGTTAATAATGAGTTTTTTTTGAGAAAATTACTTTTAAATAGATTTTTTTATTATTCCTTAAGGATAAATTATCTTATCTGACTTTTCCAACTTCTCCAATATAGAAAACATGTTTGATATCACCCCCATTTTTATTTTGTCCTTGATTTGAAAATAATCAGCACATGTCCCACAAATGATCAATTGACAATGAAGCTTCTCCAATTCTTTCAAACTCACTGAAAGTGGACAATCAGAACTTGTTAATAACACCCCGCTATTATAAAAAATGATTTGGTCTGGTAATGTAGATTGCTCTTTTAATGCATTGATAAATCCTTTTATCAATATCGCACCTAGCTCATCATTCCCTATTCCCATTTTATCAGATTTAAAGACAACTGTCGTTATCTTCTTGTTCATAGGCTGACATTCAATCACTTCATCATTATTCAGAATAATTTCTCCATTTTTCTGCACATGCAAAATATGATATGTTCCTTCATTCTCAACATTATAATCAAAACCATTATCAGTTAAAAACCGTTCTAAATTGGATAATGAAGTTAAGTTATCGGTTAAAACATCAAATACTTCACCAGCAGTTACATTACTGAGCTCTTTCTTGGTCATTATTATTGGTTTGGGACATAATTCTCCACGAGTATCTATTACTCTCATACCTGGTCACCTCGTCTGTATGTAAATATTTTCTTGATCACAAATACGATTAATGCTATGATAAAAAAGACTAATAACAACCAAGCTAAACTCTGTAAAGAACTGATGATTGAACGATATATTTCAAAGAACCATCGAACAGAAGTTAACTCAGGTGATAAACTGTCTTTAGCAGGAGTTATGAATTTCTCCAATTGCCATAGATTAACCCCTGAAGATATACCCACCACATAGATTGCAAATATCATATATTTCACCCAAGCAAGATAAATCTCGTCATCAATGAGTTTCTTTAAGATATTGGATATCGGACGTTTGAAAAAACTACTCACCACCAGAGAAACTAATACTCCTGATAGAAATGTAGTTAATATTAAAATATAGATCATTTCTCCTCCTCTGGTAGAGTTTCTTTATTCTCATTTATATGAGAATGCTTACCTATTGTTGCCAAAGGTGCATCACTATAGGTTAAAATGGTTGTTAAAAAATAAATAAACGATAACTGTCTATCTTCATTTCCCTCACTTATTGGTAAAAACCACGCTGGGAGCTCAAATTCCTGCCTTTTAACCACCTCAAACCATTTGGTCTGTAAATTCATAGCAAAAAGCCAATCTGCGTTTTGGATCATTGTTTCGTGAACCTGTGGTTTGTATTCTTTCGTTAATAATTTTTCTAAATGCTTCTTGTAATAATACGTTAATTGAGTTAACCGATAACCCTCTATTGTCAAAGGTTGAATACTTAGTGCACCAATTAGTAATATCAAGCCGCTCAGGAATATCAATATTGACAAAGTGATTGAACTGATTGTAAAAATTGAAACATAGACTAAAAATGGCAATAGACTCATCAAGCCTATTATCATGATCGTAAAAGCTAATATTTTATTTCTGGATTTCATTTTGTAATGATATTCATCCATTAAACCATTCTTTGTTAAATTATCGGTTATCATCTTTAATAAATTCTTTAACTTTAAATTCCCATGATTGAGGGCTTTCCCTAATTCAATTTTCTCTGCTTGATTTTTTATCGAAAAAAAGGCATCGTTGATTAATTTCTCATAAGGATCTAAATCATCTTGGTTACCGATCTTCTCAAGCTCAAAATATTTCTTTCTTTGCTCTTGGGGTTGAACTACCTTCAAAAATCCCTTCTTCACCAAATTAAAAAATATGGATGCAGTAAAATGCATATAATGAAACTCTGAAAAATTCCTGCATAATAAAAAACCGCCTTCCCATGCTGATAAATTCTCTGGTGAGGTGGAAAGTGTGGTTAAATCACGCTTGTCTGCCTTAAATGACAAAGAATACTTCCTGAATATTCGAAAAGAGGCCATGATGGATAAGATTATAAATATCAGCCCAAGAATCAAATATCCTTTTAAATATAACTTAGCTTTCTCGATCATCTTGATATGATTGGGTTGTTCGGCTATCAAGAAACCCTTGGGAAAATGCAAATTCAGATACACATTCTCATTCATCAATATTTCTTTCTTGGATTTTATGATGATCTCATCCCCATTACGACTGAGTAAAAACTTGGGGTTATCTATTAACTCTCCTTGTAATGAATGAATATATTCACCTAAATGTATTACCACCTCTACTTTATCAATCTTGTAATCATAACTGGGGGGTAATAAATAAATCTGAAATATATCGTACTGATCTTTTTGATAAATCAACCCTGAAATCTCATAATCCAATCGAAAACTATGGCTTGACTTGGTTGTCTTATCAAAAAGCCATTTCACATTCTTACTAGTCACTTGTAATTGACCTGAGCCTAAACCAAAAGGATAAATCAAGGTATCCATATAGGCCTGTTGAATTATGATCCCATCATTTTTCTTAACTGATAAATTCCGCGTGATATTAGTAAAATGACCTTTCTGAAAATCAAAAATCATCTTCTCTGTGACAAATACCTTGTTATTCGGAGATATCGTTATGTCGCTTGTGAATGATTCAACTTTATACGCTTTTGCCGATAATAACACCATCGACAAAAATATAACCAAACTTAGTATTCGTTTCACTGTTTCTCCTTATAATCAAAAAAAAGGGAATTTACTCCCTTTTATAAAAAACTCTTTTGAAAAATTTCTATTGTTGCTTTTTCTAAATGCTCGTCTTTACCTAAAGGTTTGTCAAATCTATCTATCACTTTTAAATAAGCTGTCTTTGATTTAGCAGTTATTTCTATGATGGTCATTTTTGAGGCAATCAACTCTCCCTTTGATGTATAAACTTTGATGATTACACTCTGCTTTTTATCCTGAATCGTCTTATTTACTACTGTAAAATAAACATCTGCACTCACTTGTGTTGGATTCTCTACTCGTACATTCTCAAATTGTATAGAATCCCTCTCATAACTCTTCCAACATGATCGTACCCATAATCCAAATATCACGGCTATCATTAATATTAGCTTTAAGCCAACTGGTGCTTTCTTACCCTTTCCTGAAAATTCGGGTTTTTGAAATAACGCCATCTTAATTTCCTACTTGATTATTAACATTTTTCTGGTTATTGTCTGTTGCTTTGTCTTTAATCTATAAAAATAGACACCACTAGCTAACTGTTTTTGATTTTTATTCAAACCATTCCATAAAATCTTATGATCTCCCCTGACCAAATGCTCCCTACTAATTGTAACAACTTTCTGACCCTTTATATTATATACGGAAAGATCGATCGAAGTCTCTTCTGGTAAACTTAGGTTAAAGCTCACCATTGATTTTGTATTATTACGGATCGGGTTTGGATAATGCTTTATTCTTACTGAACTTTGTACAATAATCGGTATATTATTCCCTGTATGCTGAATTACATTCGATGACTCGGACTCTCCCTGTAAATTAAATGCCTTCACATACCAATCGTATGTCTCATAATCCTCTGGAACTGGATATGATGAAGTTAAAAAAGGTAATTCAGTAAAAATTACGTTGTTACGATATAATTTATATCCCAACCATTCAGTTCCTGTTGGAGCATCCCAACAAAACTGTCTGACCTGTAAACTATCATAACTGATATTGAATAAACTGGGTTTATTCTCTCCAATAAAGCTTCTCATTATCCATTGATTATTCTCTGATAATGGCATCAATCCGGTGCCTCCATTTATAATAGAAGAAACTAGTTTTTGCTCATATATCAACTGCCCGTTTTCAAATTCTCGTATTAGTACCAATCCTGTATCTGGAACATAATATCGACGATTTATCAAACATGAGTCTGCCGTTCCATTCTGATAAGTAGAAACTCTGTATGGTAAATAGTCTCCAGCTGGTGTCGTGATATTCTCAGGTAATAATCCATTAATTATCCCAAAACCTAAGGAATCACTTTCCCAATAATCCCCTGCTTCATAATTATGATTCTTTAATAAAACCACTGAACTTGGATAATAGTCTGGTTCCCATTGACCTGTGTCAACATTGAGATGCATATCTCCTGCTTGATAAATATAATCATTCTCTTCATAGACTAATATGGCTTCTTCCAATCCAAATGGAGATATGATTGCTAATGGAAATACTGTCTTATCATCCCATGAATAAGGCGTCAATAACTTTATTGTGGTGTGATCATTATATGGCAACATCTCTATATCAATATTATCATACACCTGATTGGCTTCTACATTAAGTATCATTGGATTTAAGGTGCCTCCATAGGTGCCAAAAACCACCGGATCAAGCTCATCATTGACTATATTCCCCCCAATGGCTTGAACATAATATGTGCCAACAGGTGCTGTGACCTGATAAGGACCTACTCCACTTAATACCTGCTGATAGGTAATGTTTTCCTGTACTAAATCATAAAACATCAATATTAATTGTTGAAAGTTTTCTGTCCCCTCATAACTGATTGTTCCACTGATATTAGGAGTAATGTATAATGGTAAATAAGTAACTGTCCCCATCAGTGAATTATCTGATTGATCCGTTATGCTTACATCAATCTCATTTAAATCGGTCGTACCCCATATATTATTCTGTGCCATGACATCTGCTGTTAAATTTCCAGTTGCCAAATAAATAACAATACTATGCGGAACACCATTACCATCAATATTGTTAACGATAGTATTCATCCCATCGTCCCCAGGAATACTGTTAATTACATTCCCTAGATTTGGAACAGCTCCCTCTCCAATATAAAAACCAGTGTAATTACCCATGACAATGTTCTCTGTTACTATCGGATGAGCCGATGGTCTGGCTATCATGATACCTGCTCCTGAATTGGCATTACCCGTTATAAAATTATTTCTAACTATATTGTTCTTAATCAATCCAGAAGCTTCGCGTAAATATATCCCTGTTAAATTATTCTCGAATGTATTATTGATTATTGTTGGGTTTATCATGGAATTACCTGTATAATCCCAAGCTGTTAATCCCTGCTTCAAGTTATGATGTACCCAATTATTTGATATCATCGGATTGGAAGTAACTGTTGAAGATTGATTTTGTAATTGAATAGCACCATAATATTGCGTACCACTTCCATTACTATATATCTCACATGAATCAACTACCACATTGGAGTTCTGTGTGATCATCACACCACTTTTTACAGCGCCTGATAACTTGCATTGTTTCACCAGCATTGCCGATGGTCCACCAATTCCACTTAAATTTAAACAATTCTCCGTGGCATCATTCACCCGACTCTGTTTGATTATGCAAGGTGAATAGATCGAATGAATACCATTCTGAGTCTTTTCTATAAAACAATGTAAAAATCTGCTCTGAACTTCTGTATTCTCTAAACGAAAACCTTTCCATCGTGAGGTGGATAAAAACCGAATTGAATCTGCTTCTGTCCCTTCTGCTATAATGTTTCCCTGAACAGTTATCTGATACAAGCCGTCAATATGAACCTGTACGCCTGGCTCTATAGTTAAAACACTCCCTGTAGGAACTGTAATATCACTGATAACGTTGTAAGGACTCTCATTCAATGTCCATGTCCCCGATTGCTGACCTGTTACATCCAGTCCATAAAGTACACTAATCGTAAATACGATGACGAAAAATATTCCCTTTTTCATCATTCCTCCTCAAAATACATAACAATAAGTCAATACTCCTATCTTTTTAAAAAATAGTCAAGGATTATCTTATAATAAAAATTGAAACTATTGGAGACTACTCTTCGCTCTTAGAAGAGTCGAGACCTTGCATGAAACGTCTTATATCTGCAAATCTCTGATTTGTTATTATCTGCAGTGCTCCAGCACTGCTTTGCTCGTCTCTGCTAACTCATTCATAGCTTATTCCTTCCTTGGTGCTTAATAAATAAAAAAAAAATTAAAAACAGTTGACACAAAATGACATCTTGATTATCATTTTATCAAGAAAATCATAATTATGAGGTTATTATGCGAGTAATTATGGATTGGGAAAAAACGAAATATCCAAAAGGTGGAGAAAAAGATGGAATAGTTTATTGCTACCATTCCTATGGAAACGCCTGTGTGGGTAGAAAGTATTACAAAGTCCCTTTAATGAAGCAAAATTCCAATATCATCTCGATAGAAAAGATCACACTAGAAATCTGGAAAGCCCTCCCTATTCGTATTAAACATGACTTAAAAGTAAATATTCAGTTATAGGGGCATTAGCCCTGTAATCTTCGTAGCAATAACATAATTATCAGATATTCTATTAAGCAGGATTCGATTAATTTATTTGTACCAGGATTGTATAATATATTCAATATTCCATTTGGGCAGACACACAGGTCTGCCCCTACATTTACAAAAAATAATTACGGCTGATTATTAAAATCTTGAATACCATTGATAAATGCTTTGTAGGGGCGAACCTGTGTGTTCGCCCTGAATGTTTAAACAACAAATGATTATTAAAACAACGAATACCATTGATAAATGCTTTAAAGAAACGCTTATAGGGCTACTTTCAGCTTCAAATCCTATTGTTAGACAAATTGTTCAGTATATACCAGGGACAGCGTGTTTAAAAAAGAAGCAGGAACGCATAGGGTATCATCTTGATAATGCCAAACTTTTTGAAGAACTCAACCAAGCCCATTTTATATCAGAAGCTAAAAAAATAACGGAAGAAAGTCTTATAATAATTGATGAAAGTGATATTGTAAAACCCTGTGCAAAAAAAATGGAACATCTCAAAAAAGTAAGAGATGGATCAACTGGCGAATATCAAAACGGGTATTATAGTTTTAATGCTACCGTTGTTAATACTGCAAATGCAGGAAGCGTTTCAATTTCACCTTTATATTCCTATGTTTATTCAAACAGTATTGAAAATGAAACTAAAAACGAAAGACTAAGTATCTTTCTTGATGAATCAACCATATTTTCCTGTAACAAGGGTATTTATGTCTTCGATAGAGGCTATGATGACAAAAAGCTGATGAGCCAGCTTGTTGAACAGGAAAATAGTTTTTTATTAAAGCAGACATGCCTTACTCTGAATATCTGATGGATCATAATAAAGATTATACTATGATTAATGGCTTTGCTTATTACAGAATTACTTCACTAATCCAAAGAATTTTCTTATCTATTCAAAGAAGAAAAACAAAACAATACAAACGAGGAAAAGGTGAAGATAATAGGCAAATTACGCTGGAGTCATACAGTGTTGAATTTTTGGGGGTATCCTAAAAAAAAAATTAAAAACAGTTGACACAAAATGACATCTTGATTATCATTTTATCAAGAAAATCATAATTATGAGGTTATTATGCGAGTAATTATGGATTGGGAAAAAACGAAATATCCAAAAGGTGGAAAAAAAGATGGAATAGTTTATTGCTACCATTCCTATGGAAACGCCTGTGTGGGTAGAAAGTATTACAAAGTCCCTTTAATGAAGCAAAATTCCAATATCATCTCGATAGAAAAGATCACACTAGAAATCTGGAAAGCCCTCCCTATTCGTATAAAAAATGATCTAAAAATCTATTCTCAGAAATTTAAATCAAAATATGATAAAATTAGAAGGAAATTCCTCAATAGTTATGGCATCTTTTTGAAAATTATCCATAAAATTGAGAAACAATTTAGAATCTCTCAAAAAGAAGATTTCTCTGTGGAATCTTTCTTCCAATTCTTTAGTTTCTATTCTGTATATGACTATATCAATGCCGGTTATCTGCTTCCTGTTCCAGAAGCCTTTAAACTCAACAGCAGAATAATCTCTCTTTCTAAAACTTGTTTTAACAAACAACCTATGGATATCATACCAAATATGGTCTTTGACTTAAGGTTAAAGTATTATTTAAATGATGCTTAGGCAACAGGAAAAATGAAATTAACACTTATTGAGTTATTTTAAAAACTATTCTAAAGAAAATATCCTAGGTTATCAGGGAAAGAGCCCTCATCTTTGGCTATTTACTCATATTCAGAATATGGTAAAATCTGCCTAGTTAAAAAACTATTCTAAAACTAGAATTACTAATTATAATATTTTCTTCAAATCAAATAGTCAGCTTATCTCATCCCTCTGGAAAAAATGCTCTAATGAGCTTAAGCTTTTCAATATAAAGCCTTCCGATCTTGCTACGGTTCATAAAATGATTGAGGCAGAGTTAATTCCACCTTTAAAAAAAACTTATCCTTAATCATCTTATGTAATCTTAGTGCGAATTTGGCAACAAATACTAAATCGAGCCTGTTTATTCTTGTATATGTAACCTTGTAGCCTATATCCTTTCGTTCTGCACACATCTTGTTTGCAGTTAATATGGAGCGAGTTCGGCTCGGACTCGAAACTCTAGACAATCATGTCACTTTTCCTATTAAAACATGAATCATTCTTGTTACCTTCATGATCAATGAGAGGGTGCAATTCTTTAACTGTTTGTTAAATCCTTTTTATCTACACTCTTAACTGAATTTCAATCAGTTTTACCTAGTATTATCCTAATCATATTTTAAGCAGCTCTTTCATAAAATATAGTTTAGATAAATAAAAAAATACATTGACAAGTAATAAATATTTTTTATATTTTAACAATATTAAAATATTGTTAAAAATTTTATCAAATTGGAGGATTATATGAAATCCAAAGTATTGCTCTTTTTTTTCTTTGCTCTGCTCCAGTGTTGCTTAATGGCAGAGCAAACGATGGACACTCCAAAAGGTCAGTTTCGGTTTTCACCCCCCTCAAAATTAAGAGAATCTAAACTTAAATCTCCAAACAAGAACACACGAGATATCCAAATTTGGAATGATGATTTAGAGAACATCCCAAATTTCGAATTGTCAACATCTTGGGAAATTGGAGTACCTGAAATTGGTCCTGATATAGCTCATGGAGGCGTAAAATGTCTTGGAACAAATCTAAACGGGTTATACCCAAACAACAGCAATTCATTTGCTAAAAGTCCACTCATTAATATCCCTATGGCTAGCTATGTAGAACTTACATTTTTTGAATGGTTTGAATTGGAGAGTAGCTATGATTATGGCTATGTTGAAATTCTTAGTGGGAGTGTTACTTCTCGAATTGATGCAAGATCTGGAACAAGTGCAAATAATTGGAGACAAACAGCCCTAAATTTAAGTCAATTTGCTGGACAATCAATCCAGATTGTCTTTCATTTAACTTCAGATTCTAGTGTCCCTGGTGCTGGGTGGTACATTGATGATCTAAATCTGGTTGCTCAAGAGTCTTTACCTCTTATGTTAAATATTACTGGATTAGAGACTTCAAACTTCCCTTCTATCTATATTAATGCAACTGTTTATTCTGAAACTGGGTATGTTAATAATTTAACAACAAATAACTTTAATATTTCTGAGAATAGTACAACTCAAACAAGTAATTTTACGGTGATTACTCCTTCCGATGAAGAGCAAAGTTCTTCTTGTGATATTGTATTTGTATTGGATGTAACAAGTAGTATGACAGAGGAAATTGAGGCTGTAAAACAAAATATGCTTGGTTTTGTAAATAGCCTGATTGCTCAAAATGTAGATTATCGAATTGGTTTTGTTGTTTTTGGAGATATTGTTTATATTTATAACAATTATGAGTTTTATACTAATTCACAACAAATTTTGAGTATAATCAATAGTGTCGATTTAGGAGAACATGGAATTGGTTATGGCGGTGATGGGCCTGAAAATCAAGTTGAAGCAATGGCTGAAGCAAGTTATTTCCAATGGAGACCAGGAGCAGCTCGGGTAGAAATTCTTCTCACTGATGCCAATACACATGAAAATGATTATGTGACACAATGGACGTTACAAAATTTATTAGCTGAAAGATTAATTCCAAATGATATAATTGTTTTCCCAATATTTGATACTGTAGAGCCCGAACAACTTTTACAATACATTCCAATAGCAGAGGAAACTAATTCTCAAAGCACTTATTTTAATATTTATGATAATTTCATTGACATTATTAACCAAATAAGCAATTTTATAGGAAATATTTATACTATACACTACACCTCTTCTACTCCACTAAATGATCCATTAACTCGTATGGTGCATCTTCTAGCGGCTTCTGGCAATTATACTGCAGAAGATTATACTTATTATCTTCCAGGAACGTCTCCAATGATTACACGTACAGAACAGACAATTGCTTATGATTTAAATGTACAATCTGCTAATGAGAACTGCGTTATAGGAGTCAATGTTAACGATAGAGTGCCCCCAAATGTTCAGAGTGTAGTTTTACTTTGGAGACACACAGGTGAATCCTATTACATTGAACTGCCTATGAGTCAAGAACAGTCTGATTATTTTACAGGGATGATTCATTCAAATCAATTGACAGGATATGGAATTGAATATTTCTTTAGAGCTAGTGATGGACAAACGATAAATACCTTGCCATCTTCATATCCAACTGAGTTTCCATTTTCTTTTGCTTTAAACCCCAATCAACCAGCTGTTATTAATATAAATAGTCAAACATATAACAGCAACGCAGGATTATCTGTTATTGCCTCAGCAAACTCAAATCAAAGTCTCAATTTAAAACTCTATTATCGCCCAATGGGCTCTTTAATATATAAAAATGTGGCTATGACAAATACGTCTGGAAATATTTTTACTGCAAATATCAATCAGAATCTATCCGATTTTGCTGTTCAATTTTTTGTCAAAGCTACTTCCAGTCAAGGTCTAATCACGTACAAAGGTTTATATGATAACCCATACCTTCTTCTGAATAATCAAACTCTTATTAATAATAATATTGAAGTAAAACCAAGTATCTCCTTATTAAAATGTTCTCCAAATCCTATTTACAATTCTAATTCTACACGTTCATTAGCAAAAATCAGCTTTGAACTGTCAAAACCTACCGACTTAAAGTTTTCAATTTATAATGTAAAAGGAGAAAAAATTAGAAGTCAGATTAGTAAAAACTTCAATAAAGGAACACAAACAATATGGTGGGATTTAAAGAATTCTAATGGTATTCAGGTAAGTAATGGTATTTATTTTTATACCTTGGAATCAACTGAACAAAAGCTAGCCGGCAAAATGCTGATTTTAAAGTAAGAGGAGAAATCAATGAAAAACCTTATATTAATAATTCTGCTAATTTCCTGCTCAGCTTTGTTTGGAAACGGCATATTAATCATGAATGCTGTAACAGGATCATATCTAAATCTAAACTATTGCAATATAAATGTCAAAATAAACAATCAAGTAGCGATCACTACTAGTTCTATGAGCTTTTACAATCAAACAGGCGTCGCTGGGCTGGCAAAATTTGCTTTCCCTCTCAAGGATAATGCCAGTGCGACTTCTCTACGCTGGTTGATCAACGGTGAATGGCATCAAGCTGTGATAACACAAGGTCCTCAAAGTGGGATTGTAAATCCAGGAGAATCTATTAATCCAAGTATTGATCAACATCTAGGAAAAACTCCTGTTGTTTTTTCAATTCCACAAACTATTTTAGCAGATTCCTCTGTTGTTGTTGAACTTACATACGTTCAGTTACTCCCATATGCTAATGGAAGAGTTTCTTATAGTTATCCTTCAAACTATGACTATCTTTATCATAATCCTCTAGATAGTTTAAGCATGAATCTTCAAATCAATTCTTCTCGTCAAATCACAGAATTATCTTTTCCTGATCTTGAAAATATTTTCACAGAGATTAATGGAACAACTGCTAATAGCAATTTTATCTTTAATGAGTTTGATCCAAATATGGATATCAGACTCACCTATACTCTATCTATGGAAAATTTAGGAATTGCTTCGATGAGTACATTAAGAAGCCATAATAATGTTCCAGATAATTTAGGAGATGGATTCTTTTTAACGATGGCTGAGCCAGAACCAAGTGGTGAAGTAATCCAAAAATACTTCACTTTTATGATTGATCGCAGTAATTGTATGAGTGGAACTAAACTCACTCAAGCAAAAAATGCAGCCAGCTATATGGTGAACAATTTAAATGAAGGAGATTATTTTAATATCGTCGATTTTTCAACGATTGCTAATGCTTTTGCTGCAAATCACGTTCCTTTTAATGAGGTTAATCGTAATCTTGCTTTGAACTATATTAATCATCTCGAACCTTTTGGTTCTACCAATTATTCTGGAGCCTTTGATATGGCTATACCTCAGTTTAATACTGCTGACCTTGATGCAGCGAGTATCATTGTGTTTCTGACTGGTAGTCAAGCAAATACTGGTATTATTGAAACTGATTTACTTCTAGAGCATATTAATAATCTCATCAGTGAAACGGATCATAATATCAACCTCTTTTGTTTCGGCGTAGGCACGAGTTTAAACTTTCAATTACTCTCAGCAATTTCAAATGATAACAATGGAACGGCTACTATTGTAGGATTAAACAATCTGGAAGAAATATTGGTTGGATTCTTCTCTAATATTCGTAATCCAATAGTTCTCAATCCTTCTGTAGAATTCTCTGGACAAGTTGAAGCAATCTCTCAAGTATTTCCTGACCCTTTACCTAATCTGTATCTGGGTCAACAAATGCTGATTTGTGGCAGATACAATGAAGCACAAACATTGCAAATAAACATCAATGGAACAGCTTATGGAAATCCTATAACTTTCGCTTTTGAAGATACTTTAGCAAGTGAAGATATTTCTGATAATGTTTTTCTGATGAAAATTTGGGCTAAACTCAAAATTGAGAACCTCTTGATTGACTATTACTTACTCAATCATAACTCTCCAGAAGCAATCGCTTTACATGATCAAATTGTTGCTATAAGCACTAATTATGGTGTTTTATGTGTATTTACAAATTTCTCAGGAGGAGACACTTCTGTTGATGATGCGACATTACCTCCTTCTAAAAAAGAAATCCAACTATTAGGGAATTATCCAAATCCCTTTAATCCTAACACTAAAATACGTTTAGCAATAAATGTAACAAAACCTTTAACTGTTCAAATAAAAATATATAATCTAAAGGGACAATTAATAAAAATCCTTAGTCGCTACATCAATAACTCGGGTACTTATGATTTCTTGTGGAATGGAACTGATGAAAAAGGTCAATCGATTGCCAGCGGAATCTACTTTTATCAGATACAAGCTGGTGGCTTAAAAATCAATAGTAAAATGCTATTATTAAAATAAAATTTATTCTTCTAAAATGCAGTATCTATAAAGATACTGCATTTTTTTATTTTTTGAGTCTCTTGTGTTTTGTGTGAAAGCCTCTGTATTTACTTTTAGGCAAAAAAAATAAGACTTGAAATAAAACTCATGTTATAGTCATGTTATTACTTAATCCTTATGGGGATTACATTCAATTATTATTTAGTGATTTATCTCAATGTATTCTCGGATCTTTTGTATAGTATCTTTTCTGTTTCGAGCGATATTTGATTTTAAATGCAATTCCACTGGAGGAATCAATATTTCATAACCTTTCCATCTTATTTTTTCCAAATGAGCTTCAGCATAGGGACCAAAATCTACAAAACCATCATTATCAACGAAGGACTCAGGTTCAAAAGCATAATCTATTCTGAGCCCTAGATCAATCACTCCAAAACCTTTTACTACCCAAGAACTAACATTATGAAAGGCTTCAACAATATAAGGCATCACAAAGTTTTTTACTTTATCCTTTTCTTGAAGATATGTCATCACATCCAAATCATGCGGTTCTATATCAAGACCTCTTACATAAAGGGCTGCACTTCCAGCTAACCACCAGTTGATATCTCGTGCCTGATGCCCCTCACAAATTGTAATCAAAGCCTGATCCATAATCTCCTTATTGTATGTGTGGTTTAATTCTCTGTTAATAAACAAATTATATCTTGATTCAATCTCAGAAAAGTTTTGCTCAAACATCATCGATTTTAAAGGTAAACTCTTTTCATAGAAATTTCCCCTTTTCTGATAAAACAATGAATTCAAGATATTTTCTGCTACACCCTCTGGGTCTGTAATGCGATAAATTAACGTTTCATGATCTCGTATTATTTTACATTTCATGGCTGCCCTTCTTACTTATATTCATATTTTTACACAAACTATATGACTAACTCGCCAATCAGATTGACACTATCAAACTCTATCTTCTTTAGGTAATTCTAGTTATCTCATTTTTAAATGACAACCAGATCACCTTTAGTGATCGTTGGCTCCATTGATCTTCAATTTCCATAAATACAATAAAGTTGCCATATTTGTCAACTGAAAAACACTATATGAATTTCAAAATGTTCCAGAGACTATCCAAAAGATTGTAGATTTTTTAAGCGACTCTGATGCTAATAAGTGATAGAACTGTTTTTTTTAACTACCTAATCTAATTCTAATTCTTATTCGCAACCTGTCAAATATCTCCCAGATTGTACGTATATAAACAACCTGAACCAATTAGACTCTCTCGATCGTATATAAACGATATGATACTGTTTATTTAAACAATAAATCAATAAAACTATATTTACTAGATTGTAACTGGAGAAATTTAAAACAAACTATCTACGTTATGTCATTTTTATACTCTAGACAAAGAAATTTCAATCTTTAGTTTTGATGGTTATAAAAAGAAATTAAAAATATTAGTAAGTGTTATCTATCCAAAGCAAGTAAAAGTGGAAGTTCATAAAGAGGAAAATCAAATTAAAACTACAGCCTCTACAGAAATCTATAAAATAGTTTCTCCCAATAGTACTGAAAATACCATTATTCTAAAACCTCGATATAGAGCAAATAGGTTTGATGAGAACCCTATTTTTTTCAGTCTAGTCATGGCTATTAAGAAAAGTAATATTAAATAATTTGACAAATATTATTTAATTTTGATATTTTGTATCCATTATTAACTGAGGGGTTTTTATGAAAAAAATATGTTTCTGGGCTTTTTTGTGTTTTATTGCATTATCCCTTTATGCAAATTATGATGGGATTGATCATCGTATTGAATATGAGTATTCTCTAAAAGAGGTTAATCATGAACCTGTTATGGAACTGACTGAGACGGATACCTATAAATACATGACCAAAGAATCATTACAATACAAGGTTTTTAGTTATGAAGAGACATACAATATTGAATTAAAATCTGTTACTTATTCATATGATTTAATACCTATCTTGTATCCAATAGTTTATTCAACCTATTCAACCTATCAGACCAGTGATGCCTTTAAAACTGATACAAAACAGCATTTTGTAAAGATCCCAAAAGATCCTCGCATAAATTCTGTTTTTAAAATTAAAAAGAAATATTTGATCAAAGATTTCTCCTTTGAACCAAAAGTATATCTTCCAAATGATGAGTCACTTAAAAATGTGATGATTACTTTTAAAGCAGATAAGAAATATTTAGCTGAACCAAACTTTGTTTTTTTGGGAGAACCATTAAAGTATTCAATAGCAAAAACAAAGAAAAGTGTGACAGTACACTTTGATTCTCTGAATATCACTGAAAGTTTACCTTATACTCCGTTTAGAGGTCTAAATTCATATGTTTACTTTAAAATATTTAAAGATAATCAATTAATAAACAATGCAGAGACCCAGCTTTATTTTTCACACTATCAGCAAAGCATTAACCATTTGAATCAGAACTTTGCTCTTTTTCTTAAATTATGCCAGAGTTCCATTAAGTCCGATACTCTTTACTATGCTATAAATAATATCGAAAGTAATCACCCTAATAACCTAATCAAGTTAAGTGATTCAAAGCAGCAAAGTTTGCCTATGAAGAGTATCTGTTCTCTCGTTGATCAGCTTGATAGAGAAAAAACAAATCTGGAAAAGATATCAAGCATTTATTCTTACGTTAGGTCAAATATTAGATACATCGCCTTAGAAGATTCTATACATAATATTGTCCCTCACAATCCGATAAGCGTAATATCTAATGGTTATGGTGATTGTAAAGATATTTCCTATCTAATCTATTCTTTAGCAAAAGCTTATAATATAGATTTAAATCTAGCCCTACTAAATACCAAATACAGGATTGATGAAAATAATATAAATCCTACTTTGTTTAATCATATGATAGCACTCTATAAAGACTCTGATAGGATATATTATCTGGATGCGACCTGTCCATATTATTATCTTCAAGAGATTCCAGAAAACTTCTATGGAAAAAATTACTTATTATTGAAAGAAAATGATTTTAAAATGATAAATTTCCCAGAAAAATCTGAACGACCTTCTATGCATGTGTTCTTTGAAACGGATTTAGATAGTTTACAGAATTCAAAGTGTAATATTCTATTACGAGATGACTTTAGAATTGAGTTGCAATATAATCAAAAAAAGATGAATGATAATGAATTTGAAAATATGTTAAATAAAATGTTATCAGATAATATCCCTTATATTAAATTCATGAATATTTCTATAGATTCACGCTCAGATTCACTATATTCTCTTTCAGCAGATGCAGATCTAAGCTCTTTCTTTATCAACTCTAAGAATAACTATTATGTACGAAAATATCCTTTTAATCAAAACATTGTTGAATTAGATAAGAGAACAAACGACCCGTATGATTTTTATCTCTCTTATCAGAATGATATTGCTATGGAGATCGACTTAAAAAATAAGGTAAGAATTGAAGGAGAATCCTTTGATATGCAATTTCAGGGGAATCTGCATAAGATAGAAATAGAAAGAGTTCAATACCCTCATTTAAAATTCAGAAATAGAATAGTTAGAAATCAATATTCAGCTTCTGCAAAGCAAGAAATGATAGATTTTATTAAAAATATGTATCAAAAGAAAAAAGATATGATTATAATTAGCAAGGAGCTATGATGAAAAAACTTTTATTTATGTACCCAATCTTAATTTTATTCGCTGCCTGTCAGTTATCACCAAGATTGTACAAGTATATTCAACCAGAACCAATCAAACTTTCCAAAGCTCAAATAGATTCTCTCTCTGTGATATATAAAGGATATGATGCAGTTTATTTAAAAAATGAATCCATAACAGAACACTTTCTTTATCCTAATTGGAAAAAATCAAAATCGAACTATCTTAGTTATGTCGTTTTTAATCCACAAGATAAAGATATCTCAACCTTTAGGTTTAATGCTTATGGTAAGACTGTTAAGAATATATTTGTTAGAGTTATTTACCCAAATCAAGAATTAGTAGAATTTCAAAAGAAGGACTGTCAAATAGAAAAAACAGCCTCTACGGAAGTGTATAAAATAGCTTACCCAAATATTACAGAAGGAACTATAATTCAAGAAAGTGTTGATTATGAGTGTTATTCTTCTATCTATGATAACTATCCCCTAAAAATGTCATTACCTTTGATTGAGAATAATATTACCTTTGTAATCCCAGATTATTGGAAAAGCCAGATAAAAAATAAAGCATTATTAATTGAAAAAATAAAGATTGAAAAGAAAAAGAAAGAGGAAAAGAATATCTTTCTTTATCGCGATCACAATGTTGAGGCATACAAAGAAGAGGTTTTCTCCCCTTCCTTACAGGAAATAAATGGCAATCTCACATTCAAAATTACTGAGGCTCATGCATTTAGTTTATTTCAGAATTTTAATTATAAAGATTATAATTACTGGTCAGAAGCATATCAGGGTATAAAAGAATATGTAGATAAGGCAGCAAAAGAGAAGAATTCTTCATTTAAGAAGAGTTTTAAAAATCTAGAGTCAAAATGTTCCAGTAAGTTAGAATTGGCAGACAGCATAGTAACTTATATGCAGAATAATTTTGAATGTGATAATTCATTGAGATATAATAATACATTAGGATATAACATTAAAAACAAAAAAGCAAATGCTTTCCTACTAACCGGTTTCACAAAACAACTTCTATCAATGGCAAATATTGATTCTGATATAATTTTATGTCATTCAAACTCGGATGGCCCCATTGACTACAATTATGTCAGCACAAGTCAATTTGATATCCCTGCACTAATTATTAAAATTGAGGATAAAAAATACTTAGCTCTCCCTTATGTAAAATATTTAAACATTCGCAATACGCCCTCTAATTTTAAAAACTCAGAGTGTATTAATTTGGGCACAATAAATAAAATTTATTTTAATAATTTCACTTATATGGATAGAGATCCTATAAAATGTAAAGAAGAGATAAAAAAATTATTTACTGATATCCCATTTAACGATGAAGAAAAGAACTATATAAAAGAAACATATAATATTTTTCTAAATCAGGATGGCATCGTTAATATCAAAGAAAAAATAGAACTATCCAACATTTTTAATTATCAGATTAAACCATCTTTTGAAAATAAAAAAAGTGAAGAACTTGAAAAGATGATTAGAGATTTTCTGGCTATAAAAGTCGGGAATGTGAAGTTGATTACCTATAACATTGAAAACCTTAATGATATTAATCAACCATTTGTGATTAATATTGAATATACTATTGATAACCTCTTAACTGTTTTGCCTGACGAAATGATCTTTCAAACAAGCGATCTTTTGACGCCTGCTTCAATCAACAATTATAAGATTAAACCCACTGATAGAAAGAATCCTATTAAAATTGATGAAAATCAAAGCTATATAAAGGATATTTATATCCATTTTCCAGAAAATATGACGGTTCAAACCCAATTAACTAATAAAACAGAAGCAAATCAATTTGGATCATTTGCCAATGAATGGAAAATAGAAAATAATACCCTTAATATTTATCAAACTAGAAATCTAAAAAGAATTTCAGCTCCTAAGGAAGATTATTCATTACTCTTGAATGTATCGAGTGAAGACATCAATAATGATATTTCCAATATCATCTTCTCTTTAAAAGATTAAAACGATTACAATTGAGTAATGGTGAAGAAAATTGTTAACAGTATGGATATTAAAATATAAATATTTTAATTACATTATGAACTAAGGGATTTTTATGAAGAAATTATTATTTATTTACCCAATCATATTCTTATTAACTGCCTGCCAGGTATCTCCAAGATTGTACAAGTACAATCAACCTGGACCCATCAAACTTTCCAAAACTCAAATAGATTCTCTCTCGGTCGTCTATAAAGGATATGATGCAGTTTATTTAAAAAATGAATCTATTACAGAACACTTTTATTATTTTAACTGGAAAAAATCGAAATCGTACAATCAAAGTTATGTCATTTTTAATCCTCAAGATAAAGATATTTCAACCTTTAGTTATGAAGGATATGGTAAAAATGTTAATAACATAAATCTAAGAGTTATCTATCCAGATCAAAAGATAGTAGAATTTCATAAAGATGATTGTCAAATTGAAAAAACAGCCTCTTCTGAGGTCTATAAAATAGCTTACCCAAATATTACTGAAGGGACAATTATTCAAGAAAGTGTTGATTATGAATGTCATCCCTCTGCCCAAGATAGCTATATTCTAAAAAAATCTTTGCCAATGATTGAAAATAAAATAATTTTTGTAATGCCAGATTATTGGGAAAGCCAGATAAAAAATAAAGACGTACACATCGACAAAATTACGATTATAAAAGAAAAAGAAAAGAATATTCTTCAATATTCCGATCAAAATATCGAAGCCTACCATGATGAGGTTTTCTCCCCTACCTTACAGGAAATGAATGGCATTCTCTCGCATAAAATAATCAAAGCAAGTGCTTTTGGTATGTTTCAGAATATAGAATATTGTGACGATTATTATTGGTCAGAAGTTTTTAGTAGTATTAAGGAATATGTTGATCAGGCAGCTAATAAAAATAATTTTTCTTTAAAGAAGATAATTAAAAACATGGAACCAAAATGTTCTAGTAAACTAGAATTGGCAGATAGTATCGTGACTTATATGCAGAATAATTTTGAATGCGATTACTCTTCTAATTATTATATTAGTTCAATGGAATATTCCATTCAACAAAAAAAAGCAAATCCCCTCTTTATTACTGGTTTCACAAAACAACTTCTATCTATGGCTAAAATTGATTCTGATATTATCTTTTGTCATTCTGAAGCTGAAGGACCTATTGATTTCAAGTATGTTAGTCAAAGTCAATTTAATATCCCTGCACTTTTTATAAATATTGATAATAAAAAGTACTTTGCTCTTCCTTATGTAAAATATTTAAATTTTCGTAATACCCCTTCTCAATTTAAAAACTCAAAATATATTAATATGTTCACTCCAGAAAATATATACTTGACAACTATCTTTTGTAAGGATAAAGATCCTGGTAAAAGAAACGAAGAGATAAAATACTTGTTTGCTGATATCCCATTTAACGATGAAGAAAAGAACTATATAAAAGAAACATATAATATTTTTCTAAATCAGGATGGCATCGTTAATATCAAAGAAAAAATAGAACTATCCAACATTTTTAATTATCAGATTAAACCATCTTTTGAAAATAAAAAAAGTGAAGAACTTGAAAAGATGATTAGAGAATTTCTGGCTATAAAAGTCGGGAATGTGAAGTTGATTACCTATAACATTGAAAACCTTAATGACATTAATCAACCATTTGTGATTAATATTGAATATACTATTGATAACCTCTTAACTGTTTTACCTGACGAAATGATCTTTCAAACAAGCGATCTTTTAACGCCTGCTTCAATCAACAATTATAAGATTAAACCCACTGATAGAAAGAATCCTATTAAAATTGATGAAAATCAAAGTTATATAAAGGATATTTATATTCATTTTCCAGAAAATATGACGGTTCAAACCCAATTAACTAATAAAACAGAAGCAAATCAATTTGGATCATTTGCCAATGAATGGAAAATAGAAAATAATACCCTTAATATCTATCAAACTAGAAATCTTAAAAGAATTTCAGCTCCTAAGGAAGATTATTCATTACTCTTGAATGTATCGAGTGAAGACATCAATAATGATATTTCCAATATCATCTTCTCTTTAAAAGATTAAAACGATTACAATTGAGTAATGGTGAAGAAAATTGTTAACAGTATGGATATTAAAATATAAATATTTTAATTACATTATGAACTAAGGGATTTATATGAAGAAATTATTATTTGTTTACCCAATCATATTCTTATTAACTGCCTGCCAGGTATCTCCAAGATTGTACAAGTACAATCAACCTGGACCCATCAAACTTTCGAAAGCTCAAATAGATTCTCTCTCTGTACTATATAAAGGATATGATGCAGTCTATTTAAAAAATGAATCCATAACAGAGCACTTTCTTTATTATAAATGGAGAAAATCGAAATCGTACAATCAAAGTTATGTCATTTTTAATCCTCAAGATAAAGATATCTCAACCTTTAGTTTTGAAGGATATGGTAAAAAAGTTAATAACTTAAATCTAAGAGTTATCTATCCAGATCAAAAGATAGTAGAATTTCATAAAGGTGATTGTCAAATTGAAAAAACAGCCTCTTCTGAGGTCTATAAAATAGCTTACCCAAATATTACTGAAGGGACAATTATTCAAGAAAGTGTTGATTATGAATGTCATCCCTCTGCCCAGGATAGCTATATTATTAAAAAGTCATTACCTTTGATTGAGTATAAAATATTTTTTGTAATGCCAGATTATTGGGAAAGCCAGATAAAAAATAAAGACGTGCACATCGACAAAATTACGATTATAAAAGAAAAAGAAAAGAATATTCTTCAATATTCCGATCAAAATATCGAAGCCTACCATGATGAGGTTTTCTCCCCTTCCTTACAGGAAATGAATGGCATGCTTACACACAAAATAATCAAAGCAAGTGCTTTTGGTATGTTTCAGAAATTTAATTATGAAGATTATAATTATTGGACAGAAGCTTTTAGAGGCATACAAACCTATGTTGATATGGCTGCTAATGATAAAAATTCTTTATTCGAGAAGATAATTAAAAACCTGGAATCAAAATGTTCCAGTAAGTTAGAATTGGCAGATAGTATCGTGACTTATATGCAGAATAATTTTGAATGTGATAATTCTTCTAATAATTATAGCACTATAGGAAATTATATAAAACATAAAAAAGCAAATTCCTTCCTTCTTACTGGTTTCACGAAAAAACTTCTATCAATGTCTAATATTGATTCTGAAATAATCTTTTGTCATTCTACGACAGAAGGGTCTATTGACTTCAATTATATTAGTTCAAACCAATTTGATATTCCAGCACTTATTATAAAAATAGAGGATAGAAAATACTTTGCACTTCCATATGTAAAATATTTAAATATCCGTAACACTCCTTCTGAATTTAAAAATTCAAAATGCATGAATTTGGACGCAACAGGAAAAATATATTTAAATTCTTTCACCTATATTGATAAAAACCCTGTTAAAAACAAAGAAGAAATTAGTCTTATGTTTGCGAACATTCCCTTTAACGATAAAGAGAAAAACTATATAAAAGAAACATATAATATTTTTCTAAATCAGGATGGTGTCGTTAATATTAAGGAAAAAATTGAATTATCCAACATTTTTAATTATCAGGAAAAACCGTACTTCGAGAATAAAAAAAGTGAAGAACTAGAGAAGATGATTAGAGATTTTCTGGCTATAAAAGTCGGGAATGTGAAGTTGATTACCTATAACATTGAAAACCTTAACGATATTAATCTTCCATTTGTGATTAATATTGAATATACTATTGATAATCTCTTAACTGTTTTACCTGACGAAATGATCTTTCAAACAAGCGATCTTTTGACGCCTGCTTCAATCAACAATTATAAGATTAAACCCACTGATAGAAAGAATCCTATTAAAATTGATGAAAATCAAAGTTATATAAAGGATATTTATATTCATTTTCCAGAAAATATGACGGTTCAAACCCAATTAACTAATAAATCAGAAGCGAATCAATTTGGATCATTTGCCAATGAATGGAAGATTGAAAATAATACGCTTAATATTTATCAAACAAGAAATCTAAAAAGAATTTCAGCTCCTAAAGAAGATTATTCATTACTCTTGAAAGTTTCCAGTGAAGACATCAATAATGATATTTCCAATATCATCTTCACATTAAAGAATTGATACACTCGATATTGAATAAAAAGAGCTGGGTAACCCAGCTCTTTTTATTATAATGTAAAAATGATTATTTTAAAAGTTCATCAATCGCGGTTTGTAATTGTTTATCGTTATCTAAGATTTGATCTTCAGGGTTTAAAGGAACAAGGATATCAGGTTTAGCACCCATACCTTCCATATTCTTCATATCTTCAGTAAACCATCCATTGCATGGCAAACGCATGCTAGACCCATCCATAAAGGATAACTGACCCGTGCCAATGACAGAACCACTGGTAGGAGTTCCAATCACTTTACCAAGTTTTAAATGTTTGAATAAGATGGGAAAGATTTCAGCATCTGAATATGAATTTTCATTTATCAAGAGAACTAAAGGTTTATCAAAGACTCTACCAGGGAAAGGTAAAGGTTTTGAGTCAAATATTCCTCTTGAGGAGGTGAATGCATAATGTCTTTTTGTAAGGATTTCAACTAATTCATCATGAATATTACCACCGCCATTATCTCTAATATCAATAATAACCGCTTTTTTATTAAAGTTTTTACTAAACAACTCATCTTCGAATTTTTCAAGGCATTCCCAATTCATCCCTTGGATATGCAAATACCCGATTTGACCCTTAGAGGCTTTTTCAACTTTAAGTCTTCTGCTTTCTACCCAGTCATCATAGCTATTATCTCTATATTGGGAGTAACCAGTATTTTTAACAGTTGCCTCAATCAGATCTTTACCTCGTAAAAATGTATAAGTAGAATAGTTTTTATTTGATTTAACAAAAATAGTTTCAATTGCTGTGGTATCTGTTATCTCAATGCCATTCACCTTTAATAAGATATCTCCTGCTTGTATTTTATATATTTGGGCAAAAATCGAATTTCTAAAGACATTTTTAATCTTGATACCCTTTTTGAGAATTTCTGAATAATCGAAAACTAATTCAGGATAAAAGTATTCTTGATATTGGATAGATTCTTCATTTCTAGGATAAAATCCTGTATGCGATGCATTGACATCACCAATAAGTTCATCCATAACAGAACCTAAAGTTTTAGATTGATACATGTATTTTGTATAAGCAGAGTATTTTTTATAGAGCTTGTCCCAGTTTTTACCATGCATATTGACATCATAAAATCCATGACCAAAGCCAAACCAAGCTTGCTCAAAGATTGATTCATTCAATTCTCTTGTATTATATTCATAATTGGTGTTAAAATTCACTGTTTCATCTGATTTATCACTGATCTTGAATCGATGTAATTGACTTTTTGCCAGATAATTTATTACTTTGTCATTATTAGAAAGCGTAATATCTTTTAAATATCCTCTAAAGGTATAGATTAAAGTATCCTCTCCGCCGTTAAATTTTACTTTTCTAAGAGTAGATTTTTCATCTTTTACATGTACATAGTATATTGTTGAGTCTGCAGTAAAAAAAAGCGGATAAGAATAGCCTTCTTTATCAGTAATTTTCACAAATCTGTTCTCAATATTGGTAAAGTCAGGTTGGTGTTCTTCATTCTTAGTTTTTGATTTAGTACTTGTTAAATCAGACCAAGGGTCCTTTTCAAAGAAGGCATCATTTTTGGGGTTTAAATCTAAACGATAAATTTGACCATTCATCATGAAAGCCATCATATCACTGTTTTTTGACCAAACAAAAGATGAGAAATAATTATTGGTTGTGTAGATCACATCACTCTTTTTAGTGTTCGGATTGTAATAGACTAAGTTTTGAGTCCAGACTTCAGGATTGTAGTATTTATAAAAAGCATGCTTTGTATCCGGGCTAATAGAAAAAGAATAAGCTCGGGGATTATTTTCCAGAGGTATTTTGTCAAACTTAACACCTAGAGTATCCGATATAGCTAAAAGATCGCGATTTTCATCTTGATCATAATAGATATTGAGTTTATTGTCAGAGCTTACAAATAAATTGGTTATATTTTTATCTTTACTCCATTCAATTTGCTCTATTTTTTCCAGAAGATCAATAGAAGTTTTAAACAGTTTTGCTTCTCCTTTTACAAAGGATGAAAAGAAAACCGTTTTATTATCATTGAGGATTGCGACATTATTAATGCCCTTTTGATCAAATGTGATTTGTTTAACTTCACCACCTTTTGTTGGCACAGCGAAGAGATCATATTTACTAGAAAAGACAACAAATTTCTCGTTTGGAGAGAGTGCATAATTACTAATATTATTGAACAACTTTGTTTTTTTATTTAAAAAGTCCAAACAATCCTCATTAATATTTATATTGATTGTAGAGAAAGTGTTTGTTTGAGGATCAAATTTTCCTAATAAATCAAAGTATTCATAGACAATCCGGTCATTATTATAAGCGATTGATAAATCTCTAGCAGACCATTCTTTAAAATGAGATAATTGTTTTGCATGCTTGAAATCATCGTTATCAGCTTGATAAATCTGGAAGAATTCACCATCAGAATAACAATAAAAAATACGATTGGCAGTAATCTTCGAAGTAACAGGGTAACGTTCAGTCAACTCGGTATTAGTTAATTTTGTATATTTTTTAGTGAGTAAATCGAGTTTCATAATTTCACCATTAGTACTGCCCTTATAGGCTTCACGGAAAGGTTCGCCTAAAATACTAAAATAGATAGCCGAATTATTCTTGTTGAGGGAGGAAAATGAATCAGCATATTCAGCGAGTAATTCAGATCTTTTATTTGAGAATATATTTTTTTTAAAATAGCCCATAAGTTTAGGAGAAATTCTTTTTACTGTTAAGATATTTTTTGAATCACTGAACCAATCAATCACAGTATCATTTTCGTTACTCACTAGTACTGACAACCCACCTTCAGAGGGCATCATGTAGATTCCATTAATGCCATTCCTAGATGAGTTAAAGATGATTTGCTTACCATCAGGTGAATACAAGGGATTCGATTCGTCAGCTTCTGTATTTGTCAGTCTCACTGCGGTACCACCTTCAAAAGGAACGACCCACAAATCATTTAGATAAACAAAACAAACTTTATTTCCATCAGGAGAGATGGCAGGATCATACATAAAATGCGGTTCAAAAGAAAACAGAAAGTAGATGTTCATAAAAAGAGTTATAATGATTAAGAATTTCTTCATTTTACCCTCACGATTATTATTTTTAGATATTATTTTTAGATTAAAATATCTCGTCAATGATTCTTTTGATATAGTGGTATATAAAAATGATAATACAAATAATGAGTTAGTTGAAAATATTGGACATTTTTTAAAGAATGTTCATTATACCAATAGGTTTTAATTTAATTTAGAGCAAGTATATAATATTCATAACTTCTTGACAAAAAGAATATAAAGGATATTTCCTGTCTTATTAAATAAAGGAGTATTTTATGAAAGATGAGTTTAGACAATCGATGCAGATTAATTATGAACTATGGGAAGAAAAAACACCAATACATATTAAATCTTATGGAAGTATCGTTCGTTTAAGAGAGGGCAGGCAAATTCTGGATGAGATCGAGTTAAACGAAGTTGGTGATGTAAAGGGGAAATGTCTTTTACATCTAATGTGTCATCTGGGAACAGACAGTCTAGGCTGGGCAAAAGAAGGTGCTATTGTGACAGGCATTGATTTTTCAGAATCTGCAATTGCTTTTGCCAAAGAATTATCTGAAGAGTTGAATTTGCCTGCTCAATTTATACATTCGAATCTTTATGATTTAGAAAAGAATCTAAACGAGCAATATGATATTATTTATACTTCACAGGGTGTTTTATGTTGGTTGTGCGATTTGAAAGAGTGGGGAAGGTTGATTTCTCAATTTTTAAAACAAGGAGGCGTTTTTTACATTTTGGAATCTCATCCGGTCTTAACAATGTTTGATGATATGAATCCTGGGAATGATTTGAAGATAACCCATTCGTATTTTCATTCAGATGAGCCTTTAGTCTTTAATGATGACAAGCCTGATTATTCAGATCAGACCTTTATTAGTGAAAAAGCTTCTCATGAATGGGTTTGGAGTCTCTCAGACATCATAAATGCGTTGATTGACAATGGATTGACAATAGAATTTATTCATGAGCATGATCGGTTGTTTTATCAGCATACAGAAGATATGATCCCTGTTGGAAATGGCTGGTATCAATTTCCACAAAACAAAGGGATGATTCCACTCTCATTTTCAATAAGAGCAAGGAAATATTGAAGTCTTTTCTAAAATATCTTTAAGACAATCCGTTTTTATATGATAATCTAGTGAAAATTATTAATCAGGATTTATACCTGATAGAAAGAGTAAAGTGAGAGATTTTATAAATTATGGATTTAGTGATTTTAAAAGAAATGGTGATTAGAAGATTTAAGGAGTGTAAGATGAAAGCCCTGATTGTTAATGGAAGTCCTCGAGGGAAAAATAGTAATAGTAAAATAATGTCGGACTTTTTTGAGGAAGGATTAATTGAATGTGGAATTGAGACAGAATCAATTTTTCTTGCTGATATCAAATTAGAATCTTGTCGAGGATGTTTTGGGTGTTGGAAAAATCCAGAAGGTTCATGTGTAATTAATGATGAAATGAGAGGACTGATAGAAAAATCTATAGAATCAGATTATGTTATTTTTACAACACCTGTTTATTTTTATACAATGCCAGCAGTGTTGAAAAATTTTATTGATAGACTTTTACCTTTGGCAACACCTCAAATTCATATAAATGATAAAGGAGAATTTTATCATAAGGGACGTTATCAAAAATATCCTAAAAATATTCTCTTAACTAACTGTGGTTTCCCAGGACAAGGAAATTTCGATGGGATAAAAGTTGCATTTACTTTTTTATACCCTGTTGCAATAATATGCCGAAATCAAGGAGAGCTTTTAAAAATCAAACAAGCACCTGTTAAAAAAATAATAGATAAATATGGAGAGTTATTGAAACAAGCAGCTATTGATTTAGTAAAAAATGGATTTATTTCAGAAGAATTGGAAGCTCGTATGAATCAATCTCTTGTTCCAGATGAAATTTATACCCAAGATACTAATAGAAATTGGGGTTGATGGATACATAAGAATTTAATGAGTTAAAAGTGAGATTGGTCTAAAATATGGGAAATAACAAGAAAGATTCTTGTTTTACTGGCAAGAAAGCCACAATCATTCTGATTGAGAAAGTGACAAAAAAGATTCATATCATATGTGAAAGAATCTTTCAACCTCTAAAAGGGGTTGTTGTTCCAATTTTAAGAATAGATTAATGAAAGACTGAATATTTATGTCAGCACTCTTTATCCTTCTTTTAAAACTTTCTTGAATTTTGTTGACAAACTTTTAAATCGGTTTTATTTTAAAATATGATAAAAAAGGTGGAGGAATAATGAAAACAAAAATACTCATGGGGGTTGTCCTGATCATCATCGGATTATCCATTATTTTGGATCAGTTTAACCTGGGTTTCTGGAGTGTTATCGGTAAATATTGGCCTGTAATCCTAATCTTAATGGGAATTGAGCGTCTAAATAAACCCTATAAATCAAAAATATTCTCTTTTCTCCTGATTTTTGTTGGTTTCGCTATTCTCATTTCCAATCTGGATATTCTGGATATCCATTGGTCAAGTATGATTTGGGCTTTAATCTTGATTGCTTTTGGTATTAGTATGATTATCCCAAAACACTTAAGAAATAAAAAAAAACTGATTGAGAATATTAATTTTAAAATTAAACCGGATAATGAAAATTACGCCGAAACCATTAATGATGACGGCTACCTCAATTATACTCATATTTTCTCTGGTTATGAATCTAAAATCCTGTCCAAAAACTTCCGTGGCGGCGAAATCTATACTATCTTTGGTGGAGCTGATATTGACTTGAGAGACGTTCAGGTCGAAGGGACAGTTGTAAAACTGGAATTATATGCGATCTTTGGTGGGATTGATGTGATGATACCTTCTAATTGGAAGATTCAAATCACTGGTATGCCAATCTTTGGTGCTGTCTCAAATAATACAAAACCTTCCCCTAATGATGAAGAAAAAACTATTCTACTACTCGTAGAAGGATATGCGATCTTTGGCGGGATTGAAATTAAAAACTAACTCACTCTTTCTCTTATATGAATAGCTCTCATCTGTTTTAGAATGAGAGCTATTATAATGATAATCACAAATTGTATCGCGGTATTTCTCAAGTTCAAATCTCTATTTTCCATAAATTTGTATTTTGATAGGACAAATACCATGGAATTATTAATAATGTGTGCCATCATGGAATAATAAAGACTTCCTGTCATATAAAAAATGATTCCGAACCAAAGCCCTAAAGAAAATAATACCGCATAATCAGGATAATTCTGATGAAATAATGCAAATAATAGCGCACTAAATATGATGGCTTGCTTTACCTTTAATCTCTTCAAAACTGATAATAAATAACCTCTAAAAAACATCTCTTCACAAATACCAGGTATGATCGATAAAAATAAAATGTTTTGCCAAATTGTATTACCAGCCTCTTCAATATCTATATGTGAAAATTGTAAGACATGGGGAAAAAATATTCGATAGATCTGATATTGTATAAAATTTAAGGGGAAAACTAATAATATCGATACGACACTGACTAATACTACCCACTTTAACTTTATCCCTTTACTTAATCGGGTTTTCATCCACTCTTTATCTGTTAAATAATAAAAAACCAAGCCTGGTAATCCAAAAAGGATTAACTGACTTTTCAAAACACCCAGATTGTATTGATCATTCACCCATTTTTGACCAATTGTATTTAATAACCCATAAATTAATAACACAACTATGAAAAAATAACTGTTCGTATTCTGAGCTCTCTTCAACGAAAATCCCTGAGACTCTGTGTTGATAACTGACTCTGTATAAATATACCGATTGTTCCACCGAAATAAATATAAAGATATTCCAAAACAACTCAGCAAATACAAACATAAATTAAAAACATTGAAATTCTGCATTGAAATGGATCGTATTAACAAAGTGATATTTATAAACGGGATGATCGACATATATTGTTGAAAATCAATATCCATATATGAAAAGGCTATCACTGTGACAGATAATAATAAAAAGAATATGCTCTCCATACTCTTTGATTCATGTGTTGTCTTCGAACGAATTGAAATAGTAAGTAATATCCCTGATAAGACAAACAGAATGGGTAAACTTAAAAAATATATCTGTATGATTTGTTTAAATTCTTCACTACTGATACCCATGCCAATAAATTGCTTGGATAAAATTAAAAAAATGATGTTACAGCTGAGATTGACCATAGAAAAAAAGAATACGGTTAAATACTTCGAGATTAAAACCTTACTCCTATTCTCCAAAGGAGTTAATAGGTTTTCTAACGTGTGACGCTCTTTTTCTCCTGAAAATATCTCTGTCGAAACAAACGCTGCCCCAGCAAATCCTAATAAAATAAACATCCAAGGATATAGTAACAAGGCATTACTCTCTGAATTGCGATTTAAGGACGAACTTCTGTTCTCCTCTGATAAATTTGTATTATCCACCTTGATATTGTCAGGATAAATATTGACTAAATACTCCAAAAGCCACTTATATAACTTATCACTGTCTGGTAAATTAGATGAATAAAATATATTTATCGTCTCTTTTTTCTGATCAAAGTTCTGAAAGATTATCGTCACATCATAACGATTACTCTCATTATCTTTTTCTGTTGATTTCGGTACAACGATTTTTGTTATAAAACGCTTATCCTGATTGATTCTCTCAATAACTTTCTGCTGTTCTGACGTTGCCGTGTAATCATAAATTAATAAATTCGGTTTTTCTTTCTTCTCTATCCCAAAAAAACCTTCCTGAAAAAAGATGAGCAGTGGTATAAACAAGGCTGGTAATAAAAACCCAGATATAAATGCACGTCTATTCCTGATAATCTCTGTTAAATCCTTTTTAAAAATTAACCATAGAAATTTAATATCAATCATTTGTCCTCTGAATCGATGATAAAAACATCTCTTTTAATGAACCTTCGCGAACTTCTTCTTCATCAGAACTCTTTTTTATACATCTACCCTTATGTAGAAATAAATAATGATCACATAAGGTCTCTATTTCGTATAAATTGTGCGTGGAAACTAATATGGTTGTCCCTTTCTCCTTTAAACCCCTTAAATGATTTAACATCACATTGATCACCAAAACATCAACATTGGAAAAGGGTTCATCTAATAACAATAAATCAGGATTATGAAGAATAACTGATGAAAATGCCACCTTCTGAATAGTACCAGTGGATAAACTGCTTAATAATCTGTCTAAATCATCTGTAAAAGACATCTCCTCAGCATAATATTCTATCTTTTCTATGATCTCTTTCTTGCCCATTCCTCTTAATTGACCAATAAATAATAAATACTCCCTGATAGTTAATCGACTATAGACTCCTGTATCATAGGCTAAATATCCAACTTTTATTCCTGGTTTGATAATCACCTCGCCAGCACTGGCTTGATATATACCTGATAAAATTCGTAATAATGTTGTTTTCCCTGCTCCATTTAAACCAATCAAAGCAGTTATACTCCCCTTGAGTAATTCAAAACTCAAATCATCCAAAGCTCTGATCTCTGTCTCATTTGTCTGAAATTTCTTTATCAGATGGTTTATCTTAACTATGTTCTCTTTTTGCTCAATAGGATCTGACACTTCTGTCATATTTCTCCTCTTATAACCCTTTATTAACAATTAGTATCGTAAATAAAGCTTCTATTTCTTCTCTAATTTCTAAGAATTCTATATTTTCTTGGTTTATTTGTACAATTACATTCCAAATAGTCAATGGTTTTTTTATTCCCTTCTATTTTTTCTTAGAGAAACTGTCCAAAATATATAAGCTCTCATTAAGTTACTCTCGTACTTATTGGTGAGAAAAGTGAACATATATGCTCTCTATCTTTGTTTTCTTGACTTATTCAGCAATAAATCCTTACTAATAAAGAAATAATTTCATCACATCTACTCCTTCTTTCTGAGTAAAACTATCTCTCTCCCTGATAATAATGTACAAATGAGACATTGCATATGAAAAAATGGCTATAATCCGTGCTAACAATAATACCTTACTATGTATCGTTACAACCTTTTACTCCTTGATATCCAGATATAAATGGTACAATAGCCCATGAAAATGGCTATAATCCGTGCTAACAATAATTCCTTACTGTGTATCGTTACAACCTTTTACTCCTTGATATCCAGTTATAAATGGTACAATCGCCCATGAAAAAATGGCGTAAAGTCGTAGGGAAACTCGAAGGGGAACGAACAGCCATTCTGATTGAAGACAATGGTTTCCCTCATAAATTAACCTACCCATTGGCAAGCTATGGCGGAGTCCCTGAGAGTGACTGGAGATAGCACATTTTTTCCAGGCTTGATTTTTTCTTTGGTTCGTTTATTTTGTATCAAGACAAAAGAAATGAACAATACCATCTCAAAGAAATATCCATATCTTCTCCAATAGATGTCAATTTTTCAAAAGGACAATCTCATAACAAGGTGTTTCATTTTTACCAAATAGGCGACAGCCTGATATGAGCTCCTATGAAACACCTTGTATATTTGTCTTATTTTATTGTCCCCTCCATCTCTCATCAGTAATTATCCAGATATTAATGAGATATCGCCCATGAAAAAATGGCGTGTTATGGAGCGAGTTCGGCTCGGACTCGAATACTTGAAGATGATATTTATCTTTTATCTTCTTTTCCAATATTACCTCCATCTATCACGAGTAAATAACCATGTATTAATGAGATATCGCCCATGAAAAAATGGCGTAAAGTCGTAGGGAAACTCGAAGGGGAACGAACAGCCATTCTGATTGAAGACAATGGTTTCCCTCATAAATTAACCTACCCATTGGCAAGCTATGGCGGAGTCCCTGAGAGTGACTGGAGATAGCAGATTTTTTCCGGGCTTGATTTTTTCTTTGGTTCGTTTATTTTGTATCAAGACAAAAGAAATGAACATTACCATTTCAAAGATATGAAAAGACCTTATTGAATATATGCCATACTAAAGTAATCCACCAACGATAAAGCTTATCTTATATCTATTATCTGCAAATCTATGATTTGCCATTATCTGCAGTGCACCAGCACTGCTAGCACTGCTCTGGAGCGAGTTCGGCTCGGACTCGAAACTCCAGACAATCATGTCACTTTCCCTATTAAGACAAAAATCTTTCTTGGTAGCTTCGATGGTTTTGTATCATAAATAATAATTACTCTTAGATTATAAATAGTTGAAATATAAGCTTATTAATAATATCGTTATAATTGTTTTATTGATAATTTTTTAATGATTTGCTTTATATCTGTTTAATAATTTTTAATAGAATCTACTCGTGTAAATAATAAATCTATAAATTTTTATTGACAACTATTTTACTCTTTTATATTTCTGATAATATTGTAATCTATAGGAGTATGAAAATGAAAAAGATCTCTAATAAGGGATTTTATTATAGTATTATAGTTGAAAACTTTATGGTAAATGAACTAACTAACTATATATATATATATATATACGTTATATAAGTGTCATCAGGCTTTCGCTTCAGTAAAAATTCATATTCCTTCTGATAAAAATAATTTTCACTAGCTATGATTAAATTGTCTTTTTACTCAGAATTAAGATATCAAAGAAGGAGATAAAATGAAAAATAATAAGATTATAATTATATTAATATTCTTAATGATATGTATTAATATCAATGCAATAACAAAATATGTGCCTGATAATTATGCAACTCTTGATTTAGCTGTGCAAAATGTTGTTAATCAAACAGATGTTATCATTCTTAGAGATAGCCCGACTCCATATGATTATTCAGGAACCTATTATATTAATGCTAATATTAAATCAGAATCTGAAGACCCAAATAATTGTTCAATCAATCTTGCGGGTGGAAAAGGATTAATAGTTAATGCACCTAGCAGATCCTTGTATATCAAAGGGGTAACAATTCAAGGACTTAATTATTCATCAAATAATCAAGGACAAGCTGCTATTTGGATTAATGCCTCAAACACCAGGTTGGCTCTATCTAACGTTAACTTTTTGAATAACTACGGCAAATATGCTGGAGCTGTATATATTGACGGTCAAAATGCCAATTCAAATACTTTGAAAGCAAATGACTGTGTATTTTATAATAATTACAGTAATTCGAGTTCCGCTAGTGCTATATCTGTTAATGGAACTGGTAATACTATAAATTTCTATAATAATTTATTCTACAGAAACATCAATAATACTTCTACTTATAATAATTACGCGATTAGAATTTATAATACAATTAACCTAAACCCTATACAAAGTACAATTCAAAACAATTCCTTTGTAGAAAATAATACAGGCATTTGGATTAGTGGAAACAATCAGGCTCAATCAGTATATAAAATAAATAACAATATCTTCTACAATAATTCCAGAGCTTTCGTCTTTGATACATTTACAACAGGAACAAGAGAAGTATCAAATAACTGTTTTTATGCTATTCCTGGTATTGTTCAGGTAATTGGTAATGGAACTGTCCCCATGACTAATTCAATTTTTAGTGATCCAAAATTTAGAGATGACCAGACAGATCCTGCTGAAAATCCTTTGTTCTTCAATGATCTGCTTTGTATTGAAGGTAGCCAGTGTATTGATGGTAGTACTTTAACTACTTCTACAACAGACCTTGATGAAGGAAGAGATGATATCGGTTACTACAAGCCAAAAGACTATAAAAAACTCAAACCTTCAAACCGTTGGAACTGGATTTGCTTCCCAAGATTAAATAGACCAAGTGCCACTAATACCAGTGCAAATATTCTGAGCTACCTCGATGAAAATCATCTAAGTATGATGCCGGATGAAATGAAAGTAAATTCAATATCATATAAAATTACAACTGGAGCTTTAGGGTGGGGTTCCCAAACCTTAACCATTTCCAGCAAAGATATGATCAAGTTTAACATAGGAAATCCAGATTACAGCTTTTATGAATCACTCTGGAATTCCACTCGGACCGAAAGAAGAGTGAATAAGAATACAACTATCACCTTGAATGCCGGTCAGGAAAATTGGGTAGGGTATTTTCTGCCAAACAATCAGAATCTGGATGTAGCCCTTAGTGGTATCTTAGATAAGATTGTGAGTATTAAAGCAGAAGATTGGACTTATATCCCCATGAACAGTGGAACAAAGGATGATCCGATCCCTGTTCCCAGCAGTCAAATCCGACCTCTGGAGTATGGCAAAGGTTATATTATTCGGGTTAATCAAGATATAAGTTTTCAATGGAATGACAGTGGCAGTTCTGTTCCTGCTTATGTGCCTCCAATTACGAGAACCTTTACCTATAATGCCAAACCTGACTATGAAGTGATTGATATCATGAGTGTTGATAATGGAACAAAAAGCTCTATTGAAGAGATCGCTGTCTTTGAAAACGGTGAGTGTATCGGTGCGGTTGTTGGGGATAAGTTACCCGTACAATTACTCGCTTATACAGACGAAGCCAATAAAGCACTTGATAATTTGACCTTCAGAGTATCTTATAAGGGACAAAAAAAACAATCCTGTGTAAGTGATTATTTGGTTTTTGATCAGAAGAAAAATAATTATGTCCAAAAAAATCTGAAGAATGGTTTTGGATATGCTCAGATTAAATTATCTCCTAAAAATGCAGATTTCTCACCAGTGCCCCAGAAAATCATATTAAACAATTATCCAAATCCCTTCAATCCGGAAACCTTCATCACCTTCTCCCTCCCGGAAAAAATGCCAGTTGATATCGCTATCTACAATATCAAAGGACAATTGGTTTATACTCTGGTTGACAAAATAATGTCTGCCGGAGATCATTCCCTTGTTTGGAATGGGGTGGATAACAATCATATGAAAGTTAAAAGCGGAATCTATTTCTGTAAATTAAAAACTTCTCATTCTGAAGCAGTAAAAAAATTAATGCTGCTTAAATAACTAATAAACGATACGGGTCTGATGTTTCAGACCCGTCCTTTTGGAGAAATGAATGAAAATTAAGTATTTTATTTTGATGATGTTAAGCTGGTCTCTTCTAAATGCTTTGACCTATACTGTAAAAACAGATCTTTCTGGAAATTTCACCTCTGTACAGCAAGCAATCAACTTCGCTGTTAGCGGAGATACGGTTTTAGTTTACCCTGGTATCTATTATGAATGCATCATTTTTGAAGGAAAAAACCTTACAGTTGCCAGTCTGTATCTTACAACCCAAGATTACAACTATGTTGGTTCTACCATTCTTGATGGAAATCAGCAGGCTTCTGTTGTTTCCTTTATTAATGGAGAAAATGAAAATGCTAAGATCTTCGGATTTACTATCCAACATGGCATTGGCACTGCCAGACCAAATCTAAGTTTTATAAACCGAGATGGAGGAGGGATTCTCTGCCGAGGGTCACATCCTTGTATTGAATACTGTATTGTAAAAGACAATTACGCGGATGAAGGCGGGGGAGCCTATTTGTATAATACACCCGCCCGCCTGAAAGGGAATGTCTTTAAACAAAATCAGTCAAAACGAGGGGGTGGAGGCCTTACTGTCACCTATAATGTGATTTTTGATGCAAGAGAAAAAAACAGCATATTTAATAATAAATCTACTGCAGGCTCAGACATTCTTCTCTATAGCAGTGTTGGAGAATTGAATATCGTACTGGATACAGTTACTGTAGCAACCCCTGAGAACTATCATTGGGCACCTCTTTATCGCATTCATATTCAGGCTGAACATTTTTTTATGATTGAGACCGATGCAGATCTCTTTGTCTCTCCCGAGGGCAGTGATGGAAACGACGGGCTGACTCCTGAAACCCCTCTTCAAACCATCTTTGAAGCGATGTACCGAATTAAATCAGATGAGGAAAACCCCAATACCATTCATCTGGCACCCGGGATCTATGCTCCCAGCAGTTCAAATCAGATCTTCCCAATAAATTGCAAAAAGGTGTTTTGTCTGGTAGGTGATCTGGCTGAGAATACGATCTTGGATGCTGAAAACAAAATAGGAATGATCTATGCATGTTTGGGGGTTGATAAAGTTCATATAAACAATCTTACATTTAAGAATAATCTTTGTAATAATCTATATTCAGCGGAAGATGCTCCAATAACTTTTAGTTATAATAGTGGAGAAATCTACCTGGAAAACCTGATAATTAAGGATAATATATCAATATTTACATCAATGATAGATATCTCTGGTCCTGATAAACTGGTTATTGATAATGTTCGAGGATTTAATAATAAAGGATGGGACGGAATTGCAGTGACTTCTAATCTAAAAAATTCTGAAGTAATCATAAAGAATTGTAAAATTTTCAATAATAAAAATTCAAATCTGGATAATGAAATTAGGGGGATAAAGCCATTAAATTTACATGGGAGCAATTCAGAATTTGTCAATAAGTTTACTATCATGAATTGTGAATTTAGTAATAACCGAAGTAATGGAGCGTCACCCAATTCTACAGGGATATTATTGTCATCCCGTTGTACAGCAGATATTATTAACTGTACTTTTGCCGATAATATTATATATGGCAATGCTCTGAGCGGATCTATCGGAATTAATGATTCACAGGTAAATATCCAAAACTGCATATTTTACAACAATAACGGATATGCTATCTATGTATTTAATCCTGAAAATCCGGATTTACCTGTCACGATAAAAAACAATCTTTTTACTCCAAATCAATATGGCTGGCAGGGGCATGATATGTATGTCTATTCAGAGTCAACCCCAGTCATCTGGGAGAATAATCTTGAAGGAAATCCTCTTTTCCTGAATAATGGAGACTTTCCCTACCAGTTAAGTGCTCAATCTCCTTGTATTAATGCCGGTTTAAATCAATTACCCGATGGAATAGCTTTCCCTCAAATGGATCTGGCTGGTAATCCTCGTCTTATAAGCAATCAGATCGATATGGGAGCCTATGAATTTCAGGATTCCACTGCAACGACAGACCAAACCGAAGTCATCAAACCAGATATAAATGTTTTCCCCAATCCTTTTGTAATTCGTTCAGCAAAGAGCACAGGCAATATGCAGATTTTATATACCAATAAAGAAAAATCAGAACTTCAAATTAGTATTTATAATGTTAAAGGACAAAAAATCAAAACAGTTTATAACGGAATTTGCGCGAAAGGGAAAAGCAATTTTCTCTGGTCAGGTTTAAATGACAATGGATTACAAGTGGGTAGTGGAATCTATATGATTAAAATTAGTCAAAAAGGTAGATCTCTCATTAAAAAAATCACAGTCATCCGATAAGTAAAAAAGGTTATAAAAAAATTAATGCTGCTTAAATAACTAATAAACGATACGGGTCTGATTTGTCAGACCCGTCCTTTTGGAGAAATGAATGAAAATTAAGTATTTTGTTTTGATGATGTTAAGCTGGTCTCTTCTAAATGCTTTGACCTATACTGTAAAAACAGATCTTTCTGGAAATTTCACCTCTGTACAGCAAGCAATCAACTTCGCTGTTAGCGGAGATACGGTTTTGGTTTACCCTGGTATCTATTATGAATGCATCAACTTTGAAGGAAAAAACCTTACAGTTGCCAGCCTGTATCTTACAACCCAAGAATACAACTATGTTGGTTCTACCATTCTTGATGGAAATCAGCAGGCTTCTGTTGTCTCCTTTATTAATGGAGAAAATGAAAATGCTAAGATCATCGGATTTACTATCCAACATGGCATTGGCTCTGCCAGACCAAATCTAAGTTTTATAAACCGAGATGGAGGAGGGATTCTCTGCCGAGGGTCACATCCTTGTATTGAATACTGTATAGTGAAAGACAATTATGCGGATGACGGAGGGGGAGCCTATTTGTATAATACACCCGCCCGCCTGAAAGGGAATGTCTTTAAACAAAATCAGTCAAAACGAGCTGGAGGAGGTGTATCCGTCACTAATAATGTGATTTTTGATGCGAGTGAAAAAAACAGTATATTTAATAATAAATCTACAACAGGCTCAGATATTCTTTTTTTTAGTACTGTTGGAGGATTGAATATCGTATTAGATACTGTCACAGTAGAAACACCTGAAAATTTTTATTGGGTACCACTTGAATATATACATATTCAGGCTGATCATTTTTTTATGACTGAGACTGACGCAGATCTCTTTGTCTCTCCCGAGGGCAGTGATGAAAACGACGGACTGACTCCTGAAACTCCCCTTCAAACCATTTATGAAGCGATGTACCGGATTAAATCAGATGAGGAAAATCCCAATACCATTCATCTGGCACCCGGGATCTATGCTCCAAGCAGTTCAAATCAGATCTTCCCAATAAATTGCAAAAAGGTGTTTTGTCTGGTAGGTGATCTGGCTGAGAATTCGATCTTGGATGCTGAAAACAAAACAGGAATGATCTATGCATGGAGAGGGGTTGATAAAATTCATATAAGTAATCTTACATTGAAGAATCATCTTTTTAATTGTCTATTTTCAATAGCAGATGCTCCAATAACTTTTAAATATGATAATGGAGAAATCTACCTAGAAAACCTGATAATTAAGAATAATATTTCAATATTTACATCAATGATAGATATCGGTGGCCCTGATAAACTGGTTATTGATAATGTTCGGGGCTTTAATAATAAAGGATGGGACGGAATAGCAGTGACTTCTAATCTAAAAAATTCTGAAGTTAATATTAAGAATTGTAAAATTTTCAATAATAAAAATTCAAATCTGGATAATGAAATTAGGGGGATAAAACCATTAAATTTACTTGGGAGCAATTCAGATTTTATCAATAAGTTTACTATCATAAATTGTGAATTTAGTAATAACAGAAGTAATGGAAATATGTCACCCAATCCAACAGGAATATCATTATCATCCCGTTGTACAGCAGATATTATTAACTGTACTTTTGCCGATAATATAATATATGGCAATGCCCTGAGCGGATCCATCGGCATTGAAGAATCACAGGCAAATATCCAGAACTGTATATTTTACAACAATAACGGATATGCTATCTATGTATCAAATTCTGAAAATCCGGATTTACCTGTCACGATAAAAAACAATCTTTTCACTCCAAATCAATATGGCTGGCAGGGGCATGATATGTATGTCTATTCAGAGTCAACCCCAGTCATCTGGGAGAATAATCTTGAAGGAAATCCTCTTTTCCTGAATAATGGAGACTTTCCCTACCAGTTAAGTGCTCAATCTCCTTGTATTAATGCCGGTTTAAATCAATTACCCGATGGAATTGCTTTCCCTCAAATGGATCTGGCTGGTAATCCTCGTCTTATAAGCAATCAGATCGATATGGGAGCCTATGAATTTCAGGATTCCACTGCAACGACAGACCAAACCGAAGTCATCAAACCAGATATAAATGTTTTCCCCAATCCTTTTGTAATTCGTTCAGCAAAGAGCACAGGCAATATGCAGATTTTATATACCAATAAAGAAAAATCAGAACTTCAAATTAGTATTTATAATGTTAAAGGACAAAAAATCAAAACAGTTTATAACGGAATTTGCGCGAAAGGAAAAAGCAATTTTCTCTGGTCAGGTTTAAATGACAATGGATTACAAGTGGGTAGTGGAATCTATATGATTAAAATTAGTCAAAAAGATAGATCTCTCATTAAAAAAATCACAGTCATCCGATAAATAAAAAAGGTTATAAAAAAATTAATGCTGCTTAAATAACTAATAAACGATACGGGTCTGATTTTTTCAGACCCGTCCCTTTGGAGAAATGAATGAAAATTAAGTATTTTGTTTTGATGATGTTAAGCTGGTCTCTTCTAAATGCATTGACCTATACTGTAAAAACAGATCTTTCTGGAAATTTCACCTCTGTACAGCAAGCAATCAACTTCGCTGTTAGCGGAGATACGGTTTTGGTTTACCCTGGTATCTATTATGAATGCATCAACTTTGAAGGAAAAAACCTTACAGTTGCCAGCCTGTATCTTACAACCCAAGAATACAACTATGTTGGTTCTACCATTCTTGATGGAAATCAGCAGGCTTCTGTTGTCTCCTTTATTAATGGAGAAAATGAAAATGCTAAGATCTTCGGATTTACTATCCAACATGGCATTGGCACTGCCAGACCAAATCTAAGTTTTATAAACCGAGATGGAGGAGGGATTCTCTGCCGAGGGTCACATCCTTGTATTGAATACTGTATTGTAAAAGACAATTACGCGGATGAAGGCGGGGGAGCCTATTTGTATAATACACCCGCCCGTCTGAAAGGGAATGTCTTTAAACAAAATCAGTCAAAACGAGGGGGTGGAGGCCTTACTGTTACCTATAATGTGATTTTTGATGCAAGAGAAAAAAACAGCATATTTAATAATAAATCTACTGCAGGCTCAGACATTCTTCTCTATAGCAGTGTTGGAGAATTGAATATCGTATTAGATACTGTCACAGTAGAAACCCCTGAGAACTATCATTGGGCACCTCTTTATCGCATTCATATTCAGGCTGAACATTTTTTTATGATTGAGACCAATGCAGATCTCTTTGTCTCACCAGAAGGTAGTGATGAAAACGACGGGCTGACTCCTGAAACCCCTCTTCAAACCATCTTTGAAGCAATGTACCGAATTAAATCAGATGAGGAAAACCCCAATACCATTCATCTGGCACCTGGAATCTATGCTCCCAGCAGTTCAAATCAGATCTTCCCAATAAATTGCAAAAAGGTGTTTTGTCTGGTAGGTGATCTGGCTGAGAATACGATCTTGGATGCTGAAAACAAATCAGGAATAATCTATGCATGTTTGGGGGTTGATAAAGTTCATATAAACAATCTTACATTGAAGAATCATCTTTTTAATTGTCTATATTCAATAGCAAACGCTCCAATAATTTTTAGTTATAATAGTGGAGAAATCTACCTGGAAAACCTGATAATTAAGGATAATATATCAATATTTACATCAATGATAGATATCTCTGGTCCTGATAAACTGGTTATTGATAATGTTCGAGGATTTAATAATAAAGGATGGGACGGAATTGCAGTGACTTCTAATCTAAAAAATTCTGAAGTAATCATAAAGAATTGTAAAATTTTCAATAATAAAAATTCAAATCTGGATAATGAAATTAGAGGGATAAAACCATTAAATTTACATGGGAGCAATTCAGATTTTGTCAATAAGTTTACTATCATGAATTGTGAATTTAGTAATAACAGAAGTAATGGAAATATGTCACCCAATTCTACAGGGATATTATTGTCATCCCGTTGCACAACAGATATTATTAACTGTACTTTTGCCGATAATATAATATATGGCAATGCCCTGAGCGGATCCATCGGAATTAATGATTCACAGGCAAATATCCAGAACTGTATATTTAGCAACAATAACGGATATGCTATCTATGTTTTTAATCCTGAAAATCCGGATTTACCTGTTACGATAAAAAACAATCTTTTCACTCCAAATCAATATGGCTGGCAGGGGCATGATATGTATGTCTATTCAGAGTCAACCCCAGTCATCTGGGAGAATAATCTTGAAGGAAATCCTCTTTTCCTGAATAATGGAGACTTTCCCTACCAGTTAAGTGCTCAATCTCCTTGTATTAATGCCGGTTTAAATCAATTACCCGATGGAATAGCTTTCCCTCAAATGGATCTGGCTGGTAATCCTCGTCTTATAAGCAATCAGATCGATATGGGAGCCTATGAATTTCAGGATTCCACTGCAACGACAGACCAAACCGAAGTCATCAAACCAGATATAAATGTTTTCCCCAATCCTTTTGTAATTCGTTCAGCAAAGAGCACAGGCAATATGCAGATTTTATATACCAATAAAGAAAAATCAGAACTTCAAATTAGTATTTATAATGTTAAAGGACAAAAAATCAAAACAGTTTATAACGGAATTTGCGCGAAAGGGAAAAGCAATTTTCTCTGGTCAGGTTTAAATGACAATGGATTACAAGTGGGTAGTGGAATCTATATGATAAAAATTAGTCAAAAAGGTAGATCTCTCATTAAAAAAATCACAGTCATCCGATAAGTAAAAAAGGTTATAAAAAAATTAATGCTGCTTAAATAACTAATAAACGATACGGGTCTGATTTTTTCAGACCCGTCCCTTTGGAGAAATGAATGAAAATCATGGTCCCTGATAGGGGCTTTCTCTGAACTTGATTCTTTCTCTTTGGTTCTGTTTATTTTGCATCAAGGCAAAAGAAATGAACATTACCATTTCAAAGATATGAACAAATATAATCCACTATTCATCGAATTTTGAAGTAAACAGCCTTGTGTATTTGTCTAATTTAATTAATCAATCCATCCATCCATCCATCAAATATAGTAAAAAACCAGTATAAATGAGAAAATGCCCATGAAAAAATCGCGTTAAGTCGGATGGAAACTCGAAGGGGTACGAACAGCCATTCTGATTGAAGACAATGGTTTACCTCATAAATTAACTTACCCATTGGCAAGCTATGGCGGAGTCCCTGAGAGTGACTGGATCTTTACACCTCCTATGATTTTACAGGCTAATTCTCTTTATAAACTTTCCTTCTCTTATCATGTTCTTACCTCTCCTGAAGGCGTTGAATTACCTGAAAAATTAGAAGTTAAATGGGGCACCGAAGCAACCGTTGAAAGTATGTTTATCGAACCTCTATTTTCGAATCAAACAATTACCAATTTAAATTATACTCTTGCTGAAGTTGAGTTTTCTCCTTCATCTAACAATGATTACTTCATCGGATTTCATTGTTTTAGCGATCCTATGCAATGGATGATCATTATTGATGATATTAAAATAGAAAATCTCACCTCTAATACTGAAGTTCCCTTATCTCTAATTGACTTAAAACAAAACTACCCAAATCCTTTTAACCCAACTACTAAAATTGAATTTGAATTAAAGACCTCAAGACTAGTAAATTTAAAAATTTATAATGCTAAAGGTCAACTGGTTAAAACCTTAGTTAATAGCAAACTCGATAAAGGTTTACATTCCATCATTTGGGATGGCTCAGATAATCAAAATAAAAAACATGCCAGTGGAATTTATTTCTATCGTCTTGAAAATGGAAATCAGATCATCACCAAAAAAATGATCATGATCAAGTAAATCAGTTCTTTACTCAAATCCTAATGGGTCTTTAGTTGTGGGACTTAGACCTATAACCCGCTTCGGCGGGTTTTTTTTGTTTTAAAACAAAATCTCTTTATTTTATATATAAAGGGAGGAATTTATTATGAAAATACTTTTAATGATACTTACCATGCTAATAACCTTGAGCCTTCTCTATTCAGAAAGCCTTAAAACTGTCGATTCCGTTGATCTGAATAAATATCTGGGTAAATGGTTCGAGGTCGGCCGCTATCCTAATAGCTTTCAAAAAAATTGCTTTAATTCCACTGCAACTTATTCTCTAAATCAAAATGGGTCAATCACCGTCCTAAATGAATGCCTTAAAGGCTCTAAAAATGGTACGTACGACTCAATCAAAGGTAAAGCCTATATAACTGATAAGAAAAGCAACTCAAAGCTAAAAGTGACTTTTTTCTGGCCTTTCTATGGAAAATATTGGATTATTGACTTAGATAAAGATTATCAATATGCCGTTGTTTCAGAACCAAGAATGAAATACCTCTGGATTCTTTCCAGAACTGAAACGCTTGATGAAGCTATAGAAAAAACCATCTATGCTAAATTGACACATCTGGGTTTTGATACGTCTAAAATTATTAAGCAATAAAAAGTCAGAACAGAAGATATTTTTATTTAAGATCCTCTCCTTTAATCAACCATAAAACACTATTTAACCTATAAGGCATAGAGCTTTGAATAAATTCTTTTCAGATTTATTTCTCTTGACTTTTTTAAAAAAACAATTATGATCCTTTATCAATAAAGGAGGATTTATGATTAACAAACAAACAATTGCAAATCGTTTACTCGTATCTATTTTATCTGTCTGTTTTTTAGGTATTCTAATCTTAACTGTGATTATTATTTTTAGTACGAGATCATCTGTATCAAACTCAGCTAAATTTACTGCAGAAGAAATGGCTAATCGTTATGCAAATTTAATAGAAGCAAAACTAAACGTTCCTCTTGATGAATCTAGATCCTTAGGATATGTTTTTAATGCTATGATTACACATAATAAAGTTAACCGTGACTTACTTAATGAGGTTTTAAAACACGCAGTTGAAGAGAATAAACAAATACTTGGTGCTTGGGCTTGTTTTGAGCCGAATGCTTTAGATGGTAATGACAACAATTATGCAAATCAACCAGGATATGATGGCACTGGTCGCTATATTCCCTATTTTTATCGCACAAATGGAACTGTTGGTTTAGAGGCTTTGAAGGATTATGATACACCTGGCAAAGGTGATTATTATCAGATTCCCAAAACTACCAAGCTCGAATCAATAATCGACCCCTATTTCTATGAAATTGATGGCAAGCAGGTTTTGCTAACAACACTTTCTGTCCCTATCATTATTAATGGCAATTTTGTCGGTGTTGTCGGATTTGATATTGAGCTCGTAAATTTACAAAAGCAAATCAATGATATTAAACCATGGAATGACTGTTACTTTATTTTAGTTGATAATAATGGTAAACGTGTTGCTCATCCTAAACCTGAATTAATCGGAAAACCAGTTGGTGATGATACTCCTGATGTCAAAGATGATCTTTTAAATGCTATTAAAACTGGCAAAATTTATGCCTTTTCAAAAAAGGCTCTAGGTACAGGAAAAGTGTCCTGGCTCACTTATGCACCAGTAAAGATTGGTGGTTCTGATCGTCCTTGGTCTATTTGCGCTGTTGTTCCCATGAATATTGTTATGAAAGAAGCAAACTATCTTACTCTTATGATAATTGTTATTGGTTTGTTGTTATTATTGTCAATAGCCTTTATTATTATTCTTAATACAAAAAAACTTTCAAAAGAAATTGACGCTATTTCAATTGAGACAAAGCATATTATTACTGGAGTTGAATCTGATAATCTTACAATTAGAGGCAATCAATCTAAAGTAATTGATGAATTTAAACCAATTGTTGGAGGTTTCAATGAAATCCTTGAAATCATTATGGACAAAATCTATTTTTATGAATCTCTTTTAGATTCTATTCCTTGGCCAATTTCTGTTACAGATAATAATATGAATTGGACATTTTTCAATAAAGCGGCTGCTGATGTTACAGGAAAAGATCGATCTTCAATGAAAGGCAAACCTTGTAATAACTGGGGTGCCGATATCTGTAAAACAAAGAACTGTGGGATTGAGCTTCTAAGAAAAGGTCACTCTTCTTCTTGGTTCAAGCAACCTGGTTTAGAAATGGACTTTCAAGTTGACGTCTCTTATTTAAAAAATCGTCAAGGTAAAGATGCTGGTCATATAGAAATTGTTCGTGATATTACTCAACAAAATAGAATTGCGCAATACCAAAAAGACGAAGTAGATAAACTATCAAATGTGTTAGAGGAAATTGCTCAAGGAAATCTTAGCGTCAGCTATTCAATAACTTCATCAGATAAATATACAAATGAGGTCTCTGAAATATTTAAAGGTATCGAAATATCCTTATCTGACACAATAAATAAATTAAGAAGTACGATACAATCCATTCAAAGTCAATCGAATATGCTATCCTCTGCTTCAGAAGAACTTTCTGCGCAATCTATTGAAATGTCCTCTGGTGCTGAAGAATTGTCTTCTCAATCTACAAATGTGGCGGCTGCTGTTGAACAAGCCTCTGTCAATCTCAGACAAATATCATCGGCTGCTTCCACTATGGCAACATCCATTAGCTCTGTGGTGTCTTCTATGAATGAAATGAGTGCAACGATTAATGAAATTTCTAAAAATACGTCTAAAGCTAATAAAGTTTCTTTTGAAGCCAATGAAAAAGCATCAGAAACAAATACTGATATGGATTCTTTAAAAGATACTACAAATGAAATCGGTAAAATTGTTAAAATGATCAATGATATTGCAGATCAAACAAATATGCTCGCCTTAAACGCTACCATTGAAGCTGCAAGCGCTGGTGAAGCTGGCAAAGGATTTGCCGTTGTCGCTAACGAAGTTAAAGAACTCGCTAAACAAACAGGAGAAGCTACAGGAAAAATCTCTACTCAAGTCGATGATATGAAAAATGCTGTTTTAAAATCTGTTGAATCTATTACCACAATCGCTCAAGTAATTGAAGATATCCATCAAATTGCATCCACCATTGCTAGTAGTATCGAGGAACAATCTATAACGATTAATGAAATGTCTCACGACATGACAAACAACAATATCTCTGTTAATACTGTGACCCAAAACGTGAATGAATCAGCTCGAGGTATTGAAGAAATTGCTAAAAATATGCAAGGTATTGACTATGCTGCTAAAGAAATTGCCAAAGGCTCTGAACAATCTTCGCAAGTAGCTAATGAATTGTCTAAAATGTCTCATCAATTAAAATCAATCGCCGATTCTTTCAGATTATAAAAATAATCTACGTTGGTATAATCCCCGACTCTTCTGAGTTGGGGATTTTCTATTTGACAACTGTCTCTTACGTAATTTTCTATAACCTGTTAATTTATTCCTTGACTATTTTACTAAATAAAAAAATATTTTCATTAATTTAAATCTGAACATAAAATGATTAAAGGAGATGCTGTGAAAATATTTTCAAAAGTAATGTGTACCACACTGATTCTTTTTGTTAGTTTAAGCGCTTTATCAGCTGCTACTAAGAAAAAAAACAAATCTTCAAAAGATTCTGAAAAAGAAAAGATTGTCTTACAAACTGCTCAGGATAGCCTCAGTTATACAATAGGCTTAAGTATTGGTAAAAACTTCATGAACAATAATCTTGTTATTAATCAAGAGATCTTCTTTCAGGGCATTAAAGATCAATATGCAGGAATGCCTGGATTAACCGATGAACAAATTCAAAAGGTCATGGATGATTTTCAACAAAAAACCACTGCTGAACTTGCTGAAAAAAGAGCTATTGAAGGCGCTTCTAATCTAAATGCTGGGAATGAATTTATGGAAAATATTAAAAAAGACCCCGCTTACAAATCTTTCGATAACGGAATCTGCTATAAAGTCCTCACAGAGGGAACAGGAGATTTCCCGGATTCTAATGCTGTTGTAAAATGCCATTATCGTGGAACGACCATAGATGGAAAAGAATTTGACAGTTCTTATGATAGAAATGAACCCATTGAAATTGCTGTTAATGGCGTTATACTCGGCTGGCAATATATTCTGCCAAAAATGAGAGTAGGCTCTAAATGGAATATCGTCATTCCTTCTAACTTGGCTTATGGTGAACAAGGCGCTGGTAATGTTATTGGACCTTATCAGGTTTTAATTTTTGATATTGAACTGATTAGCATCAATCCACCTGTACAAGAAAAATAAACATAAATCTATTAAAGAGACACTTTCGGGGGTCTCTTTCTTTTTGATATAACAACAGTATTTATTACGATCAATCATTTTATCTATGTGATTTTATATTTACATTTAAATCTTTACTAATCAACTAGACCGTATTCTTTCACAGATTAATTGAAAGTTTCTTTTAAAAAATATAATTTAATATTGACAAAACAAATTACGATAACTAATTATAAATAAGATTTGAATTAATATTTTATTATTAGAGAAAAGGAGTCATCATGAAATCAAAAATATACTTGATTTTCTTTTTATTACTAATATATTGCTCGACAATTTTTAGTTATGAAACAGAATGGGTTAAAGGAGAACTCCTAATCCAATTCCCCACAAATCTATCTCAAAATGAAATTAAAACCTTTTTACAAAATACTAAATCCATCAATTATGCTGAATGCCACCAGTTATCAAATCGACTAAAAATATGGCAGGTTAGATTAAATGATACAAATGCAAATTTGGATCTTGAAATGATTAATCTAAAAAATTGTATCCCCATTCATGCTATTCAAAGAAATCATATTGTCAGTCTCAGAGAAACCATTCCAAATGACCCTGAATTTTCAAATCAATGGCCATTATTAAATACAGGTGAAAATAATGGTTTAATTGATGCTGATATTGATGCAACAGATGCTTGGGATGATTCCACCAGTGGTGTCACGGTTAATGGCGATCAAATAGTTGTTGCCATTATTGATAGCGGTATTGATATCAATCATCCTGATATCTCTTTTTGGAAAAATTCCTTAGAAATTCCCAATAACGGTATTGATGATGATCAAAATGGATACATAGATGATTATGACGGATGGAATTCTTATGATCATACAGGACAAGTCATTACAGGCTCTCACGGGACTCATGTATCTGGAATTGCTGCTGCCATTGGCAACAATAATTTAGGTGTCAGCGGTGTCTGTTGGAATGCCAAAGTCATGCCAATTGCTGGTTCTTCAAACACTGAATCGGTTGTTGTGGAAGCCTATGCTTATGTTTTGGAAATGAGAGCACAATACAATGAAACTAATGGTCAAGCTGGAGCTTATGTTGTGGCTACAAATGCCTCTTTTGGTGTTGATTATGGTAACCCTATTGATTTCCCTATATGGTCTGCTATATATGATTCTTTGGGAGCAGTTGGTGTTTTAAGCTGTGGTGCTACTGCAAATATTAGTGTCGATGTCGATATTAACTATGATATGCCTACGGCTTGCTCTAGTGATTTCTTAATCTCTGTCACCAATACAACAAAACTTGATGAAAAGTTTGCTACTTCTGGCTATGGAGCAACCACCATCGATCTTGGTGCGCCTGGCACTTCGGTTCGTTCTACTGATTGGTATGGCTCTTATAGTTATAAAACTGGCACGTCTATGGCATCACCTCATGTAACGGGTGCTATTGCACAACTTTACTCGGCTTTACCTTTGGCTTTTTTTAATAACTATCCAAATGATCCCGCTGGTTTAGCCCTGGCACTAAAAACTTTTATTCTAGCCGGTGTAGATTCTTTACAAAGTTTACAAAATATTACCGTTACTGGTGGGAGATTAAATATCTTTAACTCTGTTAACCTGATGAAACAAAGTTTGGGAATTCTTAACCCTCCACAAAATCTAAGCTATTCCTTAGAAAATAATTATCCTGTTTTTAATTGGGAAGCCCCCCTTTTAAATCTCAATCATGTTTTTTTAGGCTATAATTTATTCAAAAACAATTCTCTTGTTAACCAAAATTTGATTACTAATACAACTTATACTGATAGTTCGTTAACAAATGGATTTATTTATAACTATTATGTTATTGCCGTTTATGAGACTGGAGAATCTGTCCCGTCTAATAATGTCGATATCAATTTGCTCCTTCCACCAACTCAACTATCAGCTATAACTGGTGACAATCTTGTGATTCTTAATTGGTGTACTCCCCAATTAAACCCATCTTTCTGCCATAATAGAGAATTGACAGGCTATAACATCTATAGAGATACTCTATTGATTAATCAAGAATTAGTAACAGATTCTTCCTATTCAGATAATACTGTACTTAACGATAGCACTTACACTTATTTTGTTACAGCTGTTTATTCTGATGGTGAATCCATCTCTTCAAATATGATCACAGCTACTCCTGTGGAACAAGCTTCTAGAGATAACAATAGAAATCAAGCGATTACTTCGCTTGGATCAAATTATCCAAATCCCTTCAATCCCAGCACAACAATTCAATTTTCTCTCAAAGAAAAATCAATGGTCAATATTGATGTCTATAACATTAAAGGGCAATTAATAAAAAACTTAACTCATTCTTTATTTGTATCTGGTAACCATCAAATCTTATGGAATGGACAAGATAATAATAATCATAAAGTAGGGTCTGGCGTTTATTTTGTGAAAATGAAAACCAATACTTATTCTAATATTAGAAAAATTATTTTATTAAAATAATCCTCCAAAATTTATTCATCGTGACCCTTACTGGTTTTTAAAAGAATCTTCTGAATGATTGCTGGTAGAGGATAATCACTGAGTTCCGCTATTGGGATCAAATAATACTCACCTTTTCTGATTCTCTTAATTCGGCAAACAATGTGTTTTGCCGTCTTGTAAACATGATTTCTTGGTGTTTTATCTGTATAGCATAATTCTGTAAAAGACTTAACCTCTTTTTTAAAAATATTAAGTTCCCATATAATATGGGTAAATACATGCTTTATCTTAGGGTATTTATTGATTGAGTTAATTGATTTGCCAAAAAGCTTTCTTAGAGAATGAGAAATTACTTGATCCTCATTTGAAGAAATCAAAACTAATTCCCACATATCAGCTAAAAGCCCTGTTGATTTTCGCTTTTTCAAAAAGATATAATCTTTGTAATTTATTACAATATATGAGAATTGCTGAATGATTTTGGCTTTTCTTAATCCTTTAACAGGAAAATTGATAATTGTGCCATTTTCTCTTGCTTTACAATATTTCTTTACTGGACATTCGTAACATACAGGATTTGTTGGTCTGCAAATTAATGCCCCTAATTCCATTAATGCCTGAGCGAAATCCCTATTGTTTGATTCTGGTAATAAGGAGTTTAGTTTTTCTAAGAAAATCTTCTTATTTTGATTATTAGAGATATCTTCTTCCATTTCAAATAATCTTGATAATATTCTAAGAACATTGCCATCTATAACTGAGATTTTCTGATCAAAAGCAATTGCACAAAGTGAAGCGCTAGTATAATCACCAATACCTGGTAACTGACGTATTTGTTGATATGAAGAAGGAAATACGCCCATATATTCTGTCTTTATGAGCTGAGAACATTGATATAGATTCTTTGCTCGAGAATAGTACCCTAATCCCTGCCAAAAAGATAAAACCTCTTGTAATTCGCTTTTTGCTAAATCTTCTATTGTGGGAAATTGTTTGATGAATCTCAAATAATACGGAATGACAGTTTCAACACCTGTTTGTTGTAACATGATTTCAGAAATCCATATTCTATATGGATCGCTCGATTTGCGCCAAGGCAAATCTCTTTTATTGATATGATACCAATCTAATAAAGCTTTAGAAAAGATCTTCAAACAATATTTGACCTTTCTTAATAACTTTTTGCACATTGTTAGAACCAAAATGATAAGGTAAAAATTGATAGGAAGGCATATCCATGATTAATATATCTGCTTGCTTGCCAACCTCTATACTTCCAACTAAATCATTCATACCCAAAGTACATGCAGAATTAAAAGTTGAAGCTGTGATAGCTTCTGCAATTGTCATTTTCATTTGCTGACAGGCTAAAGTAATAATAAACTGCATATTGTCACAATTACAGCTCCCAGGATTGTAATCTGTAGCTAAGGCAACAGGTAATCCCTGATCGATCATATCTCTTGCACGAGCATAGTTTTTGAAGCCTAAACTAAACAATGTTCCGGGTAACAGTGTGGCAATTGTCCCGCCTTTGATCATAGCTGAGATTCCTTGATCAGAACAAGCTCCTAAATGGTCTGCAGAAACAGCGTTCAATTCACCTGCTAATTCAGCCCCACCAATTGGAATAATTTCATCAGCATGCATTCTAACACCAAAACCTAAATCTATTGCTTTTTGCAATATCCTCCGTGATTCATTTACTGTATATACATGATCTTCTGTAAAGATATCAACATATTTAGCCAGATTTAATCTTTTTACCTCAGGCATCATCTCATCTATCATCAATTGAATGTAAGCCTCTCTATCTGAACGATATTCTAAGGGAATTTCATGAGCTCCCATTAAAGTAGGAACAATATCAATTGAAAGATGATTTTGTAATCTCTGAATTACCTTAAGCATTTTAACTTCAGAATCTGTTGTTAAACCATATCCACTTTTTGCTTCAAGGGTTGTCGTCCCATTTTTTATCATTTTCTTAATTCTTTTTAACGACAAATTAAATAGTTCTTCTTCTGTCGCTAGGCGAACTGCATTTATGGAAGATAATATCCCACCACCTGCTTTTGATATATCAACATATGTTTTGCCCTGAAGTCTCATCTCATATTCATTTTCTCTAGTATTAACAAATATCGGATGAGTATGAGGATCTACAAATCCAGGCATGACAACATGATTACTCGCTTCAATAATATTATCTGAACTATATTCTTTTAGAATTATTTCCGTTGATGATACTGCAAGGATTTTGCCTTTCTCAATGGCAATAGCACCATTTTTAATTATGCCAAGATTATTCATCTCATTCTTTGTTCTAGCTCTATTTGATCCTGCCAAAGTAAGCAGTTCTTTAGCATTAATTATTAAACTATCTACTTTTATCATTTGTTCCTCGTAAAATTAAAATGTTATTTCTGTGGATACATAGGCAGAAGCAGGGACTAGTCTGAACCCTAATTTTTCTGCTTCAGTCATAAATTGTTTTAATCGATCTAATCTGCTTTTATCATGACAATGAGTAATGACTAATGCTTTCCCATTTTTATCTCTCAACCTGATTAAATCTTTTATACGTAAATCTAAAACTTCATTTGTATTCGCAGGAGCATCTAAAAACAAATCTCTTTGAGCTGATGGAACTCTTAACTGCTTCGCAACTTTATAAGCAACAGACTTTGAAGAGGTTTTACTATCAATAAAAAATACTTCCTTCTTTTTGATAAAATTTAAGAAGAATGACATCTTATCTTTATTCTCTGTCATCTTACTGCCCATATGTTGATTGACTCCTACAATTAAAGGTAATTCTTCAAAAAACTCTTTTAAATGACTAGCAATCTCCTCATCAGACATTGAACTTAGTAAAGCATTTTTACCTGGATTTACAGAAGGATCTTCTGGCTCCATCGGTATATGAATTATTACTTCGTGACCGCTTTCAGTTGCTTTTCTCATCACAGTCTTAGAAAAAGAAAGCCCGGGAATTACTGCAAAAGTAATAGCCGGGTCTAGTTGACAATAACTGTCTAACAAAGGCCCATCATAATTTCCAAAATCATCTATAACGATTGATAACTCAGGTTTATCATTTGTCTTTTCTGCTGGCTGAAAACCAGGTTTTACGGTATTGTAGTATATTTCAATTATGTAACTCTGATGATGGACAGTATCAAAATATTCACGAATGATCTTTGCATTCTCTTCACGAATTATGTTGGCCATCTGGGTGCCCGTACCTTCTAATTGACCAGCTATAACCATGTCAGCAAACTCTAAATCTAACTTATCTTCTACTAATGGAATGTAAAAATAAATGCCGTCTTCTTTAACAACTTTCTTAATTTCTTTTTGTGAAATACCTAATTTGTCTAATCCATTTACGATAGCTTGTTCAACTGTTATACTTTCAACGTTTTTAATTTTTACTTCACCTTTTTCAGGAAGTAATTCATTTATCCTGCGATTATCTGTTGTTTCTTCTTTTTTCTTATTACATGATATTAAACTTAATACAACAAATAAAATCAAAATTGTTGATATAAACGATAAAAATCGTTTTAACATCTAATCCCTCCAACTTCTCAATACAAAGACAATATACTTTATTTCTGTTTTAAGTCAATAAAATAATTGACAGTAATGAGTATTAATTTTTAATAAAAATTGAAAGGGAGTGATTATGAATTTTACATTAGGTGTCTGCCAATTTAAACCAATCTTAAAAAATGTTAAAGTCAATCTTAATAAAATGGTTAGCATGGTTGATCATGTGAATGCTGATCTGATTGTATTCCCAGAATTAGCGACTTCTGGCTATGTTTTTCAGAATCGCGATGAGGTTTTATCTGTTGCTGAATCATTTGATAGAGGTATCACTTCAAAGGTTTTTCGTGATTTAGCAATAAAAAACAATTGCGCCTATGTCATTGGCTTCCCTGAAAATGATAATGGTATCTTATACAATTCATCCATGTTAATCAATCCAAATGGCACGACCCATCTCTATCGAAAAATTCATCTCTTTGCAGAAGAAAAAAGATGGTTTGAATCAGGAAACTTAGGATTTCCTGTTGTTGAAACAAAAAATAAAGTAATAATTGGATTAATGATTTGTTTTGATTGGATTTTTCCAGAATCTGCAAGGACTCTTATGAAAAAAGGAGCTCATATTATTGCCCATTCTTCAAATCTTGTTATGCCCTGGTGCCAACAGGCTATGATCACTAGAAGCATTGAAAATAGGGTCTTTATTGCTACGGCAAATAGAGTTGGTAAAGAAATTAATGGTGATAAGGAATTATTTTTTACGGGGAAAAGTCAATTGACCAATGTTGATGGATCTATACTCTTCAAACTTGATGATGATGAAGAATGTGTTAAACTACACACCATCGACCCTTTACTATCTGAAAATAAACAAATTAACCCATGGAATAATATTAAAGAAGATCAGAAACCTGATTATTACTTGTAGATAGTATTCTCTTTATCCAAATAAAGGGATTTTTTCTAATGTACAACTACTTTTTGTTAATGGAATCGCCTTTAAAACAAATGAAAAATAATTAAAATTCATACACAATTCCAAATCTCCTGCTTTCCAACGACCTTCAGAAACATATTCGTCCGTTAATGTCTGATATTTATGATAAATTGGAATTTCAAAGGTCTTATTGCATACAACTTCATTCTTTAATAACTTTGAAATATATTCTGCACACAAACTGTCTTCTATTGAAGATTCTTCCCCACTTACACCCATAGCTAATAAAGTAACGAATTCAGGTTGAATTCTCTTTATAAAATGAACTATTGCAGTAGCATTAACAAAACTCCCTGTAATCACCTGATCAGATACTTTTAATGCTTCAATTAATCCTTTAGTCCCAGCACTGCTTGTATGAATCACAGTTTTATCAAAACAATTTGCATGTAAAATTTCTATAGGTGAATTACCAAAGTCAAAACCAGTTTGTTTAAACCCGTCTCTCTCTCCCATTAAAACATAAGATGGATTTGCACTTTTAAGTTGATAGGCTTCATCTAAAGAATTCAAGGCAATGTACTTGCCTATCCCTCGATTATGAAGATAACAAGCTGTTGTAAAAGCTCTGAATACATCAATGACAACAATTAAACCTCTGGCTTCATTTAAACTTTTTAAGCATTCTAATATTCTGATTTCCATAATACTTCTCTTTTAATATCTTTCTTTTAATTTATACACAACTATCACAAAATGCGTTTTACCCAATTTATCCTTGATCAATTGATAGTCAACATTTACTTTTACAACATTTCCGTCTTTTGGCTTTTTGAGATTACAACTTAAATTGATATCAAATTCCTGATTAATTCTTATATTATGAAAAAACTGCTGAAGCTCAATCCTCTGATGATCTTCTGGTATAAAATCCCAAATTGTCTTTCCAACAAAGAGTTCTTTATTGCCAAAATATTGATAAAAAGTTAAGCTACTGTCTTTTATCTTTCCCATCGTATCTGCAATTTGAATCATGGAATTTGAATGAACCATTAAAAACTTATACATAGAACTGAATATCTCAAAATCTGACTCTAACTGGTTTAATTTATCAATATCCTCAAAATACAAAGCATACTGAAAACGATCGGAAGCATGAAGTAAATACCCCGATAATCTCACTTGAATTTGCTTCTTTTTTTTACTAAAAATTATAAAATTCTTTGTTAAAGGCTTGTCATCAATACCTTTTAAAAAATCATAAAACGGCTTAACATATAATTCAAAATCCTGATACAATATATCATTTGTTGAGACATGAAGTACATCCTCTGAATTATAACCTGTTAAATCTAAAAATGACTGATTTACATAGTTTATCTTTTTAGTGATTTTATCAATCAACACAAAAGCAAAAGGAGACAATGAATATAGGTTGATTATATCCTGATTCAAACTACGCACCCTGTATATATTCTCTCGATAACCGGATAATAACTCATTAGTTTTTTGAATTAAATACTTTATATGAGTTCCTCCAGTTTCTTTTAATAATGGTTGATAAATATTATTGTAATCATACTGTATAAAATTCTGTAAAAATATATCATATTTAAAAACAGTGGTAACAAAAATAAGAATAACAAAAATATCTATTATTAACATAAAGATTATTATAAATATAACAAAATTCAAATATTGAGAATAATCACTTTTCAGTGCTTCATCTTTAATAATGTTTAAGCTTACAAACCATTTTGCATAAGGTACATACTGAACATCTCTTATTACTTCAAGCCCGTCAAAATCAGTCAATTCTCTTGTATTTAACAAATTCACTTTTGATACTTTCGTTAAAACATATTGACTTTTAGGATGATAAACAACTAATCCATCATTGTTATATAAAGTAAAATATGAATAATCTGAAAAATTAATACTGAGAGGTTGATTTAAAAAATTAGTCTTCGCTAAATCAATACTCCCCCCAAATATGGCAATTATTTTTCCATATTTATTAAAAATAGGAGCTGTAAACATGATGCAAGGATGTGCATGATGAAGAGAAGATATATAGGGATCAGATATTAATGGTTTCCCAGATGATATTGTATCCTTAAAATATTGCCTGTGATTAAAACTCATCCCTGCTCTATTTGAATACTCGGGGTATTCTCCTAAAAGACTTCCATTTGCATCAAATAAATAAATCCCATTATTAAAAATATTTACTAAATTCGAATAAGTATTAATATATTTATCAATGTATTTTTGATTATCTATCTCTTCAAAGTTTAAATTATTTGCTGAATGAATAATAAATTTATGATAATATTGCAAAACATAATTCAGATTTAAGGCAATTGATATATTAAACTTTTGTTGCTTTTCATAATTACTCTTTGTGATTCTTGATGTGTAAACTGACTTCCCTATTGATAACAATAAAAATATGATGATTATGTTAAATATAAGTAAATAAGAATAAATAATTAATCGATTTCTCTTGAATCTATCTTTAAAGATATCTTTACTAAATATTGTATAATTTCTCATTTATTTTCCTTATCTTTTACTTAATTATATATAATATGAAGTCTTTGTCAATATAAAAATTGCTTTTCATATTGCTCTCACTAAATTTTGCTATTGTCTTAAATTAAAACCTTTAACTTGACATTTTGTGACTTACTATAAAGATGGCAGACATTAATAAATAAATTATGATGAGGTGAATTATGTACTTAGCTGAAGAACATCTTGAAAAAGCAAAAGAAATAGTTTTAAAAAACAAGAAAAAAAAATCATGTAATAAATGCTACGACCGCGGTTATATTGGAATTAGCCTGGAAAACACTTTAGTAATATGTACAAAATGTGTCGATGTTGATAAAGCAATGGAGGATTGGAAAGCTTATGTGAGCGAAGATCCAGAATTAAAAGCTGAATTCCATGAATTATTTGAAGAAGAAAATGCTGAACAAAATGATCAGGAAAATGATTCTGAAAATAAGGAAGTCTAACTGAAGGAGACCAAATGAATAGAAATATTGATCTTAAAGAAAAACCATCAGATTTTGAAAAAAATATCCGTATAAATTGGGAAAATAACTCTATAGCTGAAAAAAGTATCACAGAAAAGCACGGCTATCCAAAATTTGTCTTTTTTGAAGGTCCGCCTACCGCAAATGGAAAACCGGGCATTCATCATGTACTCTCCAGAGCTATAAAAGATTCTGTCTGTAGATATAAAACCATGCAAGGATTTCAGGTTAAAAGAAAAGCCGGGTGGGACACTCATGGACTACCTGTTGAAATTGAAGTTTCAAAGAATATTGGTCTTACAAATAAAAAAGAAATTGAAGATTACGGTATTGATAAGTTTTGTTCTTCCTGTCGTGATTCTGTTTTTTCCTATGAAAAAGAATGGAAAAATATGACTAAAACAATGGGATACTGGGTTGATCTTGAAAATCCTTATATTACTTTGGATAATAAATATATTGAATCTGTTTGGTGGATACTAAATCAATTCTTCAAAAAAGATCTTATCTATAAAGGACACAAAATTGTTCCTTATTGTCCTAGTTGTGGGACACCTCTTTCCAGCCATGAAGTTGCTCAAGGCTATGAAGATGTAGAAGACCCTTCTATTTTTGTGAAATTTAAAGCCATTGATGAAGATAATACTTATTTCCTTGCTTGGACCACTACTCCTTGGACTTTAATCTCAAACGTTGCTCTGGTTGTAAACCCCAACGATAAATATGTAAAGGTTTTACATCATAATGAAATTCTAATTCTTGCAAAAGCTCGTTTATCAGTTCTTGATGGCGAATATGAAATTCTGGAAGAATTCCCTGGTATTGATTTGGAATTCCAAAAGTATCAACAATTATTCGATTATATGGTAGCTGATAAAAATGCCTTCTATATTGCTTGTGGAGATTATGTCTCTATGGAAGATGGAACAGGTATTGTTCATACTGCTCCTGCCTTTGGTCAAGACGATTACATGATTGGCGTAAAATATGATTTACCCTTTTTCCAACCTGTTGATGATGCTGGTAAATTTATGGAAATCGTTAAAGATTTTGCTGGTGTATTTGTAAAAGATGCAGATAAGAACATTATTCGAGCTTTAAAAGATAAAGGTTTTCTATACAAAAGATCTCAAATTATTCATAGCTATCCTTTCTGCTGGCGCTGTAAAAGTCCTTTAATCTACTATGCACGTTCAACTTGGTTTATTAGAACCAGCCAGTATAAAAATCAATTATTATTTAACAATAACAGTGTAAACTGGTATCCTGGATTTGTTGGTGAAAAACGATTCGGAGAATGGTTGGAAAACAATGTTGATTGGGCTCTTTCTCGTGATAGATATTGGGGAACCCCTTTAAATATCTGGAAATGCGATGATTGCCAAGAACTCATTTCTGTCGGTTCTATAGAAGAATTAAGGAAAATTGGTTTGATGGAAGATGGTTCTCCAGTCCCTGAAAACATTGAATTACATCGTCCTTATATTGATAAAGTAGGTATCGCCTGCCCAAAATGCTCTAAAAATATGAAAAGAACACCTGAAGTTATTGACTGTTGGTTTGACAGTGGATCCATGCCTTTTGCTCAATGGCATTATCCCTTTGAAAATGAAGAGATTTTTGATAAAGAGCTTTTCCCGGCGGATTTCATATGCGAAGGGATTGATCAAACAAGAGGTTGGTTCTATACTTTATTAGCGATTTCAACTATCTTAAAAGATGTTGCTCCTTTTAAAAATGTACTTGTGAATGATTTAATTCTAGATAAAAGCGGACAAAAAATGTCCAAAACAAAAGGCAACTCCGTCGATCCTATGGGAATTATGGAAAAATTCGGTGCAGACGCCGTTCGTTGGTATCTCTTACATGTTAGCCCTCCATGGACTCCTACTAAATTTGATATTAAAGGCGTTGAAGAAATCTATAGTAAATTTATTGGAACTCTAAAAAATGTTTACTCTTTTTATGTGACTTATGCTGATATTGATAAATTTAAACCAGAGGATCATATAAATCATACTCAAAGAGAATCTGAACTTGATCATTGGATTCTTTCTAGATTTAATACTTTAACTGCTTATGTTGTTGAGAATAATGATAAATATGATTTTACTCGGAGTCTTAGAGCTATTCAAAAATTTGTAGTTGATGACCTCAGCAATTGGTATGTCAGAAGATCAAGAAGGCGTTATTGGGCTTTAACCTTGACTAATGACAAAATCGAGGCTTATTTGACTCTTAATAATCTTCTTATCGATCTTTCTAAACTAATTGCTCCTTTTGCTCCTTATGTTTCTGATGCTGTTTTTTGTGGATTAACTGGAAAAGAATCCGTTCATCTTACTGATTATCCGACTTCTAATCCAGATTTAATTAACCCTGAATTAGAGAAAGAAATGCAAAAAATTATTGAATTAGTCACTATGGGAAGAGCTGCCAGAAATCAGGCTCAAATTAAGGTCAGACAACCTTTGCAAGCGCTTTATTTACCTGAAAAATATACCGATATTATTAATAGAATGGAAGATCTCATTAAAGAAGAAATCAATGTAAAAGAATTAATCCTTATCTCTGATAATAACGAGTTGATCCAATGGCAAGCAAAACTTAATTTTAAAACAGCAGGTCCTAAATTCGGAAAAGATGTTCAAATTCTTTCTAAAACTCTTGAAACTTCCTCATTAAAAGATATTCTCTCAGCTTTTGATCAAGATAAATTTTATCTCGTTGAACTAAATAATCAGAAATTTGAAATCGCCTCTGATGATATTATGATCTCAATTAAACCTAATGACGGCTTTGCTTTTGAAAATAATAAAAATGATTTCGTGGCTCTCGATACTAAATTATCGGACATTCTTATTCTGGAAGGTCATGCTCGTGAAATTGTCAATAAAATTCAATTCACGAGAAAAGAGATGAATTACGATATTATGGATAAAATTAAAGTAACTTACTTTGCAGATGAGACAGTTCAAAATGCTCTTAATTTCCATAAAGAATATATTTGTAATGAAACTTTGACCGATGAGATTGTTCTTTTGGATTCATTAAATGATAGTTTAACCGAATGGGATATTAATGGATTATTAATTAATTTTAAAATTGAAAAAATCTAATAACTTCCTTTTTTCTAATATTGGCGTGTTTAATAACACGCCTTTTTTTTTAAATATTCATCTGTTAACAAATTATTTTTCTTGATAACTTCTTTTACATTTCTATTTCTTTAGTCTTAAAAAACAAATAATTATTACTAATAAATTCCTCCATTTTCGAGAAATCCGCTTTATATCTGTATATCTCTATCTTAACACATTTGTTTTTTTTACTTTGCTTTATATCAAAACTGTCGCATTTGTTTACATATTCTTTTCATTTGTAAACCTGAAAAATATTATCTTGACATGTTTTTCTAAATGTTATTTAATTGATGCAAATTGGGACTTTAGGAGGAAAAATGAATTTGATAAAATTCAGATTTTGTATTGTTATGTTATTTTTTTGTTTTTTCAGTTATATCTCTGCCATTAACGAATCTTCTGCTAACATCAATGGGATCAATTCACCCAAAATATTACCCAATAACCCACCACAGAATCTTTCTGCCTATGACACAGGAAGAAAAGTCATTCTCCTCTGGGATGCTCCCACAGCTTCTTATTTACAAAACTCAAATAACGGTTTATCTCTGTATAACCGCCATGGTTTTCAAAATAATCGTAACTTGCTTTCCTATAACGTTTATAAAAATGATGAACTTTTAGCTACTATCCCTGTGGGCACTTTAACTTATTCAGATTTTAATGTTCTTTATGGCATTCAACAATATAAAGTAACCGCTCTCTATTCTGAAGGCGAATCCGTACCATCTAATATTTATGAAATTGAGATAGGCAATCCAAACCTTTTTCCTCCTACTGATTTACGATTACATGCATCAGGAAGCCATCTTTCCCTAAATTGGAAAGAACCTTTACCATATCGCTTATTGTATTGGGGAAATGGCATTTATGACAGTCCTGTTGGGGCAGATTCTCCTCTTCAGATTACTATTGCTGTTCGTTTTACCCCTCAACAACTTATTACTGCCGGTATCGCTGGAAGATTTATAAAAAATGTTAGATTTAGAACTGGTAATACCATTTCTACTTATGCTATAAAAATTTGGAAAGGTGGAAGTGCAACATTAGATCCGGGTACTTTAGTCCTTACAAACCCTGTTGAAAATGCCTTAATTAACAATTGGAATGATGTCGCTTTATCTGATTCTATTGAAGTCCCTGATAATCAAGAACTCTGGATAGGTGTAGAAGCAAATTCTACCTCTGGTAATCCAGTTTGTTTTGACGGAACAACCTATGTGAACAATTTCGGCAATCTTCTTTTTATAAATAATGAGTGGACTACTGCTTTTGCTAATAATCCCCTACTTATTAATAATTGGCTCATACAGGCTTACATCGATATGCATGTCTATCCTGCTCAAGAATCAACCACTGTTATTGCTCAAAACTGTACAGATAACTTTCCTATCCCTACTCTTACTTATGATAATGACAGAAACCCCTTAGGATATAATATCTATCGTAATGACCAATTGATTACACAAACTAGTATTCCTTTTGAAACTACAAACTATTTTGACCCAAACCTCCAAGATGGCTTTTATACATACAAAGTAAAAGCAGCTTACCCATCAGGTGAATCTATTGTTGTAAAAGACACAATTTCTATTGCTTCTCTTACTATTGCAAATTACCCTTGGTCTGAAGGATTTGAATCTGATTTCCCTGGAAATACTTGGACTTTTTATGATCGAAATAATGATTTTGATTCGTGGACTCCTTTTGAGTCAACCGCTTATGCTCATTCGGGAATCTTTTGTCTAACCTCAACTTCAAATAATCCAGAAATTGAAAACTTTTCTCCAGACGACTGGTTGATTTCTCCCAGACTTATCTTGCCTTCGATCCAACCAGATCAACACCTTCAACTTACCTACTGGGTCACAGGTTCTCACCCTATTCTATTTAATGAGCATTATGCCCTATATATCTCGACTAATGGTTCATTACCTGAAAACTTCTCAACATCTCTTATTGAGGAAACTCTTACCTCAAATCTTTGGACTCAAAAATCTATAATTCTGGATCAATATGCTGGGCAAACTGTCTATTTTGGATTCCATCACTTTAACGTTATCAATCAAATGATGATTCGCTTGGATGATATAAAGGTACAATTTGCTTCGGCAAATAATGATCTTCCTGTTATTATCAACACAACCAGATTAGGGAAAAATTATCCAAATCCTTTTAACCCTGAGACATCAATTGAATTTTATCTTTCAAATTCTGAAACAGTAAAACTTGATATTTATAATGCAAAAGGTCAATTAGTAAAATCTTTAATTAATAGTAATTTAGATGCAGGGAAGCATAATATTATCTGGGATGGTAAAGATAATAACGATCAAAATGTAGGTTCTGGAATTTATTTTTATAAAATGACTGCAAAGAACTATTCTTCCATGAATAAAATGTTATTAGTAAAATAATTAGAAGAGGGGATGTCCCCCAACATCCCCTCTTAGACCTTATACCATACATCCTACTTATGGTATAAAACCTCCTAACCCTAAACCCCTAAGAACCCCCTATCAGGGGGTTTTTCATTTTAAAATGAGTTTTTGATACCTCTTTTAACCTTTCTGTACTATATTGTGTGACAAAGTCGCTTATTGCTCTTTGCACTGGAGCTCCTGCTCCCTTTGGGAAAGTAAATTTATATCGCACGTCCATATCACTCATTGCTTTTAAAAAAAAGTATCTGGCTAATATGGAAGCTGTTGCAACAAATATATCTGATTCTGCTTTATTGAACTCTACTATTGATATGTTATCCATTCCTTTTAATGATTTCTTAACTAAATCTTGAGTATTAAACTTATCAATGATGTATCCTTCTGCCTTGATTCTTTCATCCAGATCCAAGATATTCTTCCCGTGCATCCATGCTAACATATGATTTAAATTCTTCTGATTTTGACTGAATTTATCATATAAAGTATTGTATTGTATTGGAGTCAAGATCATTGTCTGATATTGATTGGGATATTGTTTAATAACTTCCAAAGCAATTTCTTTTATCTTTTTATCAGGTATTTTTTTACTGTCCTGTATTCCCAATTTCTTCAATGTTTCTTTTTGAGGAATTGATCCAGTAAAACATACCGCGACTATTGGACCAAAAAAATCTCCCTTACCGACTTCATCACAGCCACCATAAGTTTTCCAATTTGGAATTTTCAGTGTTATTGACTTTGAAACTATGTTTGTTTTATATAAGAGCTCTTCAACAATATCTTTTATCAAACTGTCTGATTTTGCACTGACTGTTATTTTATATCCTTGCTTCTTGTCACTATAATAACTATTTACAGTGACTATATCCTTTTTATCTAAATGAAAAACCTTAAATTGGTAACCATAATTGATTTCTTTTTCATCAAATATGTTAAAGCTATTATTTAAAAGTTTTAACTTTTGACTTTCAATATATGCTTTGAAATCCAATTAATAATGCTCCTGAATCCTTGGATTCTCAACTTTTATCGTGGTTGTTGACATTGTATTATTTAAATAGACTTTTAATGGTACTCGCCCAATTGAACTGTTCAGCTCATATGTTTTCATTCCATTTGAAAATTTTTCTTTGTCAGGCATGATCGTCTCCCCCATTACATTTCGTACTTGTAAATCAAGACATAAGGTGTCGGGTATTATGATTTCAGCTGAACCAAAGATTACATTTATTGAAAGATCCTTTCTTCCTTTTATCGTGGACAAATCAATTAAACCTTTATCAAACAGAATATTATATTCTGTTGTTGTTCCTTTATATTCTATTGAATGTTCTGAAAATATTCTCTTCTTATACTCAGAATCTTTATGATCATTATGATTTAATGCTAATTTTACGCCTAAAGTTATTAATATCAAACCTAATACTATTCTAAACAAGGAAAACTTTACATTTAGTAATTTCTCTACAAAAAAAGAAAGACCCCATAGGATTAAAACTCCACCCCAAAACATCTTTCCTGCCAAAAAACTAAACATTTCCCCCCCCTGTTTTTTCTTTTCTATTTCAAGCTTTATTTTTAGTCAATACTTTTTTTGTTTTTTTAATTTCAGCACTTTTATCTATAGCTATGGCTTTTCTGAATACTCTGACTATTCTTCTTGATTTATTTGCTTTAAATTGAGCATTTTAGTATTCTTATCGTAGGCAATAAATGATAAGTTATCCAATTCTGAAAAACTGCTCAAAATACTTTGAATCCTTTGAATGGCATTATCCATTTTTTGAAACAATTTGATATCTTTACAGGTTACACAATCTTCTAAATTTATCTGAAGTAAATCTTTTGCTGCCCGTATGATCATCAATGGTTGATTGATCTCGTGATTAGCTGTCACAGCCATAGCTAAGACAGCATTTTTTTTCTCAATCGAAATCATCTGTTCTTGCATCTCTTCCAGCTTTTTATAAGCAGTTTCTGCCTCATTTACTGCTTTTTGCAATTCCTCTGTCTTCAATCTGAAGATCTCTGCTTCTTTCTGCTTGATTTCGACTTTATATATTGATTCTAATTTCGCTATCTTTAACTGATTCTCTTCAGAAAAAAGCTTATTACTCAATTCTAAAAATAACTTCTGATATTCATAGGCATTCATATAATCCTTTTGAATTAAATAAAAATCAGAGAGCTTCTTGTAAACTGATACTAGTTGGTCTTTGCGATCTATTTCTAAAGCAATTTGATAGGCTTGTTGATAGCACTTCTCTGCTTCAGAATAGGCACCAATCTCTGTCAAATAAGATCCCTTTATTATACAGCTATAACAAATACCAGAACTGTCTTGTAATTGCTCAAATAATGAAATACTCTGATCAATATACTCTTTTGAAACAGAATATTCCTTTTTATTTAAATAAGTCTCACCGATATTGAGTAAACATGTCGCATTTTGCAAAGTATAATCAGATACTTTTAATATATCTAATGCTTTGAAAAGATATTCCAGCGTTTTATCATAATCTTTTGTATCAAAAGAAATTAGTGCTAAATTATTTAATACATATCCTGTTAATTCTTCTAAATGATTGGTTTCTGCTCGATTTAAGGCTTGCTCAAAATGCTCTAAAGCACGATTTATGTCATTTGATTTATAAAAAAGATTCCCAATTTCTATATCAATGTTTGTAATCCCATACTGATCATTCAGCTCTTTTTGTAAGATCATCGATTCATAATAATGAGATAAGGCTTTTTCATATTCACAAAAATTTACATAGATACGGCCATAATAAAAATGAGCTTCTTTAATTAACTCATTTTTTTGCAATCTCTCTGCTATATGTAATAATTGGTCTGTGTATATTTTTGCTTTTTCATATTCAGATATTTTTATGTATTCCCATGATAAATCTTTGATTATTTCAATAGAATCATCATTGTCTTTGCCTGATCTTATTAGAGAAAGCTCTAATTGGTCGATTCTTTCATTCATAAAACCCCTATTTCTTTTATAAACTCAATTTCTACCCTTTACAACTAATTCTAAATTCTATACTTAACAATATTCCTGTCAATGAAATTCTAATATTTTTATGTTCTCTGGATTTTCTTTTTTAATTATCTGATGATCTCTCGATTTATTAATGTTTCTAATTATTCTGGATTTTTCTTTCATGATAGATATTGCTCTCTGACTGATACCTTACTCATAGCTTACTCCTTCCTTGGAGATTGTGAATAAAAAATCCTTAAATATTATGATATTTCTATTGATTTATTTTCTGTTTTTCTTGTTAGGGTTAATATCTATTCATAACTTTTTGACAGGAACTGTCTCATAACAATCTGTTTTATCTTTACCAAACACACTGTTGCCTGAGATGAGCTTATACCCTGAAGTCTGCTAAATTTTCGCTATCTCTTACTTTAAATAAAGTACCTTTCTTGTTTCTATAGATTTTCCTGCTTGTATCTTGTAAAAATATAATCCTGAACTGCAATGTTTACCATCAAAATCTCGACCGTCCCACTGAAAATAATTTTTCCCAATCACCCCTTCTCTCTGAGAAAAACTCTGAACCTTTTGTCCTTTTATATTATAAATTTCTACCTTTACACTAACCCTCTTTTCTAACTCAAAACTTAGTTGATTATAGTTTCTAAAAGGATTCGGATAAGGAGGTAAAACGATAGGTGATTTATCTATTGATACGACATTATCACTATTTGATATTTCTCCATTTGATATTGGACCAAAATATCGCTGATATCCGGTTATATTAATCGCTTCTAACCAATAACGATAGACTTGGCTACTATCCACATCATGATCAATATAAGTATAAAAGGATTCTATTAAAACATTATTACAAGGTATTAGATCACTAATGCATTGTATCGTTGAATCTTGTAATGAATTCCTATAGATTCTATAAGCCATTAAGCAAACTTCGTATCGAGTCGCAAATTGTATCGTATTGTATTGATTGCCTGATGTTTCTATGGTAAAATTGTCCAATTGAACATTTACCTTTTTTGTTTCACAATGATCAATAAAAAATTGTGCCATTAAGGGCCCAATATCCTGATTTGCTGTTTCATTTGGTAAAGATTCTCCTTGATCTTCTCTTCTATATTCTGGTTTTAGCATATTACTCTCATTACCGCTTGAATCGGCAGTTGCTAATAAATCAAATAAATCAAAACATGATAGATTGAAATATCCCTCTAAATATTCATCACTTTTTAACCAGTTGGCAAACAATCTTGCCCTATGGGCATCCTCTGCATTGGTTGCTTCTGGTTTTAAAGGTGGAGCTGTTATTATAATATAATTATGTTCTGAATAATCTGCTAATATTGGTCTCATTTCTAAAAACCATGCTTTATACTGTTCAAGCCTTTCATCCGAGTCTATTACTGGATTTGAACAATCTATCATGATTGCGATGACCTCATGATGATCAGCAATCATCTCATCTCTACAATAATTTGCATCAGGATAGGTCGTTGCCCATAAATAGTGTATTGCCCATGGATCAATGCTATCATAGGGGATTTGATAATTTGTATTTGTATTGATCCCTTCTGGATTTGTTAAACCTTCACTATTATATCCATGATCCCATAATTCAAAATTAGAACCATGCATTTGATTGTATTGATTAATATAGTTTCTAACCCCACCTTGATCAAGTATGTTCTTACCAACAGTATGATGGATTAATATATAATTGTTTAATATATAGGTCTGATCAATTTGAAACTGTCCACATAATAGAATGACATTTGCTAAAAAAAGAGTGATTATTAATATTCTTTTCAACATAACTTTCTCGCTTTCTTAGAAATAAAACTGTTTTTTATAAAATGATTAGTAGCTTATGCTCTACTTTTTTCCATTCTTTTCTAGATTGATTAATTGGGCTTTTCTCGCTACTCCCCCTGAATAACCAGATAAATTCCCATTGGAAGCAATGACTCGATGACAAGGAATTACTATTAATATAGGGTTCTTACTAATGGCTGTAGCCACTGCTCGTATTGCTGTTGCTTTACCCATTTTTATTGCTATTTCTTTATAGGACAAAGTCATTCCATAAGATATTTTCTGCAATTCCTGCCATACTTCTTTTTGAAAAGGTGTCCCTTGTAATTCTATTGGAAAATTAAAGTCAACCAATACTCCAGAAAAATATGCCTTCAGTTGTTCTATGGCATCCTGAATTACCAAAGAACTTTTCTCAGATACGAAGCTTTGATCAGAAAATGTTATGGAGATTATCTGATCATTCTCAGCTTTCAAGACAACATGACCAAATGGACTTAAAAAACTATCAATGTAAGTCATAAAACCTCCTTACATCTTTAATCGCGTATATAAATAATCTAAACTATTATTCAATCGTTTCATCTGATTATTAAAAAATTGAGTTGTACCTTCATTTGCATGATCTGGATTGTTCTCTATTTGAGAAAAACTGTCCGATAAATCCTTTATATAAGCTTGTCTGTCTTTTACAGTAGAAATTAGCATCGGTGGATACAAATCATGCATTAATACCCAATTTTCTGCTAATCTGGCTATCCGGCCATTCCCATCTGAAAAAGGATGAATCCTCACTATCTCATGATGAAAATATATTGCTTTTACTATCGAATTTGTGATCTCTGTTGCATTATAAAACATATTATCCATTAATGAAAAAACACGTTGGGGCTCTGGTGGATTAAAATGACCTAATTGCACAAAACTCTTGCGATAAGTACCACTATACTTTGCATGACTCTCAGGATCCACTAAATAATGCAGATAGGTGATATCTTTGTGATCATGAATACAATGGTTCGTAATCACCTCATCTGCTATATAATCCAATGCTTTATTGAGATGCTTTAAATATGATTCTGCTTCTAAGCGAGAGCTTGCTTCAAACTGGGCACTCTTTAAATTCATGACATCCTGTAATCTTAACAAACTCTTTATATACGTCCTGAATAGTTTTAAATTATTAAATTGCTTTTCATATACTAAATAACGAAATAGTTTCTTCTTCTTCTCTTCTAAACTTCTTAACAAATCACCATCTATTCTGATACAATCGGGATCAAGCAAAAACATACTCTCTCCTTTACTTTAATAATACAAAATTAATCCTCAAGATTTTAAATGTCAATAACTTTATTCTTTTTTAAAATTAGCACACCCAGCAGTGAGGGTGCTCTGCAGATAAAGATAATATTACAATTATATGTTGACGATAATGACATTGTGATACTACGAAGATTATAGGGCTATGCCCCTGGAATTGAAAATGGAAATCATTCTACTACGAAGATTATAGGTAACTACTCAGGTATTAATATTATCTGGGAGAAAGTTCAGGGATTTTAGACAGAATATCAAAGATATTTAATCCTCTTTTTTTAGCAGTATCAATAACGGATCTAATGATACAGTAGTCCTGAGCCCCATTTTTAAACTGCCCAGACACTTTAAGTTTAACTTTAACATTTCTAAGAGCTCTTTCTGAATCATTGTTATCCGGAGGAATGACTGTTTCATAAACACAAGGCAAAATATATCCTCTGATTTTTATCAAAGATTTCTGAAGAGTAGAGGTTTCTTTAAACTCTTTTTTGCAAATAGTCATCGCCAGTAGAATATTGATTTTATCTTCAAAGTGTTTCATTTCTGGAGAAGATCTGTCATAATCTATTGTTTGGATTCGCTTGAATTGAAAAATTTCTTTTACCAGGCTTTTGAAATCAGTAGAAAAAGGATGCTTTTCTCTTTCCTCAATATAAGTTAGATCTCTAAGAATATGAGCCAGACAAATCTGATGATTTAAAGCCTTCGTTTTTAACTGAGCGGAAAATCTGTCCGTAACTAACACAGATTCAGGCAAACCGTTTTCCCATATTTTTTGAATTGTCTCGTATCCTCTGGTATGAGAATATTCAAGAAACACATTCTTAATGTCTCTCCAAGCCCAAATCCATCCTTTTTTACCATTGACCTTTACGCTTGTTTCATCAGAACCAACAACTTTCGAGGAGCTCAGATTCTTTTTAATTCTCTCATAGATAACCTTAGATTTATCAGCAAATTTCCTTAATATGTTTTTCAATGATCCCTGGGAAATTCTTATATTAACAACATCAGACAACAGCTGAGCTGTTCTTTTAAATGGAATACATTGGTAAACATTCAAATACGAAACGATGGTCTGAATGTTTTCACCGTACTGAACCGGGGCCGTAACATTTTCAGGATATTCAGCCAGATATTTATTATTACAATCAGGGCAAATGCATGAATATTGCTGAAATTCTTTGATGAATGCTTGTATAGAAGGGATATCAATCACCTGTCGTTTGGAATTTAATCTAAATTCATCATCATTAAAATGATGTCCACAATGACATTGATTTACCTTTAATTCAACAATCTGATCCGGATTTTTTACTTGTAAAAGGGTTTTTCCATTATGACCGGACTGTCCTCCGCTTTTCTTATTGCTTTTTTCTCTTGTACTTTTATTCTTTCTTGATAAGTCCATCGAAGGAGGTATTGATGAATTGTTACTGTTCTTAGGGTTATTTTTCTTTTCGAGAATTTTCATTAAGAAATCAACCTTTTCACTTAAAAGCCTGATTTCTTCTTTGAGTTCAGCTCTTTCTTCTGCAATGCTGATTTTTAACCGGCAAATTTCCAGTTTAAGCCTGTCATTTTCAGCTTTAGCTTCATAATATTTACTTTTATAATCCATAAGTACATAATGAATTAATTAACTATATATGTCAATGTATTTCTTATTAATATTGATAGTTTTTTATAATATAATGTGTATATTCTAAGTGTTAATATATATTATTGGAAAGGTAAATAATAAGGCATGATTATAACAAAAAATGGTGTTTTTAAAACTTAACGAAGGGTACCTGAGTAGTTACGATTATAGGGCTATGCCCCTGAATTGAAAATGGATATCATTCTACTACGAAGATTACAAGGCTATACCCCTGAATTGAATGTGGATATCATTCTACTACGAAGATTATAGGGCTATGCCCCTGGAATTGAAAATGGATATCATTCTACTACGAAGATTATAGGGCTATGCCCCTGAATTGAAAATGGATATCATTCTACTACGAAGATTACAAGGCTATACCCCTGAATTGAATGTGGATATCATTCTACTACGAAGATTATAGGGCTATGCCCCTGGAATTGAAAATGGATATCATTCTACTACGAAGATGACAGGGATATGCCCCTGAATTGAAAATGGATATCATTCTACTACGAAGATTATAGGGCTATGCCCCTGAATTGAAAATGGATATCATTCTACTACGAAGATTATAGGGCTATGCCCCCTGAATTGAATTTGGATATCATTCTACTACGAAGATGACAGGGATATGCCCCTGGAATTGAAAATTGATATCATTCTACTACGAAGATTATAGGGCTATGCCCCTGAATTGAAAATGGATATCATTCTACTACGAAGATTATAGGGCTATGCCCCTGGAATTGAAAATGGATATCATTCTACTACGAAGATGACAGCGCTATGCCCCTGGAATTGAAAATGGATACCCTGCTTTGTTCTGCGAGCTTCTAGCTTCCAAAAATCCAAACTCCAGTATGCAAACTGGAAGTTGGCACAACGAGTGATTTGTTTCCCTTAACAAACATTGAGGTTTTAACTATGTGAATTAATCTAAAAACTGCCTTGTCTTGCGTTTTATATATTTTTTAGTTGACATATTTTGTTATTATCTTATTATTCTTAAAAATGGAGGTGAACATGGATATAGAAGAAATCAAAGAAGCCTTTTTAGAGGAATCTCAAGAATACATGGAAACATTAATCTCAAACTTAGAAAACTTTCTTGAATTGTATCCAAATATTGATCATTCCCTTATGTTTGAAACATATCGCGCAGCTCATAGTATTAAAGGAACAGCTGGATTTCTGGCATTAGAGAAAATTACTGAGCTTGCTAAAAGCATGGAAACTATTCTCATGATGCTTAGAGATAAAGAGTTAAAACCTTCTAAAGCTATGTTAAAAGCTTTATTGGCTGCTGCGAATAAACTTACAAAATTAATAGATCATATGGAAACAAGCTCAAATATGGATATTACTGAAGAAATTCAAGAGCTTACGACCTATATTTAGTCATTGGAGAGTCAATGTATCTTTTTAGAAAAGATTTAAAAAATAGACCTGAGATGGTACTAAATGTTCCTCACTCAGAAAGAATGATGTGCTTGAATGAGAGCAGTTTAGACCCTTTTCAAGTGATTGAAAAAGACTTTGTCAACAAACTAAAAAATGAGGTTCATCTTAATCGCTATTTTAATGATGTAACCGCTAATCTAAAACAAAAATTAAGCGAATATGTCGGTTTTGGTATTAAACCTGAACAACTATTGTTTGGTAATGGTGCTGATGAAATGCTTTATTATCTTTTCACCGCTGTTAGAGAAGATCCCTATTCCTTCGCCCTTGCCCATGCCCCTTCCTACTTTGATTATAAAACTTATTGTGGTTCTGTTGGATTACAAATTAGATTCCAAAATCTTAATGAAGACTTTAACTTCTCTGTTGAAGATTACATTCAAATTGCCAGAGATCCAAATTGTAAGTTAGCCATTCTTTGTAATCCAAATAATCCTACCGGGCACCAAATACCTGATAAGAAAATCATTCATATTTTAGAAAATGTGAGTATCCCTGTTATTATTGATGAGACCTATTTTGAATTCTCAAACCTGACTTTTGCCAATGTGTTAAACGATTATCCGCATCTAATTATAGTTCGTTCATTTTCTAAATCCTTTTCTTCTGCTGGGGTTCGTTTTGGCTATATCATCTCTTCTGAAGAAAATTGTCGGGAAATTAATAAAGTTATGCCTTTTTTCCATAGCAGTCTGATGATTCAAGCTTTTGTCCTTTCTCTTCTTGAACATAAAGAAACCTTTCTAAACCATAATAAACAAGTGATTCTGCTCAAAGATGATTTGTATCAAAAAATGAATCAAATCCCCTCTGTTAAAGTCATTCCGACTAAAACAAATTTCCTTCTTTTTTCCATAGGCGAAAAAACACCGGAATTGTTTGAATGTCTCAAAGATAATGGAATTGCAATTAGAGCAGTTTGGGCTCACCCAATTTTAAAAGATTACCTTCGCGTTACGGTTAGTAGCTCAGAAGATAATGAATATTTTCTGGATATATTAAAAAACTTTATATGATCTATGACCTAATAATAATAGGTGCAGGAGCATCTGGCTTATTTGCTGCAGCTTATCTAGCTCAAAAAGATCCCAAAATGAAAGTTCTTGTTTTAGAAAAAACCTCGCAACCTGCCTCAAAACTACTTCTATCTGGTTCTGGTCAATGTAACTTTACCCACAACTCTCCGCCTGAAGATTATATCCAGCATTATGGCTCACATGGTAAATCCCTTAAACATGTTTTATACAATTTTACGGCTAATGATTCAATGTTTTTTTTTAAAACCCTTGATATTCCTTCTTTCATTAGAGAAGATGGTAAAGTCTTTCCTGCTTCATTAAAAGCTTCTGATATCTCTGATGGTCTTTTAAAACTTGCACAATCAGGTAAAATTGAGTTTAAACTAAATCAAAATATTACTAATATTGAAGCCTTTGATCTGTTCTTTGCAGTAAAAACAACAAAGACCTCTTATCAAACAAAAAAAATATTAATTACTGTCGGTGGTAAATCCTATCCGATAACGGGTTCTGATGGGTCTCTTTATCCACTCATTGAAAAACTAGGGCATACACTAATTCCTATAAAACCCGCTCTCTGTCCTCCTGTTATAAAGAAATATCATTACGCTTCTCTGACTGGGATTAGTTTTCAAGATCTACCCATGACTTTAGTTAAACCTGATAATAAGAAAAAACACTTTAAAGGGGATATGGTTTTCACGCATTTTAGTATCTCTGGTCCTTTAATTCTCGATGCTTCCAGATACTTTGAAAAAGAAGATAAACTTATTTTTAATTTTACACCTTTCAGTAGTTATGAAGCCTTTTTAAAAGACTATAGTATTTTAATAAAAAGAAATCCTCGAAAAATTATTAAAAATATCCTTTCCTTCTATTCTATACCACAAGCATTAATCTTGATAATCTTTAATGATTTAAAATTGAGTCCCTCTATTGATTTTCACTCTATTAGTAAAGAAAAACATGAAAAACTATTAAAAGCTTTATATGCCTTTGAATTAGTTATTGAATCGCCGGGTTCTTTTAAAATGGCTATGTGTACAGCTGGTGGGGTTTCATTAAAAGAATTAAATATGAAAACTATGGAATCGAAACTTTTAAAAGACTTATATTTTGCTGGAGAAGTTATTGATGCTGACGGTGATACAGGTGGGTATAATATTCATGCCGCCTTTGCCGAAGCAAAGACGGCAATCGATCATATTATCGGGTAAATACCCATTTTTTTAAATCTTTCCAACGTACTTTTTTGCCATAAGATAAGATACCAATTCTGTATATTTTGCCTGCTAACCAGGTATTGATCATAAAGCCTAAGACTAGTAACACCATAGATACGATAAGTTGCCATACAGGCACACCAAAAGGTATCCTTGCGATCATTATGATTGGAGAACAAAAAGGTATCAATGATGACCAAACTGCTAAAGGACTGTGCGGTTGATCTGCCACGTTAATCATAATAAACATCGATATAATTATCGGAAATGATATCGGTAAGGTAAAGGTTTGGTTTTGTGTCTCATCATCTGATAAAGAACCTGCTGCTGCGAATAATGCAGAATAAAATAAATACCCAAATATAAAGAAAAATCCAAAAGAGAATATTATTAATGGAATATTAAACGAATCCAAGTTTGTTAAAGTATTGAATATCTGCTGCGTATTGACAGAACTGACACTTTCCATAGATGCTTGTTGTTCTATCAGCATAGGCATTATAGCAAATGAAAATCCAAAAGTTATGATTGAAATGAATATGATCCAAATCAACAATTGTGTTAAAGCCACGGCTGCAATTCCTATGATTTTCCCAAGCATCAATTCAAAAGGTCGGATAGAAGAAACAATGATTTCAATAATACGATTCTTCTTTTCTTCCATGACACCACGCATAATTAATGACCCATAAAAAAAGATCATAAAGTATTGAAAAAATCCCATAACTTGACTAATACCCACAGAAACAATGGCATTGCCCTTTTTCTCACCAGTCTCCTGAATCAGAATACTTTCTAATTCAACATTCGCTTTCATCTTATCAATCTGCTCTTTGTTTATCCCTGCCTGCATAAATCGTATCGTTTCAATTCTTTTTTCTATCTGACTGTTCATTATCCCGATATAGGTTAAACCAACCTGCTTCTCAGAAAATATTTTAAAGCCTCCAGGATATTGAATATCAAATTTGGGGATGTAAAGCAACCCGTCAAAATCTGTTTTTAATTTCTTTTTTAATTCTTCTGGATTTCCTTCCACTTTAGTAAACAATAATGTTTTTGTATTTTCAAAGTTTTCTTGGAAATATCCACTCTCATCCAAAACTGCAATGTTAGTCGTTCCACTTTTAAACAAAGACATAAAAACTGGAATCGACATAAAAATTAGAAAGATAATCGGTACTAATAAAGTTATGACGATGAATGATTTTTTCTTAACTCTCGTTAAATACTCTTTCTTAAAAACGATCATTATTTTTTTCATTTGGCGGCTCCATCAATAGGTTCTTCGGTTGTAAGAGATACTTGATCAATAAAGATCTCATTTAAAGAAGGAAATAATTCCTGAAATGAATATATTTCTACAAAATCAGATAATGTTCTTAACAAAGCACTGTAAGAAAACTTCTCCTGACATTTAATTTGAGCATATCCAGGTTTTTGTTCAACGATATCAAAACCCTTAAGATGTTCTGATGGAAACTCTCCATGAAATTTTAATTCAAAAATATCTTTTTTAAATCTATGTTTAATATCTTGTAGTTTCCCTTTCAAAATGATATTCCCTTTATTAATTAAGGCAATTTCATCGCACATTTCTTCAACCTGTTCCATACGATGGGTTGAAAAAATTATTGATTTCCCTCTTTCTTTAAGCTTATAGATCTCTTGTTTAATTCTGTTGGAATTAATAGGATCTAATCCAGAGAAAGGCTCATCTAATATAATGATTTCAGGATCATGAATCATACAGGAAATAAACTGAACTAATTGTTGCATACCTTTTGATAATTCTTGTGCTTTTCGGTTTGCCCAGTCTTGAATATTAAAAGTATCAAACCATTGATTAATACTTTTATTCGCTTCTTTTGAAGATAATCCTTTTATTTGAGCAAAAAACATTAATTGCTCCCGGATTTTCATATCAGGATAAAGACCTCGCTCTTCAGGTAAATAACCGATTTGTTCCATCTCATCCGAAGAACTTTTATTAAAGAGATATTTAATTTCTCCACTATCAGGCATAGTAATTCGAGTGATAATTCGAATCATACTTGTCTTGCCTGCCCCATTTGGACCTAATAAACCAAAGATAATTCCTTTGGGTATTTCCAAATCCACCTTATTTAAGGCAATTACATTTTCGTAATTCTTGCTAAGAGATCTTAACGAGAGAATTGATTCCATAGTTGCTCCATTTAAATTACATGAATTCTTTTTGATTTAAAGTCTTTTACTCGTCCAATTATCTTTGAATCAGGGTAAACACTCTCTATCAAATCTGTTAACAAATTATTAGCCTTTTCTTCAGGACAGGAAATCAATAATCCTCCTGAGGTTTGAGCATCTAACATGATCATTTTGATATTATAGTCAATATTATTAAATTGTATTTCTTTTTCAGTATAAGATTGATTTCTAAAACAAGCCCCAGGAATGCATCCCATATCAACTAAGGAATAGGCTCCTGAAAGTATAGGTATGTACCTTGAATTAATTTCAAAACTAACGTTGCTCCCTCTTGCCATTTTCAAAGCATGACCAAGTAAACTAAACCCTGTGACATCTGTCGCAGAAAGAATATCATACTTCTGCATAAGCTCTGCACCCTTAGCATTTAAACATTTCATCGTTTCTAATGAATTTTTATAATCCGCATCAGAAACCTCATTTAATCGTTTTCCTGCATTAATGATACCTGTCCCCAATCCTTTTGTTAAGATTAATACATCACCAACTTTAGCCCTTGAATTTGTGATCACTCTGTCAGGATGCACAATTCCGATCACTGCTAATCCATATTTTGGGGGATAATCATTGATAGTGTGTCCGCCAACTATCAATGCCTGTGCTTCCATGACCTTATCTTGCCCGCCTTTTAATATTTCAGCTAAAACTTCCAAAGGAATATTTTCGCCAGGAAATAAGATAATGTTTAAAGCAAGTAAGGGCTTCCCCCCCATTGCATACACATCGCTTAAAGAATTGGCTGCGGCAATCTGACCAAACTCATAGGCATCAGAACATATTGGAGGAAAAAAATCTGTCGTATAGATAAGAGCTGTCTCTTCATTTATTTTATATACTGCGGCATCATCATGGGTATCTGTTGATACTAACAAATTCTCTGACACAGCAGGAGTTAGTTTCGACAATATCAAATCTAAATCTTTAGGAGACAACTTTGCGGAGCATCCGCCATATTCAACGGTTGTTAATAAATCAAAGGGGGGTTTAACGTTTGTCATAAGTTTTATGCTCAATTTTATTATTATTTAGAATAGCTTCTGCTTCTTTTATATATTCTTCTTTGATTTCTATAGCCATCCCACAATCAGAAGAAATATATTTGGGAGTAGTAATGACTTGATATGGAAGAGTTGTCAATTCTAAAGCTTTTTCAGCTTTAATTGTATAATGAATGGAATCAAATATTATAATTTTCTTCATAAAACCTCTCATTTACTTCATAATGAAGTAAATATTCCGTCAAGTAAAAAATAGCAGTTTTTGAAAAAAACTAACCTACTCTTGTTTTAAATCATGCTTTTTTATCTAAAAATTGAGACAGCTCATATTAAAGATAATAGCAAATCAGAGATTTGCAGATAATAGATAAAAGCTCATATCAGGCTGTTGCCTGTTTGGTAAAGATGAAACACCTTGTTTTGAGATTGTCCTTTTAAAAAATGATAACTGTTTGAGAAGATAATGGTAGTGCTGACGCACTACAGATAATGGCAAATCGAGAATTTGCTGATAAAAGATAAGAGATAATCATCATCGTTGGAGGATATCTTTAGGATGGCATATGTTGAATAAAGTCTTTTCATTTCTTTGAGAGGGTATTCTTCATTTCTTTTGCCTTGATGCAAAATAAACGAAGCAAAGAAAAAATCAAGCCCTAGGAAAAAACTTGCTATCTCCAGTCACTCTCAGGGACTCCGCCATAGCTTGCCAATGGGTAAGTTAAATTATGAGGTAAACCATTGTCTTCAATCAGAATGGCTATTCGTTCCCCTTCGAGTTTCCCTACGACTTTACGCCATTTTTTCATGGGCAATTGTAACACTTATATCTGGATTATTTCTTGTATTAGATTGATGAGGTATTGGAATTTGTAGATAAAATGAGTATTATCTTCAAGTATTCGAGTCCGAGCCGAACTCGCTCCATAACACGTCATTTTTTCATGGGCATTGTCTCATTGATACTTGGATATTTAATATATTTGTTGGATTGATTAATTAATTAAAATAGACAAATACACAAGGTGTTTCATAGCAGATAAGCTTCATCGTTGGTGAAGATTTAGACAGTCTCCGCTAGAAATGTTTTTATAATTTGATCAACTCATTAAAATTATAAATCTCGAGATAGTGAGTAGTTCCAAACAAGCAAATATAATCTATTGTTCAACAAATTTTACAAATTCTTCAAACACATCCATAAAGCATTGTTTTCCTTTTTCATTGTTATTATGGGGAGGAATTGCAAATGAATGATTATAATCTGGGTATATTTTAAAAACCAAATTATCCTTTTTATGTCTGATAAATTCAATTGGAACGATGTAATGTATGAAAGAGACGCAAAGCATTGCGTCTCTACGACATTTAATATCTTGTCGTGCTGGAATCATATCCAGAGTATCGATATCTGGGTAACATAGAGTGTAAGTCCAGTGACAGAGAGACAACAATCACAAGAGATCCAGAGGATCGACAGTGTGTTTAATTATTCAGGGCGAACACACAGGTTCGCCCCTACATTGCATTTATCAATAGTATTCCAAGTTTATAAATTAATCGTGTATATATGACATTTATCAAATGTATGTCATTTTTTAATAATCAACCGCAATTGTTTTTTGTAAATGTAGGGGCAGACCTGTGTGTCTGCCCTAAATGGAGAATTAAATATGTTATACTATCCTGGTGCAAATAAATAAGTCGAATCATGTTTAATGACCTCGTAAAATAGAATAATTTCAAAAAAATAAATTTTGAAGTTACTCAAGCACAAAATGAGTAATAAACCGAATATTTACTACATTTCTCATTTTTAAGCTCAGGAAAACAGATTTTTTCCAATATTATAGTTATTAATAAGAGATTCTTCTCCGAAAAAGTAGCACCGAACTCTTGTGTTAATTGTCGCCACAATGTAGCGACAATCTGTTTTCCGTAAATATCAGATCGGTCTTTGTTCTCAATTTCATCATTTATTCTCTTACCTAATTGCCAATAAAGTATTGTCATTGATGAATTAACGGTAATAACCAGCTCATAACGGCTTTTATTAATGAGCTCTTTTATCTCGACTCCTGGAAAGCAATCTTCAGCATTGACAAAGTCATGTAATACTCTGATACTTTTATCATTAAGCATTTCATTACGAAAATCATCTAAACCTCTACCACCCGTAAACCATCTTGAAGGAGTAATCATTATTAAGTACTTGGGTTTCAATTTTTTTGCTTGTAACACAAATTTATGATAAATGGGTATAGCACCTGAACCTTTGCCTCCTCCATCATTCAACTGATAAGGTGGATTTCCAATTATTACATCGAATTTCATTTTAAAAATCTCCTCTGGGTTTTTGGAGTGGATAAATTGATAAGCATGTGACTCTAACTCACCCTCTCTATCATAAACACTTTGACTCGCACCGCAATAAATACATTTTTCATTTTTAAAATCATGTTTTGTATGATTAAAGACAATATTACCTTGAACCTTATCAAATTCATTACAGACAGAATATTTACTGTTTGCTGTTTTTGAACAGTAAACAGATCTGCGAGATAATAAGGAAGTTAATTCTGTTATTGCTATTCCATACAATTGATTTTTGTAGATATGGTTTACTCTTTCTTGTTTATCTGGGATAATATCTTCAAGCCCGATAATGAGCCTTTTTGCAATTTCTCTCAAGAAAACTCCTGATTTACAGACAGTATCTAAAAAAGTAATGTTTTTATCTGACCAAATATCTTTCGGAAGCATATCAAGTATTTGATTTGCTAACTGTGGAGGTGTAAATACTTCATCATGATCAGCAACTCTCTTTTTTGATTTTACTTGATTATCTGACATTTATTACCTTTAAGCTTCAATATTTAATATTCAATTGTTTTCGTAACAATGCAAATTCGAATCTGATCTTCGTTACTAAAACATTTATTCTTTTGTTTATATATAATTTTTGTCGTGCTGAAATCATATCCACCTCTAATGCATGGTAGTGGGCAAGGCATGAAAGAGACGCAAAGCATTGCGTCTCTACGATATTTAATATCTTGTTGTGTTGGAATCATATCCACCTCTTAGAACAAAAAAAGCATAAACTTCATTATATAGTAAGCTTTTTTTATAACATAATACATAAGTATGTCAGATGAATGCCATCAGAGTTGGTTTTATTGTAAGATAATACTATTATAACCTAATAACAAAAATAAATAGAATCGTATTATGTATTTCAAACTCAAGGAGTTTAATGTCCCTACTGTCGAAAATGGATAATTTCTGAAGAATAAAAAGCAGTATTTGTGCTATAATGTGATACACCTTAACTGAAAATTGCATTATATTCTTGAAGTCATATAAGCCCATTTAGGAGGCGATTTCGTATCTGAGGGGAAAAATACCAAGGCATATCTGAAATGCTATGTGAGACTCGAAATTTGAGTGTTAACGGTAATTTGATTTAATACAGAAACAGCAGTTTGTTTTATGTTATCTCTATTCCAATAGAAAAGGGTGTATTCCAGACACATATATTATTTATTACATTCAGATTTCAGAGTTAAAGCTCATAAAATTTAGAATTTTAATTATGGGATTATCTGTTAAATCGCTAGGTTAAGAGCAATTATATAGATTTTTTGTACGCTAGAAATGTTTTTATAATTTGATCAACTCATTAAAATTATAAATCTCGAGATAGTGAGTAGTTCCAAATAAGCCAATATAATCTATTGTTCAACAAATTTTACAAATTCTTCAAACACATCCATAAAGCATTGTTTTCCTTTTTCATTGTTATTATGGGGAGGAATTGCAAATGAATGATTATAATCTGGGTATATTTTAAAAACCAAATTATCCTTTTTATGTCTGATAAATTCAATTGGAATTAATAAGCTTGCTTCAATTGGAACGGATTCATCTTTACCAGCTACTGCAACAAATAGAGGTTTATCAATTTTTAACAGGTTATCAATTGAGGGTTCGCTGAAATTTGCCCATCTGCGATATGAATTTCCCAACCAAAATTTCTTGATATTTGTTGGATCTTTTTCAATAGATTTTATATTACTGAATAAACTATCGAGTCGTGTACTTGCATCAAGTTGAGATATATAACCGGCTTGAACTTCTTTTTGTATAAATAATGCAAAGTCATAGTATTGTGAGTTTCCTCCTCCAGCCCAATATCCGATATGGGTAACGTGTTTGTTTTTATGACCTAATTTTGCGACAACATCTGCTCCTTCAGAATGTCCAATAATAACTACTTTACTTGGTTTTTTAATCATTTTTTTTATAATATCTTTAATAACTTGATCGCCTTGCCATACTCTGTAATCTAGAGATTCATTCTCATAAAAGATTGAATTTGGGAGATAGTCCTTGTCATCAGAAGAAAAAGGTACTCCTTTTTTGGAGATTATTACAAAGACATAATCATTAGGAATTTTATCTAAATCAAAAGGGACATTTGACTGAACAACTCTATATTTTTGGATTTTAATCTTTACTTCTCCATCTTCGATTGTTTTCAATGTATCAATTTTTATGCTTTGTCTGAATAAGGGATAACCTCCTGAGCCTTGAAAGAATAACATAATTTTATTTTTATCTTTTAAATTGCCATTTGAATAAATATGATAATAAATTGTATCAGCATTTGTCGTGATTGTTTTGTGTTGGTATTTATCAATTTTAGGTGCATATTGCCCAAAAATGCATAAAGGAATCAAGAACAAAAGCATTAAGAAGATTCTCATATTTTCACCTCCATTTTGAGATTTAGTTATTTAATAAAACACGTTATAATTTAGTCAAGTCATGAATGTTGATGTAAAAGGAAAACTCATTGATTTCGTGTTTTCTTTACTCCTAATATTTAAATATTCACTTCTATTATCAGATTGAAATGATAACACGAATTGCATACCATTAACAGAGTCAGAGTTCTCATGGTAGTGAGTGATGATTTGGACAACATAACCAAATCGTAACGAAGGGGAATAGGATCGTGAAATTATTCATTTCTTAAATTCTTCAAGTATCGGACGAGTAAATTCAAATCCTTTTCTTAAATACAGGTTGCATATTTTTATTGCGTTATCTCTTGCGTTAGTTTGAATTAACTTAGAAATTATTTCTTTTATTTGTTCTTCTTTGTAATTTGGAAAGAATCCTGAATTTAACACAATCAAGAATAATTCTGCTACTTCAATAGGTTTTTTATCCACATACTTTAACAAGTTTTCAATGAATAATGGTGAATTGCGATTGTCTTTTATATGCTCTGCAGCCAGCTTAAGCCATTTGAAAATATCATTATCAATAGAATCAACCAATGAAAGTAATTTTGATGAATCCGATATCAAATCAAAGTAATCTGGATTATCTTTCTCTTCATATAACTTTTCAAATATTTGATTCCACAATGGTATTATCTGGTTTTTAATTTTCTCAGGTATGTTTTCATTTTGCATCCATAAGTAATCAATTACTGCAGAAAAATAATTTTTATTTTTGGAATTTAGTAGCGAATTTATTAAACTATCTTTATTTTCAAGTTTTTCCCAACCTTCAAGGTATGCAACACAAATATGTAGAGCGATGCGATCACTTACATGATCTTCCTTGAAATCAAATGAAATTGCTTTTTGGTAATGTCCATTTTCAGACAGAAGATTGTAAAGATGAAAGTTAACAAAATACTTATAAAAAAGATAACCAGTAAAAGAAGCCTCCCAATACTCAATCATATCTAAAGGAAAGATCTTGTCTAGATTTGATTTTACCCATTCTTTATCTAAATAGTAGAGAATCTCTAAATTTTCTCCGACAACAACAGAGAAGTCAAATGAGGGCTCAATACTTTTATCTAAACGTTTAGTGAATTCGTTTTTTATTGACTCAACCCATTTATATTCTTCTTCTTTTCTATTCATACGAGCATTTCTTAACGAATAATTGATCATTGCGACAAAGATTTTACCTTTGTTTGAGATTTGGACAGAAGATACTATATTTCGCATGTTATGATTCTTTGATTCAGCTTTTTGTACCAACAGGAGAAGAATTTTTTCTGCTTCAGGTAACAGAGCAATATCGAAGGCATGTTGATCATTTTTTGTTCCATCATTAATTAAATCAGCGATTTGTGAGATAATCCAGTTTCTATAATTATATCCTTTTTCTGTATAGTCGTCATTCCAAAAATCTTCTGAAATCAATATACTGTTGATAAATAAAAAGACTGCTTTCCAATCTATTGCTCTTTTAGATCTCCATACCTCATAAAACCCCCTTAAAAGAGCATGTTGATAAGGACGATTTAGTTTTAAATATGTGCTTATATCTATCGAAAAATGATCAGGATTTTTAAATACGCATCTTCTCAATGTTCCGTATAAACCTTCAATGGAAGAAGCTTTCCAATAATCCTTTTCTTGGAAGTTGTTAAGATACTCTACAACTTCTTCGGTTGGCATGGACAATAAATCGATATCTTCAACTGGGCTTTCTGAGTTAGATCTTAATTCGCTCCAAAAGTCAAACCCTGGATGTTCAAGTTCTTCGGGATAAATAGAATTATATTTATCATAAAGTGAAATAACTGCTTCGTTGCTTATTCCTAAAAGAGCTGAAAGCCATTCTTTTTTAACATAGGCACCTCTTCTTTCTACAATAGTTTTGTCTTCTATATATTCATCTGGGGCTAAGTATTCTATATTCTCAATCCATTTAACTATTTGATCTATTTGTTCAGAAGTAAAAGAATGCCTGTTTTTTTTGATTAATTCATATAGTTCATGTTTAGCATCAGGGATTTCCAGTGGATTCCCATTTAAACTCCAAAATATAGAGGAGAGTTTGTCATAATGGTAGTTTATAGTATAAATTGCCAGTCTTTTAAAGATAGGATGATCTTGATTAATTAGCCATTTTATTTTTTTAAAAATATCTTTTGGATTAGATATTTGATAATAGTCTCGAATAAAACAGATCAACTGACATTCATATCTGTCTGGAAAGTTCGTTTGAGAATGATCTTCGATTGTTGGAATCCTACTATTATTAAATTTAGAGTGATCTTCCCTAATGATTTTTTTTATATTTTTTATAACAATGCCAGTTGCTTTTTTACCACATAGATTGAAAATAGAATCCTTATGATTGCGCAAAATCGCTTTAAACTCGTATTCGTTAATTAGGGGTACAAATTTTTCTGTGATGTTGTTTTCCTGTATTTTGTATTCAAAGACTATTTCTAGAAGCAGAATAAGTAATTTTTTTGCTTTTAGTTCCAACAACCTAGGAATAATACTTTCCCTTATTTCAGAAGAAATCATTGAGTCTTCCGATTTTGAATGGAGTGACGTCCTGAGAAATTCTACATGTTTATCTTTTATACTGTTTATGGGCAGCAAAAAGATTGTCTTTGTGATTAGCCAATCTGTATTGTAATTCTCAATCCTTTCTCCTGTTTCAGTTTTATACTCTATGATTGAATTGATGATTTCTAAAAGAATGTTGGTAATCTCATCTGAAAGATCGCTTTGATTCTTTTTGGCTACATTTTCTAAATAGTGAAGGATATTCCAAAGATGAATTGAATAATTTTCATCTTCACGAGGTTGAGGGTTTTTACTTGGATCAAAATATCCTGCATCCTTTAGAGGCTTTAACAAAGGGGATGGATTGCTGGTTGTAGAAAGAATTTTGAACAAATAATTCTCTTGTGCAGAATCATTTTTAATTAGCTGTAATATTTTAGGGATGTTTTCAATTTCTAAATTGTTCACTAAATCATCGATCTCTTTATAGGAGACATATGTATAAGATAGCGTTATTTCTTTATTCCATTTCTGTAAAACATTATAAAGTTGATTATACCCTTTTTCATCTTTTTCATAGCCGATCACCTGAATTCCCATTGGATTGTAATAGGACTGCTCAAAGTCTAATAAATTCTCCTCACCAGAATAGAAGGGAAGCAAGGTGTAATGTTTAGACTTATTTGGAGAATCATATTTGGTTATCAGAAAATCTAAGAGTTCAAACTCGGACATTCCATAACCGAGAAAAAGGATAGTATAGTCTGAAAAAATCTTATGTAAAAAACCCCTGAAATTTTTATTATTGTACCTTTGAATATATTGAGAAATAGTGAATACTAAAGATTCTCGTTGATCTTGAGAGCCATGAATTTTATAAAGATTGCCCCTATCGATAAAAGAAGCAATTAAATCTTTTTCTTCAAATATCCGATTAGCTTCATTAAATAGTTTATGGAAATGTTTGTCAGCATTTGTTGTAATATTGATTCCTCTTAATCCAAATATTTCTTTATAGATGTTGTATTCATTTTCTTTATTGCCATCAGACTCTAAAGCTTTATCAAAAGCTTCAAAAAACTTTTCTTTTAAATCATTCTTTTTACATAGAATATAATGACAAATTGTGATGATCTTTTTATGATTATTCTCATTTTCAAGACTTTCTTTTTCTTTGAAATTAATACAGGTTCTACTCTTTTCTTTGTTTTGAGTTGTAAAGCAGATGTTAATGAGATTTGCAGCAAGTTGCGCCCATCCCATGCATCCGATTATTCTGGAAACTCCTGCACCAATAAAGACAACAAGTTTTTTATTTTCTACTGCATCTATAATATCTTTAGGAACATCGGGTAGTTTTTCTATTTTTGTATAATCTGTCATAGGTTACGATTTCCTTTCAAACCTTTCTTTTAAAACTGCTTGCATTTCTAAGATTTCTTTTATTTCATTATAAATAAGTATGTTAACAGAGTATTAAATCATTTGGTTTTATTGTAAGATAAACCTTTAATAACCTAATAACAAAAAAAATTGAAATCGTATTATGTAGAGATGTAATGCATGGTAGAGGGCAATACATGAAAGAGACGCAAAGCATTGCGTCTCTACGACATTTAATATCTTGTTGTGTTGAAATCATATCCACCTCTAATGCATGGTAGTGGGCAATACATGAAAGAGACGCAAAGCATTGCGTCTCTACGATATTTAATATCTTGTTGTGTTGAAATCATTTCCAGAGGATCGACAGATAGTTAAGATAATCTGGTCGAACACCTTGGGTTTGCCTCTACATTGGATTTATCAATAGTGTCCTAAATATCAAAATAACAACACTCTACCCAAAAGGTGCAGTTAATTGCTGAATTGGAGAGTAATCCTTTGTTAAAACAGTTTTATATTCAAAGAAATATGTGATATAATCAATTAAAAGCAGAGCATTGAGTTTATAGAAATTGGTGACTTTAGGCAGAAATTTAACACGGATATAATCTGCTAAAGAAAGGGAAGCAAAGAATTTAAAAAAATCTTCAGGAGTGAGAGATTTATTTTGAGTACTTTGCAATAATTGATCAAGTTTATGGGTAATTTTTAAGAAAATTGAGTAATTACTAAGAAATTTACGTCTGATATGCGGGTATTCTTTTTTATATTGTTTGGCATAGAGAGATAATTCGGTTTTAAAGCGAAGGGGTAGCACTTCCCATATTTGTAAAGTTACAGATTGCAATTCTTTAATTTTACGATTTTGAGGCATTTCCGGAACAGGGTAGTAATTTCGAGTGAAGCAAATCGTTCCTTCATTATGGTAACAATAGACGACATCGTCTCGTTTTCCGCCTTTTGGATAAAGTGTTGAGCCTGGTTTAAAGAAAACACGCATAATTTTTCCTTTTTTATGCAGATTAATAATTAAACATCATTATAATATAAAGATATAAGTTGATTATTTGTCAATCTTTTTTTTATTTATTTTTTTTGTTTATAGTATAAAGCAAAAATGAGTAAGCTCCAAGGAACTAAGCATCACCACCCCATTTATCAGTAGCCCCACTAAGATTACAGGGCTAAAGCCCCTAAATATGATTCATGTTTTATTCTACGAAGATTACAGGGCTAAAGCCCCTAAATATGATTCATGTTTTATTCTACGAAGATTACAGGGCTAAAACCCCTAAATATGATTCATGTTTTATTCTACGAAGATTACAGGGCTAAAGCCCCTAAATATGATTCATGTTTTATTCTACGAAGATTGCAGGGCTAAAGCCCCTAAATATGATTCATGTTTTATTCTACGAAGATTGCAGGGCTAAAGCCCCTAAATATGATTCATGTTTTATTCTACGAAGATTACAGGGCTAAAGCCCCTAAATATGTTTCATGTTTTATTCTACGAAGATTACAGGGCTAAAGCCCCTAAATATGATTCATGTTTTATTCTACGAAGATTACAGGGCTAAAGCCCCTAAATATGATTCATGTTTTATTCTACGAAGATTACAGGGCTAAAGCCCCTAAATATGATTCATGTTTTATTCTACGAAGATTACAGGGCTAAAGCCCCTAAATATGATTCATGTTTTATTCTACGAAGATTACTGGGCTAAAGCCCCTAAATATGATTCATGTTTTATTCTAGAAAGATTACAGGGCTAAAGCCCCTTAATATGATTCATGTTTTATTCTACGAAGATTACAGGGCTAAAGCCCCTTAATATGATTCATGTTTTATTCTACAAAGATTGCAGGGCTAAAGCCCCTAAATATGATTCATGTTTTATTCTACGAAGATTGAAGGGCTAAAGCCCCTAATAAAGACAATCTGGAGTAGATATTTGATATCAAAGCCAAATATGAAAGTCATATAGTGGGGGAAAAGTACACATTCTCTATTAATTTGAGTTTTTCGAACTAAGATACCTCTTGACAGTGATTAAAAGTTCAAAATACTTGAAAAAAACTGATATGAGGTGAAACAATGGATAAACCGATCAGAGTACGTTTTGCACCAAGCCCAACAGGAATGTTGCACTTAGGAGGAGTTCGTACAGCTTTATACGATTATTTAATGGCTAAAAGTACTGGTGGAAAATTTATCTTAAGAATTGAAGATACAGATCAATCCAGATATGTAGAAGGATCTGTTGAGAATTTAATAGAATCCTTACAAAAATTGGGTATTCATTTTGACGAAGGTCCGATAATAGGCGGAAACTACGGTCCCTATTTCCAATCACAAAGATTAGATATTTATCAAGGTTATGTTGATGAATTGATAAAAAAAGGAGTTGCATATCATTGTTTTTGTTCAAAAGAAGAGCTTGATCAAATGCGACAGACTCAACAAGAAAACAATTTAACGACCAAATACAATGGTAAATGCAGAAGCCTGACTCAAGAAGAGATTGACAAGAAGATCTCAGAAGGACTTCCTTATGTGATCCGTCTAAAAATGCCTGAAAACAGATCTTTCTCAATTGAGGATTATATTCGCGGTCATGTGGAAATTGATTCTTCACTTATAGATGATCAGGTTATACTTAAAACAGATAAATTTCCTACGTATCATTTAGCAGCTGTTATTGATGATCATTTAATGGAAATCTCACACGTCTTACGAGGTGAAGAATGGTTACCAAGCACACCCAAACATATTTTTATCTACGAAAACTTAGGTTGGACTCCGCCTATTTGGGTTCATCTTCCACTATTACTCAATGTCGATCGAAGTAAATTAAGTAAAAGACACGGTGATTTCTCAGTAGATAATTATCTAAAAATGGGATATTTAAAAGAATCAATTATCAATTTTGTTGCTTTACTTGGGTGGCATTCAGCTGATGATAGAGAGCTTTATACTCTTGAAGAATTAACAAAAGAGTTCTCACTACAACGTGTTAATAAAGCAGGAGCAATCTTTGATATCACAAAACTAGACTGGATGAACGGTATGTATATGCGTTCACTTGATCTTGGGTATATTGCCGATGAAGCAGAGAAATATTTCCTAGAAAAAGACTTTGATCTCTCAGATAGAACGAAATATCTTAAAGTCATTGAAGACTCCAGAGGACGTGTTTCAACTCTGCCACAAATGACAGAACACGCATCACATTATTATATTGACCTTGTTATCAGCGAAGAAGATCAATTAATCTTAGTTAAAGAGTCTTCAAAAGCAGTTTTAAACTGGTATCTGAATTTGTTAACTCAAAATGAATCATTGACAAAAGAACAGACTGCTGAAGCCGTAAAAAAGGGTATGGTCGAACTTGCCATAAAAGGTAAAGACTACTATGCTCCTATAAGAATCGCTTTATTTGGATCTGCTCATGGTCCCGATATTCCAACACTAATTGATGTTTTAGGGTTTGAACTAACAATTGACAGATTAAAAAAAGCTTTAGCTTTATAGTTTTCAATATTATAATCCAGAGTGCTGATAAATTCAATAAATACTTTGAAATTATTCATCACTCTTTTTTAAATAAACTGCGTGAGGAAATAAATGTCTGAATGTTTGCTTTTTAACGGGATGATTTATGGTTATCCTAACCCAAAGATCAATGCTGTTTACATTGAAAATCATTTGATAAAAGCAATTGGAGATTACCAAAGCCTTAAACCTTTGCTAAAAAATATTACAAATCAAATTGATCTTAAACAAAATGCGTTGTTACCTGCATTTACAGACACGCATACTCACTTTTTTGTCCATAGTAGATTAAAAGATTCTCTAATTTTATGTTCAGCAAAAAGCATTGACGACATACGAGCACATTTCTTAGAATATCGAAAAAGAATCAATACAAAGACAAAATGGATACGGGGTTGGGGTTGGGATTTAAACCGTTATGCTCATCCAGAAGATCTTAACATTAAATTTTTAGATAAATATTTTCCTGATATTCCAGTTTCTCTTGATTCTTACGATCTACATAGCAAATTATGCAATTCTCTTGCTCTTGAAAAAGCAAATATTAACGCAAATACTCCTGATCCTCCAGGTGGGAGAATAGGTAAAGATTATAAAAATGAATTAACTGGTTATGTTTATGAACTCGCATGGGAACTAATCAATCGGATTATTCCAGATTATTCTCAAGCTGAAAAAATTGATTTAATCAAATCAGCCATTAAAGATGCCTGGCAATACGGTATTAGTGGTGTTCATGTCATGGAAGATGAAACAACCTTTAAGCTTTATGAGAATATTTGCCAAGGCTCTCAAGACTTTCGTTTTACCTGGCATTTTCCTTCTGATATTCTTGATCAGATGATAAATCGGCAGATTATTTCTTATTCAGGAGATGATTTTATCCGTTATGGAGGGATGAAAATCTATATGGATGGAGCTTTAGGAAGTCATACTGCCTGGATGGATGAATCATATCCTGATGAACCCAATAACTTTGGCAGTAAGATTCTCGATCCTAATGACCTTTATAACCTAGTTTTAAAAGCAGGGAAACACAAAATAGCGTCATCAATTCATGCAATAGGCAACAGATGCGTTCATGAAGTAATCGAGGCCATAAACAAGGTAAATGATGCCTTGGGCTATGGTCTTCCTCACAGGATAGAACATCTTCAGTGTATAAATCCTGAAGATATTACTCTTCTAAAACAAAGCAAAGCTTATTGTGCAATGCAACCTGTTCATATGAAAGAAGATATCGCTGTTATAGAGAAAATTTGGGGAAAAGCTTCTCAAAATGCTTTTTTGTTTAGAACCCTACTCAACAATAAGATTCCTTTAGCTTTTGGTTCAGATGCCCCAGTTGAAACCATTAATCCTTTTCAAGGCATTTACAGTGCGATTAAAAGACAAGCGCGGAATGACCCAAATCAGAAGATATGGAATAAAAACCAATGTATTACAGTGGAAGAATCCATTGCGGCTTATACAGATAAAGCCTCATTTATCAGCGGATTATCTCATAAAACAGGTTCCATTGATATTGGAAAATGGGCGGATCTGTTTGTAATTGATAAAAATTATCGAGAAGATGAAACTTTTTGGTTGACAGCAAAGAGCTTATTAACCATAGTTCACGGAAATTGTGTATATATAGATTTATAAAAATAATTACCATAAAAGGTAATTAATTATTCTGTAATGGAGAAATTATGGCAAGAAAAAGTGACAAGAGTTACCATTCTATTTTAAAAAAAGACGATCTACTAATCATAGATCCAGAAGCAATCAGACCTCAAAGAACGATTCCTTTCAAATTAAACACGTTAATCGCTTTAGGAGTTTTTGTCTTTACGCTGATTATTTATATGTTAACGAATGCAAAATCCCTGTCTTTCTGGGATTCGGGAGAATACATTACGTGTAGTAGCATACTTGGTATTCCTCATGCCCCAGGTAATCCATTTTATATTATTCTGGGAAGATTCTTTTGTATTATGGGAGGAGGGATCCCCCATGCTATGATCGTCAGTTTCATCTCTTCTTTACTATCGGCTTTAGGCGTAATGTTTACGTATCTCATGACAGTTCAACTATTAACAATGGTAGAAAAAAACAAATACCTCATAATCTCTGGAGGAATCATAGCTGCCTTCCTTACAGCGTTTTCTTTCACCTACTGGCAAAATGCAATAGAGGCTGAAGTATATGGAGGGCTAGCATTTATAATCAATCTAATTATCTGGTTAACCTTTGTCTGGGTAAAAAAACAAAAAGATTTTTCTCACCAAACCCTACTACTCTTGATAGTCTATATCTTTTTTCTTGGTTTCTGTATTCATCAAACTTCACTTCAAATCGCACCGGCTATTCTTTATATTATTTTCTATCCATTAATTATGAAACATATAAAGACTTCTTCTTTCTGGATGAAATGCGGTTTTTATACTTTGGGATTATTAATCGTGTACGTTATCTTTAATAAAATAGGTCAGGCGACCAATATTCCAGTATTAGAAAAATTCGTACTTGGCATTGCTTTTTTTGGAATACTTTATTATTATCTTCGAGACAAAATATCTAAAAGGGTCTGGTTATTAGCTTTAGGCTTAATAATTATTGGTTTCAGTCCCCATATCTTTTTATATATCCGATCTTCAATTAGGCCCTATATTAATGAAGGATATCCTCATAATTTTAATCTTTTTATGGATTATATTCTTAGAAGACAATATGGAGATTTTAGCTTTTTAGAGAGAAGGGCTTCGTTATTTTCAGAACAAATAGGATATCATTTTCTCAGATATTTCAGCTGGCAGTTTATGCATGTAGAAACTGTAGCACAATGGTTTAAAGCACCTGTGATGCTCATTCAGATGATATCAAATCTTTTAGTCGCTTTTCTTGGGCTAATGGGTTTTTACTTTACTTTCAAAAAGAATAAACATACTTTCAGATATATTGTATCTATCTTTTTTATGGTTTCCATTGCCATGATATTTGTCATGAATCTATCTGACAAAGAAGTTCGCGATCGAGATTATTTCTTTGTTACAGCTTATAACTTTTGGGCAGTCATTATGGGTATCGGGGTTATCGGATTAATCCGTTCCTTAGATTTTTTAAAAGCAAGAAAAGCTATACAAGCATTTTTACTTATAATTCTCTTATCTTACCCTATGGTCAATATGGGTAGCCAATACTTTATCCATGATCGTACCGGCGAATTAATATCTTTGGACTATGGTTTAAACATCATTAATAGTATTGAAGAAAATGCGATTATCTTTACAAATGGAGATAATGACACCTTCCCTCTTTGGTATGCTCAGGCAGTAAAAGACCCCAATTCTGTTGAGTATGTTCATCCTGCAAAAGATGTGTATCCTACAGAAAATACAAAAGCCATTATAAAAGATGCAATTGAATACAAAAATCAACAAGGTTTTGGAGTTAGAAAAGATGTCACGATAGCCAACCTTAGCCTTCTCAATACACCTTGGTATATCAGACAACTAAGAGATAAAGAAGGCGTAGAATTTTCAATGGATGATAAACAAATAGATCAACTACGACCTTTTAAACTTCCTACAGATTCAGAAGTTGAGATCAATTCTCCCAATAATGCAGACAATTTCACAATTTCTCTAAAAGAAGGTCTTGTTCTTTATGTATCCAATATTGCTGTTATTCAAATTATCAAAGATAATTATGGTAAAAGGCCAATATATTTTGCAGTGACCTGCTCAGAAACTTCTGGATTTGATCAACATCTCAGAAATGAAGGGATGGTTGATCGACTTGTGCCAATTGAAGGAAAAGAACAATTAGATCTAGATCGAACAATTAAAAACCTAAATGAAGTTTATAAATACAGAGGCATCTTTAATGATAAACTCTATAAAGATGAAAATATGGTACGACTAATCACCAATTATGGTGCAGCTTATATGAGACTATCTGAATATTATAAGAAACAGAAAGACTTTAAATCTGCGGAAACTTACTTTAATAAAGCCTTAACATTTATTCAAGATAAGAGTAGATTCTTAGGGCTAAAAACTGTCTTATTAATGGAATCAGGTAAACCTGATGAAGCTGCTAAGTTAATTGATGAAATTATTAAGAATGATCCAAAGAATTCACAAGCATTAATTCAATATTCATATGCACTTCTAAAACAACACAGATTTGATGAGGCATATAAATATCTCAGAATAGCAGCTCAGATTTCACCAGATTCGAAAGATCTTGCGGCATTAATCACACAAGCTTCCGTTATCTATAATATGCGTAAACAAGGGATTGAAATCCTAGTAACCATGGCGCCATATTCACAAGAAGCAACACAATTCATTACTTATCTTCAAGATCCTGATTTCAACTTAGATAATCAAGAACTAGAATAAAAAATTGATAAACTTATAAAAAGGCAGTCAAAAGACTGCCTTTATTATTTTTAAGTATGTTTTTAATACTTGTAGTTAATACTTAGGTTAGTTTATAATCCTTTCTTAGAAAATTGAATCAAATCACAGCATTAAGATAAGATCTATACCGCTAATTCCAAATAGTTTTATACTGAATAAATCAATTTCTTTAATTATCAAAAATCACATCTCAGATAACAATATTTCTATTTTAAAACCTACATTACTTTTAATTTAAGATATCCTAGCAAATGATAGCTCTTAATGGAGAATAGTTTTGCTAACTAACTAACTCAAAAATAAAGATTAATACTTAATTATATAAATAATACAAAAATTCTTGACTTTAAATATTTTTGTGCTAAAGTCTGTGTTGAAAAGTTTTATACTTGAGGATAAAATAATGATTGAAAATATTGAAAAAGATTCAAATGAAATCCTGGAAACGTTCTTAAATAATTCGTTACAAGCGCAATTATTGATTAATAAAACTGGTGATATTATTCATATGAATATGATTGCTAAACATATCATGAGAAAGTTCTTCCATTTCCAGGTGACAACGGATAAGCCTAATTGGCTAGATTTAATAGCAAAGCATGATAATCAATCACTAATAAAACAATTTGAACTGGTCATTAATGGGGAAATACAAATTAAAGAAATGGAATTTAAAGATCAAACAAATAAATCAGTCTGGTATGAATTTCAATACTTCCCTGTTTTTAATAAAGATAAAGAAATTAATGAAATTCTTTTAACAATCTTAGATATCTCAGAGTTAAAAAACAGTCAGATCAGGTTTAATGAGACCATGATGCTAAATCAGGCACTTCTGGGAAAGCACCCACAGGCTTTACTTATTGTTGAAGCAGAAAGCTTACAAATTGAATATATGAATTCTACCGCAAATCGTATCATAAACTTTGATGATCATCATTTCTCTAATCTAAACCTTGGGACATTGTTCCATCATATAATCTGGACAAAAAAATACCATTCAATAGATGATTTGAGAAGGATTGAGATAAATGATGAACCAATAGAATTTCTCGATTACAGAAAGAAAAAGTGCTTTTTGCTCATTCATACCAGATTATGCCTTATCAGTGATAGATCATATATTTTCTTTTTTGCTACAGATATATCTTCTGAGAAAAACAGTATCATAAATCTTAATCTTGTTCAAAGTTCTCTTGAAGAAAACTCAGTTGGAGTCATGCTTACGGATGAAACTGGAGAAATACTTTTTTCAAATAAAGTTCTAGATTTTATTTGTCCAAGAGATCAACAAAATAAATCAAATCAAAATATTTTAACCTGTCTGAATAAAGAAAATGATGAATTTATCGGTCATTTTATCTATTGCATAAGGCATAAGACAAATTGGCAAGGCCAATTAACCATCATAGATAATCACAATAAAAGTCATGTATTTGCTACTAATATATCTTTTTTAAAAAATGCAGAGAATAAAATCATTCGTTATATCGCGATTTTCAAAGAAATCACCCATGAAATAGAATTAGAAAAACAACTCAGGCAAGCCCAAAAACTAGAAGCGATAGGTACTCTTGCAGGAGGCATAGCTCATGATTTTAATAATATATTAACCGCGATTTTCGGATTTACTGAATTATCAATGATGGACATTCCTGAAGATAGCTATTTAAACACAAACTTAACTCAGATATTAAGTGCATCACAAAGAGCAAAAGACTTGATCTTCCAAATCTTAACCTTTAGTAGGCACAATGAATCAGAATTTACCACTGTTAAGATAAGCCCGATAATTAAGGAAGCTTTCAAACTATTAAGAGCAGGAATCCCCGTTACAATACAAATGAAACATCATATAAAAACAAATGAAGATACAGTATTAGGAGACCCGACTCAAATTCATCAAATTATTATGAATCTCTGTAGCAATGCCTATTACGCGATGAAAGATCGTTCAGGGCAAATTAATTTAACCCTAGAAAAGGATTTTCTGGATTCATCAGAAGTGCATCCAAATCTTATCAAACCTGGCAATTATTTAATTTTAACAATAAGTGATACAGGTTGTGGCATCCCTCCCTTAGTTTTAGATAAAATATTTGATCCCTATTTTACCACAAAACCAAAAGGGGATGGCACTGGACTGGGCTTGGCGATGGTGCATGGGATAATCACGAGTATGCAAGGTTTTATTGAAGTTCAATCCATTGAAGAAGTAGGGACAACCTTCAAACTTTTCATTCCTTATATTCAGAAATTTCAACCAGTATCATTACAAGATAATGTCATCTATCAGGGAAATAAAGAAAAAATCCTATTTATTGATGATGAAATAGCAATCACAGAGATAATGGAACAAATCCTAACTAAGATAAATTACCTCCCAACAGTTACAACAGAGGTGGATTTTGCTTTAAAATTATTTACTGAAAATCCTGAAGATTATAACTTAATCATTACAGATATGACTATGCCCAAAATGACAGGGATTGACTTTACTAAAAAAATCCGATCTTTCCATCCCACTGTTCCAATCATTATTTGTACAGGTTATTCTGATCTTCTCTCAAAAGAAAAAATGGTCGAATATAATATAAGTGATTATATTATAAAGCCAGTTACAATCCAGGAAATATCAAAAAAAATTAATAATGTTTTAAATGTCTCAGGAGATAAAAAGAAAGGAGAACTAAATGGTCGAGCTGCACAGATCCTTGAATAACAAAATCATCGCAGGAGTTTGTGGGGGATTAGCTGAAAGTGTAAAAATTAACCCAATATTTATGCGATTGTTATTTACTCTCAGTATCCTTTGGGGAGGAAGCGGGTTAATAATTTATTTGATTTTATGGATAGTTATGCCCGAAATCAATTATGATATCCATTTTGATACGAATATTGAACGTCCATTACAAAACAGATTCTTTTATGGTGTCTGCGCAGGGATTGCACAGTATTTCAAAATTGATGTCACTCTGGTAAGGATAGTATTCATTATCTCTAGTTTGTATTTAGGCTATGGTATTTTGATTTACTTATTATTATGTATTGTCTTACCAAACGAAAAAATGGAAAATAGAGGTTTTAATGATTAATGAAAATTTCGTAAAGTATTTTGAAGAAAAGTTTAAGGAATATTGGTCTATGCCGGCAATGGCTGATTATGGCAAAAGAAGTATTAATTACAAAGAACTCTCACAGTCTATATTATTCTTTCATAAGGTATTTTCCCATTATAAAATTGGTTTGGGAGACAAGATAGCGTTAAGTGGGAAAAATTGTGTAAATTGGTCAAAGATATATCTTTCAGGAGTCTTATATGGGGCAAGTGTAGTTCCAATATTAAACAACTTTTCATGCGGAGAAATGCAACATATTATCCATCATTCTGAAGCAAAAATTCTCTTTGTCTCAGACAAGTTAATTGAAGATCTAGATTTAGATCGTTTAACACATGTCGAAGCAGTTTTCTCATTATATGATTTCAAATTAATTTATGATAAAAGAAAAGTATTCACAGGGGAATATTTTGAAAAAGAATTTGATTCTTTTCATTCAAGATCAATTTCTAAAGAAGATTTTTCTCTATCCTCGAAGATAGCTAATGATAATATAGCTGCTATGATATATACTTCTGGAACGACTGGTTTTTCAAAAGGAGTCATGCTTAGTTATAATAGTTTAATGGGAAATGTGATCGTGGCTAGAGAAAATCTTCTCTTTAAACAAGGAGCAAATGTGGTGGCATTTTTACCTTTAGCACATGCATATGCCTGTTCATTTGATTTGATTTACCCTTTAACCTGTGGCAATTTTATTCATTTTATGGACAAACTACCCTCGCCAAAAGTATTGCTTCAAGCTTTTGCAGAACTGAAACCTAATGTAGTATTAGCAGTTCCCTTGATTATTGAAAAGATTTATAAAAAAACAATAGCTCCAGAATTACTAAAAACTCCAATAAAAGTAATGCTTAGTATGCCATTATTAAAAAATGTGGTTTATAACAAGATTCGTTCAAAGTTGATTCAAGCTTTTGGTGGAAATCTGACTGAATTGGTAGTAGGTGGAGCTGCCATGAATCATGAAGTGGAAAGTTTTTTAAAAGAGATTAAATTCCCAGTCACCATTGGATATGGAATGACTGAGTGTGGACCTCTCATTGCTTACGCAAATTGGCATAAACATAGACTCGGATCTTCAGGACAAGTAGTCAAATACCTTGAAGTAAAGATTGATTCACCAGACCCTGAAAATGTTAATGGAGAAATATTGATAAAAGGTGAACAAGTCACTGACGGATATTATAAAAACCCTGAGGTCACAAAAGAAACTCTTGATAAGGATGGCTGGTTACATTCTGGAGATATCGGGGTTTTGGATAAAGATAATTTTATATATATCAGAGGTAGAAGTAAAAATGTAATCATCGGCTCTTCAGGTGAAAATGTTTATCCTGAAGATATTGAGCAAAAAATAAACAATCTGCCTTTTATTCTTGAATCTCTGGTTATGGAAAAGGAAGGTAAAATTGTTGCGATGGTATATCCTGATTTCGATGAGCTAGATAAACATCATATTCATGAGACAAAAATCAACGATCTTATGATAAAAAATAAAAATACAATTAATGATCAATTACCTGCACATTCAAAAGTTACTCGAATTATTATTGTATCTGAACCTTTCCAAAAAACACCTACTCAAAAAATAAAAAGATATTTATATAACAGTCAATAAAAAAAGGAGGGGTAAACCCTCCTTTTGATTTATTATGTAAGATTGTTTACTTGATGATCACCCGACATGATTCCAAAGATACCTGCCATGGAGATGCTGTTATATCAATAGTATTTTTAAACAAATCCTCTGTATTGCTCACACGAACCATTTTCCATTGTTCGGTTGTCGCTTGCCTTCTGTCTAAAGGCTTTTTACCATTCTGAAAAACAAAAATAATGTCACCTTCTTTGATATTGTTTATCTGCGCTGGAGCTGTTTTATAGGCAAATTCCGTCCATACTTCTACTGCTTTATCATAATCAAAAAGCTTTGTCTGATTTTTAGTATCAGAGCTTGGATTAGTAAGCATCTTCCCTACTCTGGCCCATTTAAGCTTGTCAGTATTAGTAAAGGCTTTCTGAATATAAATATAATCATTACTTGTTAATCCATGAGAATCAGGTTCACTTGATGAAACATTAGGTTGCTCAGCAAGTCTTTCTTTTTCTTTCTCCGTAACAGTTTGTGTTAGTCTAACAGGCTCAACAGGTTTTTGTTGATCTTCATAAGATACGGCTCTTAAAAGAGCTTCTTGAATCTTATCTTCTGCTTGTGCAAGCATTTGTTTCAATTCACGAGCACTAATTGAGAGATTATCATATGCCTTTTCTATTGCATCTTTTTCACCTTTTTCACTCATACCCTGACCAGAAGCAACGATTGATCCTAGAATTTCCTTTGTTTTTACTACTCCAAACTGAATATCCATCTCGACTCTGGCAATCGTTTTAGGAGTTCCCATACTTTCTATCTGTTTCGTATCTTTCACAGATAATCTGCCGATCATAAAAAGCGGAGAGATATCATTCACCTGAATATTGTTTTCATTCAGAACTTTAGTTAAACGTCTTTCTACTTTTGGTTGCTTAATATTCTTATCATCCAAAACGTTGATACGAACAACAATTGAGGATGTTTCTGATGTTTTATAATAGGCTTCTCCACTCATAGAATTTAGATAAGCATTAAAATATGCAGGGAGCATAAAAGAATCCATTTTTATTACAACTTTTCCTCTTTCTCCAGAAAGGGGTGTTGCTGTTACATTCACGGTAAACAATCCTTCAGAATTAGTCAGCCCTTTTTCAATCAAAACACCATCAGAATAACTAACCTTAACTGGAAAACTTATGATGGGAATTACCGTGCCTTTATTACTTTTGAATATCGCTTTAAAAACAATGGGATCATTAAGCATCGTCCCTTTCTTAGCAGATTGCTGATTTCCGCTGACAACATCAAAACGTATAGCTGATAATATTGTTCGGATCGAACTCTCTAGTTTATTAACTGTAATTTCTTCACCCATAGAATATGGATTTTCAGAAAAACTATCAAAAAGTGCTTTACGAGAATAATATTCAGGAATTACTTTTTGAGCATCAGTTAAGTTGTTTATAGCTGGGATGATCTTCCCTTCTAATACCATTTGCTCAGAATCTTCCACTAAAGATCTTATAGAAGAACTTTTTTCATTAAGCTCTCCTTTTAGTGAATTTAACATTTTTACTTTATTAATGCTTACTAAAATATAATGGGTATTTTTCTCAACTTCTTGTTGAACAATGGACATGCCTTGTAATGTTTGATTGACTGTTAGTTTTGTAGCTTTCTGTATTGATTCTGAGTAAAAATCTTTCCCATCTGATTCAATACTTTTTGCTTGTACTTCCGTTACAGATTCTACTTTAACTGAAATCTGCTGAAGAAGATCAGTTTTCGCATTGGTTAATGCCTGCTCATAGGATGAACCAGAACCAATACCAACAATAAATTCATTACTTTCATAATAATCTCTTGGATTATTATACCATTTTGGTACAGCAAAAAGACAGAAAGCAAATGTAATCAATACAATTGTGAAAAGTATATGTTTCATATTTTCTCCAAAAGAGTATAAAAAGAGGTGAGCAAGCTCACCTCATAAAAGATTAATCGATTTTTAACAAAATCATTTTACGGTTAATATTAATTGGTTTTAGTTTAGCACCAAATGCAGAAGCATCAAACTGCTTTTTAATATCTCTGTAGATCTTTCTTGAACTATCATATTTTGCTGGATCAACCCAGATTAAATAATCCATTGTTTGTTTTGTAGCAATATTTTCTTTAGATTTCTTTGAAATTTTCTCAACAGATTCCATAAAAACATCTTGAATATCCAGAACTTCATCTTCTGAATAGGATTTTGCTATACTAATGACAAGCTTATATTGTACGCCATTTTTCAGATCTTCTCGCCAATAAGTATCAATACGAGCTAAAACAGCATCAATAGCTCCATTCATAGCTTCTTCAACACTTAGCAAAGATTCGCCTTGTCTCGATTGGCTATAACCAGTTTCTGTTCCTAGTAAACGACCAGTTGAAGTCTCATAAGCTCTGACATTCATGCTAAATTTTGTTGTATTATATCCGGCATTTTCATAAGCACCTGAATAAGTAACATAAACATCACTACCTAAAGATAGTGCTAATTTGTAGGAAATGTCTTCTTGTCTGTCGCCCAACATCAACTGAGCTTCATTGAGAGTATTTAAATTATCAGCTTGTTGAGGGACAATCACTTCATATTGTTTTGCTGTTAAATGGCTTTCAACAACCGATGCTGCATGTTTAATAATTGGATTGTTTTGTAAGGCTTCGAGCGGACTTTTCCCTTTTGCAACTTCAGGAATTACCATTAATTGTGGTTTTCCCAAGGCTTCAGCAATTTCTTGTCTTCTGTCAAGAATGTTATTATTTTCTAGATCACGTCTGAGAATTTCTTTGTTAACTTTAAATCTTTTAACGATTTTAATACCTCGTCCTTCTTCCAACATAACCTTTGATTTTAACTGAGTGTCTTCATAGGAGATATAACGATTGATATTGGTCATATCAAAAAAATACCCTATCTGTGCCTCCATTTTACTAATTTCAGCCGCATTCTTTAACAAAGGATCAGTGCCCCCATATAAAACAAAATAAACTGCTGCTTTTTTAGCATCATCAGTTGCTCTAATAACACCAAATCTGTCAATATCATCTAATTTTTTTGATTTGTTTTTCTCATGGGAGATATACATACCAGAAGCTTCTATTAAAACTTCTGAGGAAGAAACCGCTTCAATTAGAGAGGCTTGCTTCGATTCGGGTAATTGTGCTAGTAAAATACTGGGAAATAAGCACATTAATAGGCTTACACTTAAGAGGACTTTTGCAAAAATACGAAATTTCATCACATTTTCTCCTTTCGTTCTGAACTATTAAAATATCATTTTATATTAAAATAGTATTAATTTCGTGTCAAGTGTTTTTTTGGTTTTAAGCCGGTGCTGGCTTACAAAGATTGGTAAATTATTGAATATTTTTAAAATTATAGATCGTTTTCTCACAAAAAATTTACTCTGTTGTTTCCTCTTCTTCTGAATCTAATAAATTGATATTTTGGTATTCAGGCATCTTCTCAACTGATTTCAATGCGGTTTGAATCTTTCTTGTTCTTGCTCCAACAAGTTTTTCGATTTCATCACTAGCTCCTCTTAGCTTTGTTTGTGCTTTGGACAAAACGTCACCAAATCGATCAAATTCCAGTTTTACAGATCCTAGCAATCTCCAGACTTCGCTAGATCTTTTCTCTATTGCCAGAGTTTTAAATCCCATTTGTAAGCTATTAATGAAGGCTCCCAGAGTGGTTGGTCCTGTTATGTTAATATGATATTCACTTTGTATTTGATGAACCAGATTTGTGTTTTGGAGCACCTCTGCATATAAGCCTTCAAAGGGCAGAAACAGTATAGCAAAATCTGTAGTGTCTGGTGGATTGAGATATTTGTCCCTTATATCTTTTGCTGAGGTCTTAATTGCTTTTTCAAGCTCTTTTCTAGCTAAGGTTATTTTGACGGGATCAGCTTCTTCATAGGCTGTTAAAAGATTTTGATAGGATGAATCCGGGAACTTGGAATCAATGGGGAGATATACAATAGAATTCAATTCATCTTTACCGGGTAACTTGATAGCATACTCCACTCGTTCCTGGGTATTACTCTTTGTTGCTACATTATTCTCATATTGTTCAGGACTTAAGATGGCGTCTAATATACTTCCCAATTGAATTTCTCCAATTAATCCTCTTGTTTTTACATTGGTTAAGACCTTCTTTAAACCTCCCACATCATTAGCCAAAGACTTCATTTCTCCCAAACCTTTATAGACATCTTGTAATTGTTTGCTAACATTGTTAAATGATTCACTTAATTTTTTGTCCAATGTTTCCTGTAATTTTTGATCTACCGTATTTCTCATTTCATCCAGTTTTTTTGAATTCTCTGTTTGCAAGAGAAGCAATTTATCTTCAACTGTTTTCCTGACTGCTTCCAATTTAACTTCTGTTGAGTTTTTTATATCCTCGTGTTTGATAATTATTTCGTCTGTTGTTTGTTTTAAGGTAAAAGCAAATTCACTTAATTTTTGTTCATTTGTTTGTCTAAATAGACGAATATTTTCATTGAGTTCAATTCGATTATCTTTTAAGTTTTGGGTAATTTCGTTTTTTATATTGGAAAGGGTATTATTAATTTCCATTCGAATATTTCGATTTTCATCTTTTATTACTAATTCCAATCTGGCAATTTCACTTTTAACTAACTGAGAAATCTTTTCATAATCAATCTCTGGTTTATTCTTTTTTAATAATGCGATTAAAATAAGAATAATAACACCCCCTAAAATCGCTATTGAGATATAAAGCATTATAAACTCCTCTTAAATTCTTTATTATTGCAATTAATAACAAAAGACTATATAGATTTACATTTACCAATATATTTATTTCATACTATAAAAAAAGGGCAGATCAACTACCCTTTTATAACATCAAGTTAACATGTTGTCATGTCGTTATTATTTTGTGACGACACTTACCAATTTGTTTGGAACGACCAATATTTTAACAATTTCTTTACCTTCAAGAGTTTTCTTAACATTTTCTATTTCCATAGCTTGCTTAATAATCTCTTCCTGAGAAGTGTTTGCTGGAACACTTACTTTCCCTCTCACTTTTCCCATGATTTGGACAACATAAGTAATTTCATCTTTTACCAAAAATTCTGCCTGGTATTCTGGCAAACCACTTTCATGTAATAAGGTTTTATTACCTAGCATTTCCCAAAGCTCTTCGCTAAGATGAGGGGCAAAGAAATAAAGTAATCTAGGAATAATTGAAGCGGCTTCTGTAAAGACTCTTAATTCATCCTCACTAAGTTCCTGGCAATTTTTTATGGATGTCAGATTATTAAGATGTTCCATTATTGCCGCAATATCTGTATTGAATTGCATCTTCCCCATCATATCATCAAGTACTTTTTGTATAGTAAAATGAGTAGAATAACGAAGGTTTTTAATCTCATTCCTTAATATTGCATGTTTTGAATAAGCCTTATTATTCTCTTTTAATATTTCAATATGTTGATCAAAAAATCTCCATAATCTATTACAAAATCTAAAGGCACCCATTACACCATCGTCCGACCATTCAACATCTTTTTCTGGAGGAGAAGCAAAAAGAACAAACAATCTGATAGTATCGGCTCCAAATCGATCAATGTATTCCTGGGGATCCACGACATTCCCTTTTGATTTTGACATTTTAGCACCATCTTTTAAAACCATTCCCTGTGTTAATAACCGAGCAAATGGCTCATCTGATTTTACCAGTCCACAGTCTCTCATAAATTTATGAAAAAATCTAGCATAAAGTAAATGCATACAAGCGTGTTCTATTCCTCCAACATACTGATCAACAGGCAACCAATAATCTGCTTTTTTGGGATCAAAAGGCTGTTTATCATTATGAGCATCAGTATATCTGGCAAAATACCAAGAGCTATCTACAAAAGTATCCATTGTATCGGATTCTCTTGTGGCTGGTCCGCCACAATTAGAACAGGTCGTATGTAACCATTCTTCTACTGATAATAGTGGGTTTTGGGTGGTTTTCCCCACTTGAACATGATCGGGCAAACGAACAGGTAATTGATCATCAGGCACTAAAACCGTTCCACATTTTTCACAATATATGACTGGTATTGGATTCCCCCAATATCTCTGTCTGGAAACACCCCAATCTCTTAATCTGAAGGTAATGGTTTTCTTCCCTAATTCATTTTCCTGTAACCATTGAGATATTTTACTCTTCGAATCCTGACTATTCATTCCAGAGAAAAGACCAGATTCAACAAGCATACCTGTTTCTGTGTATGCTTCTGTCATTTTATCAATTTCAAGATTATCTTCTTTATTCTGTATTACAATTTTCAAAGGAATATTATATTTTTTTGAAAACTCAAAATCTCTCTGATCATGTGCAGGAACAGCCATAACAGCTCCTGTACCATAATCCATGAGCACATAATTGGTAATCCAAATTTGAACTTTATCTCCATTCACAGGATTGATACAATAACGACCGGTAAAGACCCCTTCTTTTGTTGTATCGGTGGCTGATCGAGTAATTTTATCTTCATTGATCACCTTATCACAGAATTTTTTTATATCGGAGTCTTCACTTTCCTCTTTTAACCACTCCATGACATAAGGATGTTCTGGAGGTAAAGCCATAAAAGTAACCCCAAAAATTGTGTCTGGTCTGGTGGTAAAGACTTTGATAATCCTGGCATCATTTTCAAGCTCAAAATTTATCTCAGTTCCTTCACTTTTCCCAATCCAATTTGTCTGCATTGCTTTTACACGTTCTGGCCAATCTATGACTTTGGAAAAATCCAATAACTCTTCCGCATAATCTGTAATTTTAAAAAACCATTGTTCAAGATCTTTTTGACGTACAACAGAATCACATCTCCAACATTTCCCTTCTTCAACTTGTTCATTGGCTAATACAGTTTGACATTCATCACACCAATTCACAAATGAAGTTCTTTTATAAACTAAACCTTTTTCATACAGACGTTTAAACAACCATTGACCCCAATGATAATAATCTGGTCGACAAGTAGCTAATTCTCTGGTCCAGTCTACTGCTAAACCAAGTAATTGAAATTGTTGTCTCATTATCTCTATATTTTGTTCTGTTGTAATTCTTGGGTGTGAATTGTGCTTTATGGCAAAATTCTCTGCGGGCATCCCAAAGGCATCGTAACCCATTGGTTGCATAACATTATACCCTTCCATCATTTTAAATCGAGTAATTGCATCTCCAATTGAATAATTTGAAACATGCCCCATATGTAAAGCCCCAGAAGGATAAGGGAACATTGAGAGCACATAATAATTCTTCTTGTCTGAAAAATCTATTGCATTTGCTATTTTCTTACCGTCCCAAATGCCCTGCCATTTCTTCTCTATTTCACTAAAAGGATATTCCATGCTTCCTCCAAACTACTTTTATACGATTAAACCAAATTGCAACTTATAATGAAAACGTCAATAAAAAAGAATAATTCAAAATAAAACAAACACTTAACGAATAATAATCTTAGAAAATTACTGATCAATTACAGCTAAAAGAGAGGGAGTATTTTCAAAATTTCAAATTCTACCTTTCAACTACAGTCTGAAATATAGGAGGAATCTCACTCATTCCTTACTCCTAATCCATTGCTTCCTTGGAGCTGTTTGAAAAAATTAACTGTAGAGAGAAGATTAATTCTAATCTTTTTTATTGACTATTATCTACTTTTATACTAAATTTAAAACAGAGGTCGAAATGGAAAAGTTAAATGTTGAGTTGAATCGCCAAAATTCTAATATTACCAGAATTAAAACTATCTTTATTTTTTTTAACTTAATTATTATCCTGCTATTTTGGATATTAACTTTAAATTTCTATCGACATAAAAAGAATGATGCAATATCTAATTCTCATAGAAGAACCGACATAATCACAAAAGCTGTTGATATGCATTTAAATCAAGCTTTTGAAACAATGGTTATAGTTTTAGACAATATGAGACATTCTGTACAAAGCCATCCGAATACTTTGATACAAAAAAGTTTTTATAATGGATTTTTGTCTGAGAATAATGATTTAATCCATGCTTTACTGATTAGCAACAATAAAGGAGAAATTATTGAATCAACAAACCCTGAATTACTCAAGATCAATATCAGAGATAAAGCCTATTTTAAATATCATTCTAAAAATTCTTCAGATAAAATATATTTAGATAAAGCAATTACCGAAAACCATTCAAAAATTGTTTTGATTCCTTTTTCTATGAGATTATCAGATAAAAACGGTTTTTTTAATGGAGTCGCTATTGTTTACGTTTATCCTGAATATTTTACTAACTATTTCAAATCAATAAATTTAGGAAGAATTAGTATTCAAAGTGATAGGGGTTTTGTTTTAGTTGGCATAAAAGATACTGATCAACCCTTAGTTAACACAACATTAATCTCAAATAGAGTTGCTACAAAATTAAGAGATTCTCTTTATTTTTCTGAAATTGGAAAATCTGATATAGATGGTGCTTTAAGAATTCGAACAGTTAAAAGATTTAGAAATTCTCAATTCTATATAGTTTGTTCTGAAAGCTTGATGAAAATTAACAAAGAAATTTTTGATGCAACCTTCCCATTAGTCTTATCAACTATTTTGATCTCAATTTTTGTTTTAGTCTTTATTTTCTTATTTTTAAGAACACTCGCTAAACAAAATATCTTAGAGAAAGCTTTATTTGAAAGTGAAGAAACGTCAAGAATGTTAGTCAACACGATAACAGAAAGTATTGTTGTTATAAAAAATGACTTAACTGTTTTTTACAATCCAATGTTTTACCGAATAATTGGATATACTAAGGAAGATATTCTAACTCGATCCTTTTTTAGTTTTGTCCAAGAAGAAGATAAAAAATCATTAGAAACAGTAATTAATAAAGTTAAACAAAATTTGAAACCTCATAATCACTTGGTCATTAAACTATTAAGTAAAGATGAAGAGACTATCTGGGTTAATTGTTATACCTCTTATCTGTATTGGAAAGGCGAACCTGCAATTTTACTCACGTTAATAGACATAACTGACCAGATAAAAAATCGAGAGCGTGAAAAACAACAAATTTCACGATTAGAACTATTTAATCAACAATTAGAAAAAGAAATTAGAGAAAATCATGAACTTCAAATAAAGAATGAACAAATTATCAGCCAATTAGCAGATAAAACTAAAGAATTAGAAAATTTTACTTACACGGTTTCTCACGACTTAAGAAGCCCATTACTAACAATTAAAGGGTTTAGCGCTTTTTTAAAAAAAGATCTTAAAAAAAATGACAATGAAAATGTATTTTCTGATTTAGAAAAAATTGAATTTGCAACCGTTAAAATGTCTGATTTAATTGATGATTTACTCAAACTCTCAAGAACAGGACGGTTAAGCGTAAAATTTAAAGATAACTCGGTAACTGATATTATCAATGAAGTCACAAGATTGATTCAGTATTCCATAATCAATAAAAAAGCTGAAATTATTATTGATAATGAAATGCCTTCTATTTATGGTGATCGAGAGGGGATTAAAGAAATCTATCAAAACTTAATTGATAATGCAATTAAATACTCTCAAATAAACACTAACCCTGAAATTCATATAGGCTATGATAAAATTAAATCTGTCTATTATGTAAAAGATAATGGTATTGGTATTCAAAAAGACTTTATTGACAAAGCATTTGGATTGTTTACCAAATATGATCAAAATACTGTTGGAACTGGGGTCGGTTTAGCAATCGTAAAAAGGATTATTGAAGCCCATAACGGTCAGATATGGGTAGAAACTAACAATAATTCTGGGACATCATTTTTCTTTTACTTTGATAAAGAAAAAATGTCTGATTAATACAATCAGACATTATGGAGGAACAGTTTTAAGACTTTTTTAATACATAAAATACTGATGTCGCTGACGCATATCCATTGATTTCTATGTATTTCTTAATATTTTCTAACTCGTCGAAATATTCAGTATTTTTATTGTATTCTTTTTCTCTCACCATGTTATGTAGCCTTTCTATGTAATCCACAAAATACTGAATTAACTCTGGGTTTTTCGGATCTTCTTGATTAAAGGAATAATCTGTATATTTTACAATTTCAAAAGAGCTATCTTCAATTAATCGGGATATTTCTTCTTTTGTATATGTGTCATTATGAAAAACATTGTTTATTCTATCGAGTTTAGCCGCAAAATGATGAATAAGTTTGTGAGAAATTTGAGCTGGAGATAACTCATCTGAAACCATTTCATTGATAATAAACAAACCATCATCACAAAGAACTCTGCTAATTTCAGTAAAAACTTTTTTAATCTGTTCAAGATGATGAAGAGAATTTGATAAACAAACTGTATTAAAACTTTTTGGTTCAAATTGAAGATTTATAGCATCCATCGTTATAAAGCTGACCGGTAAATCACCTTTATTTTTTTCAATGACATCTTTCATTCTTTCCATTTTATCAATAGCTATTATTTCTTTGATATTTTTAAAATTTGCTATAATTTTAAGAAAATCTCCTCCACCTGTCGCAATATCAAGGATTTTCCCGCCACTAATTTCATTAATTATTCCTTCTAGATTTTCCATAGTATCTCCTTATTGACTTAAAATGCATTCTTCATGCCAAATTTAATAACTGTAATTAACATGATGTTTTATTGATTTGTTAAACATTATAATTGCTGATTGCCCTGATTTAAAAATTGAGCACTCTAATAAGTAGATAACAAAAAGAGTCAAAAAGTAGTTAATCTTAGCCTTTAAATTTAAATTATCAAGGATTCGTTTCTAGTTTGTGTATCTTTTTGAATTGTTGATAGGCTTATCTCTTTTTTAAAAAAGCCTCCATATTGCACAAAGACTTAAATACAATTTGTACCACAAATTTCAAAAACGCTATAATTAATGAATCAGTGAAATAAAATGAACTACGGATAAAACCATTCTGTCATGTTTACACAACAACATGACGTCATTCAAACATGATTGCCATAATATCGGTTCTATTAACATTAATAAACCAGTCGTTTATATCTAACTGATCAAGAAGCCCTTCTATAGCTGTATGATTATGTTTTAACCCTATAAATTTTCCTTCTAGATCATCAAGATCTTTTTTTGTAAAAAAATCACCATAGAATTTAAAATCTTCAATGATTCCTGATTTTACATCCATCATGACTTCTAAATTCCCGCCTATTGTTCTAATTTTTTTCGAATAATTATACTGAGGAGATTTTCCAAAATTCCAGTCCCAATTCCCATATTTGGTTTTGATTAATTCATTAATTTTAGTTTCATCTTCCTGGCTAAATTCATATGTGTCAGAATCAGGATGAATTGTGAGTATGTGTTGTACTATAAGTGTTTCAAATTCATCCATACTCAATGGAGTCTCTAAATGTTCTGAGATATTAGTAACTCGGCTTCTTACAGACTTTACTGCTTTATCTTGAAATTTGAGAGGATCTGCTTTTAATGCCATAGAAACATCTGAAAGATTTGAATCAAACAGTAAAGTCCCATGCTGGATTAATGAGTTTCCTCGAAAATATTTTGCATTTCCTGAAAATTTTTTCCCTTCTATAGTCAGATCATTTCGACCTTCTAAGCAAGCATTGACACCCAGATTTTGAAGAACATCAATAATTGGCTGAGTATATCTGGCAAAATCATTTTCTACTCCGTCAACATTTCTGATTATAAAGCTGAAATTTAGATTACCTTTATCATGAAATACTGCGCCTCCACCTGATAACCTTCTGACTACAGGAAGAGAATTACTTTGGACATAATCAAGATTTATCTCTGCTAAAGCATTTTGTTTTCTCCCAACTATGATAGATTTTTCATTTTGATATAAAAGAAAAATACTGTCAGTAAAGTTTTCAAATAAAAATTCTTCTGAGGCAATATTGAAAGGAGCATAGTGATTTTTGCTAATAATAATTTTCATAATTCCTTACCTTTATTTATATTTAATATATATTGAAATGAACGACGTGCGTGTATTTTATAACCACATGTTGGAAAAAGAGTTCCACCATATTTAAACATATTGACTGAAGGATAATGCTGACATATTTGAGGTCGGTTTTTATAAATAATACAAAGATTCTCTTTATAATATCTGCAAGTAAATCTATAATATCCTTCACTATCAAGACCTAAGGGTATAATATTCTTATAAAATGGATCAATATCTCGAATCTTTAAAAAGGACTCAAGACTTTTTATGATCTCACCATTGTGGATAATTAGTAATTTTTGACAACAGATTCCACACTTTAAGCAGGAACCAACTATTTTCATGTTGGAGGGATATAATATTTTTTCAATTTTGAACAACCATTTTTTCAGATTCAAAAATACCATCCTACTGAAGTATATTCTGCTTTTAAAAATTTTCTTAAAAACTAACTTCTATAATATGACAATTTATCGGTTAATAATGGTAGTCAAGTTTTTTCTGAATCTAGATCAAGAACATACAACTTTGTGTCATTATTATAAACTCTTTTTACTTCTTGATTTGAACAATAAAGCATAATTTCACAAGTGGCACTCACGATTGCCTGATTTAAATGACCTCCAAAACTATTAAAACAATCATCTGCTAAAGAAACATGCGCATGAAGAAAAGGCTTATCATTAACCATTGTAATATTACCCGTAAGATTACAAATTTCAAAATCCTTTTTAAAGTGCTGTTCCTGATATACCTTCTTAATGGGATTGAATGACCCGAGAATGACATCATTACTCGCTCCTATTGCAAATACTTGTGCAAATCTTATATCAAATTTATTTGCAAATTCATTCAAACTCGCAACAATTTCTTCTCCAATCTCTAAACAAATAAGATAACCATAATCACATTTTAGATACTTCATATATCCTCCACAAGATATTATTAACATATCTAATCAATTAAATCAATCTTTTTTTAATAATATCTTGCAAAATGTAAAAAAATAGACTATACTTATTATATAAAATTTGTAAAGGTGGATTTGATGAATAATTCTGGATTTAAGCCAATAGAGTTCTTTTTTAATCAAATCATAGATGATAGTCCTAATAGTATTGTTATAACCGATTTATCCGGTAATATTGTTTTTGTAAATAAAAAATTTTCTGAGATTACAGGCTATACCTTCTCTGAAGCAATAGGGAAAAACCCTTCAATTCTAAAATCTTCAATTATGGATCATAATATATTCGAGGATCTGTGGAAAAGTATTTCAGTTGGTAAATCCTGGACAGGTAATTTATGTAATAAAAAAAAAGATGGAACATTGTTTTGGGAAAATGCTAAAATCTACTCTCTAAAAGGTGAAAATGACCAGAATTGCTATTATATTGGTATTAAAACTGATATTTCTCAACAACAATACATCAATGAACAGTTAAAACTTTCTGAAAACAAGTTTCAATATTTATTGGATTTTCAACCTAATATTACAATTTTTCTTTCTCATGATTACAAAATTATTTCTGTCAATAGTAAAGCTTTGGAATTTTTTCAATGTGACTATGAGCAAGTAATTAACCAACCAATAACTAATTTCCTAATGATTGAGAAACTTGATATTATGAAAGTCTTGAATAATCACCATATAAAAAACCAATATGTTTTCAAAGATAATAATGATGAAAATGAAATAACTTTTTCTCTTGATGTATATTATTACAGTGAAAAGTCACCTCTTTATCAAATTGTGATTAAAGATATTAGCAAACAAATTGAAGATGAAGCCAGAAATGCTAAAACTCTCTTAGAAGCTAAAGATACTATCTTATTTATGTCAAAATTTCTGTCTCACATTTCTTATGAAATTCAAAATCCTTTACAATCAATTATTGGTTATGCAAATTTACTAAAAGAAATTGAGATTAAAAACCCCTATGATAATTTTCGGGAAAAAATCCTTGAATCTAGTACAGTTCTATTAAATCTCACAAATGATATTACTTCTTTATCAATGATTGAAGCTGGTCAAATGAAAGTTGGTATTCAACAAACAAATTTGAATGACTTTATTTCTGATATGCAAACATATTTTGAACCCAAAATCTCTGCAAAAAATCTTCAATTGGAAATTATTATTCAAGAATTCTTACCAAAACTTATTTATATTGACAAACTCAGACTCAAATATGTTTTATATAACTTAATTGCAAATGCCATAGAATACACACAGAAGGGAAAGATTACTCTATTTGTTAATTATTTATTACAAAAAGATTTCTTAGATTTAGAATTCCGTATTAAAGATACTGGCCCTGGAATTTCTCCAGAAGTTCAGAATAACTTATTTGTACCTAAAAACTCATTTAAAAATGACAACACCTCTACTGGCTTAGGGTTAGCTATTGCAAAAAAACTAACTAAACTTCTCAATGGTGAAATTACTTATACAACCTCTAATAAGGGAACTGAATTTGTCGTTTCTTTGAAAGGTATTCTTTATGATTCTTTTGATTGTTTAGTTTCAGATAAACAAAATTCCACATTTAAAATATTGTGTATAGATGATGATCAAATCTGTTTAATTATGTATAAAAGCTTTTTGTCTGATAAAAGTTATTCTCTCACCTTTGCAACTGATGGAATGAATGGTATTGCAGAAGCTTTAAAAGTAAGACCAAATTTGATTATTATTGATTATTTGATGCCTGAAATTAACGGGTTGGATTTCTTACTAAAATTAAAAGATTATCCGGTTTTTAAAGATACTCCCGTAATTTTGACTTCTGCAGAAAGTAATCTTGGCAATTTTGACCTATCTAAAACACCTAATTATAAAGGGTTTTTAAACAAACCAATTAGAAAAGAAGAACTGCAAACTATCGTTGATCTATTTAATAAGAAATACTTATTAAACACTTCTGGTAAAAATCTTTTTCTAAAAAATGACAAAAAAGCCCTTAATAAGATTCAGCTTTCAGATAAACTAAAAAACCAATTTTTAAATATTAAAAACTGTTTGATAATTGAAAATCTTGTTAATTTTTCTGAATGTTTAATCGAAGAAGGTAATAATTTAAAATCCTCAGATATGATTACTATTGGTCAGCAACTTCATAATTATTCAGAATTATTAGATATCACTAATATTATTAGTACTTTAGGATTGATATCCTCATGGCTATGATTGTTATTTTTTATCTACTTAACATCATGTCAGCTTTATCTCTTAACATCTTTCTGACTATATTTTTTAATTTCATTGTTTCTTGTTGCTGTGTCCGTATGTTTTTTTGTATCTTTGTTGTTTTTTCTTCAATATATAGAAATAGGATTTATTATGACAAACCTCCCCTCTTCTAATGATAAACAATTTTTAATACTTATCGTAGATAACAATCCAAATAATATCCAAATATTAGGCACTATTTTAAAAAAACAAAACTATTCAATTGCCTTCGCTCTAAATGGTCAACAAACAAATGTTTTTCTTGAACACGCTACGCCTGATTTAATGATTATTGATACAAACATTAATGATATTGATTGCTTTGAATTAGTAAAAAATATTAAATTAAAAACTGAAGAAATCGATTTTCCAGTCATCGTTCTTTCTGCAAAAAACGATTTAGAAGATAAAATAAATGCTTTTTCTGCGGGTTGCGTGGACTATATTTCAAAACCATATGATAGTTTAGAAGTTATTATTCGTATTAAAACTCACTTAAAACTTAAACAATCCCAAGATATTATAAAATCCTATAATAGTGAGTTAGAACGTCTTTTGGAATTAAGAACTAAAAACTTAATAAAATCTGAACGTCAAGCTGCAGTTGGTGATCTTTTACAAGGTATTGTACACAATTTAAAAAGCCCTTTATCAGGCATCTTTTTTTCTGTAGAGTTTTTACACAACCATTTAACTAACTTTTTATCAATTATTGAATCAAACCAGACTATTGAAAAAGAAGATATATTAAAATGTTTAAATAGCTCTTTTAAACAAGCTGAAAAAATTGATAAAGTTGCCAATAGATTGAGAGATATGATTAATGGTTTAATGACAAAATCTCAAAATGACAAAATTGAAGAATTAAGAGAATGTGATTTATCAGATTTATTAAAGCAAGAAATCGATTTTCTCGATGCTGATTTAAGATTTAAACACGAAATTGAAAAAGAATATTATTATTCATCAATTCCTTTAAAAGTTTTAATTAATCCCTCTGAAGTGTCTCAAGTTATTCATAATATTATTAGAAATGCTATTGATGCCATGTACAAAACTGAAGAACCACAATTAATTTTTTCAACTTATTCCATAGATAATTATGCTTATATAAAAATTATTGATAATGGACCTGGTATTCCTGAAACAATCATAAAAAAAATATTTGATCCATTTTTTACAACTAAAAATACTGATCCCACTAATACTGATGAACCTTTAGGCACTGGACTGGGACTTCATTTTTGCCGTCAGACCATTCAATCATACAAAGGAGATATAGAAGTCGAGTCCTCTCAACTTGGAGGCACAGCGTTCGTTTTTAAGCTCCCTCTTGCTTGATTTCAGGATTTAATTTTTCTAACATTTTTTCACTTACTTTAAAAACAACCTTATTATGAGCAGGAACTATTATTTTCTCTTTGTTTAATGGATTTATCACTGCTTTTTCATTTCTTCTTACTACTTCAAATGTACCAAAATTGGATAGTACTAGTTTATGATCCTTTCTTATTCCATATAACATGTTTCTGAGAAATCGATCAATTAGTAATTCTGCATTAAAAAGTGAAATATCCATCCGATATGCTAACTTCTTAGCTAGTTCTTTTTTAACCATAGATGCCTCCAATAACACAAAGAATGAAAACACTTTTTTTGACAATATTTTTTATATTTTATTATCTAATGATTAAAAATCTAAATGATATTTTTTTTTAAATCTTTGTTATTATTTCCGATACAACATTTCTTTTAATATTATATCTTCTATAGATAATCATATATCTTCTTTAATTTCAATAAAATGCTGATTTTATCATTATTGTATTTTCTTATTTTTCATACAGTTAGTAATAGATATATAATAAAAACTCTAAATTGATACTATATTAAGTTAGGATGTACAAGGTATCATTTTGTTTTTGCTATATACACATTTTGTTTTACCTATATCAGCGGATATATTTTGTCTCATTACATTTTTTTTAGAATTGTCTTGACATTATAAATATATATAATAAGATATTGCTTGATAAACTAATATTGGAGGGACATGATATGAGCAGACCTATTATCATATCAGTGATCAATCATAAAGGTGGCACTGGTAAGACCACCATGTCTTACAATTTAGCAGAGGCGTGCGACATGGTTTTAAACAGCAAGGAAAGACTTTCAAAGAAGATTCTTCTCATTGATAATGATCCTCAGGCTAGTTTAACTTCTTTTTTCTATGATACTGAAGAAGAACTCGATGATAAAGACACTATTGTCTCTATCTATCAGGATAATCCAAATTATACTAAGGATATCATATTAGCAACAAAAAATTCTAATATTGATATTGTTACAAACATGTTTTTATGCACAACTAAAGAAAAATCTTTATCTACCTATATTGATGGACATTTTAGAATTAAAAAATTTATAAACAGCTGCTGCTTAAATTATGACTTAATTGTTGTTGATAACTCTCCTTATTTTAACTCTTTTACAACAAATGCTTTATTTGCTTCTGATTATGTCATTATTCCTACAAATCTTACAAGACTTTCTGTTATAGGAATTGTTGAAATCCTTAAAAACATCGCATCTGTTCAAGATAATGTTAACCCAACCTTAAACTTATTGGGGATTTTGGTGAATATGCTAGATGAACGATATAAATCACATCATGTTCATAGAGAAATGCTTTACCGTCAATTTGGCGATTTGGTTTTCTTAACTGAAATTCATGTCAGCGCTTCCATACAAAACGCTGAAAGAAAAAAACTCACTATCGTTGAGTATAACAGAACAACTCGTACTTATAAAGAATATATCCAACTTGCCCGAGAAATATCTAATAAGATTGGTTTTAGCGTTGATTTCAACATAGAAGAAGCCTATCGTAATAAACAAATTCCTGAGGAGATAAATGGCTCGGAAGATTAATTTATCTGACGCTGAAAAAGCTCAAATAAAACAAAAAAATGCTGAACGTCGTGACAGCCTTTATCATCTTCCACATCCAAAATTCAATTTCAACGAATCTGACATGAATGAAGCAATGGAACCCCTTACTCAAGTTTCCGGCCTCATAACACGCTTAAAAAATCAGAATGCTGCTAATAATTCATCAAAACAAGAGTTTGATCACGAATATTCTCCTGAAATGCTTGCTTTACTCGATAACGATACAAGTATATTATCGAATCAACCAACTCACAAAGATACTTTTCCCGTTAACGATACAGGTAATATAACCGGCCAAGACAAGCTATACTCGCTATCGAAACAAGTAGCGCCTTCCTTAGTTAACGAAAAGGTTACAAGAACTGAAGAGAGTCAAGACGATCCTTCAACATCTTTAACTTACTCAAATATCAATAAATTAACTACTGTTTATACGGATCTCCCTTCTACCACCGAAATGCATTCTGAAACAAGTAGCAAAGACAGTACTTATAGCATTAACGATACTAGTATCCCTATCGTAACTGATAGATTACCGCTAAATGAAACTCAAAAATATAAATTGATACACTCTATCTTTCTATATGAAAAGAGTTTATCTAATGTTGAACGTAATTTTCTTGTTTCATTATTTCTAGAAATGAATTTCTTATCTGAAAGACTCTCTTTAAATAATATTATTAAAAAATATGAATTTAGAAAAGCTACTATTTATCAGCTTATTCCCCACATTGCTAACCTTGGCTTAATTCAAATTGTTACTGATAATAGCCCTAAAGGCAGTATTATCGATGTAACCAGACTTTTGAATAAATACAACATTCCACTATGTTACGATAATGAAACAAGTAATACTGATCAGTTAGTAAATAATAAAAATAATATGTTTACTAATTTAACTAATCAAAACAATATTGACGAAAACGTAACAACCTTTAAACTAGATCCAACCAGAAGAATGCTTGTTAAGAATTCTATTTTGTATTTATTCAAAAGTATGATGCTGATTGATGCTTATCGAAAACTTGAAGTATATAATGAAAAATCTATAAAAATCTTTGCTGAATATTTAATTAAAAACAATGTTAGCCATGTGGCTCAAATGGATTTATTGGGTTTAGCTATTTATTCTGCTGAAAAAACAAAGAAGTCTGAAAGAGTGATTTATTATCTGCACAATACTTTGGAAAATGGTGGTATTGAGTCTTTACAGATCGCTTTTAAAGAAAAAGCGAATGACTTTCTTGAATTTTCAAATATTTTTTATGATATTGATTTTGAAGAACCTTCTCTCAAAGATATTAAAGATTATTGTAAACAACTCAACATATCGGATGAGCAACCTCGTGCTTTGTTGGTAAGTTTACTCATTAAATGCCGTAAAGACATTGAAGAAAATATTATTGTTATTGAAAGAATCATTGATTCTATGCCTGAATTCAGAAGGTAATACAACATGTTTTTAAAACAGCTTGTTGTATATATGACAAGACACAAAAAGGATAAATTATGAAAGTTATTTCGTTCGTTAACTCCAAAGGCGGAGTTGGGAAAACAACCTTAGCCACTAACATCTCTGTTATGTTTGCTAAAAATAAAATTAAAATACTCCTAATTGACGCTGATCAACAGGGTTCTAGTGTCGATTTCAGGGGATTAAGAGGTGAAAATGACTTGGTACCTCAATTCCCTGTAACTCAGATATTAACTCCTACCATTCATAAGGATATTCAGGAATTTGAATTTGAATACATCATTATTGATGTTGGTGGAAGAGATAATAAAATCTTCCGAAGCGCTGTTATGGCTTCTGATTTTGTGATTGTCCCTTTATGCCCCTCTCAATATGATTTTTGGGGTTCTCAACAAACCTTTGAAATTTTGCAAGAAGCAAAAATGACTAAACCCAATTTAAAGGTCTTTTCTATATTAAATATGGTTATTCCTGGCACTAGAATCGCCAAAGAAATTGAATCTCTAATTCATGATTTTGAAACTGAATATGAAATTGAATTTTTAAAAACTAGATTAAATTCGAGAATTTCCTATAAATATTCAGTTTCTGAAGGATTAGGAGTTATGGAATTGGCTACTCCTGATCAAAAAGCTAGTAAAGAAGTGAAATCATTTTATACAGAATTATTAGAAAAAATTAATCAAATATAGAGGATATTATGGCAATATTAAAAAAAAGACCATCGTTAAAAACTGCAGATGATTTTATCAATGCAAATCCTGAGACTATAGTAGAAAAAGTATTAACTGAACCAGTTATTCCTGAAGTAGTAAATGAGAATAAAACTGAACCTGTTACTCTTGATGAGGGTGTTGAAGAAATGTCTTTGAAAAACAAAGCTAAAGTAAAATTTATGTCTGATGAAGACAATGAAAATCAATTAAGAAGAGTAACTACATATGTAAAGGGATCTTTGTCTGATAAGATTAAAATACTTGCTGTTTTAACAAAAAACAAAGAATATCAATTATGGAATGAAGCTTTAACCGATCTTTTAGATAAATACAAAGAAAAAGGTTTTTAAACTAATATGACAGTTATTCTTTTACTGATACTGGGATTACTAACCGGAATATTAAGTGGTATAATAGGTATTGGCGGTGGAATTATAATTATTCCAGCACTCGTTTTTTTGTTTAATATGTCTCAACAACATGCACAAGGAACTACTCTTGCTATGATGGTCCCCCCTATTGGAATATTAGCAGCTGTGGCTTATTATAAAGCCGGTTTTGTTGATATAAAAGTTGCAGGTATATTATGTATTGGCTTCCTATTTGGTGGATTCTTTGGAGCCAAATTAGCTTTAATAATACCTTCATTTTATCTTAAAAAAGTTTTTTCTATAATTATGATACTAATTGCATTAAAAATGTTTTTCAGTAAATAATATTAATTTGATTTTAAAACCGCTTTGGCGGTTTTTTTTTTGGTATTTATTCTATTACAATATATCAATGAACTTTATTATTATTAAAAATTATTTTTTATACATTTTTAGTTTTATTTATGTTAAAAATTTAGAAAGTTATTTATCCTTTATATTGATTTTATACAGTTTTTGATTTAAATTAAAGAATTCAATTTAAATCTTAAGTATAGCATCAGACAGATTAATTATAAAATCATACCCATTCTCAGGCTTTCAAAAACAACCCGTACACTAGCGATAAGTAATGAGATATATACAATTACCGCTTATCTTTAAATCTAGCCTTATAATTAACTATATGTGGTCAAAAACGAATCAAATGAATATTACGTTCTCAGAGAGCCACCATGTCGGAGAAATAGAGCCAGCTTCACGGAAAAACAGAGCCATGTTAACGGACAGAGAGCCACCTAAATGATGGCTCTCTTCATAAAATGATTATTTTACAGTCATTTCTTGATTTTTTTCTTTATTCCATATCGTTCTCTCATAGACATATTCCCTTCGATCATTATTTCGTAAGAGTTATGTTTTATTCTATCGATTATTGCATCAGACAAAGTTTCGGCTTCATTTGTACCAATCCTTTCCTGCCAGCCTTGAGTATCATATTGAGTACAAAAGATAATTGAACCATTTTTTGTTCTTACTTCAATGATTTCAAGAAGATCCATAGCTTGTTCATTTGAAAGAGGTTTTAAAAGCCACTCATCTAAAATTAACAAATCATATTTTTGACATGATTTTATGAATCTTTTAAAATTTCCTTCTCCTCGAGCAACTAATAAATCATTTATCAGTTCAGGGAGCCTTGTATATTTAACACTTAATGATTGTCTGCATGCAGAGATCGCTAATGCGCATGCAATATATGTTTTACCATTTCCCGAAGCTCCCTTAAGGATAATATTGTGATTGTCTCTAATATACTGACAAGAAGATAATTTTAGTATTTGTGATTTATCAAGTTTACGATCGGGGAGGTATTCTATATCTTCCACGCAAGCATTAAGATATCTTAAATGAGCTTCTTTAATACATTTTGATATCTTATTGGACTGTCTTCTTGACCATTCAAAATCAACAAGCAATCCGATACGTTCTTCAAATGATAAATTGCTATATTCATAATTTTCCATTTGTATCCTTAACGCTTCAACAAAGCCATTTAGATTCATTTGATTTAGCTTTTCATATGTAGATTGATTAACCATTTTATATATCTCCTTTATTGTTTTTTCTGCGAGTAAACCCGTATTGTTCACCTTTTTGTTCATTAACTGCTTTTTCTTGCATTTTAATACTATCTTGTCCTGTCTTTAGGATTGTTTGAACCATTTTTACGCTTGGGGCAGGAGTGTAATAAAGAGCTTTTTCACAAGCATATTCAATACGTTCAAATGAAAATCTGTCTGCAAGTTTCATTAAAACACCACAGGACTTATATGATTGTTCTTCAATTTTATTGGATTTCAACAATGATTCCATTATACATAATGTATTTTTGCCTGCAGATTTTGCCCATTCAAGAAAAGTTTCTCTATTCCAGCTAAGAAATCGTTTATGATTTTCTGGCATATGCTCGGGTAAAACTATTGGAGAAGTTGTATTATATCTTCTCAAATGAGAAGCAATTCGAATGTTTTTATAGAAAACCTCAATTGTTTTATACGTATACCTAATATCAACTGAATGCCCAATATATTCATATGGAACTGAGTATTGACATTTATCTACATTTATAAGATAGTCCATCTGAATTGTTGCTGTTACCCACGATGACAATTCATAATGGCTTGCAGGTAAGGGTATTAAGAAGGATTTTTCTTCTTCTTCAAAGGCACTTAACCTGCAGCCAATCTTCTTTTGGAAAGGCTTTTGATTAAAATCTGTTAACTTGCTTTTAATTGCATTATTGAGTTCAGAAAAAGAAAAAAAGCGCTCATTACGCAAAGCGGCAATAATCCAGGTTGATATAATCCCAACAGTTCCTTCTGCATTAGGTTTATCTTTTGGAGAATAAGGCCTAGCCGGAATGACTGCCGTTCCGTAATATTCTGCCATTTCCTGATATGCTTTATTGAGTATGACTTCGGATTTACTGTGTTTCACTACTCCTGTCTTTAAATTATCAGGGACTAATATGCGGGTGACACCATTAAAGAACTGATAAGCATGTATATGAGCATTAATCCATTTTTCAGTTTTCATTGAAGGAAATGCTTCAGCATAGGAATATTGACTGCATGAAAGAGCTGCAACAAAGACATAAGCCGGTATAAGTTCGCCTGTGATATGATCTGTTATAAATAACGTAGATCCAGCCCAATCCACTTCAAGTAATTCGCCTGGCTTTCTTTTAATACGCATTGTTGCCTTTGATTTTTTAATATAATACCTGTAATAGTCGCAGAACTGAGTATATTGATAAGGTATCAGCCCTTCAGTATGAGATCGTTCATAATATTCACTCCAAAGCAATGTCAGAGTTACGCCGGGTCTAGCTAACTCTTTGTGGATTAAATTGTAATCAGGAATCTTTCTTAAACTTGGGTTTTCTTTTTCAGGATAAAGAAGTCGAATAATCTCTTGATTTGAAAATTTTGAGTGAGTATCCCATGACACCCCTTTTGCATCTGAAAGCTCATAAATTTCCGAAACAGTATTTCGGGAGCAATGTAAACATAGGGCTATTTGGCGCTGGGTATAGCCAAAACTACGTAACCTCAGAATCTCATGATAATTAATCATAATTATCACCTCCATGATTTATTTGTACTTGAGTACATTGTTAAATCATAGAATAATTGAAATTTAAGGCAATCGAATAATGACGTGGCTCTCTTTCCGTGAAGGTGGCTCTAAATTAGCGTGATAGTGGCTCTGTTTTTCCGTGAAAGTGGTTCACTTACACCGAAATATCCATCAAATAATATTACTTTTGAGAAATCATCAATTGATAATCTTTTTTAAAAAAATTGTGCATAAAAAGTAATAATAACATATTTGGATATTCTAAAACGTAACAAGTAGCAAAATAAAGTACCAAAAATAAGCTACATGTACGCAAAAGGAACAAGACAAGATTGTATGAAATAAACGTAAAAGCATACAAAACAAAAATATAAGAATATTAAGATAATTATATATAGATTAGCAAACGACACAAGTACTATAATGCTACAAGTAGCAATATATCGTCAATAACATGAAGAGGTAAACGTTTTGTTTACAGAGACCCTTGTAAAAATAAAGTGATGTCTTAAATTCCCAAATCTCTTGGTTTAATAAGTATTAGATTGTAGATATTTCTACTAAGTAGGTTTGATGTTTTGATGTTATAGAATCATATAGGCATGATGACTATGTTGTATGCCACAATGTCATCTTGTCTATAATGTTGTTATAGTGACTCGATTTTTTTAAAATGTCTATGTCACCTATTAAAAAAAACAATTCTTTCGCTCTTGATATTGCCACATTTAACTTCCTGTCAACTTTTGAATCATGCGTTAATGAAGAGATGATATTAAGTTGAGAAAAGTGGTTTAATGCTGTCGACAGAATTATAATGTCTTTCTCTAAACCCTGAAATCTTTCTACTGTATCCACTAATATATCCTGAGACAGATTTCGTTCTACTAGCTTATGTTTTATTAAGTTTGATTGAGCTTTCCAAAGAGTAATCACCCCTATTGATAATGTAGATAAACTGCTATTGCGGCAAAGAATGTTGTTTACAAGATTGCATACTGCGTTAGCTTCAAGGTGATTTAATTTTATATCAGTGGACTTAGGTGCGTTAATATAATAAAGTCGTTTTTTAAACAACTCATTATCTTTCATATAACTAAGTTGACCAAATTGTTTATCAAGTGCACATTTTAACTGGTTGTCATAATATGGATTTATCAAATCAGCAATTCGTTCATGCATTCTGTAATGTTCTTTAAGTGTATGCCAAGCATGATCCCATCCTCGTAATTTACAAATATTAAATAAACGCTCGAATAATGACCCATTAAGAGAAGTTAGTTGAATCTTTTCATTTAACATTCTTGTTGCAGGAACGGATTTTTGAACTGAAACTGCCGGTAACTGATAATGGTCACCAACAAGTATAAACTTTTTAAATTTCGTGAGTAATCCAACTAAATGAGGTTCTAATAATTGAGAGGCTTCATCAATAATCAGAATTCCTTCATTTACAATTTTTAAAAGCGCTAATCCATCATTTAAAAAAGATGAAACAGTACTAACAAAAATTCTTGATTTATTTAATTCCGACTTGTAGTTATTCATAGAAATATTTTTTAAAAAAGATTTTATATGGTAAGGTTTGTCTGAATCTTTTGTCCCAATTTTAATAAACTCTAGGTTGTTCGAAATTAGTTTTTCAATGATTTCTTCTGTTGCTCTGTTTGTGAAAGCTAAAATTGAAATGGGGTCTTCAGTCTCAGATAACAATTTCTTAACAAGTCCGATAATTATTTTTGAAGTTTTTCCTGTACCAGGAGGACCCTGTATTATGCAATAATCCTGTGCTTCAAAAGCTTTTTGTATAGCTTCATCAGAAAATGATAAGCCTGATTGCTTATATTGAGGTTCACTCAATCCAAAGATGAGATCTCTTTTTCTTTTTGGAGCAGAAATAAATTCAAATAAGGATTGTAATGCTGAGTAAAAATTAAATTCTAAAAAATCATGTTCTATAACAAACGATTCAAACTTATTAGAATATTGATAAAAAGTATCGTTTTTTAATAAAACGCTTATTTGATCTTGATTTATATTAGTAATCGTTCCTTTAAACAAAACAGAATGAAGTGGGGGAGAGGCTATATTTGATTTCCCATATAATATTATTGGATCATTTTCTCGAAAATTCAGTGAAAAACTGTTTATGTCTGGTATAAAAGTGATATTGTTTTCATTGATTTTTTGAAGTGATAAATTGTCTAAAATTTGTCCTTTTCTGCTTTTTTCTTCAAGACTTAGATTCCATAAAGCTGAAAATCCAAAAGTATTTAGTTCATCAGGATCAACATAACCAATTTTTTGAAGAAGCATTTCTTTAAATAGGAAAGAAATGTAAGAAAAAATATATTCTTTTTCATAAGGCACAATATTTTTTAGACAATAGCTTATTAAATGAATTTGAGGTAATAAATATGCTGGCAATTTCTCAGACGGGTTATTTATAAAATCTAAAAAATCAGTAAAATCTCCATTCGCCAGTTTTAAAATATAGTTTGTTATTTGATTCCTTACCATGATTACTTGATATTTTAATGAATAAAAGTTTGGTACATTTCTTAGTGGATTTGATTGAGAAACTGAATAAAAAATCATACTATAACCCGTTCTTTCAAAACCCCAAACAGACGAGAGAATTAGGTCATAACAGGCTATTTGAGCCTGATGATTTCTCCATACATTTTCAAGAGGTGCTTTGCCTGACTTTAATTCAAAGATGTTCTTTTCTGTTTTTTTATCATTATTTTCTATTAAACCATCTAATCTTCCCTGTAATCCATAATCGTATGAAATAAAGGAAGGCTCTATGGTAATTTGTGTATTTAATAATTGTTTTTTTAATTTTAATATATTGGGTAAATGTAAATCAGAGATTTCCTTCTTGATTTTATCATAATTAATCTCATCAATTGACAGAATTTTTAATACATTGTTTTCAATGAAACTAAGAATCATGTTGTCAATGTCTGTATGTTTACAAGAAAGCGTGTTGTCAAGTAGAGCGTTAATTATGTTTCCTTTGAAGATTGCTTCTGAAAATTCATTGTTGCGAAATAGTTTTAAAAAATATACTTCTGGTGAAATCGTGTCTTTGCTAAAGCATTCTGAAACTGTTGTCGCATCGATCATAATATCTGGGTAAAAAATAAAAAATGTATCTTTTGTTTGAACATATGCCGATTTATTATTGGAATACTTTATGTTATAGAGAAGGATATGACAATTCTTAAAATACATTTCTATAAGAAGTGAAAATTTTTTACCATAATTTAAAGATTGATTATCACTATATTCATCCCATAGATAAACAGTTAAAAATCTCCCTTTATCGTCATACCCATCAAGTTTTAATAATGTAGTTTGATATTTAGTTAAAGATGTTGTCAGATCACTAATCCAAAATTCCATTTTACTTATAAATTCAATATCGCTTTTAACATGCTCAGCACTTAATGTGAAATTTTCTGATTCAGTAATAAAATTTAGATCTGAAAATCCTGCTTTCATCAGTAAATGTCTTAGTGAGAGTAAAAAAGAGTTGATTTTATGTTCTGAAAGACTGATTTGTTTGTTTTTTGGATATTCTTTATGGAGATTGATTAAGTGTATTAAGTTAATTAGATCTTCGTTTGCCAATTGATATTGATCTGAAACAAAGTAGAGTCTTCCGATTAGAGTATTAAATGTTTGAATGTCATTTTTAACTAATTCAAGACAACAATTATTAAGTGCTGAGAACAACGTATCAATCAATTCAAAAGATGAGAGGCTTGATTTTTCCAGTTGATTTAAGTCCTGAATAATCCTATTTATATTATCTTCAATCAAAGAGATTTCCTGAGTTTATTGAGTTAATATAGATTGATAGGTCTTTAACGTCGCACTTACCTCGTTTTGAAGGTCGGGAATATATAGTGTCAACTTTCTGAGCATTTGGCTTGTATAGTCCACATTTTGAGCTTGAGGAGTATTATTTAGAAGGCTTTCTGTTCTGACTTTTATGGTGTTTAACTTTATGGGATAAGTATTGAGTTGATTATAGTCAAAACTCATTTGTTCTAAGAAGGCAATGTCAACTTGAGGAGAATTTTTGTATTGTTGGATAATAAATCGTGATTCTGGGAGTTTTTTCTGAAAGATCTGAACGATTTCATCAAAAAGTTCAAAAGCTTCATTATTCCAATCATAAGCCAAATGATCTGATTCTAAAAAAGGTTTTTTAAAGGCAAGCAAATCTTGAATATCTTGTACGAGTGGGATGTTATCTACATTTTGTTTAATAACAGTTGTCTTTATGGAAGATTCTTGATTTTTAAAGGGGTTTTTTTCAATAAATCTTTTCAATCTTTCTGCTTTATCATAAAATCCAACGATCTCATAGAAAATAAGATAATTATTTACCATTTCATTATTTTCAGGAATTTCATTTTTGTAAATATCGACGACAATTTTAAACCGATCTCCAGATAAATAAAAGCTTTCAGCATAATAAGAGGATTTGCAACTGATATTGATCAAAATTTCTTTTTTATTTTGTTTAAACTGAACATTCTCTATAAGTTTATTTTCTGAGGAAATTTTTAAAGGAAGCATGTTTTTTAATTTGGTAGTGTTTTGTAATTCCAGATTTATTTGATGATTATCTACGTCCATCATTGTTTTGTAATAGGTTTTTTGATCAAGGACAAAAACGATACGGATAATATCATCATAATCTTTATAATAGGAATGGATTATTTTTACAGCGGCTAACGTTTGTGAAGCAATAATTAACAGGCATAATAATGCTATTTTTTTAATCATAATTTTCTCCTAACTCCTCATAAAACTATTAACAGATAATAAATTCAATTTGGCAAGAAAAAAATAAAGAATTTAACATCAGATAGGTTTTGGATAGAGTTTTACTGCTTTAGACGGTGGAATTAATTGGTAATGTTGATCTTTAAGTCTATCAATAAAGAATTCCAGTTGTCTTAATTTTACATCATTATGACAATGAGTAATTACCGTTATTACAGGAGTTTTTATCTTTTTCATCTCTTCCAATTTAAGAATTGCTCGGTGTTTTGAAGTTTCTGGAACATCAAGAAAAACTTGTCGTTTAGCAAAAGGAACTTTGTATTCATTCGCTACTTGTTCCACCACAGAATTTACTCCAGTATAACTATCAATATAAAATAATCCATTTTCTTTAACTGCTTTCATAATAATTCGCATCACCCTTAGATCAGATGCAGCTTTGCTACCCATATGATGATTGATTCCAACTGCATAGTTTAATTGATAGATATAGCTTTCAATCCTTTTTTTTATGTCTTCATCTGACATTTGAACAAAAATTGCCAGTTCTCCAGGATTATCTTTTGGGTAAGATTCTGGCTCCAATGGTGTATGAATGAGTACTTCATGTCCAAGTTGTACTGCTTTTTTCATTATTGAAATGCTGTTTTTCAGATTTGGCATGACTGAAAGTGCAATATTTTTGTCCAAATCCAGAAATTTAGAAATTAAAGCATTGTCATTTTGTCCAAAATCATCTACAATAATGCAAATTTTTGGTAGTTTTGGATCAACAAAATACAGTTTACTTTTTTCTCTGATAGAGGGTTTTGGAATAGGGATTTTTGTTGTATCTGCCACTTGAATGGTATCCTGAATTTCTGCCACGACATTTTTTAAAGTATCAGCAGTTTGTGATTTACTTTTACTAGCTATTTTTTTCTCTGTTTTTTTCTTAAATGGTTTTATTGAGTCATTTGTTGTTTGATTGGGTAATTGATAAAAAATATAATACAGGATTACTAAAATGACAACGAGGATGACTAAAGGAAAAATTAAACTATTTGTCCCTTTTTTTGATGTTTTTTTTCTTTTTGATGCTTTCTTGGGTGCCATTAAACACTCCGATAAATTATTTTTATGAGAATTGAAATCTTAAGTTCGGGAAATATTCTCATCAAGAAAGAAAGATTTTGTAATAGTGAAAACTTGGCAAGATAAAATTTGCATTGTTTATCTCTTAAGCTTATATTATGTGGATAAATCAATGGAGGTAAAAATGAAAAAATATGCTTTTATTCTCATGGTGTTAATCTTCACCTTAAGCTCCTTATTCGCACATCCTGCTAATTCAGTTGATCTGACCTTTGACAAAGCAACTTCTATCCTGAAAGTAAACTTTACTCATAAAGTAGGTGATGAAACCGCTCATTTTATCTATGATGTTGAAGTAAAATTAAATGGAAAAAAACTGATAAACCAAGAAACTCTTAGACAAGATACTAAAGAGGGTGGATATTATCTTTTTAAGATTGTGGATGCTAAAGTTAATGATAAAATCTCTGTAATGGTTGATTGTAACAAAGGCGGGAAAAAGACTGAAACTTTGGTTATAAAATAATCAAGCTTAATCCTTAATCTAGAATAATATTAAAAAAGGCTGTTATTAACAGTCTTTTTTATGTTTTAATTTTGTGTTGACAAGAGTCATTAACCTAACAAGGTTTGACTTTTATTGTTAACAAAGATTCAATTAAGAATTAAAAATAAGAAAATGTTGAATAATTGAATGATCTATATATACTGAAAAGTGATGAATAATAGAGTTAGCTCCATTGATATTTTAAAATTAAACTCTTAGTTCCTCTATGTAATACCTTATTAAAAAGTTATCAGGGTTTCTAGTTTGAACTAAACAAATCTATTCATATCAATTTACAATATATTGTATGATCCAAACTATAAGGATTTTTATGAAATCAGATATTATTAAGGGAAGTGTTTCGCATGAATTTGAATAAAATTGAAAGAAAAACATTTATTATCTTATTGATTTCCACTTTTTTTGGAGGAATGATTACCTGTTTATCTTCTATTCAGGATATTATTGCAAAAAAAGCATTAAATAGTTTTGATTGGCAATTAACTGTTTTAACCATGATTTGGCCTGTTTCTAATTTCTTTTCAATATGGTGGGGAAAGATATTGGAAAACTCAAAAAATAAAGCAAAGTATTTTATCCTTGTTGCTTTTTTGGGTCGTTTGATACTTGTTTTCGGTTTATGGGTCAATGACATGATGTCGTTTTTGTTCTTACTAAGTGCTGTTTACTTTTTTAGTTCTTTACTTATCCCTGCTACAAATTCACTTTATCAGAATAACATTAGAACTGAAAACAGAGGAAAGTTATTCGGCTATACGGTAAGTATGGGGACGATGTTGAGTATGTTTATTACTTTTATAGCTGGAAAATTACTCGATATAGATGAATCTCTGTATAAACAGATACTTTTAATAGCAGGTATCAGCGGTTGTATTAGCTCATATGTTTTATCTTTGATAAAAATTGAAAACACTCATTTAATTAAAGTTAATAAATTAAATTTTCACGAACTATTTATAAGTCCAGTAAAACGAACTTTTCAACTAATCCGTAAGAATAAAGATTTTGCCGCTTTTGAAACGAACTTCTCTTTTTATGGACTTGGATTTTTAATGATCGTACCTGTCATTCCCATTTATTTAGTTGAAAACTTAAAAATGAATTATACTTCTACATTTATTGCTAAGGGTATTTTAGCACAAGTAGGTGTTTTGCTATTATCTCCATTATTTGGTAAAATGCACGATAAAAAGGACATTTTTCATTTTGGTTCCATAGTCTTTGCTTTGTTAGGGTTATACCCTCTAGGCTTTTTTATTTCTATGTTGATGCCTGGTTTATTATCTTCAACAATAATGGTCTATATGAGTTATCTTGTTTTTGGGATAGCGATGGCTGGTGTAAATATTACTTGGACCATGGGGTCGATCTCTTTTGCAGGCAAAGAGGATGCTTCAATGTATCAAAGTGTGCATGTAACCATTACTGGAATTCGAGGACTGTTTGCGCCTTTTTTTGGGTATCTCATTTATAAAACCATTGGAATTATGGCAGTATTTTTAACTTCCTTGTTGTGTGAATTGATTGCTTCCTTTTTAAGTTACCGGTATTATCGGTTTAAATTAAAACGTGAGAGTGGGGAAGATGTCGATCAGAGTAACATCTTTTGGTTTTAATATTTCTGATTTTTATCAATATAATAAAAAAATTTCTTATAATGCCTCAAATATCTTTTAACTCTGTATTTCTGTCTTGACAATATTGTTTAATAACTAATTACTTGAAATTCTGGAGGAAGTATGATTATTGACTCAAGATATAAGGTTATTGAACAACTTGGTGTGGGTGCTTGGGCTGCTGTTTATAAAGTAAGTGATATACGAACCGGATTAATCTATTCTCTTAAACTTTTTCAAAATATAGATGCTCAATCTCTTTATGAAAAATTCACAGCTGAAGAAATGCATCAAATTACTAAGTTTAAGCATCCTAATCTGTTACAAGTTGTTAGCTTTGGGAATATGGATAAACATATTTACTATTTAGCTGAATATTATCCTGGTAAAACACTACGTAATTTTAAGTTTAAATCTTCCAGAATCGAATTGTTGTATGATATTATTGCTCAGATTATTTATGCTTTGGATACTCTGCATTCTCAGGATATCCTTCATAAGGATATTAAACCTGAAAATGTCTTATATAGAATTGTTGAGAATAAAGTCGAAGTCAAGGTCTTGGATTATGGCTTTACAAAAGTTGATCGTGAAAGAAATCAGCAAAAAGTAACTGGAACTTTACCCTTTATCGCTCCGGAAGTTTATCTTGGAAAAGGCGCTTGCAAACAAAGCGATTTTTATTCTCTAGGGGTTACAATTTATTATCTGGCTACTGGCACCTTTCCTTTTTCCATTGAACAAATTTCTGCTCTTATTGCAGGAGATCAACAAAATTTCTTTCCAAAATTCCCCCGAGAATTAAATCCTGATATCCCTATAACTTTAGAAAAATTTATTCTAAAACTTTTAGAAAAAAATCCTGAAGATAGATTCCCTAATTGTCAGGCTATTATGGAATATATCAATCGATTACAAGCAAAAAAATATCCTTTTTCTCAAAGACAATCCATTATAAATCTGTTTCAATTCGGATATTATTTAGTTCGCCAAGATTATGCTCATCAGCTCGTTGATTATGTCCCTAATATCGTTCAAAGTAATGGAAAAGTAATTGCTCTAATTGGCGGTGATGGCGTTGGTAAAGATGATTTATTGACACTATTCAGGTATCATATTTTGACAAATGAGTATTATGTCTTTGACTATACTTGTAGCGCAAAACAAAAAGACCCGTTTTTTGCTTTAATTAAAGAGTTTAGTTCTTCTTCCCTTAATAATATTCAAAAAGATTCTGATCTGAAGAACATAACTGAAAAATTTAGAAAATATCTTGAAGATTCTAAAGATGAATCAAATAAACTTCCTTCTACTACTGATAATTCATTAACTGATTTTGAAGTTTCTAGAGATTTTATTAATAAACTTTCTGAAGAAAAACCCTTGATTTTTATTATTAGAGCTGGTCAATTCCTAACAGAAGAAACGATCAATTTTGTAAATTTCATGTCTGAAGATATTAATCACAGACCTATTCTAATCGTTATTAGTGTCAATGATCCTTCTAGACTGCAAGGCTTATTACACTCTGTTCAATTACATGTTGAACCCTTGTCATATAAAGAATCTGCTACCTTTTTAACTAGTTTGTTAAAAAATAAAATCCCTAATGACTTTTCTCGTAATATCTGGAGAAGATCTTGCGGTAATCCCCGTTTTATCATGGAAATCCTTATTGATCTTATTAGAAAAAAAATGCTGTGGAAAAATGATGAACTAGACTTTAATATTACTTTTGAAGATTATCATTTGCCTGAAGACCTTGTTCATTCTATTTATAGCAGAATGAGTCATTTATTGCCTAGCTCATATAAACATCTGCAAAAATTATCTTGTGTGTTTACTCCTCTAAAAAAAGATTTAATCATTAATCTCCTAAATCTAAATCAAAAAAGCTTGTTTACTCTCTTAAACGATGCGGTGAATAATGAGATTCTCATCAAATTTGATGATCATTATGAATTTACTTTTGAAGAGGCTAAACATAGACTCTTTAATGAAATCTCTGACTCTGTTAAAATTGAAGTTTCCCAAAAAGTGATTAATTATTTTAAAGAAAGTGATATTAATGATATTCAAACAGCTGATGGTCTTATCAAAAACTGCCTGCTTTGTGAAAATTATGAAATTCTAAGAAAGTTCAAACTACATTTATTTAACCTTTATAGCTTAAAATTTGATCAAAATAGAGCCTATCAAGAAATTCTTGAAATCTTTAAACTTGACTTCTCTGGAAAAATTAATCTCCCTGAATTCGAAATTAGAAAAGATATTCTTTTTTTAGTTGAAAAAGCTGAAATGACTGGTTTCGTTAAAAAATCTATTGAACTCTTGGATAGTGTCGTTATACCTGATATTTTTGAAAAATTCTATGCTTATGCTAGCTTCTATATGAGATTGGAAGAATTTTCCAAAGCTGAAGAATTTTTTAAACATGCTTATTCTATGGCTATTACTGGCAGACAACAGGCAAGAACTCTGATTGATTTGTTATGGATCAATCTTATTAAGTATGATAAAAACCAAATTGAAAGCTATATTAAACAGCTTGAAGAATACCAACTTTCCACGGATCTGGAAATAGCATTAAATGATCGAAAAGGTCTGTACATAGCTCAATTTATCGGTAAAGAAGAAGCCATTTCTTATCTTGAAGAAGTCATACACAATATTCCTCAAACTACCGATGTGCAAACCACTATCAGAGTAGGCTCTGTTTATAACAACTTAGCTATTCTCTATAGTAACAATCGTATGTATGATGAAGCTCTTAAATTCTATCAACAAACTAAAATTCTATGGGAAAGAGTGCACCTCAACAGAGCTTTAGGAACGATCTATAATAATATTGGTGACCTTTCTCTAAAACAAGGTGATACGAAAACTGCTCTGGAATACTTTACTTTAGCTAAGAAATCTAGTGAAAAAATCGATAATCAACGTGGCTTAGTGCTCGCCATGCTCAATTTTGGCGAAGTTTACATAAAACTAGGTATTTTTATTGAAGCTGAAAAATATCTCTTAGAAGCAAAACAATTATCAGAACAACTTGAAAACAAACTTTTCCATGATAGTATCATTTTTAACCTGGCGATTGCTAAAGGAAAACTTTTCTCTTTTGATTACTATCTTACCTTTATTAAAGAAAATGACCCTTCCGTTTTTACTTTTGATATCAATACCATTACTCCATTGGTGAAAAGTTATATTTATTATCTGTTTGAAGTTGGTCAGGTCGATAAAATTCATAATCTCTTACTTAATAATCCCGAATATTCTAAAACCCATGATGAAGAATTTTATTATCAGGTGTTAGGGTTGGCTTCTCTATTAAAAAATGATTATCTTTCTGCTCTTCAACATTTTAAAATTGCTCTTGATTATGCTCAACAAATTAAAAGCAATTATTCAATTACAATCCTCAATCTCAGATTGGCGCAATGCTTGATGTTGTTAAGCCGACATGAGGAAGCTTTAGATTGTATGAAAAAGGCTGAATTCTTAATTGAAAAATATAATTTTAAATATTGGGATACCATTATTAAACTGTTTAAAATTCAATTCGGTCTGATTAATGGAGATATCCCTTTAAGATCATTGCTCAGAGACAGCCTGAAAGCTTTGATCATTACTCAGGAAAATCACTATTTCATCTTAGAATTAGATTGCTTAGCTCTCATCTCCCAAATTTATCAAGGATTATCTGCATTTAAACATGCAACTTCTTATTTTCTAAATTATCATCTCAAAATTAAGGAAGTCTCCAAAAATATTGCTCAGGAAGATCAAAAAAGCTTTTTTACCCTGAGAAAAGGCTATATTAATAATGTTAAAGATTTTAACTATTTTTCTATGGTGACGAGAATTAATAATAAATCTGAAATCTGGCAAGAACAATTGTATGCCTTGCTAAAACTTGATGATATGGATCGCGTTAGATATTTCTTGGATAAAATGATCCAAAAAGTCTTTTCTCCTTATAGAATGGGCATCCTAGTTTCTAAACAAGTTTGTAATATTAATTCCTTCTTCGATAAAGCTAATAATATTACTTTTTTATCTTACAACTTCGATAATGAAACAATCTATCTTTGCAAAGATCTGATTAGAGACTCGCTTAACCAAAAAAAGGTTATTCAACGTTCTTATAATAAAATCCATGTTGTCGTGGCTCCTTTATGGTTACGATCTAATCAATTTGGTTGCCTTATTCTCGTGGATGAAGGTGATTTAGCTTTCATGGCTAGTGAAATTAAAATTCTAAGATTTTTTAGCATTCACTTATCGACTCTTCTCATTAGAATTCGCGAATTTGAAGATATTCATAAAAAAATGTCTAAAATGCAAGAATTAGTCGAAATTACAAGAAGCTTTCTCCGAATTCATGATTTAGCTAAACTTGAAACTGAAATTATTAAAAATGCCATTTTGATTTGCAATGCCACGAGAGGCTTTCTTATTAAAAAAGATATTACCGGAAACTACCTTTGTCAGATCGCTATGGATTCCGATATGCAGATTATCACTTCATATCATAATATTTCTAAAACTGCTCTCAGTGAAGTTCAATCTTCAAAACACCCTCTCTATACCTTCAATGCCATAGAAGATCCTTTGTTTAAAAACGCTTTTTCTGTGCATGATTATCATATCCATTCACTTTACTGCGCCCCTATTATCATTGATAATGAGATTTATGGATTATTGTATATTGATAATTTTGAAGCAAATGATAAAAATCTTTTTGTGGAACACGATGTGATGAATATGTTCCTGATGCAGGTCTCTCTCGCTTTAAGAAATGCTATCGGCTATAATGCTTTAATGAAAAAAAACTGGGAATTACATACCCTTGATACTATGAAAGACGAATTCTTAAAAATTGTTTCTCATGAACTCAATACGCCTCTAATTACTCTACAGGGTTATGTGAATAAACTTAAACGTAATGTTGATCCTATTGACTTTGAAAATACCGAGTTATTAAGTAAAGTTGAAAAAAGTACTAAAAAACTAATTAGCACAATTCAGGACATTATTATTCTCAATCGATATAATGCCACTACTGAATTAAAAACTGAATTTCTTGAGATAAAAGAAATCCTTCTTAATATTTATCAAGAGGCTGAAATTATCGGTAAACCACGCCATATGAAATTTAAACTTGAAATTGAAGAAAATCTGCCTAAACTTGAAATTGATTGGCAATCCTTTCATCTTATGATTTATAATTTAGTTCTCAATTCTATACGCTTTACCTCTGATTTTGGAATGATTGTTATTGGTGCTCGTAAAGCGACTTTCCAGCAAGAAAAAGTTGATGACAAAGATTCCGTTATTATTTATGTTCAGGATAATGGAATCGGTATTCCAGAACATGAACAACAAAATATCTTTAAAAAATTCTATGAACTGGGTGATGTGCTCTCTCATCGTTCTGGTACGATTGAATACCGCTCTGGCGGCTTAGGGATTGGGCTCGCTACTTCTAAAAGAATTACTGAGTTACATAAAGGGAAAATCTGGATTAGAAGTAAAGAAAATGAAGGAACAACTGTTTTTGTCTCACTACCCATCAATACTAGTAATTTGTTAAAATAAAGGATTTTAAATGATCTCTGTACATGAAAAATTGTCTTTTGAAAGTGATTGTATAATTATTTTACCCGATCAAATCTCTACTAATTTACTCATTATGAATTTTACCCTCAAACTGCTCCCTCGCTTTCAAACAATTAATCTGTATGCTTCTTATTGGATGTATAACTTTTGGAAAACTTTTCAACCTTATTTCCCCAATGTCATCTTATCAATAATGGATAATAAAATGAGTAACTCTTTGTCATATCAAAGAGGACTTATTATCAATTTTAATCAATTGTTCAAACTCAATGAAGAACTGTTTGAAAACAATCTGATTATTTCTTCTTATGGAAAAAGTAACCTGACTTTAGTTCCTGATGAAAAACCTTCTAATAATGAGAGGGCTCTTTTAGATTCTCTGAAATCCTTTCTAAATCTATTCGATGATAAAGATTCTTCTATTACTGCTGAAAAATTAATTGATTATCATTTTCAAGAAAAATCAAAGATTAATCATGTGTCTGTTTTCTGTAGATCAAATCTATCCTATTTTATTCTTGGTTTAAAGTTTGGAAAAATAGAGTCTGAGAAAATAAAGATTTATTCCCTGGAGAATATCAATAAAGAACCTCTTAAATATGAAAATGTTTTAAATGATTTTTACCATGTTTTAAATATTGCCTATTGTTCCTTACTAGTTTACACCGATGACGATGATCTGTTCAATCTTCTCTCATTAAATAAAGTAAATATTGAGGTTCGTAAATTGAATAAGTACCCCTTTAACTTTTCTGTAAATTCTTTGAAATAATCCCTCTATTCTCCTAAATCTGTTAAACTGATTATTGTTCTCGAATTTACTATCAACCAGCCTTGATTGCTTAGCTTGAAATAGTCAGAAAAAGAATCACTTCGTGCTTTAAAAAAACTCGATTTACGAAGTTCATTCAAGGTCAACTCATGCCCCTCTAATGAATAGATTCCCCTCACTCCAATTTTCTTTAATCTTAACCAATTCTCTGTTTTATTCTTATCGGATTGCTCTGCCTTTAAAAAGTCTGGATAACTGTGTGTCTGATTAGACAAAGCCCAGTCAAAACATAATGCATCCAATATGAGATCTTCATTAAGTGGAAATATTTTGGGTAATAGTTCTGAGACAATCTCAAATAACTTGTATCTGTCTTTTATATTTTTGCTTATTCCCTTATTGATAAATTCTTTCGAAATTGCTAAAAATATACTGTAATAATCTCTGGTTAATGTCGGCAATATCTTGATTAAATAGGAAAATAGCTTAGAATTATAAATGATATCCACAACAGTTTCAACCTCTAAATACTCATTCAATTCTTCATAACTCAACCATTGATTACATAAAAGTTGATAGGGTGCTTCCTCTGAATAAACTAAATGATATGTTTCTTTGTTTACATAAAGCGCGGTACCCTTCAATACTTTTAATAAGCCTGGTTGATAATGATCGGGAAATAAATTAATAATTTCATTAAAACTTTCTTTGATTTGAGTATAGTCTTCAAAAGGTAATCCTGCTATTTGATCCAAATGGACATGAATATTTCGAATATTAATGATTTCTTGTATTTTAAATTTAATATCTTGCCAGTGTACATCTCTATGGATCGCTTGAAGAGTATGATCATGAATTGACTGAACACCAATCTCAAACTGAAATAGATTCTCTGGCGTTTTCTTTAATATCTCAAAATCTTCATTCTCTAGATAGGAAGGATGAATCTCAAAATGAAATTTCGTTACAGAATAGTTCTCAATTAAAAATTGCCAGACTTCTCTGGCAAAGCGCTGATTTACATTAAAAGACCGATCAACAAATTTGACAATGGGTACTTTATGCTGTATAAAAAATAATAATTCTGCCTTTACTTTCTCGATATCTCTATACTCAAGTCTTTGGTCTGATCGCGAAGATAAACAATAACTGCATAGAAATGGACATCCTCGACTGCTCTCATAATAAACATACTTGTGATTTAAATCTATCATATCTTCTGATTTATATGGGAAAGGAATTGAGTTTATCGAATAATTATCTTCATGAATGATTCGTTCTTGATTATTGAATCCAGATTTTACTAAATTTACAAAAGCTTTCTCTCCGGCTCCCCTGATAATATAATCTGAAAAAGAAAAATCTATTTGTTGATCTTCTGAATCCCATGAAAGCTCAGGACCTCCACATAGGATCTTTAACTCAGGGAGTATTTTTTTGATATTCTTGCCGATCATCTGAAACTTCGTTCGATTCCATATATAAACTGAAAAAACTAGATAATCTGGTTTGTACAGATAGATTGCCTTCAATATATCTTCAAGAGGTTCATGGATTGTCATTTCCAATATTTCAGTCTGATAATCTGTTTCTTTGATCATCGCTCTGAGATAATATAAAGCGAGGCAGGAATGAGTAAATCTTGTGTTTATCGAGAGGAATAAAATCTTTGATTTCATAATAAATGAGCTATTTTTGGATAAATGACTTCTCTGGCTTTGCTTAAATCTTCCTGAAAATCAATCTCTATACATTCTAAACCTTCTGTATAGACAGGTTTTAATTCTGTAAAAGGTGCGATCATATTCACAGCATACTCAAAATAATTGTTTGATTCTCCGTTATATACGCCCATTTCCAATGCTTCTGCAAAGGCTGGTAAATCTTTATAAGCAAACTTTGCTACTCCGATAAATTCACCCAAGGCTTTACTAGGATCAATTTTTTTGTGGATTTCGACTATTCGTTCATTTTCTACTCGCACTTTAACTTCTTCTTCGCCAACGGATTTCTTTTCTATTAGCAATTCTGAACAACCATTATTATTAACTATCTTTTTTAATAAATCAGGATGAAAAAAAACATCAGCATTAAAATAAAGAAAATCCTCTGAAAAGTATTGTCGGGCTAAATATAAAGAATGTAAGGTATTCGTCTTTTCAAAAATCGTGTTTTCAATAAAATGTACGCGGTCTTTTGGGATCACTTTAAAAACATGTTCTGTTAACATGACTTTCTCATATCCAACGACAACGACAAATTTTTCTATCCCTAATTTCTGGCATTGTTCAATTTGATGATGAATTATGGTTTTATTTCCTATCATTTCCATAGATTTTGGAATAGCACTGCGTCCTTCATTTAGTCTTAATCCCCGTCCTGCTGCTAATATTATTGCTTTCATGAAAACCTCTTTATCATAGATTCTTTCTATATTTTCTATAAATAAACTTAAACGTCAAGTAATTTAAAATTCTTTAAATGGATATACGAACGAAACTGTCCAAATCTTCTCCAATAGATACCATTTGAAAGTAATTTACCAACAATGAAGCTTATCACTTATCTTTTTTCTGCAAATCTTTGATTTGCTATTATCTGCAACACTCCCAGTGTTGCCAAATTCGGTTTCATGGAATTTTCTTGCATTTCTTTCTGTTTTTGATAATATCTCGTAGAGACGCAATGCTTTGCGTCTCTCTCAATTGCACCCAACATCTGTTTAATTGAACGTATATAAGACAATGCTTTGCGTCTCTCTCAATTGCACCCAACACCTGTTTATTGAACGTATATAAGACAATGGTTTACCTCATTATTTAACTTGCCTATTGGCAAGCTATGGCGGAGTCCCTGTGAGTGACTGGAGATTAAATGGAAATCCATCTATAGGATAAAATATAAAGATATCAGAGATAATCGATGAAAATCAAGATCTCTGATAGGAGTTTCCCAGGGCTTGAACTTTCTTTGCTTTATTTTTCATCAAGACAAAAGAAATGAAGATTTCTTTCTGTTTTTGTTGTTATTGATAATATCTCGTAGAGACGCAATGCTTTGCGTCTCTCTCAATTGCACCCAACATCTGTTTAATTGATCGTATATAAGACAATGTTGCATCTCCATCTATTACACCCAATAGCTGTTTATTGAATGTATATAAGACAATGGTTTTCCTCATTATTTAACTTGCCTATTGGCAAGCTATAGCGGAGTCCCTGTGAGTGACTGGAGATTAAATGGAAATCCATCTATAGGATAAAATATAAAGATATCAGAGACAATTGATGAAAATCAAGATCTCCGATAGGGGTTTTCCTAGAGCTTGAACTTTCTTTGCTTTATTTTTCATCAAGACAAAAGAAATGAAGATTTCTTTCTGTTTTTGTTGTTTTTGATAATATCTCGTAGAGACGCAATGCTTTGCGTCTCTCTCAATTGCACCCAACATCTGTTTAATTGATCGTATATAAGGCAATGTTGCATCTCCATCAATTGCACCCAACACCTGTTTATTGAACGTATATAAGACAATGGTTTACCTCATTATTTAACTTGCCTATTGGCAAGCTATGGCGGAGTCCCTGTAAGTGACTGGAGATTAAATGGCAAACCATCTATAGGGGTTTTCCTAGAGCTTGAACTTTCTTTGCTTTATTTTGCATCAAGACAAAAGAAATGAAGATTTCTTTCTGTTTTTGTTGTTATTGATAATATCTCGTAGAGACGCAATGCTTTGCGTCTCTCTCAATTGCACCCAACATCTGTTTAATTGATCGTATATAAGACAATGTTGCATCTCTCTCAATTGCACCCAACACCTGTTTATTGATCGTATATAAGACAATGGTTTACCTCATTATTTAACTTGCCTATTGGCAAGCTATGGTGGAGTCACTGTGAGTGACTGGAGATTAAATGGAAATCCATCTATAGGATAAAATATAAAGATATCAGAGATAATCGATGAAAATCAAGATCTCTGATAGGGGTTTGAACTTTCTTTGCTTTATTTTGCATCAAGAAAAAGAAATTTACATTTCTTTCTGTTTTTGTTGTTTTTGATAATATCTCGTAGAGACGCAATGCTTTGCGTCTCTCTCAATTGCACCCAACATCTGTTTAATTGATCGTATATAAGGCAATGTTGCATCTCCATCAATTGCACCCAACACCTGTTTATTGAACGTATATAAGACAATGGTTTACCTCATTATTTAACTTGCCTATTGGCAAGCTATGGCGGAGTCCCTGTAAGTGACTGGAGATTAAATGGCAAACCATCTATAGGGGTTTTCCTAGAGCTTGAACTTTCTTTGCTTTATTTTGCATCAAGACAAAAGAAATGAAGATTTTTATTGACTCTTTATGCTCTTATTATTTCATTGACTGCATACTCAATAAGTGGAGGCTCAATATGAACCTGAGAAGCATTGCCAAGGCAAATACTCATCAAATGATTATCGATAAATCAATCGATCTCTTTAATCTTAAAGGCTTTATTAATACAAAAACTCAAGAAATATCAAAGTACTGTGGGATCTCTCATGGAAATCTATTTATGCACTTTGGTACGAAAGATAATCTCATTGAAGCAGTTTTAGACTTCAAAATTAAACAAATAGCTACTTCTTTGATTGAAAATTGCCAAAGTACCGATAATACTTGGACTTTGGCTGAAGAATATTTAAATCTTGTCGAAATTAATGAAAACTTTTTTTACAATCTCTATAGAGAATTACCCTTCTTCAATGAATATCTCCAAAATGCAGTTCTTTCCTTAGAAATTATTATTCGAAATCTCTTTTTTGTGAATATTAAAACTAATTTCAAAAACATGACGGAAGATAGGATTAGTTCAATTCTAACCCCATATTTTTCTCTTATTTTCTACTATCTGGTAAATAAAAAACAATTCACAAGCTCTGACTGTATCATTCCAATAAAACGCTGTGAAATAATTGAAACTTTAAAAACATTATTAAAAAAGGAGTTATCATGAATCAAAAAACATGTGAAAGTTGTGGAATGCCTATGACCGAAAAAAATCATTTTGGCGGTGGTGATGAAAACAATAAGTACTGCTGTTTTTGTACTTATGAAAATGGTACTTTGATGAGTTTCGAAGATAAGTTAAATCATATGTCAAACTTTATTGCCAGCAGAATGGGTGTCGATAAAGATAAATCCATTCAAATTGCTAAAGAAAATATGAAAAAGTTCCCTGTTTGGGAAAAATATCTCACTTAATTATCCTCGACTCTTCATCTCAAAGAGCAACAATTCAAGGTTGCTCTTTTTTCTTTTAATAACGCCTTCATTTTAACTTGTAGCTTACTCTTACCTTACTGATAGCTTACTCCTTCCTTGGAGCTTGAGCATATTTTTATAAACTCAACTCTACCTTTTCTGCGTCATAAATTTTGTTTTTCGAGATATCAGAGAGAGTTTTTAAGCAAGCCTGTGATCAAAGGTAATATGTTCAAACATCACTGGTTCATGTAATACTCTATCGGACCAAAACGATTTTCGAAGGTCAGCTATATGTTGAGTCTGCTTGGGGTCAGAAGGGCTGTTTTAAAGCTGTTATTGCCCTTGGTTATGAATGTCAAAAAAGTTAACTAAGAAGACGTTTTACATCAGAGGTAGCAAGTGATCCCAAGGCTTATCTGAAACGCAGTGTATTTCCTAGAATTCAGGATTCTAAGGCTAAGGTTAAAACTAACAATATTAAAGTTCTAGTCTGAGCATCTATTGGCTAATATGGATTGAAAGAACAAAAGATGGTCAATACCCTTGCAGATCAGAATTTGTTTTGGATCGGTAAGTATTTTGAGAGGATATATCCAATAAATTTAACACAACCTTAAACGAAGCTATTCAGTCTGGCTTTATTAGAGATCAGTGGCTGACAAACTCAAAGAATAGTTTCATGATTTAGGGTATAAATCAGAAGTCTATTAGTAAGGCTTATCAGAGCATACTGCTTTGAAAGTAATTTAATCTATATTAAAAATTCATAACTCTTAACTCACAATTAAACATAATTGCTTTTGCAAAATAAGATAACCAGTATCATCTTGAAGTTACTATCAACGGCATTTTAATTTGACACAGAAACAGCAGTTTGTTTTGATACAAATATGAGATTAAACTAGCATAAATTGATATCATTTTATGATAAATATTCTTGATTTCTGAGTAATGATATCTACTAAATATCGACATTAAATACGACCTTCAATATTTTTTAATCTGTAACTATCTCCATTAAGAATGATTGCTTCTGCATGATGCAAGTATGGATACACCATCGGCAATCTCTGCAACATTACTTGTATATTTTTCAGGATTCCCAATATTACCTGAGTAGTAACTTCTTTTTTTATAGCGCATGAATTATCTTCATATAGTTTATCTCCTTAATCATTATTGGTCTTGAAAGGTGGATACTTTTTGTGGTTAGTTGCCAATTATAAGAAAAATATAAATTAATGATATATAATAAGTTAATATTTAAAGATATATTGGCGAAGTTTTAAAAAAAACTAATCTAGTTCAGCGTTCCTTGTTGTACGCCTGGATCTGATCAATAAGCTCGTCTAAATTGGAATATGGATTTAAATTATATATTTTAGAGTTCTGTGGTGCGCTGTTCATATGGTGTTTTTTTAACTTCCGAGCATTTAATATTGCATCTGGCAGATTATTTTTTATTTTATTATAAACATCTTCTTGATTTTTACTGTAAATAATATACTTCTTTGATATTAGATAGTTTATAACTTCTTCACTCTTTTTAAATGACCGAGAAGTATATTCAAAATGCAATAGTATCCACATTTCAAAAGAAATTGAAGAAAAAGCAATATTAACATTTAACTTTTTAGCTAAATTAAAAGTTTCAGAATGTTTTGTGTAACCATCTTTATCATAAACTACCCATGCAGTATCTGAGGAAATACCGTCTTTCTCTCTTATTTTGTTAATATATTTTACTAGTTCTTTGCCTGTGTTTTTATCTACATCTTCAAGTATAATCTTAACTAAATTTCCTTGAATAATGCAGTTATTTATAAAGCTATTTAAATATGCATATTCTGATTTACCCTTTTTACCTTCGCACACAATGAATATTTTTTTCTGAATAGGTCGTGACCCTTGTTTAGCTCTATTCTTTGGCATTAAAGAATTCCTTTAATTCATTTAAATTAACCGCAGGCAAAGCCATAAATCGACCATCAAGGTATTTTTCACTATATTTGGATTTATTTCTTACAAAATTTTTATCAAATTCATCAAGAGAATATAACTGTGTTGCACCAAACTTATCTTTGTCTGAAAACCATATTTGTTCCCGATTTAAAATCTTTGCGTCCAGCACACAAACATCATGTGTGGCTACGAGTAATTGAGCGTGATTTTTATTAATTTCTGGATTAATGAAAAGTTCAACAATAAGTTTGCTTAATAAAGGGTGTAGGCCGCTATTAAATTCGTCAATGATAAGAACATTGCCACTTTTTAATGCATTTACTACATAAGCAGAAATTTCATACATTTTGATTGTCCCAGTTGACTCCTCACTATTCAAGTTAAAAAATTCAAGCTCATCAGTTTTTACTTCATGATTAAAAACAGGATGCCCAATAAAGGGTTCATATTTTAAGTCATCTGCAACGCGCTGTCTCAGTTTGTCTGGTAATCCATCAAATTTTTTATTTATTTTCTGATTCTCAAAAAGCTCTATCTTTTCTACATTTATGTCTGAAGCTCTGAGTATTTTAAGAAGAAACTCCTTAAAATCTTTGTCTTTCTCACGTAATTTAACGGTAGACAGATGAAGAAGGTTATTGGATGAGTCCATCCTAACATGGATGTTAATAGTTTCTCTAAAAAAGAGGTATACTGATTTTAGAATATCATTTGTAGAATTTGATAATACAGATAGAAATAGTCTATTTCGAAGTAGAAAACTTTCTATGCTTTTTCTCTCTCCTGAAAATTTCGTGCCATATTTAATTTCATTATTTTTTCTAGAAAAATAAACGGACTTTTTTCCTTCAGGGTAGAAAAATAAATCCTCTTTTAGAACTTTATTTTTATCGAACTCAACACTATAATGGTACCTTATTTTATTTACAACAAATTCAATAGCAAAAGAAGTTGGAGCATTGAGGCTTGATTTATCTAATCTGAATGGCTTATAACACGGAATGGGTTTATCTACATCAAGTCTATGTGAGTTTACAATGAACATAGAAAAGTCAAGAATAGCTTTTATAAGGTTTGATTTACCAGATGCGTTTGCCCCATATATTGCACTGAAAGGATAAACATGGTATTTCCCATTATCAACCGAGTATGTATTATTGTTGTCTTTATCATTTGTATTAGAAAGAAAACTTAATACAGCCTCTTCTTTTATAGATAAGTAATTCTTTACTGTAAAATCTATAATCATTATTTCCTCCAAATATACCTTAGGTTTTGTAAAAATAATACAAAAACAATACTTAAAATAAAACTATGCATAATTTGTGTCAAGAAAAAAAATTAAAAATAATTAAAAAAGATAGGTAAATTTTGTTAAAAAGAATAAAATTATTGACTTAGTTTATATTACGGTCACATAGAAGCATTGTATTAGATGCATAATCTTACTAAATTCGGACAATCATTCTCAACAAATTCGGACAGTTTTATCCTCAAAAAAACATGATAAACTTCTCCTAAAAAATGGAAAAAATATCAAGAAAAGTAGAAAAGTTATAAGAAGGTTAATATGTCAGAATACAAGAAGATTTACCAACTCTATTTTAACGAGCATTTCTCTTTACGCAAAATTGAAGAAATTCTTTCCATATCAAAATCCACATTAAGCGATTATATAGATAGATTTTTGTCAATTAGATAACAGAAGAAGATGGTTGATAACCATTTTTAGTTTCCTCCTTGTTTGATAGAAATAATATCTTTAATATAATTGTCAACAAAAAGGGGAGGAATGTAAACGATTTTCTCTTTAATATAATATGTGAGTTTGTTTGGATGATTTTGGTTAAACCTTGATTTTTCGCTGATAACTCTCATATCAACTCTCATCTCCTTCAAATTTATATCCGTAATGTTGTAACCAGTCTTTATCTTTTTTATCTTTTTTCTCAGCTAACAAAGTTCTCCAAACAATATCTTCATATATCTCAATTCTACCTTGGCGATCTTTTCTAACTATATCCATATACACTATTCCTTGTAAATGGTCGTATTCATGCAAAAATACTCTGGCGTTCCATCCTGATAGTATTTCAAGCACCTCATCGCCCTGTTCATTTAATCCAGAAACTTAAATTTCAGTCGGTCTTGAAACAATCCCAACATATTTAGGGATACTTAGACAGCTCTCAATACCAAATAACTCATCAGAATTTATTATCTTGTATTTTTGATTTATCCATACTTTTAAGGGAGATTCCTTACAATGCTGATAAAGGGCAGTGCAAGATTCCGGAATTCTGGTAATAAAGAGATTTAGATTTAGGCCTACTTGAGGAGCAGCAAGACCGACTCCATTTGTTTTATCAAGAGTATAACCCATATTCTTAATAAAATTTTTAATATTCCTTCGTTAATTGCTTCTAATGATACCTCTTGAGATAAATTTCTTAGTATTTTGTTTCCTATCGTAAGAACTTCAAAGCCAATCGGTTTTATCATACTTATCTCTTCTTGAAGAGTGTCATTTGTCATAGTATCTCCTTCTCCTATCATAATTATTTAGATACAATTCCATAAAATTAATACCACCTGCTTTTCTGATATTAAAAGTTAATCATAAGATTATAGTAAAGTCAATCTTGTTTTCTATTTTCTTCTATGAAATACCCTGTGTATTTGCCTTATCTATTTTTCAATTTATCAATCAAATAAAGTAAATATCCAGGTATCAATGAGACAATGCCCATGAAAAAATGACGTGTTATGGAGCGAGTTCGGCTCGGACTCGAATACTTGAAGATAATACTCATTTTATCTACAAATTCCTATACCTCATCAATCTAATACAAGAAATAATCCAGATATAAGTGTTACAATTGCCCATGAAAAAAGCACGTAAAGTCGTAGGGAAACTCGAAGGGGAACGAACAGCCATTCTGATTGAAGACAATGGTTTACCTCATAATTTAACTTACCCATTGGCAAGCTATGGCGGAGTCCCTGAGAGTGACTGGAGATAGCAAGTTTTTTCCTAGGGCTTGATTTTTTCTTTGCTTCGTTTATTTTGCATCAAGGCAAAAGAAATGAAGAATACCATTTCAAAGAATTAACCCTATCTTCTCAAACAGTTATCATTTTTGAAAAGGAAAATCTCAAAACAAGGTGTTTCATTTTTACCAAACAGGCAACAGCCTGATATGAGCTTTTATCTATTATCAGCAAATTATCGATTTGCCATTATCTGTAGTGCGTCAGCACTACCATTATCTTCTCCAATAGATGTCAATTTTTAAAAGGGCAATCTCAAAACAAGGTGTATCATCTTTACCAAATAGACGACAGCCCGATATGAGCTTCTATCCTCGTTTTATCTGATTAAGAAAAATAACTTATATAATTACCTTCTTTTTCTTTTTTCTTGGCAGTTTTCTTGATTTGTTTACATTGAATAAATGAAAACCTTCAATATAGTGAGTTGATCAAGATTAAGCTCTAATACTCATAGACAACAATATATTTCCCAATGACTTCTTTTGTCAAAGAATCTAACATCGAATGTTTCTGAAAGGTTTGACAGGAAAATTGAGAAAGTACTATCTGGAAGATATGGATTAAAATCACTCAAAACAGTCAGAACAATAATCTTTTCCTTATGGATGAAAGAATATATTGTAAGAAGAAAATATAATATTGATCAAAACTATTTCTCAAGTTCAACAAGACACCTTGTTTCAGAAAAAGTTATTTATACAATTTAATAAATTAGCAAAAAGTTTTATTTTCTTAGTTTTATCAAATTATTATTACTTTATGGATATAACAGAAAAATAAAAATCAACAATATTATTATCAATACTATCTAGTTGTATTGCCTTTACTTAATCATGTATAAAAACATATAATACTCTTTATACAAAAAAACTATTGACATAAATTTTATGCAATTTTATTATTGCTTTTATAGTAAATATGTAAAAGAGAATGAAAGATCAATGGCAAAACTGTATTACTAGTTTGTTCAGATTATATAAATTATTCATCTATTAAAAAAAAAGATTTTATTGAAAAGTATTTTTACAAATTCGTGAAATAGAAAAAGGGAGTATTGATGAAACTATTCTATTTTCTTACTTTATTTGGTTTTCTTTTCTTTTTGCTATCATGTGATAGGTATTCAACAAATGCTTCAGTCGATATCACATGGAAAAGAGTAGAGTGTTTCGGAAATGAAACCGTTATGGGGTTGTATATCAATTCTGACAACAGTGCTATGCATATTGTAACATCTGATCATTATGGATTTAAATCTTCCATTTCTTCACCTACAGATTTTCTAACAAAAAATTATACTTACTCTTGTCAGTATGATTCTTTACTATGGTTAACCAAATATCTTCCTTCTTTTAATGACCATTACTGTTTTATTTGTAATAACGAAGGAGATCAAATAAAAATATACGATATTGAAAATGGAAGTTGGACAGAAGTGGGGCAATTATTAATATCTGATTTTCTTCCTGGTTTACCCGAGAAAAAAAGTTTTGCCAAATCTCATTGGTTAAATATCCCAAATCACATGGTATCAGCGAATGATAATGATTATTTCATTACAACAGAATATGAAAATAGTATTTGTAAAGAATACCGACAATTTCTAATCCATTTGTCGTTTAATCCCAATATGAGTTTTGAACATATCTATAATGTCCTAGCCGGTTATTCAACTGTAATTAATTCGGAAATATATAGCAGTGTTTTCATTGAAAACAGATTCTTTCAAGATATTCTATTCTCAAACAAAAGTGATATATTTTATTTAGAAAAAAAATCATCTGAAATTCATTTTGTTTACAATAATGCAACGATAAGAGAAATAGTAAAATATAACGATTATTTATTGGCAGTTGGTGATGGGTATCTTCTTAGGTCCTTTGATAATGGAGATAATTGGGAATATTTCGGAGATTTTTCTTATCCCTTATCCATTACTTTTGTCAATAGTAAGTTAGTCTTTTACTATTTGAATAATATCGGAGTAATGTATGATGATTTTGAATTAAACAATCATGTAACAATGTTGGATTCATCTCTTCTGCTGGGCAAGAAAATTCATTATTTAAAAGAGTTTAAAGGTTATGTGTATGCCGGAACTAATGATGGATTATATTATATTCCAGTCACTTCATTTTTTAAAGAAAGACCAGACATTAAATCTGGAATAAAGCTAAATATCAATAGGATGTAAAATATGAAACGCTTTACAAGTTTACTATTATTGGTTTTCATTCTTATGTGTAACTCATTATTTGCAACTTCATGGGATTTTTACAATAATCCAGGCACTTCTAATTCAGGTAACTGGATGGCTGAATCTTGGAAAGTTCATGGAATCCCCGAATACAGTGAGATCGTATCCCCATTTTTTTAATTATCAAACTATCCCAATCCCTTTAATCCTTCAACAACTATTTCATTTGAAATTCCTAAAACATCCTTTGTAAATCTGGAAGTTTATAATGTGAAAGGTCAGAAAGTAAAAACTCTTAAAGCTGAAAATCTGGAAACTGGAAAGCATTCCACCATATGGGACGGTAAAGACAATTCTGGAAGAAAGGTATCTTCTGGTGTTTATTTCTACAGTATTAAAACAAATGACCAAATGATGCAAAAGAAAATGTTGCTTATCAAATAGTATCATATGACTAGAGGAGGTCTAAAACCCTTTATACATCGGGTTTTTAGGCATCCCCAAAATGAGTATTTTAAGGGCACGATATATTCTTCGTGCCCATACTCATTTTGTATTCGATTATCCCTTGTCAGGTTGCTCCCCAGATGAGCCTGACTCCTTTTATCGAATTATCCAATACTACTCACAAAATTATTATCTTCTTCTTCCACATAGAGCTTATTAATAAAAAATCACCATCTTAATTGTGAGTTTGATCAAAACTCATATCTCTCGAACCTTTACATTAGTCAGATTTGTCCAGAAAACGTCGATATGGAGCATATAGGTACACTTTTCTCGTCTATAAGTACGAGAGTTGCTTAATGGGAGCATATATATTTTGCACAATAGTAAAATAATAAAATAGTAAAATAATAAAATAATAAAATAATAAAAAATAAATTGACAAAGCTATTTTTAATATTTTAAATGTATACTTATATTTAAGTGATTTTAAAAGAATATTCATGTAATTAATGAATCAGATATTTTTAAAATGAGGGAATTTTTATGAAAAAAATACTTTTTTCTTTAATGACTATATTATCATTATTAATGCTGAGTTGTATAACTGAAAATACAACAAATGACAATAAATATGATGTTACTATAAAATGTTTTACCTGTGATTCTACAGGTTTTCCTATAACAGTATTCGAAACAAATGGACTTTTTTATTGTGCTGTATTAATAAAAAACATATCAAATATGAGTATTAATTATAGAAAAGTAAAAGTATCATCTACATTATTTGATCCAGCTTGGGGTTTAATAGGTGGAGATTTACCTGGAGTAGAAGTCGGTTTTCCCGAAAATATGTGGGGAGATTATGTCATTTTACCTGGAGAAGAAATCTATCAAATTCAAGAATACAGAATTGATAAGGATATTTGTCCACCAGGTGAATATATTATCACTTATGACCTCAGATTAACATTTCCAAAAACAATAAGAGTGTATGATAATACAGCTATTGGATATTTTACAATTAAGGAGGAAAAAAGATGAAAAAAAAGGATTTGTTTTGTATTTGGTATTATTTTTATGCTAAATACTCTCTTTGCTGCCAATGGTGATGAAGACTTTCGACCTATTCCAGGTGTCCATGGTAAAATTGCAAAAATTAATTCAAATAGTAGGAGCCAGAGGATACTTTCAGGAGTCCCTGCATATAATTGGGCTTTTGGTTGTGCAGCTACAAGCGCTGCAATGCTTATTGGCTATTATGATCGGCATGGTTTTCCAAATATGTTTGTTCCTGATCCCCCCTACAATGATATTGCGCCTTTAACGAATCAAGACTGGAACAATATTTATGGTAGTGTTTCAATATCTGATTATAATGTTTGTCCTATTAGTGCTACTGAACAAAATGTATTAGGAAGGTCAACAAGAGGAAGTGCAAATGATTATTATCGTGTTGCTGGTGATAATACCGATGATCCATATTACAATCACTGGACTGAACATAGTTATGCAGATATTTCCAGATGTAGTGCAGATTATTTAGGTACAAGTCAGCATAATCATTTTAATAGATCAGATGGAGGCACTGCTGCTTCTATTCTATCTAATGGAACAAAAAGATATTGGGATCAAACCGTTAATTATCAAACTACTTTGGGAACACTCGGAATGGCTTATTATATAAATAATATACCAGATACTCAAATAGCTCAATGTTATGTTCAAGCAAGAGATGGTTCCCAAGCATCAGGAATAAATATTTCTGGTGGTTTTACCTATGAAGATTTTAAGAATGAAATAGATAATTTAAGACCTATTTTACTGTCTTTAAAAGCTCCAAAACCTAATGGAGCTTATGCAGGACATTCCGTACTTGCATTTGGGTACAATGATGATAGTGTTAATAATCAAATTGTTTATTTTTATGATACAGCTGACTATCAAATGCATTATATGAATTGGGATGGGAATTATACATATGCGAATAAAAACTATTTTATTCATGCTGTAACTGTTGTTATTCCTGATGGACCTGTCGGTATTGAAGATTATATAGCAATTACAAATGATGTCTCTAACTTCAATCAAAATTCTTATCAAACATTTAATGCAATATTTAGTGATGCAAATCCCGAAAATCCTCCAGATTATATAGTTACTTGGAGCTGGGAATTAAAAGCTTATCATGAAAATGGTACTTATGTAATTAATCAAGCTACTACAACCGGTAATAATAGCTCGTCTTGGAGTGTTAATATTCCAAATTTATCTATCAATTATAATTGGTTAAGAGATCAAAATGGAAGTGTTAAGTGTGAATTGATATTGTTAGCAACAGATAGTGATAATATTAATCATTCTATAGTTAAAGATATTGGGATTAATAAAGAACCTTCTACTGCTCAAATTCTTGGTATATATCAAAATGATAATATTGTAAATTTTAATACATCAAATGTAGGAGCAACAGGATATTATCTATATTATGATACAAATTCAGGTTTCCCATACTCTGGAACTGGAGCTGTTGAAGGTTCTTCTCCGGTATTTTTTAATGCTTATGATGACATTAAATTAACGGGATTGACACCTAATAAAACTTGGCATTTTTGCATAAAAGGAATAAATGGTATAGGTGAAGGACCATACTCACAGAATTATTCACAGTATGTGCAAGTTGGAAACTTTATAAACCAAAGTACTCAATGGTCAGGAAACATAATCTTGTCACATCCTTTAACTCTCACTTCAACAGGTAGTATAACAATAGCTGATAATTCTATTATAACTTTATCTGATAATGGGTCTATAGAATGCAACTTAGGCAGTTCATTACAAATTGGAAATAATGTAACTATCAAAGGTAGTAAAGTTACAGTTATTCATGATGAAACTTCTCCAATTTGGACTGATTATGGTAATAAGATCGTTGTAAATGGAGGTTTTTCAGCTGGTACAAATGTAAAATTTACTGTTAATGGAACAGATTTTTGGGATGGATTATATTTAAATAATAATGTTACTAAGACATTCGATGCATCAGAATTTAAGAATTGTAATCTATATAATAAAAAGGGTTCTATAAATATCTCTAATAGTTCTTTTTTTAACTCATCAATAATAAATTATAATGCAAATTTTTCTTTGCAAAATTCAAATATTAATGGTATAGTTTTTTGTGAAAATACTGGGACTAATTATTTGTCTTCAAACATAACAAATTGTACCATATCAGGAAGTGATGATGGAGTATTGCTTTCTGGACGTATGAACTATCAGATATCGGATTGTAATATCTCAAATAACACAGGTGTTGGTATTAATATTTATCAGGTTACAGGAACCACAACTCTGATAAAGAATAGCATAATAAATAATAATTCTAGTACAGGTATTAGATTCTATGCTTCTCAAGGCATAGTTCAAAGCTGTAATATAAGACAAAATCAAAGAGGAATACTGGCTTATAGATCAAGTATGGTTGAAATTAAAAAAGATCCAAATTCGCAACCTTGGACTCATGATAGTATTTTAACTGATAATGATTATGAAGAATTATATTTCTTCAACGATTGTACTATGATTTTAGATGGGAATCGTAACAAAATAATGGATAATGATACTTACTATTTGGTAAATTGTCCTAATGCATCATACAATAGGTAACTACTCAGGTATTAATATTATCTGGGAGAAAGTTCAGGGATTTTAGACAGAATATCAAAGATATTTAATCCTCTTTTTTTAGCAGTATCAATAACGGATCTAATGATACAGTAGTCCTGAGCCCCATTTTTAAACTGCCCAGACACTTTAAGTTTAACTTTAACATTTCTAAGAGCTCTTTCTGAATCATTGTTATCCGGAGGAATGACTGTTTCATAAACACAAGGCAAAATATATCCTCTGATTTTTATCAAAGATTTCTGAAGAGTAGAGGTTTCTTTAAACTCTTTTTTGCAAATAGTCATCGCCAGTAGAATATTGATTTTATCTTCAAAGTGTTTCATTTCTGGAGAAGATCTGTCATAATCTATTGTTTGGATTCGCTTGAATTGAAAAATTTCTTTTACCAGGCTTTTGAAATCAGTAGAAAAAGGATGCTTTTCTCTTTCCTCAATATAAGTTAGATCTCTAAGAATATGAGCCAGACAAATCTGATGATTTAAAGCCTTCGTTTTTAACTGAGCGGAAAATCTGTCCGTAACTAACACAGATTCAGGCAAACCGTTTTCCCATATTTTTTGAATTGTCTCGTATCCTCTGGTATGAGAATATTCAAGAAACACATTCTTAATGTCTCTCCAAGCCCAAATCCATCCTTTTTTACCATTGACCTTTACGCTTGTTTCATCAGAACCAACAACTTTCGAGGAGCTCAGATTCTTTTTAATTCTCTCATAGATAACCTTAGATTTATCAGCAAATTTCCTTAATATGTTTTTCAATGATCCCTGGGAAATTCTTATATTAACAACATCAGACAACAGCTGAGCTGTTCTTTTAAATGGAATACATTGGTAAACATTCAAATACGAAACGATGGTCTGAATGTTTTCACCGTACTGAACCGGGGCCGTAACATTTTCAGGATATTCAGCCAGATATTTATTATTACAATCAGGGCAAATGCATGAATATTGCTGAAATTCTTTGATGAATGCTTGTATAGAAGGGATATCAATCACCTGTCGTTTGGAATTTAATCTAAATTCATCATCATTAAAATGATGTCCACAATGACATTGATTTACCTTTAATTCAACAATCTGATCCGGATTTTTTACTTGTAAAAGGGTTTTTCCATTATGACCGGACTGTCCTCCGCTTTTCTTATTGCTTTTTTCTCTTGTACTTTTATTCTTTCTTGATAAGTCCATCGAAGGAGGTATTGATGAATTGTTACTGTTCTTAGGGTTATTTTTCTTTTCGAGAATTTTCATTAAGAAATCAACCTTTTCACTTAAAAGCCTGATTTCTTCTTTGAGTTCAGCTCTTTCTTCTGCAATGCTGATTTTTAACCGGCAAATTTCCAGTTTAAGCCTGTCATTTTCAGCTTTAGCTTCATAATATTTACTTTTATAATCCATAAGTACATAATGAATTAATTAACTATATATGTCAATGTATTTCTTATTAATATTGATAGTTTTTTATAATATATTGTGTATATTCTAAGTTTTAATATATATTATTGGAAAGGTAAATAATAAGGCATGATTATAACAAAAAATGTTTATTAAAAATAACAAAAATGGTGTTTTTAAAACTTAACGAAGGGTACCTGAGTAGTTACTACAATAGAGTTTTTAGAACTAATTATTGGGGGTATTCAAATACTTCAGGAGCCTCCTTACCTCCTACAAATAGACTTTATCCTTCTATTATTGATCATATTCCAGGACAAACTGGTTATATGCTTTCAAGAGTTTGGAATCCAGGTACTCCAAGAAGTAGTGAGATAACTCAGGCTCAAATACTTTATCAAGAAGGAATTTCAGCAAAAGAGAGCAATAATTATCAAATAGCAGAAGAAAAGTTTAAAGATGTAATTACAGAATATCCCGAAAGCGAATTTATTCAAAGTAGTGCACGTCAGTTAATTGAAGTCTGTAATGATAAAGAAGAGTTAAAAGATTACTATTTGAACGAAGATAATCTTCACTCTAATGAAATTATCTCAAAACTTGCTGATTATCTTTACAATTACTGTGATTTAGAATTAGGAAATTATGAAAATGTAATATCATTTTTCGAAAATGTTATTTCCAATCCTCCATCTGTAATTGACTCGATTTATGCATATATTGATGCAGGCTACACATATTTGCTTATGGATGAACAAGAAGGTAAAAGATTAAATTATGTTGGTTGAATATTATGATGAAAATGAGCATAGTGTCTGATTTATCAGAGCCATGTGTCTGAAAAAAATGAGCCATATCTCTGTTCGCAGAGCCAGTAAAAAAATTGTAAAAATCCGGGCAGATTATAACATCAACCCGGACTTTAATTCTTTATTTTCTTCTTATACTTTTTCTTTCTCTCATAGACATTTTTCCTTCAATAAAAATATCGTATGTATTGTGAATAATACTATCAAGGATGGCATCTGTGTAACACTGGGTAAAAGCCCAGTGACAGCGGGTAAAACAACATTATAGCTCCAGCAGAGCGAAAGATTACTTAACTTTTTATGGGCGAACACACAGGTTCGCCCCTACTAAACATTTATCAATGGTATCCCATATTTAAAAATTAATCGTGCATTTATCACATTAATAATGGTATCCCATGTTTTATAATTAACCATACATTTATCACATTTATAATGGTATCCCATGTTTTATAATTAACCATACATTTATCACATTTATAATGGTATCCCATGTTTTATAATTAACCATACATTTATCACATTTATAATGGTATCCAATAATTTAATAATCAACCGTAATTGTTTTTTGTAAATGTAGGGGCAGACCTGTGTGTCTGCCCTAAATGGAGTAAGCAAATTCTTTCTGCACACATCTTGTTTGCAGAGTAATAAATACAAATTGGTAGTTCATATAACAATCATACTGCTTCCTGATGCTTATTTGGAGAGCATCTCCAGCCCCAGATCTTACAATCTGGGTTATACACATATTACATCTCTGATGCTAATCAGCTCCAGAGGAGCGGTATCTTTGTAACACTGGGTGTAAGCCCAGTGACAGCTATACAACAACATCATAGCTCCAGCAGAGCGACACCCTAAACACACAAATCATACCCATATAAAATATCGAACCTTTTCCAAATTTACAGGGCGAACACACAGGGTCGCCCCTACTAAACATTTATCAATGGTATCCAATAATTTAATGATTAACCGTGCATTTATCACATTTACAATGGTATCCCATGTTTTATAATTAACCATACATTTATCACATTTATAATGGTATCCAATAATTTAATGATTAATCGTGCATTTATCACATTAATAATGGTATCCCATGTTTTATAATTAACCATACATTTATCACATTTATAATGGTATCTCATGTTTTATAATTAACCATACATTTATCACATTTATAATGGTATCCAATAATTTAATAATCAACCGTAATTGTTTTTTTGTAAATGATAGGGGTAGGGGCGCTACCATTACTGACGCCCCTCCCTCCGAACCGTGCATGCGGTTCTCCCGCACACGGCTCTCCAGATAATGTTTTACTCTTAATGTAGAGATTGACATAATTCATGATGGGCTTTGGTTAAAGAGAAAAACCCAGCATCTTCAAAGATCTTATTGGGATACCTGAGATTATCTTTCATTGTTGAGATACCTCTTCGCTTTCCATACCTCTTTAGAATACTTCGTAATCTGCGTCTTGTCCAGCCATCAATATTAGGAAAGGTGGTTTTGTAGCTATGCTTATAATATTCAAACCACCCACGCATAATTGGGGTAATTTTCTTTATTATTTGCGCTAAACTGATACTGTTTGTTCTTCTCGTGTGTTTCCTGATGCTGTCTCTGTACTTCTTGATGCTTTTGTCTTTAGGATATTTCTTTCCTTTGAAAAATCTATAGCCTAAAAATTCAATTGGATCAACTTCAGCATCTAATATCTTAGTCTTTTCCGGATGTAATATTAATCCATTCTTAATCGTCCACTCTGTGATTATTTCTAGTGCTTTCAAGGATGCTTCTCGAGTTTTGCAGATCACAATAAAGTCATCTGCATATCGGATCATGTTATATCCTTTGTTAGCCATCAGGTTATCAAGCGGATCAAGATAAATATTTGCCAAAAGTGGACTTAAAACAGCGCCTTGAGGTGTTCCTGTCTCTGGTGTCCATGTTTTGACGCCATCGAAAATACTCTGATTTAGATACATTTCAATCCATTTGAGCACTCTACCGTCTGCGATCTTCATTTGAACTAAAGACATAAGTCTGTCTTTGGGAATCGTATCAAAATATCCTTTAAGATCGGCATCAACTACATATTGATATCCTTCTTTAAGGTATTTGTCCAATACCCTAAGCGCATCTTTACAACCTCTACCGGGTCTAAATCCATAGCTGTGGTCTGCGAAGTCTTTCTCAAAAATCGGTTCAATAGCATTTCTAATTGCTGTCTGAACGATTCGATCAATAACTGTTGGTATTCCCAGTGGTCTCTTTTCTTTACTTCCAGGCTTATCAATCATGACTCTTTTGACTGCTTGCGCTCGATAGCTATCACTCCGAAGTTTCTCTGCTAGCTTGAGTATGTTTGATTCTGCATGTCGTCTGAATTTCTCTATGCTTATATTGTCAATGCCCATACCCCCTTTATTTGCTTTGACTTTTAGCCATGCACTAAAAAGGTTAGCACTGTCAAAAATTTTGTCACAGAGACTGAACCACTTACCGCCTTTGACTCCCCTTTCGAGAGCTGTCAACATCTTGTCTGTCCATATAGATGATTCCACCCATTGCCATCTCTGTCTAATCTCTGATGTCTCGGTTTCTTGCCCTTGTTTAGCCTTTTCTGGCACTATCGAACAGTTGTCTTTCATCTTTACTTCCTTTCAAAATTTCATTATCCTGTTCCCCTTCGTTACGATTTGGTTATGTTGTCCAAATCATCGATCACTACTATGAGAACTCTGACTCCTGATAACATCTCTTCCTATTATCAGGTCTCTTAGCTTACTGATAAATACCTTCTGACCATTCCATCTCCAACCACATGTAATGTCCTGACATAGCTTACATCTTTAACATCATACAGCTCATCAGGTGTATTAGGCGATTGCTCAGATTCCACTCCTGCTTCTTTCCTAATCATCAATCTTCGCCCTACCCTAGGAGGCTCGACACAATTACCCGCCGAATCGAGTTCGCAATCGCTACGGACTGACCTTTCACCTCCAGTTGCTCTCCACCTCATCTCACGATGACGCAGTTACTTTCAGTTACAGAACCTTGATGCGAGTTCTGGATGGGACTTGCACCCATCTGATATTTATCCATCACTAACGCACTAGGGGCAGACCTGTGTGTCTGCCCAAAAAGAGATAAATATTCTTCTACGAAAATCTTGTTTGCAGAGTAATAAATACAAATTGGTAGTTCATATAACAATCATACCGCTTCCTGATGCTCCTGTTATGATGATATTTTTCTTTGTTGTAATATAGTCATTCAAGGACAATTTGAGAATAAGCTGTTTATTCAGATTTCGGTCTTCAAGGTATTCAATATCTTCCAGGCAAGCATTTGGGAATTTAAAAGAAGACTGTGTAATCAATTTTTTTAGCTTATTATTTTTTCTTTTTAACCATTCTTTCTCCACAATATGAGAAAATCTTTCTTCAAAAGATAAGTTTCTGTATTCAATACTATTGCTTTGTTCTTTAAAGCTTTCAGCCATTGTTCTTAAATTCATCTCATATAATTTTTTGATTGTTTCCTGATCTATCATTTGTTTTTCCTCCTGTAATATACTGACCCTCTTACTATTCCATATTCAGAATTTTTTTTTGATGAATTCTCCATTGATTCATTCTCTGATAGGCTTTGCTTATTGCCATTTTTTAAAATCATCTGAACGGTTTTAAATCCAGGGTTTTCTCCATAATTCAAAGCTCTTTCACATGCTTTTTCCAGTTGTTCAGTTGTATATTTATCCGCATATTTTAACAAAGTCATACAGATTCTGTAAGATTGTTGCTCGACCTTGAAGGAAGAGATAATACCTTCAACGACTAATCTGGTATTATGACCCACTTTACTTGACCATGCCAATATGTTTTCTGTATTCCATTCAAGATATTTTTGGTGTTTATCAGGCATATGCTCAGGGAACGTTTGATATTGATCTGAAACTCCTGTCTTTCTAATATGACAGGCTATTCTATTCCCATTATAGAAAAACTCAATCATTTTTGAAGTGATTCTTATTTCTATTTCATGTTTAATGTATTCGTATGGTATTGAATAATAGTTTTTTTCTACACATACATGATAGTTATAAGGGACAATGCTTTTTAACCATATTGCAGGTTCATAGGCTTTAAATGGTAAAGGTATTAGCGTTTCTTGTTCTTCATTCAAAAAGACACTTTCACGGCTGCCATCCATTTTTTTAAAAAGGTTTCTTATTAAATTCCAGTAACTTCTGTCTTATTGCTTCATTTAAATCATAAAGATAAAAGAAGGTAATATCTCTTAATGCTGCAATTATCCAAGAAGTAATAACTCCTACTGTTCCTTCAACACTTGGTTTATCTTTAGGTTTTCTTACTCTTGCCGGAATAATAGCTGTATCGTAATATACAGCCATATCAGCATAAGCTCTGTTAATAACCGGATTAATCCATTTAACCTTGTCAACTCCGGTTTTTAAATTATCAGGTATTATAATTTTTGAAACTCCGTGGAAATAATTAAAAGAATTAATATGTGCCTGTATCCAATTTTCTGAGTTCATGGATAAAAAGCCTTCTACATATGAGTATCCACTATACGGAAGAGTCGCTACAAATATATAAACTTTAATACAGGAACCATTAATATTATTTTTAAGCGCCAGAGTTTTACCAGCCCAATCCACTTCCATTTTTTCTCCTGGTTTATGTACAATCCGCATAGTTGCTTTTGTTTTTAATGTAAAATCATTGTAAAGTTTACAAAAATGAGCGTATTTGTAAGGGAGGAGGTTATTATCTCTGCATATATCAGAATATTCCAGCCAAAGTAAGGATAATGTTACACCACTTCTGGCGAGTTCTTTGTGTACATACTTGAAATCTGGTTCGTAATAGCTTACTCTTGACTTTAAATCAGGAAAAAGTTGTTTTTCAATTTCCTGATCTGACATATTCTCAATATCAGACCATTGCAGATTATCTTCCTGAGCTTTTTGAATTACTCTGCTAACAGTGTTACGGGAGCATTCTAAAGTTGAAGAAATTGCTCTTTGACTAATGTTCTGCTTGTACATTCGCAGAATTTCTCGATAACGGGTCATCTTGACCTCCATTTTTGTATTTACACAAAATGTGCATATATAAAATATGGATATAATACTTGTATACTGCAAGTGGTTTTATAAGCAGAGAGGTGGCTCAAGTAAAACAGACAAGTGGCTCAATTTTATCAGACACTATGCTCTAAATGAGCAGAATATTCAGTTGGTAAAATGTCAAATTTAAAACCTAAATCTAAAAAAGAATTTGAACAAACAAAAAATAACCTTTTGAATATACTAGCATATTCTCCTACAGAACAAATTAATAACCCTCAAGATTTTACATCATTATACTACCCAACTATTAAAAGTGTTTATCCAAATCCATTTAATCCAACAACAACTATTTCTTTTAGTTTGCCTTATGATTCTCAGGTGGTATTATCAATTTATAATATTAAAGGACAAAAAATAAAAACTATTATGAAAAATTGTTTAAAATCCGGACAGCATAATATTGTTTGGGATGGTCAAGATGAATCTGGAAAACATATTTCTTCAGGGATTTATTTTGGTCTTTTAGAAACTCCTGATTTTAAAACAACCAAAAAAATGATTCTTATCAAATAGTATCATATAACTAGAGGATGTAACAACTCCTTTAATATTTGCTTTTAATGGGAAATTAAAAAAGTAAGGGCACGATAGTTTATCGTGTCCTTATTCATTATAGATTCGATTATCTCTTTTCAAATTGATCACCAGATGAGCCTGACTCCTTTTCATCTAATTATCCAATACTACTCTCAAAATTATTATCTTCTTCTTCCACATAGAGCTTATTAATAAAAATCACCATCTTAATTGTGAGTTTGATCAAAACTCATACCTTGCTAACCTCAACATTAGCCAAATATGTCAGGAAAACGTCGATATGGAGCATATAGGTTCTCTTTTCTCGTCTATAAGTACGAGAGTTGTTTAATGGGAGCATATCTATTCTGGACAGTCTCCCTAACTCCATAACTACCCTTTTTACTTTTTTCTTGACAGTTGTCTTGATTTGTTTACATTGAATAAATGAAACTAAATATAAGGAGAGATAAATGTTTAAAAAATTACTGTTATGTTTACTTATCTGCATGATGATGCTGTCATTGTTTGCTCAACAAGGTAAGTATGAAAGAAAATCTATTAGCTCTGTTGAATCTGTTTGGATTAAACCAGGGGCTATACAAGGTAAAGTTAGTTTTGATTATAATTTTTTTGATAAAATGGTCAAATTCTATATCGAAAATCCTAGATTTGATTATAATAAGTTACCTGCACCCTTATTAAATGATTTTAGAAATCAGGCGAACAGCATGGGATCTATAACTCCTGAAGCTTTAGCTGAAGTCATGAGAAATACCATTGGTGTTAAAATTAAAACAATCTTAGAAGATCCTGCTATTCAAGAAGCACGTGCTAAAGATATCAAAGACGAATCTTGGGGTGCTACCTTTGCTGGTTCTAAAGGTAAATCTATGGGATTAACTTTAGAGGAATTAACAAAATTAATGAATTCTGCCTACATCTATTTACCTTTTATTTCTTCTATGAAATTAGAAGATAAAGAAGGAAAAGTTAATGTTACAATTAATGGCGGTATCATCTGGTATCAGGTTAAAGTTTTACCTGATGGCAAAGTAGATATGCAATTAAGAGTAGCAACTACAACAACTGGTATGGGTTTTGCCGATAGAAATCCTAAACAAGTTTTAGGAATGAAAGCTAGTTATGATGAATTTACTTTTGGTGATGAATCCTTCTCAACAACTGTAGTACAATATGCTCAATATGATGCTATGTTAGCATGGGCGAAGAATTTAGGTGTAAAAACAAAAGAAATCCCTGAATTTAAATTAAGTGGTCAAGTTATGGAAGTGAGAAACTCAGGTGTTTTTGGTTTTCCTTTGGGAAATAAAGAAGGTCTGCATTTAGATGATTGCTTCTTTTTAGAAGAAACCTATGAAAAAGCTGATGGCTCAACCGTTACGAAAGAAGTTGGTTTTGGTAGAGTCGTTAAAACTGGTAATAATAAAAACGATCAATCTGATTTATCTTTAGGAAAAGTTTTTTATGGTCGCCCTACTCAAGGTGCTATTGTCCGTGAATATCCCAGACTTGGACTTGATTTCTACTTAAAACCAGGTTATCAATCAGGTATTAAGATTCCCAAAGATGTTTTAAGCGATTTAGAACTCCCAGATCTATTTAAAAAAGAAGTGACAGACCAGATCATATTTAATTTAGGCTTTGCTTATAATCTTGCCCCAATTATTAATAAAAGTCAGACATTTTTAAATCTTGAGGTTGGGTATGGCATTCCCTTAGCAGATACTAATGATGAATTGTATAATGCGATTACTCCCTACACAATGTCTGCTTATTTAGGCATCACTAAAAAAATGTGGTTTAAGAGACTTTCAATGAATGTTAATGCTATGGCAGGTTATGATCGTTTCGTAATGACTTTTACTCCTACGATTATGTCTGATAACGAATTTAACGTAGCTGTTAATGCAATTGGTTTTAAAGCCGGTGCAGATGTTAATTACATGGTTACTCCTGCATTACAGTTAAATGCTGGTGTTGATTACAAAGTAGGAACAACTCCTCTCAGCACAAATATTGAAGCTGGATCTTCATCTTATGAAATTCCAGTTGTACCTCCAGCGCTTGATGATATACGTTTAGGTGGATTAATGTTACGTGCTGGATTTTCCTATTCTTTAGGTGAATTACCTATCAATATCTTTGGATTCTTAGATCCATTAAAAAAATATTAATATTTGTTTATCTGAATTAATAACAAAAGAGGCAACTTATATAGTTGCCTCTTTTTTAATACTTTACTAAGAAATTATAGGGTAACCTTTGCTGATACCTTTTCTTTCTTTTCCTTTTTTACCTTTTTAAAACCAGTAGTTTTCTCATTATTTTCTCTGTTTTTATCGATTAGCTCACAATAAGGATCAATAATGACTTTCTCAGGTTTTGTTTTTACATTAAATATGATTTTCTGTTTCTTATCATAAATATGAATTTTTTGTATTAAAACAGGGATTGGATTATCTTCGTTATAAACAGCAATATCAACATATTCATTCAAAGGTCTTTCTACTTCTTTACCCATACTATCCGCTTCAACTTTTTTATTTTCAGTTTGAATGGTTAGTTGATAATTTGTTTTGTTTATTTCTTTAATATTTAAATCCTTGATACCATAATCAAAGAGTACGATCTTTTCAAATAAATCATGTCCAATGGATTTTAAAGAATCTGGCATGGCATCATATATGTACGGTAGAAAATCTGTCGATATTGGATACGGAGGATTTCTATAGGCAAAGTCCTTGCAGAATTTTCCGAGTGCTTCATTAACCTGTTTTTCACCAATTAAATCCTGAAGAGAATACATCACTAATGAGCCTTTATTATAATGGATATACTGTTGATTTTCCACTAAATACAAAGGCAATTCACTTCTAGATTCGTTACTTCTGCCCTGAAGATAACTGTCTAACTCATATCTAAGAAATCTTCCCATTTTCTCTTTGCCATATTTTTGTTTCATACACATTAACGAAGTGTACTGAGCTAAAGCTTCTGACATGATCGTAGAACCTTGTACATCTGCTCCTATCACCTGATGTGCCCACCATTGGTGTGAGACCTCATGTGCTGTGACATAATAAGGATAATCAACGTCTTTTGGGTTGTCTGGATTAACTTTGGCAATAAAGCCTAATCCTTCTGAAAAAGGTATCATGGTTGGTATTGACTGAGCGTAGCTGATATAACGTGGGACTTCAACAATTCTTAATACTTTGTGTGGGTAACTATTAAAATTCTCAATACAATAGGTTAAACTTTTTTCTGCTGCTGTAAGCATGGTATCAATGTTATATGTATGATCCTTATGATAATAGATTTCAATATCCACCCCTTTGGCATGTCCCTTTTTAACCTCATATCGTCCTGATACAAACGTAAAGAAATTTAGTGCAGGGGAATTGAGCTTGTAATGATAATAATGTCTGTTACCCTCTACCCAGTCTTTTATAAGATCTCCAGGAGCAATAGCAATTTGACCATTCTCTGTAGAAATCACAGCCTCAAAATTGACCCAATCTGCATCAGAAGAGACATACACGTTGTTTCTGGCTTTTTGGTTATCAATCTTAGCCATACGTTCTTTTTTGGGGAGACCTTGTTGCTTACGGGCGTCAACACCTTGAAGCTCATAACTCGAATTATAACCTATACTGGGGAAGAAGTCATTATGTAAGAATGTGCCATTGTTAACCAGAGAAGTACTAGCTCTTTCATTTGAAATTCCTTTTTCACGATAATTGCCCTGAAATGCCAATGATATGGAATCTCCTGGTAATAATGGATTCTCTAGTTTATAAATTGAAAGTCCAAAATCTTTATCTTTCTGTAATAAAACTGTCTTTGAAGAAAAGGTTAATTGATAGTCTTTTATCTCTGGGTTGTAATTTACAACAATATTTTTTATTACATTATTTGTTTTATTCTTTAAAACATATTTGCCTTTTACAGAAATATCTCTAGTGGATGGTGTTAAATCAAGCTTTACTGAGACATCCGTAATTCTTGGTTGTACAAGTTTATTTAAGTATTTATATTTCTTTTCATACTTTGCATAGATTTTTTCATATGTTTTGGGTCTATGATATTCATTTAATATGTTTGTATTATAAAATAGATAGCCACCTACAACTAGAAATAACCCAATTGTGAGATAAATTACTTTGTTTGTGATCTTCTTATTATTTTGAGAATTTTTATAACGGATCATTAAAGATGTTTCTTTTCCACGTAACCATAATTTTAATCCAATTAATCCTAATATAAATGAAAATAAAAACCAGTAAAATTTAAAACTAAAAAATCCCAATAAGTAATGACCATATCCATTCATTTCTGAATAAGAAAAACTTGGGGCACTGTTAAACATTAGAAGGTTATGAGTAATGGATAACATTCCCATAACCATAAGTAATCCATAGACTGCTATTACTGCAAAATATCCAACATATTTGTTGTTAAAAATCACTTGCATAAACATGGCTAGTAATGCGTAAACTATGATTGAAGGGAAGCGAAGTATAAACAAGTCAAAAAAGTATTGTGAAAAATGAAAATGATAATAACCCTGAACGGCTTGTGTTATAACTCCAACAATGATTATGAACGATACTAATAATAATTGAACTAATAAAATCGAAAAAAGCTTTGAAAAAAAGGCGATCCCGTCTTTAAACGGCATAGTGTCCATTATCTGATCAGATTTGTTTATACGTTCTTTCCATATTAGCTCTCCTGCGTAAAAAGTGCTAACAATAAGTGAAAAAAGGAGATAATTCCCTGTGAGCATTTCTAAAATGATATAGGTTACCGGATATGTGGTTGTACCATATACAGAACCTAACTGGGTCGCAGTTGTAATCAAAAAGAATAAATATCCGACTATAATTATTAGAAAATACAAATTAGAAACGATGCTTTTAAATTCATAAATTGTCCAACGATATAAGGGATACAACACTTTATTATAATTAAGTTTTATATTCTTTACTAAGGTGATTTCAGGAATTTTCATTGCTTTTTTTTGTTTTACAACTTTTTTCTTAAAATCAATAGTATAAGACATTTTGAACAATTTTAAAAATGTAATAAAAATAATGAGCCCGATCCCAATCCATAACAAACGATTATAAAGTAAATCTCCTTGTATAGAAAATAAATCTGTATTAATCTGAGCGGGTGACCAGTAGCGAACCAGAAGCATTCCTGTGCTGAGGCCAAATGGATCAAGTAAACTTACAATTTTCATGTTGGTGAAATCAGAAGATAAGGAAGTCGCAGCCATGTACCCAAGAAAAAGACTAATTGCTCCAATATAAGCATTTATAAGTTTTCTGGAAAACAAGGCTAACATAAAGAAGATGGATCCTGTGAAAAGAAGGTTAGGGATGATAAATAGATAATAGGGTTGTAAATAGGATAATAAGTGATTAGGTCCAATCTTGGTTGCTTCCAGATAAGGCATGAGTGTGGCTATAAAAAAACCAATCCCAATCGAAGAAAATATGAATAAATTAACTAATACAGCACTTAAAAACTTGCCTATTATAAAGGTTGATTTTTTGATCGGTTTTGTAAAAAACAAAGAAAAACTATTTTCTTCAAATTCTTTTACGGCTGTATTGCCAAATACGGAAGCTACAATGATGAGTGAAAAATAAAACAAAGCTACAGTTAACATACTAATCGTAACAGGTGTATTAACAAAAACATTCTCACCACTTCTAAACATGTTCACCTGTGCTCCTGGTATCGCACCACCAGCTACATTCATGATTAAAAAACTTAAAGAAAAGAATATAAAGAAATATACATATGTTGAAATGAGTTTAAACCGATACCTTAGTTCATTCTGAATGATTTTAAAAATCATTATTCCCTCCCAGAACTAATATAATGGAAATAGACATCTTCCAAATTTGGTTCTGCACAGATAAATCCATTATCCAAAGGTGTGTCAGAATAGACTCTTACTTCTGTTTTTCCTGTAAAAAGTTTTGATGTTAATAACTTATATTGTTTCTTTACTGATTCAAGCTCTTTCTTATCTATGATCTTCTTCCATACTTTTTCATGCATACTGTCGATAGCTTTAGCCGGTTCTCCATTAAACAACACAGTTCCCTGATCTACTATCGCCATTTTTGTACAAAGCTCACTAACATCATCAACTATGTGTGTAGAAAGAATAATTATGATATTCTCACCAATTTCACTTAGTAAATTATGAAATCTGACACGTTCAGAAGGATCAAGTCCCGCAGTCGGTTCATCTACTATTAAAAGTTTAGGGTTTCCAATTAATGCTTGTGCTATCCCAAAACGCTGCCTCATACCGCCTGAAAAGGTCCCTAAATTCTTCTTTCTGTGTTCATAAAGATTTGTTTGCACTAACAGATTTCTGACAACTTCTTTTCTTTGTTTATTATCTACGACTCCTTTTAACACTGCAAAGAAATCAAGCATTTCTTCTGCTTTGGCTTTTGGATCCAAACCAAAATCTTGAGGCAAATAACCTAATATCTTTCTGATTTCGTGCTTTTCTTTTAACACATCCAATCCATCAAAATGAATACTTCCCTGATCAGCCTCCTGTAAAGTGGCTATTGTTCTCATTAAAGTTGATTTACCAGCTCCATTAGGTCCTAACAATCCAAACATTCCTGTTGAAATATCTAATGACAGGTTGTTCAAAGCCTGAACTCCATTGGAATATGTTTTTGACAGGTTTTTTATTTCCAAGAACATATTATACTCCTAATATTCTTTTTTAATTTAAAACGCATTCTTCGTGCCAATTAATTTTTCTTGCTTTCTTCATTTTAACTCCTAAATCATTTAAAAATTGTTTTATATAGAATGGGTTTATACTCAGTATTAGATTTATCAGTAAAAAATGCTATATGACCAAGACTAAAAATTATATCATAAATATATAATTAAAAAAGGAGTAAGCCAGATGGCTCACTCCTATAAGATAAGCTTGTTTATATTACTTTAATAAAGTAATTTTTTTTACATTGGTTGTTTTTCCATTTACTTTTAAACGAACAAAATAAATGTTTGATGCACATGACTTCTGTCTGTTATCTTTTCCATTCCAAATTATAGTATGATCTCCAGCTTTTAAAGTTTCATTTACTAATGAACGAACTTTTTGGCCTTTGATATTATAGACAGCTAATTCAACTTTCCCAGATTTTGGTAAGTTAAAGAATAGATTTGTGTTTGGATTGAAAGGATTTGGATAAGCTTTTAGTGATAATGGTTTAGCTGTGACATCCTGATTGCTTACAAATTCATTACCAATTCTGATTTTACCACTCACCAAACCAACGGCGCTTGGAGCATAAGTATATGAGCCATTAGTATGAATGATATGTTCTTCATTATTGATAACGATTCTAGCCGAATAATTTGTTGGGAATTTGCTTCTGTCAACGGTAAAAGTAATTGGTGCTAAATCAGTGATATTGATTTTGAAATCTACTTCTTTGAATTCTGCTTCTGTTGTTGTAAAAGGTTGAACAAAATAGGTATTTAATTTACTAAACCCATATTCATTCGCAACTGGATCTACAGGAATATAGAATGATAAATTTGGCATATTAGGTTTTTTGGGTGGTTCAGGAGAATCGTATTCAATATCAATGGATGAGTTTTTATTAAATGTAGAACCGATAATGATTTCATCTGTATCAATACCTGTTTGTTCTGCTAAGATTTTGGCTTCCCAAACACTGTTCTTTTCAATATTAGCTCCAGCTAAATTGTATGGTGTGAAAATACATTGCAAGGTTACATCTGTATTTTGTCTTGAATAGATAAAGAAAGATTCATAAGGATTGATCACACTGGTGGACATATATTTTCCATCTCTATATACATAAACATTGGGTCCTAAGATTTCTTGTTGTAGCAATTCGCCATAGGTATAAGTATTTGGTCCTAAAACAAATTTTAAATCTTTAACATTATAAGGACAATAATGAGGATTGCCTAAAAGATTCCATCCAATATTTAATGTTTTCTGGATTTCTTCAGTGAAGATTTGATAAGAAAGGTTTAGATTATAACTGGATTGAGTATTCAGAGCATATCCAACATTATGAGATAACTGTGTGCTGGTCGTATAAATTGAATCTAAGAAAGTATAAGCAACAGCATTCGGTCCAAATTGATTTACATTTACAAGATTTTGATAAAATGGATTAGATATTAAATTCAAACCATTTTGAATATCAAAGCTGAGGGTGCTTGGAAGAATTCCTATTGTGTAAGGAGATTCAGCAAGGATATGTTCTCCATCTTGGGCATTACAACGAACATAAAGCTTAGCATAATGAAGTGTTCGGTTATCTGGCACATTAAACTGGAATGTTGTTGCATCAGCTGCAAGATTTGAAGCTACAAATAAACTGTCAGTATCATTTTTTAGATACAAATCTATTGAGCTGTTTAGGAATGAAAAACCAACTGTCCAAGCAAAAGATATAGCATTTCCTGATCTGTAAACTCGGTTAGTCCCTTCAGATACTGTAGGTGTTGGCTGGAAATTACCCCAAATTAATTGGAAAGTTCTCTCATTTGCATTAGCAACGGTAAAGCTATAATCGGTAGTTTCAAGGTTTGTAAAAACTCCTGTTGTTAAATCTCTTAGGTAAAGTTTTTCAGTATTTCTGTTAAAGTTATTAGATACACTGAAAGTCAAAGGTTGGTTTAACTGATTGGACTTAGCTTTGATGACAAAAACTTTATATTCGTTATTGGTGTTATAATCGCCATAAGTTTCAAGATTTAGGTAATCACCATAGTTTGACCAATATTGTTCATAAAATGCAGCAAACACATAGTCTCCAGATACAGATGAAGAACGAACGATATCAAAGTTAGTATTTTTTCCATCAGTAGCAAACATGTTTTTACTAAATTTTAAAGAATCAGTCATTGTATTAGATTGATTATTTAAGTAAAGTGTATAAACAGGTTGTAATTGAGCTTGGGGCTGATAATAGTGCGGGGTAATAAAGTTTGATGCGTTTACCGCGCTAATTCTGTAGGTATAGACAGTGTTATTGCTCACATTCGCATCGTCATAGCTATAGTAAACATTACTAGCAGTATTTCCAACTAAAGAAGGTGTAGAATTCCAATCTGCTATCTGAACAAAGTTGGAACTTCCAGATTTTCTTTCAATTTTAAATCCTTGATTTTGATTTTGGGTAACTGCCAGCCATTTTACTGTTATTTTGTTCTCATTACCAAAAGCATATACCTGATCAATATTTGCAGGACCCGTTGTTCCTACAACCTGAGGAGATAAATCTGAAACATTATTATTGTAGTCTTTTGCTCTGATTTTGAAATAATAATTTTGATTTGGCAATAAACCTGTTACACTAATTTGATTACAAAGTAAGGAACCTAATTCAGAGTTATTGGTTCTGTCAAAAACAGTATAATTGGTTTCAGTGAGAGGTTGTGTGGCATACAAAATTTCATATGAGTAAAAATCATAAGAATCTATTGGATCCCAACCTAAACGAATATAATTGAAAGAGTCAGAAACTTTTGCAAAGTTTTGTGGAGTAGTTGGTATTTGATTGTCATTATTTGCTGTCATTTCAGGGATAACAGTTGCCATACCATCAACCCATTTTGAATAATATTCGACCGCATTATCAAAAAGTTTTTCTCTGTTATATGTCCCTGTCTGAGGATCATATCCATAAAACCAGTAATAGTTATTGGTATTTTGAGTATAACAATTTGGTAATTCATCCATTTCAATATGGAAGAAAGGATCAAAACGATCCCAGTCTGACCAGTTTTCCCAAGATTTATTCTGTTGAACATTTTGTAAAAATCCTGGTAAATCAATATAATTGCTTACTTGAACACTACTGTCATTTTCAACTACAGTAAAAGGATATGTATCATACCAGACACTAATATAATCATCTAAATCTACCTGAGAGTGAACACCAATGGAGTTTTGTGGGAAAACAACATGACCTAAAGTGTTCAACATATCATGTTTTGATGAAGAAAGATCACGGGTGGGAAGGTTCGGATTGGTTCTGGTATTCCCAACAGATAATTGTAAACTTGGATAGCCTGCATGCCTGTTCCAATCATAACTATGTATTTGGGCACTAAATTCTCTGGTGTTAAATTGTGTACGGACATTATCACAGAATAATGCATAGGCTTTACTGAAAGGATGATTAGCAATTCGTGATGGATCACTTAAAGATTTTGAGTTTGTATAAGGAGGTGAAGATGTGGACCATAAAACTTCTCTGCCTGCTCCTGCGATTAAAAGGTATTTGCCTTGCCATTCGACAAATGCTCTGTAAGCAACAGGTGGTGCAATAAAGTCATCTGTAGGGTGACATACATCAACAATGACTGGTTGAGGAGCATCTGGCCAACAAACATATAATCCCCAACCTTTACTGAATGAACCAATTTCATCATCATTAGGATCATCAGGAGTATTGTTGTTATCTACATAAGTAAGATTTAGATTTTCTCTTAACATATTATACTGTCTTCCTGTATCTGTATCGTGGAAGATTACAACAGTATAAGGCATGTTGTTGTTTGTTAAAATGGTTTGAGCTACTTCCAAATCTCCATTAATAAAGGAAGAGACTGCAGTTTCCCAAACAGATAATTCTGACGCATTCGGCGTTACATAAGCACCAAAACCAGTTAACTGACGATCAAATGGAGCGTACAGATTGTAGTTTGGTATTGCTATACCTTCAGATATATGGCTAATCCAATTGTCATACTGACAAGAAGGTGCTGAGCCATACAGGAAGGCTTTAAATGAAGCTGTTTCTTCTACAACAGCTAATAGATGAAAAGAAACTAAGATGCTTAATAGTAAAAATACTATTTTTTTCATAATCCTATCCCCTTTATTTTGATATATTGACTAAAATTTATTGAAAGAAACATTCCATTTCTCTCTTATATATTTGAACAATAATAGAATAATACAGAAAAAGTGTAAAGATATATTTTATGTTTTTGCCAATTACTCTTATTTAATGATTTATTCATGATGATCCAAAGATTTTGTCGTTAAAAATATAGCATTTTGAAGATTATATAAATCCTGATCTGTGTGGTAAGCCGATAAGGAAAATCGTATTGTTCCTTTATCCTTTGTCTTTAAATATTGATGTGCCAAAGGAGAACAGTGTAAACCTGCCCTAGTAACAATTTGATGATTATTCAGTAATAATTCTGCTATCTCAGAACAATCATGATATAATGGGTATAGTGAAAACAGATAGCCTTGATGCTGATAATCTTTAGCTTTAATTAATTCAAAAATCTCCAAAGTATCAATACTTTTTAATAATGTATAAAAAGCATTATCAGAGAATATTTTTTTGGGAGGGTTTTTTAAAGCTGCATTTAAACCAAAAATGCCAACGATGTTGGGCGTTCCTGCTTCAAATTTATCAGGTGAAAATTCTGGCATTGTAATAGATTCAGAAAAGCTTCCTGTTCCACCTTCAATCAGAGTGTCCACTAATTGTGGATTTCTAATAAAAAGCCCTCCTGTTCCAGGAGGACCATATAAACTCTTATGACCTGTAAATGCTAAAAAATCGATATTCCAAGCATCGCAGAATATTGATGTTTGTCCAAGAGATTGTGCAACATCTACTAAAATAGGAATATCTGGCATACTTTTTTTAATTTCATGAATTGGTTGTATTAATCCATTCACATTTGATTGATGAGAAACTACTATGAGTTTCGTATTTTTTTTGATAAAGGGTCTAATTTGATCTACTAAAATGAATCCATCTGGATCAGCAGGTAAAAAGTCGAAGGTAATATTCTTATTTAAGCACAGGTTATTTAAACAACGAGCAACTGCGTTATGCTCTAAAGGTGAAATTAAAACATGATCATTTGGTTTTAAAAATCCTTTTAAAATCGTGTTTATTGCTTGTGTTGCATTTAGCGTGAACGTTATATTTTCAATAAGATTTGTTTGAATCAGGTTTGCCACCAGTTCTCTTGTTTCATAAAACAAACGAGCAATTGATAGACAGTTTTTGCTAGTGGATCTTCCGTAACTTCCACCAATCTCATTCAAATATTGAAGCATGGCTTCTCCTACCTCTAAAGGCTTAGGAAAGCTGGTCGCTCCATTATCAAAGTATGTATTCAAATTCATTAAAACTTAATGGCTGTAAAAATTGAAACGGATTTAATGGTCTCATCTTTTCCCTGAATTTTTCCGTCTCCATTTCTGTCTTCAAAGGTATAACGATGATCGAAATTTATGGAGACACCATCAGAAATATTAAAACCAATGACATAACCCATGATCGTACTTGGGGTCTTATATTCAGATAAATCATTAACATTGTCCTGAGAATAATATACTTTTGCAGTGGATACTTTCGGGATTAGGTTCTCTTTGATAGAAACAGAACCTCGGAGAGATTTTGCACAAAGGGAGTCACCTCTTAAATCTTGATAGTTCACCGATAATACAACCAATTTGAATAGATCAAAAGAGAGCCCTGCATAATAACCATTCATAGCTTCAATTGTATCAAGAAATTGACTTTTTTTTATGATATGAGAACCAAATGTTCTAGCTCTTTCAATTTCATAAGTTTGGTTAAAATAACCAAACAGGAATTTTTCATTGGCATGTCTATATTCAGCAGTAGCAGTGACAGGGCCAATTTTAAAACGAACTCCAGGGAACGAAAAGCCTGAGCCGTAATTAATTATTTTTGCAATTTGAGTATAAACATCCAGTTTAAGCAAATCGGTTTCCAATAAAGCATAACCTGCATCCATCCCCATGATGGTAACTGTTGAAGAAGAGTCTGCGTACTGAGGCAAACCTTCTCGTTTGGTAGAATCAACAATTCCAGCATCAAATAGTGTTTGTAAAGTAATGTCGGCATTGGGGTAGCCAGCTAAATCCTGTTCCCATTTTTCCCGTTCAACCACAAGGTCTTTATCATTGGGATATTTATCAATAGCGTCTGGATAGCCATCGTTATCTGTATCAAACAGTCCATTGTATTCATTAAAATCAGAGGCTAGGAAGCCCCCAATTTTCAGTTTTCCCATTGTTTGATAAGTTCCTCTCAACCCTAAAACCATTCCAGGATTGTCCTGCAAAAACTCTTTAAAATTGTTTATAAAAAGTTCTCCACCAATTTTATCAAACTGGAAGGAAGATTCCATTCCAATTCTTTTATAGGTGGGATATTGAATCATGTTTGAATAATTGTCCACAGCAATACCATAACCTAAAGTGCTGTTTTCCAATCCGCCCACCTTTAAATAAAAAGGATCTCCTTTATGAGCCCATCGGATATAATAAATTTTATCAAGGTAGTCTTGAAACTCATCCCAATCCTCTTTTCTGACATTTCCCTGATCATCAATATAGAGTTGTATGTCTAATCCAAAACCAATTTTCCAAAAAGGTAAATCAGCTCTTAATCCAATTTGTTGAAAGTTTTGTCCATTCATGGTGGTCGCACCAACTATTATACTTCCTCCCATTTTTTCATCTTCTTCTCCATTAGCAAAGCATAAAGAAACGATTGAGATGAACAGGATTATGATTAATAATTGTTTTGTAGTAGAGTTCATTTGACCTCCCCGATTATTGCATAATACTTGTTTGTTTTATCTTCTTTAATCTCTCCGATTTTGTTTTCTTTAATCAGAATTGATAAATATTTTAAAATAGTATTTATATGAATGGATAGTGTAGAAGACAGCTCTTCTAAACTGCAAGGGACTAATTTTACTAAATTAAAAATATTATCCATTACTGTTTTTTGATATAAAGGCGATTGAAGATTATAATTTATTTTTGCAATAATTTCCACATTAAGTGGAGATAATTTTGTAGCAATAGCATCAAGAGATTCTCTTGAAGAACTTTGTACCCAGCTCTCTGTTCCTGGTCTGTCTAGAGAATTTAATTGAACGATATCAGGTTTGATTTTTATGCAAGCTTGTTTTAGTTTTTCAATTTCTTCATCTGTATCATTAATGTTCGGGATGATAAAGATTTCCAGCCACATAGGTTTATGAAAGATTTTTCTAAATTCGATTAATCCATTAATTAGCATATCAGCAGTTAATCCTTCAACGTGCCGATTTATAGTCTGAAATATCTCTGGACTAACAGCATCTAAGGAAGGCAGAATTAAATCTATATCCTGAATTTGAAAACGTAGGGTATCATCCCATAAAAGCGTACTATTTGTAATTAAAGCAATTTTGTATTGGGGATAATTATTTTTTAGGAAGGAAATAAGTTTGTCAATCTGATTATGTAGAGTAGGTTCTCCTCCACCAGACAAAGTGATATAATCAAGTTGGGGATTATTTGATAGGAAATTATCTAGTTCTGCGAGAATTTCATCAATTGAAGAATAATTGTCTCGTTTTAAAGTGAGATTGTTGGTTCTTCCCACTTCACAATAGACACAATCAAGAGAACAAACTTTATATGGAACCAGATCAACCCCTAAAGATAAACCCAGCCTCCTGGATAAGACAGGTCCAAATAAATATTTAAATTGCATATAAACCTGAAACTAAATTACTTGATTAATAAAAGCGTTTGCTTTTTCCATCTCTTCGGGTAAATTCTCTTTAATCGACTCAAAATCAATCTTTCGAATTTTACAAAGTTTTTCCCAAGCAAATGATTTTGGAATTTCTATAAAGCCTCTTTCATATCTTTCACTATTAACCTGATAATTGCTCATTACATTCGCGATATTGACCAGGCAACATAATTCGGTATTATCGGGGGCTTTTTCAGGTTTATGATGGTATAATATGCCCGTCTGAATATGTTGAGGAATTTTCCATTTATCTGCAAGCCAAAAGCCTAATTCCATATGAGTCGCACCAAGAACTTTTTGTTCAATATCATAGATCTGATCTTGTGGAAAAAGTTCCATATATTTGCATATATTAACAAACTCAGGGTGAAAATACTGATCTAAAATTATTTTTCCTATATCATGGATCAAACCAGAGGTAAATTCTTCTCCATGAAATGGTATGGTAAAAGTTTTTGAGAGCCATCTGGAAATATGAGCAGTATAAACAGAATGTTTCCAGAAGGACTTATGATCGAACAACCCTTTTGCTTCGTTATCAAAAACTTTAATTAAGGAAACTCCGATAACAATATTGGTAATCTCATTAACGCCTAGAATAACCAGAGCGGTTCTTAGAGTATCTACTTTGTTTCTAATTCCATAATAAGCAGAATTGGCAATTTTTAACACTTTTGCAGTAATAGCCTGATCATTGTTCATTAATTCACTTATTTGACCCATTGAAGTGGTGCTGTTTCCAAGGATACGAATTAATTCGGAAGCGACCATCGGCAAAGTTGGAAGATTATCTATTCTCCCAAGAACACTCTGAATTTCATTTATGGTTTTTGGCATAAAACCCTCTTATATATTTTTTTCTATTTTAATTGGAATCTCACCAGAGAATGTTAAAGTACGATAGGGGAAAGGTATTTCAATTTTTTCTTTTTTAAATCGTTCATGAATGTTAATACGAATGGAATTTGAAAGATTTAAGAAATTTTCTTTTTGAGTCCAAATCCCTAATTTTATATTAACAGAAGAGTCACCAAAACTATCCACTAAAACCATTGGGTTTGGTTCATGCAAAGCATAAGGATTTTGTCTAATTACATCATTTAAAATATTTATCACATTATTTAGATCTTCATGATAGGCAACCCCAACCATCACATCAACCCTTCTGATTGGGAATCGGCTGATATTAGTTAGTTCAGATTTGATCAGGTTTTCATTAGGAAGGCGGACAAATTTATTATCAAAGGTTCTTAATTTTACTGATAATAGATCTATTGATAAAACGATTCCAACAGTATTTCCTACTTGGATAATATCTCCAACCGAAAATGATTTTTCAGAAATCATAAACATTCCACTAATCAAATTTGAAAAACTTGTTTGAGAAGCAAAACCAATGGCAACCCCAAAAATACCAGCTGCACCTAAAAGAGCTGAAAGTTTAAAACCTAGCTGATTGAGTGCGGACACCAGAACCATGATTAGCAGTATATACCAGATAAAACGTTTAGCCAGCATTTCACTTTGTACAGTCAGGTAATTTTTGATGATTTTTATAAAAACTTTTGTTAATATTTTCATCAAAGGAATCCCGATGATTAGAGTTAATAGAAATCGTACTAAAGCTGAAATTCTATCTGAAGTCAGCCAATCGGAAAATTGAAATTGATTTAAGATATTCATTATTAATCCTTACATCATAAGTGATTTTAAATTACTGAGGCGTTTAAGAATCCCGTTTGAGAGTTGAATATCTTCTCTTGCTGGACATATAAGTTCATAACCTTGTTGTTTGCCATAGGAATTAAGGATTTCAAGGGGGGCATCTTTATTTTCACCCTGATAATCAATTTTCATTTTATCAGACCAGAAAATGTTGTTTTTACAGAAAATCGAGAGAAACTCGGTTCTAATAGATAATTGTTTTAATGAGAACGATTCCTCTGATGAATTATAGATATGAATCGGGCAAATAATGGTCCCATTTTCATAATTTATTGAATCTTTACTAAAGATGGTTTCTGCTTCATCATGATAACATAGTTCTCCATCAGACAGATTTCCCAGCCAGGTCAAAGAGAACGGATAGATAGGGATCTTCTTTAAGGACATTTGAATATTACCTTCAAGAATAATATCTATCATTAAAGGGACAATTTCAAACAGTTCAATAGATTGTCCAGGTAGGACATAAGTTGGGTTAAAGAATTCAGCTAAAACAGGTTTATCTGGAAGACGAGGCATGAATTTTATAGTATTACAGGGCTTTTCAAAGACCCATGTTTCCAGCATATATTTCTCAAAAACGGGCACAGTTTCTGCAATAGGCTTTTTACTTTCATTTAAATAGCGATAACTGAGCTTCCAGCATTTATCAGAATATTTAATATAGCATTCAAACCTGTTTAGAGCAAAATACATAACTTGATTATTCTCAAATGTATAGTCCTGATTAAAAATCATGACTTCTCCCCATTTTCTTTAATTAATACAATATAACAGATTTGAGTTAATTTGTCAAGCTAATCTAATTTTCATTGTAAAGGGCTATTCAGTTATGTTAAGGAGAATACTAATAGTCTTGAATAGTTGTTTATAAAAAAACGTTTGAGTTGTATGGATAGGTCAAAGCAAGCAATAACCTTTAATTAAACTCTGATGAGTGTATCAGTTGTGAAGAATTTTTTTATGCAAGTAGATATTCATTTTGAAAGAAACTATCATGATAATCTAGTTCTCATACAAAAATCTTTTTATTTTTTGAGTTGGTGTTTTTTCAAATGGTTCTTTTTGCTCAATTAATTTTTGTATTTTGGAAAAACTGGAAACATTGTTATTGATGTTTAATCTAATATTTTCTAATGTTTTATCGATATATTTTTGTTCACTGATAACTCCTGATTTATGATTGCCAATTTCACGATCAATCAACTCGTAGTTTAAATGAATTCTGGCCACAAGTTTGCCATTTTGTTGATAAATTAGAGATTCTAGAACATATTCGTTTTGATTTATGACAGATTCTAATTCTTCAGGATATATATTTTCTCCACTGCTCCCAATAATTACATTTTTTAATCTTCCTTTTATGTATAAATAATTATCCGATTTTAAAATACCTAAGTCACCAGTTTTAAACCACCCATCATCAGTGAAAGCTTGCTCTGTCTTTTCTTTATCATTATAATATCCTGACATAACAATATCGCCTTTAACTTGGATTTCACCTTCACCATTTTTTGGATCCTGATTAGCAATTCTAACCTGCACCCCAGGAATGGTTATTCCAGTAGAGCGGAATTTCATGGCTGAGGGTCCTCCGCCAGCAATTAAGGGAGATGTCTCTGTTAAGCCATAACCAATGGCATAAGGAAAACCAGCTTCCCAAAGAAATCTTTCTACTTCATAAGATAATTTGGCTCCGCCAATACCAAAAAAATGAATTTTCCCTCCAAATAGCTTTTGTAGTTTATTCCCTGATATCTGGTGCAGTAATTTTCTGGCTGGTGGAAATGAATATAAAATTTTTAATAGTCTGTTTTTGTTTAATTGAGGGTAAATCTGAACTTTAAATATTTTTTCTATAACTAATGGAACCGTTAAAATCATAGTAGGTTTAATTTTTTGCATGGCTGGGATCAATATTGAGGCTGTTGGGGGTCTGTCCAGATAATAGACACTTGCTCCTTTAAGCATGGGAATAATAAAACCTAATGTGCATTCATAAGTATGAGCAAGGGGTAATATCGAGATCATTCGATCATTTTCATCAACTTTTTGAATATAAGTAGTGGTGAGCACAGCATCACTTACAATGTTTTTATGAGTTAACATGACTCCCTTTGAGCTTCCAGTTGTCCCTGATGTATAGATTATGGCTGCTATATCATTTTCTTCTACTACATACTTCTTTATCCCTATTGCTTTAAATGCTTTGTTCTTTAGTTTTGTGTAACTTATTGAACCTTCACTAAATAATTCTCTTAGCCCTTCTTTTGGCATATAAGAAGGGATAATGTGAAAGTTTTCTATCATTACTAAGGGAATGTTTGTACCAAATTCTTCAATCATTATTTTGTCATACAAGCTATTGGATACAAAAACCAGTTTTGAATTTGAATGTCTGAGAATGTGCATGATTTCATTACTGTGAAAATCCTTAAGAATGGGAACAACGATAGCGCCCATACAAGTGACTGCTAAATAAGCCACACCCCATTGAGGCAAGTTTTCACTGAGAATTGCAACTTTATCTGATTTTCCAATACCCTGATTTTTTAAAAATTCTATCACATTTTTTACTTGTTTTTCCAGTTCATTATAATTTAATGGGGTTCCATTAACCATGGATAATGCAACGCGATTACCAAATTTTTTTACAGTATTGCTAAAAATCTCAGGAATAGTATATTTTTCAACAGTTTCCAAATTCAACTCCCTTCTATACTGAATAAAATTCAGATTAACAATAATCACTAGTCATTATAAAGAAACAATATTGATTATTTTTATAGAAATGACCACACTTTTAAAATACACACTCATTTAAATATGAAATTTTAAGAAAATATCAAATATCGTCAAGATAATTTTTCTTTTTAGTAATTTTAATATTGATAATAACTTGAGAATTTAGTCGATAATTATTACTTTCTATATTATTTGAGAACTAAACATTGAAGAGATAGAGCCTTGTCGCTAAAGGAGAGTTCCTTGGAGCTCTTGTTTGTGTAAAGCTTAAGAATTCTTTAGAAAAGACCTTTAAAGTTATATGTGTGAGAGTTAAGAAACTATGATTTATTGAGGTCTTTAGTGAATTTTTGAGCATTCTCTAAATGATCTTTATAAAAAAATAATTTTTTTATTTGACAAAGTAAAAAAAACTTAATACTCTTAATCAAAGTGTATAAGTAAAAAAACTAAAAGGATATTGTATGAATAGGTATAATCTTGTAAGTATATATATATATATATATATATATACTTAGCTTATATATACCTGACTTAATATTATTTTTACCATTTAAAAACATATCCTTACACATACCTTCGGATAAAAACAATTTTCATTAGCTATTATTAAAGCATTCTTAAATCTTTCAGATCTTAATAATTTTTAAAATTTAATGGAGGCTAAATGAAAACAAGAACAATCTTTATGCTTATTTATATATTAATGATATATGTATGTTATGCCACAGATGTAATAACTGGTACTGACACAAACATACCAGGACCAGGACCAGGTCCCAAACCACCTCTTCGTGAAAAGCCAGAAGCACATCATCTTATAGATGACAGATTTAGAAATACAATTGCTGTTGATCCTGAAGATCCAGGTACATATGGAATTAGATTTTATGCAACCAGCTTTGGTTTAGATGACTTTGACGGAACAAACAATAGTCAGATTTATGCACCTGTACCAAAGAAAGGTAGTTTAGTACGTTTTGGGATAGTTAATAGTAATGCCTTCCCTTGGAGTTTTTCTCAAATTCATATCAATCAAATGGATGAGGCTGTGTTTGAAAATCCAAATGGCTATAATGAACAAGAACAAAGTTTACTTAGAAATTACTATTCTACTGTTGTACAATATTCTCCTGTTCTATCCGGAACAGAAGGAGATATGCGTTATGATAGTGGTACAGGATGTTGGGCAAGTCCCGTGCTTTACAAAGGTACCGATAATCAAAAACATTTAATCATATTAAACAAGAGCGGATATTTGATGAGCTTAAATGTCGAAAATGAAGATTTACGACTTGACTGGAAATTAAATCTTCGAGTAGAGGAAAGAAGAACTGGCTCGAATTCATTTAAATATGAGTTTATGGCAACTCCTTTTTTACATGATAACAAGCTTTATATTCCCGGAATCCGATTATTTCATGTGGTTGATATCTCCTCAGCAAATCCAACAGATTATACTTATTCACTTAATGTTGGGGCTAATGATTATTTTGATAAACCCGTTGTTTATGAAAAGCTATCAGAAACTAATAATCGCATGCTAATAGTCTCTTATTATGGCGAGGTTTTTAATTTTGAGTCTAACGTCTTATCAAAATTAACGACAAATCCTTTAGGAAAAACATTAACTCAGCCAGTGATTGATTCAGATGGGCATTTTTACTTTGTTTCAAGGAATTCAAGTAATAATCAGGTTTTACATATGATTAACTTAAAAAACAGGTACGATAATGCAATAACTCATATCGCTAGCAAGGTTGTACCCCCTGAGGCAAATTTGAATGACATATGTTCAGCTTTATTAACCGATTTTACTCAAAACAAATATCTGTTTTCGAATAATAATTTTGTCAGACTGGATCAGGGATATAATTTTCAATCATTAACCGGAGATTTAGATCCGATCTCTTCACCTTCAGCAATTTCTATTTATAATCCGGTTTATATAGATCCTTTAGGTAGTAATACAATCTCTTGGTTGAAGTTTCCCTGGAACCATTCAGTTTCATTTTACAACAAAAACTTGCAAACCTGCCTCTTTAGCATCACAAATCAAGTCTCACCTGGGTATATGTATCATAATGGACAGGATGTTTTTCATGTGAGCAATTATTACCCCACCACGCAAGCTCAATATAATCTCAGTACTTTTAAAACAACTTTCTTACTTGCTTCATTTGGTTACAAATCTGAAAGTTTTGTCCAAACAACCATACCCCAAGATGATAATATATTCATTATTGAAGATCATGTATCATGGGGAGGGGTTGCTCCATATGTTTCTTCAGCAAATGCTTGTTATAATGCTATATTTGGAGATGAAAATGGTTGTGTTGTCACCTATAATGCTGCCATGAATACAAGAAGCGTAAATTTTAATGAGACTATAGATGATTTATCAAAAATTATTCCAGATTTAGGGTGCTCTAAATTTATGAAGAATCAGGATAACATCTTAGCTAACAATGAAGTTACGAATACAAAGGTTTACATCTATGATCTCAATGGTTCACCTCAGGAACAAACCAGAATATTTATAGATGCAAACAGTGCTATGACAGTGACAGATGATTTACCTGGAACTGACTATCAATTACAACGTGCTATTTTTGATTATCTCATTCCTAATGATCGTTTTTTAATTACTTGGGATATTTCAAATGAACTTAGCATGAAACAATGTAAACAGGTATCTATAAAAAAAGATAATGAGGTTATTGTCTTAAATAGTACACCTGATTTAATCGTCAATAATACAAATCCTAATCAGAATATTCCTGATCTCACGATTACATTCCCGAGTTTGCATACCTTGTCTTTCAATAGCATAACCGTAGAGAATGGTGCTTATTTAAAGATTGCTGATAATTCTCACATTAAAGTAAATAAGTTGATTTTAAAGGCAAATACAAAATTAGTGATCGGTCATAATGCTGTATTAACAGCTGATGTTATTGAAAGCATCTCCCCATCTCCTGATTTTGCTTTGATAGATTTTTCAGGAGATACAAATCTTTTAAAAAATGGAAAACTTATCGTTAATTTGAATATTGAGAATAAATCATCAACTACTAATATTGGTAATAATTTGATTTTAAAAGGTTATAATGTAAGTAGCGTAAATTATCAGATAAACAGACTGATCAATAAACCTAATTGTGATTTAACTTTTGAATCAGGGAGCACAACACTTTCTCCTTTAACTAGTAATAACTCATTCAAAATTAATAGTATAAAGAATGAAGGTGACTTATACTGTAATGATATTGTTGAAGTTGCAGAGTATGAAAATATGGGTGGTGTGAATTCTTCATTAAAGATTGCGGTGTCTTCAGGGAAAAAGGGGCATTTAAAAATAAAAAATCTTCCTGGTACCAGTGTCACTCAAATGCGCCCATTCACTATTGGATACAATTCGCCAGTAAGTGCAGAGAATGCCATACTCAGTATTATTTCTACACCTTTTGAAATAAATTCTTATACTGGAAGTATATATGGTACTTTAAAACTATTGGATGGAAGTATTTGCAAAATATTAAATCATGGTACAATGGAGTTTTTCCAAAATTCAAAACTGGAGCTAAAAGGATCAGACAATCCACAGCAGAATGGTTCAAGTTTAGAAATACTTGGGACATCTGTAAATGATAGAGGTGAACTCATTCTTAATAAAAATGTTACAATTTGCGGATATAAACCTAAACCTACAAATAGTTCTCTCAATTATGATTATGGAGACCGAATCATTACCAATGACTTTGGAAGGATAATTGGAGAAGATCCTGAAAACCATAGATTGCTGGATCAACTAAGCATTTCTTCTTCCCGATCAGATCGTTTGAAATGGGAAGGGTTATCCATCAATACCGTATATCCAGAGACTTCAGATTTGTTTTTTATGTTAGCTAATTCTTCCATTACAGGTATCGACAAGATCTTTGTAAAATATCCCATTATTGCCACATATCTAAACAATACTTATGAAAATTGTGAATATGGTGTTTTTGATCAAACCAGTGTTACACTGCCATCAGTGAAAAAATCAGAAATCACTAATTGTTCTTTTAAGGGTAATACCTATGGGATTTATATTGAGGATTTAACCCAACCCGCAAATCAAAATGATGAGCCAACAAATTTACAAACAACGATAACAAATTGTAAATTTGGAATAGTGGAAGAAGAAGATCCAGATATTGACCCTAGTAACACATGGGCTATTTCTTTGCACCGATGCGCTTATGCTGAAATATCAGGTTCAAGTTTTGGGAGAAACGTGTTTGGTATCCTCAATACTGGATCAATCATGCATGTTGGGGGAAGCTATGTTGACGGAACTCCTGTAGCTCCCCAAAATGAAACCAGTAGAAACAAGTTTTATCAGAATACTAAATATGCAATTTATGCTGATCATTTACCTAATATACCTCCAGATCCTACTGATTTATCTGGATTAAAGAAAAACCTGATCTGCGGGAATAATTTTAGTGGAACAGGCACTGCTGAGGATTCAGGTATCGGTTTATTAACTAATTTTGCAGCGATAGATGTCGTTGGAAATTCTTTTGTTAATCTTGGCGGGCATGGTGCTTTGTTAAATGGCTATTCATGGTATACTAATCTTCGCTATCATGGATTTGCAGGTAATGGTTTTAACAATAATCTGGGTTGCGAATTGATCGGTAATGATTATTCTTTATCTTTTATAAAAAATGGAAGAAATGTCTTCAATGATATTGAATTTTCAGAAACGAATATTATACCTGAAGATCCTTTGCATAATTACAATCAATGGGATAAATATATTATTGCTGGATTAGGTGGGTTAACAAATTTTGCCATTACCGATATTTCTGGTAATACCTTTCCTCAAATTGATCCAGTTATACCTAATCGGTTTTATCCTAGCATTGATGATTTTATTATCGTTAATCCAAATCCTTCTTCCCCATTAAGTCAATTGCTAGATTTAGGGATCACTCAATTTTATCAAGGGCAATTTTCAGAATCCATTGGATCTATGAAACAAGTCGTAGAAACCTATCCTGATTCTTTATTAACAAAATTTGCGATCAATTTTCTTTATTTGGCAACCAATGCGACCGATAAAGATTTTGTTAGCTTAAGAAACTATTTGGATTTAAAGATTGACTCAATTGATTTAAAAACCTATTTGTCAAAAGAAGAAGTAAAAACAAAATGCTATGTGTCTGAAAAGGATTTCCCCACAGCCATCGAACGTTTACAATTAATCATTAATAATGCTGATAATCGTGCAGATTCATTGTTTGCCTTGATTAATCAGGCTTATTGTTATATGAATTTAGCCTTATCAGGTAGTAAAAGCCTACCTCATATTCAGGTAGATACCAGAGATTTTAAATCCTATTCACAATTCTTAGCAGATCTGGATGTGATGGGTGCCACGGATCTCAATCAAAACAACATTCAGAAAGTATTAACTCTGGATACAAATTATCCAAATCCTTTTAATCCTTCCACCACTATACGATTTAGTATTCCTCAGGATGGAAATGTAAAAGTAGCAATCTATAACATCAAAGGACAACGTGTAAAAGAACTGATTAATGAACCTTTAAAAAAAGGGAAGAATTCTATTGTCTGGAATGGACGAGACTCAAATGGCAAAGCTGTCTGTTCTGGTATATATTTTGCTAGAGTTAATCATATGGGGAAGAGTCGAGTAAGAAAAATGATGTTGTTGAAATAGTATCACTAAGTTAATTTAGTTAAAGCTATTATATGGTCTCAGGGGTATGATTGGATCATCCCCTGAGTTTTTCCTCAAGTAGATGAATAAAAATAATTTTAAAGGAAGTATTATGAATAAGCTCACTAGTTTTTTAATCTTGTGCTTTATCTTGTTCCCTCTTTATGCTATAGAAGTGGGAGGACATCTTATGCGGGACACCACTTGGGGTCCGGAAAACAACCCCTATTTGGTCAACACCTTTTTGTATGTAGATGCGGGTGCGACCTTAACGATCTTACCGGGAACAATCATAAAGGTAAAATCTGCTCACCGGAATAATATCGGATCTTTTATCTGGCAGGGCAATACTGAGCCAGTGGCTAAGATGCTGGTGGTAAACGGAAAAATCATTGCCAAAGGAACAGAAGCCAATCCAATCGTCTTTGAGCCGAACTTTGAGGATGAGTATGCCCGTTGGGGAGGGATCTATATGGTTGTCGGTGCAGACACCTCTGAGTTTGAATATTGCCGTTTTTTTAAAACAGCTCCATGTGAAGAGCCATCTGGTAATTATTCATTTTGTGTTTTAAATGTATTAAATGGTTACTTAAAGATACGCAATTGTTATTTTAAAGACAATAATGGGGCAATAGGAGCAACCATAAAATCTGACATGTTGATTTATAATTGCCAATTTTATGCGACACAAGCCACCCCAGCTCCTTATGGCGGGGTAACTATCTTTTCTTTTGGTGTTGATGAAGATAATCCAGTGCAGAATTATCGAGTGGTAGTCGCTAAATGTCTCTTTGTCGGAAATGCAGTGCCTCGAACATTAGATGGTAACTTCGAGTTTTTAATGGTAAATAACCGATTTGAGAACTTTAATTTAGGTTATAATGCAAGCAGGGAGGAATCAGAAGAAAGAGTTGGAAATAAAAAAATTAGAAACTATTATGGGAACACTGTAAATAACAGCAGTGTTACTTTTGCTTGTTCTGCAACATCCCCCTCAGACACCTCTTATTGTCGAAAAAATAAGATATATACACCTAATGTGAACTTTAATTATTCCAGTGAATTATCAGGATCAGGAGTGGGCACAAATATCGTAGCCGATAATATGGGCTATGGAAGTGTTCATTATATTCAACGTATGGCAGATTCCAGCAACACCTATGTCTATAATAACATCCTGGAATCGAAAAGCCAATATCTTGTTGAATTAGGGTATGGGGTATTAAATGTCAATCAGAATCAACCGGTTTTTTTTAATAATTTGTTCAGCTTTATTGGTTCTGGACAATACTCCTCTAATTTTTCAGGGTCACGCAGGTTATCACCCATTTTTTTTAATAATACAATTGTAAACGCACTCAGAATCTTGGATGGGTTTCAGGAATCGTCAAAGTTTACTAATAATATAATCTCAGGGTTTTTAAGTTATACGGGTTCAGGGACAAATAGCGAGTATGATTTAAGATTTACCAATAATTGCTTGAGTTTGCCCTTACCTGTGACTTGTCCCTATATAGATGGAGGGGGGAATGTGATCGGTGAGCCGTCATTTCTGAGTCCTGAGACTGGGGTTTATACCTTGTCAGATAGTTCTATATGTTTGGATAGTGGGCTCAATATGCCCGAGTTACCTGCTTTTGATCTGATGTATAAAAAAAGGATAGCCAGAGGCTTGCCTGGCAACTCTTTAACTGTTGATATGGGTGCTTATGAATACAATTCTGTCTATATCGGTGGGATCAAAGGGCGTATTTTTGATGCAGAGACAGGCTTGCCTGTGGATTGTGTTAAGCTTACCATCAGTGGGAAATTGCCTGAATATAGTGATACTTTGGGAAACTATCGTTCTTCTTGTGGAGAGGGCACTTATACCATCACCTGTTCACGCTGGGATTATGAGGATCAGGTATTATCCGGACTCGTCGTCAGTGAAGGTAGTGATTTGGTTTTAAATATCTATCTTCATCAAACAGGTACAGATAATCAGGACAATGTTCAAAGTTATAGTGAAACAATTCACAGAATAAAGAACTATCCTAATCCTTTCAATCCAACGACTACCATTAGTTTTGAATTAACGAAAGCAGAAAGAGTGAAGGTATCAATTTATAATATCAAAGGTCAGAAGATTACCACTTTACGTGATCAGGTCTTTCCCAAGGGACAACAGGCAATACTCTGGAATGGGAAAGATGATCAGCAGAAATCGGTATCCTCAGGACTATATTTTATTCGATTGGAAACAGAGACAACTCATTATGTGCATAAAACTATGTTGGTGAAATAAATCAGTAGCGAATAGCGCTGGCGCACTGCTGATAATAGATAAGCATCATGGTTGGTGGATTTAAGTTTAAGCCTTGAATTTGATATGTTGATATCATTTAGACGTATGATATTATTGGTGGTGACTTTATAAAATATATTCTATATTTGTTCAACCCCTAAAGGGGTTGGACTTATGTTGGCTATATTTTACCATGGTTAAAACCATGGCCTACCAATATTCCACCCCTAATGGGGTTGTTTGCCAGAGGAGCCGGATATTTGGTAATCTCAACAAAAACTAGTGATTACGTTGTTATTTTAAGTTCCAGAGGAACGGAACGTTTGGCATTATCACACTCCATCTTTTTGGAAGTGTAATAACAATCTCAGCAACATAGTCACCATTTGTTCTGTTAATATTATATGCAATCGAGCTCAGGAGAACCACCATAAACTCGCTTATAGAAGTCAAATATGAGAGCTTTGAATAAGAAGAACTCTATTTTTTATTTCGAGTCCGAGCCGAACTCGCTCCATAACTAGTTTAAAGCTTAATTAACCATGGATAAATACTTGTGATAGATGGATAAAATAATTAAAAAGTAGGGTGATTAGTTTTCTATTCATTTTTTTGCAAATAATAAAAAGGATAACATTTTTTATTTGACAGAGAAATAAAAAGTATTAATACTTAAAATCAGGTGAAAAGAAAATTAGCCAAGAGTTTAAATTATGAAAGAATATTTTTGGATATGATCATTGAGTCGGCAACAAAAAGGAGAAAAGAAGTTATGAAGAAACAACTATTTTATTATTTATTTTTATTTATCTTGTTCCCTCTTTATGCTATAGAAGTGGGAGGACATCTTATGCGGGACACCACTTGGGGTCCGGAAAACAACCCCTATTTGGTCAACACCTTTTTGTATGTAGATGCGGGTGCGACCTTAACGATCTTACCAGGAACTATCATTAAAGTAAAATCAGCTCACCGGAATAATACCGGATATTTTGCCTGGAATGGCAATAATGAACCTGTGGCTAAGATGCTGATCGTAAATGGGAAAATCATTGCCAAGGGAACAGAAGCTGATCCGATCATCTTTGAGCCAAATTATGAAGATGAGTTTGCCCGTTGGGGAGGAATATTCATGAATGTTGGGGCAGATACCTCTGAATATGAGCATTGCCGTTTTCTAAAAACAGCAGCCTGTCAAGAGTCTCCTGGTAATTTTAGATTTTCTGTCTTAAATGTATCCAATGGATATTTAAAGGTGCGCAATTGCTATTTCCAAGATAATAATGGAGCAATAGGAGCAAGTGTAAAATCTGATATATTGGTTTATAATTGCCAGTTTTATGCGACAGAGACTTCACCTTCACCTTTTGGTGGGACACATATCTTTGCTTTTGGTGTTGATGAAGATAATCCAGTGCAGAATTATCGAGTGGTCGTCGCTAAATGTTTCTTTACTGGAAATGCCGAACCATGGACATTAGATGGAAGCTTTGAGTACTTAATGCTGAATAACCGGTTTGAAAACTTCAATTTAGGTTATAGTTCAAATCGAGAGAAATCGGAATCAAGAATAGAAAGTAGAAAAATTAGAAACTATTATGGGAACACTGTAAATAACAGCAGTGTAAGTTTTCAATGTGCTGCAACTTCTGTGCCTGACACCTCGTATTGCCGGAGAAATAAAATATACAATCCAGAGGTGAATTTTAATTATTCTAGTGAATTATCAAGCAGAGGGGTGGGTACAAATATTGTCGCGGACAATATGGGCTACGGAAGTGTTCATTATATTCAACGTATGGCAGATTCCAGCAACACCTATGTCTATAATAACATCCTGGAAACAAAAAGCCAATATCTTGTTGAATTAGGGTATGGGGTATTAAATGTCAATCAGAATCAACCGGTTTTTTTTAATAATTTGTTCAGCTTTATTGGATATGGATACTATCCTACTTTTTCAGAGTCAGCCAGTTTATCACCCATTTTTTTTAACAATACAATTATCAAGGCAAATACAATCTTGGATGGGTATCAGGAATCGTCAAAGTTTACTAATAACATAATTTCAGGGTTTCTACTATACTCGGCTGGCGGAACAAGTAGCGCTTATAATTTAAGATATACCAATAATTGCCTGAGTTTGCCCATACCGGAGACTTGTCCCTATATAGATGGAGGGGGGAATGTGATCGGTGAGCCGTCATTTCTGAGTCCTGAGACTGGGGTTTATACCTTGTCAGATAGTTCTATATGTTTGGATAGTGGGCTCAATATGCCCGAGTTACCTGCTTTTGATCTGATGTATAAAAAAAGGATAGCCAGAGGCTTGCCTGGCAACTCTTTAACTGTTGATATGGGTGCTTATGAATACAATTCTGTCTATATCGGTGGGATCAAAGGGCGTATTTTTGATGCAGAGACAGGCTTGCCTGTGGATTGTGTTAAGCTTACCATCAGTGGGAAATTGCCTGAATATAGTGATACTTTGGGAAACTATCGTTCTTCTTGTGGAGAGGGCACTTATACCATCACCTGTTCACGCTGGGATTATGAGGATCAGGTATTATCCGGACTCGTCGTCAGTGAAGGTAGTGATTTGGTTTTAAATATCTATCTTCATCAAACAGGTACAGATAATCAGGACAATGTTCAAAGTTATAGTGAAACAATTCACAGAATAAAGAACTATCCTAATCCTTTCAATCCAACGACTACCATTAGTTTTGAATTAACGAAAGCAGAAAGAGTGAAGGTATCAATTTATAATATCAAAGGTCAGAAGATTACCACTTTACGTGATCAAGTCTTTCCCAAGGGACAACAGGCAATACTCTGGAATGGGAAAGATGATCAGCAGAAATCGGTATCCTCAGGACTATATTTCATACGATTGGAAACAGAGACAACTCATTATGTGCATAAAACTATGTTGGTGAAATAAATCAGTAGCGCTGGCGCACTGCTGATAATGATAAGCATCATGGTTGGTGGATTTAAGTTTAAGCATTGAATTTGATATGTTGATATCATTTAGACGTTTGATATTATTGGTGGTGACTTTATAAAATATATTCTATATTTGTTCAACCCCTAAAGGGGTTGGACTTATGTTGGCTATATTTTACCATGGTTAAAACCATGGCCTACCAATATTCCACCCCTAAAGGGGTTGTTTGCCAGAGGAGCCGGATATTTGGTAATTTCAGCAAAAACAAGTGATTACGTTGTTATTTTAAGTTCCAGAGGAACGGAACGTTTGGCATTATCACACTCCATCTTTTTGGAAGAGGAATAACAATCTCAGCAACATAGTCACCAATTGTTCTGTTAATATTATATGCAATCGAGCTCAGGAGAACCACCATAAACTCGCTTATAGAAGTCAAATTTGAGAGCTTTGAATAAGAATAACTCTGATTTTTATTTCGAGTCCGAGCCGAACTCGCTCCATAACACACCATTTTTTCATGGGCATTGTCTCATTGATACCTGGATATTTAATATATTTTATGGATTGATTAATTAAAAATAGACAAATACACAAGATGTTTCATAGGAGCTCATATCAGGCTACTGCCTGTTTGGTAAAAATGAAACACCTAGTTTTGAGATTGTCCTTTTCAAAAATGATAACTGTTTGAGAAGATAATGGTAGTACTGACGCACTACAGATAATAGATAAGAGATAATCATCATCGTTGGTGGATTGCTTTAGTATGGCATATATTGTATAAGGTCTTTTCATTTCTTTGAAATGATGATGATGAGATATTAGCTCTGGATTTAATGTGTCGCTCCGATGGAGGTATATGTTGTTGGTTGGATATGTTCCGATGATTAAAATCATCGGCTACCAATATTTCGTTCCTCTGGAACGATTGAAAGCATTGAGGTTTTAATATTTCGAGTCCGAGCCGAACTCGCTCCAGAACACACCATTTTTTCATAGGCGATTGTACCATTGATACATTTTTATCAGGAGAATAGATAATTGTTACTCATAATTTGGAGAAGATTTGAGGATATTATTTTATTATTAGTAAATATTTATAGCTTGATGTATCAAGATTGCATCGATATGGAGCCTATAGGTTCACATTTCTTGCCTATAAGTACAAGAGTTGCTTAATGGGAGCTTATATAATTTGGACAGTTTCCAATATTTTAATTTATAATATGAATTTATTTTCTTGACTTCATATAAAAAAAACACTATTTTTGAATTAACCAATTTTAAAAGAGGTTTGTAATGGAATTTTTAGAAAAGATGCAAGATTTAATAAATAGAATTTCGATGAATTTAGTGGATTTAGAAGAAAAAGACAATCATGAATTAGCAATCATACTAAAAGACATAGATATTCTTTTTAGATATTTATCTCCAGTTGGAATAGTTACTCTAGAAAATCAAATCAAGATAATTTCTTCTGGAATTGAGAGTTTAATATTAAGAGAGATTGATCCTATAGATGATTTAATAAACTTTATAAATACTATCTATGACAATTTTGGGAATTTACAGAGTATGATATTCTCATTAGAGCAGAACAAAAGATTTTCATCTGAGAATCTAGAAAAGGTCAATGAGAGTGGTAAAAATTTACTAGAAAAAGAAGAAGATAAGGAGATTTTTATTGATCAGGTGGATAGCGAGTTGTTTAATGATTTTATTAGTGAATCAAAGGAATATGTAGATTCATTAGAAGTGAATATAATTGAATTAGAGAAGAATCCAACAAATGTAAAGATCATTAATGAGATTTTCAGGCCTTTTCATACATTAAAGGGCGTGTCAAGTTTCATGGGATTGAAGAAGTTAAATACAATCTCACATGAAACAGAAAACATCTTAGATCAAGCCCGAAATAACAAATTAGTAATCACTTCACAAATAATCACTGTGATATTTCAAGCCATAGATATGATAAAACGGATAATAATGCATATCAATGCTGAGGATCGTGAGGAGAAAGTTTCTGATAATGATTTGAATAATCTGTTAGGATTATTAAAAAGTGCATTAATACAAGATTACAATCAGCAGGTGATTATTGAACTAGATAAGAAAATTGAAAGTAGGGAATCAAAGAAAGAAGAGTCTATCATAGATACAGAAGTAGAAATTTCTAAGAAAACAGATGACAGTATCCGTATAAAAACGGAGAAATTAGATTTTCTTATTGATATGGTTGGAGAGTTAGTAATCACATTTAATTTAATACGTGAGGATAAAAATATATTGCAGATTTATGACCATGATTTTATAAAAAAGATTTCTCAGTTGTATAGAGTTGTCAGTGAACTTCAAAAAGCTTCTATGTCATTGCGTATGATCCCGATAGGAACAACCTTTTCCAAAATGAAACGAGTAGTAAGAGATTATATAAGTAAATCAGAAAAAGAAATAAATTTAGTATTAATTGGTGAAGAAACAGAGATTGATAGAAATATTGTTGATTCCTTATATGATCCACTAGTACATATGATTAGAAATTCATGCGATCATGGTATTGAGGATCCTGAGACAAGAAAACAGATAGGGAAAAAATCATATGGAACTGTTACATTAAATGCATACCACAAAGGTAATTCCTTAGTGATTGATGTAAAAGATGATGGAAAGGGATTAGACAAAAAGGCAATTTATCAAAAGGCATTAGAAAAGAATCTAATAAAAAAAGATGAGATATTATCAGATGATCAGATATACAAATTAATTTTTCATGCTGGATTTTCAACGGTGGAAACCGTAACAAAAGTATCTGGGCGCGGAGTAGGAATGGATGTAGTTCAGCAAGCCATAAAAACATTAGGTGGGCAAGTAGAGATATTGACAGAACTAGGGAAAGGGAGTACATTCAGATTATGTATGCCTTTAACTCTTTCGATTATTGAAGGCATGATGGTAAATGTTTCGGATCAATTGTACATTATACCAATTGCCAATATTCAGAGATCATTAAAACCTGGGGTGAATCAGATAAATTCAGTGATGGGTAAAGGAGAGACAGTCAATATTAGCGGAAAATTAATACCAATAGTTCGATTACATAGAAAATTTCGTCTTAATGGAGAAATACAAGAATTATACAACTCATTACTAATAGTTATTCAAACTGGCAATCATGAATTTGCACTAGCTGTCGATCGATTGTTAGGCATACAGAATGTTGTTGTAAAAAGTTTAGGAGAAAAGTTTAAGGATTTAGAGGGAGTTTCTGGAGCTACAATACTTGGCGATGGGAGAGTTGGATTAATTCTGGATGTTAATGAATTATATCACGAAGGATAGTTAAATGGAATATGTAATATCTGATCTGGATTTTAAGAAATTTTCTGATTTAGTTTATCAAAAAACGGGGATAAATTTACATTATGGCAAGAAGCAGCTTTTGCAATCCAGAGTTAACAAGATCTTAAGAAAAAGAAATATAAATAGTTATAAAGAATATTTTCAAATGATAACTGAAGATCAGAGTAATCAGGAATTAGTAGATTTTATTAATTTAATATCGACAAATGTCACACATTTTTTTCGAGAAGAAAAGCATTTTGAGTTTATGAAAAAGGTATGGAAGAATGAATTACTAGTTAGCAAAAAGAACACAATAGATATTTGGTCATCAGCTTGTTCATCTGGAGAAGAACCTTATTCAATTGTGATTCATTTAAAAGAATTATTAGATAGTTCACAGTTTAAAATTAACATATTAGCTTCTGATATTTCCACAAAGGTTTTAGGGATGGCAAAAAAGGGTATTTATTCACAAGCCCGTGTTGAGAATATATCCTCAGAATTATTGCGAAGATATTTTCAAAAAGGGATTAGAAATGGAGAAGGATTTGTAAGGATAAAGAAGGAATTACGATCTCTTATAGAGTTTAAAAGTATAAATTTAATTGAACCATTTCAGGGGATTAAGGATTTTGATATAATTTTTTGTCGTAATGTGATGATTTATTTTGATTTAGAAATCAAGCAAAAAATTATTACTAATTTAACCAATCATATTAAGCCGGGAGGATATTTATTTATTGGCCATTCTGAGAGTTTGAATGGATTGAAGACATCCTTAAAATATATCCAGCCTGCAATTTATCAAAAAGTAAAATGAAATTTCAATTAGCAGAGCATAAATACATAATTCAACCGGGATATATGATAATATATAAAGAGGGCATGACAGTCTTTGGGGTTGTTGGTTCAGGAATATTTTTAGGATTATGGGATGAGAAGAAACAATATTCCGGGTGTTGTTCTTTTCAATATCCAATGAATCAGGAGGCAAAGAAATCATCCTCAAATTATGCGAATGTAGCTATTCGGCATTTAATAAAGAAAATGAGAGACAGTGGGTCCAATTTAACAGATCTTAAAGCACATTTATTGGGAGGATCTGTAAAGGATATTCATGAGGTTGGAGAAGAGAATCAAAAGATAAGTCGAGAGATATTATCTAAATATAAGATTGAAATTATCTCAATTGATGTGGGAGGCAAGTATGGTCGTAAGTTTTTATATGATACTCAAAGCGGACAAACAGTTATATTTAAAACAAAAAATCTCAGAGATACAGACTGGTATCCTTATCAATAATGTTGAGAAAAAATGAATAAACAATTAGTTGTTAGTATTGCAGATATGAAAATCAGCTCAAATACTGAAGATATTATTGTTACCTATTCTTTAGGCTCATGTGTAGCTGTGGTAGTCTATGATCCTTACAAAAAAATAGGGGGAATGATACATATCATGTTACCTGAATCTGGAATAGAGCGAGAGAAAGATAATATTAATCCATTAAAGTATGTTGATTTAGGTGTACCTGTTTTGTTTAAAGAAATGTTTAAATATGGATGTAAAAGGGGAGTGTTGATAACAACAATAATTGGTGGTAGTAATGTGATGGATAAGAATAAATTTTTTAATATTGGTGAAAGAAATTATTTAGCAGTTCGTAAGATTCTTTGGCGCAATAATGTTATAATCAATAAAGAGGATATTGGGGGATCAAAGAGCAGGACCGTTCGATTACATATTGGTACAGGAAAAGTAGTCGTTTCCAATGCAACAGAGGAGTATGAATTATGATTCCAATGAAAGAGATTGTAGAAGCTATAGAATTTCTTCCAGCATTCAATCAGACAGCTCAAAAGGCTTTATCACTGATTAGAAGTGATGAATACAATTCGAAAATGATTTCAGAAGTAATAAAGTTGGATGCAGGTTTATCGGCAAATATATTAAAATCTGTAAATTCAGCTTATTATGCCAAGAATAAAGAGATTCATGATATACAGACAGCAGTCAGTTATTTAGGGAAAGACTATTTATTTTCATTATTAAATTTGATTTCAACAAGGGATTATTATTCCAGTAAATTATTGGGATATGAGTTAAAAACAGGAGAATTATGGGAGCATAATCTATCCGTTGCAATATTTGCCGAAGCATTATCTTATCTGGAACCTACAGTGGACAAGAATCTCCTTTTTTCATCAGGCTTATTGCACGATATTGGGAAGATAGTTTTAAACATATGGGTAGAAAGAGAATGGTCAAAGATAATTGAGCTGGTAGAGAATGAAGAGTTAGATTTTATCAGTGCAGAGAAAAGAGTATTAGGATACAACCATTGCATGATAGGAAGCGCAATATTAAAGAAATGGGGATTTCCTGAAGCAATAATATTAGGTGCAAAACATCATCATGACGCACATCTTTTTGACAATCCTGTAGTGAGATTGATTTGTTTAGCAGATTACTTAACCTATGTGGTTGGTTATATGTCTCAAAGGGATAATATGCGTATAAAGGGTTATGACCAGGTGTTAGAATATTATAAGATAAAAACTAAGGATATAGATGTCATGATTTCAAATTCTTTTGATATGATCAGCAATATGATCAATGAATTTAAGATTAGCTGAAGGAATGGAATGACTATGAGTATTAGAGTATTGATTGCTGATGATTCTTCTTCAATGAGAAAAGTATTAAAAAAAGCAGTTATGATGTGTGGTTTGGGAGAAATGGAATTTTTTGAAGCAAACAATGGAGAAGAAGCCTATAACATTGTACAGAGAGAATGGATAGATATAATTTTTACAGATATTCATATGCCCATTATGGATGGACTGACATTTATCAGAGAGATGTCTAATCATGATTTATTAAGTCAAACCCCGATAATAATTATAACATCTGAGACAAGGGAAGAAGAAATAGCAAAATTACGAGATAGCAGAGCAAATGAATTAGTAAAAAAACCTTTTCGAGTAGAAGAGATTAAAGCAATATTACAAAAAGTATTAGGATTGGAGGCTTTTAATGGAGACATCTTTGATGAATTTGAAGGGAGTGACTTCTAAGGTTCTTGAAGAAATGTTTTTTATGTATGAAGAAACTGAACCAACAATCGTTGATCTTAATTTTCAGTATTGTGCATATGTAAAGCTTTCACATAATACAATTCAGTTGTTAGCTAGTAAACAATTAGGAGAAAAAATAGCTAAGAATTTTTTAGGAATAGATAACGTTGATGATAATGAAATTAAAGATATTTTGAAAGAAATAGTGAATATGATTTTGGGGAATTACATAGGATTGTATATGAAAGACAACCATGAGGCAATTCCTATCCCTCAAATATCAGAAGACCTAAGTGATTTTAGCATTGATAAAGAAAACATAACCAATCTTTTTTATGATGGATTACCTTTATGTCTCCAGTTCAATTAGTGGAGGTTTTTTGAAAAAGATCAGGGTTTTAGTTGTAGATGATAGTGCTGTAGTAAGAAAAGTATTAAGCAGAATTGTCAATAATGAAGAGGATATGGAGGTTGTAGGAACAGCGCCCAATCCCTATAGTGCCAGGGATAAATTAGTAGAGTTAAAACCAGATGTAATGACTTTGGATATAGAAATGCCAAAGATGGATGGTTTAACATTCTTACATAAGGTGATGCATTATTTTCCAACACCGACCATTATTGTTAGTTCTGTAACTAAGAATGGTTGTGAAACATCCATGAAAGCTTTAGAAATTGGGGCTGTCAGTGTCGTTCCAAAACCATCAGAAGCTTACTCAATTGATAGCATAGAGAGTTTGCTAATACAATCGATACGTTCTGCATCATTAGCCAGAGTAAAAAAGATAGAGTTAAGAAGTGTTCAAACTCAGATAAAACCTTTTACAATCACAACAACCAATAAAATTATAGCAATTGGAGCATCCACAGGTGGAACAGAAGCAATCAAAGATGTCTTGATGAGATTGCCAGCGAATTCACCTGGGATAGTAATGGTTCAACACATGCCTCCAGGCTTTACTTCAGCTTATGCGAATCGTTTAAATGAGCTTTGTAAGATAGAGGTGAGAGAAGCAAAAGATGGAGATGTTGTTTTACCAGGAATTGCTTTATTAGCTCCTGGGGATTATCATTTATTATTGAAGAGAGAAGGTGGTCGTTATTTTGTCCGGGTAAAAACAGGTCCACAAGTTTGGCATCAAAGACCAGCTGTAGATGTTTTATTTAAATCGGTTGCAGAAAATGCAGGGAAAAATGCAATAGGTGTTTTATTAACCGGTATGGGGAAAGATGGTGCGATGGGTATGAGCTTAATGCGGGAAGCCGGGTCAATAAATATTGCTCAAGACGAGAAATCATGTGTGGTTTTTGGTATGCCTAAGTCAGCCATTGAGATGAAAGTCATTGATTATATTGAAGATCTGGTGAATATTCCAGATCGTATCATGATGATTTTAAATAAATAGGAGTAATTAAAAATGAAGGAATTTTCTATTCTATTATTCGAGGAAAATGAAACGATCATGAAGTTACTAGAAGAGATCAATATTATGGATTTAGCAATTGCTTTGAAACACTCACAGCAAGATATCAGAGATTTTATCTATTTAAACATGCCTAATCATGAAATTTCAGTGGTTGAGGATTTAATTAAAGAGTTAGACCAAATAACAGAGAGTGATTCAGAAGAAGCACAGAAGCAAATTTTGCTTTGTTTAAACAAAGTGAAGTAAAGAAAAAAATAAAAAAAGGGCAGACGAAAGTCTGCCCTAATTTTTATCTTTGAAGAGTTATTTCATCAGGATCATTTTTCCAGTGGAAGTATATTTTCCAGATTTCATATTATAGAAATAGATACCGCTACCACAGTTTTGATTGTTAGAATCTTTACCATTCCATACAGCTTTGTATGAGCCAGCTTTTCTGAATTCATTAATCAGAGTTTTAACTTTTTGACCTTTTGCATTGTAGATCTCAATGTTTACATTGCCATCTTTTGCCATATCAAAAGCAACACTTGTAGTTGGGTTGAAAGGATTAGGATAATTGCCTTTTAATGCAGTGACAGTTGGAATGACAATAATATCATTAATTCCCGTGATACTAATGGAGTTACTTGCTTCAGATTCACCTTCTTCATAAAGAGCAGTAACGTAATAGGTGTAAGAACCACTCGTTGTTATTATATCATAGAAGCTTGTGACACCAACTTCAGTTTGAGCAATCGGTTGATCGTTTCTATAAACTTTATAACCTGTAAGGGTTCTAGAACTTACCTGATTGATGGTGAAATCATTATTAAAGGTTCTGAAAGAGTTGATAGATTCAACTGATTCGAAATCACAATTAAAAGAAGTGGTTTTAGAATCAGCAGAGATAACAGAGATGTCATCAAGTTTGATCATGAAATGATTAGGAGAGTTTTGATGAGCAAAAGCAATCCAGACAGTCTGACCGGCATAACTTGCTAAACTTAATTGTCTTCTTGCCCATGTGGTAGAAGTGATCGTTTCTGAATAACTGCTAGCAGAAAAATCAGTTGGATCATTTCCAATAGTGGAGATATAGACTTTATATTGATCATTAAGAATTGAAGGATCTTGTCCAGCAATCCACCAATATAAAGAAGCGCCATTTCCGACATTAATAGCAGGTGTTACAATCCAGTTATTAGGATTAAGAGCACCAGTTTCAGTAGTCCAAGAAGCACTTGCTAAGCATTGACCACCAGTATGAGGTGCGTTATTATAAGCAAACCAGCCATAGCCATCTTCATCAAGATCACTAACATTCCAGTTAGCAGGAATACCTTGAGATTCAAAGCCTTCGTTCATGGTAAAGTTACCATTTTGCCAGTATAAAGCTACATTTTGTCCTGATAATTGACCAGTAAGGTTAACCGGAGGATTTAAGATAGAACCATCAGGGATAGCCTGAATAGTGTTTGAAGGTCCGGATTCTCCATCAGGGTCAGTATAAACAGCCGTTACATAATAATTATAAGTCACACCATTATTTAATTCTGTATCGTTATAGGTGAGCACATTTGGTGCGACAAGGGCGATTTCAGTGCCATTTCTATAAACTTTGAAGTTAACAATACTGATGCGATCATTATTTCTTAGAGAATTATTATTTTTTGATTGATTATTTTTAGATTGAGTAGATCTAGCAGGCATAGGAGATTCCCAAGTGAGATTTACAGTTGAATTACCAACAGTAGCCTGAAGGTTTGTAGGAGGGACTAATGAAGGATTTCCGATATAGAAATCATCCATATAGATATAATTTCCACCAGTAGATTTACGCATAAAACCGACATAAACGGTTTGTCCAATATATTGGAGCATGTTAACGGTGAATTCTTGATATTCAGTGGTTGTGCCAAGATAATCAATTCTGCTTAATTCAGTGGTGAAAGCAGCTGTATCTTGAGAGGTTGTTGAGATTCTGATACTTGTGTATTCATCAGGATAATCCCAAGCAGTACCGTCAGAATGGTCTTTCATCCAGAATTTCATACCACTACCAGAAGAAGAAACAGTAATAGGAGGCGTAATCAACCAATGATCTCCAGAGGAATAGCCAACTTGAGCACAGGCAACGCCAGCATAAGCATCTGTTGCGGTGACATCATGTCTCCAGCCAGCAGCAACATTAGCTGAATTAACAATAGTCCAACCAAGAGCAGGGAAGGTTTCATCTTCAAAACCAGTTTCATAAGGGAAGGTAGTAATACTGCTATCAAAACCAGTACCGGTTAAAGCGACGGTGTGTTGTGTACGAGTTAAGTTGTCAGTAATAACCAAAGAAGCAGTTTTTGCTCCTAAAGAAGTTGGGATGAATTTAACAGATACCATAATAGATTGATTGGAGAGGATTTGAGCAGGTAAGGTATTTGTATTTGTTAACTGGAACTGTGCTGCATCAGGACCTGTGAGTTGAATGGAGTTGATACCTAATTGTCCAACTCCATCATTACTAATACTGAAGTTTTGAGGAGCAGAAGGCATATTGATTTGAGAGTTACCAAAATTCTTTTCAGTAGGAGTCACTGCGAATAATGGACTTGTAGGAGAAACTCTGATTTGAACATTATCAACAAATAAATCGTTATCCGCATTAGACACAGTAGATTCGCCATAAAAAGCGAGTTTAATGCTACCTGAGTATTGAGAAAGGTTTAGGATAATATGTTCCCCAGTAGCAGAGATGTTATTATATACATAGGAAGATCCGGCATTATCCCATAAACGCAGAGTATTCGCAGAAGTCCAGGTAGTTCCGTTGTCCGTAGAGATAATGACAGCGAATCTATCATCAACACCAGTAGTTCCATTTGGATCAGAGGTAATAGGATTTGAGTTTGCATAATCTGTTAAAGCGAGATCAAACTCAAGTTGATAATCCGTGGTTGTTCCAATATTAATGGTAGGGGTTACTAACCAGTATTTATAAGTAGTGCTATAGATATTAAGTCTGGCAGATTTGTTAACAGGATCGGTCACATTACAGTAATCATCAGAGATCCAATAGCTTGTCACAGGAGTAAGCACAGAAGGTGCAGCTAATAATCCTTCAAAACGAGTCCATTCAGCAGGAGGGAAGGTTGTGCCAGAGAAGTCTTCAAGATAAGGGAAGGTAGAGATACTGGCATCATATCCTGTTCCGGAAAGAGGGATTGTATGAACTGTACGAGTTAGAGCGTCTGTAATCACTAATGAAGCTGTTTTATCCCCAATGGAAGTAGGAGAAAATGCAACAGAAACAGTTATTGGAGCACCACCTGCAACAAGAGCAGGAAGAGTATTTGAATTTGTTAAGATAAATTGACCTGCATCGGCACCGGTAAGTTCAATAGTATTAACGCCTAACTGACCTGTTCCATTGTTACTAATAACAAAATTTTGAGCAGGAGTCGTCGAGTTAATTTGAACAGATCCGAATAACTTTTCAATAGGGGCTACAGCAAATTGAGGCGTAGTTGGAGCTTGTCTAACCTGAACGTTATCAACAAAGAAGTCATTATCCGCATTAGAGGTTAAAGATTCACCATAAAAACCAATTTTAACAGTTCCAGTAAATTGCGTGAGATTTAAAACGCAATGTTCACCAACATTTGAGATGCTATTGTAAACATAGGGAGAACCGACATTATCCCATAGACGGAGCGTGTTAGCAGAAGACCAAGTGACACCATTATCCGTAGAGATAATGACAGCAAATTTATCATCAATACCAGTAGTTCCATTTGGATCAGAGGTAATAGGATTTGGGCTTGCATAATCAGTTAAAGCCATATCAAATTCTAATTGATAAACACCAGCCGTTCCAAGGTCAATAGGAGGGGTGACAAGCCAGTATTTACAACCAGTGCTGTAAATATTAACTCTAGCAGATTTATTTAAAGGATCAGTCACATTGCCAAAATCATCAGAAATCCAAGAGCTAGTTTCAGAGGAGAAGGCAGTAGGGTTTGCTAATAAACCTGTTCTCCGAGTCCAATTCATAGGAGGGAAAGTAGTGCTAGAGAAATCTTCAAGATAAGGGAAAACAGAGATCGTTGGATTAGGCATGGTGGTAAAAGACCAGATAGGAGAATTGACAGCATCTCCCATGGAATTTGTAGCGACTAATTGCCAGTAATACATAGTATTATAAGCAAGTATAGAGGTTAATTGATAAGAGTTTCCAGTTATCAGTTGTCCATTTAAAAAGTTTGTAGGAGTGGTTGTTCCGGCACCATCAGTTCCAATATAAAGTTTGTAACCAGTAGGAACGCCACCCGTCGTAGGATTAGCCCAGGTAAAAGTAGGAAGTGCAGAAATGTTTAAAGCAGCATCAAGAGGGGCAGTATAAGTAGCAGGACCGGGAACTTCAGGTAAAATCTGAGGCATAATAACCATATCAACATAGGTTGCTTGATACGTGCCTGTAGAGGTAACCGCTAAAGCTAAATAATAATTACCGGGGATAGAAGATAAATCTACATTGAATCCGGTATAATTGGTTGTAAGAGTGTTAGTTTCTCCGATAGCTGTCCAAGTAACTTTATCTGGAGAATACATAACTCTAATAGAAGGGCTAGTGGTCGATGATGTTTTTGCATAATAACTGAAATTATCACCATTAGCGATTTGAAGTTTAGGAGTCATTAATTTTTGATCAGTAATTGCTGTGCTACTATTATATAAATAGGCACTTGCCGTACCAGCATAAGGATAGGAGGTAGATCTAGTCCATAAAGGTGTAGGATCGATAGACCATCCAGTTGGAGGGAAAACCGTGTTTTCGAAGGATTCAAGAAGATAAGTGGAAGGATAAACTCTGAAAGAAGAGCTCTGAGAGTTATTTGAGTTATCATTATCATTTGCTACGGTAACAGAATATGTATGTTGTCCAATTACAGCAGTCCAATTTGTAGTTAAAACGGTATTTTGACCAGGATTTAAACTAAAAGTCTGAGTATTAACAATATTTCCATCAATAAGGAAGTTAACTTGTTGGTTATTTTGAGGTAATAAGCCGTTATTATAAAGGGTTGCATTGAGAGCCACTTGGCTACCAGCATTGATGAATGAAGGAGAAGAGGAAATACTTTGAACAGCAATATCATTATTCACAGGAACAAAGAGAGAAACATCGTCAATTGTTAAATACCAGGGAGTTGTAGTAGGAATGATTCCATGAATACCAATAAAATAAGTGCCGGTAGCAGTTGGGGTAATTTGAGCTGTTGCATTAACAAAATCTGTATTTAAGACAGGTGTAACAGGTACAATATGATGAATCATACTAGAAGAATCTGCAGAGGATCCCCATCTTACTTCAAAACTGGTGCCAGTAGCACCATCAGATTTATACCACATGGAAAAATTATAAGTCATTCCAGCCGTAAGATCAACAGATTTATATATCCATTTATCACGGCTCCATTGCATATAGGCATACCAAGTGCCAGTTCTTGGTCCACGGTTGTAAGTTTGAGTTCCGTTTCCAGTAACCCATCCGCCAGTATCACACGTCCAACCGACGGGTGCACTACCGGCAGTATTTCCAGTTTCAAATGATTCATTGAAAACTGTTTGTGCAAAGCTGAGACTAAAAGCCATCAGTAAAAGCACAATAAAGAAAAGTTTTTTTGTCATCATTGTTCCTCCTATTTTTATTGATTAGAACATAAAATTCCTAACAATAGTTTTAAAAACTGAGTTTGCTATAAGTTTGTCAATAAATTTCTTGTTAAAAACAGGATTTTTACGAAATTCTCAGGAAAAAATATAAATAAATTTGAAAGTAAACTGAATTACATATATTTTAACTTTTATTAGAATATAAGCTTACAAAATGAAACAGAACCCGAAAGACAGATGCAAGAACATAGCAGACAAAGCGAAATTTTTGATCTAAAAAAATGAAATAGGTTAATAGGGTAATTTTTATTCATGAAAACCCTCATCATAATACAAAAAACACCATCTCTTTTCTTCCTAATATGTATAAAATAACACAAATAAGGAGAAAGTCAAATAATTTTCTTATGTATTTAGATATGCAATAAGGAATAAAATAAGGGCAGACACACAGGTCTGCCCTTACACTCATATGATATTATTTCATTAAGATCATTTTACCTGTAGAAGTATAATTCCCAGATTTCATTCTATAGAAATAAATTCCACTACCACAGTTTAGATTATTAGAATCTTTGCCATTCCAAAGAGTTTTGTATGAACCAGCTTTTTTGAATTCATTAATCAGAGTATTAACTTTTTGACCTTTAGCATTGTAGATATCAATGTTTACATTACCATCTTTTGCCATATCAAAAGCAACACTGGTAGTTGGGTTGAAAGGATTAGGATAATTGCCTTTTAATGCAGTAACAGTAGGAATGACAATAATATCATTTATTCCTGTAATACTAATGGAGTTACTTGGTTCAGATTCACCTTCTTGATAAAGAGCAGTAACATAATATGTATAAGCGCCACTAGTGTTTAAAAGATCAGCAAAAGACGTCACGCCAACTTCAGTTTGAGCAATTGGCAGATCGTTTTTATAAATTTTATAACCTGTAAGAGTTCTAGAGCTTACTTGATTGATTCTACCTTCTTCTTGAATGCAAGAGAAAGATCTGCTTGATTGTTTAGATTCAAAATCACAATTGAAGTTAATAGATTTCGAATCTGAAGAGACAACCGTAATATCATCAAGTTTTAGAATGAAATGGTTTGGGGAGTTTTGATGAGCAAAAGCAATCCAAATAGTTTGACCAGCATAATTAGAAAGACTAATTTGTTTTCTAGTCCAAGAGGTAGTATTTACAACTTCAGAAAAACAGCTAGTATTAAAATCAGAGGGGTCATTTCCGACAGTTGAGATATATATTTTATATTGATCACCAAGATTTGCAGGGTCTTGGCCGGCAACCCACCAAAACAAAGATGCGCCATTTCCAACATTTATAGCAGGAGTAATAATCCAGTTATTTGGATTTAGGGCACCACTTTCAGTTGTCCAGGAAGCACTAGCAAGGCATTGACCGCCGGTATGAGGTGCGTTTACATAAGCAAACCAGTTATAACCATCTTCATCAATATCTGCAATATTCCAATTAGTTGGGATACCTTCGTTTTCAAATCCTTCATTCATAGTGAAATTTCCATTTTGCCAATTTAATTGAACAGTTTGTCCAGTTAATTGACCAGTAAGGTTAACAGGAGGATTTAGGATGGATCCATCAGGAATAGCTTGAACAGCATTTGAAGGTCCGGACTCACCTTCAGGGTCAGTATAAACGGCAGTCACATAGTAGTTATAAGTAATCCCATTGATTAATTCAGTATCAATGTAAGATAAAACAGTGGAAGGCAGAAGGGCAATTTCAGTTCCATTTCTATAAACTTTAAAGTTAACTAAATTAATACGATCATTATTTCTTAAATTAGATTGTTTAGAAACTGTATTTTTTTGTGTTCTTGATCTGTTAGGTAAAGGAGATTCCCAGGTTAGGGTTACAGAGCTATTACTAACAGATGCTTGTAGATTAGTAGGAGGCACTAAAGCAGGATTTCCGACGTAGAAATCATCCATATAAACATAATTGCCACCAGTAGATTTTCTCATAAAGCCAATATAGACAGTTTGCCCAATATATTGTAGCATATTGACAGTAAACTCCTGATATTCAGGGGTTGTTGCCAGATAATCAATTCTTGCTAATTCAGTAGTGAAAGAAGATGTATCCTGAGAAGTTGTAGAGATTCTGATACTGGTGAATTCATCAGGATAATCCCATCCAGTGTCAGATAAATAGTCTCTCATCCAGAATTTAATACCACTTCCCGAGTTTGTGACATGAATAGGAGGAGTAATCATCCAATGATCTGCGTTCGTATAGCCAACTTGGACACTGGCATTTCCAGAATGAGCAGTCGTAGCATCAGTATTGTATCTCCAACCTGAGTATGAGTTTGATGAACTAACAATTTTCCAACCCATAAGAGGGAAAGTAATGTTTTCAAAATCAAGTTCAAAAGGGAAAGTTGTAATGCTACTATCAAAGCCAATTCCACTAAGAGGAATGTTATGGGCAGTACGAGTCAGGTTGTCAGTAATTACCAAAGTTGCAGTTTTAGGACCTAGAGAAGTAGGCATAAAATTAACAGAAACAGAGATAAACTGATTGGAACTAATTTGAGCAGGCAAAGTATTGTTATTTAATAGTTGGAACTGCCCGGCATCAGGTCCAATAATTTGAATACTAGTAATTCCAACTTGGCCAATACCGATATTACTAATAGCAAAGTTTTGAGGTAGAGATAACATATTAATTTGAGAAGGTCCAAAATTCTTTTCTATTGGAGTGACAGAGAAAAGAGGAGTAGTTGGGCAAACAATAAATTTTACATTATCCACGAAAAGATCATTATCCGCATTAGATACAGTAGATTCGCCATAAAAAGCAATTCTAACATACCCAGAATACTGAGAAAGGTTAATAATTACATGTTGTCCAATAGTAGCAATTTCATTATAAACAAAGGGTGATCCAACATTATCCCATAAGCGGAGAGTATTTACAGAAGTCCAAGTAGATCCATTATCAGTAGAGATAACCACAGCGAATTTATCATCAGTTCCAGTTTGACCAGCAGGATTTGAGGTTCCATATTGAGTTAAAGCCAAATCAAATTCTAATTGGTAATCAGTAGTATTCCCCAGATTAATTGAAGGTGTAACGAGCCAATGCATAACAGAGGTATTCCAAATATCAATTCTAGCAGAAGGATTTTCTGGATCAAAGATATTGCCAAAACTCCCATTCCACCAGTAACTATCGCTATTTGATACTACAGAAGGAGCAGCTAGAATTCCTTCCATTCTATACCATTCGGTTGGAGGGAAGTTTTCTCCCGAGAATTCTTCAAGATAAGGGAAGGTTGATATACTGCCATCGTATCCTGTTCCAGTTAAAGCAATGGTGTGAGTTGTTCTAGTCAGGTCATCAGTAATAGTAACTGAGGCAGATTTTTCACCCAGCGAGGTAGGAGCGAAAGCAACATTAAAGGAAATAATTTGATTTGATCCAATCTGAGCAGGCAAGGTATTATTGTTTGTTAAGACAAATTGGCTAACATCAGTTCCAGATAGAGTTATACTTGAAACATTAAAATTACCAATACCTGTATTGGATATAGTAAATCTTTGAGGAGCAGAGGTAGATTGAATTTGCACATTTCCATATTCTTTCAGAAGAGGAGAAACAGAAAATTGAGGAGTAGTCGGGCTTTGTCTTATTAATACATTATCGATAAAGAGGTCATTATCAGCATTCGCTTCTGTTGATTCTCCGTAAAAGCCAACTAATATTGTTCCTGAGTAACCAGAGAAATTGATGACAACGTGTTCACCAGTTGTGGAGATATTGTTATAAACAAACGGAGATCCAGCGTTATCCCACAAGCGGAGGGTGTTGGTTGATGACCAGGTAGTTCCATTATCAGTAGATACAACCACAGCAAATTTATCATCAGTCCCAGTTTGGTTTGCAGGGCTAGGATTGTAATAGGATGTAAGAGCCATATCAAATTCTAATTGATAATTTCCAGTAGAGCCGATATTGATAGGAGGAGTAACGAGCCAATAATTAGCTTGAGTAAAATAAATATTTACAACAGCAGCCATATTAGTTTCAGTATTCACATTGCCGAAATTTCTGAAATACCATCCGCCGTCAAGAAGAGTAACATCGGATGGATTATTTAATAAACCTGACATTCTAGTCCAGTCAGTTGGAGGTAATACATCACCCGAAAAATCCTGTAAATAAGGGAATACCGAAATTGAGGGGTCAGTTCTTGTCGTAAAAGACCAGACAGGGCAATTCGATGCTGTACCAAATTCGTTATAAGGGATAACAGTCATATAATAAGTCGTATTATATAATAGATCATTGGTTGGATTATAAGAATTGACATTTCCCAAATCCAGGTTATTTATAATATTAGTAGGAGGATTATCCGTGCCGAAATATAAGCGATAACCAGAGGGCATTCCTCCACCGGAAAGCCATTCTAGATTGGCAGTGATAGAGACAAAATCACCTGTAGGTCCAACGAGGTTTGCAGGGTTTGGGATTGATCCTGGTACAGGTGGAGTCCAGGTAAAGATTTGTCCGTTTGTTGGGAACACTGTATTGCTTAGAAAACAGGTAGCCGTGTTAGAAGTAGCAGCAGTGGTATTATTCCAATTGTCGGTAGTAGTACGGATATTAAAATCAGTCGATAAAACACTTCTTAACCCAACCTGACAGGATGTATCAGAAGTAAATGTGTTTGTTCCATAGACGAATTCGACATTATTCGTTGTTTCATATAATTTTATTTGAAAATTTATGTTAGAGCCCTCTTGACTCCATCTTCTACAGTTTAACCATTGAATGACACAAATACGATTTGGAGCATTTCCAATTGTTTGAATCCGAAGAGAAGATCCTGTTTGAGCAGCCAAGTCATCATTTAGTCCAGCAATTCTATTAATTAGGACAGCTGGAGCAACCTCGTCGCTATTAACAGAGAGGACGCTTCCGAGACCTGAAGGCGTAATAACTGAAGGAGTAAGAGTAGATTGACCAAAGGAAATCCAACCATTATAATTGATTCCAATGCGATTAAAAACAGTTTCGTTAAAATTGAAGTTAAAGCCAATTGGGAATCCTACTCCCGACATTTCGAAATCAGTTCCACCACCAGGAGATTCAGGGTCAACAAACCTTTGATCATCACTTGATTCATCTCCTAAAAGTGTTCCACCGGTAATTTCTGTAAAGGTACCATTGGTTGAAGTAAAAGAGTATTCAGTTAAGATAGCGCACAAGTTTACAGAAAACATTGCAAGTAGTATCAATACAAATATTGTTTTGATAAAACGATACATAATCCCTCCATTTTTTTTAATTCCCCTAAAGATTTAATTTTGCAATTTTGATACTTTTGAATTGGTTTTGTCAATAAATATTTATTTTTTTAATAAAAAAAGGGCAGACGAAAGTCTGCCCTAATTTTTATTTCTGAAGAGTTATTTCATCAGGATCATTTTTCCTGTGGAAGTATATTTTCCAGATTTCATATTATAGAAATAGATACCGCTACCACAGTTTTGATTGTTAGAATCTTTACCATTCCATACAGCTTTGTATGAGCCAGCTTTTCTGAATTCATTAATCAGAGTTTTAACTTTTTGACCTTTTGCATTGTAGATCTCAATGTTTACATTGCCATCTTTTGCCATATCAAAAGCAACACTTGTAGTTGGGTTGAAAGGATTAGGATAATTGCCTTTTAATGCAGTGACAGTTGGAATGACAATAATATCATTAATTCCTGTGATACTAATGGAGTTACTTGCTTCAGATTCACCTTCTTCATAAAGAGCAGTAACGTAATAGGTGTAAGAACCCGAAGTTGTTAAAAGATCAGTAAAGGTGGTGACACCAACTTCAGTTTGAGCAATAGGTTGATCGTTTCTATAAACTTTATAACCTGTAAGGGTTCTAGAGCTTACTTGATTAATGATGAAATCATTATTAAAGGTTCTGAAAGAGTTGATAGATTCAACTGATTCGAAATCACAATTAAAAGAAGTGGTTTTAGAATCAGCAGAGATAACAGAGATGTCATCAAGTTTGATCATGAAATGATTAGGAGAGTTTTGATGAGCAAAAGCAATCCAGACAGTCTGACCGGCATAACTTGCTAAACTTAATTGTCTTCTTGCCCATGTGGTAGAAGTGATCGTTTCTGAATAACTGCTAGCAGAAAAATCAGTTGGATCATTTCCAATAGTGGAGATATAGACTTTATATTGATCATTAAGAATTGAAGGATCTTGTCCAGCAATCCACCAATATAAAGAAGCGCCATTTCCGACATTAATAGCAGGTGTTACAATCCAGTTATTAGGATTAAGAGCACCAGTTTCAGTAGTCCAAGAAGCACTTGCTAAGCATTGACCACCAGTATGAGGTGCGTTATTATAAGCAAACCAGCCATAGCCATCTTCATCAAGATCACTAACATTCCAGTTAGCAGGAATACCTTGAGATTCAAAGCCTTCGTTCATGGTAAAGTTACCATTTTGCCAGTTTAAGGTTACATTTTGTCCAGATAATTGACCAGTAAGGTTAACCGGAGGATTTAAGATAGAACCATCAGGGATAGCCTGAACAGTGTTTGAAGGTCCGGATTCTCCATCAGGGTCAGTAAATACAGCGGTCACATAATAATTATAAGTCACTCCATTATTTAATTCAGTATCGTTATAAGTGAGTACATTTGGTGCGACAAGGGCGATTTCAGTGCCATTTCTATAAACTTTGAAGTTAACAATGCTGATACGATCATTATTTCTTAGAGAATTATTATTTTTTGACTGATTATTTTTAGATTGAGTAGATCTAGCAGGCATAGGAGATTCCCAAGTGAGATTTACAGTTGAATTACCAACCGTAGCCTAAAGGTTAGTAGGAGGAACTAACGCAGGATTTCCAATATAGAAATTATCCATATAGACATAATTTCCACCAGTAGATTTACGCATAAAACCGACATAAACGGTTTGTCCAATATATTGGAGCATATTAACGGTAAATTCTTGATATTCAGTGGTTGTGCCAAGATAATCGATTCTGCTTAATTCATTGGTGAAAGCAGTAGTATCTTGAGAGGTTGTTGAGATTCTGATACTTGTGTATTCATCAGGATAATCCCAGCCAGTAGCATCAGAATAGTCTTTCATCCAGAATTTCATACCGCTACCAGAAGAAGAGACGGTAATAGGAGGCGTAATCAACCAATGATCTCCAGAGGAATAGCCAACTTGAGCACAGGCAACGCCATCATAAGCATCTGTTGCGGTGACATCATGTCTCCAGCCAGCAGCAACATTATCTGAATTTACAATAGTCCAACCAAGAGCAGGGAATGTTTCATCTTCAAAACCAGTTTCATAAGGGAAGGTAGTAATACTGCTATCAAAACCAGTACCGGTTAAAGCGACGGTGTGTTGTGTACGAGTTAAGTTATCAGTAATAACTAAAGAGGCAGTTTTAGCTCCTAATGAAGTAGGGATAAATTTAACAGATACAGTAATAGACTGATTGGAGAGGATTTGAGCAGGTAAGGTATTTGTATTTGTTAACTGGAACTGTGCAGCATCAGGACCTGTGAGTTGAATGGAGTTGATACCTAATTGTCCAATGCCATCATTACTAATACTGAAGTTTTGAGGAGCAGAAGGCATATTGATTTGAGAGATACCAAAGTTCTTTTCAGTTGGAGTAACAGCAAAGAGAGGAACAGTAGGAGAAACTCTGATTTGAACATTATCAACAAATAGATCGTTATCCGCATTAGACACAGTAGATTCGCCATAAAAAGCGAGTTTAATGCTACCTGAGTATTGAGAAAGGTTTAGGATAATATGTTCACCAGTAGCAGAGATGTTATTATATACATAGGAAGATCCGGCATTATCCCATAAACGCAGAGTATTTGCAGAAGTCCAGGTCGTTCCATTATCCGTAGAGATAATGACGGCGAATTTATCATCAACACCAGTAGTTCCATTTGGATCAGAGGTAATAGGATTTGAGTTTGCATAATCAGTTAAAGCGAGGTCAAATTCTAATTGGTAATCAGTAGTCGTTCCAATGTTAAGAGAAGGTGTTACTAGCCAGTGTTTATAATTAGTGCTATAGATATTAATTCTAGCAGATATATTAACTGGATCGGTGACATTACAGAAATCATCAGAGATCCAATAAGATGTAGCAGGCGTAAGCACAGAAGGTGCTGCTAACAATCCGGCAAATTGAGTCCATTCAGCAGGAGGGAAAGTTGCGCCAGAGAAGTCTTCAAGATAAGGGAAGGTAGAGATACTGCCATCATATCCTGTTCCGGAAAGAGGGATTGAATGTACTGTGCGAGTTAAGGCATCAGTCACGGTTAAAGAAGCTGTTTTTTCACCAAGTGAGGTAGGGAAGAAGGCAACAGAAACCGTTATTGGAGAGGATCCATTGTCTTGAGCAGGCATCGTATTATTATTTGTCAGAATAAATTGATCAGCATTTGTACCGGTAATTTCGAAAGAGTTAATTTGTAAAACGCCAGTGCCATTATTACTAACAACAAAGTTTTGAGGATTAGATCCTGAGTTAATTTGAACAGTACCGAAGTTTTTTTCAATAGGAGCAACAGCAAATAGAGGCGTAGTTGGAGCTTGTCTAATTTGAACATTATCAACAAAGAGATCATTATCAGCGTTAGACACGGTAGATTCACCATAGAAGGCGATCAGGATATGCCCAGTAAACTGTGAAAGATTCATAACAACATGTTGACCTGTTGTCGAGATGTTATTGTAAACATAAGGAGAACCGGCATTATCCCACAAGCGGAGAGTGTTTGTTGATGACCAAGTTGCTCCATTATCAGTTGAAACAACAACAGCAAATTTATCATCGGTTCCGGTTTGATTTGCTGGATTAGAGCTATAATAAGCAGTTAGAGCCATATCAAATTCTAATTGATAATTACCAGTAGTGCCAAGATTGATGGGAGGAGTCACAAGCCAATAATTAGCACCTGTAGAGTAGATATTTACAACTGCAGCCAAATTAGTTTCAGTGCTAATATTTCCAAAGTTTCTGGTGCTCCAGCCACCTACCATAGGAGTAACAACGGAAGGATTATTTAATAACCCTGACATTCTAGTCCAATCTATAGGCGGGAAAGTTTCTCCAGAGAAATCTTGAGAATAAGGGAAAGTAGAGATTGAAGGATCGGTTCTACTAGTAAAAGACCAAATAGGGCAGTTTGAAGCAGTTCCAAATTCATTATAAGGAATCACTTGCATATAATAGGTTGTGTTATAAATAAAATCAGCAGGGGGGTCATAAGAGGTTACATTCCCCAGATCCAGATTATTAACGATATTTGTGGGAGGGTTATCTGTACCGAAGTACAGGCGATATCCTGAAGGCATACCACCACCAGATAACCATTCAAGATTAGCATTGATAGGAACGAATTGACCAGCTGGTCCAACAAGGTTAGCAGGGTTAGGGATAGCTCCTGGAACAGGGGGAGTCCATGCAAAAGTTAAACCACTTGCAGGGAAAATTGTTGGAGTTAAGGCACATGTAGCTGTGTTTAATGTTGCAGCAGTTGTGTTATTCCAATCACTAGTCGTCGTACGGATATTAAATTCAGTAGCAAGGTCACTTCTAATTCCAGTTTGGCAGGATGTAATACCCGTGAACGTGTTTGAGCCATAGACTATTTCAATTTTATTAGTAGTTTCTAAGAGTCTAATTTGAAAGCTAACATTACTTCCTGTTTGGTTGTATCTTTGACAATTTAACCATTGAACAACACAGATTCGATTTGGAGCAGTGCCAATAGTTTGGATTCTAAGAGAAGAGCCAGTCTGAGCGGCAATGTCAACATTAAGCCCAGCGATTCTATTAAATAAAACAACTGGATCAATAGTACTACTGTTTTCAGAAAGTACTAAACTAAGACTTGATGGGGTAATTACAGAAGGAGTCAGTGCTGATTGACCTAAAGAAATCCAACCATTATAATTGATTCCAATTCGATCAAAAGTAATTTCATTAAAAGTAAAATTAAAACCAATTGGAAAGCCGACACCTGACATAATAGTATCTGTGCCTCCCAAAGGAACTTCTGGATCAACAAATCTTTCATCATCACTAGAATCATCACCTAATAAGATTCCTCCAGTGATTTCTGTGAATGTGCTGGTTGATGAAGCAAAGTTGTATTCAGGTAGAACAGCACAGAGGTTAACAATAAAAGTTGCAAAGAGTATCAAGACAAAGGATGTTTTGATAAATCGATACATAAACCCTCCTTTTTTTTGTTTTAAATCATTAATGATTATCATAGTACTAATTTATTTATAGAGGATTTTGTTTGTCAACGAATATTTTAATTTATTTTAAAAATAGAAAAAGGGCAGACACACAGGTCTGCCCCTACACTCATATGATATTATTTCATTAAGATCATTTTGCCAGTGGAAGTATATTTTCCAGATTTCATTTTATAGAAATAGATACCACTCCCACAGTTTTGATTGTTAGAATCTTTACCGTTCCAAACAGCTTTGTAAGAGCCGGGGTTTTTAAATTCGCTGATCAGAGTTTTTACTTTTTGACCTTTAGCATTATAGATGTTAATTTCTACATTACCGGCACTAGCTAAATCAAATGCGATAGAAGTTTCAGGATTGAAAGGATTTGGGTAGTTCCGTTTTAAAGCAGTTACTAAAGGCGTCACAATAACATCGTTATTTTCAGTGATATTAACAGTCATTACGTTTGAAGGTTCAGATTCACCTTCAGAGTAAAGAGTCGTGACATAATAAGTATATTCACCACTGGTAGTGAGTTGATCCATAAAAGTAAATACTTCAGGTTCAGTTTGAGCAACAGGTTGGTCATTACGGTAAACTTTGTAACCAGTAAGGACTCTGGAATTATTAGTAACAACTTTATGACTTGCTTGGTTATTCAAACAAATTTTGTTGTTAATAGATTGGTTATCTTTTTTGGAATTATTAGTATTAATCGTTTTAGAAGGCAGATTTTGAGTAGTAGTGATAGCAGAAACGACTACAACATCATCCAATTTTAGTATTGAATGATTAGGAGAATTTTGATGAGCAAAGGCAACCCAAATAGTTTGACCAGCAAAAGCTTCTAAGCTTAATTGTTTTCTAGCCCAAGTGGTAGAATTTACAATTTCAGTAAAGCTACTTGCGCCAAAATCAGAGAAATCATTTCCGACAGTAGAGATATATACTTTATATTGATCTCCAAGATGAGCAGGGTCTTGACCAGCAACCCACCAGTATAAGTATGCGTTGTTTCCAACGTTAATGGGAGTTGAGACGAGCCAATTATTTGGATTGAGAGCTCCTAATTCAGCAGTATAAGAAGCGCTTGCAATGCATTGACCACCAGTATGCGGTGCATTTGTGAAAGTAAACCAATTGTTTTCATCACCATCGACATCGCAACTATTCCAGTTAACAGGAATTCCTTGATTTTCAAAACCTTCACTTAAGGTAAATAACCCATTTTGCCAATTTAGAGAGACATTATTTTCAGATAATTGGCTGGTAAGGTTAACAGGAGGGTTAAGGATAGAGCCATCGGGAATAACCTGAATAATATTAGAAGGTCCGGATTCACCGTCAGGATCGAGGTAAATGCCGGTAACATAGTAAGTATAAGTGATTCCATTCACTAATCCGGTATCAGTGAAAGAGAGCTCAGTAGTAGGCAAGAAAGCGATTTCAGTATTGTTTCTATAAACTTTATAGTTAACCAAAGAGATTCTATCGTTTGTTGTTCTTGAACTATTTGAAGAGAAAGAATAATTTTCATTAATATTATTTCTTTCAATTTTTTGATTTCTTACATTATCATCACCAAGTTGAGGCGCAAGCCAGGTAAGAGTAACGGTACCATTTCCAATAAGAGCCTGAAGATTCATAGGAGGCACCTGAGGAGATCCAAAGAGGATTCTGGTATTTGGAATATAAGTTTTAAGCGTTCCAGAAGGAGGAGACATTGGATTAGGGTTTGTGGTATCATTATAATAATTAAGAGATTTATTGGTTGTAGTTAAGGTACAGAAGAATTCATCAGAATTAGTATGATAATTTCCGGCAAGATATTCATGAACACCAATAACAATATTTCTTCCAGGCGTATAGAAGAAAGGATTTTGAAGAACGATATTAACCCAAGAGTCTTGTGCTTCAGTGGATACTTGACCATCATAAACCAGAGATAAACTATCGTAAGGGACCCAAGAGGTATTAGTTGGGAATTCGTTTAAGTTAGTGTATCCGATATAAACACGAATACTATCTGTAAACGCTGAAAATCCATTGAAGTGATAATTAAGTTCAGTGATACGAGGGCCACCAGTATTAACTAATTGAGAGCCAGTGTAGATTGTTTGAGTGTAAGTATAGCGATAATAGGGTTCCCAAGGCATATTTTGACTAATAACATCACCGCTACCGATTTCGATTAATCCTGGAGGCAGAGGCGGTAATACATTGGCTGTAATCGGGATAGTAACAGTCGTATGAGCAGGATCATTTGTGTTTAACACTAAATTTCCAGAGAAAGTTCCCTGATTTTGAGCATTAATAATCACATTAATCGTGGTATTTATTCCTGGGTTAACTGTGGTGTTTCCTGGAGGGTTAATTGAGACATTAGCAGGGAGAGTCCAGTTGATAGTTAAAGGCAGGATACCCGTATTTGAAATGATGATTTGATTGGAGGCAGGAAGATACTGATAGATATTTCCGAAATCAATGGGTTCAGTAGAAACCGTAATTTCAGAAGTAGTAGGCAGGTTTTCGAAAATGACATCATCAATATAAATAGTTCTAGAAGTAGCCCCTAATCCATGTCTGAAAGCAACTCTTTGTAATCCAGCAGGAGCCGCAGCTAAAGAAACAAGATATTGAGTATAAGCAGTTGGAGGATTGATGGTTTGTAAAGTAACAAAAGTAGAATCTTCGAGGGGATTTGTAATATAACCAATTTCCAAGGAATATCCTACTCCACCTTTAGCAAAGAATTTAACACGTTTAGTATTAGTATTTTGAATAGGCGGTGTAATCAGTAACAAACTAGCTGTTGCGTCAGCAGAATTATATAGTCGAGCAGCATTTGGAGCAGAGTTAGCAAGAGTTCCAGTGTATGAGTTGACATAAGCAGAAGTGTTTGTTGAATTTACAATTTTTAACCAACCAAATGGTAGTGCTGGAATTGTTACGGTATCAAAGTTTTCTGTATAAGGGAAGGTAACAATGGTTGCGTCACTACCTAAACCACTAAGAGCGATAGAATGAGCTGTACGAGTTAAGTTGTCAGTAATAACCAAAGAAGCAGTTTTTGCTCCTAAAGAAGTTGGGATGAATTTAACAGATACCGTAATAGATTGATTGGAGAGGATTTGAGCAGGCAAGGCATTTGTATTTGTTAACTCGAATTGAGCCGCATCCGGACCTGTGATTTGAATGGAGTTGATACCTAATTGTCCAATACCATTATTGCTAATACTGAAATTTTGAGGAGCAGAAGGCATGTTGATTTGAGTAACACCGAAGTTTTTTTCAGTTGGGGTCACAGCAAATAATGGACTTGTAGGAGAAACTCTGATTTGAACATTATCAACAAACAAATCATTGTCAGCATTAGACACAGTAGATTCGCCATAGAAAGCGATTTTGATATTACCTGAGTATTGAGAAAGGTTTATGATAATATGTTCACCGGTTGCAGAGATGTTATTATATACATAGGAAGACCCAGCATTATCCCATAAACGAAGTGTGTTTGCAGAAGTCCAGGTCGTTCCATTATCTGTAGAGATAATGACAGCAAATTTATCATCAATACCAGTTGTTCCATTTGGATCAGAGGTAATAGGGTTTGAATTTGCATAATCTGTTAAAGCGAGATCAAACTCAAGTTGATAATCCGTGGTTGTTCCAATATTAATAGTAGGTGTTACCAACCAGTGTTTATAAGTAGTGCTATAGATATTAATTCTGGCAGATTTGTTAACAGGATCGGTCACATTACAGAAATCATCAGAGATCCAATAAGATGTAGCAGGAGTAAGAACAGAAGGTGCAGCTAATAATCCAGCAAAACGAGTCCATTCCAGAGGAGGGAAGGTTGCGCCAGAGAAGTCTTCAAGATAAGGGAAGGCAGAGATACTACCGTCATATCCTGTTCCGGAAAGAGGGATTGTATGAACTGTACGAGTCATAGCGTCTGTAATCACTAATGAAGCTGTTTTATCTCCAATGGAAGTAGGAGAAAATGCAACAGAAACAGTTATTGGAGCGCCACCTTCAACAAGAGCAGGAAGGGTATTTGTGTTTGTTAAGATAAATTGACCTGCATCGGCACCGGTAAGTTCAATAGTATTAACACCTAACTGACCTGTTCCATTGTTACTAATAACAAAATTTTGAGCAGGAGTCGTCGAGTTAATTTGAACAGATCCGAATAACTTTTCAATAGGGGCTACAGCAAATTGAGGCGTAGTTGGAGCTTGTCTAACCTGAACGTTATCAACAAAGAAGTCATTATCCGCATTAGAGGTTAAAGATTCACCATAAAAACCAATTTTAACAGTTCCAGTAAATTGCGTGAGATTTAAAACGCAATGTTCACCAACATTTGAGATGCTATTGTAAACATAGGGAGAACCGACATTATCCCATAGACGGAGCGTGTTAGCAGAAGACCAAGTGATACCATTATCTGTAGAGATAATGACAGCAAATTTATCATCAATACCAGTAGTTCCATTTGGATCAGAGGTAATAGGATTTGGGCTTGCATAATCAGTTAAAGCCATATCAAATTCTAATTGATAAACACCAGCCGTTCCAAGGTCAATAGGAGGGGTGACAAGCCAGTATTTACAACCAGTGCTGTAAATATTAACTCTAGCAGATTTATTTAAAGGATCAGTCACATTGCCAAAATCATCAGAAATCCAAGAGCTAGTTTCAGAGGAGAAGGCAGTAGGGTTTGCTAATAAACCTGTTCTCCGAGTCCAATTCATAGGAGGGAAAGTAGTGCTAGAGAAATCTTCAAGATAAGGGAAAACAGAGATCGTTGGATTAGGCATGGTGGTAAAAGACCAGATAGGAGAATTGACAGCATCTCCCATGGAATTTGTAGCGACTAATTGCCAGTAATACATAGTATTATAAGCAAGTATAGAGGCTAATTGATAAGAGTTTCCAGTTATCAGTTGTCCATTTAAAAAGTTTGTAGGAGTGGTTGTTCCGGCACCATCAGTTCCAATATAAAGTTTGTAACCAGTAGGAACGCCACCTGTCGTAGGATTAGCCCAGGTAAAAGTAGGAAGTGCAGAAATGTTTAAAGCAGCATCAAGAGGGGCAGTATAAGTAGCAGGACCGGGAACTTCAGGTAAAATCTGAGGCATAATAACCATATCAACATAGGTTGCTTGATACGTGCCTGTAGAGGTAACCGCTAAAGCTAAATAATAATTACCGGGGATAGAAGATAAATCTACATTGAATCCGGTATAATTGGTTGTAAGAGTGTTAGTTTCTCCGATAGCTGTCCAAGTAACTTTATCTGGAGAATACATAACTCTAATAGAAGGGCTAGTGGTCGATGATGTTTTTGCATAATAACTGAAATTATCACCATTAGCGATTTGAAGTTTAGGAGTCATTAATTTTTGATCAGTAATTGCTGTGCTACTATTATATAAATAGGCACTTGCCGTACCAGCATAAGGATAGGAGGTAGATCTAGTCCATAAAGGTGTAGGATCAATAGACCATCCAGCTGGAGGGAAAACCGTGTTTTCGAAGGATTCAAGAAGATAAGTGGAAGGATAAACTCTGAAAGAAGAGCTTTGGGTGTTGTTGGAGTTATCATTATCATTTGCTACAGTAACAGAATATGTATGTTGTCCAATTACAGCAGTCCAATTTGTAGTTAAAACGGTATTTTGACCAGGATTTAAACTAAAAGTCTGAGTATTAACAATATTTCCATCAATAAGGAAGTTAACTTGTTGGTTATTTTGAGGTAATAAGCCGTTATTATAAAGGGTTGCATTGAGAGCCACTTGGCTACCAGCATTGATGAATGAAGGAGAAGAGGAAATACTTTGAACAGCAATATCATTATTCACAGGAACAAAGAGAGAAACATCATCAATTGTTAAATACCATGGAGATGAAGTAGGAATGATCCCATGAATACCAATAAAATAAGTGCCGGTAGCAGTTGGGGTAATTTGAGCTGTTGCATTAACAAAATCTGTATTTAAGACAGGTGTAACAGGTACAATATTTTGAGTCATACTTGAAGCGTCTGCAGAGGATCCCCATTTTACTTCAAAACTGGTGCCAGCCACACCATCAGATTTATACCACATGGAAAAATTATAAGTCATTCCAGCCGTAAGATCAACAGATTTATAAATCCATTTATCGCGACTCCATTGCAAATAAGCATACCAAGTTCCAGATCTTGGTCCGCGGTTGTAAGTTTGAGTTCCGTTTCCAGCAAACCATCCACCAGTATCACACGTCCAACCGACGGGTGCACTACCGGCAGTATTTCCAGTTTCAAATGATTCATTGAAAACTGTTTGTGCAAAGCTGAGACTAAAAGCCATCAGTAAAAGCACAATAAAGAAAAGTTTTTTCGACATCATTGTCCCTCCTATTTTTATTGATTAGAACATAAAATCCCTCACAATAGATTTAACTAAGTGACTTTTCTATAAGCATGTCAATAAATTTCTTAATAAAATTAATAAATAACCACAAAAAGTATCCACCATTGAAGAGCAGTAATAATAAAGGAGATAAACTATATGAAGAATATTCATGCACAAGAAAAAGAAAGGTGTTTCACGTAGCCCAATAGTAAATATTATGAGAAAATCAACTCATATCTTTTTGATAAAACTGAATTAGTGTTTTACAAAAAAAACGACATCCTCAGCTAAATTCTAGGAATAATTTAAGAATAGAAAAAGGGCAGACACACAGGTCTGCCCCTACACTCATATGATATTATTTCATTAAGATCATTTTGCCAGTGGAAGTATATTTTCCAGATTTCATTTTATAGAAATAGATACCACTCCCACAGTTTTGATTGTTAGAATCTTTACCGTTCCAAACAGCTTTGTAAGAGCCGGGGTTTTTAAATTCGCTGATCAGAGTTTTTACTTTTTGACCTTTAGCATTATAGATGTTAATTTCTACATTACCGGCACTAGCTAAATCAAATGCGATAGAAGTTTCAGGATTGAAAGGATTTGGGTAGTTCCGTTTTAAAGCTGTTACTAAAGGCGTCACAATAACATCGTTATTTTCAGTGATGTTAACAGTCATTACGTTAGAAGGTTCAGATTCACCTTCAGAGTAAAGAGTCGTGACATAATAAGTATATTCACCACTGGTAGTGAGTTGATCCATAAAAGTAAATACTTCAGGTTCAGTTTGAGCAACAGGTTGGTCATTACGGTAAACTTTGTAACCAGTAAGGAGTCTGGAATTATTAGTAACTACTTTATGACTTGCTTGGTTATTCAAACAAATTTTGTTGTTAATAGATTGGTTATCTTTTTTGGAATTATTAGTATTAATCGTTTTAGAAGGCAAATTTTGAGTAGTAGTGATAGCAGAAACGACTACAACATCATCCAATTTTAGTATTGAATGATTAGGAGAATTTTGATGAGCGAAGGCAACCCAAATAGTTTGTCCAGCATAAGTTGCCAAACTTAATTGTTTTCTCGTCCAAGTGGTCGTATTCACAACTTCATTAAAGCTACTTGCGCCAAAATCAGAGAAATCATTACCGTTAGTAGTGATATATACTTTATATTGATCTCCAAGATGAGCAGGGTCTTGACCAGCAACCCACCAGTATAAGTATGCGTTGTTTCCAACGTTAATGGGAGTTGAGACGAGCCAATTATTTGGATTGAGAGCTCCTAATTCAGCAGTATAAGAAGCGCTTGCAATGCATTGACCACCAGTATGCGGTGCATTTGTGAAAGTAAACCAATTGTTTTCATCACCATCGACATCGCAACTATTCCAGTTAACAGGAATTCCTTGATTTTCAAAACCTTCACTTAAGGTAAATAACCCATTTTGCCAATTTAGAGAGACATTATTTTCAGATAATTGGCTGGTAAGGTTAACAGGAGGGTTAAGGATAGAGCCATCGGGAATAACCTGAATAATATTAGAAGGTCCGGATTCACCGTCAGGATCGAGGTAAATGCCGGTAACATAGTAAGTATAAGTGATTCCATTCACTAATCCGGTATCAGTGAAAGAGAGCTCAGTAGTAGGCAAGAAAGCGATTTCAGTATTGTTTCTATAAACTTTATAGTTAACCAAAGAGATTCTATCGTTTGTTGTTCTTGAACTATTTGAAGAGAAAGAATAATTTTCATTAATATTATTTCTTTCAATTTTTTGATTTCTTACATTATCATCACCAAGTTGAGGCGCAAGCCAGGTAAGAGTAACGGTACCATTTCCAATAAGAGCCTGAAGATTCATAGGAGGCACCTGAGGAGAACCAAAGAGGATTCTGGTATTAGGAATATAAGTTTTAAGATTACCAGAAGGAGGAGACATTGGATTAGGGTTTGTGGTGTCATTATAATAATTAAGAGATTTATTGGTTGTAGTTAAGGTACAGAAGAAATCATCAGAACCAGTATGATAATTTCCGCCAAGATATTCGTATGTAGCAATAACAATATTTCTTCCAGGCGTATAGAAGAAAGGATTTTGAAGAACGATATTTATCCAAGCGTCTTGTGCTTCAGTGGAAAAAGGACCGTCATATGCAAGAGATAAACTATCGTAAGGGACCCAAGAGGTAGTTGTTGGGAATTCGTTTAAGTTAGTGTATCCGATATAAACACGAATACTATCTGTAAAAGCTGAATTACCATTGAAGTGATAACTAAGTTCAGTGATACGAGGTCCACCAGTATTCATTAATTGAGAGCCAGTATAAATAGTTTGAGAGTAAGAATAGCGATAAAAAGGTTCCCAAGGCATATTTTGATTCAGCTCAGTACCACTACCGATTTCGATTAATCCTGGAGGCAGAGGCGGTAATACATTGGCTGTAATCGGGATAGTAACAGTCGCATGAGCAGGATCATTTGTGTTTAACACTAAATTTCCAGAGAAAGTTCCTTGATTTTGAGCATTAATAATAATATTCATAGTCGTATTTATACCTGGGTTAATAGTGGTGTTTCCTGGAGGGTTAATTGAAACATGAGCAGGGAGAGTCCAGTTGATAGTTAAAGGCAGTATACCCGTATTTGAAATGATGATTTGATTGGAGGCAGGTAGATACTGATAGATAGTTCCGAAATCTAAAGGTTCAGTAGAAACCGTAATTTCAGAAGTAGTAGGAAGGTTTTCGAAAATGACATCATCTAAGTAGATTGTTCTATAAGTGCCGCCATTGCCATGTCTGAAAGCAACTCTTTGTAATCCAGCAGGAGCCGCAGCTAAGGAAACAATATATTGAGTATAAGCAGTTGGCGGATTGATGGTTTGTAAAGGAACAAAAGTAGAATCTACGAGAGGGTTGGTAATATAACCTACTTCCATAGAATATCCTGCTCCACCTTTTGCGAAGAATTTAACACGTTTGGAATTAGCATTTTGAATAGGAGGTGTAATAAGCAACATACTAGCCGTTGCATCAGCAGAATTATATAGTTGAACAGCATTTGGAGCAGAGTTAGCAAGAGTTCCAGTGTATGAGTTGATATAAGCAGAAGTGCTTGTAGTATTTAATATTTTAAGCCATCCAATAGGGAGTGTTGGAATCGTTACGGTATCAAAGTTTTCAGTATAGGGGAAGGTAACGATTGTCGCGTCAAAGCCTAAACCGTAAAGTGGGATTGTATGAGCGGTACGAGTCAGGTTATCTGTCACGGTGATAGAAGCTGTTTTATTACCGACAGTTGTTGGATGGAAAGCCGCTGAGATAGTCATAGATTGATTTGGTCCCAACAGAGTAGGTAAAGCATTATTATTTATTAACTGGAATTGAGTTGGATCAGTACCAGTTAACTGTATTGAGTTAATTTGTAATTGTCCGATTCCTCTATTTCTAATAGTAAAGATTTGAGGAGCGGAAGAATTATTAATCTGAATAGTCCCAAAGTTTTTATCTGTAGGAGTCGCGACAAAGATAGGAGAGGTTGGTGGAGGTGCGATGAAGAATCTGGTATTTGGGATAAAAGATTTTAGAGTTCCAGCAGGTGGAGCAGCAGGTGTAGGGAAAGTAGTATCATTGTAGAAATTTAAACTTCTAACAGTGGGAGTAGCCGTACAATAGAAATCATCAGAACCCGTATGATAATTACCCCCTTGATATTCTTGAACAGCCACAACAAGATTTTGTCCAGGGATAAAATCAAACTGTGGTAAAAGCTCAAGCATAATCCATGAAGCAGGAACTTCAGTTGTAAAAGTGCCATCATAGACAAGGGTAAGATTTTCTAAAGGAATCCAAGAAGTCGTAGAAGCAAACGAAGAAGCCGTAGTGTAGCCCATATAAACTCGGATACTGTCGGTAAAGACACTATTACCATTAAATTGGAAACCAATTTCATGGATACGATTACCAGTAGTAGCCGGTAATTGATTTGCCAGATAAATTGATTGAGAATAAGAGTATCTGTAATAGGGTTCCCAAGGCATATTTTGATCCAGAACAGTACCTGTACCAATTTCAACAAGGCCTTCTGGAAGAGGAGGCAGAACATTCGCTGTAACAGAAATAGTGTCAGCAGGAATAGCAGGATCATTTGTAGCTAATAATATTGAACTGGTATAAGGACCTTGAGTTAATGGTGTAAGGATGACATTTATTGTTGAAGAAAATCCAGCAGGAACAGTTGTTATTCCACTAGGATTAATTGTGATATCAGTGGGCAAAGACCAGGTAACGGTTAAAGGCATAGCACCAGTATTAGTAATAATTACAGGATAGGAGTAAGGTGTGTTTTGATAGACGTTACCATAATTGATTGCAGAAGTGTTTGTGACATATTCGGGAACAGTTGGTAAGTTTTCAACAGTAAAATCATCTAAATAGAGAGTGCGGTAAGTGCTACCATTACCATGTTTAAAAGCAACAAATTGAGCGTTTGCAGGAAGAGAAGCCAGAGAAACAAGATATTGAGTAAATGTAGTTGTTAAATTAACAGTTTGTAATGGTACAAAGGTATTAGCATCGGAAGGATTTGTCATATATCCAATAATGAGAGGATAATCAGCCCCTGCACCTCTAGAGAATATTTTAATTCTTTTTGTGTTTGCATTTTGAATAGGTGGTGTGATTAGTAAAACGTTAGCCATTGCATCAGCAGAATTTGACATAGAGATGGCATTTGGAGGAGAGTTTACAGTAGTTGTACTTGTATAAGAAACACAAGTTGCAGTAGAAGTGGAGTTAACCAATTTTTGCCAACCTAATGGAAGCTCAGGGATAGTAACTAAATCAAAGTTTTCTGTATAAGGGAAAGTGACTATAGTAGGGTCAAAGCAAGTACCCGTAATTGTAATCGTATGAACCACTCTAGTTAAGTTATCGGTAACAGTGATCGTAGCAGAATGAGGTCCAGCTTGTGTTGGGGCATAATTTACAACAATAGGTTGAGGTTGTCCATAAATTAGGTTAAGAGGTGTTGCTGGTGGGTTAACTAAGGAAAAATAATTGCCAGAAATGCTGATATTATTGATTCCAAGCGAACCGCCGCCATTATTAGAAATATTGAAAGAATAATTAGTTGAAGTATTAATAACTTTATCTCCAAAATTATAAGTGTAAGGTGCTAAAGGAGATAAAGAGCAAGCAAAAGAAGGTGTGGCAGAAATTGCTTCAACAAGAATATCGTCAATGTACATGCTGTTTCCATACCCACTATGAGCGAGGAAAGAGATTGAAGCCATTTGTCCGCCTTGAGGAACAGGGAGAGGAATTTCGTGTTCAATCCATTCTTGAGTTTGAGCATAGCGCCAAAAAGCGCCAATTCTTTGATTGCCATAAAAGACTATGATGCTATCTGGGTTAGTTGTATAGCCAGGATCATGCATCATCCAAAATTTTAAACGATAGGCGCTGTTTGCAAAGACAAAAGGAGGGGTTGTTAATTTAGCTTCATACCCACTAGAAGCGCTGAAAGAATTATAATAACCCATTCCAGCTCCAGAATGAGGTGTACAGGTAGGATATGTACCTGCAGTTGATCTTGCCCATAGAGTCGTACCACTGAGAGCTACATTGCTCCATCCAGCAGGAGGGAAAGTATCTTCATCAAAGCTCTGAGCGTAAGGGAATGTATTAATTGAAGGATCAAAGCACGTTCCTGTGATAGGAATTGTATGAGTCGTTCTGGTAAGATTGTCAGTAAGAGTTACTGTCGCATTATGTACACCAGCTGCAGTTGGAGAATATCTTACAACAAAAGTAACCGGGGTAGCAGAAGTCAATGTAACAGGAAGAGTTGGTAAGTTTTGAAGAGTGTAGAAAGGGCTACCCGCTATGGAGATACTGGAAAGAGTAAAGTTTCCGCCTCCAGCATTACCAACAGTAAAGGTTTGGCTAGGAGTCGTCCCAATCAAAGTTTGTCCGAAGTTTTTTGAGACTGGGTAAACGTTAAAAACTGGAGTTGGAGAGAGAGATTGGAAGGTGAGTTTTGTGTTAGAATACCCAGCAACGAGAGTTCCAGTAGGAGGAGCAGTCGGGTCTGGGTTAGTTGTATCGTTATAATAACGAATAGAGCGATTAATTCCGGCAGTTTCCGTTCCTAAAAAATATTCATCGCTTCCATCATAAAGAGCTTGATTTTCATCGACAGCAATCACAAGGTTACTGGTGTTGTTATAGATGAAAGGTTGAGGTAATTGAATAGTAACCCATCCAGCTTCGGCGGTGATATTTACAGGGCCAGTGTACACAGGAGTTAAGTTAGTGGAAGGGATCCAAGAGGTGGCTGTTTCAAAAGTGGTCAAAGTGGTATGTCCCAGATAGACAGTCCAGTTTTGACTGCTATTTGGAGCAGCGCTCAGTCCATTCCAATAGAAACTAACAGCCGTAATTTGTGAGTTAGGCAGATTGATTTCAGATTGATAAAAAATTTGTTGAGAGTAGGTATATCCATAATATGGATAAATTGGCAATAACAGATTTGTCGTTGTCCCCTCGCCGATAGTGATGTCAATTGCTTGTAATCCTAATGATATTAATAAAATCATTAGCACGAGCATCGTTTTCATAAAACGAAACATAAAACCTCCTAAATAATAATAAACCCTAAGATTCAATTTTGAAATTATTTTCAATAATCTGTCAACAATTTTTTTTTAAAAAGGGATTAAATAAGAGAAAAGGCAGGGATATTCAAAAATTAATTTTTTAAAGCTTTAATTACCATAAATAATAGAGTATCAACAGTGAAGGGTTTTGCTAAATAATTGACACATTTTTCAGATAAATGATCAGTCATAAGGACACTTTCATCATATCCTGACATAAAAAGAACTTTTAAATCTGGTTGTAATATCTTTGCTTGTTTAAACAAATCCAGGCCATTAAGATTTGGCATGATCACATCGGTAATAAGAAGGTCGTACTTAAAATCAGATTCATTAATTTTTTCGAGACAATCCAGAGAGGAAGCGGAGTCATAAACAGAGAAGCCATTATTTGTCAGGGATTTTATTACGAATTTTTTAATGGCATCATCATCTTCAGCGATAATAATTTTTTCATTATCATGAGAGGAGAGATCTAATTTGAGAGAGTTTTTTTCAACATTATCATATTCACAGATTGGGAAATAGATTTTAAAAGTAGAGCCGATAAATTCTTCGCTATAGACATAAATATATCCATTGTGTTGTTTAACAATTCCAAAGACAGTTGACAAGCCGAGACCTGTACCTTTACCGATGGGTTTTGTGGTGAAGAAGGGTTCAAAAAGATGATTTTGGGTATCTTTATTCATACCTAACCCATTATCAGAAATTGTTAATAGAATATAAGACCCAGCGATAATTTCATTATGTTTTAATTTTAGCTCACAGCCTATCTCAGAATTCGTCACATTAATATGGATAAATCCGCCATTTGGAAGAGCATCTTGCGCGTTAATGCACAGATTAATAATGATTTGTTGGATTTGTGTTGTATCACCTTTCATATAATTTAAGCAGGGAGGGTATTCAATTTTTATATCAACATCTTCTCGGATCAGTCTTCTCAGCATTTTTTCTAAGTCTTTGATGACAGCAATAAGGGAGATACATTCCATTTTGAGTATTTGTTTTCGACTGAAAGCCAATAATTGTTGAACCATAGTTTTTGCTTTAATAGAGGCTTTCTTCATTTCCTGCAAATCATCATACAATTCAGTATTTTCATCCGTATCGAGCAGATACATATCAATATATCCCAAGATAGGGGTTAACACATTATTTAAATCGTGAGCTACTCCTCCAGCCAGTTGCCCAATTGCTTCCATTTTTTGCATTTGTTTGATTTGGTTTTCCATTTTCATAGATTGGGTTACATCGCTGCTTATAGCGACATAATAAATGATAATATTATTCAGATCTTTGACGGTACTGATGGTGTTTTCGACTAGGTATTCAGAACCATCTTTTCGATGATTTTTAACAATTCCTTTCCAATTTTTACCTTCTTTAAGAGTTTGGATGTAATTTTGGAATTGGTCTTTATTTTCATAATACCCTGAAAATCGAGAGGTTTTTTCACCAATTGCTTCTTCTTTAGAATAACCGGTAATTATTTCAAAAGCAGGGTTTACGTATTGAATAACACCATTTTTTGTGCTAATAACAATACTTTCACTTGCTTGTTCAATAGCAGTTGCCAACATTAAGAGAGACTCTTCAGATTTTTTACGATTCGTAATATCAGTACAAAAGCCTAAAATCTGATTTTTAGAGATTTTAATGAGGTCAAGGATAATGTAGATAGTTTTGCCATTATCAGTAGTAAAGAAGGTTTCAAATCCTAACTTGTCATTATTAGAGAATAAATTTTCAAAAGGAATGGTTAGATTTTTAAGGAGAAGATTATGAAGATCGAACTCATTAAGCTTATCATTGGAGAAATCAAAGAGAATTTTAGCCGATTTGTTTAAGAAAAGACATTGTTTTTTACTATTAACAATAAAAATACCAACAGGAGAATTTTCTACATAGAGTCCGAACTTTTTTTCATTATTGTCATTCATTTTTTTAATCAATTTTTGTTGTTTTGTTTTAATTTTTATATCATCAGTAGCGAGTTTTAGGGCAAGAGCCGTTTTTAAAGATTTGATTTTTAAGAGCAAGAAAATGATCAAAAAGGTGACCAGGAGAGAGAAAAAGATAGATAAAAAAAGATAGAGAGGGGAAGTCAAATAATCAACAAAGTAAGCAGGGCTTGCCTTTTTCATATTTGGAGAAAAGCTCAAGGGGTGCGAAATATTGATAAGAGAAATAAAGAAAAGACAAAGAAAGGATTTATTATTAAACATGTTAAAAAGCAAAGTGATAAAAGTCATTCATCCCTCCCTGTGTTAAAATTTAATAATTATAGAGATTTTTTTAATATAGTCAAGATATTTATATAAGAATAATATTTAAACAAAAAAGAGAGAGAAAAGGTTTTTGCGGTAAAAAATTATGGAATGATTTATGCTAGTTTATGGTATAGATTAAAGAGTGAGGTGAAAAATGAAAAAAGAGATACTCTTAATTTGTATGGTTTTTATATCGATTATTAGTTTAATAGCTCAGGTACCACCTGCTATTTATCATACTTATGATCAGACAAAAGCGCTTTTGGATTCTTTGGCAGCAGTTTATCCGACCTATGCACGAGTAGATTCAATTGGTGTAACAGGTCATGACAATCTACCGATATGGGCGATCAAGTTGAGTTCAAATGTAACTGTTGACAGAGATGTACCGAGGGTTTTATTTATAGGTGCTATCCATTCAGAAGAGCTGATTGGGCAGGAATTAATACTTAGTAATATAAAAGAGATATTGCAGAAACGATTTTTACAACCTTATAATATATGGTTGAATTTTTTAGAGATATGGTTTGTTCCATGTATGAATCCTGAAGGATTGAGTGTTGTCATGAGTGGAGTTGACGCTACTTATCGCAAGAATAAACGTGACAACAACAATAATGGACTGTTAGATTTTGTACAAGGTCAGGGTGGTGATATAGATGGAGTGGATTTAAACAGGAATTTCCCATCATATTGGGAACATGGAGATTCCTTATATGCACCTAATGCCTATGAAGTATATGATTATTACAGAGGACCATCCACTGGATCGGAAAATGAAACACAAGCGATTATCAATCTAATGACAAAGTATAAATTTGTATATTCAATTGTATGGCATTCATCAAGAACAGGTAATCTTTCAGAGAAAGTATATCCGCCCTATAATTTTAAAGATGTACGTCCAGCGCCAGACCTTGACATCAATCAATCAATAGGTCAAGGAGTTGCTTTATCGATTGTCAAGGAAAATGGAGTAGGTCATTATGAATCAGTTCCTTCACTTGGGCGATATGGGGCATCTAATATATGGGCTTACAAAGATTTAGGGAACATCCAAATGACCATAGAGTGCGGGACATCAAATATACAGCCAGATTCAGTAATTTTATATAATACGATTTCACGGTGTACAGAAGGTGTCAATTGGTTATTAAACAGAACATTAACTTCAGGACCCGGCACAATGGACAGATCCATGCTGACAGGTCATATAACAGATGCCTTAACGCAGGAACCATTAGTAGCTGAGATAAGTATTGCCAATAGAGATTCAAAGGAAATCAAGGCGAGATATTCAGATGAAGAATTTGGACGTTACTGGCGACCTTTATTGCCCAATAGTTATGTTGTTACTTTTAAGAAAAAGGGATATGAAACATATACCACTAATATAACTGTGAATAGTGCAAGTTGGACAACACTAAATGTTCAGCTTACACCCAAGCAAGCATTTCCATTGAGAGGGTATGTTTTATCAAATAATCAGCCAATGGTTGGTTCAAAAATCGTAATACCTCAAGCAGATCCAGACACAATAATCACTGATAATAATGGTTATTTTGAGACAACCGCTTTTGACCTTGTCAATACAATCCAAGTTATCAATCTTGATGGAACATCTTTTGAGAAAGAGATTACTCTTTTAGAAGCAAATCCGACCATGCTACATTTATCAGTAAATCAGAGTTCTGTGATTTATGAAAATACATTCAATAGCCCCTCAGATTTGGTAGAAGGCTTTACAGTGGATGGTCCTTGGAGTATCGTAAACAAGGGAAATAAGGTATATTTAACAGACAGTGCAGCAGGTTATGGGTTTTATGCACCAGGCTGTAATGTTAAGATAACGACGAATTCTCCGATAAATTTAACAGCAGATCCAGATTTTGATATTTATTTAACGTTGGATCACAAATTCTTTACTGAATGGTACCATGATTATATATTTGTAGAAGTATCAACAGATAATAATACATGGACAGCACTTTATAGTGAAGCTGGCGAATATGATTTTTGGCATACACAAACGATAAGTTTAAATGAATACCGTGGTCAATCAATATATTTACGATTGAGATTAAAAGATGGTTTGGAAAATGACACATACTTATTAGAGTTAACAGATCCAGGTTGGGACATCAATCAAATAATGATTCACAAACAGCAAATGTCAGTAGTTAGTAATAAAGATGAAACAATAGATAAGCCGGTTGCGGTTTTAAAAGGGAATTATCCAAATCCATTTAATCCAGAAACGAAGATTGCTTTTGATTTAAAAAACATAAAAGTTAAACAAGCCAGTGTAACCATCTATAATACTAAAGGTCAAAGAGTAAAAAGGCTACCATTGAATGAGAAAGATATAAAAAATGGATATATAGTATGGAAAGATACAAAAGTCAGTTCAGGCGTTTATTTGTATTCTTTAGATGTAAATGGTTCAAATTTCGGAGTAAAGAAAGCGATACTTCTAAAATAAAATTTCTTCTAATCCCCCAAAGCACGGAGTTCATTAGAACTTCGTGCTTTTTTTAATTCATGTAAATGGAACTTAGTACTATCTACTCGAAATTATGTAGCATCTTCTCCAAAATTGAGATTACTTTTTTAAGTCCATTTCAATAGAATCATTAGTAGAATTACTCATAAATTAAGAGTCAAATAGATTATAATTAACCCTAAGATTACGAGGTATTAAATTCTTGAAGATCATGTATCCAAAGAGATGTAGGCTTTTTATAGGAGGAATCAATGAAATTATAGGGGTGATGGTTGTTAAGAGAAGAAATAGATTTATTTAATTTAAAACTATTAGGAATAGACGGTAATAGTTTTAGTTTAATGGAATAATAGATACTAAGGTAATGAAAGGTTTTCAGAAAAAATAGGGGAGAGAAGTCACTTATTTTACTGAAATGAACGATATTATCGAGATGATGCACAATTTTGAGAAAGACAGAATAGGGAGAAATATATTTTGATCTAAGTGATTGAGCAGTAGTTTTGTAAGATTTAGTATAAATTGACAGATCATTTTTAAAACGTAGAGGAAGAGCATTCCAGATAGAGAGAGCCAGTTTTTGCATAGTAATGATTTGATCGTGTTGAGGCAAATGTTTGACGGGGCCATAGTTTCTACAGATGCAGATTTTTCCATTGCAGGAGTAACAATAGACAATGCCAGAATTTCGATCTTTTTTTGGGAAAGATTTCGTATCATATTTAAAATAGACTTTCATAAAACCTCCAGGCGCAGACTTGAATTTTTAAAGGGTGATGATTTGTTTCTTTTAAAAAGCTCCTTCTATATATATAAGGGGAGCCGTTTATAAATAAAGAGGTGTGATTATTTGAATATAGTTTGTTAAGTCATTGATAGATTAGCAGAAAAAAAAGTGAAAAAATTTTTAATAAAGAGAAAAGCAGGCAAAAATTACATGTTTTTTTTGGAAAAGAAGAGAATAATTAGAATATTTTTATATTTTTTATATTAGCTGAGAAGTATGACTTAAATGTCCAAGGAAGGAGTAAGCTATAAGAAGGGTATAATAAAGCAAGGAATGATAAAGCTGTGAAATTTTGGAGAGAATGATTTTCCCAATAAATATAGATAATAATAGGAATTATTAAAGCAATATTAATTGATTATTAATGAGATATCGAGAGAATCACCAAATGAGTTTTAGGTAGATAAATAGAGTTGAGAAAAACTACTTTAAGGAGTTTCGAGACAGAGAGATAGGGGATATTAAATAATTTACAAAGAAGTGGCCATGTTCTGTTAAATAATTTGTCAGTTGTCTATAACGTTTTTGAGCACTCAGAGAAACAACCATATAAAGAGGGAGAATGAGCTTTTATTATGATTAGGTCAAACAAAAGCAATACATACGTAAAGACATGAAATAGAGAGAGTTGGCGGCATATAATAAAATAATTAATTAAATATAATCAAAATACAAAGAATTGGCATATATAATGCGAATTTAATAATTTAGGAGGATCTATGAATATAAAGAAACTTATATCAGTGAGTGTGTTAGTCTTAATGATAGGCTTAGTATTTGGTGCATGGATAAAAGATTATCCAATGATAGTTGAGCAACCTGATGGCACTAAGATAAATTGTTTTGCCACGGGAGATGAATTTCATAACTGGATACATAATGCAGAAGGATATACAATAATACAAGATAAAGATACAGGGTATTATGTTTGGGCGGTAAAGAAAGGGGAAGAGCTGATTGCCTCAAGTTATCGTGCAGATCAGACTAATCCTTTGGAATTAGGTTTAGAGAGAAATGCGAATATTTCTTTAGCAGAATATAAGCAAAAGAAAGAGAGATTTTTTGGAACAAATCGAGAGAATACCCACAGAGCTCCGTCATCAGGGATAATCAATAATTTGGTAGTATTTATACGTTTTTCAAATGAAAGCGAATTTAATCAATCAATAACTCAGTATAACAATATGTTGAATGATTCGACAGCGAGTGCGAATTCAATGCACAATTATTTTAAAGAAGTATCATATGAGACATTGACAATTAATTCGACATTTTATCCACAACCAGATAATGGTATGGTCTTATCCTATCAGGACACCCATCCAAGATCCTATTATTTACCCTATAACTCAGTAACAAATCCAACAGGTTATACAGAAGATAATCGAGTGGAGCGAGAGCATACCTTATTAGCCAATGCAGTGGGCTATATATCAGATATGGTTCCAGCCAGCATCAATTTAGATGGTGATGATGATGGTCGTGTAGATAATGTATGTTTTGTAATAAAAGGTGCACCAGGTGATTGGGCAGATTTATTATGGCCTCATCGTTGGAATTTATATGGAGCAGACGCTTATATAAATGGGAAGCAGGTATGGGATTTTAATTTTCAATTACAAACTCATATGTTATCAAATGGGGCAAGTGTTTTATCACATGAAATGTTTCATTCCTTAGGGGCTCCTGATCTATATCGATATTCATATAATGGAGATCCGATTGGAACATGGGATCTCATGGCATCCAATACAAATCCACCTCAACATATGGGGGCTTATATGAAATATCGTTATGGTTTTTGGATAAGCGATATTCCGACAATTACAGCTTCAGGAGATTATTCCTTAAAAAGCATAAAATCAGCAACGAATAATTGTTATAAGATAGTGTCTCCCAATAATCCAGAAGAATTTTTTGTAATAGAGTATAGAAATACCCAACAAGGCATATTTGATTCAATGCTTCCTGGTTCAGGATTACTCGCCTATCGAGTCAATTCAAATTATGATGGGCAGGGGAATGCTTCAGGGCCGCCAGATGAAATCTTGTTGTTTAGGCCCTATGGCGACAATAATGGTGGAGGCAATATAAATAGTGCGTATTTATCTTTAGAGTCAGGCAGGACCAGCATAAATGATTCTACAGAACCGAGATCATATCTATCCGATGGTTCTAATGGCGGATTGAATATAAGTAATATTGGAACAGCTGGAGACTCCATTTCATTTACAGTCACATTGAATGTGCCCAATCCAGAAGATATAGATGAAGATTTTGAGAATGGGGTATTAACTGATTTTGATTGGCAGAATGATATTGATCATCCATGGACTATAGTAGATAATGGATATATGAGTACTAAGTCTATAAAATCAGGGACAATATCTAATTCACAATCAACATCATTAACTCAAATCATTAGTACGACAGCAGGATTTGTACAGTTTTATTATAAGACATCAACTCAGGCGAATAATGATTTATTATTATTTTTTATAGATAATCAGCTGTTAGGAGAATTTAGTGGAGTCAATTCATGGAATTACATCAGCTATAATATAAGTGCTGGAATTCATGAGTTAAAATGGACATATCAAAAGAATGCAAGTATTTCATATGGATCAGATGCAGTTTGGATTGATCGAATTGGGTTCCCTGATTTGGTAGGCAATGTATATTATCCTCCTCAATCTTTAACAGCAGATGTCATGACGAGAGATGTTTTATTAACTTGGAAGAAGCCTTATATCTCTAATATATATAATACAGGTTCTGTAACAGGATATCAGATATACTGTAATGATGAATTATTAACAGAGCTACCAAGCACAGATTCGACCTATATTCATGCATCAATAGTAGGTGGTAATTTAAGCTATAAAATGAGAGCGATATATCAAAATATCTATGAATCAATATTTTCGAATGTATGTAATACATTTATGCCGTTTTCAGCGCCAGTAAATCTTACAGGAAGTGTTACAGAAAATGGAGTAAATTTAATATGGGAATCCCCTATAACCACAAGGGAATTAGTTGGATATAAAGTTTATCGTAATAATTTATCACTATTTACGGGAAATCGTCCATCCACAACATATTTAGATACTACAGTAGTAGAAGGCACAACTTATACTTATTCCATAAAAGCAGTTTATAATAATCCAACTGGGATCTCACCATTTTCGAATATTTATACAGTAACTTATACAGATAATCAGGATGTGTCTCTCACAGCCTTTGATACAAAACTAAGGAATAACTATCCTAATCCTTTTAATCCTTCAACAACGATCCATTTTAGTACCAAGACTTCTCAGAAAGTTTCAATAGAGATTTACAATATTAAAGGGCAATTAGTAAAAAGAATAGCCAATGGATATTATGAGAAAGGCAACCACAAAGTAGTATGGAATGGAAAAGATCACAACAATCAAGATGTTTCAGGTGGGTTGTATTTTTATAAAATGAAGAGTACAAATTATACTGAGACCAAGAAAATGTTGTTAATAAAATAACCCCCACAACCTCCTAAGACCCAAAACCGCTTGAATCAAGAGATTCAAGCGGTTTCTTGTTTAGTATTCAAATGAGAGAAAAAGAAGTAATATAGTGAGGCAGAGATCAGGTAAGTAAAAATAGTAATGTAAAAAGAAAAAGCAAACGAGTATTTTTCAATAATAAACCCACCAGCATAAGTGCTTATGGTCCAAGAACCTTGCCAAGCGAGAGAAGATAAAGCATTTGTAAAAGCCTGTTCATTTGGTTTTACAAGTTCCATTTCAAAGTTAGCAGAAACAGGAAGATTCATATTCATTAAAGTACCTCTTAAAATGAAAGCGATAATAGCAAGAGGTAAGAGTCTTGTTAATGCTAAAATAAACATAAAAGGAATAGAAATCATTTCAGTTAAAACAATCATATTAATCATACCGAGTTTTTTAGAAATTAAAGGGGCAAGAATCATACCAATAAACATAACAACCTGCATTAGAGAAAAAATAGTTCCAATTTTACCAGAGCTCAGATTAAATTCATTTTTAAAGTAAAGATTCATGAAAGGGATAACCATGCCAGCTCCGAAGCCAATGAGCAATTTTGGCAGCATTAATCTGAAAAGAATAGGCCAATTGTAGTCTTTCAATCTAAATTTACTTTTGTAACTTCTAATAAACTGTTGAGAAGCTTTTAATTTAGCAAAAGGGATTAATGATACCAGAGTTCCTAAAACAGATAGATATAGAGATATTTCGTAAGCTTTTGGCAAGGTTAAACAGATATTGAAACTTAGTAGCAGGTCAGGGCAATAACCTCCAATCAAAAATCCGAGTAATTGAGAAATCATCATCATAGCAGAATGAATACTAAACAGGTAGAGTCTTTCTTTTTTAGTACTATTTTGCATAAAAAAAGGAGCTATTGATACTCTATAGACAGAGATAAACATATTTGCAAAAAACATAAAGAAGAAAATGAGAGAAAGGTTTTTAAAAAAGACAGAAAAGGCATAGCCAAAACCAGCTAAAATAGTAGATAGGATTAATACATATTTGAAAGACACTTTTTCAAGAATAATAGCAGCAGGAATAGCAATAACAACAGATCCCAGAGAACCCCAAGACAAAATTTGTCCAATTTGAGTTTCCTGATAACCATGTTCTTTCAGGTATAGATTAAAAAGAAGGCTAAATACAGCCATTCCAATGCCATTAAAAAACCCACCAATCAGGAATAATTTGGCATTAGAGGAGAATAATTTAATATGAGAGAGATATTCTTTATAGAATTGTTTCAAAAAAACTCCGAAGGGGAAGGCGAAGCCTTATAAAAAGGCTTCGCACTATAGAATTATTCAAATATTGCAATGACAGTTTGGAATAAGTCCAAATTTTCTTTAATTTTTGATTCGTTACCAATAACGCAATAACGGTTTTCATTCATGACTTTAGTAAACAAATCAGCATAAGATTTTAATTGTTCGTTAGTCGTAGCAATAATTTGATCTCTATTAAGTTGAATTGATTTTTCATTATGATTAGTTAAAAAGTAAAAATCACCATGAATACTTTTTTGTGAAGGGGTCATAGGCATATCAAAGCGGCTAATCGTACCAATGATATATTTGGTAATTTCGTGATCAGCTAGATTAATATTTTTTAGATATTCACCAATTTTGTCATAGTTTTCTAAAGTTTCTCTCAGATTAGGATCTCTATATGAGACGATTTGTAAAGGTCCAGAGCTTCTGATATCTAAATTACAACCATAAGCTCCTCCCAAAACTCTGACGTTATTCCAAAGAAAGTCAAGCGATAAGAAAGTATTTAGGACATGTAAGCAACCTGAATAATCAAAACCTAATTTTCGATAAGAAAAGCCTTTACCTACATATTGTACTTTTCCAGGGGTAAGGAAAGCCTCATTATCTTTAATTGTAGAATAATTATAAGAATTTTGAGGGAATAGTTGACTATTTAACTTTTCGATTAATGGATTAATTTCTTTTTTAAAGATTTTATAGTCTTCAATAGGAGATGTAAAAGAAACAACTAAGCGGTTTTTATTAAAAATATAAGAAGAAAGGTTTTTTAATTTTTGAATTAAGACAGGTTTTAGAGACTGATAATTCTTTACCAAATCTCTTAAAAACAAGTATTGGTCTATTCCATTTAATTGTTCCTTGTAAACGCCTGTAGAAGAATAATACGCAGTCATACGATTAAAAACATACCCACTGGATCTTTGCATGATACTAATTTCAGTTTTAGATTTCATTTGATTGACAATTTCAAATAATCTTTCATCATCTTCAAAGTTAGTATGACAAATAACTTCTTCAATTAACTCGATTAATTTTGGCAATTTTTTATTTAAAGTTTTTGCAGAAACAGTTAGTTTAGACTCAAATATATCAAAGTTAGATTTATCATTAAAGATTTTATTGTCTGTAGAAATTCCTCCAGTATGAATTTGAATCGCATTATTAAGTTCACTGTATGTATAATTCTTTGTTGACATATCACCAAGCGAGTTAACGAGAATATCTAAATAAGGGACATCTTGTTGATCCACGATCAAATTATCGAAATATAAATTGATATAAGCTATACCATTGGTAAAAATCGAATGATGCAAAAAGGTCGTTGACTCAATATGTTCCACCTCAGTAGGAATAATTTCAGCTTTTTTATTGATATCACTAAGTGCAAGTTGAGGGATAGTGGCTAAAGCTTCAGGAGAATCAATAGTCATTTGTCTTTGTTTTAATTTTTCAGTATCCTTGATAATTTCAAAAATTTGTTTTTGTGATAAAGAATTTTTAATATTTTCTAAATCTTTTCTTTGGTTTTCGAGTAATTCTTCCATCATACCTTTTTTTGGTTTCATGGTAAGTAAACAATGGTAAGGGTTATCAATGATATAGTAATTAATTAAAGATTCAAAAAAGGGAGAAGTCAGAGCTTGTTTAGTAGTTTCCAACATTTCTTCAAAGGTTAAGGCTTCAATTGGATCCTGATCGTGAATCCAGAAAGGTAGAGAAGAGAAAATATGGATAATACCTTTTGGGTTTCCAGAGTAATCAGCTTCTCTAAGTAAAAATTCTTTAATATTAATAGCAGCCTCGATCAAATCTTTATCAATCCCTTTTTTACACATATCATTAAGAGTATTCATAACAATGGCTTTAAATTCTTCAGCTTTTCCTTTTAATGCATCCTTAATGATCAGAGTAAAATTAGGTTGCAGACCGTTATTATCGAAATAGCCAATCACATCTTTTCCAATACCTGATTTAAGTAAGGCTTGTTTTAGGGGAGAAGAAGATTCAGTTAACAGATGGGCAATCGCTTCAAAAGCGAAATTAAGAAAGTATTGGTCTTTAAAATCCATAACGAAACTAAGAGCATACCAATTTTTATGTATATCATCTTCATCAGTAGAAATGGGATAAAAGAATTCTTTAACCACAGGATCTTTAAAAGGAGTTTGTTTTTCCAGAGAAGTATTTGCATCAGTGGCTTTAAACTGATTTAAAGCTTCAGAATTAATAAAATTGAGGTATTCATTAATATCAAGTTTTCCATAAAGATAAAAATAAGAATTTGATGGGTGGTAGAATTTTTGATGAAAATCGACAAATTGTTGTTGAGTCAAATCAGGGATGTAATCAGGATCTCCACCTGATTCAAACCGATAAACAGAATCAGGGAAAAGAGCTAAGTTTAACTGTCTGTTTAACATGCGGGTTGGAGAAGAATAAGCACCTTTCATTTCATTATAAACAACACCACTAATTGTTAAAGGGTCTTGTTCGTTTTCAAGTTCATAATGCCATCCTTCCTGCATCATAATTTCTGGATATTTATGAATATTAGGAAAGAATACCGCATCCAAATAAACATCAACAAGGTTTTTAAAATCTTTATTATTTCTGCTAGCAACAGGGTAGAAGGTAAAATCAGAAGCAGTCATTGCATTTAAAAAAGTGTTTAAAGATCCCTTTAATAATTCAACAAAAGGTTCTTTAATAGGGAATTTTTTTGATCCACAAAGAACGGAATGTTCCATTATATGAGCAACGCCAGTATTGTCAGTTGGTGGTGTACGAAAGCCAACACAAAAGACCTTGTTGTCATCATCAGTATCAATATGCATCAATCTAGCACCACTTTGTTCGTGGTTATATATGTTAACCGTCGCATTAATTTCTTTAACAAAACGACTTTCAACGATTTTGAAGCCATGTTTTCCGAGTTTCATTTATCCTCCGAATAATATTCTTTTATAATAGTAGGTGCAAAAACTATTCCAATAATGAGGAAAAAAATAGAAATAAAAAACAAGATAATTTAGAGGTAGAAACAATCTCTTATTAGAATTTTTAAAATGTAGGTTTTTTATTTGAGAAATCGGAAAAAAGGTTAGAGTCAAAGAAAATATATATAATTGATGAAGTTAAGTCATAAAAGAAAAGTGGTTATCCATATCCAACTAAGGAGAAGAAAATGGTAGTGCTGACGCACTACAGATAATGGCAAATCGGAGATTTGCAGATAATAGATAATAGATAAAAGATAAAAGTTAAGCTTCATCGTTGGTGAATTGCTTTAGTATGGCATATATTGTATAAGGTCATTTCATTTCTTTGAAATGATGATGATGAGTTATTAGCTCTGGATTTAATGTGTCGCTCCGATGGAGCTATATGTTGTTGGTTGGATATGTTCCGATGATTAAAATCATCGGCTACCAATATTTCGTTCCTCTGTAACGATTGAAAGCATTGAGGTTTTAACCTTTCGAGTCCGAGCCGAACTCGCTCCAGAACACACCATATTTTCATGGGCATTGTCTCATTGATACCTGGATAATTACTGGCAACACTGACGTGTTGCAGATAATGGCAAATCGGAGATTTGCAGATAAAAGCTCATATCAGGCTGTCGCCTGTTTGGTAAAAATGAAACACCTTGTTTTGAGATTGTCCTTTTAAAAAATTGACATCTATTGGAGAAGATATGGATATTTCTTTGAGATAGTATTGTTCATTTCTTTTGTCTTGATACCTGGATATTTAATATATTTTATGGATTAATTAATTAAAATAGACAAATACACAAGATGTTTCATAGGAGATAAGAGATAAGCTTCATCGTTGGTGGATTGTTTTAGTATGGCATATATTGTATAAGGTCTTTTCATTTCTTTGAAATGATGATGATGAGTTATTAGCTCTGGATTTAATGTGTCGCTCCGATGGAGGTATATGTTGTTGGTTGGATATGTTCCGATGATTAAAATCATAGGCTACCAATATTTCGTTCCTCTGGAACGATTGAAAGCATTGAGGTTTTAATAATTCGAGTCCGAGCCGAACTCGCTCCAGAACACACGATTTTTTCATGGGCGATTGTACCATTTATACATTATCGTCAGTGAGAAAGATAGTTTTTTACTCAGAAAAAAGAGAAGAATTGATGTAACTATTTTATATTAGTAAATTCTATTGCCAGATATGTCAAGAAGGAGCATATAGGTTCACTTTTCTTGCCTATAAGTACAAGAGTTGCTTAAAGGGAGCTTATATATTTTGGACAGACTCTTAAATCGAGGGAAATATCCTCTAATATTTTCTCTTGACAATTATATTATTAATTTAAGTAAATAATTATTAGTATTTTAAATATTGTTTCAATGAGGTAAAGATGAATTATATTGAGCAGAAGACAATACTTATAGTAGAAAATGATCCTTTAGCAACCGTAATAGAAAAGAGAATATTAGAAAAAAATGATTTTAAAGTAATTTGTGTACAAACAGGAGAAGAAGCCGTAAATCAAGTAGCAATTAATGAGGACATTAATCTTGTTTTAATGGACATTAATCTTGGAGAAGGAATAGATGGGACAGAAGCATCAATAATTATACTCCAAAAGCGTGATATACCCATAATATTTATATCATCTCATACAGAAAGAGAAATTGTAGAAAAAACTGAAGGGATAACTTCCTATGGTTATGTCGTAAAGAATACGGGAGATATAGTATTATTAGTGTCTATAAAGATGGCATTTCGGCTTTTTGAGGCAAAAATGCAGGAAAAAAAGAAAGAGGAAGAATTAAGAGAAAGTGAGTTGAGAGTAAGAGCAAAAATGGCAGCAATATTACTTCCTGAAGGTGATATTGGTGAGCTAGAATTGGAAGATCTTATTGATATTTCAGCTTTTCAATCCTTAATGGACTCTTTTTATGAAATAGCTAAAATTGGTATTGGAGTTATTGACTTGAAAGGTAAAGTATTAGTTTCAAAGGGTTGGCAGGATATTTGTACTAAGTTTCATAGGGTTCATCTTTCTTCAGCTCAAAACTGTTTTTACAGTGATACACAATTAACCCTTAACTGTGAACATGGAAGTTATAAAGCCTATAGGTGTAAAAATAATCTATGGGATTTATCCATTCCGATAATAGTTGGAGGAAAGCATTTAGGGAATATTATTGTAGGACAGTTTTTTTATCAGAATGAAATAATAGATTATCAATTATTTAGAGAACAGGCAAAAAAGTATGGATTTGATGAGGAAGAATATCTTGAAAGTTTAGATAAAGTTCCCCGAGTTAGTCAGGATACAGTTGAAAAAGTGATAATATTTTATTCAAAACTAGCTGGAATAATTTCCAATATCAGTTATAGTAACTTAAAATTGGCAAGAACACTTGAAGAACATAAACGATCAGAACAATCTTTACACCAAGAACAATGGAGATTACAGAGAATAATTGAGAGTTCTAATCTGGGAACCTGGGAGTGTAATGTTCAAACAGGAGAGTCAAAATTAAGTGATCGATGGGCAGAGATCATAGGTTATACTTTAGACGAGATCTCTCCAGTATCCATAGAAACTTGGAGAAAATATGCTCATCCTGATGATTTAGTTGAAAGTGATAAGATTATTCAGAAACATTTTAATGGAGAAACAGACTATTATGAATGTGAATATCGGATGAAGCATAAAGATGGATCTTATGTCTGGGTTCTTGGCAGAGGGAAAGTAAGCAGTTATGATCATACAGGGAAACCGATTATGATGTTTGGTACTCATCAAGATATAACCGAGAGGAAATTAGTAGAAATCGAAAGAGAAATATTATTGAGATCTACAAAATAAAAAAGCAGGAAAAATCCTGCTTTTAATATATGGCTCCGGAGGAGGGATTTGAACCCCCGACCTAGTGGTTAACAGCCACCCGCTCTAACCGCTGAGCCACTCCGGAACGAATCACTACTATCAATTACATTTACCTTTTTATCGGGTAGAGGTATTTGTGTCAAGAATAATTTTAATAAAAAGAGAAAAAATATTTCTAAAATTAATTGAGAAATAGAAGCATATCTATAACTTATTATTATTTCAGAAATTACATAAACTGGAAAAATTAAAAAGTAATTCTGATGTTTCTGCAAATATATTATAAATAGAATAACTACAAATAATAGAAACTAGATATTGCTAATTCTTTTTTAAAGTCATGATAAAAATTATTAAAAAAACAGGGAGCGATTTTCATCACTCCCTGTTGATACTACCTGGCACACTGCTTCTATTTCAGGAGTATTACTTTTTTAATTTTTAGATAATCTTTTGTAGAAAGACGATAAAAATAGATTCCTGAGCCAGCTTTATGGCCCTGATCATTTTTCCCGTCCCATTGGATATGATAATTTCCTTTATCCAAAACGGCTTTCTTTAAAGTTTTAACTTTTTGCCCTTTAATGTTATATATTTCTAAGGCAGTAAATGATTTATCTTTAATAGAGAAAGATATTGTTGTAATAGGATTAAAAGGATTAGGGTAAGCGTTTTTCAATTCATTAATAAAGATGATATCGCTAGTATCGTTATTATCAACTGATGCTGCATTGAAAGAATAGAAATTGTTATAATTTCCAGTAGTTCCACCCGGTAAGCTATTCAAAGTTTGATTGAACGTTTTTACAACATCATTTGGTTTCCACATTTTGAAGGTAATCACTTCATTTTCATTAATAGTGTTTATTATGATAGGCAAATATGTTTGAGTTTCAAAAGTAATTACTTGTTGTTTACCGCGTAATTCATTATTTACATAGGCTGCAATGATTGTATTTGAGTTTACTGGAGCACCATTAAGAGAGATTTTACCCCAAACTAGATGACTATTTGGTAATGTTTTTACTTTTCCAAAAGGATCCTCAATTTTTGATGAATTTATAGAGTTATTAGAGTTAGCAATTATATTTTTATTCCTACGAGCATAATTTTCATTTGCTCTGATGGTTTCAGTTACAACGGTGATTTGATATTCCTGACGGTCAGCGTCAGAACCATCATTGGCACCATCAAGATCCTCAACATAGAAAGAAAAGATAGCATTAGCTGTATAGGTTTGATTAGTTCCAGATGTCATTTGAACACCGGTAATGCCAGCAGCGTCAAACAATCCATATCCATTGACAGAGAAATGTGTAGGAATATTTGTTAAGTTTGATCCATTAGGAACTTTGATAAATCCTCTTTTTGGATTTGCAGTTTCGTTTATCATTGCATAATAAGTTTGCCCACCGGTGGTTATATCAAATCCAGTTAACACTTTGTCTGTATTTAAAACAGAATTAATCGTAGAAATTTGGTAGCACAATAATCTTGTTCTATAAGGATTATTACCTGTTAGAAGATCATTATCAGCAAAGATGATATAAGAATTTTGATTGTTTAAATAGCCGAATGATCCATTTGCGAGAACAGTAAGATTTGTTCCATTCGCTAAGATATATGATCTTTGATCTTGAGGTGGTAAAGACACTAATGTTGAATATTGAGCTAAGTTGTATGCTTTTACAAGAGCAGGAGAAAAAACAGATGTATTAAAATCTACACTTGCAGAGAATTGTCCAATAGTTTGTCCTGAAGAAAAAGTCATACTAATTACTTTTGGATCAGAGATTGAACCTAAATGATTATTATCAATTACACCTTTAACATCAGTTAAAGAAGTTATCGCTTGATTTGGAGCACCATTATTATCAGATCTTCTAAAAGAGAATGAATTAATAATATTACCATTATTATTACTATAAATCAAATCTATGGCATCATCAAGAGATTCATTGACTTTGAACCAATATCCCATACCACTGTTAAATTGAGTTAGTGTTGAAATACCGACAGGTTCGTCTTGGTAGAAATATGCTTGAGTTAAACTGTTTACCTGTTCAATATTTGAATTATTGTTAAGTAGAAATCTTGGTTGACCAGAAAAATACAATGGATATCCAGTTAAATTCCATCCTGGGTCAAGTGAAATAGTTTCAGATTGATTTGCAGGGTTTCCAATAATAGTAAGGGTAGCATTTCCGCTAACTTTTACATAATAACCATAACCTGGCATAATTTCTGTTAAAGTACTGATTCCCTGCGCACCTGGAGAGTAAACCTGAGTGCTAATTCGAATTTCCTGTAAGACATCTGCGCTTAATCCACCATTTGCATCAGCTGGGAAAGCAAACACAATGTTTGGAGTATTTACAGCTGGAATTACATTTAAAGAAATTAGGTTCCAACCAGTTGTTAAATTAATCACCTGGGTTCTTAAAAGGCCATCGTTTTCAGTAATATTAGTAGCATCCGTGTCAATCAGGTCATGTTGTATTTGTCCCAAATCTACAGAGATTGTTTGAGATAACTGGATGTCTAAGTATCCTGCTGCATTAAGTTCAACCTGACTTACAGTTAATACAACATTTGTCCCAGCATCAACTCTAAAGAAGTAATTTCCATTTTGATCTGTCAGATGCCCGTTATACACATCAATACCAGATAAGCCCAAAGAACCATTTCCAACTGTTAATGATCCTGAAACAAGGTAAGTTTGAATAGTCCCGACAAAATCTTGATTTAAATTGTTGGCAGAGATAGCAGGAATATTTATCATAACAGGGGAAAATGAATATCCTTGTTTTTCAGGAACCAAAGTGATATCCTGACTGTCATAAACAGAGAGAGAGTAATCACCATTTATGTCTGTGATATAATGATAAGCAGAGTTTGTTATGGGGTCTACAGGCGCTGAAGCATGAGTATTTGTTAAGGTAACATCAGTTAATGCTCCTCCAGTCGATTTTGTCACATTTCCAGAAACCAGATAAACACTTTTCCCTGAAATTGTAACAGGCGATCTACTATTTCCACCAATAGTACCACCTAAAACAGTCATTGTTGTATAATCAGATTCAAATAAAGTATGATTAACCGAATTCCATATTTTAAAAGTAACCGGTTCATTTGCAATAGAAGATTGAACTAATATAGTAGTTAATCCAGAAGGTCCTGTAATCTGAGCCACTCCTCTTAGATCTTCAACTAAACCTTTAACGACATAAGCAGCTACATAATCTCCGGGATTGGCAAATTGAGATGCTCCATTAGTAAGATATTGGATATTCGAAATTATTGTCATTTGGTTTGTTTGAGGATTAGGAGAGCTAAAAGGATTATAACCTACCCAGTTTGAAATCCCTTGTCCATTGAGTAAAATAACACGATCATTTTCATTATCTTCAACAAAGTCAATATTTAAAGAGGATATTCTGTCGCCATCAGCAGTAGGAGAAAAGGCAACAACTACTTCAAAGGACGCCTCTACATTTAAAATTGTATTATTAACAGGTTTATTTACAAATGAATAATCTGCAGCATTTATACCAGTTAAAGTGATAGTATTGATGGTCAAAGGAGTTTCCCCGTTATTTGTAAAGGTAAACACTTTTTGTCTTGATCCTGAATTTGTTGAAACACCTAAAAAGTTAAACTCATTAATATAAGGTGTTACAGTAACAAAGCCAGTCATATTAGCAATGAGATTTGATGCTAGTGAAGTATTATAGACAGAATACATATAGATTAAATCTCCACCAGTTACAGGTAATTGATTAGTTTCAGGATTATAACCTGATGCATCTGTAACTAATGTGAAAGAAGCTTTATAAACCTCAGAGTTCGAAGAAGTTTCTTGTAATAATGGTCGAATGAATTGCCCAGTACTAAGATTTTGAATAATTACTTCTGTATAGTCTTGAGAGTAAGGATTATTATCCGTTGCTGTTACGGTGGCAAACACTTCGATATTTGTAGGAATACCTAAAACAGAAGCTAAATCGTTTGTTGCATTTGTATTTGTAACCAAGATAGTTTGCAAACCATTCACAGTTCCGGGAGTTGTAATTGAAGGACCTGATAAAATAGGTTGGTAGGTAACAGCACCATAGGTAGATTCATTATCATCATATATAGATGGATCAATTTGACCTAAATCAGATCTATTTCCCCAAAAGTTATTAGTTGCATTAACAAAAGGTGCAGAGAAATTGTAATACAAATTTAATCCTGGATTATCTGGCCAATTTTCTTCTTCTCCGTTAGAAGTATTATCATATATATTATTAAATGACATTAGCTTTGGAGCTCCTAATATTGCCCAGTTTCCTTTATTTGATGCGATAATATTATTTTTAATTTCTAAATAACCATTTGCAGTAGGACTTGCAGTGCCAGTTGGTTCAGTATAGATAGCTGATCCTGAAGGATTTGGATTATTTGGAGTAGAATTATTTGTAATAGTGTTATAATCCAGAATAACGATTCCAGTTTTATGATAAAGAGCAGCCCCTTTAGCTTCCGTTGATAAAGCATGATTGTTTGTAAGAATATTATCTGTAATAGTAATTTTATTTGTAGAAGGCGAGGTTGCTTCAATATATAAAGTTGCTCCATCTTTATAGCCTTTATGACCTGTAATAATGTTATTAGTCATTAAAGCAACAGCATCAGTTAACTTAATATTAATAACACTTCCTGCTCCTGCAGTAGTGGGAGGATTCATTAATCCACCAGGGAAATCAACATCCTGACCATAAGTATTCATAATATTGTTATTACTTATTGTTAAATTGTTACTCTGAACCTTTAAAACATTATTATTATATCTATTGTAGAAAAAGGTATTATTACTTATTACCAACGGAGTTGTCACAGTTTTTACCGAAGACAATATTGATCCACCTGCAGAAGATGCCGTATTATAATCAAAAACACCAGTCCCGCCAATAGAGTTATTTTTGAATTCTTCTAAATAAGCAGAACTTATTAAATCAGCTACTCCTGATTTTATGCCTTTGATAGTATTGAAGTTTATTACTCTTCCATTTTGAATGGCATATCCTGTAACAAGATCAGGATTAGAGAAAGTCATAGTATTATTTGTTACAATACCTAAATTATCTGCTTTAATCAGATCACCTTTTATATTGATTAAAGTATTGTTATGAATTATCATACCTTTTTCTATGGCTGTTCCAGTCATACCAGTAATGATATTATTCTTTACAATTGCTTCAGCATCTGCTTGGATACCAAAAGATCCAGATGGTAAAGTATTATTGCCTTTTGTTATTGTGTTATTGATTATAGTTTTACCGTATTGTATTGCAAAGCCTATAGGATTTGTTATCACATTGTTTTCAATTCTACTATCCGAAACGTTTGCTTTAGCTTGAATTGCAAATGCAGCTGTTAAACTTCCTGTTAAATTTGGATCTGTTATTTCAATTAAATTATTATAAATAATCTTTCCACCTTGAATACCAAATCCTTTGTTGTTTTGGATTATATTGTTGCTTACTGTTGCTTCATCATCAGCTTTTATGGCATTAGCACACTGTAAAGATGCAGAAATTGCAACATCATTAATGATTGTATTATTGCTGATTGATTTACCATTCAAAATACCATAACCAGGATTGTTTAAAATTTCATTATTGATAACAGTTGCTCCATTATCTGATAATATTGAGTTAGCTCCATTTCTTTCAATAAGATTGTTAGCAATGTAAACGCCGTTTTGAATAGCAGATCCTGAATTGCCCATGCTATAATGATTTGAAGGTAAAGGATCACTTGTGTTATATCCACCAATGACATTATTCGTGATAATGGATCCCTTAATAGCTTTGATGGCTATTCCGGAATTATTTTGGATAGTACAATTATTTACAAAAATTCCGCCATCTAAAGCAGAAGAATTACATTCAATAGCATTACTATTTAGATATTTTATTGTCAAATTCATAAACATTGCATTTTTTGTACTTGTTTGAATTCCTAAACCATTAAATCTGGAGATATTCGATTGTCCCTGTATTGTTAGGTTTGAAAAATAAGTACCACCTTTAATTGCGTATTTAGAAGTTTGGGGAGTTGCTCCTGAAACATCAAATGTATTAAATTGTGAATCTACCACATAAGAACCTGCACTTATATCAATACCTGTTTCATTATGAATAAATGAACAATTACTGATATAGAAATCAAATACAGAATTCTGTTGATAGGAGATTGGTTTTAGAGAGTATTTTATCGTCACATGATTTATAATATTTCCAGATAAATATGTTTTATCAGGATTAACCAATAAAGCTTGTCTAGAAATGGAGGCATCATTTTTGATTTCAATTCCGCTCCATAAAGTTAATGGATCATTTGTTTTAGATGTTAAAACAATAGGATTTAAAGTTGTCCCGTTCATTACCAAATTTCCACCAATGACCAATTTTGTGTTAGCATAAAAACGTAATTCAACACCTGGTTCAATGGTTAAAGAAGTATTATTAGCTGAAGCAGGATTTAATGATAGATAGTATGGAGAATTTTCTAAAACAAGAGTTCTGTTTTGGGGGATGGTTGTTGTTATTAATAACCCTTCTGATCCTGCTGGACGAGGTGTGGTTGTTAAAACCCAAGCACCCATAGTTCCAATATTCGCAGGTGTTCCATTAGGACCTACAGGTAAAACACGTACTTTCCAAAAGTAACTTTTACCATATTCAAGATCTTCCTGAGGATAATATTCATTTAAAGTAGTAATATATGTTTTTGTAGTAGGTCCTGAGAAATCTGAAGCTTCTGATATTGAAAACTCATATCTTGTAATATCATTAGTCCCTCGCGTTGTTCCATAGGCTCTTTCCCAAGTAAATTTAGGATAAATATCCATATTTGATGAAAAATTTGAAGGGGTTAGCATATTAAAAGCAGAGTAAGTATCCTGAGAGACAGTTAAAGTATTATAGAGAATTAAACCATCATATGATCTTGCTTCTACCCAACCACCAGATTCTACAGAAATGGTTTTAGTTAATTGAGAAGTCTCTGTTCCTAGATTTATGGAAACAGGTGCAGATCCTGGTTTATTTATTATTATGCCAACAGGGTCCAAAGAAGATATGATTCTAGTATAATTTGCATTATTAATGGTTACATTTACAGAAGATCCTGCTATTGCAGAAATTACACTAAAACTTACATCTGATGCATTTGCAGGCATTGCTCCGTCAGCCAGCCAAATAAAGTCTTTAATTGCAAGATTATCAGTTACAGAGTAAACAGAAATTCTTTGTGGAATAGAATTATCTGTTAGTTGGTTTAATTCTGTTGATGTAATATGATATAGATAATTATTTCCTGTAGAGTATGCATATCTATAGATCATATTTCCATTAGACATATTCTTTATGATTATATTTTCATGATTATTAGGATTTCCTGCTGTCACAAAACGGACAAATAATCCATTATTATCAATATCTGCAGAAGATGTGCCAATTTGAGATCCTCCATCAGCATCTTCATAAATTAATGTGCTAGTGATTGTTACCTGACTTGGAATATTAGTATTTAATAGAAGAGAGTTCCCATATAAAAACTTAAGAGCCAAGGTTTCATTATTTGTTAAAGCAATTTGAGATGAAGAAGGAATTACTAAAGTGCCTGCATTTATTAAATTAAATGTAGTCGTAATTTCTGAATTTAATCCTATAGGAGTAGAAATTTGTAATCCTATCGGACTACGAGTAGAATTGGAAATTGAAGAAATTGCAGATATGGTGACTTTACTATTCGATGGTATCACTCCATTCATATTTTCAAATTCATCCGTTAATATAGTTAATTTGATTTTATTTTCTAATCCAGGTGTTTCATCAGGAATTATAATAGTACTTGGATTAAGTGAGCTCCAGGTTATTCCGCCATTTATACTATATTCATAACTTTCAGAAATAATATTCAATGGTTTTGTTGTAAAAGATTCAACTTCTGATTGGCCACCATTTCTACTTACTTTGTAATAATATGTAGTATTATATTCTAACGGTTGAGTATTAAGAAGTTTGTAGAAATTATTAGTTGATCCTGTATTTATCGAGTAAATTGGATTTGTTAAATTTGAGTTTTTTGATATTGTTATTGTATAATTACCAGATAAACCAACATTTGACCATTTGATATATGGTAAAACTGACATTTTTGGTGTTGTAAATGTTGCTATAGCCGATGGTTCTCCAAAAGAAGATTGATCAGAGTTTAACTGATAAATTCTCCAATAATAAATGGTATTATACTTAAGTACGTTGGAAATGTTTAAATCATTCCCTGATATAGCGGGATTTACATTGATAACAGGAGATGAAAGGTCTGGTGAAAGACTAATCTCCAGTTTATAATGATCAGGAGCTGTTCCGACTATTGTCCACGACAGTGTTGGCAGTACGGTTGTAGTTGTTTGTAATGTCGCATTTATTGGGCTGTTTAGGTTTATCTCGGTAGCTGCCCAGCCTGTTAGTGTCGAGAACAGTAAGATCATTAATGGTATGATTTTTATCAATCTCTTACTCATATAGTCCTCCTTAGGATTATTTTCATAATTCATTATCGACTCTTTTTTAGAATAGTTTAAGATTATTTTAGAAAATTCAATTCTAAAACAAATAGAAAACTATAAAAAACTAAAAAATGTGAATATCCTCTATTTAGCCGCAATATTGAGAGTTACTTGATTATAAGGTTTTTTTACTTCCTTAAAAATATTTAAAATATCATCTTTATTATTTGCTTGTCTTAAATGTAACAGTTGTATTGGATTTTTAAATATTATTGAAATATCTCTGAGTAACTTTAATTGTAAAGTAGTTTGATCTTCAGGAGTGATTATTAAAAATATAAAATGTACAGGCAATCCATCTGGTGCATTCCATTCTATGTCATTCTCAGTTTTTAAAAAAAGCACTAAAGGTTTTTTTATATTGCTTAATCGAGCATGAGGAATTGCCAAATTGTTGCCAATAGCGGTTGATATTAAGTCTTCTCTGACATAAATAGAATCTTTGATAGTGTGATAATCTATTTTTAAATAAATCGCTGCTTTGATTGACAAAGCATGTATTACTTCATCTCGGTTTTTTAAATCTATAAAATCAAGAATATGTTCCTTTTTAAATAATGAAACAAAATCATAAGAAATTCTTAGTTTTAAAATCCAACTTAACCAGGGACCTAAAAGAATTGTCGATAAAATTGCCCCACCTACAATAGCTACAAAAATTGATTGAGAAATCAGCCCTGATTCTAAAGCCAAGATGGCAATTACAATTTGCATCTCACCTCCAGCAGTATGAGCTACAGCTATGGCAACTCTGTCTTTTTTAGAATTTCTACTTAAAATTGTTCCAATCCATGCACCTAGAAATTTTGAAAATACTCCTAATAACGTTATGAAGAACATGAGAGTAATATTAAAACCAGATAAAAAATCAATTTTCAACCCGATATTTACAAAAAAGAATGGTACAAATATAGCATAAACCATCTTATTTATCACGTTTCTTTCTTTTTCAGTTAAAAAATCAGATCCACCTGCTATCAAACCTGCTAAGAAAAATCCTAATAATGCATGTAATCCTATTGATAGTGTTATTGCTCCAAAAACCATTCCAATAAAAGTGATTAGGCTAATTGTCATCCCTATACCATCATCAAGATTATTCTTAATATATTTTATTGATTTATCGATATATTTTCTTAGAAAGATTAAACTTCCTCCAGCAAAACTGATTGTTATAATAAAAATTTTCAGAATATAAAAAAAATCAGCTTCTCCGTGCTGATAAATACCTAATATTATAGTAAAAAGTATCCAACCGATAAAATCATTGATAGTCAATGCAGAAACAACTAAAAACCCCATATCACTTTTTAGAATGTTGAGATCATATAATGCCCTGATAGCAATGGGCATTGCACTGATTGTCAATGTAACAGCAACAAATATGCTAAACATTACTTTGCTTGTATGAGCAACTAAGTATTTTTCAGGTACAAATAATAAAAGTGAAGAAAAACAAATGAATAAGGGTATTATAATACCTGTTATTGCTATTATACTTGCCTGTTTTTTTTGTTTCCAGATGCTTGCAAAATTTACTTCCAGACCAGTCTCTAATAATAAAAAAAATATTCCCGTCCATGCTATTGTTTCCAGCATCATTGTTTGAGTATGATCTGCAGGAAATAAAAGATTACTGAATGAAGGAAATATTTTTTTTAAAATTGTGGGTCCTAAAATGATTCCAATTATTAAATCAGCTGTTATTGTCGGTTGTTTGAATTTTTGGAAAATTATTCCCAATCCTTTTGATAATCCTAATATAATTGCAAATTGTAACATAAAAGTGATTAAATGAGAATTATCTAAAAAAAACATAGTAATCTCCAGAAAAAAAAAAGCGGGATCAAAATCCCGCTTCATTTTTTAGCTATAAGCTTATTTTACAAGTAACATTTTCTTCATTTCTTTATGATTTGAAGTTTCTAATTTGTAGAAATAAACACCAGTTGAAACTGATTTGTTATTATTATCTACACCAGTCCAACGAATTTCATTGTTGCCAGCTGTAGCAATACCGTTAACTAAAGTCTTAACTAATTGACCTTTAACATTGTAAACAGAAAGATTAACTTTATCTGCTTTAGGCATATTAAATTTAATTGTTGTAACTGGGTTAAAAGGATTAGGATAGTTTTGTGATAACATAGCTGGTTTAACATTGGTTGGAACATCTTGATTTCCAACTAAATCACTAAATTTGACTTTTAATTGAGCAAATTTAACATATCCACCATCATTTGGCCCGTGAGCTTGGACAAAAGATCCAAAACTATTATCATCTAAGAACATCATGGATACTTTACCGTAATCATCATCAATTTTTTGAATATTGTCGCCAAGATAGAAGAAAGTAGGAATCATATCTCCAAATTCAGGTGTTGCAATACTATTTAAAATAATTGGAGAACTCCAGTGGTTACCATTATCTGCAGAGAAACAAATATATGTTTCAGGTACGTTTTGGAACTGAGCATATTCATCATCAGCATCTATATTAAATGCATATGATTTAGACACATCCTGCCATAAAGCAGCCATCCAACCATCAGCAGTTGTTTTTGTGTTACGGAAATAATTGTAATGGAACCATGAATCAGCATCATAATATGGCATTGGAATCATAGTTTCTGAAAATAACCATGAACCGTTATTAACATCTTCAGGATCATCAGGATTGGTATAGAAAGAATCTACTTCACCATCTTCATTAAAATCCCAAGGAATTAATAATTGATTGTCTTTAGGAAAATCACCTTGTGGATATAAGTCATAAACAGATAATTCACGATTAACTACATCATAACTAACATCTTTAATATATTGAGTTTTAGGCCAATATTTTGCTTCACCGCTAACATTAAATCCTACTGAATAACAGCCAGTAAAATGAATTCTGTTTAAATTGTCAAAATACATTGATTTGTGATTACAATTAGAATCAGAAATTTTAAAATCTGTATAACCCTCAATGGCTGTATCAGGAACATGACCTTGATCCATTGGAGCGTCAAGATTTCTTTCAGATACTATTGTTTCTGTGTCCCAACTGCCCGGTTCACCATAATTATCACTGATTAAATAAAACATATTATGTGGTGGATATATTTCTGTTCCTGTTGAATCAACTAATCCAGAATCACATAATGCAAACCCACCAATAACTACATAATTGTCTTTTACAACATAGGAAGGGAATGCACGAGCAGAAGTAATATTATTGTGAATTAATTCTAAATATGGGAAACGAATATAATTCCATGTTAAATTTAAAGCTTCGCCTGTATCTAAATCAGATAAGTCATAATCAGCATAAGCTAATAAGACATTTGATGAAGGATTTGTATCTGCGATTCGGTTTCCACCATTGCTACAAAAAACAAAAACTCTTTTCTTATCAGCAAGTGGTGAATCTCCCACTTGAACTACAGGCCAATAGAATTTTTCATGTGGTGTAGAAGCTGAATTGTTTACTATTGTTTGGTAAGGGACAGGATATCCAGGTTGTCCATAAAATGAATAAGCATCAATTGCAATATGAACACTGGTTTCTGTGTTTTGACCAGTATATTTTGAATGCCATGCGATAAATGGATTTCCAGAGGCCTGATCAATTGCCACTGTTCCAAAACCTTCATTATCAGTAGAATTAGTCATTCTGGTAAAGGTAGATATATCGCCAGTACTACTATTGACATATGCATATGATTGATGTCTCTCATTTCCAGTAGTTTGTGACATATATGTAAGATAAAAAGCATCACCAACACTTTGGTATGCAACTGAGGTTCCATCATATGAACCAAATTGATAATCATAGAGCGTCAGATCAATAGTCTCAGGATTGAGTATAAAACTCCACTCTGGAGTTGGTGCAGTTTCTCTGTTGTGTCTAACGGTTTTACTTTGAACGAGTCTCTCTTTCATCGGAATAGGTTGTCTACTATTTGGTCTTTGGATGTCTGCAAATATTGCAACAACAAAAACCAGCATGAGTCCTATTAAAAGAAGTTTTTTCATAACTTACCTCCCTTTTTTATAATCTATACTTAGATACCAATTACAATAAATATTATAATCACGGTAGTTTGTCAATAATTATTTTGATATAACGAGAAAAAAATCAATTTTCTTAATTTATTTTCAAATAATTCTTTAAAAAATGCGATAAAAAAAATTATTTAAATCGTTTATAACATAAATAAAAATAATTAATTACTTAACTTATGTGACTTCCATATTTAAAACAATATTGAAAAATTCTTACGTCACTATTAAAATACTATTTATTATTTATTTTTCAATCCTTATACCAAAAATGGCGGGATTTATCCCGCCAAACTGTTTTTTTTATTTAATTGTTCTGACTAGACGTAAACCAATATTAAACATCTGATTTGCAGCATTGTCATAATATCTGTTAGAAACAGTGCAATAATCCTTTTTGCTACTCCAACTTCCTCCTCGGAATACTCTGTTTGGACCTTCTTCTGGACCTTTGGGATTCTTTTTGTCTTCTCCTGTATAAGGTCCATAAATATCCCAACACCATTCATATATATTACCGCTCATATCAAAGAGACCTAATTCATTTTCTTTCTTTAATCCTATCGGATGAGCAGTCCAACCAGAATTATCAGCATACCAAGCCACTTCATTAATGTCATTACTCCCTGAAAACTCATAACCCTGACTATGATTACCGCCTCTCATGGCAAATTCCCATTCAGCTTCTGTGGGTAATCTGTAACCATTCACTTCCCAATTGCAAGTAACTTCTTCTCCATTAATAATATAACATGGAGTAAATCCTTCAGCAACACTACGTTTATTACAAAAAACAACAGCGTCATACCAGGAAATATTATCTATTGGTAAGAATTCTCCGTCTAATTCAGATGGATTACTACCCATGATGGCTATCCATTCTTTTTGTGTCACAGCATATTTGTTGATATAAAATGATGTAATTCGAACCATATGCTCTGGTTTCTCTGTTTCTAATCGATCATTCGAACCCATTCTGAATGTTCCACCTTCTGCTAAAACCATCGTTTCTTCCTGTTCCAATTGAGAAAGTGAAATATGAATGTTTTTTAACCCACAAAAGGGACAAACTACTTCATAAGATTCAATCTCTTTTCCGCATTTTACACAAGTTTCCATAATATCCTCCTTGTTTTTATAAGATTCTGTTTAATTCTTTTGATAAAGCTTCTACGGTGTATGGTTTTTGTATAAACCCACTGGCTCCAATTTTCATTAATTCCAAAATTCTTTCATCATTTTTAAATCCCGAAGTAATAATGACTTTGGTGTTAGGATTATAAGCTTTTAACTCTAAAAAAGTTATGTATCCTGATTTTATCGGCATGACCATATCTAATAATACAGCTGAAATTTCTTTTTCAAATTCTTTATATAACTCAATACATTCTTCACCATTTTTTGCGGTTAAGACGTGATATCCGCATTCTGTTAAAAAACTCTTTGCTAATTCTCTGATGATAGGCTCATCATCTGCGATTAATATTGTGCCCTGACCCTTAAATATGCATGAGGATTGAGATTCTAAGATGTCTGTATTTATTTTTCTAAAAGATGGTAAATAGACATTAAAAGTTGAACCATTATTTCTTTCAGAATAAAAAGTTAAAAATCCATTATGTTGATGGATGATATTATAGACCATGGCTAAACCTAATCCTGTACCAAGGTTCTTATCCTTTGTTGTGAAAAATGGATCAAAGATCTTCTCTTTAACTCTGTCGTCTATACCCACTCCGTTGTCTGTCACAGAAATTATGCAGTATTCCTGCATTTCGATTGCTTCTGGGTGCATGACTAAAAATAGCTTATCAGCTGTAATCTTGCTAAAAGATATATTTAATTCACCAAAAATTTCTTTATTCTCTCTCATAATGGTCATCGCATGATATCCATTGATACATAAGTTTAATATGACCTGTTCTATTTGAGTCGGATCTGCAAATACCATCATCTGCTCTTCTGAATAATGTGCTTTTAATTGGATTGATTTGTCAAATGAAGTCTCGCAGATCTTCATTACCATTTTTAAAGAATGATTTAAATCTAAGGGTAATGGATTGATTTCCCTTTTTTTTGATAATGTTAATAACTGCTGAACCATGTCCACTGCCCGTTTTGATGACTCCTGCATGAACGATAAATACTTCTGCCATTCTGATGGCTCAAAATCATCTGCTGTCTTATATTTTAACTTTAACAATGAAATTGTTCCTACGATTCCACCCAATACATTGTTAAAATCATGAGCTATTCCTCCAGTTAAAGTCCCGATTGTTTCCATTTTTTGAGCCTGAATGAGAAGTTCATTTTTATTAACACTTTCTGTGATATCATCAATCCTGATAACTGCTCCCTTGTCAAGCATCCCATCTAAAGGGAAAAAAGTGATATTATAAATCGTTCTGTAAGGCTTATCAAGTTTTACACGAATCTCATTTGATATTTTATTAATCTTGATGGTTGACTTCAATTCCTTGATATATGGCTTTAAAATAGGGATCACATCATCAATATCATACCCTCGGTAATCAATGTCTTGCAATTTAAATAATTGTAAAATTGCATTATTCCAGCGAGTTATATGAAGGTTTGAATCAACAGTTATTATTGAAGTATCCAGTGAATTGATGATTGATAATAAATGTGCTTTACTTTCTTCAATCTCTCCCTCAAATTTTTTATGCTCTGAAAGATCAATTACAAATCCTCTTAGCCCAACAATCTTATTATCTTCATAAATTGGAACAGATTGGATCAATGCTGGGAATGTTGTTTTGTCTTTTCTATAAACTAAATATTCCGTATCTTCTGATTTTTGACCCTTTAATAAAATTGTAATATTCTTGATTCCAATTTCGATATAATCTTTATGTAAAATCTGTAAAGGTGAGGTTATGCTTTTATCGTTCTCTTCATAACCAAATAATTGATAAGCCGATTTGTTTAAAAAAGTGAAATTTGCTTTTAAATCTGTTTCAAATACTGTCTGGGGTAATGTGTTTATTAGCTCTTTCAACCATTTATTCTCTTGCTTTAATTGAACTAAATCATCTTCTTTTTTATCAGGCTTATCTTCTGTGCTCATAATAATTCCTTACAATTACAATATGTATTTTGAAAGGTCTTCATCTTCCAATAATGGTTTCACTCTCGCTTCTACCAATTCTGAAGTAATCAAAACTTTCTTTAGCCCTTTCTTAGGCATAGCAAATAAATATTCGTCTAAAATAGCATTTAAAATGGTCTGAAGCCTACGAGCTCCGATATCTTCCATCTTTTCATTAGCCATTGCGGCAAATTCTGCAATCTTACTGACTGCTTTTTGTTCAAAACTCAATTTAACATTTTCTGTCTGAAATAATTCCTGATACTGCTTTAATAATGCATTTTGAGGAATTTGTAGTATCTTTTCAAAATCATCCTTTGTTAAACTGTTTAACTCCACGCGGATAGGGAATCGACCTTGTAATTCAGGGATTAAATCTGATGGTTTGGCGATATGGAATGCTCCGGCGGCTATAAATAACACATGTGCGGTATTTATGATCCCATATTTAGTTGGCACACTTGACCCTTCTACGATAGGCAATAAATCCCTCTGAACTCCCGATCTGGACACATCTGCTGTTGATTTCTTATCTGTAGATGCAATTTTGTCAATCTCATCAATAAATATGATTCCATGATTCTCAACTCGATATTTTGCTTCTTCAACGATTTTCTCTTTACTGACTAATTTGTTGGCTTCTTTATTGGTAAAATATTTGATTGCTTCTTCAACGGTCATTCTTCTGTTTTGCTCTTTTTTCCCAAAAGGGATGATATTTGCTACCATCTCAGAAATATTCTGATCCAGATTTTCTAAACCTATATTGGAAAATACCTCAAACTGAGGCATATTATTATCTTCTTCAGTTATTTGGATCTCCTGCTCGCTCAAGTTTCCCAGAATGATGTCTTTTTTTATCTGTTGTTTTTTCTGATGAATCTTCTCTTCATCTTCTTTATACTCTGACAAGTCACTACTAAAGTTTCTCTTGCGATTTTGTAGTAATATCTCTGTGATTCTATCGAATGCTATATCTTGTGCAGATTCTTGAACGCGTCGTATCATTTCTGCTTTCACTTCATTAAAGGCTAAATCCATTAATTCTCTGACCATCGACTCGACATCTCTTCCCACATAACCCACTTCGGTAAACTTGGATGCTTCTACCTTGATAAAAGGTGCTCCAGCTAAATTTGATAATCGTCTGGCAATCTCTGTCTTACCAACACCTGTGGGTCCTATCATAATGATATTATTAGGAATAATCTCATCTCTCATTTCTGGAGAAACATTCTGCCGACGCCAACGATTTCGTAAGGCAATGGCGACACTTCGCTTAGCCTGATCTTGTCCTATAATGTATTTATCTAAAACTTTCACTATCTCAGTGGGTGTTAAGGTTTCCATTTTATAATTTTCTTCTTTTCGATATTCTATTTCCATTAATATTCTCCATTTTAAACTTCAAGAATTGATAAATTCTTGTTGGTATAGATACATATATCTGAGGCTATATATAATGATTTTTCTACTATCTCTTTTGCTGATAATTCTGTATTCAAAACTAATGCCCGGGCTGAAGCTAAGGCAAAACTCCCTCCACTGCCTATCGCAGCTATTTGATCATCTGGCTCGATCACATCTCCATTGCCTGATATGATAAATAAACTTTCACTATCTGCTGCAATGATCATCGCTTCTAATCTTCTTAATATCTTGTCGGAACGCCAGTCTTTTGCTAATTCTACTGCTGATTTTTTTAAATTACCTTTAAATTCCTTGAGTTTCCCTTCAAATTTCTCAAATAATGTAAAAGCATCTGATGTCGCTCCTGCAAAACCCGCTATTATCTTGCCATCATATAGCTTTCTGACTTTCTGAGAAGTCGCTTTAAAGATTACATTGCCTAATGTTACCTGACCATCTCCACCAATGGCTGTGCTTCCATTTCTATTTACAGCTATGATCGTTGTACCATGCATTATATTAATATCATCATTCATTTTTTCTCCATTTTTAATAAATATTATAAAAAAAACGAGTTGTCAACAAATACAACTCGTTTTTTTAAAATATTTCATTTTTTTTAATTATTGATATCTTTATCTTCTTTTGTCTCAGTCTCTGTTGATTCTTCTTGATTTGTTGCTTCCACTACCTCTGCAGGTTGAACTTCTTCTTCTTTTATCGGTTCTGGAGTGTGAGACGTATCAATCTTCATGTCTAATGCTTTTTGATATTTACTCTCAATGATAACTCTTTCCTCTTCATCAATGTTACTTAAAATCATAGAGAAGATCTCATCTACATTTAACGTTTCCTTTTCTAGTAACTGTAAAGATAATACTTCTAACAAAGGCAGATGCTTTTTTAATATCAACATTGATTTTTCATGTGCACTGTGAATAAAATGTCTGATTTCACTATCTACTAGCTTTGCCGTGTCATCACTTAAATAGTCTTGTTTTGCAAAATCTTTGCCTAAAAATACCTGCTGTTCTTCACGACCAATAGTCATTGGACCGATCTCTGAGCTCATCCCCCAGTTACATACCATCTTTTTAGCTAACTCTGTAGCTCTCTGTATATCATTTCCTGCGCCTGTTGTTAATTCGTTAAAAACTAACTCTTCGGCACAACGTCCACCCATTAGATTAACTAAAACTTGTTCTAAATAATTCCTTGAATAATTCGATTTGTCTGTCATTAAATAATGTGTTGCGCCTCCAGTAAAACCTCGAGGTATTATTGTCACTTTGTGAACAGGCTCTGTTTTTTCCTGAAATATTGAACATAAAACATGACCAATCTCATGATAAGCTGTTGTCTTTTTATCTTCTTCATCGATCACTCTTGTCTTACGCTCTTTACCTAATGTTACCTTGTCTCTGGCTTCATCAAAATCTTTCATCTCTATTTTCTTTTTATTATTACGAGCTGCACCTAGGGCTGCTTCATTCACTAAATTTGCTAAATCTGCACCACTAAATCCAGGTGTACTACGTGCAATGACCATCAATTGAACATCTTCTCCAATTGGTAAAATCCTGGTATGAACTTTTAAAATCTCATTTCTGCCTTTGATATCAGGTAAATCTACTACGACCTGTCTATCAAATCTACCTGGACGAAGTAACGCCGGATCTAAGACATCTGGTCTGTTAGTCGCAGCTATTAGAATGACTGAATCATTTTGTTCAAATCCATCCATCTCTACCAATAATTGATTTAAGGTCTGTTCCCTTTCATCATGCCCACCGCCTAAACCGGCTCCTCTTGATCGACCAACTGCATCTATCTCATCAATAAAGGCAATACAAGGCGCATTTCGTTTTGCTTGTTCAAATAAATCTCTTACTCTTGAAGCTCCAACTCCAACAAACATCTCCACAAAATCTGACCCGCTTATACTAAAAAATGGAACGCCTGCTTCACCTGCTACTGCTTTTGCCAATAAGGTCTTGCCTGTGCCGGGACGACCCAATAACAAAACTCCTCGGGGTATTCTTCCGCCTAATTTCTGAAACTTTTGCGGTGATTTTAAGTATTCTACAATTTCCAAAAGCTCTTCCTTAGCTTCATCTACACCTGCAACATCATTAAATGAAATACGAGTTTTACCATGCAAAAATAACTTGGCTTTGCTTTTCCCAAAAGTAAAAGCCTTATTCCCATTGCCTTGCATGGACCTCATCATAAATAACCAAAATCCTATCAATAGAATAAAAGGTAACCAGGATATAACGATACTCCAAAATCTGGAGGGTCGTTGAGATATAATTTTTATTCCTGCATCATGAAGTTTCGTGATGATCGTTGCATCTGAAAAAGGCATAAAGGTATGATATTCTGCTCCATTAAGATCCTTAAACCGTACGTCCTGATCATCAAAACGTACCTCTGACAGTTGTTTGCCATCTATCTGTGTTAAAAACTCACTATATGTGATCTCCTTGATCTTTGTCTTGTTACCATTCATCATTTGATACACAATGATAGCTAATAAAATCATCACAACCCAGAAAAATATCGATTGAGGCGGTTTTCTTTGCACAATTTTTATGCTTGGACCTGGTTTGATTTTCTTTTTATTGTCTTTATTCTCATTCATGAATAAATTTCCTCCTTTAAAATACCAATATAGGGAAGGTTTCTGTAGCGCTCTGCATAATCTAGACCGTAACCAACTACAAACTCATTTTCTATTAAAAAACCATAATAATCTATTGAAATATCTACCTTATGGGCTTTTGGCTTATCTAATAATATACAGGATTTTATGGAAGCTGGTTTGTGTTTTTGTAAATATTCAATGATATATTGCAAGGATAGACCACTATCCACTATGTCTTCGACTATGATGACATGACGGTCATAAATGTCTGTGTCTATATCTTTACGGATTTTTACGATTCCTGAAGACTCTGTGCTGTTTCCATAACTGGAAATCGACATAAAATCTATTTCTATTGGAATGGTGAGATTCTTCATTAAATCACACATAAATATCGCAGCCCCTTTTAGTATCCCTATTATGACTGGATTCTTGTCCTCATATTCCTTAGACAGTTCTGCACCTAATTCTCTTACTCTTTTGTGAATACTTCCTTCGTCAAATAATACCGATGAAAGATTTGAATTCATTGTGTCCATAATCTATCCTTTTTTTACCTTTTTCTTGGCTGAACGTGTTTTTATCTCTTTTGTGTCCTCTATACTGAACATTACAAAATTTCTGGTTTGATCTGTTACAGAAACCCTCTGATCTAATCGATAACCACTTATCCAAAATATCTTCTCCTGATCTGAAAAGATTACTACTCTATCTCTTTGAAATTTTGGCAACTTTTCGTCAATGAAAAAATCCTTTATCTTTTTAAATGAATGCATTCCCAATGGGATAAACTTGTCTCCGTCTTCACGATATCGAACTGTTATCGGAAAATGGATCTGATCTAAATCCATGATAACACTATCTGATTCTTTGCTATAGCCTTCCTCTGGTACTTGTCTTAACTTCTGCATAATGATACGCTTACCATTAAATACAAAAATACTGCGTAACGAAGTGATCTCGCGTGACTTGTATTGTATCTCACTTTTATAGGTCTTTGTGTTTACAAATCTCAGATAATCATAATCCTTCCAAACAACGATTCCATGTGGAAAATGCACTTCTTTGCATCCATTCATACTAAATGTTGCTTGCAATTCTTTGAAATTCGCCTGATAAAAATCCTTTTCATAACCCAATAAACGTTCATAAGCATAACGGATGATATAAAATTGAACTATGGGTGATTGACCAAGTATCTCATCTAAAGAAAAAATTAACTCTGTTTCATCTCCATACAATAAACTCTTTTTATATAATTTTAATCCAAATTCTCTAAAAAACTTATCAGATTCAAAAAATAATTCTGCATAATCACATAATTTGTTCTTAATTGAGGGATTAAACTCTTTTTCTAACAGTGGAATCAGCGAATTTCTTATTTTATTACGAGAATAATCTGTTAATTTGTTCGTATAATCTTCCTGCCATTTTTGTTCGACTGATTCTAAAAATGAAACAATTTCTTCTTTTGTAAATGAAAGCATGGGATGAATAATGTTTCCGGATTTAGCTGAAATTCCTTTTAACCCTGAAAAAGCAGAACCCCTTAAAAATCGGGATAAAACAGTCTCTGCTTGATCATCACGATGATGAGCTAGAGCTATGAAATCTATCTTATAATGCTTTTTTATCAAATCAAAATAATTCATTCTGATTTCTCTGGCTTTTGCTTCAATATTGCTATCACCTTGTATCTGTTTATCATGGATTAATAGGTTTACATTCTTGTTAAAACAAAAATTCTTTACAAATTTCTCGTCTTCTATAGAATCTTCTCCTCGTAAATGATAGTTGATATGGGCTGCCATCAAAGTTAATTTAAAGGATTGCTTAATATGTAATAATGCTAACATCAATGCTGTAGAATCTGCTCCACCTGAAAAACCTACTAAGATCTTTGAACCAGATTTGATCAGATTATTGACCGTGACATATTCTTCAAACTTTTTTAAAAAACTATCCTTTGACATAGCTCCTCGCGAATTATCAACTTAATTTCTTCTTTTTCTATCTTTTGCATATTATAATTTTAGATTCTTCTGTCAATAAAAAATCCTTAATACATTTTTTCACTCTCCATTTTTCAACAAAAAAAACCCCCGGTGTCGGGGGAAAGAGGAGGAGGATTCTTTTTACTTCTAATTAATATAACTCCGTTTTTTTAAAATGTTGCACTTTTTCTTTAATTTTTTTTAAAATAATTGAAAATATTAAATAAAAATTTTAAAGATCTCTCTTTTTCCTCTAATTCTAATCTTATTCTTTTCTTGAAATCTATACGTACCTTACTGAACGCTTACTCCTTCCTTGGAGCTTGATAGTTTTTTTATGACTGTCTTACTCTTTTGATAATCTAACTTTCGAATCTTTCAACTTGACATTCTAAATGTTTCTATAATATTACCCAAAAAGAATAAAGTTGTCTTTCAGTTATTCTCACTAAACTGGAATTCATAAAAGAGAATGTATGAAAAGAATAGTATTTTTAGCTAGCTTAACAATTATGATCTGTATAGCTTGCACCAATAATCAAAAAAAAAATGAAATTGTAGTTTCTGATTCTACTTCAAATCAGGAAATATATTTTATGGCGGGTAAAGTGGAGGCAAATGATGAATCGGCTATCTCTTCTCTTGTCACTGCACGAATTATTAAAATCAATAAGGTTGTTGGTGACAAAGTCAACAAAGGTGAAGTGCTTTGTGAATTAGATCGTGGAGATATTGAAACCTCGCTTATTAGTCTTGAAAAAAACGATACAACTGCTAAAAAGAATTTAGAACGATTTGAAACTCTGGTTAAAGATGGTTTTTATTCCCAAGAACAGAAAGAACAGATCGAGACGCAAGCGATGCAAACAGAAAATGCTCTAAAACAAGCAAAGATTCAATTAAAAAGAGGGACTATTGTCTCACCCCTTGATGGCTTTGTGATCAATGTTATTGCTCATGAAGGCGAAACGGCTTCAATTGGACAAGTTCTCATGACGATAGCTAATAGCAATCAAAAACATGTAACGGCATATTTGCCAGAATCTTTAATTTCGAAAGTGAAAGTAGGAAAACCTGTTATTCTAAGAGTGTCTGAGATTGCTCATACTACTTTTCATGGTAAGATTTCTGTTATAAATCCTTCCATTGATCTTAAAACAAAATGTGTTTTAGTGAAAATAGTGCCTGTAGATTTTGATCAAACTGTTTTAGCTGGAATGAGTGTATTAATTGGAACAGATTCCTTGGGAGATAATTATAAATGAAAGAACGAAGAAAAGTAATAATTTCTGTCTTAATGACCTTAATGGTCATAAGCATTTTAAGCGTTATTGGTTACTATTTGTATGAAAATATGATGTATGTTTCTACTGATGATGCTAGAATTGCTGGTGATTTAGTTAAAATTTGTCCGCAAACCTCTGGTAAAATTATAGATTTTTTTGTCGATGAAGGTAGTGTTGTGGAAAAAGATCAAATCGTTGGACGTATTGAAACACCAAATGTTTCAGATCAAAATATCGAACAAACCATTGTCCGTTCTCCAATTAAAGGTGTAATTATTAAAAAAACAATAACCGTTGGAGAAATAATAAGCACTGGGCAAGTCATGGCTTATGTGACTGATCCAGAAAAATTTTACGTAACAGCGAATATTGAGGAAACAAAACTTGATAATGTTCGAATTGGTCAAATAGTCAGTATTAAGATTGATCAATATTCTGGTAAATCTTTCTTTGGGAAAGTGACTTCTCTTGGTAAAGCGACAAACTCAGTATTTTCTATGTTTCCCACCTCAACAGGTGGAACTTATACTAAAGTCGTTCAAAAAATACCAGTTCATATAGATTTTATTCATTCTGGTATTTCCCTTGTAAATGGAAATAATACCGCAGTAAAGATTCACATTAAATAGTCTTCATGGTAGAAAATAAAGAAGAACAGTTTTATATTTGGACGACGATGGCAGTTGTCATTATAGGCACCTTTATGGCAATACTCGATAGTAGTATTGTCAATATTGCGATACCTAAGATGATGGCTGTGTTTCAAGTATCTGTTGATAATGCCCGTTGGATCATTACGAGCTATACTTTAACTTTAGGTGCGATTATCCCATTAACAGGCTTTTTAACAGATAAATACGGATCCAAGAGGATATATATTATTGCCTTAGTTTCCTTTACTATTGGATCCTTATTATGTAGTATGGCTTGGAGCAATGCTTCTATGATCTTTTTTAGGGTCATTCAAGGTCTAGGTGGTGGAATGATTATGCCTGTGAGCATGTCCATTATTTATCAGATTGTCCCTGTTCACAAAAGCGGATTAGCTTTAGGTATCTGGGGTATTGCAGCTATGGCAGCTCCAACTATCGGTCCTACTTTAAGTGGCTATATCATCCAGTATCTTGACTGGCGCTTAATTTTTACCATTAATATCCCAGTTGGTATCATTGGGGTCATCATGAGTGCTGTACTTTTAAGAGAAAGCCCTAAGAAAGAAATTAAGCAGTTCGATTATTTAGGTTTTATCTCTTCCACAACAGCTATTGTTTTCTTTCTCTATTTAATGGGCGAAGGATCATCCATCGATTGGAGTGATATTAAAAACACAATCATGCTCATTATTGCGATTTTCTCATTAATGATTTTTGTCGTCAATGAATTAACAATCCCTGCTCCTTTGCTTGACTTAAGATTGTTGAAAATATTCCCATTTTCTCTCAGTATCATTATCTCTAGTGTTTTAAATATGGCTATGTTTGGTGTTATCTTTATCATGCCCTTATATTTCCAAAACCTACTCGGTTATACCCCTATGAAAACTGGGATGATTATGCTTCCTAGTGCGATTGCTATGGGAATTTTTATGCCTATTGGCGGAAAATTATTCGATAAAATTGGAGCTAAACCCTTAGTTATTCCAGGTTGTATTATCTTAGTTATTACAACCTACCAATTATCAAAATTATCTTTAGAAACGTCGATTCATACCATTATCATTCTCTTGATTTTCAGAGGTATTGCCTTAGGTTTTACTTCTATGCCTGTCTCTACTGCTGGAATGAATAGTGTTCCTCATTCGATGATTGCCAGAGCTTCTGCATTATCAAATACCATAAGACAGCTTTCAAGCTCGATGAGCGTTACAATTTTGACTACCTGGATGCAACACATTCAAGATGTCAAATACGCTCGTTATGCTGCCGACTCCACTCCATTTAATCCAATGATTCAGAGTTTCCTAGTTTCTTACCAAAAAGGTTTTGTACAAGCTGGCTTAACAATCAATAATGCAGCAATGACCTCTCAAACAATTTTATATTTGCTTATTCAGAAATTGTCTTTTTTAGATGGAATACAAGCTACTTTAATCGTTTCAACTTTCTTTGCTATTGTAACAATTCCCTTGGCTTTCTTAATCCCCACAAAAAAACATAAACTAGATGTAATTGATAAACAAGTGCTTATTGAACAAGAAATAGAAAGTTCTATGGTCCCCGATTAATAATTATCTTTTAGAAATATCAATAAAAATTAGAAGTTACATAACTAATTTCTATTAAAAATCTTATAGCATATACAAATCTAACTCTCTTTTACACTTCAATTCTGAGACGTTCTTATTAATATTCTGTCATAGTAAAACCTCAAAGAAATAGTAAAGGTGAGTTCCTTGGACATATAAAATAAAAAAGCCCATCCCGAAGGATGGGCTGATTATTCAATAACCTAATCGTTTATTTAATTCTTCCATTATTTTTTTTGCAGCTTGAGGGATTATAGTGCCTGGTCCAAAGATTGCCGCAGCACCTTGTTCATAAAGATAACTGTAATCTTGTGCAGGAATAACGCCTCCACAGATGACCATTATATCTTCACGACCCAGTTTTTTAAGCTCTTCAATCAAACTAGGGAGAAGTGTCTTATGACCTGCAGCTAATGAACTCATACCGATGACATGAACATCGTTTTCTACAGCTTGTTTGGCAGTTTCTTCCGGTGTTTGGAATAATGGACCCATATCTACGTCAAAGCCCATGTCTGCATAAGCAGTTGCTACTACTTTAGCACCACGATCATGACCGTCCTGACCCATCTTTGCTATCATAATACGAGGTCTTCTGCCATCTTTTTCTTCAAAATCATCAGTCATTTTTCTGACTTCATCAACTTCTGATTTCTTGCTGTATTCTGAACTATATACTCCTGATATTGAGCGGATTACCGCTTGATGACGACCAAATACCTTTTCCATAGCGTCTGATATTTCTCCTAATGTTGCACGTGCACGAGTTGCTTCTATGGCAAGCTCTAAAAGATTACCGTCACCTTTTTCACAAGCGTTTGTGATAGCATTCAAAGCATTCTCTACACGATCATTATCACGGTTACTTTTCAATTCTTCCAATCTTTTGATCTGAGCCACTCTTACAGCGGAATTATCAACTTCAAGGATCTCGATAGGTTCTTCTTTTTCAAGTCTGTATTTGTTGACACCAACAATAGATTCACTGCTGGAATCTATCCTTGCTTGTCTTCTTGCAGCAGCTTCTTCTATGCGCATTTTGGGTAGCCCGGTCTCAATAGCTTTTGCCATGCCGCCTAAACTTTCCACTTCATTGATATGATCCCAAGCTCTTTTCATTAATGCATTAGTTAATGATTCCACATACCAAGAGCCTGCCCATGGATCCACTACATTACAAATGCCTGTTTCAGATTGTAAAAACAACTGAGTATTACGGGCAATGCCTGATGAAAATTCCGTAGGTAAAGCAATAGCTTCATCCAATGAATTCGTATGGAGAGATTGAGTATGTCCCAAAGTAGCGGCTAATGCTTCAACACAGGTTCTGGTGATATTATTGTATGGATCCTGTTCGGTTAAACTCCAGCCAGAAGTCTGTGAGTGAGTTCTTAGAGCCATTGATTTTTCTGTTTTAGGATTAAACTTCTTCACAAGCTTAGCCCAGATAACACGAGCTGCTCTTAATTTGGAAATCTCCATAAAATAATTCATGCCTTCTGCCCAGAAAAATGATAATCTAGGGGCAAATGCGTCAATATCTATGCCTGCTTTTAAACCAGCTCTTATATATTCGATCCCATCTGCTAAAGTATAAGCCATTTCTAAATCAGCCGTTGCTCCTGCTTCTTGCATATGATAGCCAGAGATTGAAATGCTGTTGAACTTAGGCATATGCTTGGAGGTATATTCAAAAATGTCTGCTATTACCTTCATGGATGGTTCTGGTGGATAAATATAGGTGTTTCTAACCATATATTCTTTTAAAATGTCATTCTGAATGGTTCCAGTCAATTGTTCAGGTTTTACTCCCTGTTCTTCTGCTGCAACAATATAAAATGCTAATATTGGCAAAACTGCCCCATTCATGGTCATAGAAACAGACATTTGATCTAATGGAATCTTATCAAACAATATTTTCATATCCATGATAGAGTCAACGGCAACACCTGCTTTACCAACATCACCCACAACTCTGGGATGATCTGAATCATATCCTCGGTGTGTGGCTAAATCAAAAGCTATGGATAATCCTTTTTGACCCATAGCTAAATTTCTACGGTAGAAAGCATTACTTTCTTCTGCTGTAGAAAATCCGGCATACTGTCTGACTGTCCAAGGTTTCTGAACATACATCGTTGCATAAGGTCCTCTTAAAAAAGGTGCAATCCCTGCTGTAAATCCTAAATGTTCCAATCCTGCCATATCTTCTTTGCTATATATTGCTTTTACATCTATTTGTTCATTGGTGTGCCAAACGAGTTCTTCAATTTTTGTTTTCTGATCATGAGCCAATTCATTATACCAGTCATTAATACTTTCTGTAGGTTTTTTTACCGTAAAGAGACTGTCACCAAAATTCGGTTTCTTTATCATGATAATATACCTGCCTTTTTAATAATATCCTGATAAGTTTCCAGGAGATTTGCTTTTAAGTGTATAAATATATCGACACCGCTATTTTTATAAGCTTCGATCTGTTCCTTTGGATATCCAGCTAAAGCGACGATTATATTAGGATTCTCAGCTTTCATACGTTCTGCCATGATTGGCACAATCTGAGGATAATCATCATCAGTTGCTACGATGACTGCCATAAGAGCTTTGGATGCTTTTACTGCTTCTATTGCTAATTCTGCTGTTTCAAACGCTTGATTATTCTCAACAATGATCCCTGATGGTAATATAAAATTTGCGACAAAGTCAGATCTTAACTTTAATTGTAAAAACGATCCGACTGAAGCAAAAAATGCTTTGGCTGGAACACTGTTTATCTTGTTGTATTCTTCAACAGTTTTTCTCACAGATTCGAGTTCTTTAGTCAAATGGGTCTCTTTTAAGGCTTCTATGGAAATATCTGAAAGCTTTCCATTTCTAATACTCTTGTTGATTTCTACGATGTCTAATCCTTGTTTTAGAGCTTCAGAGATGCCAGAAAATAACCCATTAGTCAGATTAACCTGACCTCTATTTGCAAATCTTTTTAATAGTGAATTGAATAATTCTGTTTTATCTGTGGATTCCTTAATAATTGGTTTTTCATTTTGATTGGCAAACATGGATGAACCTATCATGATACTCTTTCTGGTAGCCAGATTGTTATAACGATACTGCTGAGAAGAGTTCACTTTTGATTGTGGGAAACCTTGTTTTAAAGCTTCCAACATGCCACCTTTATTTTCTGTTTCTCTAAAAAGTTCCCATGCTTTCTCAGCTAATTGTTGAGTCAAAGACTCAATATACCAAGAACCACCAGCAGGATCTATCACAGCATTTAGATGAGATTCTTCTAGTAAAATGATTTGCTGATTACGAGCAATTTTTCTTGAAAATTCATCAGATTGTCCAATGATACAGTCAAAAGGAGTTACATTCAATGAATCACATCCACCAATAATTGCAGAAAATGACTCAGTTGTTGTTCTTAATACATTTACCCATGGATCATACCATGTTTTGTTGTATTGAGAGGTTTTGGCATGGATATAAATCTTCTGAGACTCTGCATTGCCTTCATATTGTTCAATAATTTGTGACCAAATTAACCGAGCTGCTCTTAATTTTGCTATTTCCATGAACATATTACTGCCAATTCCAAAGCTGAAGATAAATTGAGGTGTAATTTCATCAATAGTTAATCCACGATCAAGCATCTCATTGATATAATTTACTGCTGTAGAAAAAGCAAATGCTAAATCTTCAACAGCACTTGAACCAGATTGATTCCATATCGTTGCATCCACTGAAATGGTTTTGATTCCTTTGGCATGTTTGAGTACAAAACGACAGGCTTCTGCCATTTCATCCATCATTTCTGACCAAGAGGTACATAATGAACCATTTGAAACAAGACTATAAATCGGATCCATTGAAACTGAGCCTGTAATAGAATTGAGATCAATCTCTCTTTCTTCAGATAAATTTTTCAGCATGCCTAATATAGCAAGTGACGAATCATAGGCTGAAATATCAAGCCTTACCTGATCAAGAGCAATGTCTTTTAATGCTTTTTTTAAATCATCATATAAGAAAATTGGTAGTCCATGAACTCCTAAATTTTCTTTATTTTCTTCTGTTGGTTTTGTTGAATATCTTGATAATTCGTCTAATGAAAAGCGAACGGTTGTTTGACCTTTCATTAAATCTTGTAGTAAGACCTGATTCCATTCTTCCACATTGCAAATATCTAATTCTTGTGCAATTTCCCATCCATTTTTTACCTTGCCGTATATTTCAGAACTACGGACATATGGGGGATAACCCGGTATGTTTTCTGTTATGGCTAAGCCTTCCACATCTTCTTTGGTATAAATCGGTTCCAGCGTGATGCCTTCTACAGTTTGAGTTCTCAACACTTTTTCGTAGGGTGCTCCTTTGAGAACTTTATCGACTTCTTTTCGCCAGTCTTCGCGGGATGGATCTGAGAAATCATTCTTTAAATGTAACTCTTTTTCCAATCCTTGAATTTCACCATTTACCATAAATCTCTCCTAATTTATTTGTAAATTCTTTTTATAACCTGCTAAATTATAAAGAGTTCTTTGTCAATAAATAAGTTATTTCACATTTATACTCACTTGCGGAGACTGTCCAAAATATATAAACTCCCATTAAGCAACTCTTGTACTTATAGGCTGGAAAAGTGAACCCATATGCTTCATATCGATGCAATCTTGACATATTCAGCAATAAATCATTACTAATAATAAAATAATTTCATCAGATCATCTCCTAAATCTGAGTTCCAACTATCTCTCTCCCTGATTAAAATGTATAATATGGTATAATCGCCCATGAAAAAATAACGTTCAGTCGCAAGAAAACTCGAAGAGTTGCGAACAGCCATTCTGATTGAAGACAATGGTTTACCTCATAATTTAACTTACCCATTGGCAAGCTATGGCGGAGTCCCTGAGAGTGACTGGAGACACCAAGTTTTTTCCTAGGGCTTGAACTTTCTTTGCTTCCATTTATTAATATTTGTCATGTTAAAGCAATTAACCAACGATGAAGCTTAACTTTTATCTTTTATCTATTATCGGCAAATTCTCGATTTGCCATTATCTGTAGTGCGTCAGCACTACCATTATCTTATCCAATTTATGTCAATTTTTGAAATAGGTTTAATTATAAAGGTTATGTTCACTTTTTATTGCTGATTTTCCTGATTATCCTCTATTTATCGCTGTTTGATGCGAACAGTCTCAATTGTTTGGTCGTAGGATATTCTATCTCATCTGGTAAATTTTCAACATTATGCTCGATTTCTATGATAAATAGGTCACCCTTAACATCGTCCTTCATAGGGAATAGCCCTTGAAAAGCTAACTCCACTAATTGTGAGGATGTGTCTTGATTCTGTTTAGCATGTAAAGTCAGTTTTTCTCTATCTACGCCATTAGGCACTTCTCCAACAAATGGTGCACCTTTCGGACTTATCTTCAAGTTGGTAAGTTCATTATTCAATTTCATAGCAAATACACAATTACAAATCAATATTAATATTATATAAATTATTGCTTTATTTTTCATTATCTAATATCTCCACAACACTTTCCCATTTATTATTGGTTGTTATGATCAAGAAATTTGACCCTTCTTCAAATCGTGCTTTAATATCATAGTAATATCTTATATTTTCCCCATTATCATTTTTTTCGTACAATAAGGTGTAGGGTATCCCTTTTATATCACTTATATGGGGGTTAAAGCTCTCAACTTTCATTTTGGTTAGTGGGTCAATTTTTTGTATTGTTAAATTCCCGGAATATCTATTTACAGTCACGCCCCAAGTTCCATCGGAAGAGATTTGAAAACTCTCACCATCTGCGAGTAAACCTTTATAAACAGGTTCATAACTAGTCATTGATAATATTGTATACTCTTCACTATTTCTATCATAATAAGAAAAGTGCTTATTATCCTTAGTGAAAGAAATTTCATTAATACTAGAATTCGGAGGAAACGATATGCCGATATCCCCATATACCGAGATTATTTTATCAATACAAAAAAAATGCTCATCAGTTGTACAATTTTGGTAATGTAATGAATCATTAAAAGTGGAATTTTGAAATTTAATATCAATTTCTCTATTGTCTGGATATTCAATTTTTTTTATCAATAAACTCCCATCTTCAGAAAAAAACAATAACCCCGGACTTTTAAGATATGCATAAGAGTCTTCATCATATCTTTGAAACGAATAAGGAACAATCCAAAGTCTTGATTTTGTTGAGAAAAATATTCCTGATTTAAAACAATAAACTTGAGAACTGTCCATATCTTCTAACTTTGGAAACTTTGCTGAAACAATTCCATTTCTTTCCCATTTTAAAAAAGTTTCATGAGTTTGTTCAATAGCTTCATAGTCTGTTTCATCCATTGAACCATAATCCAATTTTAGTGTGCAACTTGGTATATCAATCGGTGCTTCTGGTTCCGGGCTAATCTCCTTGATGCTAATTTGACGATAATGTCCAATAACTCGATATTGAGAAAATAACAAAAAAGGTGCCATTAAAAAAATGAATAATACAAATACTCTACGCATAGATCTTCCTAGTTTTTTCTTTTTTTATAACATAATAAACAACTGGTCAAGTTTTTAATAATTTTTATTTATTGTCACTTGCTCTGTTTCTCAAAATTATTTAATTATTTGTGTACCAATATTGATGTGATTCATTATAAAAATCTCTACATACTATCTCGAAATCAGATTTGGAATAGATATTGCACTATATAAAATTATAATGAAAATTAAATGCCTGACATAAATTTTATATTTTTTGTGTTTGGTAGCTTTAAGGAGATAAAGATATGAAGAAAAACTTATTAATTCTCTTGGTTTTATCTGTATTCTGTTTCTTGAATGCGATTGATCTAAACCAACCCATTAAAATGGACCCCGCAGTAAAAGTAGGGAAACTCTCTAATGGATTAACTTACTATATTATGAAAAATAAGACACCTGAAAAACAGGCAATTCTCAGATTGGTTGTTAATGCAGGCTCTTTACTTGAAAATGATGATCAAAGAGGGTTAGCTCACTTTTGTGAACATATGTCTTTTAATGGAACATTGAATTATCAAAAATCTGCTTTGACTGATTATCTAAACTCAATAGGTATGGGTTTTGCCACTGGATTAAATGCCGGAACAAATTATGATCAAACAGTTTATATGCTTAAATCAAGCACAGAAGATAAAAAACAATTAAAAAACGCAGTATTTATATTAAGTGAATGGGCTCATAATGTGGCTTATGATGATAATGAGATCGAAAAAGAACGAGGCGTTATCATTGAAGAATGGCGAGGTGGGCGAGGTGCTCAGGATAGAATTAGAGATCAACACTGGAAAGTGCTCTTTAAAGGATCAAAATACCCTGATCGAAAAACCATCGGTACTTATGAAGTTCTCAGCACTTTTAAACATGAAACGATAAAAGATTTCTATAAAACCTGGTATCGTCCTGATCTGCAAGCTGTCGTTGTGGTAGGAGATATTGACATTTCTGAAATAGAAAACTACATTTCTGTCTATTTTAGTAAAATCCCGGCTCCAAAAAATCCTAAACCCAGACCTGATGAATTTATTCCTCATCAAAATAAAACTCAAATTTCCATCGTAAAAGATAAAGAAACTTCAAATACTGATTATGCCATCTATTATAAAAATGACAGGCTTCCAATATTAACGCTTAATGATTATAAATACGGATTGGCAAACTTTGTTGTCAGTAATATGGTTAATCTAAGACTTGCTGAAATCGCACAAAAACCAGATTCACCTTTACAATATGCCTACATGTTCAAGTTTCCAATCGTTAGAAAATTGGAAACCTTGATGGCAATGTTCAGAGTAAAAGATAATAAATATGAAGAAGCTCTTCGAGATTTTCTTATTGAAAAAGAAAAGATTGTTCGTTATGGATTCACTCAGACTGAATTGGATCGTACACTCATAGAAATTGAAAAGAATATTGTTAATCAGGCTAATGAAAAAGATAAAATAGAATCTTCTCAATTAGCTGATGATTTGGGAAATGTTTATCTTTCAGGAAACTCTTTTATCAACGATGTTGAGAAACTAACTCTCTTTCAAGAGTTGAAACCTGAATTTACTTTAGCCTTTGTCAATCAGGTTGCTATAGCAGAATTATCTAATCCTGATCGTGTGGTTACTCTAACCATGCCAGATAAAGAGGGAATTGATGTCCCAACTATAGAAAAATTGGAAAAAATTATATTAGAAACTGAAAGCTCAACGGTTCAAGAATATAAAGACAGCCTGGTTTCTGCTTCTCTGATGGAAATAATACCTGAAAAAGGAAGTATTGTTTCCAGAAAATCAATTAAAGAGGGGAATATCACCCAATTGATCTTATCAAATGGCTTAAAAGTATTTTATAAAAAAACTGATTTCAAAAACAATGAAATTCTCTTTGATTCTTATAGCCCTGGCGGTTTGGTAACTGCGGATTCATCAGATTATATCTCTGCTCTCAATAGTCCGGGATTAATTTATTATTCTGGTTTGGGTGATTTTGATAATATATCTCTCCGGAAAATCTTAAGTAGTCATATCACTCAGATTTACCCAACTATAAATCGTTATTCAGAAAACCTTGAAGGCTCATTTTCCATTGAAGATACAGAGATTGCTTTTCAATTAATCCATCTCTATTTTACAAAAATCAGAAAAGATCCTGCTGCTTTTCAAACTTATATGTCAATGATCAATAGTATAATTAAAAATAGTTATTTAGATCCTAATCATCTCTATACTAATGAAGTAAACTCAGCTTTGTATAAGAATAATATTTATACTACTGAGGTTGATACGCTTAATGTGAATGGAATTAATATGAATAAAGCTTATCAATTCTTTGAAGAAAGATTCTCTGATCCTGCTGATTTTTCCTTCTACTTTGTCGGTTCAATTGATGAAAAAAGCTTTGAAGATCTACTATTAACTTACATAGCGTCAATCCCTTCTAAGAATAAAACTGAGAAAATAATGGATCGTCATATCCGTTATGCAAAAGGGATCACTGAAAAAACTGTCAACGCAGGTCTGGAACCTAAATCAGATATCTCCATTATTATTTCTTCAGATTATAACTATTCAAAAAAGAATAATCTGACAACTCTTGCTATGAATTTTGTCTTAAATGAAATGCTTAGAGAAAAAATAAGGGAAGAAATGAGCGGTGTTTACTCTGTTTATTCAGATTATGATTATGAAAGAGCTCCTTATGAACAAGCAAAAATTGAAATTAATCTTGGTTGCTCTCCAGATCGTGTGGAAGAATTGACTCAGGCAATCTATCAGATAATCGATGATTTAAAAACTAAACCAGTGGATGAAAAATATATGATTACTTTCCGTCAATCAATGTTAAAATCCTTTGATACAGCTGTAAAACAAAATGATTTCTGGCTTGGCAATATTAAAAAATATGACTCTAATCATCTTAGTCCAAAAGATTTTTTGAATACTAAAGAATATATAAATGCGATTACTAAAAAAGATGTTCAAAAAGCTGCAATTAACTTATTGAATTACAAAACAAATCGAATCAGAGTTGTCCTTTATCCAAAAAATAATAAATGACCTAAAAAATAATTTATTAGTCCCTTCCTAAGTATTAGATACCAATAGTTAATAGAAAAGTTGTCTGAAAAGACAACTTTTCTTATTCTCTCTAAATTAATATTCTTAATGCAATTATTACAATTGTAGGGGCGATCCACGAATCGCCCATTTATATACCAATCGAAAAGAAAAAATCTCTATGTGAACAAGGGAAGAGGTTTTTAGAAATAGTTATCATTGTATCTGAATAACGACCATTTTTATGAGTATTTTTTGAAGGTATTCCTAAAAAAATTATATGACTGTAATAATAAAACTTGACTCTAATTCATAAATTACTAAATAATGGATTGATCAAAAGGAGGTTAAAATGACTTTACAGCTTAATCGCACAATTCTATTATTGGTAATTGTTCTTTTTACAACCATTTTAATGGCTGACACTATTATTTTGGCAGCTGATCCCTGGATGCCGTATAATGGACAATCAGATTCTAGCAATCCAGGTTATTGTATTGAAATTGCCAAAGCAGTTTTTCAAAAAGCAGGGCATAAAGTGACCTATCAGGTTTTACCTTTTAGCCGAGCTATTCAGGATGCATCTAATGGCAAGGTTAACGGGGTTGTTGGTGCAGCAAAAACAGATGTTCCTGATTTTATTTTCCCTGTAAATGAGATAGGAATTAGCAGCTCAAAGTTTTTTGTTAAAAAAAATTCTACTTGGAAGTATGATGGTGTTAAATCTCTGAAAAATGAAAAATTAGGTGTTGTGCAAGACTATACCTATGGCGATGAAACTTTTGATGGTTTTGTTGAAGAATCTATAAAAAACCATTCAACCAATGTTGAAGTTGCTCGAGGGGATGCACCTCTTGAAAAACTAATCAATATGCTTTTAGCAGATAGAATCAGCGTTGTTGTTGAGGATGGTCTGGTCATGCAATATACTTTAAAACATCTTGGAAAAACAAATGATATTAAGCTTGCTTCTTCTTTAAGTGACGCTTCAAAAGTATATATCGCTTTCCCTCCAAACAATCCAAAGTCAAAAGAATATGCCAAGATTCTTTCAGATGGTATTTCTGATATGAGAGCTTCTGGAGAATTAAAAAAGATTATGGTAAAATATGGATTAACTGATTGGGCTGGTAAATAAAGTATATTAAATAATCTAATAGTCAGGTATTTTTTGATAAAAATACTTGGCTTTTTTTATTATTTGGGAACTTCAGGATAATTTGTGAAATCATTATAGAATGTAAGGGGAGAAGGATCTCCCCTTACAATTTCAAAGTTAAAATTTATATCCTAAAGTAAAATCCCAATCATCTTGAGAATCTTGAAGCTCTCCACCAGGGAATTTAGCATAATTTATTTGAACATTGTATTTATTTAGTGTATATTTCAAACCATATCCCTTTGTATGTCCAGTTATTCTACCATCAGGATCATCGTAATAGCCTAATCTACAAAATAATATATTAAACAAACCAATCTCAGTTCCCCATGATTGGATAGGAGTCGTGTTTAAAACATTCCTTTGATTTATAGCAATTTGTAAGGAAACCAAATCTCCAGAGCCATCAGGACTGGTATAGAACAACTCTGAAGAAGCTCCATTTTGTGGGATACTGAAACGGGCTGAGAATCCGACACTCTCGTCAGAATATATTTTATCTTTTTGTAGCTCATTTTTATATTTGATTGTTTTATTGCTGAAATTAATTGCATTATAACCAATGCCTGTTTCAAAACGACTTTTTGGCATTATTGCATCTCTAAAGTTGAACTTGGCAAACAAACCTAAATTCAGACAATTTGCTTTTGCGGTTGTTATTCTATATGGTTCAGACAATCCTATACCATCAGGAGCTAGATTTGATCTTATATCAATGTAAGTAATACCTGCACCAAAAAGAAAGTTTTCAGGGAGATTTTTTATAATGGAAGAATTAACAGAAAGATTATATCTTAAAGCTTGCTCATTAGCATTGAATTGACTGAGAATGAAACCATTTTCATCTGTTCTCTCTTGCTTTCCATAATCAAAATAAGATCCAAATCCTTTACTTGAATTATACATTGGAAAGCTCAGTCCAAACCCTTTCCAAGCTAGATTTACATAACCATTATAAAAATACATGTCATCAACTCCAGGAACATCGTCCAACCAATGGACTTTATTTATTGTGTAATAAATCCCCTGATGTAAGGATGACAAAGCTGGGTTATCATAAGAAATGAAGGCATCATTGTGCCAAAAATCAGCAGAGCCGACATCTATCCCCATCCCATAAGTTCGGGCTGAGGGATTTAAAGCAATAAATATTACTCCATATTCTGACATAGCTATAAGACATGTAAAACAGTAAATAGTCAAAAATAATACAAGAATTCTTCTTTTCATAAAAATATCCTTTTTTTGAGTTTTACTGAAAATAACTTGTTATAGTTTTGATGTCAAGTGATTTATTTTAAAAATATGGTTTAAAAAGAATTAAATGAGAAAGATAGGTCGAATTGATCAAAACACTCAGGAAAATGGAGCTATCTTGCAAATTAGAGATTTGTAGATAAAAAAGAAAAGAGATAAAAGTTTAGCATCATCGTATGTGATTTGCTATAATATTATATATTGCTAAGATCAAGCCTGACCCCCCTATCGGGGATATTAAGTTTCGAGGACGAACAATCCTTCCTCGATAGCAACTGCAAACAAGATGTTCGCAGAACGAATCATCTGCGCATTTCTAGTGCCTGATTGTAAAGAGAACAAGAAGGGATTCTTGGTTTACTGGGATGAGTAACTATATTCTTTAAAAAGTAATCCCAATTAATCCTATAGCTTTCATACCTGCATTAAATTCTACAAATAATCTGGTCTTCTTATGTTCAAAACCCAAAACAGTCAAATTTAAGCTAGGAAATGTTTCATTATTAGTAGTCATTATTCCTCCATGTAATCCTGAGTAATATCTTAAGGTCTCGGAATTGTAATAGTTTGCTGAGAACCCTATCATAAGATTAATAATAGAAATCACTTCTGTAGATGAATTACTTTTATCGTAATCATTATTTTTTCTTACTTCTATTGTTTCAATATTAAAGGAAAATTGCTTGCTCCAACGCTTAGAGTTTTCAGATTTTATACTAAACTCGTAGTTCCCTAAATCATTAACAAGATCTGAATTGATACTACTTATACCACCTATAGCCAACCCAAACATTGATGCATATCCAGCAGAAACTCCAACCCTTTTTGAAGAATTTTGTGCCAATAATTGACTCATTAATACCAACATACTTATAAAAAATAATGCTTTCTTCAATCATCCTCCTAAAAACTTAATCCAAAATTAATCATAGCTTTAGAACCAGCATTTAATTCTAAAAATAAATCTAATCCTTTTAATTTTAATCCTAAAAGATTAATATTCCCAACAAGCATGCTAGGCATTAAACCTGCCTGAACCCCAGAATATAATTTTATTGACTCGGTGTTAAAATAATTGTATGAAACACCGCCCATAATGGAAGTGAAAGGGGGTCTGTATTTATCAGGCATGTCATTTGGATAATGAGCATAAAAATTCTCGTAGATAAAAGATAAAGTATAATCTATCTTCTGAGATTTCTCAATACTTAATGAAAACTGATAAGTCCCATAAGCATCTAAAAAATACTTATTGGCAATTGCATTTCCAAATAAAGAAACTGATCCATAACATACATCAAAATGGTATTTGTCTTCAGCAAATAAATTTCCAAACAATAGTAATAACATAAAAACTAATATAACTGCACATTTTCTTTTCATCATATTATCCTAGTTAATTATTTGACCAATATTCACAATTTAAAAAATAACTGTCAAGTTTTATTTTCTTAGCTTTACTTATAAAATACCGAGACTGTCTAAATCTTCTCCAATAGATATCATTTGAAAGCAATTCATCAACCAAGAAGCTTATCTCTTATCTCTTATCTGCAACACTCCAGTGTTGAGACTGTTCACTTTTTATTGTTGATTTTCCTGATTAGACCCTATTCATCACTTTTTGAAGTGAACAGTCTCTTAAGCACCAAGGATGGAAGGAATTAGGAATGAGTTTGGAAGGAGTTAGTAGGGATGTAGAATTGAGTTAGGCTACATTGTTTTTTGATTCCTAAGAGTATAAAATCTGCATTTCCCTGCCTGTACCCCCAATTTTAGCTTGTCACTTCATGCGTAGTAAAATATCCCGCTACTTTCTTCAGTTCAGTAGGAATATCTATATGTTGGGGACATTTGGGAAGACAAGCTCCGCAATTGGTACACTTGTCCGCTCTCTGGTCTTCAGGGCAAGAGTGCATATACATCGAGGCTGTTTGGTCTTTGCTATCAAAGATTTTACTTTGGTTGTAAAAACTAAAGACATTAGAGATAGCAACGTTACTGAGGCATGGCTGACAATAACCGCAACCCGTGCAGGGATTTGCCTTTCTGCTGCGAATAGCTTTACGGGCTTGAGGGTAAAGATTGAGTTCATGTGTGGTGAGACTTTGAGCTTGGACAGTATCAGCTATCTGGATATTTTCCTGTACCTGCACCAGAGTGGACATACCGCTTAGAACTACTTGGATTTGGGGATAATTCCAGAGAAAGCGTAAAGCCCTGTCAACTGCTGTACGCTGCTCGCGTGATTTATTCCAGACTGCTTGTACTACGTCGGGCAGCGGGTCTGCCAGAAAACCGCCTCTCAGAGGCTCCATGACAACGATACCGATCCCCTTTGAGGCAGCATAACGCATACCTCGTAAACCAGCCTGATAGGCTATATCAAGATAATTGAGCTGGATTTGGCAGAAGTCCCATTCATAAGCATCAATGATATTGTGAAAGACTTTGAAACTATCGTGAAAAGAAAAGCCTGCATAGCCTATCTTTCCAGATTGTTTGGCTTTCGTCAGCCAGTCCAATATACCCAGGTTGTGTATTTTCTGCCACGGTTTATTGTCCAAACCGTGCAGGAGATAGTAGTCTATATGGTCGGTTTGCAGTTTTTCCAACTGCTTATTGAAGTACACGTCCATCTCAGCAGGTTCCTTAATGAGCCAGTCAGGCATTTTGGTAGCAATTTTTACTTTATCCCGCAACCCATCCTTGAGAAATTCTCCCAGAAAGACTTCACTTTCTTCCTGATGGTAATTCCAGGCGGTATCAAAGTAGTTTACTCCTCTATCTATGGCAGCTTGCAACATCTGAGTAGATTTCTCTCTGTCGATATTTCCTTCGGTAGTCGTGGGAAAACGCATGCATCCATATCCCAGAATTGACAGTTTATCTTTATGAGCAGGCATCGTGCGGTATTGCATATTTGTACTCCTTCTTCAGAGTAATTAGATTTTAAAAAGTAAACTGCAAAATCCTTATTAGCTTGTCAATAAATTTAGGAAAGCTTTTCTGGATCGACTACACATTTTCAACACCTGACTCCTTGGCAATAAAAGGATAATGCCTTATTCTAAGAGTTGATCGAAAACTCTTTTAATTTCATTGTAATTCTTTCTCTTACTTATTTTTAGAACCAAGAATCCTTTATTTTGGAACGACCAAAGATGGTCGTTTTACTTTTGAGAATGGGCAAGATGTTGGTTTCTTGAATAGTGGACAGTTGTTATTAAAAAGGTAGAGTTGGAGAATCTAAGTGCCCTTTTCAGCATATGAGCTGAATAGACACTTAATCTGAAACAATAATTTTTTTGTTTGTTTAGTAATAGTAAAAGATAGAAAATAATTTTTTTGTTGACAATTTGTAAATTTAAAATGTTTAAAATTGAGAAAGAGGAATAAATGGATCATAATAAAATATTACAGAAATTGTTAGACATTAGAAAAGATCGTCATTGGGATCAGTTTCATGATCCAAAAAATTTATCAATGGCTCTATCAATTGAGACAAGTGAATTAATGGAGCATTTTCTTTGGGTCAGAAAAGAGGAAATCAGTAGATTTTCTACTGAGAAAAAACAAGAAATATCAGAAGAGATAGCAGATGTGTTTATTTATCTCACTTATCTAGCTCATGGATTAGATATAGACATAGAATCCTCAGTTGAAAGAAAATTGGAATTAAATGCTGTTAAATATCCTATAGAAAAAGTTAAAGGTTCGATAACAAAGTATAATAGATTTATTTGAACATGAAAAGGAGACAACTTTTATAAACACAGATACATTTTTTAATCAGCAAAACTAGATTGAGTTATTTAGTAAAATGGAGTAAGATCAATGCCTATTATAAAAAGAGTATTTTATGGGATTTATAAATCAGTGATCATGAAGATAAGGCAAAGTAAACTTCTCTTTAAAATAATGTTTGGATATTTTCCTAAAGACAAAGCCTACGACAATTATTGGGATTGGACCAGTTTAATTCTAGTAAAAGTTTTAAAAAAATATTCAGGTTTAAAATTAAATTTATTAGATATGGGGACAGGTCCATACGGAGTTTTATCTTATTATAGTTTTAAAAAATTAAACTATCAATCCATTACAGGTAGTGATAAGATCCCTGAGTTAATCCATAATTCTAAGCAACAAATGCATCAGACTACGATCAAATTTATAGTTAGTGATTTATTTGAAAATTTACCAGAGAAGTATGATCTAATTATATTTAATACGCCTTATATTGATGAAGATACAGGGAATAACTTAGAAATATTTAAGACAGATTTACAGCGTAAAAGGTGGTCAGGCGGGAATACAGGGACAGAAATTATAAAAAGGTTTTTATCACAGTTAAAAGAGCATTTGCGCATTAAGGGGATAGGAGTAATTGGAGTAAACAGATTTTATATATCAGATAATAAAATAAAAGTTATACTGAAGGCTTATCATTATAAAATATTAAAGATCCATTATAATAGCCTAAGTCAAGCATGTGCTTATGAAATCCAAGCCATTGTTGAAAGTGAGGAGAAATGAAACGTTGTAGCAAATGTTTATTACCAGATACTTTGCCTAATAGTAATTTCAATAGTCAAGATGAATGTTTTTGGTGTCAAACGGGATATCCATTATATGAGCCAAAAGGAAATGCTCGTTTGAAAAGAATTTTAGAATCTCATCGTAGTCAAACAAACACAGCAGATTGTTTAGTAGGACTAAGTGGAGGGAAAGATAGTACTTATACACTTTATAGATTAGTAAAAGAATATGGACTTAAAGTAGAAGCGTTTACCTATATTCATGAAGGGTCTGTTGATTTTGCACTTGAAAATGCTAAGAATGTCTGCAAGCAATTAGGTGTAAAACATCATATAGTATCATTAAAGAATCAGGCACATTTAAAGTCATTTCAGGATTATTTTATAGCCTGGACAGAGCAAGAAACTGCTGTGAGTGCTGGTTTAACCTGTGTAGCTTGCAAACATCTTCATATATTAGGATATCAAATAGCAGTGAAGAGGAAAATTCCAATGATTGTATGGTCTTCCAGTCCTTTAGAATATTCCCCATTTCTAGCAATAAAGAATAAACAAGATAAAAAGAATCCATTTAAGCGAGAAGGTTTAATCAAGAGTTCTTATCAATTTATAAAACAGGCAATAAAATCACCTAAGCTTTGCAAAGCATTTATAAATAATTTTCATACGAGTGTATATGGATGTTTAGCCGTATTTCCAAGCTCAAGTTATCTATCAAAGCGTTTTCCAACAATAAAATCAATAATGTTTTACGATTATGAGACATGGGACCCTCAAAAAATTAGAGCAGAGATCCAAGAGCAATTGAATTGGAAAGTACCAGCCGAGATCAAAGAAGATTGGCATTCTGACTGTGTTTTTAACATTTTTAAGGAATATATGTTTCAAAAGATGTTGGGTGTTTCATATACAGATGCCTTTCTTAGTAATCAAATTCGTTACGGTTTAAAGAATAGAGAATCCGCGTTGATAGAATTACAGAACAGTAAGAAAAACTTTTCTGAGGCTTTACCAAGGGCTTTAGCTTTTGTAAAGTTAGACTATTTAGCTAGTAAAATTGATTTTGATTGTTTTAAGGAGAAAGAATGAGCGTAGTCGTTGGTATTAACGCATTTGGACAAAATCCTTCTGCTTGTTTGGTACTAAATGGGCAATTAGTATCTTTTTCACATGAAGAAAGATTTAATCGTTTAAAGGGCTCATACGGTTTATTTCCATCTTTAGCACTAAATTGGTGTTTACAGAGCAACAAGCTAAATTTAGACGAAGTAGATTATATAGCAATAAATTGGGATTGTCAAAAATATCCAAAGACAATAGTAAAAAATCTGATTAGTTTTAAAGCCAAAGAGTTTTTTAGTAATGAAAAGACAAAAGTTTCAAATAGTAGTAGACATAATTTTATGACGATATATGATTGTCTATATGGTTATTCACCAGAACATTTTCGCAAAAAAATCTATGATGGGATAAAAGAAGCTGGCATAAAAGGAACCATCAAGGAAATTGTGTTTGTAGATCATCATTTATCTCATGCCTATCAATCATATTATCAAAGTAATTTCAATGATTCTTTGGTTTTAGTTGCAGATGGTCATGGAGAAGATAATTGTGTATCAGGATATAAAGTTCAGAACAATCAGTTTAGTAAGATATTGAATTATAAGATTCCCTATTCATTAGGTTGGTATTATTGTGGATTTACCTCATATTTAGGATTTAAGGGGAACAGAGATGAGGGCAAATTTATGGGTTTAGCCGCCTTTGGAGAAAGTCGGGCAGATAAGAATCCTTGGCTTTCAAGACTAGAGAAGATAATAAAAATTACTAAAGATGGATATGAGCTTAATCCTTATTATTTTAAAATGGGAAATACTGATTATCACCCACGATTTACAAATGCCTTAGTTGATTTTATAGTTTCTTATAATCCAAAACTAATCCCTATCTCATTAAATGAAAAATGTGAGATAAATGGTAGTTTACAAAACAAATATTTGCTAGAAGAATATGTTGATTTAGCCTATGCAGTACAGACGAAGTTAGAAGAAGCTGTAGTTTCTTTAGTCAAAAAGATGATAGTTGAAACGCAGACAAAAAAACTTTGTCTATCTGGAGGGATCTTTATGAATTGCAAGGTAAATCATGCAATTTATAAACATGCAGGAGTGGAAGATATATTTATCCATCCGGCATCTTCTGATGATGGATCTCCAATCGGTTCAGCATTATATCTTTCTTCTCAATTGGGATTTAATGTACGAAATGCATTGCGAACCGTACAATATGGTGCTACATTCAATAACCAAGAGATCTTAAATACCATAAAAGCATGTGGGATTACTTATAAATCATGTGATGATATAGCCAGCGACGTAGCTCAGTTATTGCATCAGGAAAAGTTTATTGGATGGTTTCAAGGTGGAGCTGAAATGGGAGCAAGAGCTTTAGGTGGTAGAAGTATTATTTCGTCTCCCATTAAAGACAATATAAAGGAGAGGTTGAATAATCAAGTAAAATATCGTGAAGCTTGGCGACCATATTGTCCATCAATGCTCTGTGAATTCAAAGACAATTATTTAGACAAAAGTCCTGAAAGTCCTTTTATGATCATGGCTTCCGAAGCAACTGGCTTAATGTCAAAGGTTGCTCCAGCTACCGTGCATATTGATAATACAGTACGTCCTCAAACTGTTAAGCAAGAAGACTTGCCTTTATGGTATCAATTAATAGAAAACTATTATAAACTTAGTGGTCATCCAATAATCTTGAATACTTCGTTTAATGTAAGAAGTGAACCTATCGTAAATTCACCAATAGATGCGATACGGACATTTTATTCTACAGGTTTAAATGCTTTGGCCATTGGGGATTATTTAATCACAAAATAGAATCAATATTAGCAACACTGGCGTGTTGCAGATAAAAGCTCATATCAGGCTGTTGCCTGTTTGGTAAAAATGAAACACCTTGTTTTGAGATTGTCCTTTTAAAAAATTGACATCTATTGGAGAAGATATGGATATTTCTTTGAGATAGTATTGTTCATTACTTTTGTCTTGATACCTGGATATTTAATATATTTTATGGATTAATTAATTAAAATAGACAAATACACAAGGTGTTTCATAGGAGCTCATATCAGGCTGTTGCCTGTTTGGTAAAAATGAAACACCTTGTTTTGAGATTGTCCTTTTAAAAAATTGACATCTATTGGAGAAGATATGGATATTTCTTTGAGATAGTATTGTTCATTACTTTTGTCTTGATACCTGGATATTTAATATATTTTATGGATTAATTAATTAAAATAGACAAATACACAAGGTGTTTCATAGGAGCTCATATCAGGCTGTTGCCTGTTTGGTAAAAATGAAACACCTTGTTATATCTCTGTAAAAATCAAAATATTTTTGACAATTAGTATCAAAATGTTGTATTTATGATCAAAAAGGAGGGACTTAAAATGAGAAAAAAAAATGAGAAAATTGAATCAGCATCTAACGAAATTTCAGTAATCAATCATCACTCTGCAGGAATCGATATTGGTTCCAAAGAAAATTGGGTAAGTGTATCTCCTACTATTTGTGAAGATCATATACGCAAATTTGGTTCTTATACCTGCGATTTAAATGCTATAGCTGATTGGTTAACTTCTTGCAAAGTAACATCAGTGGCAATGGAATCAACCGGAATCTATTGGATTCCCCTCTATGAAATACTTGAATCAAGAGGTTTTAAATTAAGTTTATGCAATGCAAAACATGTTAAAAATGCACCAGGTAGAAAGAAAACAGATAAATTTGATTGTGATTGGCTGAGAAAATTACATTCCTATGGTCTCCTAACACCCTCATTTATTCCGGAGAAGAATATACGAGAAATAAAAGCATTAACTCGTTATAGAGACAAATTAGTTAAAGAGAATAACATACATATCCAGCATATGCAAAAAGCCTTAACTCTAATGAACTTTTATCTTCATCAAGTCATTTCTGACATTACTGGCAAGACAGGAATGAGTATAATAAAAGCAATACTTTCAGGAGAGACAAATCCTGAAGTTCTTGTGTCATATAAAAAGAAAGGTGTAAAAAAAAGTAATGAAGAGATCATTAAAGCATTGAGTGGTAGTCTGCAATTTGAACAACTGTACATTCTCAAACAGGCAGTAAATTTTTATGAATTTTTCTTATCAAAAATTGAAGAGACAGATTCACAGATTAATAATTTATTTTTATTAATGAGTCAACCAATTGATGAGGACAATATTTCAATTGAAGAAAATGATAGTAATGATATTAATCATAACATCGTTCAAGCAATAGGTGTTGACTTATGTGAGATACCTGGTCTTAATATACTATCAGTAGAAAAGTTAATTGGAGAGACAGGCTTTGATATGAGTAAATGGAAAAATAGTAAAAATTTTACATCTTGGCTTGGATTATCTCCGAATCAAAGAATAACCGGAGGGACAGTTTTTCAAAATAGTACAAATAAAGTTCAAAGTAATGCAGCTTCAATTTTTCGACAATGTGCAACTACATTGAGAAACAGCCATAGTTATTTAGGTGCATTTTTCCGTAAAAAGATGGCACAAATTGGTTATCAGAAGGCAATAACAGCTACAAGCAGAAAAATAGCAGTTATCTATTATACAATGATTCGATATAAAAAATCCTATTCTGAATTAGGAGAAAATTTTTATGAAGAATTGAATAGAAAGAAAATGGAAGATAACTTTAAAAAATTGGCAAAAAAACTTGGTTATGAAATCAAACAAGTAGTTTAATTAAAAAAATATTTTGCAAAAGGCCGTTTTATCATTGGTGGATAAATCCCCGTATAGGAGCTTGGTTGCTTATGCTTTTTTGTTTTGATAACTGGTGAGATATTTGAAAAAATATTATCCCGAATAGGAGATTAAATAGATTTAATAGCATAAGTGCAAAATATTTTATATCATAAAACAATAAAATTATAGTTAAATAAGGATTTTATATTAGATAGAATTAAATAAGACAAATACACAAGGTGTTTCATAGGAGCTCATATCAGGCTGTTGCCTGTTTGGTAAAAATGAAACACCTTGTTTTGAGATTGTCCTTTTAAAAAATTGACATCTATTGGAGAAGATATGGATATTTCTTTGAGATAGTAGTGTTCATTTCTTTTGTCTTGATACTTGGATATTTAATATATTTTATGGATTAATTAATTAAAATAGACAAATACACAAGATGTTTCATAGGAGATAAGAGATAATCATCATCGTTGGAGGATATCTTTAGGATGGCATATGTTGAATAAAGTCTTTTCATTTCTTTGAGAGGGTATTGTTCTTTTCATTTCTTTTGTCTTGATACCTGGATATTTAATATATTTTATGGATTGATTAATTATTTAAAATAGACAAATACACAAGGTGTTTCATAGGAGCATCTAAAAAATACTAATGAAATATCTTAATTTAAAATTAAAAAACCCCCGAAGGCGGGGGTAAAAAGAGGAGGAGGATTATTTACTTCTACTTAATATAACTCCAAATTTTGAAAATGTGGCAATTTATTTTCAATTATTTAAAAAAATATTAAAAAACTTTTTTCTATTGGATGATATCTTTATACTGTAATCCCTGTTTTTATTATTATTATATTTATTAAACATAATTATAAGAAACAGATAGGTCGAATTGATCAAGACTTGCTGATAAAAAAGCTCAATTTTACAAGAGATCTTTGTTTGGGCTGAAAATTGGAGAGAGATGAATTTTCTTCATACATCGTTGTTTTATTATTTAAAAGATTTTGACAATATTCATTTAATAATATAAAGAGTTTTTAGTATTTGTAAATAAAAGAAAATGCAGGTAGAAGATGTTAAAGAAGATTAAGCATATGTCAGAGTTATCATATTGGAAAAGACAATTTACAAAAGAGAAGGGTGCTCTGGAATCTGGTTGGTACAAAGATATAATGTTATTAATGGCAGATGAGAAAGACGATGAATTCTTAAGAGATAAAGTAGTAGCAGACTTTGGCTGTGGGCCACGTGATACATTAGGATGGGTACAATCTACATCGCATAGAATTGGATTGGATGTACTTTCTAAGGAATATTTACAATTTAATATCAGTAACAACAACACAATCTATCCTGTTGTTACAGAGGATAAAATCGCTTTACCAGATAATTATGTTGATGTTCTTTTTACCATGAATGCTTTAGATCATGTAAAAAATCTCAGGAATATTTGTGATGAAATCTCTAGGATTATGAAGCCAGGGGGGATTTTAATTGCTTCATTTAATATGGAAGAGACTGCTACCTTGTCTGAGCCTCAAATACTTAATGAAAAGAAGCTATCTGATAATCTGTTATCTTCATTTAGTATCACACAAGAGAAGCGGACAATTTCGGCAAATACAAGAAGATCAGTTGATAATTTTAATAATAAAGCACAAGTAGATTTGAATAAACCATATTATTATTGGGTAAAAGCAATAAAAAAGTAGTTCTGACCAGGTAAGCCACAAGTATTCTTTTAAGATTGTGGGGAAAATGTTTATCTAAGAACCCAGTATATAAAGAAGGAAATATAAAGAAAAGGCACAAAGAAGGTTTGAATGTTAGAGAGAAGTGAACATAAAAAGATTATTACTCAATCTCAAAACAGATGTATAAAAATGGGTCTATGTCCCGACATGATCTATAGTAAAAAGATAATATCTGGGCATGATCTTGACAATTTGACTACAAAAAATAGAACATTAATCAAATTGGCAGAACCGTTTATGAAACAGTTAAATGACTTTGTTCAAAGCTCAGATTTTCTCACAATTCTTACAGATAATGAAGGCTGTATTCTCAGAATTTATGGCAGTGATCGAATTTTACAGGAAGCTTCAAAGCTGAAAATGATTCCCGGAGCGTATATGTCAGAAGAACATATAGGGACCAATGCCATGGGAACAGTTTTAGTAGAAGATAAACCCTTGCAATTAGTCAGCACAGATCATTTTATCAAAGCCTATCATCGTTGGACATGTTCCTGTGCTCCTATTCATAATCCAGAAGGAAAGTTAATTGGTTCCTTAGACTTAACAGGCAATACATCATTTGTTCATACGCATACATTAGGGATGGTAGTCGCAGCAGCTTATGCATTGGAAAACACATTAAGTATCAATATGTATCAAACCCAATTGATCAAATCAAAAAATAATATGGTAAATATTTTCAATTCGATTCCTGCTGGTATTATTACTTCTGATCTTTCTGGAAACATTAAGTTTCATAATGATCATTTCATGGAACTTTTTGGACTGGATAAACATTCTTTTCAAACCAAGAAGATATGGGATTTTTTTGAAGGGTGGAATTCAGTGGTTACCTCTCTTCATCAAAGACAACCTTTTCTTGATGAGGATGTCTATGTGACTTCATACAAAAATCTTTTACAATTAAATCTGAGTGCGTATCCAATGTATGACTTTTCGAATGATCTGGAAGAGATAATATTTGTTTTTAAAGATGTGAAAAAAGTACGCAAACTTGCCAATAGAATCATGGGTAGAAAAGCAATATATACTTTTGACAAAATTGTAACACAAAATAAAGAATTTCTTAATATTATTGAATTTGCCATGAAGGTTGCTGACAGTAAATCAACCATACTGATAACTGGGGAAAGTGGTACAGGCAAGGAGATAATTGCTCAGTCCATACATAATTATAGCAACCGTAAAAATGAGTCATTTATTGCAGTCAATTGTGGAGCTATTCCAAAAACACTCATTGAATCAGAGCTATTTGGTTATGTAGAAGGTGCTTTTACCGGAGCGAAAAGAGGGGGTAATCCTGGTAAGTTTGAAATAGCAGACGGAGGGACAATCTTTCTTGATGAAATTGGAGAAATGCCTCTTGATATGCAAGCTAATCTATTAAGAGTTATTGAAGAAAGTTATCTCACCCGTATCGGTTCATCCTTACCCATTCCAGTAAATATCAGAATCATCGCCGCGACAAATAGAGATTTAAAACAAGAAGTAGATGGGGGCAATTTTAGAACAGATTTGTATTACAGGCTAAATGTTCTTCCGATTCATTTACCGCCTTTAAGACAAAGGGTTGATGATATTCCCCTTTTATTAGACTATTTTATGGGGAATTTCTCCAAAAGATTAAATAAAAAACTGGTAAAAATTCCTGAGGCAAGTATTAATAATTTGATGAGATATTCATGGCCGGGAAACATCCGAGAATTAGAAAACTTTGTGGAACTGATCATCAACACAGAGAAAATCCCAATAACCTTGGAAACAAAGAATTCATTAGATCCAGGCAATTTTATTTCCAATGAGGATCATATCTTAAATTTAAAAGAATTAGAAAAGCAACATATCATCTATGTTTTGAAAAAAACATCCCATAATATCATGCAAACGGCGAAATTTTTAGGAATTTCGAGAAATACTTTATACCGAAAGATGGAGGAGTACAGCATTTCTGCTCCGTATTAGGACACTGTCCCATAAAGAAACACCATTATTTAGGAAGTATTGTCCTATTTTAGGACACATATTTATTACGTATATTATATCCTTATATTTAACAATACATTAGAATTACGGCACAAGTATTGTATATGATTATACTCATAAGAGAAAATGCAGTTTTTACAGAGATACATTTTTCTGTATTAAGCTGATATTTAGTGAGTTATAATCATTGGTTCAAATTTAGTGAGAGATTTGAATCAAAATAAAAGGAGGCAGACAATGTCAGGCTATACTGGAAAAGTAATCAGAGTAAATCTAACAAATCAGAGTATTTCAAAAGAGAGTTTAGATTTAGATTTAGCAAAACAGTTTATTGGTGGTCGAGGTTTAGGGACAAAAATGTTTTGCAACGAAGTTGATCCTAAGGTAGAGGCATTAAGTCCAGAAAACAAAATCTTCATAGCAACCGGTCCATTAACAGGGACATTTACCCCAACAGGTGGCAGATACATGGTGGTAACCAAATCACCATTAACAGGGACGATCGCTTCATCAAATTCAGGAGGGAAATGGGGAGCAGAATTAAAGTTTGCTGGATATGATGTGATCATTTTGGAAGGGAAAGCAGAAAAACCTGTCTATTTAAATATTAATGATGAAGAAGTTACGATTAAATCAGCAGAATTTATATGGGGAAAGTTGGTAACTGAAGCCACAGATAAATTGAATGAAATTGAAGGTAGTCAGGCGAAGGTGCTAACCATTGGGCCAGCAGGAGAAAAGTTATCAAAAATTTCATGTATTATGAATGATTATGATCGTGCAGCAGGCAGATCGGGTGTTGGTGCAGTGATGGGGTCTAAGAATTTAAAGGCAATCGTAGTCAAAGGGACTCATCGTGTGGATATCTCTAAACCTGATGATCTCAAAGAATTATTAAAAACACTTCAAAAGAAACTCAAAGATAACGGAGTAACCGGTCAAGGTTTACCAACATATGGTACAGCAGTTTTAGTGAACATAATTAATGAAAACGGAGTATTTCCGGTTAATAATTTTCAGAAATCACAATTTGATTTAGCTGAAGACATATCAGGGGAAACATTATCAGAGAAATATCTAGTTCGTAAAAAGGGATGTTTTGCTTGTCCCATTGCATGTGGAAGACATGTAAAAATGGATGATGTTGAGGTTGGGGGACCTGAATATGAGACAATATGGGGATTTGGTGGAGATTGTGGTATCAACAATATGGAATCGATCATAAAAGCCAATTTCTGGTGTAATGAATATGGTTTGGACACAATATCAGCATCCACAACAATAGCCGCAGCCATGGAGTTAGTAGAAAAAGGGAAGATATCTTTAGAAGAGCAGGGGAACACTCCTTTGAGATGGGGGAATAGTGAAGCTACAGTATATTGGACAAAGATGATGGGAAGCAGAGAAGGTTTAGGAGACAAATTAGCAGAAGGATCGTACCGTTTATGTGAGATGTATGGGATGCCTGAATTATCCATGTCCGTGAAGAAACAGGAGATCCCTGCATATGATCCAAGAGGAATAAAAGGTCAGGGTTTAGCTTATGCCACTTCAAACCGAGGGGGATGTCATGTCAGAGCATACTTAATATCTCCTGAGATACTAGGAGCACCTGAGAAACTGGACCGATTATCTTATGAAAACAAACCTTTATGGGTAAAGATATTCCAAGATTTAACGGCTACTATAGATTCTTTGGGAACCTGTCTATTCACATCATTTGTTTTAAATGCAGAGGACTATGCCGATATGCTTAGTGCTGTGACAGGAAATGCTTATACCGCAGAAAGTATATTAAAAGCAGGAGAGAGAATTTGGAATTTAGAGAGAATCTTCAATTACAAATCAGGGTTAAGCTTTAAAGATGATACCTTACCAAACAGGTTATTACATGATCCTATCCCAGAAGGGCCATCCAAAGGGCATGTTTTTGAACTTGATCAATTACTACAGGATTATTATCTGTTAAGAGGTTGGGATTCTGAAGGAGCACCAACCAAAGAAAAACTCATTGAATTAGGATTATAATATTAAATTAAGAGCAGATATTTATTTGAAAACTTATCAGATGAATATCTGCTTTAAATTTTTTACTGGAGAAAATCATGAAAATAACAATAAAGTTATTCGCCACCTTTAGAATCGGGAGAGGAAAGATTATAGAAAAGGAGATTAGCCAAGAGACTAAAATCATGGATTTGATCGATGAATTAAACATTCCTGCTGATCAAGTAGCCATTTTATTGGTTAATGGATTAGACGGAAAGTTGGAGCAAATGCTAAATGAAAATGATACAATCTCGCTTTTTCCACCGGTTGGAGGAGGATAAGATGAGTCGTTATAAGAGAAATGCTGATACAATCACATCAAAAGAGCAGGAAGAATTGAGGGTGAAAAGCGTTTGTATTGTCGGGTGTGGGGGATTAGGAGAATACGTAGCCGAAATGCTTTGTAGAATAGGAATTGGAAATCTGAGCATAATAGATTATGATATCTTTGAAGAAAGCAATTTGAATCGTCAGATATTCTCTCATTCAGATAATTTAGGCAGATTTAAAGTGGGAGTTGCCAAAGAAAGATTATTACAGATAAATCCGGAGTTAAAGATACAAGCCATTCATATAAAACTTGATGAAGAGAATGCTTCAGGGATAATTATTAATCATGATTTGGTAATAGATGCCCTTGATTCAATCCAAACAAGACAGATCTTACAGGAAAACTGTCGATTATCTGGTAAAATATTAGTGTCCGGTTCGATAGCGGGTTGGTATGGTCAAGTGACAGTTATTTATCCTCAGGATACAACAAACAATTTATTTGGAGTAAAGCAAGCACAAGGTATAGAAATGAAATCGGGTAATCCTGCTTTCTCACCAGCATTGGTAGCCTCTATTCAAGTAGCAGAAAGCATAAAAATACTACTAAACAAAGGCAATATTCTCAGAAAAAAAATACTGTTTATTGATCTTTTAGAAAATGATTTTGAAATTATAGAGCTGAAGTAAAAATTATAAAGAGTATTTATAAAAGTCTATAGTTACCCAGAAAGACAAAAAATTGTACAGACACTCAGAGCTATTCTCTATTAAAATTTATTCGATTTAGTATTTTCAATATATACATCGAGGGAATTAACTAACCCTCTAAGTGTTTTAGATATTGTTTCACTTAGAGCGGTTTTATATGCAAAAAAAAATACATCAACAGAATCGAAAACAGTAAATGAATGTACTTTACCTTTTTGGACTAAATCTATAACTTCTACTTCAAATTTTAATGTACACTTAGTTGTAGTAGTTCCGGCACTATGCATTCCAGTAGTCGGGTTAATAAATCCAGGGTTATAATGGGTTTCTTGACCAATCGTTGTTTTCTTTAAAAGAATAAGATAATTATTCTGATTTTGGATTATTTTATCCTGATAAAGTTTATTGTCAAATTCAATTTGATTATAGAAATCATATGTAAGGCTGTCCATATCAATAGTTGAGACATTAGAATTGGGGAATTTGTTATGAATTCTCTGAGCAAGGGAGTCTGTTAGAATTTTGCTAAAATTTTGGTTATTGGAATATAGTGTATTATAAGATTTTACAAATTCTTCCAATTTTACATCATCGCTACATGCTACAATCAAGTTAGCGTTTCTGATATTTTCTGGATGGTAGTCCTTATCAATAAAAGTAGTATTAACTTGTAGAGTCGCACAACCTGTCAGAATAAAAGTGATTAAAACTAAAAGTAAAATACATATTTTTTTCATTATCTACCTCTTATAAACAGCTATTAAATTTTAATGCAATTTTTGTCAAGAATCTAATATTATTTTTCGTTTATCACCATCATAGAATAGCTGTATTTCACAAAGCTATTAATGACGATTAAATTAAACTATTCATTGATTTAGTTAAACTTGTCTAGATGATAAGAAAAAAGATTGTAGTTTTTTAAGAAAAGTTATACTAATAGATTAAAAGGATAGGGGGAATAGATGCAGAATCCTCAAGAGTTAGAAAAAGAGTTTTTGGAATTAGTCTATTTAAATTTGGGGATTGTCCGTAAGATCGTTTGTTTATATGCAGATCAACCATCAGATAAAGCAGATCTCGAGCAAGAAATCTTGTTACAACTTTGGAAATCATATCCAACTTTTAAAGGATTATCAAAATTTGAGACCTGGATGTATCGAGTTTCATTAAATACTGCTATGTTACATATAAAAAAAGTAAAAAAACCTATACAAATATTTAAAGTATTGATTGAGAATCAGCCAATCTTGAATTATGAAGAAAATGAATATTATGATGAAAACAGAAGAATCATGGGGACTTGTATCAACTTATTAAATAATATAGAGAAAGCTATTTTGCATTTGTATTTTGATAAGCACAATTATCAAGAGATAGGGAATATACTTGGTATCTCTTCAAAGAATGTAAATGTTAGGATGCATCGAATCAAAGAGAAATTAAAAAAACATATCCAAATCAGTTTATTGGAGGAATCATGATAGAAGAAGAAAGCCTAGTCAAAGAAAAGATAATGCAAATCATTCATAAGAAAAACAAACACAGCCAACTTTGCTTTGAACGAGATAATCTGAATTATTTATCAATTTGTGTATTAGATCTCATTTTATTAGGGATTTATTTTAGTAAGAGTTTTTCAAGTCCTATCTTAACATACATTGGATTGATAACAGGATTTTTATTATTATTTACAACAAGTTTTAGTCTTTATAATTTATTAAAATTCCAAAAATTCAAGCAAATGGATATTTCAATAGCTGATATCGTGGAACAGCAGAGCAGGTATTTTAATCGAGAGTATCAGATATGGTTAATAATCAAGCCAATATCTATCTTGATATTTACTTTTTTTTTATCGGCAATAATGGATATGAAAGAAGGGTCTTTCAAGATTGTGAATAAAGGCATATATGTAGGGATTTATGCCTCTCTATATTTAATTGGTTATTTAACAAGTAGAGTAATTAGTCAGAATTATGTGGATGAATATATTAAAACCTTAAGAGCGATGCAACAAGAGATTATGTTAGAGGAGGCAATTTCTGCAAAGAAGAAAACAAAGTTATTTGTATTGTTTTTTATCACCATATTGTTATTAATTACTTTGATACTAATTTTTTTAAAATATCTATAAATAAAGCCATTGGATTTGTCATTCCTGAAGGTAAGCTCTATAAAAATATTAATGAAATGGTGAAGAGAACCAGCTTGGACATCAATTTTCTTAAAGTATTGATTGGTATAACTCTGCAAAGCAGTTCATTTATTTACAGCTAATATCAGGCATTTCAGGAGAATATTCTGAATCTAGCTCTGCAAGTTGCTGTCTGATAATAGCTCTTTTTTGTAAAGCAGGATTTAAAACAAATTCTCTAAAATCGTTAACAGAAATATCTTTGCTTCTTTCAACATGGGGAAATATGATTTTAAGGTAGGCTGAACACATTTTTTTAACTGCTTTTGTATCTCGAGTATCTGCACTGGAAGGTATAGTTAACATCTCTTCCACTATCTGATAATATATTTGATCTTTTCTTAAACAGTGCATAATTTCAGAATAATATTCAGAATTGAGTGCTAATCCTTTAATCTTCAGGTCTTCATTAAATCGAAAGATATGCCATCCTTCAATAAAACCATGAATTCGGTCAACAAAAGCTGAAGAATGGAAAAAGTCTGGAAGCCCTGTGAGAAAATTTCTATAACGAGGTCTTAATCTATGATCCAGTTTGATGTTTCCTAACATCATTAATCCGCAATCGGAGCGACTGGAATAATTTCCTACAGCAATTTTACCATTTTCAAGATAGTTTTTAAAGGCACCCAGTATTTCTTCTTCTCTGGAAAAACTTAGTGTTTCGATTTCATCCAATGCAATAAAATCATAGTGATGTATTATACCCGGTGCTTTGGTGGAAATATTGTAAAACAGCCCTGCTCGAGTGATTATCCCACCACTGACAGTCCAATTATACTTTGATATATTGTTATATACAAAAGATTTCCCAGTTCCCTTCGGAGCTAATTCAATCATGTTAAGATTGGGCTCTACATAAACAAGTAAACGTGAAAGTAGCATCATTTTCTTATTTAGGTCAAAATATTTGTTTTGTTTTGGATCGGAATAATCAGGATTGAATTCCATGGTTCTTATCAGTAAATCAATCCATTCCAAGGTATTAAATTCTCTTCTTGATTGTTTAAAATATTCTAAATCAACGGTATATGGTTTAAATGGATTAAAATCCGTAAGAACTACATAACCTTTACTTCCATTTTCTGGGGGTTGATACTTTAAATCAAGGATTCCCCAGACTTCACCCTCATGTAAATGATCAAGAATATTCTGTGCGATATCAAGTGAAATAAGCCCTTCTTTAAACCCTATCCTAAGGTCAGGAATAGAAAAACTCATTCTACCATTGAGAAGATCTGTTTGTACAATTAATCTGGACAAAATCTGTATGGGTTGTTGGGTATGTAATAGTTTTAGTCTGATATTTAAACCTCTGTGAGGCACTTTTTCATTTAAAAATTTCAGACAGGTTTCCCTGTCAAAAGAATCATTCTGGGAAAAGGCTTTAATGATCCAGTCTTTAAGAAATGAAGGAATATTGTATCCTGAAAAAACATTATTAAAATCTGAGTTTTTAAGCAAAGATTCCCAAGGAAATACTTTTCTTATTTTTTGATCTAAAACACAACTAACGGAACTATTCATAGATTATCTTACAGCTCATTAAACAGTTCTGACAAAGGCGTTTCAGTAAACCCTTTTCCTTGAAATCCAATAATTTCTTCATCTTCTTCAGCTAAATCATATTCCTTAACTTTTTGTTCTTTGACCGAGCTACTTAATTCTCCTCTGCAAGCATAGATATCCAAGATTTCAATTAACATCCGAATCGTTATCCTCACAGGTTTCAATTCAGGCCTAATCATACATTCCACTTGCTCCAACAGATTTTCCTCAGCCGGTTTTACCCATGGAATTGCTTGTTGATGAATCTGTAAAACTGCTTGAAAGAGTTCATGATACTGGCTTTTCTGAATTGGATTTAAAGTTAGATTCTTATTATTTTTTACAGATAGATTAAAGAATTGGTTAAGTTTGTAAGCAAATTCAGCACTTAATTTTTGGTTAGCATATTCTGGTATTTTTTGAGAATCATTCTTTTTATTGAAAAAAACATCAGTTTGCAATGTTTTCGCTGAAGCCACTAAGGTATATATTGGTAAATCATGTTCATTACCCCAATTTAGCAAATATGACAGATTAAGATAAGAATTCATTCTTCCCATCTTTCCCATTTTTCCAATAAGTTCAGCTTCATCCAAAAGAATTACCCATCCATTGAATCCTAAAATTTTCAACAAATAAGAAAAGAATTCCATAAAACATATTGAATAATCTTTTACATTAAATTTAGGCATTGATTTCATTTCTTTGCCTAATTGTTTTTTGCATATAGATTTTGAAGAAACCCAATAATTACTATTTCCAATCAGGCCGTTATAGAGCATGATCATCTCATCAGCATCTCGAAAACTTAGTAAAGCTCTTAATATATAGGCTGGAAATGGATGTGATATTTTATTTGCGACTTCAATCAATCTATCAGTAAAATCAATAGGAAGATTATCAGAAATCAGATGATTCATCAAACCTGGAATCTTGTAGAATGGGGTCAACACCTGCCCTGCTAATTGTGGCATTAAGGATTTTAGATTATTAAGACCTAAATCACGGTTTATAGTATAATAACTTACAGCAAAATTCTGTTTCATAACATGTTGTTCTATCATTTTGAGAAAATGTGTTTTTCCTTGTCCATATTCACCCCAAATAATTCTGCCTTTGGGATGCTTATCCATTTTCAATTCGAGCAAATCATCATCAATTTGTGAGGTAATCTTGCTTCTCAGATCTGGAAGTTTTTCCATTATTAATCGGGAAGGAATACCTGCTCTTAAAGATTCTAAAAGCAGAATGTTATTAATTTCATTATTATCTATCATAGTATTAACCTTCCAAAGAATGATTTTGACTGTGTTTGATTATTAAAGATCTGAAATCGGTGTAATGGGTAGTTGAAGAAACACTATTTTCTTCAACAGGAGTCTGGTTAAACTGAGTTTGACTGAAAAGGTCTTTAAGAAGATTGTCGAGTTCTTCCATTTTACCCTCATTGATAAGGAGCTTCATGATGAGATTAGCATCTATAAGGTCAGCATAAGGATTTATAACTGTTTTCTGAGAGTAGCAAGGCTGAATCCTCATCCAAAGTGCATGATAGCTCTCAAAACCATATTTCTCATTAGTAATCATATCTGTATGAGTTGAGATGACAATCAAAAAGTTTTTTAAAAAATCCAGATCATCAATCAGTTGTCGAAGTAATTCATAAAGATCATTTCTTTTTAAAGAGGTGTAGTTAATTTGGGATTCAAATGAGGGTAGTACAGATTCAAACTGATCAAATAGCAAAACAAGACCCTGATAATTAGCCAATTTGATGATTTCTGAAAAAGAATAAAGCCAAATTCTAGCATTTTGTTTATTGATCTTTTCAAAAAGCTGGCATTGTCTTTTCTCAATATTATCGAGTTTTTCACCTAAAAGCCATTTCTGTAAAGGAACTAAGATCATTTGATCATTTTCTGAAAGAGCTTCCATATATCGCATTAAAAATAGTTTAAATGAAAAGCTGATATCCAAATCTTTCACAATTTGATTAATAACTTTCCTAATAGATTGTTTTGCTGAATATAAGGGAGCAGACTCTTTTTCACAAATAAAATTGCAGAGATTGATGTCTAAATTATCTGAGAAATCTTCATAACCTAAAAGAAGCAGTATGTTGTTTAGCAATTCTTGATTAAAACGCACAAAATTAAATGATTCAGTTATCTTTTTGTAAAGAGAAACTATATCCGTAATCTTAAAATCAATTTTCCCAACATTCATACTGACTACAAGAAAATTGTTTTTTTGTGCGATATGATTTAGAAATAGCAAGTAATGAGATTTTCCGGTAAAATGATCTCCATAAAGGATTTTAACTTTACATCCCCCATGATTGATAATTTTATCCAGACAATAGTGTTCCATATTATCAAGCCAATCATTTTTTAAAGTCAATAACTCAATAGCTTCATTGCTTTCTGGAGGAATACCTTTCTTGAGATGTAAAAGATCATTTTGATTCATATTATTTCTTATCCTTTATAAACGGTTAAAGTGCTATATTTATGAATAATTCCGTCAGTATCTTTAATGATCATCATTCTACCGATGTTTCTGGAGAAACCGAATTCAAACTGATATCCAGCATTAGTGGGAGAATTTGATATCATTCTCCCAAGATCCCAAAGAAAGTTTTCAATTTTATAATCGGAAGATGAAGGAGAAATTGTAAATATCTTAAATAATTCTTCTAAAGGTACTGCATTCCCAAATTGAGTTTTGTTTGAGCCGTACAATGCTTTATTGACATATTCATAAGCTTTTATGAGTTTATTGGCAAAAGCATTGACGTTGAAAGAAGAGTTTATTTTTTTATAAGTTTGTTCAACCGCTTTAACAACTCTGGAAATCTCTAATTCGCTTATTTTTCTTTTTTTTCTGCCAATGATTAAATTAATTGAATATTCTTCTAATTTAATTTCCAATGATATTGGTCCTAAAGTAATAACATCTTCTTCCATATCAACAGGTATATTTTTGGTAATTAAGGCATCGAAAAGCTGTTGAGTATATTTTGTGCTATCAGAATACAATTCTTTTACAGAAGTTGTTTCATTTTTAGCATTTTCAATAAACTCCAAGACATTATTCCAAAATATATTTTCCTGTTCTTCTAAATAATTTATAGAAGAATGGCAAGCCTCAATATTGTGACTATCAGAGGCTGAAAGAAAGCTCTGATAGGTTTTGTAGAATTTATCTATTTCTTTATTTTTCAACATAGTAACTCCTTGATTGAATTTTTTTCTTATTTTTTTAAACATTATTAATAATTGTCAAGGAAAAATTTAATGAAATTCAATAACTTTGAGGGAGACTGTGCACTTCAAAAAGTGAACATAGCCTTTATAATTAAACCTATTTCTAAAATTGACATAACTTATTTTTATTTTATATCAAACAAAAAAGTTGAAATTCAAGTTTAACAGAAAAGAAAATATGATTTGATTATTTCGAGTCCGAGCCTAACTCGCTTCATGTTAACATACACTTAATTTTTTAGAGTTTTCTTGTGATTCAAGTTATATTTTCAAATGATATGTTGCCAAATCTTCCATCACATTGCAGTCAATAGTACTATTATTTTTGAAGAATAGCTCTACAAGTCATGGAAAATAATTCTTGAGAATATTGCCATTTCTTTTCTTTGAAGGGGAAGTTTTTATCAAATTCTTCAGCTTCTTTAGGATTAATATTGAAAACATCTGAGCAGTGGATCGTCCATTTATCATCATTTAAAGAGTTATCATCTAATTTTAACACTAATAAGCCATAAGGGTATTTTCCATAAGGATCAGAGATATTGTAGTCAATCCCATTTTTGAATCCATGTTTCACATAGTTATGAGGATCTCCATAGATAATGATGGCAGGTATTTTATTATTCTTTGCAATATTAACGGTATGATTTATCAATTTAGTTCCTACACCAAGTCTTTGAAACTTAGGTAATATACATAAAGGTCCAAAAGTGAGAGTTTCAATTCTAATATTTTGTGAATTAATTAGATAGGATTTCGTGTACATAATATTACCGATAATTTGATCATTTAAAACAGCGACAAAATCCAGTTCTTTAACAAAATCTTGATGATCACGCATTTTATGAACAAGATAGTGTTCATCGCAACCAGGCACATATAGATTCCAGAAAGCTTCTCTAGTTAAGTATTCTACATTTCGAAAATCTTTTTGTTCTTCATTTCTAATAATAATATCCAAGAAATCCTCCATAATTCCGTTTTAACTTAGGCAACTAGATTATTAAGAGTTCGAGCCGAATTTGCTCCAAATATCCTGCAAACAAGATGTTTGCAGAACGAATCCCTTTCTCTGAGGAGCCGAACTTGCTCCATTTTACAGGTACTTCAGTTTTTTAACATCCGCTTAGGTAAGAGATGTGATTTCAAAGCATTTAATTATCAAACTATCTATTATAGACGATCATTACACTTTAAACACACTGACCATATCATTTAATTCTTTAGAGAGTTTAGCTAATTCATCAGAAGCTTGTTTTGTGTTATTGGCATCTTTAGTTGTAGATTCAATACCATGAAGCATTGATGCAATACTTTTGGCAACTTCTTGAATACCCTGACTGATTTCAAGAGTATTTCTGGTTATTTCCTGAACTCCCTGATTAGCCTGAGCGCTATTATTTGCGATTTCATGAGAAGAGATAGCAGATTCATGGGAATTTTTGGATATTTCATTTACAGCCAGAGTTGCCTCATTAGCATGATTAGAGATGCTTTTAGAATAATCAACTACCTTAGCAATTCTTTTTTGGACATCATTAGCATTGCCAGACATTCTGCTAGAAGAATGAGTAATTTCTCTGGTAGTGATATTTTGTTCTTCGATACTAGAAGCAATCACCGTATTTATTTCATTTAACTTATCAATAATATTAGCAATAGCAGAAATAGACATGTTAGAGTTAGCTGCTGATTTTTGTACATTTTCAATCTGAGAGGCAATATTAGCAGTAGCTTCAGCTGTTTGTTTAGCAAGAATTTTGACTTCATTTGCAACTACGGCAAAACCTTTACCAGCATCACCAGCACTTGCTGCTTCAATGGTTGCATTTAGAGCGAGCATATTAGTTTGATCGGCGATATCATTAATCAATTTGACGACTTTTCCAATTTCATTAGACAAAGTCTGCATTTCGAGCATTACTTTCGTAGCAATTTTTGCTTCATTAGATGCTTTTTCAGAGATACCCGAGGCTTCCATTGTATTTTTAGAAATTTGAACAAGAGTGGTATTCATTTCTTCAAGGGCAGAGGCAATACTATTAATTTCTTCTACCAAACCAGTCACAGATTGTCCAGCTTCGACAATATCATTCTCAAGGTTATTAATTTCCTTCACTGTAGAGCTTACATTTTTGCTAGTTTGAGTTGATGCTTCAGCAACCTGATTGATATTTGCAGATAACTGTTCAGTTGCTGCCGCAACTGTTGAGACAGCGACACTAGACTGCTCGGCAGCAGAGGCAATGACATTTGCGTTTGAGCTAATCTCTTCAGAGGATGCTGAGACTAATTGAGATTGAGAATTCATTTCAATAGAGTTTTTAACTAAATTATCAGCTGTTTTAGCTAAATCGAAGCTTTTCTTATTTAATTCATTGGCCTCTTGGACAATTTTTAACACAATTTTATGAATTTTATCAATGAAAATATTAAAATACGATGACAGTTCCCCCATCTCATCCTGAGAATCAATAGATAATCTCTTCGTCAAATCACCTTCTCCCTCGGCAATATCTTTGATCATTAAACTAGTATCTCTAAGAGGTTTTAAAAATATTCTTAAGAAGAAAAACAATAAAAAGATTAAAACTAATACAGATACGATTGTAAGTCCAATTAAATAGTACAGAGAAACATAAATGCTTTTAGAAATTAAACTGTTAACAGATTTCTGTGGTATTCCCACAAACAAAATCCCATAAACATCTTTGTTGTTCATTAAAGGCTTATAACCTGTTACATAAGTATTATTTAATATTACAGCCTGCCCGATATATAAATTGCCTGCGATAACCTCAGAATAAGCGGCACTTTCTGTACCGAGCATCGTTCCAACAGCTCTAGAACCATCATCTTTGGTAATACTAGTCGTAATTCTTTTAAAATCATTTTTATCTTTCACAAAGATAGTGGCCACTATACCTAAATCTTTGCTTAGATTATCAATCATTTCAAAGTGATTTTCAATGGAATTACCCTCTTTATCAACTATAGTATTATTACTTAAACTCAAACTACCATAATATTCATTGATATACTTATTCATAGAATTCAGATCACCCAGCAGTTTTTCGCGCAATACATTACTGGATACATCTTTGGCTAGAATGTTCATTCTGACAATACTCACAGCAGATAATAACACAGATAATAAGACGACACCAATGATTGTAATTAGAACAATTTTAGATCCTATTTTAATATTTTTCAACATATTATTTCATTCTCCTTTATAAGAATTATAGGCATTTTTTTATTTTATAAAAACAATGTCAATAAATATTTTATAAAGATATACTAAATAATGGCGAGACTGGGGCAGTGCTGAAGTGTTGCAGATAATAGCAAATCGTGGATTTGCAGATAAAATCGGAATAAGTTCAAGATTAATGGAGGAAAAGACTGATTTGAACATTTCGAGTCCGAACCGAACTCGCTCCAAAGAGCCTGCAAACAGGATGTTCGCAGAACGAATCATTTTTCTATCCATAAGAACCTGAATGTGAGGAAGGGAACAATTCGGGATGATAGCTCGAAAAATAGACGTTAGCGATTTTTTGATCAAGGTCAGGCATGTTATTCATCTTTTTTAAATATCGTTCGTATATGTCTGGATTTGAGCATTTAGGGCAGGGAATTTTAATAGCATAGTGAGCGAGGGGAGTTTTTAAGAGGATTTCTTTGTTAAAGCTAGGGAGAAAGGTTTGGTTTAGGTCATAAACTGTGATTTTTCTGTTATTATCACAGAGAGGGCAATTTACCAAAGAGTAGTTATCTTTGATTTTATATAAATCTTTAATTTTTTGTTTAAAGATTTTTACATCAGGTTTTTTATGAAAAGCCGAAAGGAATTCTTTTATCAACCAGTGAAGGTCAAATTGGTAGTTTTTAAGATATTTAGCCAGAAATGAGGTTTGAGATTCTGAGTATTCCCAATGGCAATTTTTTAATAATTCTTTCAACTGAAATAATTCCATAATTCTCTCCAGTGCAAGTTATTGTCGTATAATCCTATTTGATAGATTAGGTAAGTGATTGAGTTAATTTCTTTGTTTCCAGAGTTTATCTTTTTCAAGCCACCTTGCCAGGGCGATATAATCGTCATAGTATTGTTTATTATTTCTGGTTTTGTATTCCTGATATCGATCGATCATTTTATCCACAGTATCTTCACCGTATTTTTCTTCTAATTTATAGAGTTCATTGAGAGAGAGATAAACACCAGCTAAGTATTCAAATTTTTCATCATCCAGTTGAGAATTATTATTTGTTTCATCAAATTGAGGAAAATTTTCTCGCGTGTGTGCGCTATCCTCCTTCTTTTTAACTTCAGTTTTATTAACTTCAGTATTACTAATATCTATATTATATGTTTCCTGCATATCCTCATCTGGATTTTCCGTATACAGAGTAACCGTTTGAGGTGTAGTCGTATCTAGTGATTCATTGGAAACCGGAGTAGAATAGACATGATAGACATATTGAAAGATTTGACCACACTGATTTCTGATGATATCCAAAACGAGATAACCGGCAATTCTTAATTCTTTTAGACCAGCATAAACAGAATCACGTCCGTCTTTTGAATGACTAATGAGATCATTAATAATCAGTCTCCAGTTATCGGGTTTAGAGAGCAGATAAGCCAAAATACCTTTTGCTTTAAAAGAGATCTCAGCGTTGTTAATTAGAGTGTTTGGGATGATGGTAAAGGACTCATGGTGAATGATGAAATGCGTTTTATCGATACAACACATATTAAACTCCTAGAATTATATTATTTGGGTTTAGGGAGAGAGGAAGGTGATTTTAGTTGATTAAAGGAATCTTCTTTTGTGAGTCAGATCCTTGATGAATGGTTTAAACTCAAGAGGAATGTAAGATACAAAGATATATATATACAAGGAGAAATAAAGAAGGGCAGACACATGGGTCTGCCCCCTATCAGAAGTGATGGTTAATTAATTTTGGTTATTATCAATTTTGTTGATTTTATCACGAAGGATAATTTCAATCAGCGAAATGATGGTATCATCAAAAGGGTTATCTGTTCTTTTAGCAAATTCACGGATGATCATGATGATGACATCGACAATTTCTTCAAAAGGAATCAATTGAATCACGGGCTGAATCCATTTAAAATATTGCATTTTGCCCTCCAGAATTAGATAGATATTACATGAGGGCAGTGAGATCACCATAATCGCTGATTTTTTCAAGGCAATCATTATCAATCATACCCAAGACATTTTTAACTACAGAGGTTTTAAGCACAGAATACTCAAGATCTGAGACATTTGAAATGTTAAGTTTGGCATAAGCATACAAAGCTTTGACAAAGAGTCCAAAACGATTGACGGCTGGGAGATAGTCGAATTTTCTTTGGATATTTAATTTCTTGGTGTAATCAGCTAAGTCAGCCTTGAATTCTTCAGAACAGCTTTTCCAAATAGATTTGATAATGACCATGTTATCGGCAATCACTTTGTTTTGTAGGGTAGGACGCATTTTAGTATATTCTGCAGCAATACAAATGCTTCCTTCGTTGAGACTACGATACACGACATCCTGCATAGCATCTTTTCCGCTATAGGCAGTAATGTTTTTTTTCATGAATGTTTTCATAAAACAACTCCTTAAATTTTTTATTGAAAAGGTACCCTCTATATATTAAAGGAGAGCCGTTTTTGAAAAATCACCTATGATTATTTGGGTTTATTCATTTTTAATAATTATAATCGTATGTTAATTAGATAGTTATATCACTGAAAAAAAGTTAAAAATTTATTTTATTATAGTATAAACTACCCTAAATTTTAAGAAAATTAATACATAAACTTAAATTTAAAAAATATTTTAAAAAAAGTTAAAAAAAAGTGAAACGAAAATGCTTTGACGAAGTTATATTAAGTAGAAGATTTAATATTGATAAAATTGATGGAGTAAATAATGTTAATTATTAAGCAAAAAACGAAAAACATGAATCCAGGCTAGGCTTCGAGTTTAAATAAAATTTGATTCTAAATTAATAAAAAATATAGGAGTAAAATATGTTAATTGCAAGAAAAAAATGTAATGAACTGGAACCCAAGGACAGAGCATTGATAAGCAACGTGATTAACAACCTCATGAGAATTGTATGGCGTTTAAACAAAAAGCAAGACTTTTATCTGTTAGTTTTGTTATCTTGTCCAAATCGTGAGTTTTCATTTGAGGAACTTTATTTCTACAGGTATGCATCAGATGAATTTATCAATAATCATACGAGCAAAAAAGTAGATGTAAATTCATCTGATGTTGTTGAGAATCAGACTAATATAGAAATGGTGGACAGAAAAACAATCATAGAGATTCAAAGAAGAATCAAGGAATTAAGTATTTTATTATCGACAAAAAAAAGAAAAAAGGAGGAATGTGTCTCAAAAGTTACATTAAGTAAAGAACTCAAGCATCTTTTGATATATCAAAAAGATAGTATTTCAAAGTATAATAAAAACAAATTTTTTCAAACGAGAAATTTAAAAATTCGGAAAATGATCATCAAAAACATCAGAATGAGTTTATTTAAGTTGCAAATGAAAGATGCAGAAATGGCAAAAATAGTTAAAGAGTATCTTGTTAAAGACAAAAAATTGGGGATTCTGTTCTGAAAATGACAGAGGGGGGAGCTATTTAGTCTCCCCCTTTTTTAAAAAATTATAATCTTTTAATAGAGAAAAATGATGGAGATCATTATTATTCATGAATGCAGGTTTAGACCCTGCATTTACAAAAGCAAATTGATCTGAGTCATATTAACAATATCTCAATGAAGAATGAGATATTTAGAAGTATCAAGATTCCAATGAGGCGCAATCATCCCTGCATCATCTTTACTGGTTTGAGTTCTGCAAAAGTTTAAATAAATAGGTTGGGCGGGATCGAAATTTAAAGAAGAGAGGGGGATTTTGATTTGAGCAGTGATCGATTTTTTACCTATAGTAATTTTACTATCGAGGTTACAATCCCAATTTAGATCATAATCACCATTTATCAGATCACATTTCATATCCCATTGCACTGATTTTGGGTTTATATAGATTTGATAAACGAGAGCTTTACTTTGGGCGATCAAGAAGCCAAAGGAATCATCGGAAAAGATATCATTATTATCTTTATGAGCTGATAATTTGAGAGAATCAGGTTTAGACTCTGAAGCTTGAATGACAAGATATAGGTTTTCATGATCTTTTGCCATGAATAAGTCTGTATTTTCCAGGGAAGAGGGATTACCCTCAGAATCATAGAGGTGATGGATTCTGACCCATTTTTTTAATTCTTTTTTAGATAGAGTGGCATTATTAAAAGGGTTTTTTGATACAACGCTTAAATTATATTCAGCAACCAGATTGATTTTTTGGTTAAATTTTACCATTTTATTTCTACCAAAGGGATAATTAAAGCGGAATTTTGGTAAAGGGTAAGGCTCATTTTGATAAGCGATATTAAAAGATTTTTCATACACACTATGGGGTTTGAGGGAAATAACAATTTTATTGGAGGGAAATTTCCAATTTCCATCGCTTTCAAGATAAAGCATTTCATTGATAGGTTTTTCAGTAATATTTTTGACCATGATCGTCATATTAGCAGATCCCTGACTATAAGCCCCTTTAATATCCAGAGCTTTATTTTCAATTTGATAATCCAATTGTTCTTCTTCCATAGTCATCAGATCGTCTTTGAAGATAGCGCCTGTTTTGATGATGGAAGTGGTTAATTGATTATCTTTAAGTCGGCACCACAAGAATTGGTAGAATTTTCCTAAATTATCATTAGGATTAACAAAGCCTGCGCCAGAACTACCTGCCATATAGTAATTGACATCATCAAACTGATCATGAGCATACTGATGCCAGTGACCAGCAAAAACAGCTTTTACATGATATTTGACAAACAGCTCGTGCATTTCATCTTTTTTATTGATAGCTATGCCATCAGCCCAAAAAGGTTTATGCATTACCACAAAAATATCTTCAGAGTTTTTATTTGTTTCCAAATCATTTTTAAACCAGTTTTGTTGAGTGCTATCCATTTCAGTGTATGCTTCGATACGGGAGTTGTCCAGAATGATAAAATGAGAATTTTGCACATTAAAGGAATAATATGGATCTTTTCCAGTGTATTTTTTAAATAATAATTCAGAATCGTTATCGACAATATCGTTATTTCCCGGGGTATAATAGACGGGGATATTCACGGATTTCATTACTTCCATTGCTTTTTGATATTGTTCTTCCTGCGCATCGTCTGACAGATCGCCAACCGTAATGATAAAATCGGGTTGTAATTGCATAATCTCATTTACTACTTTTTTAAATTCTTTTTGATTGACTCCACCGGCTCTATCGCTAAGCACAGCAAAATGGAAATCGCTTTTAGCTTGCAAAAAAGAATAAATTATGATAAAGATCACTAATACTCTAAATTTCATATAATCCTCCCGGAAATTAATGGCAAATCAGAGATTTGCAGATAAAAGATAAGAGATAAGCTTCATGGTTGGTGAATTGTTACATCTTGCCTTTTCATACAAAAACAAAGAGATTTAGCCAGATATGGGCACAGATTTAGTCCTCTCATTTGTTTCTGTTTCAATCGCGTTAATGCATTAAAGAGATAGCAAGAGGGTAAAAAACTATTATTATTAAGTCACCATCCCCAATAGTTAAGTTCCTGCAGCGCTAACAGGTCAATTCTACACGGATAAAATATGACGAGAATGAACATCAACCATTAATGTCGCAACCCCTGCAGCGCTAACAGGTCAATTCTACAAAGGAATGCCAGATGTAGTTTTTAGTGACAATCAGATTGTCGCAACCCCTGCAGCGCTAACAGGTCAATTCTACCGACTACCTTTTTTACCCGCTCTGGGAGCGGGGTTGAAGGGTGCTTTTCACGAACCTCTAAAAAAGGAGCAAAATTTACCCCTTTTTTTGAGTTTTTTCAATAGGTCTGCGCAAAACTGATTTTCACACTATTATGGTACAAAAGTATATGATATTTTATTACCTGTCAAGCAGATTATTTGTTGTTAGGATTATCCGAAAAAATTCAAATCGTTGGAGGATATCTTTAGGATGGCAAATGTTGAATAAGGTCTTTTCATTTCTTCGAAATGATAGTGTTCATTTCTTTTGTCTTGATACAAAATAAACGAACCAAAGAAAAAATCAAGCCCTAGGAAAAAATCTGCTATCTCCAGTCACTCTCAGGGACTCCGCCATAGCTTGCCAATGGGTAAGTTAAATTATGAGGTAAACCATTGTCTTCAATCAGAATGGCTGTTCGTTCCCCTTCGAGTTTCCCTACGACTTTACGCCATTTTTTCATGGGCATTGTCTCATTGATACCTGGATAGTTACTGGCAACACTGGAGTGTTGCAGATAATGGCAAATCAGAGATTTGCGGATAAAAGCTCATATCAGGCTGTTGCCTGTTTGGTAAAAATGAAACACCTTGTTTTGAGATTGTCCTTTTCAAAAATGATAACTGTTTGAGAAGATAGGGTTAATTCTTTGAAATGGTATTCTTCATTTCTTTTGCCTTGATGCAAAATAAACGAAGCAAATTGTGCCAAGCAGAACAAACTTTAATTTGTTCGAAAGCTGTAAAAGACATGAGGAATCGATGGCTCCTCGGGAAGGGCTTACAGGAGTACTTCTCAAACCACCTAGTGCTGCATTGATAAAGAGTCTTTGTAGTGAGCGACTAAGGAAAAGGCATAAATAGATATGTCAGGTAGGTATTAAAGAGATGAACGCAAGTGAACTGTTGATGAGGTATCGAAAGTTTTTAGATTTCGTCAAAACCATATTTCTTTGCTTAGTATGGGATAAGTACAGCGGAAACCTGTTTATTGGCTGTACGGCGAACGGTATACAGACAGCATGACTTTAATACAGGGTTTTTTATGGAACTTGGGAACCGGGTATTCAATGTTAAGAGAAAAGGTACAAGTGCAAAGAACACGAGACCGAAATATCGAGGGGAATATTCGGGGCGGATCAGCTCGTAGTAGTGAAGAATCTTCTGTAATGGAAGAGGAGCGAAGGGGCTGAATCATTCAGTATTACAAACAGAGTCAACCTTAGAAAGGGAGGAGCAAAATGAGTAATGCAAAGCCGTTTTGTATATCAAAACAAATAGTTTACGATGCTTTTCTTTGTGTGAAGAGAAACAAAGGCAGTTATGGTGTTGATGGAATATCAATAGCGAAATATGAAGAGAATTTGAAAAATAATCTCTACAAACTATGGAACAGAATGTCATCCGGGTGCTATTTTCCAATGCCGGTTAAACGGGTAGAAATACCAAAAGGAGATGGGAAAATGCGTCCTCTGGGAATTCCGGCAGTGAGTGACCGAATAGCTCAGACAGTCGTAAAGCTTTTAATAGAGCCAAGACTTGAAGAAATATTTAGTAATAACTCATATGGATATCGTCCTGGTCGAAGTGCAATAGATGCAGTGCGAAAAGCAAGAGAGAGATGTTTTAAGTATCATTTTGTGGTAGATCTTGATATCAAAGGATTCTTTGACAACATTGATCATGAGTTGTTGATGAAAGCAGTCAAAATGCATGTGAAAGAGGAATGGATTCTTCTTTATATCACGAGGTGGTTAAAAGCTCCGGTAGAAATGCCAGATGGTCTATGTATATCAAATGACCGAGGAACCCCTCAAGGTGGTGTCATCAGTCCAATATTGGCGAATCTATTTCTTCATTATACGATGGATGTATGGCTTGAAAAGAAATTTCCACAAGTTCCCTTTGAAAGATATGCGGATGATGCAATATTACATTTCAACTCAGAAAATCATGCCAGGAAAGTATTGGATCTTTTGAAGAGAAGATTTGCAGACTGTAAATTGGAACTCAATGAGAACAAAACTAAACTTGTGTTCTGTAAGGATGCGAAAAGAAAACTTGATTTTGATGAGGTTTGTTTTACTTTTTTAGGTTATGAATTCAAGCCAAGAAAGTGTTTGCTAGGAGAGAAAATAACATGTGTATTTCTACCAGCAATGGGAAAAAAAGCAAAGAAAAAGTTTGTTGAGAAATTGAATGAACTTAATATTCAAAATAAAAGCTTCACTAGTATCTTTGAATTGGCTAAACTATTAAATCCCATTATAAGAGGAACAATAAACTATTTTGGGGTATTTTGCAAGTCAGAAATGAACGAAATACTCAATTTAGTAAACCTCAAACTTAAAAGATGGGCGTTGAAGAAATACAAAAAGAGAGGAATAGTGAAATGGTTGCAACGATTATATTTAACTCAAAGAGACTTATTTGTTCATTGGAAGAGTTGTAAACCTACCTATTTTTGGTAAAGGCTGAATGATAAGAGCCGTATGAAGTGAGAGCTTCACGTACGGTTCTGTGAGAGGTTTAGGGTGAAACTCCCTTTACCTACTCGGCGAAAAAATCAAGCCCTAGGAAAAAACTTGCTATCTCCAGTCACTCTCAGGGACTCCGCCATAGCTTGCCAATGGGTAAGTTAAATTATGAGGTAAACCATTGTCTTCAATCAGAATGGCTGTTCGTTCCCCTTCGAGTTTCCCTACGACTTTACGCCATTTTTTCATGGGCATTGTCTCATTGATACCTGGATATTTAATATATTTTATGGATTAATTAATTAAAATAGACAAATACACAAGATGTTTCATAGGAGCTCATATCAGGCTGTCGCCTGTTTGGTAAAAATGAAACACCTTGTTTTGAGATTGTCCTTTTAAAAAATTGACATCTATTGGAGAAGATATGGATATTTCTTTGAGATAGTATTGTTCATTTCTTTTGTCTTGATACCTGGATATTTAATATATTTTATGGATTAATTAATTAAAATAGACAAATACACAAGGTGTTTCATAGGAGCTCATATCAGGCTGTCGCCTGTTTGGTAAAAATGAAACACCTTGTTTTGAGATTGTCCTTTTAAAAAATTGACATCTATTGGAGAAGATATGGATATTTCTTTGAGATAGTATTGTTCATTTCTTTTGTCTTGATACCTGGATATTTAATATATTTTATGGATTAATTAATTAAAATAGACAAATACACAAGGTGTTTCATAGGAGCTCATATCAGGCTGTTGCCTGTTTGGTAAAAATGAAACACCTTGTTTTGAGATTGTCCTTTTAAAAAATTGACATCTATTGGAGAAGATATGGATATTTCTTTGAGATAGTATTGTTCATTACTTTTGTCTTGATACCTGGATATTTAATATATTTTATGGATTAATTAATTAAAATAGACAAATACACAAGGTGTTTCATAGGAGCTCATATCAGGCTGTCGCCTGTTTGGTAAAAATGAAACACCTTGTTTTGAGATTGTCCTTTTAAAAAATTGACATCTATTGGAGAAGATATGGATATTTCTTTGAGATAGTATTGTTCATTTCTTTTGTCTTGATACCTGGATATTTAATATATTTTATGGATTAATTAATTAAAATAGACAAATACACAAGGTGTTTCATAGGAGCTCATATCAGGCTGTCGCCTGTTTGGTAAAAATGAAACACCTTGTTTTGAGATTGTCCTTTTAAAAAATTGACATCTATTGGAGAAGATATGGATATTTCTTTGAGATAGTATTGTTCATTTCTTTTGTCTTGATACCTGGATATTTAATATATTTTATGGATTAATTAATTAAAATAGACAAATACACAAGGTGTTTCATAGGAGCTCATATCAGGCTGTTGCCTGTTTGGTAAAAATGAAACACCTTGTTTTGAGATTGTCCTTTTAAAAAATTGACATCTATTGGAGAAGATATGGATATTTCTTTGAGATAGTATTGTTCATTACTTTTGTCTTGATACCTGGATATTTAATATATTTTATGGATTAATTAATTAAAATAGACAAATACACAAGGTGTTTCATAGGAGCTCATATCAGGCTGTTGCCTGTTTGGTAAAAATGAAACACCTTGTTTTGAGATTGTCCTTTTAAAAAATTGACATCTATTGGAGAAGATATGGATATTTCTTTGAGATAGTAGTGTTCATTTCTTTTGTCTTGATACTTGGATATTTAATATATTTTATGGATTAATTAATTAAAATAGACAAATACACAAGATGTTTCATAGGAGCTCATATCAGGCTGTCGCCTGTTTGGTAAAAATGAAACACCTTGTTTTGAGATTGTCCTTTTAAAAAATTGACATCTATTGGAGAAGATATGGATATTTCTTTGAGATAGTATTGTTCATTACTTTTGTCTTGATACCTGGATATTTAATATATTTTATGGATTAATTAATTAAAATAGACAAATACACAAGGTGTTTCATAGGAGATAAGAGATAAGCTTCATGGTTGGTGAATTGTTACATCTTGCCTTTTCATACAAAAACAAAGAGATTTAGCCAGATATGGGCACAGATTTAGTCGTCTCATTTGCTTCTGTTTCAATCGTATTATTGCGTAAAAGAGATAGCAAGAGGATTAAAAACTATAATCATTAATTCACCATCCCCAATAATAAAGTTCCTGCAGCGCTAACAGGTCAATTCTACCGACTACCTTTTTTACCCGCTCTGGGAGCGGGGTTGAAGGGTGCTTTTCACGAACCTCTAAAAAAGGAGCAAAATTTACCCCTTTTTTTGAGTTTTTTCAATAGGTCTGCGCAAAACTGATTTTCACACTATCATGATACAAAAGTATATGATATTTTATTACCTGTCAAGCAGATTATTTGTTGTTAGGATTATCCGAAAAATTCAAATCGATGGTGAATTTTTACATCTTGCCAATGGGTAAGTTAGATTATGAGGTAAACCATTGTCTTATTTATGTTCAATTCAACAGAGGTTGTTTGCAATTGTTGAGACGCAAAGCATTGCGTCTCTACGAGATATTATCAAAAACAACAAATAATAGAAAAGAAATGTTCATTTTTTTTTCTTGAAAGGAAGAAACCTCTATAGGTAATCTTGATTTTCATCAATTTTCTCTGATATCTTTATATCTTATCCTATAGATGGAATGCCATTTAATCTTCAATCATTGTCAGGGACTCCGCCATAGCTTGCCAATGGGTAAGTTAAATTATGAGGTAAACCATTGTCTTCAATCAGAATGGCTGTTCGTTCCCCTTCGAGTTTCCCTACGACTTTACGCCATTTTTTCATGGGCATTGTCTCATTTATGTTCAATTCAACAGAGGTTGTTTGCAATTGTTGAGACGCAAAGCATTGCGTCTCTACGATGATGAATTCTTGGTAATTACGGATAACGTGATCATAAAATCGAGTTTGCCATACTAGAGATAATTTTAATTGATGGGCATTTTTTGATACATCAGATTTGAAAGAACGGATAATCGTTGAAATAGAATTTGATACAGGAGAAATAGCCGACATTTGTAGAGACGTTGTGTGTAATTGTTGAGACGCAAAGCATTGCGTCTCTAAGGGAGAGGCGCTTCGTTCATTCGTCTATAAATTCTTTTCATCATTAATTGTTTAACTAAGTCTCCAAAGGCTTTATCTTCGAGTATTTTTTCAAATATTTCCTGATTTTGATCAATTCTTCCGATTAATATATCAATAAACTTATCTTCAAAAGCAAATTTGAAAGTATCAATTTTATTGACTTTAGCTTGTGTTAGCAAGGTTTCATCATCCATTAATTCAGCTTCAATCTGGTCGAAGAATAATTTGTCAGCTTCTTCAAACTCAGTTCCGAATTGTTCATTGAGTATATTAATGATTTCAGAGAGCAGGGCTTCTTCTTCTTTAGCTCTTTTTAAACCGGCTTCTGTAATCCCGCTCAACTCTCCTTCTTCACCCTTTTGAAGTTCGATAGAGCCTTCTTTGATCTTTTGTAAACGGTAGTATTCTAAAGCTACTTCATCGTCTAAATGGAGAGATTCTGAGAGATCTCTTTTTGGTAGTCTTGTTTGTAAGAGTTTTGCATAGGCATAGAATTTTTCTAAATCTGTATCAATAAATGGCATAATTTGAGACAGAAAGGCATATAGATTTGTCCAGGAGCGCAATCCTTTTTTAAGTTCATCCTGTTTATCTTCTTCGCTGATGGCTTTGTATCTGTCCACAGCCGGGTCAGTAAAGGAATACAAAAACTTTTGCTGTTTTGGATTGTTAAATTTAGTTTTGGGGTTAAAATAGACATTGGCGAATGCATCGATTTCCTGAAGCCAATAGACCTGAAATCCATCTAATTTGACTTTAAGATCGTATAGGTGGTTGATATCTGTTTCTTCTATTACAGAAGTCACTTCATAGTAGGGTTGGAAAGATTCAAAAATCGTTTTTCTATCATTAACAAAATCAAGAATAAAAGTATCTTCTTTTCCTGGATGCATTCTATTCAGTCTTGATAGAGTTTGAACCGCTTTAACACCTGAGAGTTTTTTATCAACATACATGGTATGTAGTAAGGGTTGGTCAAACCCAGTTTGATACTTGTCAGCTACAATTAATAATTTATAATCATCTTTAACAAATACAGTGGGAAGTTCTTTTTCATGATATCCAGTCAATTCAGGTTCAGAGACACCATTTGGATAATTATCATCAGTTACCTTTCCTGAAAAGGCAACCAATATTTTTATGGATTTCTCATAACCTTTACTCTTTATGTATTTGTTAATTTCTTCAAAATAGCGTTTGGCATGAAGTCTTGAACCACATACCAGCATTGCTTTTGCTTTACCACCGATTTTTTTTGAGACAATATTTTTAAAGTGTTCAATGATAATTTCTGTTTTTTGAGCAAGGTTGTGAGGATGTAAAGAGACAAATTTCCCTATCGCCTTTGCTGCTTTTTTCTTATTGAGATTGGGATCTTCTTCAATTGCTTTAGTCAATTTAAAATAGAGTTCATACGTCGTATAATTTTGTAAAACATCGAGTATAAAACCTTCTTCTATTGCCTGTCGCATGGAGTATAAATGAAAGGGTTTTGGTTTTCCATCGCTATCTTTATCACCAAAAACCTGTAGGGTTTTATATTTTGGTGTGGCAGTAAAGGCAAAGAATGAAATATTGGAATGTTGTCCTCTTATAGAGGCAGATCTTTCAATTTGTTCTCTGATAAAATCATCATCTGTATATTCGTCTGAATCATCTATTTCTGCTAGTTCTAAAGATTTTGCTGCTAAAACTTCTTTCAGTTTATTACTTGCTTTTCCACCCTGAGAACTATGAGCTTCATCAATAATGACTGCATATTTTCGATCTGGTAGTTCGCCAACCTTATCCACAACAAAGGGGAATTTTTGTAAGGTCGTTATGATAATATTGGTTCCATAACCCAAAGCAGAAGCCAATTGGCTACTGTCTTTATCAATTTTCTGAACGACGCCTGTTTTATGTTCAAACTGGTAAATTGTGTTTTGTAATTGCTGATCCAACACTTTTCGATCAGTAATGACAATGACCGAGTCGAATAACCGTACGTTCTCGATATTGTGCAGACTCGACAATCGATAAGCCAACCAAGCAATCGTGTTACTTTTTCCAGATCCTGCTGAATGTTGAATCAGGTAATTTCTCCCAATACCTTCATTTAAAACACTTTCACCTATATTTCTCACTGCATCTAATTGATGATACCTTGGAAATATCAGGTTCTCTTTTTTATAGATTTTTCCTTCAACGACGATTTCTTCTATTTGTAAGTTCACAAAGTTTTGAATTATTTGCGTCCAACTATCTTTTTGTAGAATATTTTCCCACAAATAGGCGGTTAGGTAGCCACCAGGATTTTGAGGATTACCTTTGCCATTATTTGAACCTTTATTAAAGGGAAGCCAATGTGTTTTACTCCCATCCAATTTTGTTGTCATAAAGACTTCATCCTGATCAACGGCAAAGTGAACTAAGGCTCTTTTTTTGAAAGCAAAGAGAATTTCTCTATTATCTCGCGTGCTACTATACTGTTTTAACGCATTACCGACATTCTGACCTGTGAATTGGTTTTTTAATTCCAAAGTTGCCAGCGGAATACCATTCAGAGAAATTAAAACATCAATACTATTTCTATTACTTGAGCTGTAAAATATCTGACGATAGACTTTCAATTTATTTTTATTATACAAATGAATTGCATCTGGATTTAGTCCAGAAGCTGGTTGAAAAAATGCCATTTGAAAACGAACCCCATAATCTACAAAACCGTTTCGAAGAATATCCAGACTACCCCTTAAATCCAGCTCTTTATACAATCTTTGAAGCACCCGATTTTCAACATCCTTTCCATGAATGGCAGTAATTTTATTCCAGCGTTCAGGTTGAGATTCTTGTAAAAACTGAATGACTTCGTTTTTAAATAAACCTAAATCAGGAGAATAATCTAAAGAATTGCCTTCTGTATAACCTCCCTTTTCAATCAGAGATTGGACTAATGCACTTTCAAATGTTTTTTCTGTTGTGATGCTCATAAAAAGGATCCTTTTCCCATGTTTTTGGGTTATTGAAATTTATTGTTTTGCTCGACTTATTAATAAGGTGAGCAACATACACTCTTTTAACGGCTTACTTTTACTTAAAATTAAAATGATCCTTATCTTTTCTATAATTACTTTGATAATTGAATAGGTAAGGATATTTTTGCCTTTAATAATCTACTTTCCAAGTTTTAACTGCCTGTTCTGCCAGCCATTCCTGATATTTATTAACTGTTGCTATAGTCCATTCATCATATGTTGATACTTCCTGAGCAAGTCTGTTTCCACTTTCCTGATAAGCTTTCTTTTTTTCAACAAAACTTACTCTTTGCAAATCATCTCTATCCAGCAAGACCATATTCCCAAGTCTGTCTGTTATATCATTAATACCCTGTCCAAAAGTAGTATGCCATTCAGCATCGGGATTATAAGGACAAACATGTTCTAAGGTTACTTTTTCGTAATCAATTTTTCTGCCATTTTCAATTTCAATTTGAGCTAATAGAAATCGAATTTTTCTAGAAGACCTTCTGCTAGGCATTTTATAAAATTGAAAAGAGCTTTTAAATCTTTCATCTGTAGGGTAAAGATCTTTAAACTCTTCACCATTTTTTACATGGCTTGCTCTTTTATACTCTCTATTTGAGATTTTTATTGCAATTTTATTATATCTTTTTTCTTGCTCATTTGGAGATTCATTACAGATAATGTTGTATCTTATTGAAAGAATAAAAAGATATTTTGCCAGCAGAACAAATTCTTTAGCCGTAAACTTTGAGTAAGCTGCTAACAATATAACTAAGGGTTGTTGAATAGAAAAAAGTAAAAATCCTTCAAGATATTGGATCGCTTTTTTATATTCATTATCAACAGAATTCCACCATTCATCATAAGGTGATAGAAGAGACGCATAAAGAGGTGCATTATCCTCTAAAGATTTAAGATAAGCGCTTGCTTTTATAGGAGCGGAGTACTGATCACGAATAGATTTAAACAAGTCTTTTTTTGTTGTATGAGAAAACTGAGAATTGTATAAATAGCGAACATAATCTGTAAAATTCTGTTCTCCAAGTTGAGTAACAATAGTACTCCAACGCTCATCCATATCGTCAAGATCAGCATCATAAACATCATCATCTTTGGATACAACAGAAAAGATATAATTCTTGATTAAATCGGGGATTGAAAGCATAACTCCTCTGGCATTCAGAGTTTCAAATACCTTGTAAGCATTGAGACTATCTTGAACAACTATCTTTGTAAAAACAAGCGAGGTGGTATAAAACTCAATAAATTCTGCAATTTTCTTTCCGTCCTGATAATCAATTTTAGTTTTAAAAAATTCAAAAACCTTTCTTAGAAGATTGTTGGTTTTGGTAATTCCTCTTGGATTTGAAGGCTCTAAGTTTGCACATATCCCTTTAAAAAAGCTATTATTATTTCTGTTTAGTGTTAATCGACTGTCAACATTAAGAGTAATCAGATTTTTGGTTCCGATAAATCGTTTCTCAATCTCCTGTAGTCTTTCTTTATTATTATCTGCCTCAATACCTTGTTCAATCAGATTTCTTAATTGAGCCATGGAAACCAGAATAATCATCGTTAAGGTTACAAAGCGTTGCTGACCATCAATAATTTCATAAAGATGTTTGTCTTTCTGTTGAAGTACCACATAGCCCATATAGTGACTGCCCTCTTCTTTCAGTTCATCAATGTCATTCCAAAGATCTTCCCATTGTTCCTGTTCCCAGGAATAATCCCTTTGAAAACGGGGAACAGTGTATTTCGCACTATTACCCATTAATTCGGCAAAAGTCTGGTTACTTGGTTCTATCAATATTGTATTGCTCATAATTTACTCCGTTACTTTTACTTTTCCTGTGACCACTTCGCTAATTAAGGCGATGCGGTATTCTGTTAATAATTCTATTAATTTCTGTGTTTTGGCTATTTTGTCATTGATTCGGGTGCATTCGGATTCGATGTGCTGGACGATGGATTGTTGTTCTGAAAAAGAAATAGGTAAAACTATTTGAAAATTTTTAAGTTGTTCAAAATTCAATCCTTCTCGATTAGCACCTGTTTGTTTGATATATATTTGAAGTTGCCCTACAATTGATCGCATTTGTAAGTATAGATATTGTACTATTACTTTCTGATTAATTGGTCTGATAATACAAACATGCTGATTTACATTACCTCTACCAAAACCTTTAGGTATAAAATAACATCTACCAATAGAAGCCCCTGTAATATTTAATAAAATATCATTTTCTTGAATTCGACTATTACTCATCCCTTCGTCAATTATCTCAGAAATATAAGCAACATCTTCAAGCTTTAAACCATCAAAATGTATATTTTGACTTCTCAAAAAAGGTATTCCACTTGTTTGATATACTGAAGAACCCCCAGATGGAGTTACACCACTACCAATTTTAAACACTAAATATTTCAATCTCTTCACTACCCAATGTTCAGGAATTTCACCCAGCCATTCTATACCAGAGTTTTTCATTTTTACATCGGGATTAATACCTTTAGTAACTGCATGATTGATGATAGCTGTCTTTTCTTCTTCGTAAAGTTCGAGCAAGCGTTTCTTGTCGGCGATTAGTTCATCTATTTCAAAAGTTTTACGGTCAAGATAGTTGGCGATGGCGGTTTGTTCTTCTAAAAAAGTAGATATCGAAAACGGAATTTGACTTAAAACTTCCTGAGTCATACTGGGAACAGCAGAGCCGTATTTGTATAGATCGAAATTAATTGTTATGCACAAATAGAAAAACAATTTTGGATTGACTTCAGGTTTTATTTCCGTATAATAAGCGGTGTCTACTGACCAGAATGGGGTTTCTATAAATCGTGGTTTATCAATAGTCCCTTTTCTACCTAAAATTACTGACGGTCCATGATGTAGAAATTGATTTGCTTTCCCAAATTCACCTCCAGTGCCGATTATCGGATACAATCCATTTTCATCCCATACATTTTTATGATCTTGACCATTACAGATTTTAGCTAATCGTTTCAACGCTTTAACTTTCCACCCTTCTGGTATCTCCCCAATCCATTCAATCCCGCTGTCTTTATATTTATCATATTTTATCATTTTATGCTCTTTAATTCTTTTTCCAAGACTTCTAATTCTTTCAAATCTTCTTCGTCTGCTTGATTGGCTTCCTGGGTTTTTCTGTTTTTATCAAATTCATCATAGATCAGGCGAACCTTTTCTTCCATCATTTGATGAGAAATCAAACCAGGACTTGATAAAACAGGTTTTTCATTAAATTCGAGAATTTTATCTACATTATCACGCCAGAAATTCATGGTAATATCTTTTCTGCTCTTTACCCGTAGTTCAGCACTTTCTAAAAAGATGACCACAAGCCGATTGAGTGTATCTATTTCATCTTGATTCAAATAGTTTTTTGCAATGTAGATATCATGTTTTCGAACAATATTCCCCTCCCAAGATGTTAACGCCATGTTTGGTTGATTTGCATCAGCACGGCTGATAATGAGTTCAGCGGCAGTTTTCCCTGTTACAGCAAAAAGCAGTTTATTTTGAGTTTCAGCAAAAAACATTTGAGTTGCTTTATCTGATTTATCATAATCACTGCTAAGAGAAAACAGATCACGAACTTTTTGATAGAATCTTTTTTCCGAAGCTCGTATTTCTCTGATTCGCTCAAGAAGTTCATCAAAATAATCAGGACGTCCATTTGGATTTTTTAATCTTTCATCGTCCATTACAAAACCTTTAATCATATATTCTTTTAGGTTTTGATTTGCCCATACTCTAAATTGAGTTCCTCGTTTACTTCTTACACGAAAACCAATGGCTAAAATCATTTCCAAAGAGTAAAAAGCTACATTATACTCTTTCCCATCAGAGGCAGTTGTAAAGAAATTCTTTACAACTGAATGTTCTTGTAACTCATTCTCAGAGAAAATATTAGATATGTGTTGACCTATGTTTTGCTTTGAGGTGTCAAAAAGTTCAGCAATCTGACTTTGATTCATCCAAACATTACCATCTTTTGCAAAGAGGGCTACTTTTGCTTTACCATCTACAGTATTATAAATGATCATTTCTTGACTTTGTTCTGTGATTTTCTCCATATTAATCAATCCTCAAGAATAGTTTTTTCAGTAGAAAAGGTCTTCTCTTCCAGTGCCAGTATATCAGCTTTTATCTCAGCTAAAGATCTCAAGGGCTTAAATTCATAAAAATATTTGGTAAAATTGATTTCGTAACCAATTTTTGTTTTGCTATGGTCAATCCAGGCTTCATGTAGATGAGGTTTTACTTCTGCATCAAAATATTCTTCGATTGTCTGCTGAACAAGTTTTCCATGAGTATCCTTTTTTAAGAAAGGAATGTTTTCATAATCTCGTAAAGAAGTATCAGGCTTTTGCAGTCCTTTGCTTTTTACAATCTTTCCATTTTCTTTTAATGGTTGTTCAACGGTGATTCTCCAATAACCAAAAAACTCGTTCGGATAGATTTTAACAAATTCATTTTCTTCAAAATTGCCATAGAGTTGAGTTATAAAACCAATGCCTTTTGTATTACCGTTTTCTGCTAATTTCTTGCGTTTATTGCCTAAACTTCTATCCATTTTTTGCCAAAAGCGATTGAATTCTAGTTTACCTGCTTTGAGCAATTCATCATCTTTATTCCCTGTAGCGTTAATAAGCTGGATTTTCCCTTTTCTTTCAACGCTTTTTTGATTGGAAATAATCCAAATGTAAGTACTGATACCAGTATTATAAAATAATTGATCCGGAAGGGCAATGACGGCTTCCAGCCAATCATTTTCTATGATCCACCTTCTAATATTACTTTCTCCGCTATCAGCAGATCCCGTGAATAAGGGCGATCCATTAAAAACAACACCAATACGCGTCCTGCTTGTTTTCATTTTGGAAATCATGTGTTGCAAGAAAAGTAAAGCACCATCGTTGATACGGGGTAAGCCTGCTCCAAATCTTCCATTCATACCTTTGCTTTCCGCTTCAGTTTTAATAATTTTTTCTGCTTTTTTCCAGTCCACCCCAAAAGGTGGGTTTGAGAGCATATAATCAAACTTTTCTTCTTCTAGTCCGTCTATTGTAAAAGTGTTTCCAAATTTTATATTACTTGGGTTTTGCCCCTTGATAAGCATATCAGATTTGCAAATCGCATAAGATTCAGGATTGATTTCTTGCCCAAATACTTTAAGATCTGCTTTAGGGTTTAGTTCTTTGACAAATTCTTCGCCAGCAGAAAGCATCCCGCCAGTACCGCAGGCAGGGTCATAAAGTGTTTTAACTATACCTTCTTGAGTAAGAATGTCTTTATCTTCAATAAAGAGTACATTTACCATCAAGCGAATGACTTCTCTTGGCGTGAAATGCTCCCCGGCAGTTTCGTTGGACTGTTCAGCAAAACGCCTAATAAGGTCTTCAAATACATAACCCATATCCATGGAATCCATGTCTTTGAGATCAATTTCTTGAAAGGCTTTTACTACGCGAAACAGAATATCTGTTTTGGGATTATCCATTCTTTCAATCTGGTCATCAAAATTGAAATATTCAATAATTTCTCTTGCACTACCAGAGAACCCATTGATGTAGTTTCTAAGATTAACAGAAACATGATTAGGGTCGGCAATCAATTGATCAAAATTATACTGACTTCTGTTGTGAAAGTTGAATCCTGCAATTTTGTTAAGAGAGATATCTTTGGCACTTTCTTTTAGTGAATTCACTTTTGGCAGATAATTCAATACTTTTTGTTTGGTTTGTGCGAGTACACAATCCAATCGCCTGAGTACGGTCATAGGTAATATAACTTTCCCATAGTCCGACTGTTTGTAATCACCTCTAAGCAGATCAGCAACTCTCCAAATCAAGTCAGCTTTTTCTTTAAAATTTTTCATTTATGAGATATCCCTTTTTTGTAGTGACACGATTAATACTGTCTATTTGATTCATCGTGTCAAATTTGATTTTAAGACAGGGTATTTGAGACGTAGCATGCAACGTCTCAACAGGATATTATCAAAAAGAACAAAAACAGAAAGAAATGTCAAGAAAATTCCATGAAACCGAATTTGGCAACACAGGCAAATCAGAGATTTGCAGATAAGAGCTCATATCAGGCTGTTGCCTGTTTGGTTAAAATGAAACACCTTGTTTTGAGATTGTCTTTTTAAAAATGATAACTGTTTGAGAAGATAATGGTAGTGCTGACGCACTACAGATAATGGCAAATCAGAGATTTGCAGATAATAGATAAAAGATAAAATTTAAGCTTCATCGTTGGAGAATTGCTTTAGTATGGCAAATGTTGAATAAGGTCTTTTCATTTCTTCGAAATGATAGTGTTCATTTCTTTTGTCTTGATACAAAATAAACAGAACCAAAGAAAAAATCAAGCCCTGGGAAAAAACTTGCTATCTCCAGTCACTCTCAGGGACTCCGCCATAGCTTGCCAATGGGTAAGTTAATTTATGAAGTAAACCATTGTCTTCAATCAGAATGGCTGTTCGTTCCCCTTCGAGTTTCCCTACGACTTTACGCCATTTTTTCATGGGCATTGTCTCATTGATACCTGGATAGTTACTGGCAACACTGGAGTGTTGCAGATAATGGCAAATCAGAGATTTGCAGATAAGAGATAAAAGATAAGCTTCATGGTTGGTGAATTGTTACATCTTTCCTTTTTCATACAAAAACCAATTGCCATGGACACACATTGAGGTAATCCAGGATATAACGGCGGCTAATCGAGTGTCGCAACCCCTGCAGCGCTAACAGGTCAATTCTACACTTCTACAAACTGATTTCGAACAACCTTTCTCTGACCGTCGCAACCCCTGCAGCGCTAACAGGTCAATTCTACATTTTATAATCCACCCTCCAAGGGATTGGGATTTGTCGCAACCCCTGCAGCGCTAACAGGTCAATTCTACCGACTCCCTTTTTTACCCGCTCTGGGAGCGGGGTTGAAGGGTGCTTTTCACGAACCTCTAAAAAAGGAGCAAAATTTACCCCTTTTTTTGAGTTTTTTCAATAGGTTTGCGCAAAACTGATTTTCACACTATCATGGTACAAAAGTATATGATATTTTATTACCTGTCAAGCAGATTATTTGTTGCTAGGATCTTCCGAAAAATTCAAATCGATGGTGAATTGTTACATCTTGCCAATGGGTAAGTTAAATTATGAGGTAAACCATTGTCTTATTTACGTTCAAATAAAAAGGTGTTGTGTGCAATTGAAGAGACGCAAAGCATTACGTCTCTACGAGATATTATCAAAAACAAAAACAGAAAGAAATGTTCATTTCTTTTTTTTGAAAGGAAGAAACCCCTATCGGTAATCTTGATTTTCATCAATTTTCTCTGATATCTTTATATCTTATCCTATAGATGGAATGCCATTTAATCTTCTGTCACTGTCAGGGGCTCCGCCATAGCTTGCCAATGGGTAAGTTAAATTATGAGGTAAACCATTGTCTTATTTATGTTAAATTAAACAGGGGTTGTCTGCAATTGATAGAGACGCAAAGCATTGCGTCTCTACGAGATATTATCAAAAAGAGCAAAAACTGAACGACAAAATGATGGTAACATAATAGGGGAAAAGGCAATTGTTTAAAAATTGCCTTTTAAGATAAAATTAAGATTTATTCAGATAGGTATTTTTCAATAATAATTTTAAATTCTTTTTCGCGAATTTCTTTAATAGCATTCCAGAATTTTTCAGCAAATACAGGATCTTTTTGAGCTAACTGATTTGAAAGCATAAAGTAATAGGCTTTTGAAATGATTGGAGGATTTACTTTTTCAATTTTACTATTGAATTCAGAAGTTTTTGAAAGAAAATGATCACCAGTTGTTTCCAGAGCAGCTACCAAAGAAACTCTATTAGCAATAAGTTTTTTAAAGCCTAAATTGGTAGAAGCTGATTCTTCCACATTATAGCCTTTTTTCTTTAAATCATCCACAATTGAATAACCTCTTGGAGCATCAATAGATGCTGTGAAATTTTTTAATGTTGTTCCATCCCAATTTACTTGAGAATTTTTCAGCTTATAAAAAGAATAGGTTACCGAAGCAAACCTTCTTGTTTCGTCAATTTTGCCATCTTTTTTAGGAAAAGCGCCAAACGCATCCCTTTCTGGTTTATAACTAGCTGTAAACACACCATCAACAACACCTGTTTTTAAGTCAATCTCCAAAATTCTTTTCCAAGGTCCCCTTTTAATGTTAATCTTAACATTCAATTTTTTTTCAACCAACCTTAATACTTCAATAGCAACACCAGGTTTATCAGGATTAATCTTTTCAGATGACCCTAAAACATTTGGAAAATCTTCCTGATCTTCACATGCAAAAGTTAATTCTTTTACTTGACCCTGTAAATCCACTGCAATCATAAAAAACAAGATCAGTACAGACATAGTAATTAAATTGAATTTCATACTTACCTCCATACATAAATGTAACACTACTCTGGAGGATGTCAAGACTTAATACGACAAAATTAGCATATTCTAAAATTTTTTTGTATAAATGACTCAAGAGGTATATGAGAGTTAATGTTTTGATTAGGGTATGGCAAATCAGAGATTTGCAGATAGGAGCTCATATCAGGCTGTCGCCTGTTTGGTAAAAATGAAACACCTTGTTTTGAGATTGTCCTTTTCAAAAATTGACATCTATTGGAGAAGATAATGGTAGTGCTGACGCACTACAGATAATGGCAAATCGGAGATTTGCAGATAAAAGATAAGAGATAATCATCATCGTTGGAGGATATCTTTAGGATGGCAAATATTGTATAAGGTCTTTTCATTTCTTCGAAATGATAGTGTTCATTTCTTTTGTCTTGATACAAAATAAACAGAACCAAAGAAAAAATCAAGCCCTAGGAAAAAACTTGCTATCTCCAGTCACTCTCAGGGACTCCGCCATAGCTTGCCAATGGGTAAGTTAAATTATGAGGTAAACCATTGTCTTCAATCAGAATGGCTGTTCGTTCCCCTTCGAGTTTCCCTACGACTTTACGCCATTTTTTCATGGGCATTGTCTCATTGATACCTGGATATTTAATATATTTTATGGATTGATTAATTAATTAAAATAGACAAATACACAAGATATTTCATAGGAGCTCATATCAGGCTGTTGCCTGTTTGGTAAAAATGAAACACCTTGTTTTGAGATTGTCTTTTTAAAAAATTGACATCTATTGGAGATTATATGTTTATTACTTTTTAAATGGTAATCTTCATTTCTTTCTCTTGAAAGAAAGAAACGGAAGCAAAGAAAGTTCAAGCCCTAGGAAAAAACTTGCTATCTCCAGTCACTCTCAGGGACTCCGCCATAGCTTGCCAATGGGTAAGTTAAATTATGAGGTAAACCATTGTCTTCAATCAGAATGGCTGTTCGTTCCCCTTCGAGTTTCCCTACGACTTTACGCCATTTTTTCATGGGCATTGTCTCATTGATACCTGGATATTTAATATATTTTATGGATTAATTAATTAAAATAGACAAATACACAAGGTGTTTCATAGGAGCTCATATCAGGCTGTTGCCTGTTTGGTAAAAATGAAACACCTAGTTTTGAGATTGTCCTTTTAAAAAATTGACATCTATTGGAGAAGATAATGGTAGTGCTGACGCACTACAGATAATGGCAAATCGGAGATTTGCAGATAAAAGATAAGAGATAATCATCATCGTTGGAGGATATCTTTAGGATGGCAAATATTGTATAAGGTCTTTTCATTTCTTTGAAATGATGATGATGAGTTATTAGCTCTGGATTTAATGTGTCGCTCCGATGGAGCTATATGTTGTTGGTTGGATATGTTCCGATGATTAAAATCATCGGCTACCAATATTTCGTTCCTTTGGAACGATTGAAAGCATTGAGGTTTTAATATTTCGAGTCCGAGCCGAACTCGCTCCATAACACGCCATTTTTTCATGGGCGTTTGTACCATTTATACATTTTAATCCGGGAGAGAGATAGTTGGAACTCAGATTTAGGAGATGATCTGATGATATTATTTCTTAATTAGCAAAGATTTATTGTTGGATGTTTCAAGAATACATCGATATGGAGCCTATAGCCCCACTTTTCTCGTCTATGGGTACGAGAGTGTTTAAAGTGAGCTTACATATTTTGCACAGTCTTTTTACAATATTTTCATTACTTATTCATATTTCTCTTGACAAATGTTTTTTTTTGATCATACTATTTAAATAAATGAGAGTGAAAGGAAGACTATGCGACATCAGGTAATTTTTTCTACGTTTTTATCTGTCGGAGAAGATGAGAAGTATTTATATACTTTTGTAAATAGCATCAGACAAAGAGCAGGCAAATTTTCAGATAATCCAATATTAATTGCAGTAGATTCTGATAAACTAAGTTTAATTTCCACCCAAATTACGCAATTTTTAGAAATCAATAAAGTAGAGTTATTGCCAGTTGTTTTGAATCATAGTTATTCGCACATTCCTTTTTTTGAAAAAACCATATCAGCAGGTCAGACAGAATCTCATGTAAGATTGATAACGGATAAATTAATCTGGATGGATATAGACTCAATAATTCTTAGATTTGATGAGTTGTTATTGGCGGATAAGCCAATATTGTGCCGTCCAGTTGATATCCAAAATGTAGGGGATCTTTATGGTACTCCGACTAATGATTTTTGGGAATATATTTATCAATATTGTTGTGTAACTGATGATCAAATATTCAACTTGAAGACTACAATTGATCAGGTGAACATTAAAGCATATTTTAATGCAGGGATGTTAATCGTTAAACCTGTAAATAGGATCTTGACCATGTGGTGCAAGAATTTTAAAAAGATAGCTCCAGACATTACCTCATTTGATTTTTTTAAAAAAGAGAAAATTTATTCTTTTTTCTTACATCAAGCAGTGTTAGCAGGGACCATACTAAGCAGTTTAACTCGTCATGAAATTGGGATTTTACCCCATTATATAAATTATCCTCTTCATTATCATGATCGTTATCCACAAGAAAAGCAGATCAAAGAAATAGATGAGCTCGTATCTTTTCGTTTGGATTCATATTTAGACAATCATGATTTTACAGAACTGAAAGGAAGTGAAGAGATAATGATATTTTTGAAGAGAACATTACAAATATTAAATCGAGTTGAATAAGAAAATCCCCTTTACAGGGGATATAAGAAAGAATGATAAATTATCAGAGATAATTAACTTACTCTTTTCTTGAATGCCAGCATACTAAAAGTGAAAATCAGAATTCCATAAATCGTCATGGGAATAATCTCTTTCATCATATAAGGAAAAGTGTTTGCTTTTTGAAAAACTTCTCTCATAATGCTGACAAAATATCTTAACGGATTTAAATAAGTTAATATTTTAATCGCTTGAGGCATATTATCAATAGAGATAAATAGACCACTCAAAAGAACCATGAAAAGCATAAGAAACCAGGAGAAGAACATAGCTTGTTGTTGTGTGGAGGAGATAATCGATACAGCTACGCCTAGCCCAAGAGTTGTGAATAAATAAATGCTGGTTAATAAGAATAAATAGAGATAAGAACCAGCAATTCTAATATTAAAGACAAGCTGTCCAAACATAAGAGAAATGAAAAACAGGATTAAAGAAAGTATTAAGAAGGGGATCAGTTTTCCTAATAGTAACTGATATTTTTGAATAGGGGTTACCATTAGTTGTTCTAAAGTTCCAATTTCTTTTTCTTTGACCAAAGCCATCGAGGAGAGCATCATGGAAATGATGGTCACCAAGACGGCAACGATGCCGGGAACCATGTATTGATAGGTGTTCAAATCCATATTATACCACATTCTTTCCTGAACCTGTAAGGGTTTGTTAAGAAGGTTAATTTTTTCAGAATAATCAGTTATAATTTTAGAAATATATCCAGCAGCAATCCCGGCAGAGTTTCCATCAACTGCGTCAAAAACAAGAAGAACATCTGGATTACTATGATTTACGATTGCTTTACCAAATCCTTTAGGAATGACAAGCCCAGAATTGATTTTCCATTTCTTAATATCGGAGTAAATATCAGCTTGGTTCAGGGTATAACCGACAATGTTAAAACGATCTGAATTATTAAATTTTGCAACTAATTGTTTCGAATAGGTTGAATTATCCAAATCAGCAATTTTTATTTTTAAATGTTTCACATCATTTGTTATGGCAAAACCCAGAATCAATGTTTGAATGATAGGAATGATTAAAATGAGTCTCAGCATGTTTTTATCTCTAAATATCTGGATAAATTCTTTTTTAATAACACTTAAGATAGCATTCATTTTTACCTCAATTCCTTAACTTGTTTATCAAATCTTTTCCAAGAGATGAAAACCATGATTACCGTAAATAAAATCAGGATAAGCATCGGTTCTAATAAGTCTATGAAAACATTGCCTTTAATCATTATACCTCTGACAATTTTTAAATAGTATTTTGCAGGAATCAAGCAAGATATAATCTGTAAAAATTTAGGCATTGCTGAAATGGGAGATATGAAACCAGAGAGCATCACTGTGGGTAGCATTGTGACAATGATCGCCATCATCATAGCCTGGATTTGATTTCTTGTTATCGTAGAGATCATCAGTCCCAAACTTAATGCAGTGGTTATATAAACCAGAGACATACAAATTAAAAGAAAGATACTGCCGATGAAAGCGACTTTGAATAATAGAACCCCTAAACCAATGATGCTGGTGCCTATTAAAAATGACAGCAAGATATAAGGGGATAGTTTTCCTAGAATAAAATCAATGGGCTTAAGAGGGGAGACGAGTAGTTGTTCCAAAGTACCCATTTCTTTTTCTTTTGTTATCGTAATACTGGTTAACATAGCAGAAATCATGACAAGAATTAATGCAATTAAGCCTGGAACGAAGAAGTAGGAGCTTTTTAGTTCAGGATTATAAAGCATATGAGTTTTAATATCAATTCCGGACAGACTATTATTAGTTGGTGTTTTTATGATCATATTAAGAGCCATGAGAATAGTTTTTTGGATATATTCATTGATAAAGGTAGCAGAATTAGGATCAGAACCATCAATAATCAATTGAATACTAGGTTGTTTTTGATTTAAGAGATTGGTTTGAAAATCTTTAGGAATAATGATCACAGCTTTTAAATTTTGGCGTAAGAATTGATGATCAATTTCTTTGTCAGAATATTCGATAAATTTTATTTTATAAAAGGAATTACTTTGAAAATGACTAATAATTTTTTGAGAAACAGAGGACTTATTATTGTCGATAACGCCTAATTTTATTTCCTGAATCTCATTGTTGAGTGCATACCCAAACATGGTTAATTGCAAGATGGGCATGATCAGGATAATGATCAAACTTCTGGAGTCATGGATTATATGGAGAAATTCTTTTTTGGCAATTGCGAAGACTCTTTTAAAGTTAACTGCTTTCATTTAGCCTCCTTCTAATCAGAGAAATGAAAATATTTTGAATGGTACTTTCGCCATAGGTGATTTTGAGTTGAGAGGGAGAATCCAAGGCAATGATTGATCCTTGATGCATAATGGAGATTCGATGACAATATTCAGCTTCATCCATAAAGTGTGTCGTGACAAAGATCGTTTTCCCCTGTTCAGATAAAGTATTAATAATAGCCCAAAAGTCTCTACGAACTTTAGGATCCACACCTGAAGTTGGTTCATCAAGGAAGATAACCGAAGGATTGTGCAACATAGCACATCCAAGAGCCAGTCTTTGCTTAAAACCAACAGGGATTTCACTGGTGAGTCTGTTTAAAAGATCTCCAATATTTAATTCATGACAGAGTTGTTCTTTTTTATGTTTTAATTCAGCTTTGGTAAGTCCATAAATTCCTGCAAAGAAATTAATGTTCTCTTGGATGGTTAAATCATTATATAAAGAGAATTTTTGACTCATATAGCCGATATTCTTTTTGATTAGTTCATTTTGTTTGGAAATATCAAAACCGGCAACAGAACCTTGACCAGAAGTAGGTAATAGCAAGCCACAGAGCATTTTGATCATGGTTGTTTTCCCTGCTCCATTTGCCCCTAAAAAGCCAAAGATTTCTCCTTTATAGACCTGCAAATCCACTTCATTGACTGCAATAAAGGAACCGAACTTTTTTGTGATTTTATCTGTTTTAACACTAATTTCATTCATGTTCTGCTCCAATGTAGTACAGGAAAACATCTTCTAGAGAAGGTGATTCGATTTGATATTCTTTGATCAGACCCGCTTGCAACCAGGATGTCCATTGTTGATCAGAGACCTGATTGTTAAAAGATATGTGTGTTCTATCTCCAAAAATATGAACAGATTTGATCGCATTATTGGTAATTTTTAGGGATTCATGATTTGAAGATTTGTTGAATATAACTGAATACAGATGATAAGGGAACACTTTTAGAATGTCGTTCAATAAGCCTCTGTTAATGATTTTACCATTAAACATTAGAAGTAAAGAGTCAAAATGTTCTGCTTCATCCATATAGGGTGTTGAGACCAGAATAGTTGTTCCCATATTTTTAATTGTTCTGACAATTTCCCAGAATTCTTGTCTTGATAAAGGATCTACGCCATAGGTTGGTTCATCGAGGATTAGTACATCAGGAGAATGAATGAGATTACAGGATAGAGCGAGCTTTTGTTTCATTCCTCCAGACAAGGCACCTGCCTGTCTTTTTTTGAAAGGTTCTAATCTTGAGAATTTATACAATTCACTAATTCTGGCCATTCGCTCTTTTTTAGAGATATCAAACAAATCGGCAAAGAAGTTTATATTTTGTTCAACGGTGAGATCGGGATAGAGAGAGAATTTTTGAGGCATATAGCCAATGATGGATCTCACCTTCATGCGATCCGAAATCGTGTCGTATGCGCCTACTTTAATCTTCCCCTGGTCAGGAATCATCAAGGAGCAAATCATGCGCATTAGGGTAGTTTTCCCAGCTCCATCCGGTCCGATTAAGCCTACCATTTTCCCTTTTTGAATGGAGAAATCAATGTCAATATTGGCATTCAGAGAGCCATAAGACTTGTAAACATGTTGTATTGCAAGCATAATGTTACCTTCTAACAACTAAGGGCATTCCATCTTTTAATATAAAATTCTTATTAACAATTTGAAGATTAACTCCAAAAACCAGAGAAGTTCTTGTGTCAGGCGTCAGGATTTGTTTGGGTGTAAATTCACTTTTAGAATTGATAGAAGTTACTTTAGCGATAAAGCTATCTTTTTCACCATCGATAAAAACATGGAGAGAATCTCCAATTTTAAAGGTGCTCAATTCTTTTTCAGAGACATAAATAGTTGTATTGATTTCATTTAATGACGTGATATCGACAAAAGGCATTCCCTGTTTTGCCAGTTCATTTTGATCAATATAAAGTTGAGAAACAAATCCTTCCAGGGGAGCAATGATTTTGGCATCTTTAATTGTTTTTTTAATGATAGCCAATTTAGCTTGTAACTGAGCTTTTTTAGCTTTCAGGACATCACTTTGAATTTTGATATTTTTCATAGCAGAGAGAGATTTGTCTTTTAGATTTTCAACATCATCAAGAGATTGAGCTGGGCTTGCATTGCTATTTACCAGGGATTCAGTTCTTGAATATTTTTGATCAATATATTGATTGTCTTTTTCAGCCTGAGCATATTGAACATCAAGGAGATTCATTTGAGCCTCTAATTCTTGAAAAGCAGAGAGAATTTCTTGTTTTTGATAATGAAAAACCAGAGTATCAATTTGGGCAATCAGATCGTTTTCATGAATAATATCTCCTTCTTGGAGATTAAGTTGATTGACCTGACCGCTGACTAGGGACGAAATAGTAATGGTTTTTGCTTCGGCTAGGCTTGTCCATTGTTGGGTTTGTTTTTTATGACAAGCTGACGTACATATCAATATTGAGCTCATAAGTATAATGCTGAATTTTTTCATATTATTCTCCTATCATCCCACAAATAGTTTCTAAATTGAGGATTAGAATGTTTTTATTTAAATGATAAATTTCTTTTTTTAGATTTGCTTCTGTAAGTTTAGCTTCAGAATCGAGGATATCTGTGGTAGTTGCTTGAGACTGATTATATTTAAGTGTGATCAGATTTAATCTGGAATTTTCTTGATCAATCAGTTTATTAGCTAATAGAATTTGATTTTCACAGGTATTGATTTGTTCTAAAAGTGATTTAATATCTTGTTGAGTTGCAAGTTGAATATCGGATTTTTTAATTTCATTGTAGAACAATTGTTGTTGAACGAGATTATTTTTTTCTTTATTTTCAGACCAATCCCACAAATTTAGGGAAAAGGAGATGCCTGCAGTGTAGTAGGATTGCCATTCAGAGACAATATTTGTGCCTGGGTTTGCATAATGATATTCAGCCTGAGCATAAAATTGAGGATAATATAGTGATTGAGCCACCTTTTTTTTGTTGTTTTATTTTCTTTCTTTCTTGATTGGCAATTTTGATCTCAGGTCGATTGTTTAAAGCTTTTGAGTAGATCGTATCAAAACTACTGAATATTTCTTTTTCTGGAACTTTTAAGGATAATTGATCAATTGTTTCCAAGCCTATTAAGCGACAAAGTTGAAATTGGTTACTGTTTATTTGTCCATTAATATCAATCTGATTGGCATTTATTTCCAGAATTCTATTCGAGATTTCCAGAGTATCAAAAGGAACTGCTAATTTTTCTGAGTAAAGGGAGATAATTTTATTTTTTTGCAGAATAAGTCTTTTTTCACTTTGAGTGAGCAATTCATTTTGAATATTTAAAGAGCAGATTTTATGGTAAAGAACTGCGATTTGATAGAAGATTTGTTGTTTAAGCTGTAGTTGTTGTAGATTGATCAATTCAACATCAGATTGAGAGATTAATTTTTCATTCGTTAGTCTGAAACCAGTGAAAACAGGTTGTTGAAGAGAAACTAGGAAATCATATTTACTATGCGTACTCATCTCTTTTGAAAGCATACCGAGATTAATGGAAGGCACTTCAGACACATAAGCATAGCTTCCTTTTGAGGTAAGCTTTGGGAAAAAAGAGGCTTGTTTGATTTTTAGTTGAGAATTTGCAGAGTAAGCTTGAGTTTTTAGTTGTTTTAATTGTTTATTATTTTGAAGGGAAAGATCCCATAAATCATTTAAGGTAAGATTTTCAGCTAAAAGAAGGATGGGTATCATAGCAAGTAGAAGTAAGAATTTTTTCATTTTAACTCCTTTTTATTCCATTCCAGACAAGATTATAGATTTCAGTTTTTCTATCAGAAATGAAAGATTCATCACAGAGATCAAAGTCTTGCCAGATATGTTTGATAACATTTTTGGCGATAAAGGGGTAAATACACATTCCTATGATATTTAGCACTAAAATTCTTGTTTTAATATCTCGAATGATTCCATCCTTTTTTGCCTGTTCAAGTTTAAGGATTAAGGGGAAGTTATCAATAGTAAATCCACCGGGGAGAAAACGCTTAAAAAACTCACTGATATTTTTACCTTCATTTTCTAATTCCCAGATCATGAAACGCAAGATAGTTTTTCTTTCATTTAAATTATTGAGATAGTTTTCGATAAAAGCTTTGAGAAAATCTTGAAAATCAAGAGAGAGATCTACATTTTCAAAGACATTTAGGAAAAAAAGCTTTTGCTAATTTAATAAAGATCTTTTGATAGAGATTTTCTTTTGATTTAAAATAATAATGTAAAAGTGCTTTATTAATGCCGGCTTTATCGGCGATTTCTTGCATTCTTGCTCCATCAAAACCTTTTTCGAGAAAGATTTTTTCAGCGGTTTCGAGAATTAATTCTTCTGAATTAGCTGGTGCCATAGTGCCTCCTTTTCTTAACCATTTGGTTTAACCATACGGTTAATTAAAATAAGTAATAATTCTCGTCAAGTCTTTTTTTAACCATTTGGTTAATTTTTAAAAGTTATTAGGATTTTGGGGATATATTCAGAGTTAACTTAATGTATTTAAGTGAGTTATATGAATTTACTTATTTAGTTAACACTATCAGGTAATATTTATCAAGCTCCAAGGGAGGAGTAAGCAAGCAGTAAGCTATCAGTAAGAGCTACGCAGGGAAGATAATGGCAGTGCTGGTGCACTGCAGATAATGGCAAATCAGAGATTTGCAGATAAAAGCTCATATCAGGCTGTTGCCTGTTTGGTAAAAATGAAACACCTTGTTTTGAGATTGTCCTTTTAAAAAATTGACATCTATTGGAGAATATATGGATATTTCTTTGAGATGGTATTGTTCATTTCTTTTGTCTTGATACTTGGATATTTAATATATTTTATGGATTAATTAACTAAAATAGACAAATACACAAGATGTTTCATAGGAGCTCATATCAGGCTGTCGCCTGTTTGGTAAAAATGAAACACCTTGTTTTGAGATTGTCCTTTTAAAAAATTGACATCTATTGGAGAAGATATGGATATTTCTTTGAGATAGTATTGTTCATTTCTTTTGTCTTGATACCTGGATATTTAATATATTTTATGGATTAATTAATTAAAATAGACAAATACACAAGGTGTTTCATAGGAGATAAAAGATAAGAGCTCATATCAGGCTGTTGCCTGTTTGGTAAAAATGAAACACCTTGTTTTGAGATTGTCCTTTTAAAAAATTGACATCTATTGGAGAAGATATGGATATTTCTTTGAGATAGTATTGTTCATTTCTTTTGTCTTGATACCTGGATATTTAATATATTTTATGGATTAATTAATTAAAATAGACAAATACACAAGGTGTTTCATAGGAGCTCATATCAGGCTGTTGCCTGTTTGGTAAAAATGAAACACCTTGTTTTGAGATTGTCCTTTTAAAAAATTGACATCTATTGGAGAAGATATGGATATTTCTTTGAGATAGTATTGTTCATTACTTTTGTCTTGATACCTGGATATTTAATATATTTTATGGATTAATTAATTAAAATAGACAAATACACAAGGTGTTTCATAGGAGATAAAAGATAAGAGATAATCATCATCGTTGGAGGAAATCTTTAGGATGGCATATGTTGAATAAAGTCTTTTCATTTCTTCGAGAGGGTATTGTTCATTACTTTTGTCTTGATACCTAGATATTTAATATATTTTATGGATTGATTAATTAATTAAAATAGACAAATACACAAGGTGTTTCATTGGAGAAGATTTGGACAGTCTCCAACCATTGTCTTATTTATGTTCAATAAACAGGTGTTGTGTGCAATTGAAGAGACGCAAAGCATTGCGTCTCTACGAGATATTATCAAAAGCAACAAAAACAGAAAGATATGCAAGAAAATTCCATGAAACCGATGTAGGCAACACTGGCGTGTTGCAGATAATGGCAAATCAGAGATTTGCAGATAAAAGATAAAAGATAAGAGATAAGCTTCATCGTTGGAGGATATCTTTAGGATGGCATATGTTGTATAAGGTCTTTTCATTTCTTCGAGAGGGTATTGTTCATTACTTTTGTCTTGATACCTGGATATTTAATATATTTTATGGATTGATTAATTAATTAAAATAGACAAATACACAAGGTGTTTCATTGGAGAAGATTTGGCAGTCTCAATTTCTATCTTAGTCAATACAAGAAAATAATATTGACAGAAACTTAAATAATTTATATTTATGAAAAAAAATAAACAGAGGTTTTTATGAGAGTATTAACATTATTGATAATAGTATTATTATTAACAGGCTGTGTAACAAGATATTCTGAAATGAATGTAAGAATTATTGAAAAGCCCTATCATTCAAAGAGTCAAAATGTTGAATTTTCATATTCATTAAGCCCTTTTGCAGATACAAATAATATGACCTATCAGAAGAAAGCGGATAAGAATAATTTTACTGTATTAGCGGTAAAAGTGAATAATAACAGTGATTTCGATATCACTCTCAGATATGACAACCTAACAGTAAAAACATTTTCCAGAAAATTAATGACAATCAATCCTAACATAGCTTTGGAGAAAATAAAAAAAAGATCGTTTTTTTATTTATTATACGCCTTGATTGTAGTACCAGTAGATAAAGATATATTTACTAATAATAGTGGTTATATCTGGTTACCTATTGGATTGCCGATAGGGTGCTTAGAGCAAGGTAGAGCAACCCTTCAGGACAATATGTTAAAAAAGGAAATTATGAGAAATTTTCTAATAGGGAAAACAGTAAAAGCTCATTCAGAAGAGTATGGTTATTTGATTGTATCACAAATAAATAATGAACGTTTTGATATTTGTTATGAAAATTAATAAAAGATGGAGCCACTCTATAAGTTTTACAACCACTGAAAGCACTAAAAGAAAAGGATAGCAAGAATTATTAGAGCAGGTTATTTGAATATTAGAACTTGAAGTATTAAGAAATACATTTTCATGAAGAGAACGACAAGTTTTGTATTGCAACCTCATATATACTATTACACTTGATTGAGAGAAAATATGAAATCCGGTAAAGGTAATGATTAAACAGTTATGTCAATATTTTTACCTAAGTTTTCAACTTTAGGAGTATTTGATTGATTGTTGGAAGCATTCTGAACATCTTTAACTTTTGAGAGAGTTTTATCGATGACAGAAGCTCCCAATTTTTGCATTTGCAAAGATTTTGCTAATCCCTGTGTTTGTGAGCCAACATTCGTAATATCCATAGAACCTCCGACATTACCGGATTTCAATTTATTATCGGGGGATAAAAATAAAACTTTAGATTTAAGTATTTACAAGAATAATTAAAGAAACCATTCAAAAAAAGTCTTACAAGCACTGATAACACGGAAAGAAAGAGATAAAATGAGTCATTAAATGGGAGAGCATTTTACAAGTTCTCTTAATTGGCATTATATATGCGTATTAAAAAGAAAAAATCAGAAAAGAGGATGATATGAGATATTTAGATATCGCGATGCAGAAAGCTCTTGATATGAGTGCGGATTATGCAGATATTCGTATTCAGAAAACATCATCAGAATCTGTCTATTTGGAAAATCACAGTTTGAAGAGCTCAGACAGCAGTATTCTTAATGGGTATGGCATAAGAGTTTTAAAGAATGGCGCTTGGGGTTTTGCTCATTCAAACATATTTACTGAAGAAGCTGTTTTAAAAACAGTAGAAAAAGCATATGAAATAGCTAAGCTATCTTCACTGGTAAAAAATGGATCAGGTTTGAAATTAGTTAATGAAAAAAGTTACATTGCATCATATCAGACCCCTTATAAGATAGACCCATTTTCCATATCATTAAAGGAAAAAACAGAGTTGTTTGCTGAAATAAACCGTAAATTACTTACTTTTCCAAATATAAAAAAAGCAGTATCATATTTTACTGCCCAGAAAGACGAAAAGTTATTTGCATCTACTATTGGAACCAGATTAGATATCAATACATTATTTATCAGTCCTATAGTTACCGCATATGCTATGACCGCAGAAGATACGCAATCCAGATCTTTTAATGAGGGAGGCAAGGCGATAGGCTGGGAATGGATTAATGATTTAAATCTATTGGATAAAACAGACCGCCTTGCAGAAGAAGCAAATTTAAAAGTACATGCTGACAGTTTAAGTGAAGAAAGTTACAGAACATTACTATTAGATCCTATACATTTGGGATTAACCATGCATGAATCTGTTGGTCATCCAACCGAATTGGACAGGGTATTAGGCTGGGAAGCAGATTTTGCAGGCATATCCTTTGCCACTCCTGAGAAATTAAAGAATTACCAATATGGTTCTTCGATCGTGAATTTTATGGGAGATAACACCTTAGAGCATGGATTAGCGACAGCAGGTTTTGATGATGATGGAGTCCCTGGTCAAAAATGGTACATCATTAAAAACGGAATACTGAATGAATATGGTACAACAAGAGATACTGCTTCCATTATTGGAAATGAGTATTCCAGAGGATGTTCCAGAGCAACTCATTATTATGATCAACCCATTAATAGAATTCCGAATTTATATTTATTGCCAGGAGAGAAGGAGTTAAGTCCTTCACAACTGATATCTGATACAGAAGATGGCGTTTATATACAAGGTCAGGGGTCATTTTCCATAGATCAGCACCGAGTGAATTTCCAATTTGGTGGTGACTTCTTTTGGGAGATTAAGAATGGCAAGTTACATCGTCCATTAAAGAAGATCCTCTATCGTTCCAGTAATCCTGAGTTTTGGAATAGTTGTGATGCTATTTGTGATAAACGATATTGGAAGCCATTTGGTGTGACTAATTGTGGGAAAGGACAACCTATGCAATCAGCCAGAATGACACATGGATCATCTTTAGCTCGTTTTAGAAATATTAAAGTTGGAGGTTCCAAATGAGAGCGACCATGGATACAATTCAAAAGGCAGTTACCAAACTATCAAAAGCAGATGATTTTGAATTATATATAAGCTACACAGATGATCATAATACACGCTTTGGTCAGAATGCCATTTCACAACATTGTACTGGCATCAATATGGAGATCACCTATATAGCAGTATTTAACAATCAGATAGGGTCTTGTACACTCAATGATATATCAGAGGAAGCGTTGGTTAAGATGGTGGAAACTGCTGAAAACATTGCCCGTTTTAATATGTCTGATCCAGATTACGTGCCTTCTTTAGATAAGAGGAATTTTAAAAACATTAATAATGTAAGTCAAGCAACACTCGATTTAAGTCCTGCTCAGATCGTTGAGATTATCAAAACATCAATAGAAGCTTCAAATAAGAAGGGCGCAATTTTATCGGGTAATTTTAACAAAGGGTACAGTTTAAACAGGCTCATTACCAAGAATGGTTTTGAGGGCGAATACGAATTTACATATTATAGTTATTCAATGACAATGAAAAAAGGTCCGAAGGAAACAAAAGTAGAGATAGGTGATAAGGATTTCAGTCATTTTAATCAGAGTGAATTTATGGATAAATTAGTAAATCAGTTTGATTCATTAGAAAACCCGATTGATATGAATCCAGAGAAAATCGCAGTTATTTTACGTCCACAGGCAGTTAGTAATTACTTTATGTATCTATATTGGGTTTTTAATCGCAAAATGGCAGATGAAGGAATTACACCTTTTACTGATCAGATCGGTAAAGGATATTTTGGAGAAAAATTTTCAATGCATACAAGTGCGGAAGACACAGATCTTGTTGTTTTTCCTTACAATTCTGATGGTATAACAGAGACTGTCCAATGGGTAAAAAATGGAGTATTACAGGCATTACCTTGTAATCGCTCTTGGGCCAAGAAGATTAATATCACTCCATTAATCATGACTAACCTTGTGATAGAGGGTGGAGAAACAAGCGAAGAAGAGATGATGCGATCAGTCGGCAGAGGGTTGATCATCAACAATTTCTGGTATATCCGCGTGAATGATATGAAATCAGCAGATTTTACAGGAATGACAAGAGATGGTGTGCTTTATTTTGAAGATGGAAAGATCAAAAACTCAGTTAATAATTTCAGATTTAATGAAACGCTTGAGAATGTAACGAAGAATATCTTATCATTAGGGATCTCAGAACTCGTAAATATTAACAATAAAGTGCCAACCATGTTAATAAAAGACTTCAATTTTGTAGATAAAACAAGTTTTTAGGTAGAATCATGAAAGTAAAGGTCGGCTCATATCCTCTTTTGTATCCCATTCCAATCGTATTAATTGGGACAGTGGTAAATAAACAGGTCAATTTTACAACGATAGGGGATTGTGCTATCATGGGAATTAATCCACCCATGATTGTCATTTCATTGTTAGACTCTCATTTTTCAACAAAAGGGATCTTGGATAACAAGGTTTTCAGTATCAATATACCAACAGAAAGTCAAGTACAATTAGTTGACTACTGTGGGATCATTTCCGGAGCAGAAGAGGCCAAGGACTTATTGTTTGATTATGAATTTGGCAGCAATGAATTTATTCCTTTGATAAAGGAATGTCCAGTAAATCTAGAATGTGAAGTTATTAAACATACAATTTTCGAAAAAAGAAATGTATTTATAGCAAAAGTCCTTGAAACATGGATTGATGATATTTATACAAAGAATTCAAATCAAAAACAGGTACTTCCTCCATTATCGGAACTCAAGCCAATCGTTTATTCAATGGATAATCATTATTATTCGATAGGTAAAGAGATTGGTACGGGATATAAGGAAGGGACTAAATTGAATAAAAAATATCTAGAAGACTAAGGGGGATCTTATGAACTGGTCGAATGTTATAATTCATGAGATTAAAAGAATCGTAGGGATATCTTCACCCAATTCAAATAGTATTTCTTTACCGCAGTATTACCATGAAGAGATAAGCTCAGACACCTCCAAATACTTATCTCAGAAGGTATGGCGTTAAGAGAATTATGGCGTTAAGCCGGAGTGAAATTCTTCGGCTTAATGACCAATTTGAATAATTTCCACGCTTTCATTATACTTAAAAGCTGGGCATTCATTAGCAATATTAAAAGCGTCCCGATCATCTTCAGCTAAAATAATATAATAACCACTCAGTTGTTCATTAGTGTTTTCATAAGGATTAATTGTTTTAGAGATCATATCATCAATTGGCGTTAATTTAATGCTTTCGGAGCAAAAGCCATTCCCTTCAACAAAATTCCCACTAATTTTAAGTTTTTTTGCCCACTCAGAATAAGCTTTAATAACTTCAGATTGTTCAGTTTCATTTAATTTTAAGAATTCTTCCTGAGATCCTCTCATCAGCAGAAAATACTTTTTCATAAGATCTCCTAATTTTTAGTAATAGAATAACAAATTATTGATAAAAGTCAACAGTAATTTTAACTATTTGAGGTGTTCTAGAGCAGAATTGTTGATATTCAAGCAAAAGATTTTGAGGGAAGATTTGGATATTAATCAAGAAGGAGAAATATCTTTTCAAAGAAAGACAAGAAAGGGCAGGTATAGTAATTTAGTTAAGTATATAATTTTAAATGAGATCAGTGAGAATATTCATTTGAATACAGAGATAAACCAATAATAATTTTAGATTATAAGATAGTATCATTCTGACTTCGAGAATTTAGTATAAATTAATCAGACAAGCATCATAAAGTAAATAATCACTTTTGAAGAATAAATCAATAGTGGATAGTAAGTTCAAGAAAAGACAATCATTAATTTTTATTCTTAAAAACTAAGAATTTATTGACAAAAACTGACTATTAAAATTCTTATAAAGGTAATAAGTAATGTGAGATTATTAAAAAAAAGGAGATAGATTATGAAGAAATTCGAAAAACATACTATGGACGGCAATACAGCTGCCGCTCATGTAGCGTATGCATATAGTGATGTTGCCGCAATCTACCCGATTACCCCATCGTCAGTGATGGGAGAGTTGGCGGATGCATGGGCAGCAGTTGATCGTAAGAATGTCTTTGGAGAAAGAGTTGATGTGATAGAAATGCAATCTGAAGCAGGCGCAGCAGGTGCAGTTCATGGAGCTTTAGCAGCAGGCGCTTTAACGACTACTTTCACATGTTCACAAGGATTATTATTAATGATCCCTAATATGCATAAAATTGCTGGTGAATTATTACCAACCGTTTTCCATGTTTCAGCCAGAGCTTTAGCCGCTCAGTCATTATCAATATTTGGAGATCACTCTGATGTAATGTCAATTAGAAATACTGGTTATGCTATGTTAGCTTCTGCTTCAGTACAGGAAATTATGGACTTAGCTGTAGTGGCTCATTTATCGACATTAAAATCACAAATACCTTTTGTTCATTTCTTTGATGGATTTAGAAATTCTTCAGAAGTTCAAAAGATTGAAGAAATTGATTACGAAACCTTACAATCTTTATTAGAACCAGAATATGTAGAACAATTCAGAGCAAGAGCCTTAAATCCAGAAAAACCAGTGATCAAAGTCGGAGCACAGAATCCTGATGTATATTTCCAGGGACGTGAAACCGTTAACAGATTTTATGATGTCACACCAGAAATTGTTTTGGACTATATGAAAAAAGTAGCCCAGGTAACGGGTCGCGAATATAAATTATTTGATTATTTTGGTGCTCCTGATGCAGAAAAGATCATAATTGCGATGGGTAGTGGTGTAGAAACCATAGAAGAGACCATTAATAGTTTAAATGAAAAAGGCGCTAAATTAGGGCTTATAAAAGTTCGTTTATTCAGACCATTCTCATTAAAACACTTTATTGATATAATTCCAGCAACAGTTAAAAAAATAGCTGTTCTTGATCGTACAAAAGAACCAGGTTCTTTAGGCGAACCACTTTATCAGGACATCGTTACCGCATTAAAAGATCGCAATGATCTGACAATTATTGGTGGACGTTTTGGTTTAGCTTCTAAAGAATTTACCCCTTCTATGGTAAAAGCTGTATATGAACATCTTGATGGAGCTTGTTTCCATGGCTTTACAGTTGGTATCGTTGATGATGTTACCAATTTATCATTACCTGTTAAAGAAAATATTAATACTATTCCACAAGGAACAAAAAGCTGTTTATTCTGGGGTCTTGGTTCAGACGGTACAGTTGGAGCTAATAAAAACAGTATTAAAATCATTGGAGACAATACAGATCTTTATGCACAGGGTTATTTCCAGTATGATTCTAAAAAATCAGGTGGTATTACTCGTAGTCATTTAAGATTTGGCAAATCTCCAATTCAATCACAATATCTAGTTCAAGAACCAGATTTTGTTGCTTGTCATAATCAGGCTTTCATAGGTCGTTATGATATATTATCTGGAATCAAAGAAGGTGGTGTATTCTTATTATGTTCCAATTGGTCCAGAGATGAAGCTTTTTATCATTTAACCTGTGATATGCAGAAAACGATCATTGAAAAGAAGATCAAATTCTTTAATATTGATGCATTAACAATATCAAATGAAGTTGGTTTAGGTAGTCGAATCAATACCGTAATGCAAACTGCATTCTTCTTGATTTCAGGCGTATTAGATCGTACCGAAGCAATAGGATTAATCAAAACATCGATAGAAAAATCATATGGTAAAAAAGGTGTTGAAATCGTTGAAATGAATAATAAAGCAGTTGATTTAACAAATGAAGCATTATTAGAAATAGCTGTTCCAGCTTCAATACCAGAACAATGTACACCAATTAAAAAGCTTATCTCTGATAATGCCAATGAATTTATCAAAAACGTTATTGAACCGATTATGCGTGAACAGGGAGATCAAATCACAGTTTCGCAAATGCCGATAGATGGCGTAATGCAAACAGGTACCGCAGCTTTAGAAAAACGTGGTGTGGCAGCATTTGTTCCTCATTGGATAGCTGAAAACTGTATCCAGTGTAATCAATGTTCAGTAGTTTGTCCTCATGCAGCTATCAGAGCAAAACAGATAAACAAAGATGAATTAACAAATGCACCAGAAACCTTTAAAACCATCAAAGCAATTGGTAAGAATGATCTTGATTATAAGATTCAAGTTTATATTGATGATTGTCAGGGTTGTGTAGCGTGCGTTCAAGAATGTCCAAAAGCAGCTTTAGTAATGAAACCGATAGCAGAAGAAAGAGAAAATGGAGAACAAGCAAATTATGAATTCTTTATTAATCTGACTAATGATGTTGTAGGTGAATGGAATGAAGGAACCGTTAAAGGTAGTCAATTTAAACAACCATTAATGGAATTCTCTGGAGCATGTGCTGGTTGTGGTGAAACACCCTATGTAAAATTAATTACACAGTTATTTGGAGATCGCATGATCATTGCTAATGCAACAGGTTGTTCATCCATTTGGGGTGGAACTTTCCCAAGTATTCCTTATTGTACCAATAAAGATGGTCATGGTCCTGCTTGGGGTAACTCCTTATTTGAAGACAATGCTGAATATGGTTTAGGTATGAGATTAGCTGTAAATTCTAACAGAAAATTACTCTTATCTGCATTAAAAAAATTAGTAGCTTTAGATATATCAGCTGAGTTCAAAACGGCAGTTGAATATTCAATTAATAATTGGAAAGCTACCGATGCACCAGCAAAAGAAAATGCAAAAAACCTTAAAGCTCTTATTTCAAGTGCTTCAAAGGAAGCAACAGGAGAACTAGCTACACTTTTAAGAAAAATTACAGAATTACAAAACTACATTATTCAAAAAAGCGTGTGGGCATTTGGTGGAGACGGTTGGGCATATGACATTGGATATGGCGGACTTGATCATGTATTAGCATCAAACAACAACATTAATGTTCTAGTTATGGACACAGAAGTTTATTCAAATACAGGTGGCCAGGCTTCAAAATCTACACCTCTTGGTTCAGTTGCTAAGTTTGCAGAAGCTGGTAAAGAAACAACAAAGAAAGATCTTGGCATGATGTTAATGAGCTATGGTTATATCTATGTAGCTTCTGTTGCAATGGGATATAACAAAATGCAATTATTGAATGCGATCAAAGAAGCGGAAGCTTTTGACGGTCCTGCAATTATTATTGCTTATGCTCCTTGTATCAATCATGGAATCAATATGTCTCTTGCTCAAAAAGAAGAGAAAAAAGCTGTTGATTCTGGTTATTGGTTACTTTACCGTTACAATCCTGCTCTTAAAGCAGAAGGTAAAAATCCATTTACTCTTGATTCTAAAGAGCCAACCATTGATGTACGCGATTTTATCGAAGGAGAAAAACGCTATACTTCTTTAAATCAAACTTTCCCAGATAAAGTAGAAAACTTTAGAGAAGAAATGGTTAAATTTGTTAAAAACCGTTATGAAGCATATAAAAAATTTGCTGATAAATAGTTAGACTAAATAGATTAAATAGCCACATTGAGAGATGTGGCTATTTTTTTTAACAGAATGTTTGCTGAACCAATTGATTGAAAGAATTCCTGACACCTAACTGACAGGGAGTCAATCTAAGGTCAAGAGTTTCATTAGTAATGATGAGGTTTGAAGAAAGACTCAGGAAGAAAAAGCTACATAAGGTGAGTGAACTTTTGTATTTTTAAATAGTTAACTAATTCATATTTCCATGTTTGATAAGATGTAACTATAGAATATTAAAAGTTGAAAGGGGATTTTATTTAATTAATTTGAACAATTACTGAAGTTTATCAGAAGCAATATTCGAGAACTGTACGTATGGTTCTTTCAGAGGGATTATGCAGATTTGTTTATTATTTTAATACTCCACTCGATTATACAAATTGTTATATTTTTGAAATGGTTTTAGATTTATTCATTGATTTCTATAAATTTATTGACGATTCTTTATCTTTGTAAATATTGTGAGTTAAAGAGATAAGAATTATATTAGAAAGGAATATTCAATGGATAATCAGTGGGAACAGAATTGGCAGAAAACCCGTGAAAGAGTCGGTTGGGTTGAGTTGAAATCAGCTAATCCAGAGACTTATCAGAAGATTGGTTTTAAATGTGGATTAGAAGTCCATCAACAGTTAGCTACAGAAAAGAAATTATTTTGTCGTTGCCCTGCAGGTATTTTTCATGATTTTAATGATTATGATGCTGAAATCGTTCGTCATATGCGTCCAACACTTAGTGAATTGGGTGAATATGACGGGACAGCTTTAATGGAGTTTAAAACAAAGAAAAACATTGTTTATCGTATCAAAAACGATACAGCATGTACTTATGAAGTTGATGATACTCCACCTTTCCCTTTAAATCGTCAGGCTTTAGCTTATGCAATGGAAATCGCACTTTTATTAAAAATGAATATAGTGGGTGAACTTCATATTACCAGAAAACAATATCTTGACGGGAGTATTCCGACTGGATTCCAGAGAACGACAATTTTAGGAATTGAGGGGGAAATACCTTTAAAGAATAAAAAAATAAAACTAATACAATTTAGTATTGAAGAAGATAGTTGCCGTGAGGTTTCTGATATTCGTCATACAAGAGTATATTATGCTGACAGACTAGGGATGCCTTTGATTGAGACTGTTACCTATCCTGAGATGTTAACCCCGCAAGAAGCTGCAGAAGCGGGTCAATACATTCGTTTTCTTGCTAGAAGTTCAGGGAAAGCAAGGATAGGCATCGGTGCAGCCAGACAAGATGTAAACGTCAGTGTAACTGGGGGAACCCGTGTTGAGATAAAAGGTGTATCCCATATCTCATGGATACCAAAACTTACACATAATGAAGCTTTTCGCCAATGGGCTCTTTTAGAGATTAAAAAAGATCTATTAAGCAAAGACATAAATAAAAACGACTGGAAGATTTCATCAATTCAGATACCTGCTGATGAATTAAAGCATATTCCTCAATTAAAAAATGCTTCTTCTGATAATTGGAAACTTATTGCTGTAAATTTACCACATTTTAATAATATATTATCATTTTTTACCCAACCAGGAAGAACATTTGCAGATGAGATTTCCGATCGTTTAAAAGTTATTGCCTGTTTAGAAAAACCCAATATGTTTTATTCAGAAGAGCTAAATATGACTCTTAAAGATAATGATTGGAAAACAATAGCTACACTACTCAAAGCAAATGAAGATGACTCTCAGCTCTTATTCTGGACACCTGAAGAAGATTTAAAGACTGCATTAGAAACTATTGAAGAACGTTGTAAAATGGCTTTTGATGGCGTACCGAACGAAACTCGTAAATCATTTCCAAATGGAACAACTATTTTTGAACGTGTTTTACCTGGAGCAGATCGTATGTATCCTGATACAGATTCAAAGCCGATTTCTGTTCCTGAAGAATTGATTGAAGAGACAAGAAAACATTTGCCTGTGGATCTGTATGATCGATTACAACAATTATCTGCATGGGGTGTCCCTTCTGATGCATTCACCTATATTTTAAGAAACAATTTAATGCCTATCATTGAGAAATTGTCAGCAGATCACGATCTTGCTCCAAAACAGATTGCACTTTTTTATGCACATAAAATAAAGAGTATTCAAGGATGTCATGAAATACCTTTTGGACACGATAAAGTATCAGATTTATTCAAGTTTATAAAAGCTAGAAAATTAACAATAGATATCCTAAACGAAATGATGCCTGTTCTATTCAAACATCCTAACATGGTATTTTCTTCAATATTATCTGTAATTGGATATGAACCAATGGATTCAAAAAAAATTATTGAACAAATCCCTATATTGCATGAAATGTATTCCAATTTTATCACTAAATCTAAAAATATTCCTTATTCTGAATTAAATTGGATTATGGGTAGATTGCACAAGATTGCCTTAGGAAATATACCTCTTAAAGATTTAAGAGAACGTGTTTTAACTTTCATAAATCCGGAGGTAAAAGATGCTTGATGTATTCAAAGGCTATAAAGGAAAATCTCTTGATACTTTAAAGAATTTCAAAATGAGAGTTTGGGGAGATTGTACTGTTGAGACAACAAGAGGTCAATTTCAGGGGATCATACTCCCAAGATCAGAAAACGATGATGATCAACACATTGTAATCAAGTTAATTACAGGATATAATGTGGGTATAGACATTAATACTATTCTTGATATGCATGAAACAGGCTATAAAGAAGCCCATTATAAAATCCCTGAAAAAGAGTTTCCTTTCACGGCTGGCTTACCAAAAGTAAAGCTCTTAGGGACTGGCGGAACGATAGCTTCGAGACTTGATTATAGAACTGGAGCCGTTATCCCTGCCTTTTCTCCTGGCGAACTTTATGGCGCTGTTCCAGAGCTTGCTGATATTTGTAATCTGGAAACAGAAAAGCTTTTTGCTGTTTTTTCTGAGAATATGGGTCCTGAACAATATAAAAAACTGGCTATTTCTATTGGAGAAGAAGTAAAAAAAGGAACTGAAGGTATAATTATTGGTCATGGAACTGATACCATGCATTATACTTCTGCAGCGCTTTCATTTATGTTACAAGATCTACCTATACCAGTTGTTATGGTTGGATCTCAACGTTCTTCAGACAGACCATCCTCTGATGCTGCTTTAAATCTTATGCATGCCGCAAATACTGCAGCCAATTCAGATATAGCTGAAGTAATGGTTTGTATGTTTGGTCCTACTAGTGATGAGTATGGGTTATTACACCAAGGAACCAGAGTAAGAAAAATGCACTCTTCTTATCGTTCTACTTTTAGAACCATTGGAGATACGCCATTAGCAATGGTTACTCGTGATAAAATCACACCAATAAAAAACGATTATAATCTTAGAAGAAAAGATAAGCATGTCAATGTGTTACCATTTTTTGAAGAAAAAGTAGCCATGGTTTATTATTATCCCAATATGGCACCAGATATCATAGATTCTTTAACAGACAATGGTTACAAAGGTATTATTATAATCGGTACAGGTCTCGGTCATATCAATAAACCCGTTTATCCAGCTATAAAAAGAGCAATTGATAAAGGCGTTCATATCTATATGACAGTTCAAACATTATGGGGATATGTCCATATGTTTGTTTATGATACAGGACGAGATCTGATGAGCTTAGGTATAGTTCCAACTGAAAATATGTTACCAGAAACAGCTTATATTAAACTAGGTTGGGCTTTAGGTCAAACTCAAGATAGAGAAGAAGTTAGAAAATTAATGCTAACTCCTAAATCCCGAGACATTACACCTGGTGAACCATATAATGGTTATCTCATATTCCAGGGAGGAATTCCTGAAGTTGAAGAATTTATCAGAAAATATCATAAATAAATATTACTTGTTATAAAGTAAAAGAGTCAGGATCTTTCCTGACTCTTTTTATTTCTTTCTCAATTAAAATATTGATTTATACGATTTTCTGACTTCAACACCTTCTTTTTGATATTCTTTAAACAAAAGATCCCAATTATCCATGTTTCCTACAAGTATTGCATCAGAGATTGCATGAACTTTATACCCTCTTTGAAGAGCTCCTTTAATCGTAGAATGGACACAATACTGACCGTCTAATCCCGTTATAAATAATTCATTAATACTATTACTAACTAAAAAATCATTTAAAGCCTTATTATAAAAGGCATCGCCTTTAGATTTTACAAAATCATTTTTACTCAGAACATTTATCCTTTTATCTAATTGAGCTCCGGGACTATCCTTTAATGCAGAACCTTTGAGATAGACATGAGACATCATTGAATTTAAAAATCCTGAATATTCTTGTCGAATATAGATAATTTCAACTCCCCTTTTTTGAGCATCTGCTTGAATATTATTAATAAAGTTAATTACTCGTTCTCGATAAGGGTACCTATCCTTCATTGATGATTTTTCACCAATAAAGTCCTCCTGCATATCAATTATCAATAAAGCTTTTTTCGGCATGCTATAGGTCATAATTTTTTCACCTTTTGAAGGAACTGATGCTGATCGTATTACTAAATAAGATACCGCGACAAATACTAAAATTATGATTAACAAAATTATAATTACTTTCCAATACCATTTCATTATTGACTCCTTTTTTACCTATTAATTAAAAAAAAAGAATATAGTCAAGAATAAATTTATTGACATTCATTTTTTTTATGAGTATAGTTACAAAAACTTTGAAGAGGTTATGATGAAAGGAATTAGATTCTATCTTTATATCACACTTATTATTCTAATTACTGCTTGTGATCGAATTCCTCCCAAATATAATCCATTTATTAAAACTAAAAAAAGGACTACTCATCTTAATGCAGAAAAGGACTCTGTGCTGACAAGTTTATTTGTTCAAGTAGCAAATTCTGACAGTTGTATTTATTATGGAATCTTTCAGTCAGATCATGAATTCTCTAACATTATCCAAAACAATCCCATTGATAAAGAATACCGTAATGAGATTAAAAAAGCATCTTCAATCATTGAATTATCTGAAATTGAAGAAAACTACCTCAAAATCTGGGATCATGAGTTAGAAATTATCTATAATAAATTAAGAGTTGTTATCAATGACCAATATATCTCTGCTTTTCAATCAGCCCAAGATGAATGGCTTAAACAATATAATAAAGAAATTAATTTTATACAAGCGAACTTTCTAAACAATCCTGATACCACAACACAACATAAATTCAAAGCTCAATTCTCTGCTAAAAAACGTTCTATGACTAGGCAAAGAGTTATTGATTTGTATGAATATTATTATATGATGGGATATGAAATCAGTTTTGATTATCATTAGTGATTCTTTTTATTTTTTATCTTAATAAATTTATTATTAAACTTTACTCGTTATTTTTTTGTTCTTCTATTCCTTTTTGATCATCATCAAATATGACCATCACCTCATCTTCTGCATATATTTCAAAATGCATGGGATTACTCTCCCGATATTTTTGCAGGATGGATAGCAATTTCTCATAAGAAATATTAATTTTATTGAGATATTTCTTTTGTTTCTCTGTTAAATTTTCTAGACTCATTTCCAACATTTCTATATTACCCTTCATAACAGTTAAAGGCTGATTCAACTCATGATTTGCTGTTATAGCCATAGCATAGACTGACTTAATTTTCTCAAGTTGTAGCACTTTTCTATGCTCTTCCCTGATTTCAATGTTTAATTTCTTCGTTTTTATTAAACTGTAAAAAAAGATAAATACTAAGATAAATGCAAATATAATAGTACTCCAAAGAATAACTAGTCGTTGGTTTTGTTTACTAATTTTTATCTTTTGTAATTCATTTTCTTTATTAATCTTTTCCAGTTCATACTTGGTAGCGGTTAAATTAATTTGCCGATTTTTTTCCTCCATATAAATAATATCACGATATTCCTGATAAATTTCATGATAATAGAGTGCCTTTTCAAAATCTCTTAGTTCTTTATAATATTCATAAACTACCTGACTACTCATCAGTATATATATTTTTACATTTGTCTGTTTAGCTAAATTATAACCAATTAAAGCGGTCTCCAAAGCTTTTTTATGTAAATTTTGTTTTTCATAAAGTCTGGCAATATTCGTATATAATAAAGCTTTATCTGCAAGCCTTTTTGATATTTCTGCAGATCGTAGTGCTAAATTAAAGTATTCAAGAGATTTTTTAAAATTTCTTTTGTTCTTTTCCAAAGAACCCAGAATATTTCCTGTCGATAATATTAGAGAGTGATCCTGATGTTTTATTGAGTATTCTAATGATCGTTCTCCATATACTAAACAACTATCTCTTAAAGGATTACCATTTGGCACAAGACCACTTTCAAAAAAAACAGCTGAAAAACGATCATTGATTTCTGCCGTTAAACGATCATCGGGATCATTCCAGAGGCTCTTAGCAATGTACAAAAACTCCAATGCTTTATCAAGCTCAGCAAAAGCTCTAAGATTCTCTGCCAGCGCTAAACATAATCGAGCCTTTTCTTTTATATTATTCGTATTTGTATAGTATTGATAAGCTCTGTAATATCGCTCCATTGATTCATTACCCGCACCATTTATCTTTAAATAATTGCCTATAAGATAATCTGCTCGGGCATTCTGAGATGTATAAACTTTATTATTCAACTCTTTTTCTAACTGCTTTATCTCTTCCTCTGAATTTATATTGTTTATATATTTGCTCTCTAATATTTTAAACAAGATTTCTATCTTCTCTTCTTTTTTATCCGTCTGCTTCAATAGCATCTTCAAACTGTCAATATCATGATGATAAATACTCTTGTTTATCTCATTTCCCTGCTCTTTCGGTATGAATTCTCTGGGAAATAAAACAGTTGTTATTAATAATATTAGACCTAATAAATAAATTTTTAATCTCACATAGACCACCCTAATTCCGCTCTATCAATAAGCGTCATTCCTTCTTTTAGCTCATATAATGATACCTTTTTATTGAGTTATGTCAAGTAATAAATCGTATAAAGTCTTTATTTTTCTCATATTTCTTGAAAAGTATCACATAAATTATTGTGCATTTTGCCGATTAGTGATTCGACTTGAGAAAGAGCCCCCCCAAAAGTATATTATATTAAATAATATTGTTTAGGTAATCATCAAAAAAATAATTTTTAAAATGGGAACTGCCCCTATTTCAGTCCCCATACCCCTATTTTTTCTTCCTTAATGAAGGATGATTATCTTTCTGGTAAATGTTTTACTTCCTGTTATTACTCTTAAAAAATACAATCCAGAACCAACGGATTTAGAACTTCGATCTCGCAAATCCCAATCTGTTGATTTCTCTCCAAGTGAATTGTATGTTTTCACTAACTGACCTTTGATATTATAAATTTGAACCTTATAACTTGACTTTGTTCCTTTTAAATTTATATGAAGTTTCGATTTGACTGGATTTGGATAAACTGAAAGTTCCATAATAGCTGGCGAACCATTCTCTCCTGAATTACCCACAGGATTATTGCTGATTCCAGGAGTAGGGTTATGTTCAAAACCTGCTCCAAATAAGGTCCAACTATCTCCTCCATCGGTAATGCGTCCCATTGATAGATCTGATCCAAAACCTGTTGATGCATTCCAACTTACACTATCAATGATTGTTTGCATATCAGGACCAACTAAATAAATAGCATCTCCACTCGTTCCAAGCTTGGTGTTCACATGAAAAATGCCTTGATCCATATCTTCATCAAACCAAAACATCTTATATCCATGAGCTGGTATAGTTGTAATGGCATCTGTAATCGGGATTTGTGTCATTGTTGCTGTTTCAGGATAATGATTGTCTGTTAAATATAGTCCTCCAAGATCAACTGAATAATCGTTCGGATTATAGATTTCCACCCAATCTTCATATTCTCCATTCTCATCCGTAATGGTTGAGGTGTTTGCAGGCATAAATTCATTGATATACAGTGTTGGAACGGTGTATCCTATGATGACAGTATATATCGGCGACAGGGTGCTTTCTTGAACTAAATCTGTAGCTTTAACTCTATATTGTATGGATGTATCAACTGGAAAAGGTCCGATCAACCCAGTATATAAAGAATCTGCCACATTCATAGTTTGTGTGTTCAACGTCCAATCTCCAATCCCCCAAAGTAACTGCACAGAGACTAGATTATCTTCTGCATCAATAACATTCGCTGAAATAGTGATGGGTGTCTCTGACGTTGAAACATGTGGAGAATATTGGATATTCGTGACAACTGGTGCGCTGTTTTCCATGCTCTGATTAGTTGCTCCTAGTGTGGTTGGATAAGGTTGATTTGCTCCAAATAACATCCAATTATCCCCACCATCAGGAAGTCTCCCTATTGATACGTCATCTGTATTCAATCCTGTCTCCGCTGTCCATACCAGACTATCTATGACTGTTGTTCCATTCGAAGAAATCAAATAGACTGCATCAGCTGATCCCCCTAATTTCTCATTAATATGAAGAGGTCCTTGACTCACTTGCTCATCAAACCAGACAACTAAATAACCATGTGCAGGCATTGTTGTTGTTTCTGGTGATGTGGTCGGTATTTGTGTCCATGAAGCGAGCCCTTCATTATAATGACTATCAACCATATACATGCCTCCGATATCAATCGAAGCGTCACTTGGATTGTATAATTCTACCCAATCATCAAATTCACCATTAGGATCTGTTATCAAGGTGTTCTTTGCCATGACTTCATTGATACAAACATTATCTACCAATATTCCTACTGGCATTTCTAAAAATTCAAATTCTGCTCGAGCTGGTATAAATTTACCCTGACTGCTATTCTCAGCATATCCATAATATTGAATGGAACTCTGACCTACTTGTATGTCTATTCCAAAAATTCCATCTCCAGAGATGCCATCATTGTGATTCCCATCATCAAACATTTGCACACGAGTAAACTTCCCAACCTGACCTTGCCGATATCCTAAATAGACATTTGAGGCATTGGCGGTATTCATTATAAAAGTTACACTACTATTTGCTTGAACTTGTTCTGGACTATAAGTAAATGAATTGATACTTGGAATAGTTCCTTGAAATGGCGTGCTGGATAATAAATAAGTTGCTCTTGTATTCATCAATTGTGTAATACCTACAGTATTACCTTGCCCTGGACCTCCTTGACCTCCACCTGTAACTGTATTGTTTAAATTACTATTAAAATTAGAATAGGTATAGAAAAAATTTGGGTCTGACTGAACATGGGAAGCAACAACTGTTTGCAATTCTGCTCCTCTTGTTGCTATCCATCCATTCGTTACATTTTCCTCAATCATGGTTCGCATATGAGCAATATACATTCTTTTATACATCTCATTGTTAAACACTTTATTCAAGATTGGATAGGAAGCATGAGTTGTATTCAATAACGGATTTAAATTCTGCATCGTACTCAAATTCAAGTTAGCACCGGTTATCAAATGAGTAAATCCTCCAAAACACATGTTTAAATCCCATAATACAGTATTAAACCGCTGATCACTGTCTTCATATAAATAATAATTGTGTCCAAAATTGATCGGCGCATCTAAATTTACAAATAAATTATCAAATGCTGTCATCCATAAATGACGATCTACATTAAATACGCTCTCTATCTCTGAATTATTGTTATTAAAAATATTTAAAAAATTGATAAAACTTGTCAGATTCTCTCCTGAGTCTAACTCATAATAATTGGTATATGAACTAGGTGTCGCATTGATGTATCCCCATATTGACCATAAATTCATACTGTCATTAATTCCCTTGATTCGAGCTAAATCTCCTGTATTAAAATTCTGTTCTCCAAAATAATCATCAAGATCTTGAACTGAGGTATAAACTCCGATTAATACATCATTCACATAAAGATCAGTATAATTGGCTTTGCTGGAAGGCATATATTTCCTGGCTATTTCATATCCCATCGTTTCTCGTATAAATGATGGATCTGAAAATCCATTGGCTAACTTGATGGTCCCATATGGACCTATTTTTTGATCATCGATAATATAATCCAATTTTATATTAAACGGATTTTTCGATCTCGTTTCAGAATAGGAACTGTTCCCCTTAAACCTCACGCCAACACTGTCATAGCTTACGCCATTAATCACCGCATTCCCGACTAAACGTTCTTCCCCTGCTGCATAAAGTTGATCTAATACTTGATCCCAATTTGCCTGACTAAAATACAAATGAATGCTATTTACTGTGCCAATGTCATAAAAGTCCTGACCATTAAGACTCGTTCCAAAACTGAATATCACAATGATGAAAAGGATGATCTTTCTCATGTATATCTCCTATTCTATCTTCTTCTCTATATATACAAAGCAATATGTATGCCACTGTAAATACTTTATGCTATTTGTTTTAAATGAACTACTTAGCTAATTTTTATTTTATTCTATTGTAACTATTATGACTCATTTGCTATTTCATAATTACCTATCTTACATCATATCTATATCTTACAAAATTTATCTGTGTGTTTCATATATGTCTCACTGTTTCTGCTATGTTACATGTTATCTAGTCCTTTTTACCACTATGAATTACCTAATTTTCTCTGTTCTCATAGGGATAGAATTCACTCTTTTTAATAATATTTGAAGTTTATTCGTTCTCCTTTCTCTGCTTGATTATTTCTTTTAACTTCTCTAATGATAGCTTGGTTGAAAAACCCTGATGGTGCCAATGCTTTTGACAACCAGGCTGATCCAATAAAACACATTGAGCTGGAACCCCTGCATGATAAGCCTCTAAACCGCCACTAAATAAATTTAAAACACAAGCAACCCCAATAATAGCTGTTGAATTCTTGATAAAATCCTGTAAAAACCAACGAGAAAACCCTGTTGCATGTGTGATTATCCTCGTCTTAAATCCATACTCTGCGCCTATTTTATCTATTTGAGAAACTGTACATGCTGTGTTGCAATGTTTACATGTCATGTCAACACCATTGTTGACAGCTTTGCACTGATGATCTGTGTACTTTCGCATACATGATGTTAGGATTATATAATGATTTTCTGAATTTCTCCACGCTTCTTTAAAAGCTCTATTCATGATTTCAGCACCTATCATATTCAAATAATACTCATTTTTTTGACGTGTAATTAAATGATAATCCTCATTGTATAGATGAGTCGGTACGAATTGCTTTTGAAATGTCTGATAGTCCTTCAATAAATATCCTATCTTATGCTCACAATAATCTTCAAATTGTGCGCCTATTCTCTCTAAAATTGAAATGCTCTTATGAAACTTCTTTCTCTCTTGGCTTCCTAAATATGAAATGATCGGTCGTAACCTTATAATCTCTTGATCAAACTCTCCTACTGATTCCATCCAAAGAATTAAACAATTTAAGGTATTCTTAGATACAATTCTTTTCCCTTTTGTCGCTCGAACCCTTAAATATCTTTCTGATAAATACCCTCTAATGGTATCAATGAAAGGCTTCATAATCGGATTTATCTTCCTGATATATATCAATCGCTTAAATATCTGATTCTGAATGGAAGATATTATTGGAAATTGCTGATAATATGCTCTGTTTAATACTGAAAATGTTAACAGATCTATAAAAACCAATAAAGGATCCTTCTCCTTATAATGCTTACTTTGCATCAATTCCTCAGCCAATGCTTCCTGTATTGGTACGAGTTCTTCTATCACTTTATTTGTATAGAGTCTTATATCTTGATAATAATCTGAACTTAACTCAAGATTATAGGGTATGATCATAAAAAGTCCTTATTATCTATATTTCTATAATTTAATGAGAACTACAAAAATCTTTCTTTTATCTTCGTCAATAAAAATTGAAACTCTCGATAATAATAACTGCAGTGTCTTTCTAAAATATATAGACTCTCTTTTAACTAATCTCTTTCTTATAACCAAGAAAATGAACCTATAAGCTCCATATAGACCTTTTCTCCTATGAAACACCTTGTGTATTTGTCTATTTTAATTAATTAATCCATAAAATATATTAAATATCCAGGTATCAAGACAAAAGTAATGAACAATACTATCTCAAAGAAATATCCATATCTTCTCCAATAGATGTCAATTTTTTAAAAGGACAATCTCAAAACAAGGTGTTTCATTTTTACCAAACAGGCAACAGCCTGATATGAGCTCCTATGAAACAACTTGTGTATTTGTCTATTTTAATTAATTAATCAATCCATAAAATATATTAAATATCCAGGTATCAATGAGACAATGCCCATGAAAAAATGGCGTAAAGTCGTAGGGAAACTCGAAGGGGAACGAACAGCCATTCTGATTGAAGACAATGGTTTACCTCATAATTTAACTTACCCATTGGCAAGCTATGGCGGAGTCCCTGAGAGTGACTGGAGATAGCAAGTTTTTTCCTAGGGCTTGATTTTTTCTTTGCTTCGTTTATTTTGCATCAAGGCAAAAGAAATGAAGAATACCATTTCAAAGAATTAACCCTATCTTCTCAAACAGTTATCATTTTTGAAAAGGACAATCTCAAAACTAGGTGTTTCATTTTTACCAAACAGGCAACAGCCTGATATGAGCTTTTATCTCTTATCTCTTATTGCATAATCTCTGATTTGCCATTATCTGCAGTACACCAACCCTACCTTACTGGTAGCTTACTCCTTGCTTGGAGATAGTCTAATATTAGTTGATACTTGCAAGTATATCTATTCTTATGATTTATTGTGCTTTACACATTGCTCTGTAGAAAATATATGATATTCTTTCTCTAACCTTTTGAATATATACATATTATACATAACATCCTCATATCATACTAACAAACCTTCGAAGCATGTCGCTACTATCAATTTCTCAGCACAGTCTTCAGAACATACAAATCAATTTAAATTTATAAAACCCTTACAGATCCTCATGTCTGGAGATAATTTCCAATAAATTATCAAAAGATGACTAAGCCTAATGTAAAAACTAGAATCCCTAAAAACTACCAAAATCCGAAAGACTTCAGGTTCCAATAGTCAAAGAGTATGCTTTCATAATTCTTCTTCTCGTTTTCAATTCCATTTTTCCCATGCTTTCAGTGGTTGTACATCTTTATTAGAGTACTTTCTATCATAAATTCTAACTCCTTTTCTATCTGTTTTTTAACCTCAAATAAATGAGATTCTGGATAAAATTAAAATACTATTTTACAAATATTATTTAAAATTATTATTATTATTCTTGACAGAAAATACCACTACAGGTAATAAGGCATATATAGTGTGAATGAAATTTACGGGGTGTAGCGCAGCCCGGTTAGCGCGCTTGATTTGGGATCAAGAAGTCGGAGGTTCGAATCCTCTCACCCCGACCAATAAATCGTAAATTTTTCAAAATGGGCGTTTAGCTCAGTTGGGAGAGCGCTTGCCTTACAAGCAAGTGGTCGGGGGTTCAAGTCCCTCAACGCCCACCATTTTAATCCTGCAGAAATGCAGGATTTTTTTTTGCCTAATTTTTATGTAGAGACGCAATGCTTTGCGTCTCTTTCGTGCATTCCATCTCTACATAATACGATTCCAATTAATTTTGTTGTTAGGTCATTAAAAGATTGTTATGCAATAACATCAAATCATGTTGCATTCATTTAACATACTAATTTGTTTTGATATTAAAAAAAACTTGCATTAAAATGAAATTTATGCTTTTTTTATCCTAGAGGTCAATATGTTACCAACCCCTGTAGAGACGCAATGCTTTGCGTCTCTTTCGTGCTTTGCGTCTCTATCGCACATTTCATCTCAATCGTGCATTGCATCTCAACGTAATATTATTAAAATGGTGTTATAATGGAAAAATACCAAAACAAATATCGAATACCTTCTGCCCGTATGCAGGGCTGGGATTATGCCAATGAAGGTGCCTATTTTATCACCATTTGCACCACCCATCGGTTTCATTATTTCGGTGAAATTGAAAACAATAAAATGAAATTGTCTGAAATTGGTAAAATTGTTGAATTAGAATGGCTAAAAACATTCGAAATGTGTCCTGATATGAATTTAATCATGGGGGTATTTGTCATAATGCCAAACCATTTCCACGCAATTGTCATTATTGGCGAAAACCAATATAATTCCCAATGGGATATCGATTATAAAAATAAATTTGAATCACAATCCAAAAATTTAGCATCAATTGTTCGTGGTTTTAAAATTGGGGTTACAAAAAATGCTCACATCATTAACCCCAATTTCGCATGGCAATCCAGTTTCCACGACCATATTATTCGTAATGATCAGGAATTTCAACAAATTATCAGTTATATTGAAAACAACCCAGAAAATTGGGAGCAAGATCAATTTTTTAAATTAGAGGAATTATAAGAAAAGCTGACGAAAACCAATATAATTCCCAATATGATACCAACCCCTGTAGAGACGCAATGCTTTGCGTCTCAATCGTACATTGCATCTCTATCGTGCTTTGCCCTCTATCGTACATTCCATCTCTACATAATACGAATGTAATAATTTTTGTTATTAGGTCATTAAAGGATTGTATTACAATAGAATCAAACGTAGTTGTAGAGATTTAGCATAAAATCAAAAAAAGTATTGACAAATAGTAAAAAAGTGATGGTTTATTCAAATGATTGATAATAAAAAGAATTATATGATATAATATGAGGGTAACATGGCTCAATTTATAACAAATAGAAAAGAATTAATGGCTAATGTAATAAAAGACATATTGCCATCTTCAAGTAAACTTTCAATGCTTGTAGGATATTTTTATTTTTCTGGTTTTAATGAAATCTATAAAGATGTTGAAGATAAAGAAATTAGAATCCTAATTGGACTTGACATTGAAAAAAATATAATGAACAAATATCGTGAATTCAGCTTAATTGAGGATATAAATCATTCAAGAGGTGAAATAAAAAAAAATTACTTAAACTCATTTACTCAATTTTTTAACGAAACTGATTATTTTGACAACGAAAGCAAACAAAATGCGTTTAGATTATTTGTAGAAAAAATAAAAAATGGAAGTCTTAAAATTAGAAAAACGCTCCATCCTAATCATGCAAAACTATATTTATTTGAAAATAAAGACACTCATAATCAAAATGGTCATTTCCCAGGTACAATGATTACAGGTTCTAGCAATCTAACTCGTTCTGGATTAGTCGATCAACATGAAATCAATGTTTTATTCAGAGATGAAAATTATAATCAAGGAAAAATCATCTTTGATGAGTTGTGGAAAGATGCTATTGAAGTAATAAATCAAAATAACTTAGATGATTTTTATAAGGATGTAATGGATAAAATCTGGATAGATAAACTACCCAAGCCTTTTTTATTGTATATCAGAGTATTACATGAATATTTTTCATTAAATGCAAAAGATGAAGTAACCATGCCAGCAGATATTACCGATAATCAGTATTTCAATTTAAAGTATCAGATTGATGCTCTTCATAAAGCATTAGAAATCATTAAAAACCACAATGGTGTTATTATTGCTGATGTTGTTGGTTTGGGTAAGAGTATAATTGCTTCAGCGATTGCCTATAATTTAAGAAAAAAAACAATCATTATTGCTCCTCCTCATCTGATTGATCAATGGAATGATTATCGTTATTCCTTCAGTTTTAATGCAAAAGTATATAGTAATGGCAAAATAGATAAGGCTTTATTGGAAAATGATTCAGATGAAGAGAAACTTATAATAATAGATGAAGCACACAAATATAGAAATGAATTTACTAATGATTATGGATTACTTCATCAGCTTTGTCAGGGTAATAAAGTAGTTTTACTCTCAGCTACACCTTTTAATAACAGACCTCAGGATATTTTTTCCATGATAAAGTTCTTTCAAATACCTACAAAATCAACCATTCAAACCGTAGATAATTTAGCACTGCAATTTATTACTTTGATAGCGGAATACAAAAGAATAGAAAAAGAGCAAAAGAATCAGAAAACACCGGCAAATAATCTAACAAAAAAGATAAATATTTTATCAGAAAAGATTAGGGATATTCTAAGTCCAATCATAATAAGAAGAAGTCGCCTTGATCTAGAAACTATTGAAGAATATAAAAATGACTTGAAAAAACAAAAAATATCCTTTTCAGCGGTTCGTGATCCTGAGATTCAAGAGTATAATCTAGGTGATTTAAGTGATTTATATATGAGCACTTTAGAAAAGATACAATCAACAGATAAAACAGAAGGTTTGAAATGCTCTCGTTATAAACCGGCAAATTACCTGAATAATCTGGAAGATTTTAAAAAGATAATGAACAAAGATTTTGGAGATGGCGATTTTTTAGTAATGTCTCAAACTAATTTGGCAGATTTTATGAAAAAGCTTTTAGTAAGAAGATTTGAAAGTTCTGTTTATGCTTTTAGATCCTCCCTTGATAATATGATTAAATCTTTTGAAAATATTAAGGAATGGTATAATAGATTAGGAAAAGTACCCATCTACAAAAAGGGGAAACTCCCTGATATTGACTCATTGCTTGAAGATGAATGTGATGATATTCATGTTGATTTAGAAGAATTGTTCTTTGAAGATCATCTAAGAAAATTTATTGAAAATGGTTTGATACTGATTGACAAGAAGGATTTAACCCCTGTTTTTATAGTCGATTTGGAAAGTGATATAACACTATTAAATCAAATAAAATCTGATTGGAGCTGTGTCCAGTCTGACCCTAAAGTAGAACATTTCAAAGTGATTATAAAAAACTTATTAAAAGAGAATCCACAAAGAAAAATAATCATTTTCTCTGAGTTTTCTGATACCGCAAATTATTTGTATGATTGTATTAAAAGCGATTTTAGAGTTTTTAAGTACTCCTCTGGTGATGCAACAAATAGGAATAAACAAATAATTAGAGAAAATTTTGATGCCTCTTATAAACTTGAGAAAAGGAATGATTATGATGTATTAGTCGCTACAGATGCCATCTCAGAAGGCTATAATTTGCATCGTGCAGGCATTATCTTTAATTATGACATCCCTTATAACCCTACCAGAGTGATCCAGCGTGTAGGACGTATAAATCGTATTGATAAGAAAATATTCGATGAGCTTTTTATTTATAATTATTTCCCAACGAATATTGGGGAAAAAGAAACCCGAACAAAACAAATATCAACTCTTAAACTTGCAGTAATTCAAGCTGTACTAGGTGAAGATACTCGGATATTAACTTCTGATGAAGATTTAAAATCATTCTACACAGCTCAATATCAAAAGGAAAATCAAAAAAACGAACAAGTCTCTTGGGATGCTTATTATCAAGATTTTTACAATAAATTGAAATTAAATCATCCTGAGCTGATCGATAATGCGGTCAATTTGCCATATAGATCAAGAATTAGAAGAGAGAATGATAAAAAAGATAAAGGTGTTATCGTCTTTGGTAAAAAAGGAGAAGATTTTACCTTTAAATATGCGACAAGTGATACAGATATTAAAAACATGAATGCAAAAGAAGCAATATCTCTTTTTGAAGCAGGCATAACAGAAGAAGCTTTTAGCGTATCTGAACATTTTGATAGAATTTATCAACATATAAAAAATAAATTATTCATCAAAAAAACAGAAATCCCTCATGATAAAGGGCGAAGACTTACGATTGATAAATTAAACTATCTTAAAGGAATCTATACTAAAGATAAAGATTATTTGGAAGATTTAATCAGTGTAGTCAATAATCTTGACGCTTTACCTGATTATTTTTCAAAAATAATTAGAGATTTAAATGAAAAAACAATAGATTTAGACTTTGAAACTATAAAAAAAGAAATCCCTCATCAGTATTTAATAAAAATACTCAGAAAAGCGAATGAAATCAATGAAGGCAAAGAGGTATTAATATTGGCAGAGGAAATATGAGAAGTAATACAAGTTACTCTGTAATACAAGTTACTCTGTAACACAAGTTACTCTGTAACACAAGTTACTCTGTAACACAAGTTACTCTGTAACACAAGTTACTCTGTAACACAAGTTTTTAACTTGTGAAAGTGACAAGATACAATCTTGTCTTACAGGTTACAAGGAGGTATAATGATGTCAAATTTTAGCTATAAAAATCATTACAGAAGAAATCTACCTCATTTTCAATTCCATAATATGATTTATTTTATTACATTTAGGCTTGCATTTAATCTTCCAGAGGGAGCATTTGATACATTATTAAAAGAAAAAGAAAATTTTGATTCAATTTATAAGAGTCTAAATGAATCTGAAAAAAAAGGATTTCAAATGGAATTCTATCATAAAAGATTTTTGTATATTGATAACATTATAGATAATTTGAAAACAAACAAAAATTATCTGGAAATACCTGAAATTGCATCTTGCGTATATGACGCTTTACTGTTTTTCGATAAAAAGAAATATGAAATTATTGTTTTTTGTATAATGCCCAATCATGTTCATTTAGTAGTTAAGATTTTACAGAAAAATGAAATAGATTATTATTCTTTAGCAGATGTCATGCATTCAATAAAGAGATATACTGCAAATGAATGTAACAAGATTATAGATAAAAATGGACAGTTTTGGCTTCACGAAAACTATGATCATATTGTTAGAAATGAAATAGATTTGAATAATTGTTTTAATTATACAATCATGAATCCTGTTAAAGCAAAGCTAGTGGAGAATTGGGAAGATTGGAAATATACCTATTTCCCAAAAGATTAGTAAAACATGTTACTCTGTAACACAAGTTTTCAACTTGTGAATTGACAAGATACAATCTTTGAATTGACAAGTTTTCAACTTGTGAATTGACAAGATACAATCTTTGAATTGACAAGATACAATCTGACAAGATACAATCTTTGAATTGACAAGTTTTCAACTTGTGAATTGACAAGATACAATCTTGTCTTACATAAACATTTAAGGAGATAAAAATGGAAAACATTTTTAATCAGCCATACAAACGAGATTCATATCAGAGTTTTTTAACAAAATTCTTACCAGATGATTATATGATAGAAAATGAAAATGTATTAGAAAATATAAATATTCTTTTAAATAAAATTGAAAACGCCCATCTTATTGGTCATTGTGAATCTCTTGAATTATCAATTTATGAGATGTATCATAGTTCTGAAAATGATCCTCGAATCACTGTTGCAAGAGAAGCCTTTAAAATACTATCTCAATATTCAAAAAAAAGAGCTCTAGTTTTCTTTATTTCTAAAAATCCAGACATTTACAGATTTTCTCTAATAACAATTGATTTAAAACTAGAAGAAAACAAAATTAAGAATATTATATCTAATCCCAAAAGATATTCATATCTATTGGGGAAAGACTCAAAATTAAAGACTTTTCAAGATAGGTTGCTAAAAATATTAAACAATGATTTTGATGAAATAAAACGTATTGTTTCTTATGAAGATATTCAAGAAAGATTTTCTGTTGAACCCGTCACAAACGAATTCTTTATTAAGTATAAAGAACTATTTGATAGAATATTGAAATTTTTAAAAAAAGATCCAATTTTTCAACAAATAAAAATAAACGATCCAGAATTAACAGAAGATTTATTTGCACGGAAATTATTAGGCCAAATTGTTTTTCTATACTTTTTACAAAAGAAAAAATGGCTTGGGGGAATTCCAGATGACTCAAACAATTGGACTGATGGAAGGAAGGATTTTTTAAGATGGGGGTTAAATCACTGTATTAAGAATGAATCAAATATATATTTTAGGTTCTTAGAACCGCTTTTTTACAATGGTTTAAATAATAATGCTGTCTTTTTGGAATTTTTTAATAACAGAATAAAAGTACCATTTCTTAATGGTGGTTTGTTTGAAAGTCTTTATGATACAGATCAATACAAGTTAGGTCTAAATGATTCACTTTTTACAAATAAAAATGAAACAGGAATTTTTGATATATTTGACTGTTATAACTTTACTATAGATGAAAATACTGATTTTGAACAAGATGTTGCAATAGATCCAGAAATGCTTGGGAAAGTATTTGAAAATTTAATTGATTCTGAAGAACGAAGTGCGCATGGATCTTTTTATACTCCCCGTGAAATTGTAGATTATATGACTAAAGAATCATTAAGACAACACTTAATTAACAAATTAAAACTAACTTTTGATGAGGATAAAGTCAGAAAATATATTGAAGCCCTATTTGAATATAAAGACAACTTTGTTGATAAAAAAGAATTAAAAAATTATGGGAATGATTTTGAATCACAGTTTTATGCAATTAAAGATATTGTTGGTCCCGTATTACAATCACTTAGAAACATTAAAATTGTAGATCCTGCAATCGGTTCAGGGGCTTTTAGTGTTGGTATTTTACATGAAATCGTATCAATTAAGCATTATTTGGAAACTCAATTTTTAAACAAAGATGTCTCAATTTATAAATTGAAAAAGGAGATTATACAGGATAATATATATGGGGTTGATTTAGATCCTGGTGCTGTAGAAATTGCCAAACTAAGATTATGGTTATCTCTTGTTGTTGATTCTGATTTTCCAGAACCTCTACCAAATCTTGAATATAAAATTATGCAGGGGAATAGCTTAATTGAAAGAATTGGTGATATTGATTTTAGTATGAAAAGTGAACTAGAAGAAAGAATTATAAGTATTAAGAAAGATATTGAGCAGGTTGATTTAATCATCAAATATAGAAATGAAGAAATTGCTTTAATAAGCAGAAATGTTATGATTTCCAAAGAGAGTGTTGACATCTTTAGAAAGAATACAATAAATGATGAAATCACAATTCAGAAAAAAAAGAAATCTGTATTAGAAAATAAGCTTAAACAAGCAAGAAATTCTACATCTAATAACTTACAAATAGAGGAAGATAACTTGATAACTGAGCTTGAAGATTTAAAGAATAAAATTTACAATACCAATGACAAAAAACAAAAAATTGTATTTAGAGAACAAATTGAAAATCATGTCTTTCAGATTTTAGAAAAAGAATACCAAAAGATTGAAGAAGATTTAAATATTAAAAAGGGTAATAATATTGGATATCTGATACATCCTGTTGAAAATAATAAATTAAAAGCTGAGTTTGAAAAGTTTGAAAAACAAAAAAATAAAATATTGATTGAGCTTGATGATATTAAACAAAAGTTCTCCAAGAAAAACAGAGTGAGACCATTTTTCCCATGGCATCTATATTTTGCTGAAGTCTTTAAAAACAATAATGGTTTTGATATTGTGATTGGCAATCCTCCTTATGTTCAATTACAAAAATTTAAAGGGAATCCAATTCAAAAAGCATATAAAGATCAGAATTTCCAGACGTTTGATTCGATGGGTGATATTTATGGATTGTTTTATGAAAAAGGGATTCAACTACTTAAAGATCATAGCCATTTATGCTTTATCACATCCAATAAATGGATGAGAGCGAGATATGGCGAGAAGTTAAGAAAATTTTTCTCTGAACTAAATCCTAAAATATTGATAGATCTAGGCCCAGGTGTTTTTAAATCGGCGACAGTAGACACAAATATTCTTCTGATAGAAAAGAATGAAAACCAAATTAGCTTAAAAGCACTAACCTATTATTCTGATTTAAAAAGTATAAATGAAGCGATGAGTAATGATGCAATTACTCTGAAAAAAGTATCTCATGATGCCTGGTTTATCGGAAATTCTGCTGAAATCTCACTCAAAGAAAAAATTGAGCGTATCGGTAAACCCCTTAAAGATTGGGATGTGAATATTTATAGAGGAGTATTAACGGGTCTTAATGAAGCGTTTATCATCGATACTCCAACAAAAGAAAGACTCTGTGCTGAAGATCCAAAATCAGCAGAAATATTAAAACCGATACTTCGTGGTAGAGATATCAAACGCTATAGCTATGAATGGGCGGGGCTGTGGATAATAGCGACTTTCCCTGTATTGCATATAGATATTGATCAATATCCTGCAATTAAAAAATTCTTGCTTGATTTTGGCAAAGATAGACTTGAACAAGAAGGAAATACCTTGCCTGATGGAACTAAATCTAGAAAAAAAACAAGTAATAAATGGTTTGAGACTCAAGATCAGATTGGATATTATAAAGAATTTGAAAAAGAGAAGATAGTTTATCCAGAAACTACTCAAAAAGCTAGTTTTTACTTAGACAAGAAAAAACTGTACATAGAAAAGACAGGATTTATTCTACTAGCACAAGATCATTTATCTTATCTTCAAGGCGTTTTAGCATCAAAATTAATGTTTTTTCAATATACGCACTTTTATACTGGTGTAGAATTAGGACTTTCAGGATTTCAATATAATAAACATGCTCTTTTAAAAGTTCCTATACCATCAATTTCTGTTGATAATCATTCACTTATTAATCTAATAGAGACTCTTGTAAATGAAATACTCTCTTTGAAAAAAGACAATATAAATGCAGACACATCACAACAAGAAAAGCAAATAGATCAACTTGTTTATCAGCTTTATGACTTGACAGAAGAAGAAATTGCTCTTGTAGAAAAAAGATGATTCTGATCCGGGAGCTGTTCCGTTCTGCAAGCCTTTTCGTTCTGCAAGCTTCCAGCTTGCAGGAAATGTGCAATCAGGATGATTGCACAACGGGAGGGTCGCCTCCGGTTGATCTCTTTCTAAAATTGTTTCACTAACTAATTAGGAGCGAATTTGAATAAAGAAATTGATATTTTAAAAGAAGAACTAAATAGATTAATGTATCAAAATTTAGTTATTGAGAGTAACCCAGATTTTTTATATCATTATACTTCGGTAGATGCTACAAAGTCTATAATTAGTAATAATCAACTTTGGGCTTCCGATGCATTTAAAACTAATGACAATAATGAGATTATATATATTAAAAATATTCTTCTTGAAACTTGTTTTCAAAAAGGAGACAATTCATTATTAAGAGAAGTGATCGAAATAGGTGTCGATAAAATTTATGAATGGATGAGTAGAAGAACTTTTATTGTGTGCTTTTCTTCAATTAAAAAATCAAGAAAACTTTGGAACGAGTATTCAAAAAATGATGGAGTATGCATAAGATTTACACCTAATAATTCTTTGCCAATTAGAGACTGTTTGAAAGATAAAATGATTAGGACATTTTATGATATAAACGATCAGATTATAACAGTTGAATTTCCAAAACTCTTAGAATACTCTCATAGTGTCTGTTATAATAAGCTTGTCGTCGTCCTACACTTCCAATGAAAAGGCGGTTTGAAAATAATTATGAATGGTAAATGATGAATGATGAATTGATTGAGTTTTTAATCTTGAAATATAATAAAATTTTCTAACTTCTATGGCAACATCAAGTGGATAAAGCTCATTTAATATATTATGAATGAAGAATTATTAGTTATGAATTAAAGTTTTTTACTCTTTTATCAGCCAGCATATCTCTGGTAAAGCCAGACTGAACCGCTTCGTTTAAGGTTGTTTTGAATTTATTGAAGATATCCTCATCAAAATGTTTTCCGATCCAAAACAAGTTCTGTTCTGCAAGAGTGTTCACCAGCTTTTGTTCTTTCCCACTTGTGAAAAAAAGTACCACAAGTTTCCAACTTCAAGAGCACTTTCATTACATCTAGCTTAGCATAATATAATGAAACTGCTTATTAGCTTGTGAATTAGCTTGATACAATCTTGTCTTACTTGCGAAAGAGTAGCACATAATAAGCATTATCGTGCATTCACTCATTTATACTATTCTTGTATAGACAAGCACTGGAATGCTGTTGAACAAGCTCATGCGGCTCATAAAGGTAAAAAACGTTATTTGGGGATTGCTTTAATAATATGCTCTCAATTTTGATTTTTTCATACTCTAAAAAGACCTATTTTCATCTTTCTTATTCCTTTTCTTTCAATCATAGCACCTTCTTCAGAAAATGACATAACTATTGAGCAAATCAGATTAGTTTTTCAAAATGAAATCAGTTTTTGAATATACATCTAAATCAGGAGAATTATAATTATTCTTCAAGATGCGTTAATGTAATATTCTTTTTTATTGTATTGTTTTTCTGTTTTTGAGTGGTTTTTTTTATCTCTATAGGTTGTTTCGTTGTCTATACTAGACGACCTCGGAGAGCTTCTAAAATCTTTTTTGCAACTAGAATCAATATTTGTATAGTTGTTGTGATAGCTCAATCATACTGAGTGAAAAAAACAAAATGACAGGTTAATTATCCTTGGATTATAAAATTAGAAAAAGAATGAGCACTATAGTTCTTCTTTCTTTCAAAATCGTTATAATGATTACAACTTAAACAACCGGATTTTTCCCAATGATAAGTAATCCGCTTAATAAATCAAGTTGACCTGCTTTGGCAGATCAACTTGTTCTTTGAAGAATTTTATTTTACCATGAGCATTTTATGGATTTCCTTGTATTTGCCGGCACTCATGCTATAGAAATATATCCCTGAACTCATTATTCTGGAATTAGAATCTGTTCCATCCCATAAAACCTGATGATGACCCGGATTTACGACCTGATCATAGAGGGTCTTTATTTTCTGACCTTTGGCATTGAATATATCTATGACAACTCTTTCCTGTTGAGCCATATCAAAACAAATCATAGTAATCGGATTGAAAGGATTGGGATATGCTGATTTTAACTGGGTGACCAATGGAATAGCCGGAGGCGTATCTGCAGTCTCTCCAGTTTTAACTCTAATTGGCCCATAGTATTGAATTGTTCCGTTCATTTCTATAGATTCAAGCCAGTAATTATATTCTGTATTTTGCTCGGTAGTTTGGTCTGTGAAGGAATAATTGTGCTCTGTCGATACATTGACTGCATGGATTATCTGATCAGTTATTCTGTTTGCATTTGTCAGATTATCATCATCAGTTCTCAAAATATGGTATCCAATCATATTAGATTCGGACTGGGTTGTCCAGGCAATGCTCACTGTATTGGAGGCTGTACAGATTGCTGAAAATGAAGAGAGTGTAACCGGAAGAGTCTGTTCAGAATTGTCTATCAGAGTGGGGTAACTTTCACCATTTCTTTCCCATACTGTAGTTTCTGGGAATAAAGTTGATAGAGGTAGATTCATTAATTCATAAGTCGTTTTGGCTGTTGCCCCAATAGAAGATAATGGAGATTTAGTATAATCCCAGTAGCATAAACTAAAAGATCCAAAAGATTCATCCATTTCATTAGCAAAACCAGCCGGAGAATTTGTACCAGTTGTAGCTGATGAGGAATAGCAATTGTTTATACTCGTTTCATTACGTCCTACAAAACCTCCCACTTTGGAAGCAGAACCTCCGTTTACATTACCTGAACAATATGAATTGTTAATATGCATTTCATAATCATCCATATATATTCCATTGCACCCAACAAAACCGCCCAAACATTCAACTGATGCACTGACATTTCCTGTACTGTAGCACTGATCAATAGCAGAATTGGTATATCCTACAAATCCGCCTATCATACTTTCTCCGGCAACATCACCTGTACTATAACATTTAGTAACAGTTCCTCCTACTCCTGATGAACCGATGAAACCGCCACTAGATTGTTTTCCTTCAACATTCCCTGTACTATAACAGGATTCTGCATTATAATAAAAATCACCTATTAATCCACCTGCACCAGTATTTAAACATTTTACATTTCCGCTGCTGTGTGAATTTATTATACTAAAAGGATCTGGAATATCTTTGGAACAACTCCCAATTAAGCCACCTGCATAACTTTCTGATTGTACATTACAAGAGCTGTAACAGTTTGTCACATTTGCTTTTGATATGCTGCCAATCAATCCACCAGTCGAGAAAACTCCGGTTATATTATAGTTATCAGGTTCCATGGCATCTGTATAGGTGCTATAACAATTATCAATAACAGAAGCAGTGACTGCCTCATATGAATCAGTTCCCAAAAGTGCACCAACACAATAAGTTCCATTGATGTGTGGATTTATAATTCCAAGATTCTTAATTGTTGCCTCTGATATAAAACCAAACAAGCCCTGATTCGATTCTGATGGGTTATTTATGAATAAAGCGCTGATAGTTTTTCCATTCCCATCGTAGATACCTGCAAAATAGTAATAATAATAAGTTTCTAACTCAACATCATACCAGGTCTTCCCAATAGGTGGCCATCCCAATCCTGTATTATAAGGTTCAATATTAAGATCAATATTTGCAGTTTGCTGAAAATAAACCCCTGCATAGTTAACCCCACTATTGACACTTTGTGATAATTTAGCAAGATCTTCAACATTAGTAATCTGCCATGGATTTTCTAATGTTCCCCCACCTAACCAGAGACTACAAAATACCATACTTATACTGCCCCATAACAGTAAAACCATTAAACAAAATTTTCTCATTTTTACTCCTCTTTTTTAGTTATTTACTTTATAACACTATTATACATATTAGGCAATAATAGTGCCATTCCTGAAAAATAAATTATTCTATAGATTCATATAACTGTTTAACAAGATGTTAGATGCTTATTGCTTAAAGTAAATATTTTATTCTTAAAAAAAAGATTGACTAATATTGCAAAATAGTCTTGTAATATTGCAATTAATTGCTAAATCGAAATAAGGTGGGATTATGGAGATTGACAAACTTTTAAGGATATATGAATCCTCCGGAAAGCTAAAGCAATTTCATCTGTTAAAGGATATCATTGCATATTATGAAATTAAAGATGATGATAAAGTATTAGAATATTTTGAGAAAATGCTGAGATTGACAAAACAATTTCTGGCTTTTGATGAAAATCCTGATGAGTCAATCAAGGATATCTTAGCGGAAACCTTTCAAATTACATTTTCTTATATACAAAATTTTGAGCGTCTGGATCTTTTCCAAATGTACCTGCCTGCTTACACAGAATATGAAAGTCTGTTGAGTTCTCCCATCCCCAAGGCAAAAATACTGCAAACATTTGGTTTCTTTTACTGGCTCGATCATCAATTCGATAAAAGTATTGAAGCGCTGAAAGCTTCTTTAAAATTAATCAATGCTTATGGTTCCGTAACGGATATACCCAATCGTTATACTAACTTAGGTTTCATTTATGAAGACACTGGTAACTATGCTATGGCTGATAAATATTATAAAGAAGCCTTGTCTTTTGCAAAAAGCAACAACTCACATAAAGCCCTTTTTATGGCTTATGCTGCATTGGGAAGACTTAAATCATGTCAAGGCAGGCATGAAGAAGCTGTCTTATTTTTTAATGAAGCAATTGCTCTCTCGGATAATGAGGATGAGGATACTTTATCAGTTAAATGCAATCTGGCAAATTCCTTATTTTTATTAAAAAAACCTACCGAATCTCTTAAACTTTACAATGAGATGAAACGAGTAGAAACCAAAAAAAAATATCCGAGCCTCTATTACACTGTTTTGTTAAATATGGCAAATATCTATATGCAGAATAAGCATCTGAATGAAGCATTTGAACTGCTGACAGAAACGGTAAAGTATGCAGATGAATCCGGGAATAAAGAGTTACAGGCCGGAGCTGAAGTGAATATCGCTTTGATTTTAAATTCTCAAAATAATTATGAAAAAGCAGAACAACATATATTAAAAACGCTGGAAATTGGTGAATCCAGTAATAATCAGCGCTTAATAAATAATTCCTTGTTTATTCAGGCAGATATTTTAATGAAAAAAAAGGCATTCAGACAAGCACTTGAATGTTTGAAAAAATGCAAAAAGTATATTGAAAAAGAAAATAATCAGGAAAGATCAAAAATTCTCTACAAAAATATAGGCGATTGTTATGGGAATATCCAAGACTTTAAGGCAGCTTGGCAGGCTGCCAATAAATGCATTAAGATTTGTGAAAAAATCAGTAAAGATACTCAAAAAGAAATTGATCTTGCTAATTCTAATCAGGTCGTTCATAATAGAGTAGAGGGTTTCTACTTTTTTAAAGAGAATGATACTTTTATTTCCAGAGAATTAAGTATCAAAATTGGATCTCCTATCATTGGCAGAAGTAAAAAATTAGAAAATTGCATTAATCAAACTATTTTAGCAGCTAACAGTGATTATGCAAATGTATTGATTACCGGTGAATCAGGAACCGGAAAAGAGCTATTGGCAAGACTACTGCATTTTTGCAGTCAAAGAAAAAATGAACAGTTTATTGCCATTAACAGTGCATTATTCTCCAACAGTCTGGCTCAAAGCAGTATCTTCGGTCATACCAAAGGCGCTTTTACCGGAGCGGTATCAAATCAGGCTGGATTTCTTGAGCTTGCCAATAAAGGCACCTTATTTCTTGATGAAATTGGGGATATGCCCATGGATATCCAAACTGCTTTTCTCAGAGTTATTGAAGAAAAGAAAATTATGTCTTTGGGAAGTGATAAATATAAAAATGTCGATTTTCGCCTTGTAAGTGCTACTCATCAGGATATAGAATCAATGACAGAAAACATGACTTTCCGCCGGGATTTGTTTAATAGAATCAATACCGTACAAATACATTTACCTCCTTTAAGAGAAAGAAAAGAAGATATACCCTTGATTATCAATTATCTGCTAATTGAATTATGTACAAAATTGAATAAAAAGGTACCTGAACTCTCATCTCAGGCGATTAACTATTTGTGTGATTATGATTATCTAGGTAATATCAGAGAATTAAATAATATGATGCAAAGACTCCTTCTGTTCAACAATAAATTAAAAATATCACTGGAGGATATTTACGAAGTCATCCCCCAAAAAGTATCACCAGACTCAAATCAGATTCTGTCAAATATGAATCTGGCTGAAATGGAAAAATCACTGATTAGTCAAGCGATGATTAAATGCAATAATGTTCAGGTAGATGCCAGTAAACTCTTAGGAATATCTTCATATACATTAAATCGAAAATTAAAGAAACTAAGGTAATTGAATAAATGCTCACATCAAAATTAAACTATATTATGACTATATTGGACTAAGATTATTAGATAGCCTCTTTCAAGATATGACCGTTCATGTCTTTTTATCCTTTACATTTTTATACTGATATCTTATGGTATAGAATTAGTTTGCAGTAAACTGAATATATTTATTCCCGTCTTCAGAAGAAAAGGAGGGTTGAAAATAATTAGGAATGGTAAATGATGAATGATGAATGATGTGACGCGTCCTGAAAATAGTCTCCAAAGTTGACTTATTGACTTCATGGATATCCTCTATACTTTTTGGATATTCAGTCAAATTCCAGAATATCACGATCATCCTGGTTATGGAAAGAAAAGCTTTATCATAAGCATGTATCTTACTCAATATCATATACAAGAAAATATAGATGTAATATTTCTACTTACATTAAAAGAATGTAACTTACAAAGTTAAATCAACAAAGGATTTCTTTCTTAGCTAAAGTAAAAACATAAGTGTAAATATAAAAAAAGATATTACAACATAAAATGGTAAATCCTATCTCTCTTTGTTTGAACTTCCAGTATACGCTGAAACACGAGCTATTTTTTAACTTACGACAAACTCTCTGAAATTTGTTTTGTCGATTATTATTGTTTTGGCGTTGTATGCTTCTACAAAACTAGAAGGAAATTTACTATTCTTTTTAATCCATTTAAATTCATATGCGGTTATTTCTCCAGAAATATCTTCGACAAAATCAATTTCCTGTTGTTGTTTTGTTCTCCAAAAATACATTCTGGAATAAGGATTTTTATACCTGTTTTGTTTAAGTCTTTCTGAAACTAAAAAATTCTCCCAAAGTGCTCCTTTGTCTGATCTTAGCTCTAATGAGTTAAAATTACCAATAATCGTATTACGAACACCATTATCATAAAAATATATCTTCCTGTTTTGTTTAATCTCATTCCTCAGGTTTTTGCTAAAACTGTTCAATCTAAACACAACATAAGCTTTTTCAAGTATTTGAATATAACTTTGAACTGTATTTTTATTTATTCCAACAATCTGGGATAACTCATTATAATTCATTTCATTTCCCATTTGAAAAGCCAAAGCTTGTAGCAGTTTATCTAATACTTCTGGTTTTCTAATATCAGAAAAAGCAAGCAGATCCCTATACAAGTAGCTGTTCGCCAGATTCTTTAAAATTTCTTTTTCATCGCCCTGGTTATTTATTACATCTGGATAAAACCCATATATAAGACGATTTTCAAGTTGTTGTTCAGAATTTAAAAAACCGATTTTATTTTCATACTCTTCCCATGAAAGAGGAAATAACTCGTATTCCCATTTTCTGCCAGTTAATGGCTCATTTAATAAATTCCCTAATTCAAATGAAGAAGATCCGCTTACCAATAGTTGAATATCTTTGAATTGATCTGTAATAATTTTTAGAGTGAGGCCTATACTTTGAATTCTCTGAGCTTCATCAATGAAAATGAGTTTATGATTTGCAATAATTGTTTTAATCTGTTCAGTTGAAGGATTTGTCAATAAAGCTCTTACAGTTGGGTCATCACCATCTAAAAAAAGTGAATCTTTACCGTTAATAATTTTCTTAATCAAAGTTGTCTTACCCACTTGTCTGGCTCCAATTAAGATTATGGCTTTCCCTCTATTCATTTTGTGCCTTATAACGTCTTCTAAAAATCTATCATACATAAGTAATACCTCCAATTGGTCAATATAAAGACCAATAGTTATGACCATTAGCTATTACGATGACTAAATGTCAAGATAATCCTTTAAACAACTTAAACAAACTGAAGAGAAAAACCACTCTTTATAATGCATTCAGGGGCATTAGCCCTATAATCTTCGTAGCAGAAAACACAATAATGCATTCAGAGGCATTAGCCCTGTAATCTTTGTTGCAGAAAACAAAATAATGCATTCAGGGGCGGTAGCCCTGTAATCTTCGTAGCAAAAAACGCAATAATTCATTCAGGGGCGGTAGCCCTGTAATCTTCGTAGCACAAAACACAATAATCCATTCAGGGGCGTTAGCCCTATAATCTTCGTAGCAAAAAACGTAATAAAGCATTCAGGGGCGTTAGCCCTGTAATCTTCGTAGCAAAAAACGTTATAATGCATTCAGGGGCGTTAGCCCTGTAATCTGAATTAAATAAAATGCCCTATATGTTTGGACTATGCCACTTTGAGATTGGAAGAGAAATGTCATAAGACAAACTGATGTTTCTGTACTAAATTAAATTGCCGTTAACACTCAAATTCCAGGCATTTCACAGCGTTTCAGATACGACTTGGTATCACTTGTCACATCAGATGCAAAATCGTATCCTAAGTTAACATTTTGACTTCATGGATATCCTCAATACTTTTTGGATATTCATTCAAGTTCCAGACTATCACGATCATCCTGATCGTGAAAAAAGTAACACAAGTTTTCAACTTGAGAAATTAACACTATTCTTACACAAATTCACTTACTATTTTAACAATCCCTTGTATAAATTGATAAATAAAGAGTGAGATACTATGAAAGAATCTGAATTAATAAAAAATATAGTAAGAAATATGACTGTGTACTTGGTTTTGGCAATTGGTGTTTTAATGGCTGTATTTTCAACAATTATCATTATACGAGAGAAATCTGTTTTTAAAGAGATGAGCGATGAATATTCACAGAAGATGAGTTTAATAAAAGCTCAGGAAATTTCAACTAAATTAGAAGAAAATGAGAAGTTACTTAAACTGATAGCTAAAAGCCCATCGATACAAACCATGAATAAGGCTTTGATTGAAATGGGTATGATGCAATTTAAAGAAAACTCCAATCATTTAGCTGATGATTACCTTTTCATTGATTCTTTAGGCAATTACTGGTCTCTCAAGGGATTAACAGGAAACCTGTCAGACAATATTATTTTCAGAGATTGCTTTCTTTCTGATCGCTTAATAGCAAAGTCATCAGGCTCTGCCATCTATGAGAATTTCAAGGGTTTTCTGGTTGGTACGCCTTTATTTGATCAAAAAGGAGATAAAACAGGTGTAATCGTTTCAGTTATAAAATCAAAAAGATTAATGCAGGATTTTCTGAATACTTCCATAGATAAGAGTGTTTTTTTCTGGATAATGGATGACAATAAAACGATCATTTCATATCCTGATTCATCATCATGCGGGATAACATTAGAAAAAGAGCTATCCCAACCATTAAAAGAGAAAGACTATTTCAAAGCAGATGTCCGTTTACCTGAAGGCACTTTCCTTTCTCATTTTCAGAAGATTCAATCTGATTATGGACTCTATCTGGTCTTAAATGTTCCCAATTCAGGCATCAATCAACCTGGAATCCGTTTTCTTAATCTTATTGTGATCATGTCGATGATTTTAATTGTAATGGTTTCCTTTGTAGTGTATATTTTGTGTCGTTATTTTTTAAAAGAAAGAAATAATTAATTATAAATTCCCCAGAGTGAAGGCTTAACTTTGATAACAAATCCATCGGCTTTTCTCTCTTGTGGAATTCCGGTTTTGTAAAACCTATCTCTCGTTGAGCGAACTTCCAGTTTGCACTATAATGTGACAAGTAAAACTGCAATTCTGTGCAGTTTGGGATAGGTTATTACAGTAATGTGAAGAGTAACTCGATCAACTAGAATTTCGAGGACGAGCCGTCCTCCCTCCATACTGGGAGAGTATAACTATTTGCTAGATTATTCTGGGCGAACACACAGGTTCGCCCCTATCAAAGCATTTATCAATGGTATTCCATATTTAAATGATTATCCGTAATTGTTTTTTGTAATCGTAGGGGCAGACCTGTGTGTCTGCCCTAATTGTTGAATTAAATATATTAAACAATCCTGACACAATTAAATTTATAGAAGCCTGATCACTGAAAAACCGCGTTATCTTGGAAATCCAAAATCCATTTGCTTTTCTCTCTTGTGGAATTCCGGTTTTGTAAAACCTATCTCTCGTTGAGCGTGTTTCCAGTTTGCACAGAAATGTGACTGGTAAAACTGCAATTCTGTGCAGTTTGGGATAGGTTATTATAGTAATGTGAAGAGTAACTCGATCAACTAGAATTTCGAGGACGAGCCGTCCTCCCTCCATACTGGGAGAGTAACACTATTCGCTAGATTATTCTGGGCGAACACACAGGTTCGCCCCTACAAAGCATTTATCAATGGTATTCCATATTTAAATGATTATCCGTAATTGTTTTTTGTAATCGTAGGGGCAGACCTGTGTGTCTGCCCAGTGATAGAAGTACAACAACACAGTAGCTCCATCGGAGAGACAGATATAACTTCTGCTTTGACGATTTGCCTTGCTTTAAGTGCTTTATCTCTTATTAGTTTATAACAGCATCTTTTTCTTTACAACAATTCGCTTTTCACTGTTTTCTTTTTTAACCGTTAATTCTATCTCAGAATGGGTCATATTAAATAATAACTCGCCTAATTCTGCATTTGTAAGCTGATCTGCTGAACGACCATTGATTCGAATAATGTCAGAATCTAAATCCAAACCTGCTTGTTCAGCAGATGATTTTGGCCAGATTCCTCTCAGAACAAATTTATCTTCATTAATGACAATATACATCCCGGTACTATATTCAAAACTATTCAAAGAAGGATCTGTTTCTGTGAGAAGCACTTGTTTTTTTACAAAATTTAATTTCGTCGTATAGTTTTCTAAAAATATTTTACCCAGTAGGATCACATCTTTATCAATCATAGACGGTAAATCAGCAAATAAAATTAAGACATTCTTGAACTCAATGGTAACTACTCAGGTATTAATATTATCTGGGAGAAAGTTCAGGGATTTTAGACAGAATATCAAAGATATTTAATCCTCTTTTTTTAGCAGTATCAATAACGGATCTAATGATACAGTAGTCCTGAGCCCCATTTTTAAACTGCCCAGACACTTTAAGTTTAACTTTAACATTTCTAAGAGCTCTTTCTGAATCATTGTTATCCGGAGGAATGACTGTTTCATAAACACAAGGCAAAATATATCCTCTGATTTTTATCAAAGATTTCTGAAGAGTAGAGGTTTCTTTAAACTCTTTTTTGCAAATAGTCATCGCCAGTAGAATATTGATTTTATCTTCAAAGTGTTTCATTTCTGGAGAAGATCTGTCATAATCTATTGTTTGGATTCGCTTGAATTGAAAAATTTCTTTTACCAGGCTTTTGAAATCAGTAGAAAAAGGATGCTTTTCTCTTTCCTCAATATAAGTTAGATCTCTAAGAATATGAGCCAGACAAATCTGATGATTTAAAGCCTTCGTTTTTAACTGAGCGGAAAATCTGTCCGTAACTAACACAGATTCAGGCAAACCGTTTTCCCATATTTTTTGAATTGTCTCGTATCCTCTGGTATGAGAATATTCAAGAAACACATTCTTAATGTCTCTCCAAGCCCAAATCCATCCTTTTTTACCATTGACCTTTACGCTTGTTTCATCAGAACCAACAACTTTCGAGGAGCTCAGATTCTTTTTAATTCTCTCATAGATAACCTTAGATTTATCAGCAAATTTCCTTAATATGTTTTTCAATGATCCCTGGGAAATTCTTATATTAACAACATCAGACAAAAGCTGAGCTGTTCTTTTAAATGGTATACATTGGTAAACATTCAAATACGAAACGATGGTCTGAATGTTTTCACCGTACTGAACCGGGGCCGTAACATTTTCAGGATATTCAGCCAGATATTTATTATTACAATCAGGGCAAATGCATGAATATTGCTGAAATTCTTTGATGAATGCTTGTATAGAAGGGATATCAATCACCTGTCGTTTGGAATTTAATCTAAATTCATCATCATTAAAATGATGTCCACAATGACATTGATTTACCTTTAATTCAACAATCTGATCCGGATTTTTTACTTGTAAAAGGGTTTTTCCATTATGACCGGACTGTCCTCCGCTTTTCTTATTGCTTTTTTCTCTTGTACTTTTATTCTTTCTTGATAAGTCCATCGAAGGAGGTATTGATGAATTGTTACTGTTCTTAGGGTTATTTTTCTTTTCGAGAATTTTCATTAAGAAATCAACCTTTTCACTTAAAAGCCTGATTTCTTCTTTGAGTTCAGCTCTTTCTTCTGCAATGCTGATTTTTAACCGGCAAATTTCCAGTTTAAGCCTGTCATTTTCAGCTTTAGCTTCATAATATTTACTTTTATAATCCATAAGTACATAATGAATTAATTAACTATATATGTCAATGTATTTCTTATTAATATTGATAGTTTTTTATAATATATTGTGTATATTCTAAGTTTTAATATATATTATTGGAAAGGTAAATAATAAGGCATGATTATAACAAAAAATGTTTATTAAAAATAACAAAAATGGTGTTTTTAAAACTTAACGAAGGGTACCTGAGTAGTTACACTCAATGTCTCCAATAACTAAATTTTCAGCTCTATATAAGTAGTTATCCGTCTTTGTTGTAAAAGGCCACTTAGCAAAATATCCCTTAGCTTTAACCAATTTAGTTTTTTCTACAGGTGAAAGATTTTCCATTTGAGAAAGGGGGAAGACAAAAGGATAATTTAAGCCGGTATCAAGCATAGCTTTTATAGGAATATGTTTAAAACTGGCTGGAACCGTAGGAAAGCATGGTAAAATTATGTCCATCTTCATTAGATGGGATTTTGCACTTGTTTTCTTAAGTTTTTTCTCATTTTCAAAGACTAGTACGTTTTTTTGATAATCAATCGTTGTATTGAAATGACGAATAAAATTTGAACCGATCATGCCATATATTGGTTTATTACTCACTTTAAAAGTATCGGTAAAAGGATTTAATATAAAATTCATGTCTTTCACTATCAAACCATTTAGCTTACTTTCTTTGATTCTTCCCATTTTTACTTTTTCTGCAATTTTTGTGACTTCCATATTTTTTATCTTGTCAATCATACAAGTATCCATCATGGCAATTCCACCTGTATCAAAAACAAAACTACAAGGATATCCATCCAAAATGGGTTCAACTAGCATTATATGGGTTGAGATAATTTTAAAAGGAACTGTAACAGGCTTTTGTAAATCTACTGCAGTGCCACCTGTCATTTTAATAAATGCATTTTTTTTAAAAGATGTACAACCTGATAAAATCAGGATAGCTATGATTGAACAAAGATATTTTTTCATGTTAATTCTCCTTAGAATCAGTTAATTGGAGAATACTATTTATATTCTCCTTATAGGATTGAAATGCTTTTCTACCTTTAGGCGTTAACCAAACCAGGGTTTTGGAAATCCTTTCAACAAAACTTTTCGAAATTTCTACATAACCTGCAGTTTCCAGATTTTGCAATTGTACGGATAAATTCCCTTTAGAAAGCCCCGTTTTACGCAAGAGAAAAATAAAGTCCGCTTTTTCTACCAAATAAAGATAAAGAATTATCTTCAATCTGGCTGGTTCGTGGATTAACTTGTCAATCTCGGCGTTTGTGATCAATTCATCATTGTTAATCAGCATCTTTAATTACCGGATACTTTTTCATGAATCTGTACATTTTAACGATTCCATAACCTAAACAAGGTAGCGAAACCACGATCAATCCTGAACCAAGATGGGTTTTGGGTACATCAAAATACATCACTCCACAAACAGATAGGATAAGTAAACCTAAAAATATATAAATACGGCTTCGTTCCTCTATGGCTCGATATATCATGAAACCGAAAACAATGAGAAGAATAGTTCCACTAAATACAGATAAAACTAGATTTTGGGTTACTGGGTCGCTATTTCTGCTAAAAAGATAACTCATTAATCCAATAATAAGTGCTACAGCTATAAATAATAACATAAACGACCTCCCCTTGGTTTTTATATGAGCATACCCTAGTCTTGGCCAAGTGATTCTTCTGCGTAGAGAACGAATGATCACTGGGATTAATGGAACAAATACCATTGGAAAAGGTCTTAAATGATAGAATAAAGACAACCCAACAATGATAAGATAAAGACTGACAACGATTTCAATAATGCCATCACGATGTAGCATTTCGCTCTTAATTTGGGAATTCATCCCATCAAGAGAAGATTTAACCATACGACCCCCTGTTTTCATATAAACAGGTTTATAATATAAACCGCCCTTGTTTTGTCAAGATTAAATTCTTATTTAAATTGATTTTTAATTATAATAAGAACCAATAATGGTACTATGAAATAAAAATATATGTTTCAATGACCAGTTAAAAACAATTTGGGAGACTGTTCTCTTCAAAAAGCAAAGAATAGAGGATAAATGGACAAAGCAGTTACAAAAAGTGAACAACGTTTTGATAGTTGTAACTATATCAAGAATTGGCATGTATAGGAGAAGATTTTTTATAACTTAAAAATTAGATTCAAAAGAAACAGAAGCACAGAAAAATGTAACTTCTCAGGTATCTGGAGGTTAAATGGACTCATTTGATTTTATAATTATCTGGAAGTCAGGTATTTACTTTTTGTTTATCAATATAAGTGGAATATGGACATTCTGGTTCAAGTTTCTTTCATTGATTACTGAACCTGAGTTATAAGGTCAATTTTAATAATAGTATCTGTTTCAGGTAAGGAGTTAGAGATGGGTGAACTGATTTTCAATTTCGAGAACGAGCCATTCTCGCTTCATGAAGAAACAAGAAAAGTAATTATTATCGTGTGAAGAGCACGATAAGCCAGATTAAGAGAGATAAACGACTATATTCTATGCAGTATAAGTGTCACATGACTCTGATCATAAAAGAATTACTTTCAAAATTTATAATTGTTAATGATATATAGAAAATCTATTTGACAACATTAATTAAATTATACATAGGTAGATTAGGAGGAATTATGAATTATAAACAAACTATTTTCTGGCAACTAATTCTATTTTCTATTAGTCAACTTCTTTCTTTAGACCTAAAAAAAGACAATAAACGTAAAGTCCAAAACCTTCTTGCTTTTGCAAAAATGTATGGTTATGTTCGTTTCTTTCACCCTTCTGACGAAGCTCAGGAAATAAACTGGGAAAAATTCGCATCCTATGGCTCATCGAAAGTCATTCAAGCAAAAAATGATAATGAACTAAAAAATATTCTGAATAACTTATTCAAACCTATCGCACCCACTTCTCATGTTTACCAAAAAAGTGAAACAATTGATAAATCTTTAAAAGAAAACATTCCTTTAGATTTATCAAATTTTAAATTAACTTTTTGGCAGTATAATGGTTTACAAATTAATAATGCTATTTATGTTTCTGGAAGAACTAACCGTTTTTTCAAAGTCATGAAGAAACCTGATAAGTCGGAAGTCGTCGCAAAATTTACTTTTAAACTTTCAAAAAATTGCATGATTCAAGATAGTGTCAGGATTTCAATGAAAGCGATTAAACCTTTTATGGATTCTTTAGATACCAGAATTTCTTATGAATCAGATATGAAGAAATATTTTAACCCAATACAAGATAGTATAACTGATAATGCTTGGCATACTTATTCTTTCACTATGCCAAAAGACAATATAGTAGATAATAAAATTTTGATTTATATCGATAATTTCGAGAAAGTGTTGATCGATGAATTTACATTAGAAATTAAAAAGAATGAACAATGGCAACTCATAGAAAAACATAATTTCAACTCAGATCGTATTGGTTCACTTCCTCAAAATCTTCTGTTTGGCAATGTTTTGTTATACAATGTTGACTACTTTGTTAAGGAATATGAAAATAAAAAGGTACTTGAAGTCAGCAAATCAAACTCTTCACTTGATTACACAATGGGCTATTATGATAAGATATTTGATTTGTCCTTAACCTTTCCAGAAATCATTGATAAACCTATTAATAATAATTTAATGCTTTTTATGCCATTGACATTGTATTGTAATAGTGATTATACCTATCCAAAAGCTGATACAAAAGCATTAAAAATTCTTCAAGATTCATTATCTCTCGTTGATACTAAAAGTGGTGATGATCTTGATAATCGGATTGCTAGTGTCATTATCTATTGGAATTATCTCCAACACTTCTATCCATATTGGGATTTGGCTGGTAATAAATGGAATGATCAGCTAACACAAGCATTAGAAGAAGTCTTTAATACCAAAGATAACCGTGACATACTTTTTCTTATTAAAAAGATGGGTTCTTATACCAAAGATGCTCACTGTTATATAAATAATTACCAATTAATAAATCGCAAATCATTACCTTTTAGAATTGATTGGATAGAGAAGAAGTGGATCCTTACAGCTAAGATTGATTCAGTCTGTTCGATTCCTCCAGGTTCCGAACTAATCTCAATTGATGGGCATGATTTTAATAATTTTATGAGAGAAAACAGAATTTATCATGAGAAATCATCAGTTCATGGTACTTTGAGTAATCTTTTTAATAATATTATGAGTTATTATCAAAATGTAGAGCCGGAATTTATCTTTAAAACACCTCAGGCAGAATTAATAAAAAAGAAATATCCTTTAAGAAATGATCTCCCATTCTTCACCTTATTTAAAAACCCTGAAAACCTTATTGAATATCCTGATAGCATTTATTATCTTAATATTAATACCCAAGCCTTAACAGATCAAGATTTAGAAAGTTTGTACCCAAAACTGATAAAAGCTAAGGGTATCATTCTGGACTTAAGATATTATCCAGGGATATCATTGGATTTATTAAGTCATTTGATTTCAACAGAAAATACAGTTAAGGAATATTTTAAAGAATACAGGGTCTATCCAGATCATGAAAATATATTTGTGACTGAAAAAGAAATAGGATGGCCAATAAAACCAAAAGAACCCTATATTCATACTAAAACGGTTGTTCTCTCCAGTACTCTTTCTCAGAGCTATTGTGAATCGTATATTAGTTATTTGCAAATGAATAAACTAGCAACTGTGATCGGCAGTCATACGACAGGTTCAACAGGTAATATTGTTAGAACTTCTTTACCTTGTGATATTTACGTTATTTGGACAGGTATGTATATCAAGAATTATGATGGAACCCGATTTCATGGTACAGGTGTAACGCCAGACATTGAAGTCTGTCAGACAATCAATGGAATAGGTGAAGGACGCGATGAAGTGTTAGAAAAAGCACTAGAATTTATGAGAAAATAGCAGAAATACATATCAAAAGGAGACTGTTCACTTCAAAAAGCAAAGAATAGAGGAAAATTGACAAAGCAGTAACAACAATTGAACAACGTTTTGATAGTTATAACTATATCAAGAATTGGCATGTACAGGAGAAGATATGGTTATTTCTTTGAAATGGTAGTGTTCATTTCTTTTGTCTTGAGAGTTTGTGCAAAAACGATTTTTAAAAGTTCATAAAAATTTATATCAAAAATAACATAAAGTTACCAATTCACAAATTGAGTGATTCCTGATGCGTTTTACGAACATCAAATGATCTTAATAACAGGTTTATAATATATACCGCTCTTATTTTTTCAAGATTTAGTTTTAGTTTTTTCAACTTTGACCTCGGAGACTGCCCAAAATATATAAGTTCCCATTAAGCAACTCTGTTACTTATAGGCAAGAAAATGAACCTATATGCTCCATATCGATGTATTCTTGATATAATCAGTAAAAATCTTTACTAATTAAAGAAATAATTACTTCAAATCATCTCCTAAATCTGAGTTCCAACTATCTCTTTCCCTGATTAAAATGTATAAATAGTACAATCGCCCATGAAAAAATGGTGTGTTCTGGAGCGAGTTCGGCTCGGACTCGAAATATTAAAACCTCAATGCTTTCAATCGTTCCAGAGGAACGAAATATTGGTAGCCGATGATTTTAATCATCGGAACATATCCAACCAACAACATATAGCTCCATCGGAGCGACACATTAAATCCAGAGCTAATAACTCATCATCATCATTTCAAAGAAATGAAAAGACCTTATACAATATATGCCATACTAAAGCAATCCACCAACGATGAAGCTTATCTTTTATCTTATATCTCCTATGAAACATCTTGTGTATTTGTCTATTTTAATTAATTAATCCATAAAATATATTAAATATCCAGGTATCAAGACAAAAGAAATGAACAATACTATCTCAAAGAAATATCCATATCTTCTCCAATAGATGTCAATTTTTTAAAAGGACAATCTCAAAACAAGGTGTTTCATTTTTACCAAACAGGCGACAGCCTGATATGAGCTCCTATGAAACACCTTGTGTATTTGTCTTATTTAATTCTATCTAATATAAAATCCTTATTTAACTATAATTTTATTGTTTTATGATATAAAAAATTTTGCACTTATGCTATTAAATCTATTTAATCTCCTATTCGGGATAATATTTTTTCAAATATCTCACCAGTTATCAAAACAAAAAAGCATAAGCAACCAAGCTCCTATACGGGGATTTATCCACCAATGATAAAACGGCCTTTTGCAAAATATTTTTTTAATTAAACTACTTGTTTGATTTCATAACCAAGTTTTTTTGCCAATTTTTTAAAGTTATCTTCCATTTTCTTTCTATTCAATTCTTCATAAAAATTTTCTCCTAATTCAGAATAGGATTTTTTATATCGAATCATTGTATAATAGATAACTGCTATTTTTCTGCCTGTAGCTGTTATTGCCTTCTGATAACCAATTTGTGCCATCTTTTTACGGAAAAATGCACCTAAATAACTATGGCTGTTTCTCAATGTAGTTGCACATTGTCGAAAAATTGAAGCTGCATTACTTTGAACTTTATTTGTACTATTTTGAAAAACTGTCCCTCCGGTTATTCTATGATTCGGAGATAATCCAAGCCAAGATGTAAAATTTTTACTATTTTTCCATTTACTCATATCAAAGCCTGTTTCTCCAATTAACTTTTCTACTGATAGTATATTAAGACCAGGTATCTCACATAAGTCAACACCTATTGCTTGAACGATGTTATGATTAATATCATTACTATCATTTTCTTCAATTGAAATATTTTCCTCATCAATTGGTTGACTCATTAATAAAAATAAATTATTAATCTGTGAATCTGTCTCTTCAATTTTTGATAAGAAAAATTCATAAAAATTTACTGCCTGTTTGAGAATGTACAGTTGTTCAAATTGCAGACTACCACTCAATGCTTTAATGATCTCTTCATTACTTTTTTTTACACCTTTCTTTTTATATGACACAAGAACTTCAGGATTTGTCTCTCCTGAAAGTATTGCTTTTATTATACTCATTCCTGTCTTGCCAGTAATGTCAGAAATGACTTGATGAAGATAAAAGTTCATTAGAGTTAAGGCTTTTTGCATATGCTGGATATGTATGTTATTCTCTTTAACTAATTTGTCTCTATAACGAGTTAATACTTTTATTTCTCGTATATTCTTCTCCGGAATAAATGAGGGTGTTAGGAGACCATAGGAATGTAATTTTCTCAGCCAATCACAATCAAATTTATCTGTTTTCTTTCTACCTGGTGCATTTTTAACATGTTTTGCATTGCATAAACTTAATTTAAAACCTCTTGATTCAAGTATTTCATAGAGGGGAATCCAATAGATTCCGGTTGATTCCATTGCCACTGATGTTACTTTGCAAGAAGTTAACCAATCAGCTATAGCATTTAAATCGCAGGTATAAGAACCAAATTTGCGTATATGATCTTCACAAATAGTAGGAGATACACTTACCCAATTTTCTTTGGAACCAATATCGATTCCTGCAGAGTGATGATTGATTACTGAAATTTCGTTAGATGCTGATTCAATTTTCTCATTTTTTTTTCTCATTTTAAGTCCCTCCTTTTTGATCATAAATACAACATTTTGATACTAATTGTCAAAAATATTTTGATTTTTACAGAGATATAACAAGGTGTTTCATTTTTACCAAACAGGCAACAGCCTGATATGAGCTCCTATGAAACACCTTGTGTATTTGTCTATTTTAATTAATTAATCCATAAAATATATTAAATATCCAGGTATCAAGACAAAAGTAATGAACAATACTATCTCAAAGAAATATCCATATCTTCTCCAATAGATGTCAATTTTTTAAAAGGACAATCTCAAAACAAGGTGTTTCATTTTTACCAAACAGGCAACAGCCTGATATGAGCTCCTATGAAACACCTTGTGTATTTGTCTATTTTAATTAATTAATCCATAAAATATATTAAATATCCAGGTATCAAGACAAAAGTAATGAACAATACTATCTCAAAGAAATATCCATATCTTCTCCAATAGATGTCAATTTTTTAAAAGGACAATCTCAAAACAAGGTGTTTCATTTTTACCAAACAGGCAACAGCCTGATATGAGCTTTTATCTGCAAATCTCCGATTTGCCATTATCTGTAGTGCGTCAGCGCTACCATTATCTTAACCAATTTATGTCAATTTTAGAAATAGCTTTAATTATAAAGGCTATGTTCACTTTTTGTTGCTGATTTTCCTGATTTTCCTGATTATCCTCTATTCATCGCTTTTTGAAGTGAATAGTCTCGCCTCTTAAGATAAACTTGAGAAAGTTTACCTGAAGTCCTTATGAAATGTAAATTCTGTTCTCTGTCAGATCACATAAAGAAATCAAGGCAAATATCTTGTTTGTTGTTAACAAGGTGCAAATTGGAAGATCACCCAACGAGTTGACAGCACAAATCATAAAGGAACTGCAAGAAATCAAGTGATTATTCTTTGTTAGTGGTCCTTTTTTATATGCTTAGAAAAAGGGTCTCAAATCAATTTCTTTTCTTTCTGGAAACCAGAAAATTAATAAAAAATAGAAAAACAGCAAGATTTCTTTTCTTGCTGTTTTTGCTGTTCTGTTTTGTTTGGTTATTACTGTTTGATAAATTCTACCATCATCAATGGTAAGCCATTAAATATAAGTTGTCCAGTCATGACATCTTTATTGGCTTGAACAATAATTCTGATATCAGCATATTTTTTCTTTAAAGTTAAAGTAAACGAGAGTTGGTCATTATTTAGCTCAAGATTTTCTATTGGTTCAGATACAAGTTCACCTTTGCTGTTAGTGCAAGTCCCTGAAATAGCGTCTTTTTTAGAATTGATAGTGAGTGTCCATTGATCATCAACAAAGAGATTGGGATAAAAAGAATTAAAGACTGGGTTATCACAGTTTACCTTTGCCTTCCATACACCCGTTATAATCTGATTTTCCTGTTTTTCAGCAGATTTATAAAAGCTAGCAACCCGCTGAATACATTCATCATTTGTTAGTTCATCAGGCATAATTTGGTTGAAAGGGATATCAAATTTCCTCACTAATTCAAGATTTTTCTCATCTGTAAACTGAGAAAACTTTTCGCTGACATCTCCGCCTTTTTTTATATCCATATCTAAAATCAATACCGGAGTTTGATTGGAAAAGTCTATCTTATTTAGTTCAAAAGTCTTTATTTCCTGAAATCCTTCGGTTTTAAAGTAGATCTTTCCGTTCAAAGCATCAATAATGACTGACCATTTGGTTTCACAGGTCTTACTTAATTGCTCCAATATTTTAAATCCATATTTTACTGCGGATTCAGAAACAGAATAATCCTTTAACATCACCGCGGTATGTACAAATCTACCGGCTGATAGGTTATCCAGCGACGAATCATTTCTCCCACCAAAACCCTGATAATAGCTCATCTTCTCCATTTCAATATCATAAGGCATATTAAACAAAGCTGGAATTGGCATTTCTTCTTTTTGATGTATGACTGTTTTCCCCCCTAGATATTCAATAGCAGCATAATTTCCATTTTTATCCCCGATAAAAAAATGCCAAGCAGGACCATCTAATTCCATCTCTTGAACTGATTGTATCACTTGCTCAACATTTTTGTAATTATCAAGAATATATTGCATCCAATTTGAAGCAAATAATCTTTTTGTTTTCCCTACACTACCGTACTTTCCCAATACATTACTCATCTCCCAAATATATAAACCTTCTTCATTCAATCCACCATCAATCAAATCTTTCCCAAAAGAATTAAAACTCACAGATCCATATTTTGAGATCCAATTCAAGGTTGAAGGATTTTTCCTATCTTTGGTTAATAATTCGCTTAAAGTACAGCCCTTCTTAAAAACACTTCTCTTATTGATAAACACATAACCTGATACTTTCATCCCTGGCTGATCTAAATTATGGCCAAATATCAGTTTGTCAGTGTGTTTCAACATAAATGTCGAGCAAGATTCTAATTTGATGATTGAAGCCCAAAACAAGAATGTTAAAGCGATAATGATTCCTAATGATTTTAGCTTATACATTTGATACCCCCTCTTTTTTATTAATTTTATTTAATCCCAAATAACTGATAAATATTTGGTGATATTCTCTAATGAGCAGTTCAGGTGAAATATCTTTCAACAAATAATCCTTCATACCCTCGAGAATTACTTTAGTTGCAATGGATGTATCTATCGTCATCACCACGAAATTAAAAGCTATTTCTTTTAAAGGATTTCTGATTTCTGTTAAATTAGGTTCAAAAAAATCTTTTACAGATTGCATTAATCTTGAATTCGCTTCTTTTCTTCGTAAAGAAATTTTCTCATTGTATTGAATACTATGTAAAGCCCGAATCCTAAAAAGACTCCTCTCACTGAGAATAGTCTGTATCCAGACACTAATCCAAACATGACCTTTTTCGCTTAATGACATTGTTTCTTCTGCTTTCTTTTGAAAATAATCTTTTGCAAAGTCAGCTAAATATTCCTCATATTCATCCAATAAATTGTGAATCAAATCTTCCTTGTTTTTAAAATGCCAATACACTGCACCCCTAGTTAGATTTGCTGTTTCTGCTATCTCTTCCAAAGTTGTAGCACTGTATTCTTTTCTCCCGAATACCTGTTTAGCAGCATTCAGAATAACTTTTCTAGTTTCTTCAGAGTCTTCCTTAGTTCTTCTCATTGCCTCCTCCTTTTATACATACTTGAATGTATCTATAAATAAGACTACAATTCTTGTCAATAGAAAATCTATTTTTTATTATATTAATAGACTTACTTTTTCTTAGAATTTATCAAAATTGAAATAACAATTGGTTAATTTATTAAAATTTAGATAGACAAACTTGATATTTATTGGAGATAATTTTTATGAAATGTATTTAATTGTACCATTTATACTTGGTTATTTGCCTTTTGAATATTCTGCTCATTTAGAGCATAGTGTCTGATAAAATTGAGCCACTTGTCTGTTTTACTTGAGCCACCTCTCTGCTTATAAAACCACTTGCAGTATACAAGTATTATATCCATATTTTATATATGCACATTTTGTGTAAATACAAAAATGGAGGTCAAGATGACCCGTTATCGAGAAATTCTGCGAATGTACAAGCAGAACATTAGTCAAAGAGCAATTTCTTCAACTTTAGAATGCTCCCGTAACACTGTTAGCAGAGTAATTCAAAAAGCTCAGGAAGATAATCTGCAATGGTCTGATATTGAGAATATGTCAGATCAGGAAATTGAAAAACAACTTTTTCCTGATTTAAAGTCAAGAGTAAGCTATTACGAACCAGATTTCGAGTATGTACACAAAGAACTCGCCAGAAGTGGTGTAACATTATCCTTACTTTAGCTGGAATATTCTGATATATGCAGAGATAATAACCTCCTCCCTTACAAATACGCTCATTTTTGTAAACTTTACAATGATTTTACATTAAAAACAAAAGCAACTATGCGGATTGTACATAAACCAGGAGAAAAAATGGAAGTGGATTGGGCTGGTAAAACTCTGGCGCTTAAAAATAATATTAATGGTTCCTGTATTAAAGTTTATATATTTGTAGCGACTCTTCCGTATAGTGGATACTCATATGTAGAAGGCTTTTTATCCATGAACTCAGAAAATTGGATACAGGCACATATTAATTCTTTTAATTATTTCCACGGAGTTTCAAAAATTATAATACCTGATAATTTAAAAACCGGAGTTGACAAGGTTAAATGGATTAATCCGGTTATTAACAGAGCTTATGCTGATATGGCTGTATATTACGATACAGCTATTATTCCGGCAAGAGTAAGAAAACCTAAAGATAAACCAAGTGTTGAAGGAACAGTAGGAGTTATTACTTCTTGGATAATTGCAGCATTAAGAGATATTACCTTCTTTTATCTTTATGATTTAAATGAAGCAATAAGACAGAAGTTACTGGAATTTAATAAGAAACCTTTTTAAAAAAATGGATGGCAGCCGTGAAAGTGTCTTTTTGAATGAAGAACAAGAAACGCTAATACCTTTACCATTTAAAGCCTATGAACCTGCAATATGGTTAAAAAGCATTGTCCCTTATAACTATCATGTATGTGTAGAAAAAAACTATTATTCAATACCATACGAATACATTAAACATGAAATAGAAATAAGAATCACTTCAAAAATGATTGAGTTTTTCTATAATGGGAATAGAATAGCCTGTCATATTAGAAAGACAGGAGTTTCAGATCAATATCAAACGTTCCCTGAGCATATGCCTGATAAACACCAAAAATATCTTGAATGGAATACAGAAAACATATTGGCATGGTCAAGTAAAGTGGGTCATAATACCAGATTAGTCGTTGAAGGTATTATCTCTTCCTTCAAGGTCGAGCAACAATCTTACAGAACCTGTATGACTTTGTTAAAATATGCGGATAAATATACAACTGAACAACTGGAAAAAGCATGTGAAAGAGCTTTAAATTATGGAGAAAACCCTGGATTTAAAACCGTTCAGATGATTTTAAAAAATGGCAATAAGCAAAGCCTATCAGAGAATGAATCAATGGAGAATTCATCAAAAAAAGATTCTGAATATGGAATAGTAAGAGGGTCAGTATATTACAGGAGGAAAAACAAATGATAGATCAGGAAACAATCAAAAAATTATATGAGATGAATTTAAGAACAATGGCTGAAAGCTTTAAAGAACAAAGCAATAGTATTAAATACAGAAACTTATCTTTTGAAGAAAGATTTTCTCATATTGTGGAGGAAGAATGGTTAAAAAGAAAAAATAATAAGCTAAAAAAATTGATTACACAGTCTTCTTTTAAATTCCCAAATGCTTGCCTGGAAGATATTGAATACCTTGAAGACCGAAATCTGAATAAACAGCTTATTCTCAAATTGTCCTTGAATGACTATATTACAACAAAGAAAAATATCATCATAACAGGAGCATCAGGAAGCGGTATGATTGTTATATGAACTACCAATTTATATTTATTACTCTGCAAACAAGATGTGTGCAGAAAGAATTTGCTTACTCCATTTAGGGCAGACACACAGGTCTGCCCCTACATTTACAAAAAAACAATTATGGTTGATTATTAAATTATTGGATACCATTATAAATGTGATTAATGCACGGTTAATTTTAAAACATGGGATACCATTGATAAATGTGATAAATGCACGATTAATTTTTAAACATGGGATACCATTGATAAATGTTTAGTAGGGGCGAACCTGTGTGTTCGCCCTGTAAATTTGGAAAAGGTTCGATATTTTATATGGGTATGATTTGTGTGTTTAGGGTGTCGCTCCGATGGAGCTATATGTTGTTGGTTGGATATGTTCCGATGATTAAAATCATCGGCTACCAATATTTCGTTCCTCTGGAACGATTGAAAGCATTGAGGTCTTAATATTTCGAGTCCGAGCCGAACTCGCTCCATAACACGCTATTTTTTCATGGGCATTTGTACCATTTATACCTGGATAGTTACTGGCAACACTGGTAGTGCTGACGCACTACAGATAAAGGCAAATCGAGAATTTGCCGATAAAAGCTAATATCAGGCTGTTGCCTGTTTGGTAAAAATGAAACACCTTGTTTTGAGATTGTCCTTTTAAAAAATTGACATCTATTGGAGAAGATATGGATATTTCTTTGAGATAGTATTGTTCATTTCTTTTGTCTTGATACCTGGATATTTAATATATTTTATGGATTAATTAATTAAAATAGACAAATACACAAGATGTTTCATAGGAGATAATGGATAAAAGCTCATATCAGGCTGTTGCCTGTTTGGTAAAAATGAAACACCTTGTTTTGAGATTGTCCTTTTAAAAAATTGACATCTATTGGAGAAGATATGGATATTTCTTTGAGATAGTAGTGTTCATTTCTTTTGTCTTGATACTTGGATATTTAATATATTTTATGGATTAATTAATTAAAATAGACAAATACACAAGATGTTTCATAGGAGATAAGAATTAAGTTTCATCGTTGGTGAATATCTTTAGGATGGCATATGTTGAATAAGGTTTTTTCATTACTTTAAAATGATGATGATGAGTTATTAGCTCTGGATTTAATGTGTCGCTCCGATGGAGCTATATGTTGTTGGTTAGATATGTTCCGATGATTAAAATCATCGGCTACCAATATTTCGTTCCTCTGGAACGATTGAAAGCATTGAGGTTTCAATATTTCGAGTCCGAGCCGAACTCGCTCCAGAACACACCATTTTTTCATGGGCATTGTCTAATTGATACCTAGATAGTTATTGGCAACACTGGTAGTGCTGACGCACTACAGATAATGGCAAATCGAGAATTTGCTGATAATAGATAAAAGATAAAAGATAAGCTTCATCGTTGGTGAATATCTTTAGTATGGCATCTATTGAATAAGGTCTTTTCATTTCTTCGAAATGATAGTGTTCATTTCTTTTGTCTTGATACAAAATAAACAGAACCAAAGAAAAAATCAAGCCCTGGGAAAAAATCTGCTATCTCCAGTCACTCTCAGGGACTCCGCCATAGCTTGCCAATGGGTAAGTTAATTTATGAGGTAAACCATTGTCTTCAATCAGAATGGCTGTTCGTTCCCCTTCGAGTTTCCCTACGATTTTACGCTATTTTTTCATGGGCAATTGTACCATTTATACATTTTTATCAGGGAGAATAGATTGTGCCGATACACAGTAAAGTTTTATTGATAGTATGGATTATAGCTATTTTCAGGGGCGATATCTCATTTATGGCAACACAGGTGTGTTGCAGATAAAAGCTCATATCAGGCTGTCGCCTGTTTGGTAAAAAATGAAACACCTTGTTCTGAGATTGTCCTTTTAAAAATGATAACTGTTTGAGAAGATAGGGTTAATTCTTTGAAATGGTATTCTTCATTTCTTTTGCCTTGATGCAAAATAAACGAAGCAAATTGTGCCAAGCAGAACAAACTTTAATTTGTTCGAAAGCTGTAAAAGACATGAGGAATCGATGGCTCCTCGGGAAGGGCTTACAGGAGTACTTCTCAAACCACCTAGTGCTGCATTGATAAAGAGTCTTTGTAGTGAGCGACTAAGGAAAAGGCATAAATAGATATGTCAGGTAGGTATTAAAGAGATGAACGCAAGTGAACTGTTGATGAGGTATCGAAAGTTTTTAGATTTCGTCAAAACCATATTTCTTTGCTTAGTATGGGATAAGTACAGCGGAAACCTGTTTATTGGCTGTACGGCGAACGGTATACAGACAGCATGACTTTAATACAGGGTTTTTTATGGAACTTGGGAACCGGGTATTCAATGTTAAGAGAAAAAGTACAAGTGCAAAGAACACAAGACCGAAATATCGAGGGGAATATTCGGGGCGGATCAGCTCGTAGTAGTGAAGAATCTTCTGTAATGGAAGAGGAGCGAAGGGGCTGAATCATTCAGTATTACAAACAGAGTCAACCTTAGAAAGGGAGGAGCAAAATGAGTAATGCAAAGCCGTTTTGTATATCAAAACAAATAGTTTACGATGCTTTTCTTTGTGTGAAGAGAAACAAAGGCAGTTATGGTGTTGATGGAATATCAATAGCGAAATATGAAGAGAATTTGAAAAATAATCTCTACAAACTATGGAACAGAATGTCATCCGGGTGCTATTTTCCAATGCCGGTTAAACGGGTAGAAATACCAAAAGGAGATGGGAAAATGCGTCCTCTGAGAATTCCGGCAGTGAGTGACCGAATAGCTCAGACAGTCGTAAAGCTTTTAATAGAGCCAAGACTTGAAGAAATATTTAGTAATAACTCATATGGATATCGTCCTGGTCGAAGTGCAATAGATGCAGTGCGAAAAGCAAGAGAGAGATGTTTTAAGTATCATTTTGTGGTAGATCTTGATATCAAAGGATTCTTTGACAACATTGATCATGAGTTGTTGATGAAAGCAGTCAAAATGCATGTGAAAGAGGAATGGATTCTTCTTTATATCACGAGGTGGTTAAAAGCTCCGGTAGAAATGCCAGATGGTCTATGTATATCAAATGACCGAGGAACCCCTCAAGGTGGTGTCATCAGTCCAATATTGGCGAATCTATTTCTTCATTATACGATGGATGTATGGCTTGAAAAGAAATTTCCACAAGTTCCCTTTGAAAGATATGCGGATGATGCAATATTACATTTCAACTCAGAAAATCATGCCAGGAAAGTATTGGATCTTTTGAAGAGAAGATTTGCAGACTGTAAATTGGAACTCAATGAGAACAAAACTAAACTTGTGTTCTGTAAGGATGCGAAAAGAAAACTTGATTTTGATGAGGTTTGTTTTACTTTTTTAGGTTATGAATTCAAGCCAAGAAAGTGTTTGCTAGGAGAGAAAATAACATGTGTATTTCTACCAGCAATGGGAAAAAAAGCAAAGAAAAAGTTTGTTGAGAAATTGAATGAACTTAATATTCAAAATAAAAGCTTCACTAGTATCTTTGAATTGGCTAAACTATTAAATCCCATTATAAGAGGAACAATAAACTATTTTGGGGTATTTTGCAAGTCAGAAATGAACGAAATACTCAATTTAGTAAACCTCAAACTTAAAAGATGGGCGTTGAAGAAATACAAAAAGAGAGGAATAGTGAAATGGTTGCAACGATTATATTTAACTCAAAGAGACTTATTTGTTCATTGGAAGAGTTGTAAACCTACCTATTTTTGGTAAAGGCTGAATGATAAGAGCCGTATGAAGTGAGAGCTTCACGTACGGTTCTGTGAGAGGTTTAGGGTGAAACTCCCTTTACCTACTCGGCGAAAAAATCAAGTCATTGGTGAATTGTTTTAACATGACAAATTTTTGATAAACGTAATCTTCATTTCTTTCTCTTGAAAGAAAGAAACGGAAGCAAAGAAAGTTCAAGCCCTAGGAAAAAACTTGCTATCTCCAGTCACTCTCAGGGACTCCGCCATAGCTTGCCAATGGGTAAGTTAATTTATGAAGTAAACCATTGTCTTCAATCAGAATGGCTGTTCGTTCCCCTTCGAGTTTCCCTACGATTTTACGCTATTTTTTCATGGGCAAATGTACCTCTTATACATTTTTAGCAGGGAGAATAGATTGTGCCGATACACAGTAAGGTTTTATTGATAGTATGGATTATAGCTATTTTCAGGGGCGATATCTCATTTATGGCAACACAGGTGTGTTGCAGATAAAAGCTCATATCAGGCTGTTGCCTGTTTGGTAAAAATGAAACACCTTGTTTTGAGATTGTCCTTTTAAAAAATTGACATCTATTGGAGAAGATATGGATATTTCTTTGAGATAGTATTGTTCATTACTTTTGTCTTGATACCTGGATATTTAATATATTTTATGGATTAATTAATTAAAATAGACAAATACACAAGGTGTTTCATAGGAGCTCATATCAGGCTGTTGCCTGTTTGGTAAAAATGAAACACCTTGTTTTGAGATTGTCCTTTTAAAAAATTGACATCTATTGGAGAAGATATGGATATTTCTTTGAGATAGTAGTGTTCATTTCTTTTGTCTTGATACTTGGATATTTAATATATTTTATGGATTAATTAATTAAAATAGACAAATACACAAGATGTTTCATAGGAGCTCATATCAGGCTGTTGCCTGTTTGGTAAAAATGAAACACCTTGTTTTGAGATTGTCCTTTTCAAAAATGATAACTGTTTGAGAAGATAGGGTTAATTCTTTGAAATGGTATTCTTCATTTCTTTTGCCTTGATGCAAAATAAACGAAGCAAAGAAAAAATCAAGCCCTAGGAAAAAACTTGCTATCTCCAGTCACTCTCAGGGACTCCGCCATAGCTTGCCAATGGGTAAGTTAAATTATGAGGTAAACCATTGTCTTCAATCAGAATGGCTGTTCGTTCCCCTTCGAGTTTCCCTACGACTTTACGCCATTTTTTCATGGGCATTGTCTCATTGATACCTGGATATTTAATATATTTTATGGATTAATTAATTAAAATAGACAAATACACAAGGTGTTTCATAGGAGATAAAAGATAAGAATTAAGTTTCATCGTTGGTGGATAGCTTTAGGATGGCATCTATTGAATAAAGTTAAGCTTGGAACCCGCGATCGGGGATATTGAGTTTCGAGGGCAAGCTGCCCTCGCTCCATAGAAATCTGCAAACAGGATGTTTGCAGAACGAGGCGACCTCTCGCTTTATCATTATGTTTCTCAATCTTTATTCACTTTTAATTCAGGTAACTTTTAATTTGAACGACCACAGATGGTCGTTTTACATTGAGAATGCTCAAGCAGATGTTGGTTTCTTGGATTGTGGATAGTTATCTGTATATTCTCATGAATTGGACAGTTTGTCCGAATTTTGTTAGATTATGCATCAAGTAGAATTATTCAAATAATTATAAAAAGTCTTTCTAGATATACCGAATTTTTCACAAATAGTTGAGATAGGTATCGTCTTATCATTAGCTCGGGTTCTTAGTATAGCCACATCTTTATCATTTAACAGCTTCGCTTCAGCGACCACTTAATTTCAGCTACTTTTCTATTCTGTGTAGTCAGTATTTTCTAGTTCACTTTCGATTTCTTCAATAGAAGGAAGACTACTTTTTAGGTTTTCAGGTAACGACTGATAAATTTCTTTTTCCCAATTAGCGACACCAATAGGATTGGTGTATCCGGCAAGAGAATATTCTACTACTGTTTTATTTTTCGATTTAACAAGCAATAACCCAATGGTTTTCTTATCATCGGAATGCTTTAAAACATCATCAACAACATTCATATACATATTAAGTTTGCTTACAAACCCAGGCTCAAATTCACCTGTTTTAAGCTCAATAACCACAAAGCATCGTAGCTTAAGATGATAAAAAAGCAAGTCTAAATAAAAATCACTATCGCCCAATTCTAAATGCACTTGTCTGCCTACAAAAGCAAAACCTTGACCAAGTTCCAGTAAAAATTTTTGTATGTGGTCTATCAGTTTTTGTTCAAGCTCAGCTTCCCTACGAGTGTTAGCCGTTCCCAAAAAATCGAAGATATATGGATCTTTGAATATTTGTGTAGCAAAGTCGGAATCGGCAGGTGGCAGAGCATTACCAAAATTGTTAATGGTGGCACCTTGTCGTTTATACAGTTGTGTTTCTATTTGATACACAAGCACATTTTTGCTAAATCCATTTTCGATTGTTTTTTGAGCATACCATAAGCGTTGTTCTGGGACGTTTAGCTTATCTAAAAGAGTAATATTGCTTCTCCATGGAATTAGTGCAACTGTGCGTTGCACAATTTCCAGATCAGTCCATGCTTCAGCAAATTTTCGCATATATTTTAAGTTTCGTGGAGAAAAACCACTCATATCAGGAAATTCTTTCTTTAAATCTGCGGACATCCTATCAATAACCTTAGCACCCCAGCCCTGTTGTAGTTGTCGTTGATGTATTAAATTGCCAATTTCCCAATACAAAACTATCATAGAAGCATTTGCTGAAACAATAGTTTTTAATCTTCTCTGTAAAATTGATTTCTTAATCTGTTGAATAAAATCAGAGTAACCCTCTGGCATTTCAGAAATTGGATTAGCAATAGGGAAAATCACTTTATCTTTTTTGCGACCATAAGATTTTCGGTCGGGTTGCTCAGATTCGGATGCTTGGTTTTTAGATTCCTTCATTATTCGGCCTCTCCTACTTCAGCTAACAATTCTTCAGTTTTATTTAATTAGTCAATACAATAACCAAAATTATCAGTCAAGTTAATTATAAACATATATATTCAGAATCATTTATAATTACATCAAATAATTATAATAAGTTTTCCGAGATATGCCAAATTTCTCAAAAATAGTTGAGATCTGGATAATCTTATCATTTGCCAGAGTCTTCAGCAATGCCACATCTTTACCACCCAACAGCTTCTTCCTGTCTCCGACAATACCTCTGGCTATGGCAGAATTTAATCCAGCCATCGTTCTTTCTCTTATGATGTCCTTTTCATACTCTGCTAACACTCCAAATATTGAGAATATAAGCTTTCCTGCTGTAAAGGCGGCATTAATGCTTTCTTTTAAAGATAGAAGTTCTATGCCCTTATCTTGAAATCCTGAGACCATTTCAAGCAGGTCTTTTAGGCTTCTGCCTAATCTATCCAGCTTCCATACAACCAAAACATTATCTGATCTCAGATTCGTCAACATGTCTTGTTACTTAGGTCGATTAGTTTTCGATCCTAATACCTTTTTTTATAGATTTTCTCACAACGTTTTTTAAAAAAAATTATCAATCTGCATATCCAGATTGTGTTCATAAGTGCTTACACAAGCATACCCTATTTTCACGTTATCTCCTTTTGGTTGATTTACAATTTAACCTAATATCTTGTGTTATTACGAAACAAGTTGTTTCGTAATTGCCTGATAAGCTCGAAAACGTACCTTTATTTGCAATTCTTAATATATTGTGTCAATAGTGTATTCAGTGAATCCACTATTGATTTATACTCTTATGAGTATATTCTATAAACTGTCGATAAGAAAATAAACTTAGTTTTTTAGATGGATTATTCTGCGGTTTGAGCAGAGTTAACCGACTATTTTTAGTTTTCGCTTTTCTTATGTAAAAAAACGGTGGTATATTACATAGGTACTTGAACAGTATAATTTTAAAAGCTATGAAGTAAAGTTTATTCTTAATTATTGAGAATTTGCTACAAAAGGAGGTAATCTTTCTAAGTCTTTATAAACTCATGCTGTAATGATTTGGAGACTATGAGCTGTTTAAGGTGAATATTTTGGAGATGTAGGCATAAGAATTTAAGGGGTTTATGTGATTATAGTTATGCAAGATCTCTTTCTTATTAAAGGGGGTCTTTGCAAGGACAGGGTCAATCATTTTATTTAGTTTATAGCTTTGGGGAATATCAGGGAGGATATTTAATTGAATGCAGGTATAAACGCTAAGATAGTTTAAGGATTGGAGCAGGGAATTGGGGGTCATGATTTCATGGTTGATTTGAGAGGATTTATTGAAGTGGTGGGAGATTTTCAGGAAAATAGAATAAACAGAAATGTGTTTTGCTCGAAGAGCAGGGGCAATTTTTTTGTAGTTTTGAGTATAAAGCGATAGATCTTTTTTAAAGCTGATAGGCAGTCGTTTCCAGACAGTTAAAGTTAATTGTTGCATAGAGATAATGTTATCCTGTTGTTTTAAAGGTTTGACCTCGAAATAATTCCTGCCGATACAACGTTTGCCATGAAAAGAATAGCAGTAGATTATTCCGTCTTTTTTACCACCTTTGGGGAAAGTGGTGTTATTTGGTTTAAAATAGACTTTCATAGTTGCTCCTAGGGTAGATATTTGGTAAAATGGGTAAGAAAAGCATTCTTTGAGAGTGGAATCAGCTTTTTTTGAGGATAAAGATGTTTTGTTAATAGGTAATTAAACAAAAAGACCCCTCTATATATATAAGGGGAGCAGTTTATAAAAAACAAGTGTGTGTTATTCATGTAACTAATAGAAAAATAATCAAATAAAAATTTGTAAATTTTTTTTATGGGGAAAAACAGGGGGAAGAAAATCAAGGGGAAATTTTTGAGCAAAAAGTGCCTGAACTCCAAGCTAGCAGTCATCTTTGAGTAGGTGAGCATAAGTCATTCATAAGATCAAGGGGAAAATACGTTTTTTAAATTCGAAAATATTTTTTTATTTTTTTTTCATTGTTTCTACGAAGATATCAGGGCTAATGCCCCTAAATATGATAATGCATTTTATTACGAAGATATCAGGGCTAACGCCCCTGAATGTGTTATTGTGGTTTTTCTACGAAGATTACAGGGCTAACGCCCCTAAATGTGTTAATGTATGTTTTATTACGAAGATACCAGGGCTAACGCCCCTAAATGTGTAAATGTATATCTATTGCTACGAAGATACCAGGGCTAATGCCCCTAAATGTGTTAATGTGTATTTTCTACGAAGATATCAGGGCTAACGCCCCTGAATATGTTATTGTATATTTTTGCTACGAAGATTACAGGGCTAACGCACTACAGATAATGGCAAATCAGAGATTTGCAGATAATAGATAAAAGATAAAAGTTAAGCTTGGAACCCCCGATCGGGGGTATTGAGTTTCGAGGGCAAGCTGCCCTCGCTCCAGAATAATTGCAAACAGGATGTTTGCAGAACGAGGCAACCCTCGCTTTATTATTATAAACTCTTTATCAAAGAAAAGATCAAGTCGTTACTTATTGTTTCTTTTAAAAAAAGTGAGATATTTATTAGGCTGTACTTGACAGTTCCATTTTAATTTATAATATTTGTCAAAAGTATTCAACACAAACAAAAAACTCTTTGAGAGTTTAAAGAAGATAGAAAAGCATCCATGATCAAGGAGGCAGAAAAAATGAGAGTATTACATACATCAGACTGGCATTTGGGCAGACATTTACATGGCAGAAAACGTTATGAGGAATTTGAGAGATTTTTAGATTGGTTAACAATTTTTATAAAAGAGCAGAAAGTTGATTCGTTATTAATTTCAGGAGATATTTTTGATAGTAATAATCCGAGTCAAAGGGCATTGGAGTTATATTATCGTTTTTTAAGCGGGTTAGTTGGATCAAATTGCGAGAGTATTATCATTATTGGCGGGAATCATGATTCACCGCTCTTGTTGAATGCACCCAGGGAGTTATTGCACTTTTTTAATATTCATGTGATAGGCTCTATTAGTGAGAATCCAGAAGATGAAATCATCGTGCTAAAAAACAAAGATGAGATGGTAGAGCTTATCGTATGTGCCATTCCATTTTTACGTGATCGAGATATCCGAACTTCTGAGATGATGGAAAAGATCGAAGATAAGGAAAGAAAATTGATCCATGGTATCAAAGTTCATTATCAGAGTATTTGTGATCTGGCAGAGGGTAAAAGGAAGGCTCTGAGCTATCCTGTGCCCTTGATTGCCATGGGACATTTATTTACGGTTGGCGGACAGGTGCAGGAAGATGATGGGGTACGAGATCTTTATGTGGGAGCTTTAGCACAGGTGAATCATCGGATTTTCCCTGAATATTTGGACTATGTAGCCTTAGGTCATTTGCATATTGCTCAGAAGGTGAATCATTCAGAGATTATCCGTTATAGCGGATCACCATTACCAATGGGATTTGGTGAGGCAAAACAGAAAAAATCAATGTGTCTTTTGGAGATAAATTCAGGAAAAATAGATATTGAGCCAGTAGAAATCCCAATTTTTCAAAAACTGGAATCGATAAAGGGTGATCGGGAAAGGATAGAAAAACGTTTAAGGGCACTTGTTTTGGAAACAGACAGAATTCTAGTTGAGGTTATCTATACCGGGAAGGAAGCCTTTAATGATCTAAGGCAAGTTGTGGGAGATCTAGTTTCAGGCTCAGAGGTAGAGGTTGTACGGGTCAAGAATATGTTAGTCTTTGACAGGATCAGTCAACGTGTAGTGGAAAATGAGACTCTGGAAGAATTGAGCAAAGAAGAAGTTTTCAAGCGTTGTATGTGCAGCAATCACATTTCTGCAGAAGAGCAGGAAAAACTACTGATAACCTTTCAGGAAGCCCTGTCGTTATTAGAAGATAATGAGATGACAGGGGAGATGAGGTAAGCATAATGAGAATTACACAAATCCGATTTAAGAACTTAAATTCACTATATGGGGAATGGTTTATAGATTTGACAGAAGAGAGTTATATATCCGAAGGACTCTTTGCTATAACGGGTCCAACAGGTGCAGGGAAAACCACTATTTTGGATGCTATTTGTTTGGCATTATACGGGCAAACACCTCGATTGAATAAAATCACTAAAAGCAATAATGATCTGATGTCTCGTCAGACAGGAGAATGTTTCGCTGAGGTTAGTTTTGATATACAGGAATCATCCTATCGTTGTTTTTGGTCTCAGCATCGTTCCAGAAACAAATATGATGGAGAATTACAACCAGTCAAGCACGAATTAGTTGATAATAAAACCGGAGCAATCCTAGCAAAGGGAACGACAGAGGTTTTGGAAGAAATCGAAAAGATTACCTCAATGAATTTTGGTGAGTTTACACGTTCCATGCTTTTAGCCCAAGGAGGATTTGCAGCCTTTCTTCAATCGGGAGACAAAGAAAGATCGCAGATTTTAGAACAAATAACCGGAACAGAGATTTATAGCAAAATATCTATTCGCGTTCATGAAAAACAAAAACTGGAAAATGATAAATTAGTGGGATTGCAAGAAAACCTGAAGCAGATAAAATTATTGAGTTCAGAAGAGAAAGAAGAACTTATTCAGTCACTTAAGCAACTGGAAGCAGATGAAACTAAAGTTAGTAAAGAAACTGATCTCAATAATCAATTGATCCAATGGTTGAATCATATCAAGGTATTGAAAGATGATATCGCTGGATTGGAAAAAGAATTGATTAAAATTAATGAAGAAATAGAAGATTTTAAACCTAATTTTATTAAACTGGAAAAGGCTCAACGAGCTTTTGAGATAAACGGAGATTTTAAGCAATTAGAAATACAAAGAAATGAACAAAAAACGGCTTTATTATCTTTGGAAAAACTGAACAAGCAGCTTTTAGAAAAAGAGAACGAAGCCAGTTTAATAAAAGGTATTATCGAAGAACAACAGAAGATTTTGCAGAAAAAGGAAAATGAGGTTGATTTATTAAGAGATTTAATGAAGATTGTGAGAGATCTTGATACCAAAATAGAAGAAAAGAAGAAGCCCATAGAGAAATTGTTTGAAGATATAACAAAAATACAAACAGATTATGTCCTTGATCAAACAAAGCAAACAGAAATAGAAAAACAGCTCAATGAAAATAAAGAGAAAATCGAACTTGCTAGAGAGTATTTAGATTTACATCAGAAGGATAAAGGTTTAAACCAAGAATTTGAGAGTTTGAAGTTACTTTTTAAAAACATTAATAAATATGAAACAGCAAAAATAGATAAATTAAAAGAGCAAAAGAAAGCAGAAACAGATGGTCAGAAAATCTCTAAAAAACTAATCGAAAAACAAAAAGAATTTGAAGAAGTTGTTAAAGAGAAAGAGAAGATTGAAGCAGAGTTGAAGACGATCACTGAGAATTTTACGAATTTGTGTGCAGGAAAAGATCTATCGGACTATCAGAAAGAAAGAAACAAGCTGATAGAGAAGAGGGGAGAGCTGAGACAAAATCAAAAGGAAAGTCAGCAATTGGCAAAGGATATTAACAGCTTGGAAGAAAGTAAACTAAAGTTGACAGAAGATAAAGGTGAGATTACCAGAGTAGAAGGCAAAGTAAAAACATGTTTACAAGAAATCATTACATTAAGTAAAGATGTTGAAGTGCTCGAAGCTAATTGTAAGATATTAGAAAAGATACAAGATTATAAAGAGGCAAGAGGCCAATTAAAAGATGGGGAAGAATGCCCATTATGCGGGGCAATTAAGCATCCATTTGCCGAGGGAAATATCCCTGTGCCAGATGAAACACGAAAACTTTTAAATCAAAAGAAAGAAGCTTTAAAAGAAGTCAAGGAGACGAATACATCATTAAATATAGACGTTGAAAGTAAAAAGATTGCTTTAGGTCTTTTGGAAAAAGAAATTACAAAAGCAGAAGAATCAATCAAAACACAAACTCTACAATTAAAACAAGCGATGAATTCTCTTTCACTCTCCATACCTATGGAAGAGTTTTTTGAATGGTTGAAGGAAGCCTTCGTTAGCACAGAGAAAGCACTTGAAGTAATCAACAAACAAGTAGAAGATTTGGAATTATTACTAAAAAATAAAGAGAAAGTTCGAGAAGACTTGGATAAAACGACTAAGACATATCATCTAAAAGATAAAGAAAATCAGGATTTAATCAGTAAGAAGAAGGCAAATGATCAGTTAAAGGATCAATTGAAGGTGGCTTTTAATCTTATAGAAAAGAACTTAAATGAAGAATTAGCTGATGCAAAAGTCAAATTACAAAAATACTATGATGATCATGCAGATTTGTCAGGGTATGATAAGATATTGGAAGATTTGGATAGTCGAAAGATTGCTTGGCAAACTCAAAAAGAACAGAAAGAAACCTGTGAAAGACAAGAAGAGACATTAAATTTACAGTTTATTACGTTAGTGGAATCTATGAGAAAACAGGCAGTATCACTTAGTCAAAATTCTGAAAAATATGATAGTTTGGAAAAAGACTTAGAAAAGGATAAATCAGAACGTCAGAGGTTATTTAGTGATAAAGATCCTGACGTAGAAGAGAAGAAATTAAATGATGAACTGTCGCATTGCAAAAAAGATTTGGATATTCAACAAAAAAAGGACAATGAAAATCAATCAAATATTGAAAGATTGAAGGGACAAATCAAGAATATTCAGTCCTCAATTGAAGAACGGAAGGACAAATTAATCCAACAGGAAGAACAATTTGTTGTCCAGATGAAAAATGCAGGATTTGAGAGTGAATTGATATTTGAGGGAGCTTGTCTCAGTGAAGATGAACGAAAAAAGCTGGAAGAGCAAAATCAAAAGATTATCGAGAAACTCGCGAGGATCGAGGTACTAAAAGAGAATAAACAACATGATCTCGATAAAGAAATTGAACTAAAAAAGACGGATGCTTCTTTGGAAAGTTTAATTGAAAATGCGGAAAAATTAAATGTTCAATTAAGAGAAATACAACAAAATACAGGTAGTAAAAAAACAAATTTAGAAAATGATGATAAATTGTCTGTTTCTTATAAGACAAACATGGAGTTACGTGATAAACAGTTTGAGATATGGGATCGGTGGAAGAGATTGCATGATTTAATTGGTTCGGCAGACGGTAAGAAATTCAGAAATTACGCACAAGGATTAACTTTTGATTATTTAATCAGACACGCCAATGAGCAATTGCAGAAGATGAGTGATCGATATTTATTGGTTCGTGATGATAGTCAATCGCTTGATTTGAGTGTATTGGATAATTATCAAGCAGGTGAGATCCGATCAACGAAGAATTTATCAGGTGGGGAATCCTTTATTGTGAGTTTATGTTTAGCATTGGGCTTATCCTATATGGTGAGCAATAAAATCAGGATAGATTCTTTGTTTTTAGATGAAGGTTTTGGGACACTTGATGAAGAAGCATTGGAAACAGCCTTGAATACACTGGCAAGTTTCAGAGAGGAGAATAAGCTAATCGGGATTATATCTCACGTAGGCAGTATAAAAGAGCGGATATTAACTCAGATACAGGTGAATCCAATCAATGGAGGGAAGAGCAGTTTAAGCGGTCCAGGGTGTGGGGCAGTAGTGGGACACTGATCAGTGTCCCACTACTGCAGATAATAGCAAATCGGAGATTTGCAGATAATAGATAAAAGATAATAAGTTAAGATTCATCGTAGGTGATGAGGACAAGAGAGAAATGTTTTATCATTAAAATAAAATAAAAATTGACAAATTTATTTTTTTAACATTTAGATTAAAAAAATTATGAGTAATAAAAGTATTTTAAAAGAAAAGTCTTATTCCTTTGCTATCAGAATCATCAAGCTATACAAATATTTGAAATCTGAAAAGAATGAAACTATACTTTCAAAACAAATTGTACGATCTGGAACATCTATCGGAGCCAATATAGAAGAAGCTATTGGTGCACAGTCTAAAAATGATTTTATGGCAAAAATTAGTATTGCCTATAAAGAAAGTAGAGAAACTGAATATTGGTTAAGACTTTTAAAAGATAGTGAATTTTTAGAACAAAAAGATTTCAATTCTATTCATAGCGATTGTATAGAATTAATAAGAATGCTATCTTCAACCAAAATAAAGTGCAAATCGGAGATTTGCAGATAAAAGATAATAAGTTAAGATTCATTGTTGGTGGATAGCTTTAGGATGGCATATGTTGAATAAAGTCTTTTCATTTCTTCGAAATGATAGTGTTCATTTCTTTTGTCTTGATACAAAATAAACAGAACCAAAGAAAAAATCAAGCCCGGAAAACCCCTATCGGGGATCTTGATTTTCATCTCTTTTCATTGAAATATAAATATCTGTATTTTTCTGATGGTATGCCATTTAATCTCCAGTCACTCTCAGGGGCTCCGCCATAAACTCGCTCTTCGAGCTCAAACATATGGCTGTTCGCACCCCTTCGAGTTTCCTTGCGACTTAACGTCATTTTTTCATGGGCATTGTCTCATTGATAACTGGATAGTTACTGGCAACACTGGAGTGTTGCAGATAATGGCAAATCGGAGATTTGCAGATAAAAGCTCATATCAGGCTGTTGCCTGTTTGGTAAAAATGAAACACCTTGTTTTGAGATTGTCCTTTTAAAAAATTGACATCTATTGGAGAATATATGTTTATTACTTTTAAATGGTAATCTTCATTTCTTTCTCTTGAAAGAAAGAAACGGAAGCAAAGAAAGTTCAAGCCCTAGGAAAAAACTTGCTATCTCCAGTCACTCTCAGGGACTCCGCCATAGCTTGCCAATGGGTAAGTTAAATTATGAGGTAAACCATTGTCTTCAATCAGAATGGCTGTTCGTTCCCCTTCGAGTTTCCCTACGACTTTACGCCATTTTTTCATGGGCATTGTCTCATTGATACCTGGATATTTAATATATTTTATGGATTAATTAATTAAAATAGACAAATACACAAGGTGTTTCATAGGAGATAATAAGTTAAGATTCATCGTAGGTGATGAGGACAAGAGAGAAATATTTTATCATGAAAATGAAATAAAAATTGACAAATTTATTTTAACATTTAGATTAAAGAATTATGAGTAATAAAAGTATTTTAAAAGAAAAGTCTTATTCCTTTGCTATCAGAATCATCAAGCTATACAAATATTTGAAATCTGAAAAGAATGAAACTATACTTTCAAAACAAATTGTACGATCTGGAACATCTATCGGAGCCAATATAGAAGAAGCTATTGGTGCACAGTCTAAAAATGATTTTATGGCAAAAATTAGTATTGCCTATAAAGAAAGTAGAGAAACTGAATATTGGTTAAGACTTTTAAAAGATAGAATAACATGGAGTGTTTCAGATAAGAGAGAAATTTTACACACATCGTTGGAGTTTAAACTAAATAATTCTAATGCCTACGATGTTGTAAAAAGTTAACAAGGAGATAGATGAAAATATTAAAATTCATCCAGAAATGGACAGGAGAGCTATTAATATTATCCATTATAATTGGATTTTTTAGTCCTTCGTTGTCATATTTTTCACCTTTAGTTTCATGGTTACTCATGTTTTTATTATTTAGCAGTTTTTTAAATCTAGAAATAAGCTTGCATAAATTTTTTCGTAAGGAATTATTATTATTCCCAATATTAAATTGGGTGATAATGCCAGCAGTTGTTTATTATTTAACCTTAAAACTTAATATGGATTACCGGATAGGTTTGTTTTTGATAGTAATTACACCACCAGCTTTAGGGTCTCCAGTAATAGTCTCTTTAGCAAAGGGCGATATGGAATTTGTGGTTTCCAATGTGGTGATTTTCAATGTGATTTCCCCACTAATTTATGCTTTTTTACCACAACTATATTTTAAAGGGATATCAGAGATCGCCACACCACTATCTGTCTTCAGGAGTGTTGCTTTTTATATATTTATACCTTTGATTCTAGCCTTACTAGTCAGAAAGATCCTGCGAGTTAAGCAGTTTATCAACAAACATATTGATCCATTTAAAGGGTTGGTCCAGCTTTTTATGATTGCCGTGGTGATGGCATCTTCATCTCCGAAGATTCGTTCTTTGCCAATAAAGGAATCTTTAATGATCTTTTCTTTAACATTAATGATATCATTTATTGTTTATCTGACAAGCTTTATTTTATGCAGGAAGGATGATCAGATGAAATATACTTGTCCTGTTTCAGCAGGGCATAAAAACACTTTATTATCCATAGTAACGGGTATGAATAATTTTAATCCCATCGTAGCAGTTCCATCGATTCTATATTTAGTTTCTCATCATATCTGGAATGGAGTGGTAATCTTTTTATCAAGACGTAATCGGGGGTATTGAGTTTCGAGGGCAAGCTGCCCTCGCTCCATAGAAATCATTTGAGAATCTAAATTTTGTTCTTGCATTGAACCTCTAGCATATCCTATTTGCATATTATTATTTTACATTTTTATTATCATTGTTTTCAGAGTCCTATAACTTAAAATAAAAGTCAAGAAAAAACACTAAATTATTATATCAGTTTTAAACATAATATCAAAAGGAAACTTACTTATTTTATAGAATGATTATTGTGTATCAAAAACTGTGATATATTACATAGGTACTTGAACAGTAAAATTTTAAAAGCTATGTAGAAAAGTTTATCCTTAATTATTAGGAATTTGCAGTAAAAGGAGGTAATCTTCATTTCTTTTGTACCGTTATACAATAAATTTTATAAAAAACATAAATCTACTTGACTATTAAAATAATTTTGTTTATGATAAAGTTGGAGGTAGAAAATGAGAAGAATAATATTAATCGTGCTTTTATTAATGTCCGTTTATTGTTTGTGGAGTAAGAATTACAAGATTGTTTATGAGGAATATCCTCCTTTTGAGTTTAAGGAAAATGGAGTTATGAAAGGATTGGATATAGAGATTTTAAGCGCAGTTGCCAAGAAAGGAAATTTTACAATTGAATTTGTTGAAGTCCCTTGGGCCAGAGCATTAGTTATGGCAGAAAAAGGGGATTGTGATGGTATTATCAGTTTATTTAAAACAGAAGAACGTTCAAAGTTTTTATCCTATCCGACCGAGGGTTTAGGTTTTGAAGCCAATGTAATTTTTGCCAGTGCAAATTTTAAAGGAGACATTAAAGTTGTAAATGAACTTAAGGGTCTAACAATAGGAACCGTAACAGAATATTCATATGGTAAAGATTTTGATGAATACAAAGGATATGTAAAAGAAGAATCTAAAGATCAGGAAACCATGTTTAAGAAATTAGCAAATAACAGAGTAAATCTGATCATAACTAATGAACTTGTTGGATTTTATATGTTAAAGAGTATGAACATCACTAATGCTCGAAAATTAAGTTATGTAGCTGATAATCAACCTCTTTATATTGGAATTTCTAAGAAATCTCCAAATAGTGCAGAGCTCTATACTTTGATTAATAATGGATTGAATGATTTGAAAAAATCAGGAGAACTAGAAAAGATTCGTAAGAAATATAAGAAATAATATAATCACAGCAAATCAGGAAGAATAAACAGGTTCAGGTTTACTGAGCCTGTTTTGTTTTAAAAAATAGTTTTTAAAATGGGATATTCTATTTGACAAGTAAAAAAAAGTAATTATAATAAAAAGAGAAAATATTGTTTTAGGGAGGAATTATGAGGAAGTATCTCATGATAGTTTTTATCATGTTTTTAGGGATGTCACTGTATTCATACAATGAAATAATTAATCCAATGTTGGAAAATGTCCGCAAACAGACGTTGAAATATCAGGGGTCAGAGACACATCGAATGCACAAGCAAAGTAAATTAAACAGAGATTATCAATTAGGTGAAGAAAAGACTTTTTGGAAATGGAATCTTAGTATCATGCCACCTTCGTGGGTACAGGTTTCAGCCACATGTCGAGGAGTTGGAGAGCATAGTTATTTATTTGTAGCAAATGATCAATGGAATGTTCATATGACTCAAGCAAATGTTGATTCTATTATGCTTTATTTGGAAACAAAAACAATGACTGATAATAGTCTTGGGGCAATTGAGATGGACACTTTATTATTTGGAGCTATTCCTGATGAATTAGACAATGATCCCAAGTTAATCGTATTTTACTCAGCATTAGGTTCATTTAATGGATCGATGTTTGACGGATATTTTAGTGATTACAATCAAGTGACAGAAGCAGAAGCACAGACAATGAATCCAGCAGGTCACAGTAACGAATGCGAAATGATTTACATGACTTGTTATCCCTTAGCGCCTGCAGAACCAATACGTATATCAGTGTTAGCTCATGAATTACAACATTTAATTCATTGGGGGCAGGATGCAAACGAAGAAACTTGGGTTAACGAGGGGTGTTCAGAATTGGCTATGGTAAAGTTTGGTTTACCAGATCCGATAACAAATTTCCCATCAAATCCTGACAATGACTTAACCTCATGGAATAATCAGTTTTCAGATTATGTCAAAGTGATGTTATTTTTTACCTATATGTACGAACATTGTGGGGGAGATGATTTTATAAAAAGAGTAGTAGAAAATCCTTCCAATGGTATAACCGGGATAGAGGAGAGTTTTCTTAATGTCCCACCGATACCAATATTCAACACAGTTTTTGAGAATTGGGCAATTGCCAATTATATAGATGATCAAGATATAAATGAGGGAGTCTATGGTTATAATCTTTTAGATTTGCCAGCTTTTTCACCAAGTGCGAATTTTCCATTTTATTTTGATCCAATTATGTTCACAGCGACTGTAAGTCCTTGGGCAGTAGATTATATTCGTTTTACTTATGAATTTGAATATACCAATTATCCTTACTATTTATCTATTTTAGCAGAGCTTCCACTTAGGAGTGTTTTAATATGTTATAATGCAGACAATAGTATAAACGAAGTAATGAGTCCAGCAAATAATACCTATTTGTTTATGGCTGATCAACAAGAGAATAAATATTTCGTGGCGTGTGTAATCAATGATTCAAATCAACCAATATCTTATGAATATCATTTGTGGCCAGAAGTTTCAAATGAGGATATCGTTACTCCGAGTTTGAAGAATATTGTTCTTTACCCCAATCCAGTGAGAATGAATCAAGACAATATATCTTTAAAGGTCAAAGGAACAAGAGATGAAAAGATAAAAGCAAACTTATATAACATTAAAGGTCAAAAAGTCAGTGAGGGGATGGTAATGAATGGTAAGGATGGAGAACAGAGTATTCAGTTTAATTCCAAGCAATTAAGTTCATCGATCTATTTTTTGAAAGTTCAGTCAAAAGAGCAGACTGTGATCAGGAAAATATCAATAATCAAGTAAATGAACAGGTTTTATATTTAGCTTGACATTAAAATATAAGTTAATCATATTTGAAAAAAAATAAGTTACAAGGAGACTGCCATGTCAAAGAAAGTATTATTAGCTACCGAAAAGCCTTTTGCTGTTTCAGCAGTGGAAGGGATCAGTAAGATATTTACTGAAGCTGGATATGAATTAATAAAGCTAGAGAACTATGTAGATGCTGGAGATTTTATCAAAGCAGTTGAAGATGTAGATGCTGTCATAATTCGTAGTGACATTGCCAGTGAAGAAGTGATTAAATCAGGTAAGAACTTAAAAATAATAGTAAGAGCCGGGGCAGGATATGATAACATAAATTTAGAAGCTTGTACTGCTAAAGGTATATGTGCGATGAATACGCCTGGGCAGAATTCAAATGCAGTTGCAGAATTAGTCTTAGGCATGATGGTATTTTTAGCGCGAAATGCGTATAATGGTAAAAGCGGTTTTGAGTTAAGAAACAAAAAAATCGGACTTCATGCCTATGGTAATGTTGGTCAATATGTCGCAAAGATAGCTCATGGATTTGGAATGGAAGTTTATGCTTATGATCCATATGTTACTGCGGAACGCATGAAAGCTGACGGAGTCATTCCAGTAGAAAAGATGGAAGATCTCTATAAGAATTGTGAATACATTTCGCTTCATTTACCTAAGACAAAAGAGACCGTTAAATCAATCAATTATGATTTATTATCTTTAATGCCTGAGGGAGCGACATTGATCAATACAGCCAGAAAAGAAGTGATTGATGAAGAAGCAGTTTTACGAATGTTTCAAGACAGGAAAGATTTTAAATTTGCCACAGATATAGAGCCAGATTATAAAGCAGAATTTGGGAAGTTTCTACCAAGATTCTTCACAACTCCCAAAAAAATGGGGGCACAAACAGAAGAAGCGAATGTAAATGCAGGATTAGCAGCCGCTAGACAGATCGTTAATTTTTTTGAAAAGAATGATAAAACCTTTCAGGTAAACAAATAATCATTACAATATATGAAATGAGCTTATCTGAAATAGAAGATAAGCTCATTTTTTTATAAAAAATACTTGCTTTTCATTAATAATTATGATAAATATTATTTATAGAATCATAACTGGGTAAAAGAGAGGGGTTATGGAGAAAAAAATAATGGTAAATAAGGCAATCGAAGAAGAGAAAAGTGTAGAACTTCAGGGAGAGACCATCCGAGTGAACCTTGATCTTCTTGATGAATTAATGATTTATGCTGGGGAACTCGTTTTAGCTCGTAATCAATTAATGCGTTTAACGACTGACATGACAAAGCAAATTTCCGGTCTTTCCAGTGTTCTACAGGATATTGATATGACCACCTCGATACTTCAGGAAAAGATAATGAACACAAGAATGCAACCAATTTCTCTGATTTTTAACAAGTTTAACAGACTTGTTCGCGATGCTACATTGAAATCCAAAAAGAAGATAAAATTGGACATTATTGGCAATGACATCAATCTTGATAAATCAGTGATAGAAAATTTAGCAGATCCATTAGTAATTTTGATATATTATTTAATGGAGAATGAGATTGACAGCCCTGAAGACAGAATCAAGAACAATCAGGATGAATCAGCTCAAATCAAGGTAAAAGCCTATCATGAAGGTGGAAAAGCGAACATAGATATCATATGTAATGGCAAAGGGTTAAAGACAGAAGTCATCATGAGAAAAGCCTTAGAGTTAAATCTGGTGAAAGCTTCAGATGCAGAAAGATTCAGCAAGAAAGATATCTTTAATTTATTATTTACCAACGATTTATTTCCTTTTATCGCAAAGCTTGATGAAGGAGAAAAGGAAGTAACTTTATACAATTCAAGAAAGTTATTGGAGAAGATAGGCGGGTCGATCAGTATAGACATTGATCAGAATAATAATACGACTATCAGCGTGAAGTTACCTTTAACCTTAGTTATCATACCATCGATCATCATTACGGTGAATGGTTTGAATTTTGCGATACCACAGGTAGCATTGCAAGAGATCGTTCGATTTCAGTCAGGCGATCCAGAACGTCATATAGAGCAGGTGAATGATTCTCCTGTTTTGAGATTGAGAAACAAATTATTGCCGATATTGTATTTAAATCAGGTTTTAAACATGGAGAAGGTTGAAGGAGTCGATGACACGATACGGATATTAGTCTTAAAACATGATGATAATGAATTTGGTATTGTCGTTGATGAGATCTTTGATCATGAAGAAATAGTTGTGAAGAGTATCCCGCGATTTTTCAAAACATGCTTATGTTATGCAGGTACCACGATCATGGGAGATGGTACAGTGGCATTAATACTTGATGTTGGAGGAATTGCGAATAAGGGTAATCTTAACTTTACAGGCATAAAAGATCAACAAATCAAGAATCTTTCTGAAGACGAATTAAAGTTTCATGATGATTTACAGAATTTATTGTTGTTTGAGAATGCAAAGGATCAATATTTTGCTTTGAATCTAGATTTAATCAAAAGGATAGAAAAGTTAAGCAAAGACAAAATTGACCTTGTTGGAGATAAAGAATATATGGAGCATGAAGGTAAAAGCATGCATATAGTTCGTCTAGAGCAATTCTTGCCTGTCCAAACCCCCGATACATCATCCAATGAATTATATGTCATAATTCCAAAATCCGTAGAAAATCCAATAGGACTAATAGCCCATCGCATAGTTGATTCAATTTCAGTGAATGTAGAGATAGATAGTGATAATATAGTTTCAAGGGGATTAATTGGATCAGCACTCATAAAGGATCAATTAGTATTATTCCCAGATATTTTTGAAATCATAGAAATGGCAGAGCCTGAGAAGATGAAACAATACAGAACCAAGGACAAGAAAAAGAATCGGATATTATTAATCGAGGACACCCCATTTTTTAGATCATTGGAGAAGAATTATTTTGAATCAGCCGGCTATCAAGTAGATATAGCAGTGGATGGAATGGATGGATGTAAAAAGGCTAATTCAAAGAAGTATGACTTATTTGTAGTAGATATAATTATGCCAAGAATGGATGGTTATCAGTTTGCTCAAACGGTCAAAAAAATGGATAATTTGAAGGATATACCAGCATTAGCATTAACAACCTTAAGCAGTGAAGAAAGCAAACAAAAAGCATTTGAAGCAGGTTTTGATGCATACGAGATCAAGATACATAAAGATAAATTACTGGAGACTGTAAGAGAATTATTAAATCATAAATAATTGGAGGCAAGATGATTCAATTCACAACTTTCTATGTAGGGAACACCCTTTTTGGGGTAAATATCCTTCAAGTAAAAGAAATAAACAATCAAATGCGTTATACGCCTGTCCCAGATAGCATCGATTTTATCAAAGGATTATTTAATCTTAGAGGTCAAATCATCACGATATTTGACTTAGCAAAAAGATTAGGACGCAAAGATACCCTTATTGGGGAAAAAACAAGAAATCTTATTTTAAAGACAGATATTGAGACGGTATTATTACGTGAAAAGTTTAAACTAGAAGAGATCGGTAATGATGCTGTTGGATTTATCATAGACAAGATAGGTGATGTGATTGAAGTAGAAGAAGAACAGATCCAACAACCCCCAGCCAATGTTGGGGATATATCAAAAGAATTTATAAAAGGTGTTGTGGAATTGAAGTCTGATTTACTAATAATAATCAATGTATCAGAAGTAATAAGGTATTAGATGAAAATAGTCAAAGAGGCAGTGAAAGCTGTCTCTTTTTTTATTATATACAAGAAAATAGCTTAACATTGTCTCGAATTAGCCGATAAAGGAAAGTAAATGTGTTTCGTTATTTTAACGTAACGAGAGAAGACTAGGGGACTAAGATTGGGAAAGGAGTCGCTCATGTTAAAAAAGATCATACTCATCACACTGACAATGTTGATATCTGTAAGTTTATTTTCAGCAAGAAATGTCAGTCTTGGAGTTCAATTTAATATACCGGATATTCATCAGATAACCTTGGGAGATGCTAACATTTCATTAAACCTGAGTTATTCAGGGAACACCAACCAGATATATGAGCCCAGAACGGTAAATTCTACATATAGTATCGTTTCTACAGGGCTTAACAAACAGTTAGTTGCCCAACTAAATCAGGATATGCCCAACAATACAAGTTTAGAAGTACGAGCAGAAGCACCCCAAAATGCGATTTCATTGGGATATGTAGCACTCAGTGCAATTCCAACGACATTAGTGACTAATATTTCAAATGTTAATCAGCAGAATTTGTTATTATATTTTAAATTAACCGCCAATTTAGGTGCTCCAGTCTCTGTAAATTCAAACAGAGTCATTACATTCACAATAATGGATTAAACATTTATGAAGTTTTCGATATTTGGATTTATAGTATTATTAATCTACCCAATATTTTCACTAAACTGGTCAGTTTCAGGAGAGTTAACTTCTCATATTATTTGTAAGCCTTCCAATACAATTATTAAATCTATCAAAATTGTAAATTATTCAGACAGTATTCTTTCCCTCAATATTACCCAGTCAGACTATGCAGGGAAAATTAACGGATCTCCCATCTTTATAGAAGCAGGGAAATTAGAAAGGTCAAACAGTTCATGGATTCATTTACAATCTAATCGTGTTAGTATATTAGCAAAATCAAGTTTGGATGTATTATATTCTATCACAATACCTAATGATAATTCATTAGAAGGCTCATATTGGTCAGTACTATTTCTAGAAGAGAATAATATTCAAACAGGCAATCAACAGCTTTATTTAAAGCAGAGAATTGCAGTTCAGGTAATTACTCAGATCGAAGACAGTGGAGAGATTAAGGTAGTTTTTCCAAAGATAGAATTGAATAAGACGAAAGATGAGATTAATATTCAGATTAAAAATACTGGGACATGTTGGATTAAAGGAACCCTCCAAATAGATTTATTTAATGATGGAGGGGAGAAATGTGGTCGTTACTCAAGTGAACAAATCAAACTATATCCTCAATCAAGTCAAACTCTTGATCTCCCAACGCATAATTTAAAAAAAGGGAAGTATATAGCTGTTTGTGTGGTGGATTGTGGTGAAAACAAAATATTTGGTTCTCAGTTTACTCTTGAGAAATAGTTCTTTTTTTTTACTATTCTTTATTTTTTCTTCATTATATTGTATTGCTGATATAGAAATTAATCTTTTATCAGACAGTAAATTAACAATTGGAGAAGCTAATCATTTAGTCTATGAGATAAAAAATAATCAATCAAAAGTATTAGAGATCTTTTTAGAACTTGAACTTCCAGAGACTTTTAAAATTATTTCAGAAGAAAATCAGATTACATTAAATAAAAACGAAAAAAAGGTCGTTTTGAACTCAATTTTAATTTCAGAAGCGACTTTTGCCAAAGATTATTCAGTTAAGATACAAATCAAAGATTTTCAAAACAAGATATTAGCCACAAAATATATAACATTATCTGTACTTCCCAAACAAAATTTGGTATTTTCTTGTATAGATCAACCGGATTTTCTTTTATGCAATAAGAATTCAAAAGTAATGTTTCTAGTAGAGAATAAAGGAAACTTACCTGTTTTATATACAGTTGACGGATTAAAATCAGAACTTATAAAACCAAATCTTTTATATCCAAATCAATCGAATCGTATAGAGACCAATATCAACCCATCAGATCAGTGTGGAGGATACTATCCTCTTAATTTAAAAGTGCATACAACTACTATAAATGCAGATACATTGATAGAAAATGAGATGAAATATTATTATTATTTTCCTATTTATAAATTGTACGAAAACAATTATGAGAATTATTATAAATTACCCGTGAAATTAAGTAATAAATATAGTTATAACAGTGAAACCAAAGATTATAATCATGATTTGATAAGTTTTGGATATACAAATCTTAATGAGCGGAATCCAGTAATAATCAATTGGTATTTTAAAAAGCATAACAGTAATTACCTTAACCAGTGGAATGATGAGGATGAATATACATTGAGCATTCAAAGTAGAAATATCAATCTATTATCAGGTAAGTTGAACTACAATCAATCCCCATTGTTAAATCCAGTTTTTGGAGAAGGTTTTGACATTTCCATGATGTCACATCAATTTATATATGGTCAAAGTGTAGTCAAGAGTCTTTACAAAGATCGAGCTGGAATAATTAGTCATCGATTGGGTTATAGTTTTTCATCAAAAGAAAACTTCTTAAACTACAATCGCAATAGTCTTATTTTTTCATATATTACAAAAAACAGTAATTATCCAATCAACAATATCTTTAGTAATAAAAATGACAGTAGTCTCAATGACAAGATAACTTTGAATTATCATTATGATACTAATTTTCCATTAAAGCTCAATTCATCTTTTCTGCTGACAAAATTAAATGCTAGGCAATGGGATAAACGTATTAATTCTTATCATAACGATTTCATGTTGAAATTACCTGATTTTTCTTTATATTTCAATACAATCTATCAACCGAAAACAATTAAAGAAGAATATAATTATCACAAACAATTTGAAAGCGGATTTTTATATAACTCAAGCAGAAATTTCTTTTTTAATAGTGGAGTGAAATATCAAAGTATCAAAACAGATTATTCATGGAGTTTTAATTACAAAAAGTTGAATAAGAGTTGTTTTGCTACGACAGATTTAAAATTTTATAGGGATATTTTTGGAACTATTGACTTTACTTATAGCAAAATTGATGGAGATTCAAGAAGTTTTAATTCTTCAGATTATACTTTATATAGTGGGATAAAAGTTAAAAAGTCAACTTTCCAATCAGAATTCTTATATGGAAACAGACGATATAATTATTTTAGTAAGGTTGAGCAGAATCATATAGGGAAAGTAAATATCAGATATGACATAAATCAGAATATTCAAATAAACTCGATAAACACTGTCACTATAGGAGAAGATTTTTATGATTTGAATAATTATTTTTATATAGAAATCCCAGTAAAAAGTTCAATTACGCAAGCTCTTTTTTTTGAAATACAAAATTATTCTGATAATTATTGGCAAAATAAGAATAAGATTGGTTTAGAAACACGTATAAATTATAAAAATCATATACTCATTTTTAAAAATGATTATTCACATATGCCGAATGCTAGAACAAAATCAGTTTATGAAACATCACTGGAATACAGTTTACCATTATCAATTCCGATATATCCAAAATCGAAAAAGCGTGAGGTTTCAATTTCATTACATGATCCCTATTTAAAAAAACCTGTTCAAGGTGCATTATTTAAGTTAAATGACTATTATGCTCTAACTGATGAGAGAGGTAATTGTCAGTGGACAAATCTAAATCAGAGAGCCTACAATATACAATTACTAAATCAGCCCAAAGGCTTTATTGTTGAGCCAACACTTCCAGACACTATCAGATTTGATGAGGGCAAAAAGATTGCATTGAATTATCAATTAAGAAAACCAGGCAGAGTCATTATTAATATCAAGGAGGTCAATCCCATTCCAATCCAGAAAGTGATTGAAGGAGAAAATATCTATCTTTTCGGCAAAGAGATAGTTAAGATTGAAGAAGGGAAACCAGACAGATGTAGAGAATTGGTTCTATGTTTGAAAAAACAGAATGAAGTCGTTTATAAAAAACCTGATTCGAAGGGGAAAATAATATTTGAAAATTGTTCAACAGGTTTAGCAGAAATAATGATTCAAAGTGAATCAATTCCAGAAAACTATAAAGTTGACAAGCAATCTATCCTATTGGAAATTAAAGAGAATATAGATACAGAAATTTCAATAATATTAGAACCATCATTGATTAAAATTGGAGCAGAATAATATTAAAATATCATATATAACTTATTATATGATAATCATTAAGATTTTTATTGACAATTAGATTTACACATGAAATAATAGATATAAATTAAAGGAGGATTTATGAGAAAGATGTTTATTTTCACCATACTACTTTTAGTACTGTCAACATTGGTTGCATCTAATGTTCAGTCGGGTAGTCGTTTTAAGGCAGACAAGACCTACAAACCATTTGGAAAGCAAATCACACCATTAGCCCCATATGATTTTACTTTTGAAGTAGCGCCTTTAACAATTCAGACAGACTATTTTAATTATTGTATGGGAGCCTATGATGGATATTCAATTGTGAATCAACCAAGTACAGGCAAAATTTACATGAATTATCATGCAAAATCAACTACTGATGCTACCAGAAGAATGTATGCCGCTATGATTGATAATGGTGGTATGGAATTTTCTCAATCAATAATAGTAACTCCCCAAAATGGAGGATATGGTACTTCAGCCATAGATCCTTTATCAAATTATCCTTTCACGACATGGCATTATCCTGGGACTGGTGATCAGGCATATGATGTACTTCTATCATATCACAATAGTATTAATTTTTCAACTCCTCAGGAAGTTTTTCATAATACTGATGTAAATAATGAATACATTTGGCCAGTAATTTATATCAGCAATTCTCCTATAGCTAATAAAAGCCGTGTATATATTTTTGGTTCAAATGGAGGAACAGCTGTTTCGGGATTACCAGCATCCAATGTTAAATTAGCAATGGCAGATTTTGATCAAGATGATTTAGACAATGAAACTCCTTTGAATTTTACATTTAGAACATTTTCATATTTAGATGGAATGTTTAATGCACAACCTGAAAATAGAGCATACTTATCATATGGTGTCACTGATGATGGTAAAATTGCAATAGCCGGTTATGTTAGTTGTGACAGTGCATTTGTTGATGCTGTAAATCCTGAGATTACCTATCAACCTCATAATTTTGCAGTTATATATAATGATAATTATGGTGAAGGTGATTTTTCAACACATACTTTTAATGCTGTAACTCCTCTGGCTGCACCAACAGATGAAGGTGGAGTCGCTGACCCTGCATTAGCCACCTATTCAAATTTTAAAGTTGAACTTACAGATTGTACAAGAAGAAACGTTACCTTTGATAATTTTGGTAAAGTCCATGTACCATGTATGGCTTCTGTAACATTTGATGTTGACGGAGTTGCAAAATACTGGCCTAATACCTCATATGTTAAAGATTTAGTTTATAATCCAACAACCCAAGAATTAGAATATTATGACATTTGGCCAAAGGGAGATAATCCTTCCAATGAGACATTTGTTTGTCCATGGGATTTTAATGAAGATGGCATAGTTGATTCTTTTTATACAAATCCTGATGATCCAGAAGATCCAGATAATGGTAGTTGGAAAATTAATCATCGTCAATACCCTATTGAATATTACTTAGAATCAGAAGCATATCCTTACAATTATTTCAGAATGACAAAACCAACAGCTAATGGGATGATTGCAACTCTCTGGATGGATTCATATAAAGCTCAACAGTTTTATGATGATAATGCCGATTACGCAGCTTATGCCAATGTCCCTGAATTATACATTTCGATATCAGAGAATAATGGACTTACTTGGTCTGATCCTACAATTATGAATTCTATAATCACACCAGAATTCGAGAATTTAATTCCAGTAACATTCTATTTATCAGATACAATTGTTCCTTTAGGAGATAATAATTATCGTCTTGACATGATGTTTTTAGATGATAACAGTTATGGTTCTTCAGAAAACGGCAATGGTCCTGCAGATGGAGGATTTATAAAATATATGGCATTATCTTTTCATGCAACTCCCAATCATGATGTGACTGGAGTTAAACCTTCAACATTAAAACAGAATTATCCAAATCCTTTTAATCCTTCCACTACTATAGAATTTAATTTACAACAACCATCAAAAGTTGATTTATCAATATATAATATAAAAGGACAATTGGTAAAGACCTTAGTGAAGGAAGTCAAGGAAAGCGGAAATCATAAGATTACATGGAATGGTGTGGACAACAATAATAACAGCGTTTCCAGTGGTGTTTATTTTTATAAATTAAGCACAGCTCAACATTCTGAAATGAAAAAAATGATTTTAGTAAAGTAATCAATCAAATAATTTTCTTTAAAAGACAGACTTGGAGTCTGTCTTTTTTTTTACCTGCAATGCTTGAGACTGTCCTTTTCAAAAATGATAACTGTTTGAGAAGATAATGGTAGTGCTGACGCACTACAGATAATGGCAAATCGGAGATTTGCAGATAAAAGATAAGAGATAAGAGATAATCATCATCGTTGGAGGATATCTTTAGGATGGCATATGTTGAATAAAGTCTTTTCATTTCTTTGAGATGGTATTGTTCATTTCTTTTGCCTTGATACAAAATAAACGAACCAAAGAAAAAATCAAGCCCGGAAAAAATCTACTATCTCCAGTCACTCTCAGGGGCTCCACCATAAACTCGCTCTTCGAGCTCAAACATATGGCTGTTCGCACCCCTTCGAGTTTCCTTGCGACTTAACGTCATTTTTTCATGGGCATTGTCTCATTGATACCTGGATAGTTACTGGCAACACTGACGTGTTGCAGATAATGGCAAATCGGAGATTTGCAGATAAGAGATAAGAGATAATTATCATCGTTGGTGGATATCTTTAGGATGGTGTATATTGAATAAAGTTAAGTCTGGGACCCCTTATCGGGGATATTGAGTTTCGAGGGCAAGCTGCCCTCGCTCCATTATTCTTGCAAACAAGATGTGTGCAGAACGAATTAGTCAGCAAACAAACTTAATGAGACTGTTCACTTCAAAAAGCGATGAATAGAGGATAGTAGCAACATTAGAGTGTTGCAGATAAAAGATAAGAGATAATCATCATCGTTGGAGGATATCTTTAGGATGGCATATGTTGAATAAAGTCTTTTCATTTCTTTGAGATGGTATTGTTCATTTCTTGTCCTTGTTCTTTCGTTATGATACTTATTTTCTTTTCGACGAAGGCTCAAATAATGAAAATAAAAGCTGATTGATACAGAGTGGTGCAATGATACTATTTTTTTAAATAAGAGCATTATATTTAAATTTTGAGGCATAGAGGTCTATCCTAGCAAACCTTTCAATCTTCATTATAAGATCAGCAATTCTTTACAGTCTCTTCAATAATTATTGAAAGAATTAATATGCCACAAATATTTCATAAAAAGGGTATTTGCTGGAAATGTGGTTTACCGTCTCAATAGACTAATTTAGGGTAATATCAACATCTTCGGCAAAACTATGCATCGCATTAAAATCATCAGAGTTATTTGGACTGTGCGCGAAGATTATCTTGATAGTATTTCCAGGAGTTAAAACTTTATCAAATGAATCACCAGAATTTAAGGGAATAGTAAAATGAATTTCAGTTGAACCGTCTGTTTCTTTCCCAAAAACTCGATGAACATCATTTGATCCACCTAAAGATAAATCAGAAGCGTGAGTTCTTCTTGTATCACCAAAATCATCTCTGACGTATGCTACGCCGTTATTCACATATCCGATAATAAAGTTAGCATTTAACATTTCATCAGTGGGTTTAAATCCAACAGCTACCCAACCAGTGGTTGGTGCAATGAGATGAACTCTTATGGAATCATTAATAATTTTCCATTTAAAAGTAACTCCTTCCACATTTTGAGAGTGAAAGCCTGTTATATCATTATCAAGATAAATATCAGGACCTGTCGTAATCCCTTGTTCTATAGAGCCTCCAGATAGATCAAGATTTACAACAGAAGTGCCCGAGTGTAAAGAATTATAATCATCAGAGTTTCCTTTTGCAAAGATAACGGGATAAGTGCTCGTAGGATTTAGGGGTTTATCATAGGAATCACCAGAATTTAGAGGGATCGTAAAGCTGATGGTCGTCACACCAGCTTCTTCTTTACCAGCTTTATTTGCCAGATTATCAGAACCTCCCAAGCTTATATCTGAAGCATGAGCTGTTTGAGATACACCAAAATCATCACGAATATAGACTTGTCCATTTGGTTGGACATAACCTATGATGAAATTAGCATTTTGCATTCTAGCTGTGGGGTCAAAACCAACAGCTACCCAACCAGTCGTTGTACAGGACAATATACATTTTAGAGAGTCATTTTGAGTTTTCCAATGAAAAGTATAATCTCCAGTAATTGCATGATAATATCCTGTTGTATCAGGAACTACGCCAGTAGTATCAGGAGGAGGAATGGTCGGTGTTCCTAAGGTAATCGTGCCATGCCCAGTGCTATAATGAGAAGAAGTGAAGTCATCAGAATTTCCTTGAGCAAAAACAACAGGATAACTATGATCTAATAATAAAACCTGATCATAGGGATCTCCAGAATTTAGAGGTATTTTGAATTCAAGGGTTGTACTGCTAGCATTTTCAGTTCCTCCGATAAGGGTAAGGTTTGAAGTTCCACCAAGAGAAACATCAGATTGATGAACTGTATTTGATACACCAAAATCATCTCTAATAAAAGCATTTGAACCAGAAACATACCCTATGATATAATTAGCATCTTTCATCATACTGCTGGGATTAAAACCAACAGAGACCCAACCAGAAGTTTGAGAAGTGAGTTTACAATGAAGCTCGACACCTTCAACTTTATATTTTAAGACAAATCCATTAGAGCTGAGTGTTAAAAACCCTTGATCATCGACTTCAGTAGAGGATGGTCCTAACGTTTCTTCAGAAACTCTACTACAAGACAAGAATACGACCATTGTTAAAAGAGCTGATAAGAGAAAATAGAAACGTATGTTTTTTTTCATTTTAATCACCTATATCCCTAATCTTCGTTCTAGATTGAATCCAAACATCAAAGGAGCCTCATTATCTGCTCCCATCGTTAATCTATGTAAAGAATTTTGTTCTGAGTTAGATATTTGAAATTTGAAATGATGTCCATAGGTATCGAGTTTTATGCCTATAGCAAAAACATCAGCATCTTTTAAGTACCTTTTTAGTTGTTTAATGCTAGTGCTTCTGTCTAATACAGGGTAATACTCTCCAATAAGGCTGACTTTATCAAAAATCTTTATATTAGCTCCAATAGACACAATAGGTCTTTCATAGTAGAAGTCATAGCCGGCATTAAGCGTTCCAATGAGTCTATCAAATAGTTCTTCATTTTGAAGAGAAACAACAGATTTAAAATTACTTCTACGATCTTCATTTAAGAGGGGTTCTTTAAAGGTATAGTATTCAAAATTCAGTTGAGAAAATATAGGAAAATCTTCTTTAACAAATTTATAGGATAAACCGAATTGTGTTTCTTTTTTTAGTTTGGTATAGTTAAATGTAGCTTCAATTTTCGGCAGGAATTGATATCTTAAGCCAAAGCCGATATTAACACCATTTGTCATCCCAAATAGATTATCAAAAGGTTTTTCTTCAATATCGCCAAAGAATCTGTGGGTAATGGCAAATTGTCCCTGATGGTTATCCAGAGAAGTAGGACTATACATATTGAGCATAGAATTTTCATAGGCAAATAAATGTCCTAAAAGAATTAATAGAATTAAAGCAAAACTAGTCTTTTTCATAATTTCCCCTTTTCAAAATAAAGACTAGCAAAATTCTGAATAAAGGTCAATTCATTTATACAAGATTTATTAAATTTATTTATTGATTTCTTTGTCCACAAAACGACTGTTCATGAGATTAGCCACACCCATATAGTTTGGAATGTATGTAATTGCATCACCTTCAGCTAGATGTTCATGGTTATTCCCCAGATTATATACGGTCATATCGGAGCTATTTCCAAAAAAATGAATATTATCTTTAACAGGTTTTAGGTAATCCGGGTTAACATCAAGAGAACCAAAGTCAACGATAGCTTTATAGCTCTCTCCTGTCAAATTGGCATCTCCAGTTGTACCAACATTGCTGTCACCAATAACGCCATCAGGTTCATTACTCTTTTTTTTGAGTTCAACAATATAGGAATTAAATTCAAAAGCATTGGTATTTAAGTTGAGAAAAGCTTCATTGTTATAGGGAGAAATTCCAAGAAAAGCCGCTTCACCAATTCTAAAATGATTTATTTCTGCAGGGATCTTTTTATCTATTATTAATGGTAGAGTAATTGAAGAGCCTCCAGAAATGATATCAAGCTTTTGTTTAAAACTGACTTCAATCAGTTGCTTGTATAAACTTAACTGAATGAGTTTATCAAAATTTGGTTGGACACCAAACATACAGCCTAGATTGGTACCCAGACCCAAAACTTGAATTTGAGGCAAATTAAAAACAGTTTCGTAGAATTTTAGTATCTGACTTCTGAGCACGCCTTCTCTAAGCTCTCCCAATTCAATCATGATAATGATTTTATGAATCTTTCCTTGTTTTTTTGCTTCATCATTTAAGGCAAAAATAGTATTAAGAGAAGTATTTACGGAGATATCTGCATATCTTATTATATCAGGAATATAAGCTAAAGCTGGTGGTTTTATATAGAGAGTTTTCAAATTTGGGTTAATATCTTTAACAGCTTTTAGTCCGCTAAGATGTGAGTCACCAACGGAATGGAGGTGTTTTATAGCTTGAGATGCTAACAATTCTTTGATCACTTCATAATTTGATCCGAGTACTTTTTGAACAAGAGTCCAACTTTTATTGTTACTTTCGAGGAAATGGCTTAATAATTCAATATTTTCAATAATTCTTTTTACATGAATATCAATATAAGCCATTAATTTACCTCTTTTTTCACAAGACGCATTTCAGCATATTTGCTTTTAAAACCAAGATATTCATAGAGTTTTTTTGCGGGGTTATCATATTCAACATGTAAGGCGATATCTCCATCACAAAGAGAAATTGCTTTATTAATTAATAATTTCCCAATGCCTTTCCCTCTTTTTGTTTTATCCACGGCAATATAGACAAGAATATTTTCAGGAATAAACTCTTCCATACCTGTATGATTCATGATTAAGGAACCTACAATTTGATTTTCTTCAACAGCTTTTAAGACAAAGCCTCCTTTGCCTGATTCGTTAGAAAAAGCATAATCGATTGCCTTTTTAATAGCTGATTTCTCATCACGATATTCTTCAAGATTTTCAAATAAAAAATCTACTATTGAATCATAGTTTTCCTTCTGATTCTCTTTTAGTATTTCCAAAGCCAACATAAAATCCTCCAAAATATTATGAAAAAGGTGAACAAAAAATTCCTCATACACTTGTATGTATATGGTAAAATATAATTTAAATGATATTTTTGTCAAGTATTATTCGAGAAAAGTTTCATTTAGTAGAATTATAGGCAGAATATTGGATGGAATTTTGAGGAATTTTTAAGATTTTTTTTATAAGTTTCATTTCAAATAAATTGACAAATATTGAAATGTATGGAAGAAAGGAGTATCATTGATAGGTGATTGAATTTATAGTAGTTATATTATAGGAGGAATTTTGTTTTTTAAAAAAAGACTGGTTGTTTTAACCATTTTTATTTGTTCAATCTTTATTAATCTATTATCTTCTTCAAAAAGTCCATTATTCAAATCTACTGATTTAGAAAAGGATTTACAATATTTAAGACAAGTATTGGAAGAAAACCACCCAAAATTATACAAATATACGTCAAAAGAAGATTTAGCCCTTTTATACACAGAGGCAGAAAAACAACTAAAGAACCAAGATAAAATGAGTGAATTAGACTTTTATCTCTTGATCGCACCCATTGTTGAATCGATAAAGTGTGGTCATACCAGAATATTATTAACCGATAGATTTAAAGAAAAAGAATTAAGTAGTAAACACATTTTACCAATAGATATCAAAGTGATCAATAAAGAGCTTTATATTTTGAATACAATCACAGATGACTCGCTGAAAATACAGGGAAAAAGGATTAAAGAGATAAACGGGATGAGTTCAGAGCACCTAATACAGAAATGTTTTAAGATATTCCCTTCAGATGGACAAAATGAAACGGCAAAAGAGTGGGCAATGAATAGAATGCCTTTCTCATTTCTATCCATGCTTTTAAATTTTCCTGAAACCTATCAGTTGACTTTGGAAGATGAAAGCATTCAACAGGATCAGCAGATTGAGATCAAAGCCATTCCTTTATCTGATTTTTTGAAAGTAAAACAATCTGCTCTGACAGCAACGAACAATAATATTCTTGATTTTAAATTATTAAAAGATAAAAGTATAGCCATATTGACCATAAAAACTTTCCAGACTATTAAGGGAATCAATCATACTGAATTTTATAAAAACGTTTTTACGGAGATAAAAAATAATAATATTAAGAACTTAGTTATTGATCTTCGTGATAATGGTGGTGGTGATCCTGAGAATAGTGCACTTCTCCTTACCTATCTTATAGAAGAAGATTTTATTTATTTTGATAAAAATGCTTTAGGATATGCTGATTACAAGAAAAGTATAAAACCTTCAGATTTGCTATTTAAAGGAGAAAGCTTTTGTTTTTGTAATGGAGGTTCCTTTTCCAGTTCAGGTCATTTTTTGTCTTTGTATAAAATGCATCATGTCGGGTTAATAATTGGTGAGCAAAGCGGTGGATCTTATACTTGTAATGATAACAGCAATATATTCACTCTCCCACATTCAAAATTGAGAATTAATACTGCACGGTCTATCTATAGCACTCAGGTCAATCCAGAGTTATTTACTAAAGGTTTAAACCCGGATGTTCGCGTTAATTATACGATACAGGATTATCTTAATGGATCAGATAAAGAGTTTAATTATCTCAAGGAACTTTTATCTTTTCCCAAGACAACCATGATCAACAATGTTTCATTTAACGACAGTGCTTTTAATAATCCTATAGCAGGATGTTCTTTTTTAATTGATACAGGGAAAGATACTTTAGCGATCACTTGTAAACATGCCTTGTGGGTTGCAAAAACAAACGCTATGAAGAGTATAAGCTTTGGAGAGGATCTACAGGAATGGAGGATGCAAAGAAAAGACGATAGTCTTCAATATGTGATTACCGATAAATTGTTGAATGAAAACAAAGACGAGTTGATAGGCGAAAACAATGTAGACTCTGATTACTTGATTTTTTCAATAAAAGAAAACCATTCAAACATAGTTCCTCTTAAAATCAGAACGAGTGATTTAGTACAGGGAGAAGAGTTGTTTATGATTGGCTGGTCATTTCAAGATAGATATAATACTCAAAGGATTTATAAAGCTAGTTTTTACAAAAAAACAGATCATCATTTATTAATGAAAGCCCCAAATCAAAACCTAGCTGGGCTGAGTGGCGCACCAGTGGTTGATAAAGACGGACTCTTGGTGGGTATTGTGTCTAATTTTTACTTTGATAATGAAACGAATGAATGGTATCTTTCACCTTGTAATACAGATTATCTGACTAACTTTTTAAAGAATATGTCAAAGGATAGTAATTAAACAGATTATTCACTTTTTGACCTGCAAACAAGATGTGTGCAGAACGGATTAGTCAGCAAACAAACTTAATAAAGAGAGTAAATATAAGATTTTTATTTGACAATGGGTAATGGCAGTCCTGATAGTGTAAAGAAAACCTGAAGTTAAAGAAACCTTAAATCAAATGGGATAAGATTTATAGTCTCATAAGGAGGGGAAATGTCGGAGAAATATCAAAAATTTTCAGAAATCGTCATACAAATGGCAGAAAGTCATGATTGTAATGAGATTTGTGATTATGGTTGCGGTGATGGAGAATTTTTGGAAACAATCCGTCAAATGAATGAAAAGGTGTCTTTGATTGGAATAGACTTTTTTAAATATCGAGAATTGATTCCTCGTCAAATACCTGGCTGTCACTATATTGAAAGGGAGAATTTGGACATTACTTTAACGAAGGAGAAATATGATCTGATCATTTCTTCTTTTACATTGCATCACTTTCAATACCCAATTTCAGAATTAAAACAGATTTATGATATGTTAAAACCTCAAGGCATAATCATATTTATCGATCAGTCCTTCACTCTTGAAAATGAAGTTAAGACTGTAAAGACCTTTGATTCTTTAATCTCAGAGATATATGCTTTTTTAAATGGGCATTATCACAGGCATTTTTATAAAATGGATGAAATAAATGATTTGATAAAATGCATTCCTGTTAAAGTTTTAAATAGTGGTGAGATTAAAATGGATTATTCAAAGGAGAAATTAAAACTCTTTCAGGATTTTGATATAGAAAGAAATAAAAAAATGTTAGAAAGAATGCAGGAAATCTCCTCTGATTTAAACAAAAGGCTGTTACAACCTTTGTATGAGCTTCAAAAAGAATTATTAACAGAGTATGGTATAGATTATGGAGATTTCTTTTATTTTATCTTACAAAGGGAATAAGCAAATCAGAGATTTGCAGATAAAAGCTCATATCAGGCTGTTGCCTGTTTGGTAAAAATGAAACACCTTGTTTTGAGATTGTCCTTTTAAAAAATTGACATCTATTGGAGAAGATATGGATATTTCTTTGAGATAGTATTGTTCATTACTTTTGTCTTGATGCAAAATAAACGAAGCAAAGAAAAAATCAAGCCCTAGGAAAAAACTTGCTATCTCCAGTCACTCTCAGGGACTCCGCCATAGCTTGCCAATGGGTAAGTTAAATTATGAGGTAAACCATTGTCTTCAATCAGAATGGCTGTTCGTTCCCCTTCGAGTTTCCCTACGACTTTACGCCATTTTTTCATGGGCATTGTCTCATTGATACCTGGATAATTACTGGCAACACTGACGTGTTGCAGATAATGGCAAATCGGAGATTTGCAGATAAAAAATAAAAGATAAGAGATAAGCTTCATCATTGGTGGATATCTTTAGGATGGCATATGTTGAATATAGTTAAGTCTGGGACCCCTTATCGGGGATATTGAGTTTCGAGGGCAAGCTGCCCTCGCTCCATTATTCCTGCAAACAAGATGTGTGCAGAACGAATTAGTCAGCAAACAAACTTAATAAAGAGAGTAAATATAAGATTTTTATTTGACAATGGGTAATGGCAGTCCTGATAGTGTAAAGAAAACCTGAAGTTAAAGAAACCTTAAATCAAATGGGATAAGATTTATAGTCTCATAAGGAGGGGAAATGTCGGAGAAATATCAAAAATTTTCAGAAATCGTCATACAAATGGCAGAAAGTCATGATTGTAATGAGATTTGTGATTATGGTTGCGGTGATGGAGAATTTTTGGAAACAATCCGTCAAATGAATGAAAAGGTGTCTTTGATTGGAATAGACTTTTTTAAATATCGAGAATTGATTCCTCGTCAAATACCTGGCTGTCACTATATTGAAAGGGAGAATTTGGACATTACTTTAACGAAGGAGAAATATGATCTGATCATTTCTTCTTTTACATTGCATCACTTTCAATACCCAATTTCAGAATTAAAACAGATTTATGATATGTTAAAACCTCAAGGCATAATCATATTTATCGATCAGTCCTTCACTCTTGAAAATGAAGTTAAGACTGTAAAGACCTTTGATTCTTTAATCTCAGAGATATATGCTTTTTTAAATGGGCATTATCACAGGCATTTTTATAAAATGGATGAAATAAATGATTTGATAAAATGCATTCCTGTTAAAGTTTTAAATAGTGGTGAGATTAAAATGGATTATTCAAAGGAGAAATTAAAACTCTTTCAGGATTTTGATATAGAAAGAAATAAAAAAATGTTAGAAAGAATGCAGGAAATCTCCTCTGATTTAAACAAAAGGCTGTTACAACCTTTGTATGAGCTTCAAAAAGAATTATTAACAGAGTATGGTATAGATTATGGAGATTTCTTTTATTTTATCTTACAAAGGGAATAAGCAAATCAGAGATTTGCAGATAAAAGCTCATATCAGGCTGTTGCCTGTTTGGTAAAAATGAAACACCTTGTTTTGAGATTGTCCTTTTAAAAAATTGACATCTATTGGAGAAGATATGGATATTTCTTTGAGATGGTATTCTTCATTTCTTTTGCCTTGATGCAAAATAAACGAAGCAAAGAAAAAATCAAGCCCTAGGAAAAAACTTGCTATCTCCAGTCACTCTCAGGGACTCCGCCATAGCTTGCCAATGGGTAAGTTAAATTATGAGGTAAACCATTGTCTTCAATCAGAATGGCTGTTCGTTCCCCTTCGAGTTTCCCTACGACTTTACGCCATTTTTCATGGGCATTGTCTCATTGATACCTGGATAGTTACTGGCAACACTGACGTGTTGCAGATAATGACAAATCGGAGATTTGCAGATAAGAGATAAGAGATAATCATCATCGTTGGTGGATGTCTTTAGGATGGCATATGTTGAATAAAGTTAAGTCTGGGACCCCTTATCGGGGATATTGAGTTTCGAGGGCAAGCTGCCCTCGCTCCATTATTCCTGCAAACAAGATGTGTGCAGAACGAATTACCCTTGTTCAATTGGTGCCTGATTGTGGAGAGGACAAGATAGGAATCTTCAAGAGCAGTTTCATTACATGTTGCTTGGCAAATAATAATGAAACTGCATATTAGCTTGTTTTACAGAAAAAAAAGAACATTCATGAGACAGAAAGATCCTCTTCCAGGGGTTATGAAAAAACTATATTGACTAAAACAGTATCTTTAATATATTGTATTTAAAAAATATAGTGGAGGAATTATGTATAAAACACATAGTAACACAGATAATTCCCAGGTTTTTGAATTGAAAATAAACGACCAGAAAATCAAGAATATTATTATCTATTTTGAGCATGAAGAACAAATTCCCCGCTTAAATCTACCCGATCACAATCTGATACTGATTGGTCAAAAGGGCTTGACGATGGATGAGGGGTCAATTCAAACTAATTTCTTCTCAAAAAGCATTGTTTATGTGAGTGAACAAACCATTATTGATACATTGAAGCACCAAAAGGTACAGCAAGCTGAAGATAAATTAAAATTTTCCAGACAAGTATTAAATTCCACTTTAAAATATGAAAATAAGGGGATTTTAAATTGTGTGCATGGTGCAGCATTAGCCTTAGAAATGGATCTCGTCGAAGCTGGCAAGGAAGTGATCGTTATCAGTGGTGTAGAGAAAGCATTAGATACGATGGTTATCGTTACCCCATCAACCTTAGCAAAAGTACAAATGTCAAAAATCAAAGAAGTGCTTTGCGAACCAGAAGTTTTAATGGATTAGGAGAACAAATGAGAGAAATTGATTTAAATAAAGAAATAGAAAGAATTGTTACATTTATACGAGAGAAAGTACATGGATCCGGTTTTAAAAAAGTAATAGTTGGCTTATCAGGGGGAATAGATTCTGCATTAACTACAGCTTTATGCGTCAAAGCCTTAGGCAGTGATCAAGTAATCGGCGTGATGCTACCCTACAAAACCAGTCATTCTGATAGTTTATATCATGCAACGCTTGTGGCAGAAACCTTTGAAATTGGATCACAGGTCATTCCTATTACTCCCATGGTTGATGCTTATTTTGAAGAGTATGAAAATGATGCAAAATCTTTAAGACGAGGCAATATGATGGCAAGAGCCAGAATGTGTGTCCTTTATGATCTTTCCGCTAAATACGAAGCTTTAGTTGCTGGTACCAGTAATAAATCTGAACTATATGCCGGATATTTTACACAATTCGGAGATGGGGCTTGTGCCTTTGAACCAATAGGTCATTTATTTAAAACAGAAGTGAAAGCGATGTCTGAAATCTTAAAAGTTCCATCAGAAATCATTAAAAAGAAACCGACAGCCGACTTATGGAATGGGCAGACTGACGAAGATGAAATGGGTATAACCTATTCATTATTAGATGAAATCCTTTTTCAACTCATTGATCTTAAGAAGACAGAAGAAGAAATTCATAAAAGTGGTATTTCAAAAACAGCTATCGAAAATGTCGTTAAGAAAATGAAACAATGTGCTTATAAAAGAGCTTTACCTGATATGATAGATTAAAACAGGAGCATATATGCTGGTCAGTAAAAACCGTTGCAAGTCTTGTAAAGAATACCCCGGTCATCGTTTTTGTTTAAGAAAAGATAAACATATTTGTTGGAAATGCTGTAATCAAATGCGTAGTGATTTGAAATGTCCCGATGAATGTGAATATCGTTTAAGAAAGAAACATGGAGAAGTCTCATACTTACAGTTTGAAAGTAAAGTTGATTCCAAAACAGAATATGCTGAATTGTTTAAATATGTAGCAGATTACTGGATGCAACATGAAGTGACAGAATTAGATAGTCAACTCCCGATATTAATGTCTCAAACAGAGGACGGAAGAATTGAACTTGAAAAATACTTTTCAAAATATCAGTTTCCCCTTTTAATATCAGATTATCTCAAGCAACGGTTGAAAGTAAAAGTTCCTTGTGATCAGAAAGATGAAGCGATTCATTATGAACAGTTTGCCATAGCCTATATGAATCATCTATTATCAGGAGATTGGGATAAAGTGCTTGCCATGTATGAACCTGCAATTCATGCTAAAGAAAACGGATTAACCAGTAAATTTATAGAACACTTCAAAGGACAGTCCACTTTTAGAAAGATGAACAACTATGATCTTCTCTCTGCTGGAATGTCTGCCCGAACAAAAGAAGCATTTGTTACTTTTGAAATTAATAAAAACCGTGATTTCACCGTTATTTTAATGCCATATGAAGACAGCTGGATTGTTACACGGCAAATCTTTGGGTCTATCAGTTTAGTGACTTCCGAAAATGAAGGCATACGATTTATTGCCACTGCGATTGCTCAAAAAGAATTAGATAAAGCATATCGTTACCTCATTAATTATATTCAGGTTTATTATTTTTCCTCTGATCTATATTATTATCAAGGCTTATACTACACCATGAAAGGGGATAATAAACATGCTCGGGAAGCTTATCAAACCTCGATTACTTTGGACCCGTCTTTAATCGAGAGTCAATACAATCTTGCTTACATTGCTCAAAGTGAAAACTCTCTTGAAGAAGCAAAAACATTATATTTAAAAATTTTGAAAGATTATCCTGATTATATCAATGCACTCAACAATCTCGGGACCATTTATCTTTTTGAAAAAAACTATCAAGAAGCAGAATCATGTTTTAATAAATGTCTTTCAGTTAATCCTGATTTTGAATATGCTAAGAATAATTTAGAAAAGCTACAAGAATTAAAAAACTAAGGTTATCAGTCATTTAATGAATACACCTGAACACTTTATGAAATTGGCAATACAAATTGCTGAGACATCACGTACGAAAAGCTCACCCAATCCTCATGTTGGGGCTATCGTTGTAAATAATGACAGAGTGATATCGCAGGGTAGTACTCAAAAATTTGGTGGTGATCATGCTGAGATCGTGGCACTCAAACAAGCAGGTAAAAATGCAGAAGGAGCTGATCTATATGTGACATTAGAACCCTGTTGTCACTATGGCAAAACACCTCCCTGTACAGATGCCATCATAGCATCTGGGATAAAAAGGGTTTTTGCTGGTCTGTCAGATCCAAATCCTTTAGTTGATGGAAAAGGTTTTCAAATCTTACGTGATCATGGTATTGAAGTGCATACAGGTATTCTTAGATGTGAAATTGAAAAACAATTAGAGGTTTTTATTTATTGGAAACAAAATAAAATACCTTATATTGTGATGAAAAATGCAGTTACTTTAGATGGTCGTATTGCCTCAAATACAGGTGATTCAAAATGGATAACTGGAGAAAACTCTCGAAAAAGAGTTCATTTGCTTCGTAGTCAATATGATGCAGTTTTAACTGGCATTAACACAGTTATTGCCGATGATCCGCTTTTTAATGTTCGCTATTTTGAAGACAGTCGTTTTCCTATTCGAATCATTCTTGATCCCTTTCTTAAAATTCCTCTTACCTCCAAAATAGCACAGACAGCCAATCTTTACAAAACTATTATTTTTAAATCAACAAATTATATAGATCCTCAAAAAGAAGAGCAATTATTTGAAAAAGACATGACCGTCATATCTGTTCCTTCAGATGAAGAAAAACTAGATTTAATTGAAATACTTGCCAAACTATCCGATTTCCCTATCAGTTCTGTCATGGTGGAAGCTGGGAAAACACTCAATACTTCTTTTTTAAGAAATCAATTAGTTCAGAAAATATATTATTTTATCGCACCCAAAATTATAGGAGGCAATAATTCAGTTTATAACGATCTGAATATTGATCTAATGTCAGAATGTATAAAAATAGTTAATAAAACTGTAGAATTCATTGATGATGATTTATTGGTAACCGGGTATGTTCTCTATAATAGGTGAAAAACTTTTAAATTTACTATCTTCAATTAAAGATTTTTTTAGTTATACCGTGGAAGTATTTTATCAGGTCATTTGCTTTCCAAAACAAACGAATGTCAGTTATATGGTTTTACTTCGGCAGATATTGTTCACGGGATATGAAGCATTAGGTTTATTATTGATCATTTCCATGGCAATTGGGGGATTGATCATAATGGAACTAGGACCAATCCTTGAAAACTTTGGTCAAAAGAAGCTTCTTTACGATTTATTAATTGCTACAATCACTAAAGAGTTAAGTTGCGTTTTAACAGCGTTTGTGATCATTGCTCGTTCAGGAACGGCTATTTCCACAGAATTAGGCAACATGAAGGTCAACGAAGAGATCGATTTAATTGAATCAATTGGTATCTCTCCTATTTCATATTTAGTTGTTCCAAGATTAGTAGGCGTCACAGTTTCTTGTTTTGTTTTATCAGTTTATTTTAATATTGGAGCCTTTATAGGTGGTTGGTGGTTTGCCTCATTTTTTAATCCAATCCCATATGCAGTTTTTATGGATAATCTATTAAAAAGCTTACAATTAGTAGATATTGTTCAAAGTATTATCAAATCCATTCTTTTTGGTATCATCATAGCCTTAGTTTCTACCTATCAGGGATTGAATGTAAAAAAAGCTGTAACCGAAGTGCCACAAAAGACAATCAGAGCTGTTGTGTTATCCTTAACATTCATCATATTATTTGATGTTTTAATCAGTTTATTTTTTATCATATTATGAACCATCCAATTATCATTCAAAATATAAAATATCCATTATCAGCCTTTAAGAATCTTATAATCGATCATCTTGAGATTGATCCTCAACCATCGATACTGGTTACATCAAAGCCAGAGAATGGTTTGAGTCATTTTCTTAAGATCATTACAGGGATCATTATTCCAGATGAAGGGCAGGTTCTTCTTTATGACACCAATATGAGATTATGCTCAGATAATGCTTGTAAGATCGTCAAAAGTAAAGTTTCTTACACTTTTCAGAATGGTATTCTTATCTCCAATTTAACAATTCGGGAAAATCTTCTTTTACCAATAAATTATCATTTAAGTCATTTAAACTCAGAAGAGAAAAACAATTTAGTAGATGAATTCCTTGGTAAAATGGGTTGTTCTTTTTCACTTCATTTAAGACCTTCTGAATTGACCTATATGCAAAGAAAAACAATTTCAATTATGAGAGCTTTTATAATAAAACCAGATCTAGTGATTATGGATGAACCTTTGCAGAGTATTCAGGATGAATACTATAATAGAATATATAAACTTATTGAGAATCATCTATCAGAAGGTAAAAAATGTATCATTGGGACAAAAGATCGAGATCAATATCCGTTTATTAAGAGTAAATTGTCTTTGGATTCTTATATCTCACTTTCTTCTAGCAAATCAGAGATTTGCAGATAATAGTTCATATCAGGCTGTCGCCTGTTTAGTAAAAATGAAACACCTTGTTTTGAGATTGTCCTTTTAAAAAATTGACATCTATTGGAGAAGATAATGGTAGTGCTGACGCACTACAGATAAAGGCAAATCGAGAATTTGCCGATAATAGATAAAAGCTCATATCAGGCTGTTGCCTGTTTGGTAAAAATGAAACACCTTGTTCTAAGATTGTCCTTTTAAAAAATTGACATCTATTGGAGAAGATATGTTTATTACTTTTAAATGGTAATCTTCATTTCTTTCTCTTGAGAGTTTGTGCAAACTTAACGGTTATAAATAAAAAAATACTATAAATAACTTGACAATATTTATATATAAAGTATTATATCACAATATATATAGGAGGTTGCATGAACAGATATGACAGTAAGATAAATAGAAATGAAACTCTGCTTTTTTGTGTTGATGACTATGTTCCTAAAAATCATATGGTACGACATCTTGATTCTATCGTAGATAGTATCATTAATGAGGATAGCAACTTTAAATGTTTCAAAGCCAATAAGAATAAGACAGGTAGACGTGCTTTTAATCCTGGCGATTTGTTAAAATTGTTTATTTATGGATACATGAATAGATTGTCTGCCAGTAGAAAACTTGAAGAAGAATGTTTGAAAAACATATACTTAATATGGCTAACCAACGGCATAACTCCGAGTTTTAGAACTCTTTGTTATTTTCGGGAGAATAATGGGGATAATATTGAGAAATTTTTCTATTCTTTCGTACAGAAGTTAATTTTAAACAACTTAGTAGACACTAGACTGTTTGCAACAGATGGAGTAAAGATCAAAGGTTACGTTTCCAAACCTAGTAAAAACGAAAAAGAATTGCAGGAATATAAAAGAATGAAAATAGAAGAATTTAAAAAATTTATCAAAGAATTAAGAGAAAAAGATGAGTCAGAATTATCTCCTGCTACCAAAAGAAAAATCAATAAATTTAAGAATAGAATGGCTAAGATAAAGAAATGTGAAGTCAAGATTAAAAACGGAGAATCAAAATACGTAAATCCTGAAGATCCGGATGCTGTATTGTTGAATAATCACGGAAATCACTTTAGAGGTTATAATTGCCAGGCTACAGTTGAATCAAAAAACAAGTATGTTGTAAATGTTAGGATCAGTACTAATAGTAATGATAGCTATGAATTAATACCTACTATTCAATCAATAAAAGACAATTTAGGTATATTACCTGAAAAAATAGTCGCAGATAAAGGTTACAATACAATAGGAGGAATATTTAAAGCAGAAGATGAATATAATGTGAAAATCATAACAGAGTTAAACTGTATTGAAAAAGAGAAATTTAAAGGTTTTATTTATAATCCAGTTGATGATTCATATACTTGTCCTCAAAATCAAAAGTTAACATATCATTGCAAAAAGAAAGCTAAAAATGGTAGAATGGTAATGGTTTATAATTGCCAAAATTGCAAAAATTGTCCACTAATGGGAAAGTGTACTACTTCAAAAAGAGGCAGAGATTTTCATCGATCCATTGCTTATGAACGTGAAACAAAATATCGAGAATTAATGAGTCTTGAAAAAAATCAGAAAATATTCAAAAAGCGTAAAGGGATGATAGAAAATGTGTTTGGAACGATAAGACGAAGAATGGGATATGTTCCGCTATTATTACGCGGAACTCGCAAAGTGACAATAGAAATATTCCTGTATTTCATTGGGTACAACATAACCAGATTTGTAAACAATATGATAAAGTCCAGATTAATTAATGTCTTTAATTTTAGCACTCTTATTTTGTTTTTAAGATCATTTGGAGTTCGTAAAACGCATCAGGAATCACTCAATTTGTGAATTGGTATGTTTATGTGATTTTTGATATAAATTTTTACGAACTTTAAAAATCGTTTTTGCACAAACTCTTGAAAGAAAGAAACGGAAGCAAAGAAAGTTCAAGCCCTAGGAAAAAACTTGCTATCTCCAGTCACTCTCAGGGACTCCGCCATAGCTTGCCAATGGGTAAGTTAAATTATGATGTAAACCATTGTCTTCAATCAGAATGGCTGTTCGTTCCCCTTCGAGTTTCCCTACGACTTTACGCCATTTTTTCATGGGCATTGTCTCATTGATACCTGGATATTTAATATATTTTATGGATTGATTAATTAAAAATAGACAAATACACAAGGTGTTTCATAGGAGCTCATATCAGGCTGTCGCCTGTTTGGTAAAAATGAAACACCTTGTTTTGAGATTGTCCTTTTAAAAAATTGACATCTATTGGAGAAGATAATGGTAGCGCTGACGCACTACAGATAAAGGCAAATCGAGAATTTGCCGATAAAAGAGAAGAGATAATCATCATCGTTGGAGGATATCTTTAGTATGGCATATATTGTATAAGGTCTTTTCATTTCTTTGAAATGATGATGATGAGTTATTAGCTCTGGATTTAATGTGTCGCTCCGATGGAGCTATATGTTGTTGGTTAGATATGTTCCGATGATTAAAATCATCGGCTACCAATATTTCGTTCCTCTGGAACGATTGAAAGCATTGAGGTTTTAATATTTCGAGTCCGAGCCGAACTCGCTCCAGAACACACCATTTTTTCATGGGCATTGTACCATTTATACATTATTGTCAGGGAGAAATATAGTTGTTACTCAGAAATAGGAGAAGATCTGGTGAAATTGTTTCATTATTAGTAAAGATTTATTGCTGAAGATGTCAAGATTGCATCGATATGAAACATATATACTCAAATCAATTTGGTTTTAAGATTTAAAGACAAGAGGTCTATAAATAGTGTCTATAAAAATAAATCTCATAAATAGTATAAATTATATAAAAAAATAATTTGCATTTGTTTAGAATATACTTATATTATCTGTATGATAAATAAATTAAGTGAACAAGAAATAAGAGACCTAAAAAGTCTCCATAAGCAAACAAAAGACAGTAAATTCTGCGATAGGATAAAATGTATTTTACTTTTTAATGATGGTTATACCTCTTCAGAAATCTGCAAAATACTCTTAATTGATGAAGGCACAGTATCAAACTGGATTAGGAAATTCAAAAACAGAACATCTCTTTATAGCTGGCTTGGTGATGACTATAAATTGTATTCAGGTAAGTTAAGTGATGATCAAATTGCACAAATTGAACAGTACCTTTTGGAAAACATCATGAGCGACAGCAAACAATTGATCCTTTTCATTAAAGAAAACATGGAGATTGAATACAGCGAGTCAGGAGCAATCGCTCTTTTACACAGATTAGGATATAAGTATAAATATACGACTTTAGTACCATCTGGGATAGATCCTGTAAAACAAGAAGAATTTAAAGAAATGTATGAAGATCTGGAAGAAAATTTAGAAGATGATGAAGTTATCTTATTTGTGGATGGAGTACATCCTCAGCATAATACTGTATGTAGCAAAGCATGGATTAAAGAAGGTGAGCGTATAGAAATAAAAAGTAATACAGGTAGAAGCAGAATTAATATTCAAGGGGCATATAATCCAAAAAACCAAGATATTATTATTCATGAAGATGTTACTTTAAATGCTGACAATACTCTTAGTTTTTTTAAAAAAATTGAGAATTCTTATAAATATAAATCTAAAATCTATTTGATACTTGATAATGCGAGGTATTATAGAAATAAGAAAGTGATGGAATATATTAAAAGTTCAAAAATCGAAGTGATCTTTTTGCCTCCATATTCACCAAATTTGAATTTAATTGAAAGATTATGGAAATTTATGAGAATTAAGGTTATCAATAACAAGTTTTATGAAAAGTTTACTGTTTTTAAAGAGGCTATTTTAGGTTTTTTTAAAAATTCAGTGAATGATAAAGAAGAATTAGCATCCTTTATTGGGACTCGATTGCATCTTATTAAAAATTGAGTTATCCGAAAACCAATTAAGTTCGTGTATAGGTTCACTTTTCTAGCCTATAAGTACGAGAGTCGCTTAATGGGAGCTAAATATTTTGAACCGTCTCGAAGTTCCTTTTTAATCGACAAAATAATTTACTTGACATTTATCTTAAAATCAACTATTTTTGAATACATGAAACTAGGAGGTTTTATGAACAGAAAAAAATGTAGAGGTATCTTATTGCTTTTATTTGTAATGATGATATCAGCAATGTCTGCTTTAATTACAGTTCAAGGAACTGTTACTGGGGGAGATAGCCCTCTTCCTAATGTAGATGTTTATTTTTATAACAATGTCGATTGGGAGACCCAAACATGTACAACAAATGAGTTTGGAGTTTTTTCGATTACTATGATTCCTGGATATTACTATTATTCCGTTATTGTATCAGGTTACCAAAATTTTTATGCAGATGATCCAATAAATATGACAACTGATAACGAAACATATCCTTGGCTTTCATTTGTATTAACCCCTGCAGCACCTCATATTGAGCCACCAATTATTACTAGTCCAGATTATGGAGCGATCAATGTATCCTTATCACCAACTTTACAATGGACTTATGATCAAGATTATACAGCATCTATAAAAGTATTTTTATCGACTAGTATGACTTTTGATAGTCCAATTTATAATGGTGTGCCAAAAACATCTCACAATTTAAATGGTTTGACTCAAGGTAAAATATACTACTGGAAAGTGGTAGAGATCAATAGTCTCGGAGCAGAGATTGAATCATATGTATCCAGTTTTTATACAGAAGGGGCCGGTGTAGCTCCAGCAGTTGTTCGATCTTCAGTTAATCCTGCATTTAAAAGATATAATACAGGAAGTGAGTTTAAATCGGAATTCTATATATTTGGTGGAGAATACAAAGATATCCTCAGTGCAAATCTTGGAATTACGAGTATTAACAAAGAAAGTTTAATTTCTGAATGGTTTTATCAATTTGGTAGTTCTCGCGATGATCTCGCAGGAGGAGTTCTCGCTAGTAATGATGGACAAATTTATATTTCCGGGACATATGATAAGCAAGCTTCATATAATAATAAACCAATGGCTTTAAATAAAATTATTTATTACAACCAAAATGATTTTTACAATTGGGCTACTCCAAGAGAATACTATGTCGAGAATAGTATGCTTAATTATAATTGTGGAGTTGCCAGAGGCTTTGCAAGTTATCTAACTTTAGCAGGATGGGATGGTGATAATATTGTTACAGTTAGTACCTTATCAGATGGAACGATCTTACATGAAAATACAATTTCAGGAGATAATCCAAATGATGAACTCTATCCGAATAAATTAGTTTCCTGTCCTAATTCTAACTTTGTTGTTGGACAATATAATTCATCTCCATATTTATTAAAACTAAATCCTATCACTGCATCTCGGTCAACAGACAAGGTCTTTACTGAAGCTCCTTTTAATCAGAGTGGCAGTTTCTACGATATGGTACAATATAATTCATACTATTATATTGTAGGAAGTTATTACGATGGGATTAGCACAGATATGATACTAGTAAAAATGACATTTAATTTCAATATTGTTTGGACAAGATCATTAGGTGGTGGCGGGACTGAAATCGGGAAAGCTATCGCAATTGATAATGACAAAATATATGTGGTAGGAGAATCAAACTCTTACAGTGGTTCAATGGATTTAATCATAGCTAGTTTTAATCTAGATGGTGATTTATTATGGCAAGAATTGCTTGATAATGATGAAACAGAAATGGTCAATGGTTGTTTTATAAATTCCAACGGAAACCTTATAGTCTATGGACAAAAAGGTGATTTTTTACAAGCTCAAGCAAGTCTTTATGAATTCGATCAAGTAAGTCTCCCAGCGCCAACATCTCCAATTCTTGTGGGTCCAATTCAAGCAGTTGACAGTATATCGTTATTTGCTAATTTAAAATGGAGTTACACTGGAGCAACTCCAATTGCTGGATTTAAACTCTATTTAGGGACGGATAATCCTCCCACCAATATGATTGATGGTCTGATTTTAAGTAATGGTACAAATTCCTATCAATCTCCTTTGTTAACCCCTAATACTCAATACTATTGGAGAGTAATACCTTTTACAGCTAATGATGAAACACCTCGATCTCATCCAATTTGGACATTTACCTCAGAACAAACTGTTGAAGCTTCACAAGTTTATACTCCAGGCACTCCATTAACACTTGTCCCTCCAGTTATTTCAGGCATTCAGCCTAATATCTCGATTAATCCTTCAAACTTAGTTCAAGCAGCTAATGTTAGTGTTGTTCTTGGTTCAGTTATTCCAGAAAATCTATTAGTTCCAGAAAATGTGTTACCAATCTGGTTACAACTAATTTCTGATGTTAATGTATTCCCCGCTACTTTAGAATTTACTTTTTTAGGGTTAGATTATTCAGGTGGTATTCCTGAAATCTTAGTCTCTAATGGAAGTACATGGTCTAATCTAGGGATTACAAATATAGAACTCTTGGAATTAAATCCTTTCCATGTCAGATTCACATATAATCCTGTAAGTAAAAATACTAATGCATATTTTGCATTCTCAAGTGGTGGAAATGCAACACTCCCAGTAACACTATCATCCTTTAATGCAGTAAATATTGAGAATAATTGTGTTAATATTAAATGGACTACAGAATCAGAAACCAATATGTCAGGATATCATCTTTACAGATCAAAAGACAACAATGTTAGTCAAGCAATCCGCATCACGAATCAATTAATCCCTGCTTGCAATTCTTGTGTACAAAACAATTATTCCATCAAAGATATTGAAATTGAACAAAATAATACTTACTATTATTGGTTATCCTCATACGGATCTGATGGTTCATCAACCCAATATGGTCCAGTATCAGTGAAAATCAATAATAATAATGAGACTCCAGAAGTATTTACACAAAATATCTTAAAACAAAGTTACCCAAATCCATTTAAAAATACAACTGCAATTTCATACTCAATTTCAGGATCTAAAAATAGCTCTGTTCCAACTGAAATTAGTATTTTCAATATTAAAGGTCAAAAAGTAAAATCTCTTATCACAGGTAATCATTCAAGTGGTAAAGATTTTTCTGTAACTTGGGATGGAACGAATCAAAATGGTCAAAAAGTTCAAGCAGGTATTTATTTCTATAAAATAATTACACCTGAATTTTCAGACATTAAAAAAATGATTCTCATCAAATAGTACAAAATAAACAATAATTATTGAATAAAAAAAATCCGGTATTCACCGGATTTTTTTTAATATAAAGAATTAATTTAGAAAATATTGTGTTCATGCATAAAAGGAGAATATTTTTTATCCATCCCCATAATATGAGAAACCAGCCAATCTTTGAGAAAGACCATGACTTCGATCATATTAACATCTTGTTTTGAGTTAAACTGTTTTAAAATACCATCAAGTTTCCCAATAAGATTTATATGAGCGGTTAATTGTTTGTTAAGATCTATGTAATGAATTTGTTTCATTAGTTTTTCTTCATTAGCAAAGTGACGAGCAGTATAATCTTTCATACTTGTCATGATCCGAGATAATTCTTCATGCCCTTTTTGTTTTTTTAAAGCAAAATGTACCTGATTTATATAATCAAATATACCGATATGCTGTTGATCAAGCTCTTTTACATCTACACGGAAGGGATCAGAGAATTTAAAGAGAACATTAGAGATTTGTTTTTTAGTTAATTCAGAAGGGAGTTTAAACATATCTACCATGCGAGAAAGATCAGTTCCTCTGCTATTAACTTCCATCGCACCGATATAAAGCATGGTTGAATCGTCTTTTATTCGAAGACTGTCTTTGGAAACATCACTGATGGCATCAGAAACATCATGCGCTAGGTCAGCGGCTTCAGTAATATTCTTTGCGACTTCTTGGACAGCGTAATTCGCTTCATTGACTGCTTTGGTGACATGAATAATTCCCTGAGCAGCATTGGTAATGCTTGAGGAAATTTCTCTAGTCGTTTCTGACTGCATATCAAGAGAATTTGCAATACTAGCTACAATCTCATTAACTTGATTGATGACTTTATCAATATTTGATATTTCGTTCATTGTTGAAGAGGCAGCTTCCAGCATAGCATTAACCTTTTGTCTGATTTCATTTGTAGCTTTATTTGTTTCAACTGCTAGAGCTTTAACTTCACCGGCAACAACGGCAAAACGAACACCTGCTTCACCGGCACGTGCAGCTTCAATGGTGGCATTAAGAGCTAAAAGTTTAGTTTGTTCTGAGATGCTGGCAATGGAAGTGGTAACAGAACTAATTTCTTTAGTCGCTTTATTTAATTCCAGGATTCTGGCATTGGCATTTTGAACACTGCTAACCGCTGTGTTAACGATCACTCTGGCTTTATCGGTACTACTAGCTATCTCAGAGATAGTTGCTGTCATTTCTTCAGTTGCAGCAGCTACACTGTTAATATTATCTGCAGATTCATTTGCGTTACTGGCAACAGAAGCCATGTTTGTACTTAATTCTTCAGCAGCTGCAGAAACTCCTGACATATTATGGGTCATCTCAACAGTAGCATGAGCGACTTGAATCGCTTTTGAGTTCATATTTTTACTAGTGCTTTGCATGGTCTCGGAAATCTTATTTAATTCTTCAGCAGAATTAAGCAAATTCCCAGAATCAGAAGATATATCATGGATCATATGAGACAGGTTATTGCGCATTTTTTCAATTCTATCAAATAATAGTTTTAATTCAGCAACTTTAGGTTGTTCAACTTTAACAGATAAATCGTAAGAGGAAATTTTTTCAATGATTTCCAATGCTTTATTGACTGTTTCAAGTAATACAGGCATAGTTGATTCCATACAAATCCTCCACCAAGAATATTCTTTTAAAAAAAGTATAACGATAATTTGAAAGATGTCAATAAAAATCAGCTATTTATTCAAAATAATAAATAGCCTGAATGGGGTCAATTCTTGAAGCTTTAAAAGCAGGGTAAACACCTGAAAGAAAACCTGTTAATAATGAAAAAGAAAAACCAATAACAACGCTCCAAAGCGGGATTGGCATGGGATATCCTATAGCCATCTCCATTCCTTTTATTAAGCCCAGAGCTAGAAGTATGCCAACTACAGCCGCAATAAAGGCTAATAAAAGGGCTTCCATAATAAAGTAAACAAATATGCTACCATCTGTTGCTCCGATAGATTTTCTGATACCGATTTCCATCATTCTTTCATTAATTGAGATCAGGAGTGTACTGAATAATCCAATACCTCCGACAATCAAGGAAACAGAAGCAATAGCCATTAAAGTCAGATTCCATTTTTTCATCATGGCATCCATCTCTTGGTTCATAGTTAGAAAGAATGATCCAATATCCTGAAAAGAAAAATCTTTTGACATTTTATGTTTTACCAGCATAATTTGATTTGATTTAGACTTCATAGTTTGAAACAATTCATCGTTTTCTGCTTGTAAATAGATATAGTCTATAGAAAAGTTGTTTCTTAAATAAGTTGCGCCAGTTTTTAAAGGAATATAAACAGATTCCAAATCCATCTTCCTTTCCCATGGGTTGAAGCTAAATCCCTTTTTTTTATTAAGATTATCAGGAGCTAAAACACCAATGACCATATATCTATTTAGTCCTATCGTAACAATTTTATCTAAAGGATTATCATCTCCCCAGGTGGTTTTGGCATATTCAGAGCCAATGATACATACTTTGGCAGAGTTTTTAGATTCGAAGGCATTAAAATATCGTCCTTTTAATAAAGGGTATGTTTTAGATTTAAAAAAATCGTTATTAGTAGCCTTTAGCTTTATCCATTTGTTATCAATAGACTTTTGCCAAGTTTCAACCATACCATAAGAATATTTATAGGTAACATGAGTTTTTACAAATTCATAATCATCAAAACAAATTGGTTTTGCTTTACGGGAGACTCTCATAAATCTCATAAAGCCTCCAGCCATTCCTCTATTGTTTTGACTAGAATCTTCAGCTTTCGGGACTATGAAAATGGAATTATTAAATCCCATTCCTTCCATATTTTTTTTCATTATATATTTTATTCCATATATTGATGAAAACATAGCAACAACAGACATGACACCAATGACTATTCCCAACAGTGTTAAAACAGATCTTAACTTATGACTTAATATAGTTTGGAAACTGCTTCTGATACTATCAGATAATTGCATAAAACTTCCTATTTAAAAATATTCTTTACCGCAATTTGGACACTTGTTATATTTTGATTTAGTTTTTCTATCATAAATTTCTGAAAGAAACGGGTTTTTACATTCAATACATTCCATATCAACAGGTTTATTCGGAGTGGTAAATTTGCAATCAGGATATCTAGAACAGCCATAGAATCTGGTTTTTTTTGCAGATATTTTAGAAGTGATTTTGCCTTCATGACAGAGAGGGCAAGGGATTTCTTTAGCCGTAGATTTAATAGTTTTACATTTAGGGTAGTTTGAGCAAGCCATAAACTCACCGTAACGTCCTTGTCTGAGGATCATTTTACCGCCACAGTTTGGACAAACTTCATTGGTTTCAACGGGTTCTTGAATTAGGATATGCCCTTCAGAATCTCTTTTAAAGTTTTTAATATTTTTACATTTAGGATAATTTGAGCAACCCAGAAATTCACCAGATTTAGTTTTTTTAACTATCATGGGGCTTTCACATTTTTCACAAATGATCCCAGTTTCTTCAACTTCTTGGTTAATAATTTCAATAGAGCCATCTTCTTTTCTTTCAAAAGCTTTAAAATTACTACAAGCAGGATAATTAGAGCAGGCAAGGAATTCGCCTTTTTTACTAAATTTAATGATCATAGGGGAATTGCATTTATCACATTTAATATCTGTTTGTTCGACTAATAGTTGTTTTGCTTCTTTAAAATTTACTTTACCTAATAAATCCATGATTTGATTGTAGTATTCTTTAATAAGCTCTTGCCATTTTTCCTTACCATATTCAACTAAGTCCAGTTTGTTTTCCATTTCAGCAGTAAAAGTAACGTTGAAGAGGAGGTCAAAGTAATGAACTAAGAAGGTATTCACGAGTTTACCCAGTTTAGTAGGGATAAATCTTTTTTCGATAACAGAGACATAGTTTCTTTCAATAATAGTATTGGTAATTGTGGCATAAGTAGAAGGTCTTCCGATACCAAGAGATTCAAGTTCTTTGATCAATTGAGCTTCCGTGTAAGGTGAAGGAGGTTTGGTGAAATGTTGTTTACCATAGGGTTCTTTCATTTCAAGCCAATCATTTTGATGATAAGCAGGATCAATTTTTTCACCAAAAGAGACATTAATATAGGGATAATATTTAAAGAAACCTTCTTCCACGATCACGCTTCCAGAAGCTTTAAACAGAGCTTTTCCACAAGTAATGTCAATTTGGACAGAGTCAAGAGACAAGGGAATCATTTGGGTGCTGATAAATCTTTGCCAAATAATTTTATATAATTCGAACTGATCGTGATTTAGATAAGCTTTAATATCATCTGGTTTTCTCCAGGGATAGGTTGGTCTGATGGCTTCATGGGCATCTTGAGCTTCATTTTTATTAGAATATTTTCTAACAGTAGGGAATAAGAGATTTTCTCCTAATTCTCTAGCAATGACTTCACGCGCATTCTGATTAGCTTCATCCGCGATACGAACAGAGTCCGTACGCATATAGGTAATCAACCCGATAGTTTCCCCACCGATATCCATACCTTCGTAAAGTTGTTGCGCCAGCATCATGGTTTTTTTACCAGTAAAATTGAGAATACGGGCAGCATCTTGCTGAAGGGTACTGGTAATATAAGGGGGAGAGGGTTGAATCTGTCTTTTTGAGTGTTTTAAAGCAGATAACAATGGTTTATTGTTTTTTAATTCATTAATAATATTTTCAGATTGTTCTTTATTTTCTAATTTAATTTTATTGCCATCAAAAAGGTGTAATATTGCTTTAAAAGGAGGCAGATTATCTTTCCAGAATTCAGATTCGATCGTCCAGTATTCATCAATAACAAAGCTTTCAATTGCCAAGTCTCTTTCGCATATCAGTCTTAGGGCAACAGATTGAACTCTACCGGCGCTGAGGTTTTTGTCATCAATAACTCTCCAAAGTAAGGGGCTGACTTTGTAGCCCACGATACGATCAAGAACTCTTCTTGCCTGTTGGGCATCGACTTTATTAATATCAACCTGTCCAGGGTTAGCAACAGCTTCTTGAATAGCTTTTTTAGTGATTTCATTAAATACGATACGATACACAGGTTTTTTATCGGATTCTTTACAAAGAACCTGAGCCAAATGCCAAGCGATAGCTTCTCCTTCACGGTCATGATCTGAAGCGAGATAGATAGCTGATGATTCTTTAGCGCTTTTTTTTAATTCATCAATTAATTTCTTTTTAGCAGTATCGATGACATATTTAGGTTTAAACTCATTTTCTACATCAATACCAAGTTCTTTTTTTGGCAGGTCACGAATATGCCCCATAGAAGCTTTAACATCAAACTCTTGATTGAGGTATTTCCCAATAGTTTTTGCTTTTGCCGGCGATTCTACAATAATTAGCGGTTTAGACATTTTTATCCTTTAATGAACAGTAAATTTAATATTTGTCAATAACTCTGGAGAATGAATATAGAGCTCCAAAGTTTGAGCTATAACTTTTTCTTGATAATCAGCAAAGCTCATCACTTCAATAAGAGTCGTAAGTGTAGGTAAATCAATCTGGTAATCCGTATCACTCAGATATAAGTATAGATGATACATAATTCTCTCAAATATTTCGTAAGAGATTTGATCATTTTGAGTTAAACTATAAAAATAGTCAAAGGCATCTAAAGTCAGAATGCTTTTTTCCATTTCACTCAATAAACGATAATGGCTATGGTCAGCCAGATCTTTATTTGAGAGATTAAAAGCTCTTTCTTGAGATAAAGGAGTGTCCTGATGAGTTGTCAGCTCATCAATTTTTTTGATCACTTCCAATAAGTGTTTCAATTTAGATTTATCTATCTTTAATTTTTTCATACTCTCTCAATCACTTTATTTTTAGATAATATAATCAATTAATCTTCTTCGTCAAACGATTCCATCTTTCCGCAGCATTTTTTATATTTTAATCCGCTACCACAAGGGCAGGGATCATTTCTTCCGACTTTCATTACATTTTTAATTGGTTTAAATTTAGGTTTTTCAATTTCTTCAGGTTCTTTTTTAGCAGAAGCTTGGGCAGACATTTTTTGGAACAGGGATAGATCTTCATGTCTTAAGATGGCTTTATCAAGGAGATTTTGAACATTTTCCTGAGTAACTATATAAGAATTAAAGACTCTTTTAACAGTTTGCTCATGAACACGGCTGATTAATTCTTCAAAGAGAATATAGCCTTCTTTTTTATATTCAATAAGTGGATCTTTGTTGGCATAAGAGCGGAAAGTGATTCCTTCTCTGAGGATATCCATTTCATGTAAATGGTCTCTCCATTCAGTATCCACAACTTCTAAAAGGCTTCTGCGTTCAATTTCACGCATAGCTTCAGTCCCTAACATTATTTCACGTTCTGCATAGATTTTCATAGTATATTCAAGGAAGATATCATACAGCATTTCCTTGTTTAAGCGATCATTTTGGAATTCATCTTCAGGGATGTTAACGCCCATATTACCGCCCAACCAGTTTGTTAAGCGTTCAAGAGGCCAATCTTCCGAATATTTAATATCTCCGATGGTTTTTTCGATTTGGTATTCGAGCATGCTTTCAATCATATCAATCACATCATTTTTAAGTTCAAAACCTTTTATTACATTTCTTCGGTAGTTATAGATGACTTCTCTTTGCTGATTCATCACTTCATCATACTTAATTAATTGCTTTCTAATCTCAAAATTCTGTCCTTCCACGCGTTTTTGAGCTTTTTCCACAGCACTCGTCATCCAGGGATGAGTAATGGCTTCTCCGCTTTTAATTCCGGCTTTCATCATGATAGGAGCAATACGATCTGAACCGAATATTCTCATCAGATCATCTTCAAGAGATAGATAAAATCTAGAGGTACCTGGATCTCCCTGACGACCGGCACGACCTCTTAACTGTCTGTCAATACGGCGACTTTCATGTCGTTCGGTACCAATAATATGAAGGCCATCGACAGGGATGCCGAAAGGAAATTCTTCATTTACAGTTTTAGTATTTGAGCGATAGGCTTCTTTTTCTTTCGAAATAACACCCACTCCAAGTTTAATATCCGTACCACGACCAGCCATATTTGTAGCAATGGTTACAGATCCTGGTTGTCCGGCACTGGCAATAATCTCAGCTTCTTTTTCATGGAATTTAGCATTAAGCACATTATGAGGGATTTTTTTACCTCTTAGCATACGACTGAGAATTTCACTGACTTCGACTGAAACAGTACCAACCAATACTGGTTTTTTCTGATTGTACCAATGTTCAATCTCTTGAATAATGGCTACATATTTATCATTTTTGGTCATATAGATGACATCATCATAATCTATTCTGGTCATTTGTTCATTTGTAGGAATGACCCGGACAGGCATTTTATAAATTTCGAGGAATTCACCTTCTTCAGTAATGGCTGTACCAGTCATACCCGAAAGTTTATCATACATACGGAAGTAATTTTGCAAGGTAATCGTAGCATAAGTTTGAGTAGCTTCTTCAATTTCAACACTTTCCTTTGCTTCTAAAGCCTGATGTAAGCCGTCACTAAATCTTCTACCGGGCATCATACGACCGGTGAATTCATCAACGATCATAACCTTGTTGTCCATAACCACATATTCATTGTCTTTTTCAAAGAGGGTGTAAGCTTTAATTAACTGAGAGATATTGTGTAAATACTCATTTTTTTCAATGAATTGTGATGTTTTCTTTTCTTTCAGTTTTTGTTTTTCTTCTAAGTTGAGATTATCTTGAGATTCAATGATTTTTAGTTGTTCATCAAGTTGTTCAATAACAAATAGATCAGGATAAATTTTAGAGATTTCAGTTTGACCTTTATCGCATAAATCAGCACCATGATTAGCTTCATCCACAACGAAAAAGAGCTCTGCGTCAAGTTCATGCAGTTTTTTATCTCTGAGTAATACACCTTCATAGTCTTGCACAAGCTTTTTCAAGTCGTGTTCCTGCATAAGTTTTTGAAAGGCTTTATTTTTAGGAGATCCTCTTTTCACAAGGAGTAAGAGTCTGCCAAGACGTTCTGATTGTTCACTAGTATAACCGGATTCTTTTTCTAAGGCTCTAATTTCAGAAAGGAATTTTTGAATAAGCTGGTTTTGTGTGTGAACTAATCTTTGGATCAAGGGATTTATATCAGTATAGTAATTTTTGCTATCTGCAACAGGTCCGGATATAATCAAAGGAGTTCTTGCTTCATCAATAAGAACAGAATCTGCTTCATCAATAATAGCAAAAAAGTGACTTCTTTGCGAGAGTTGTCGAGGGCTAACAGCCATATTATCTCTTAAATAATCAAAGCCAAATTCGCTATTTGTTCCGTAAGTGATATCGCAATTATAAGCCTCTCTTCGATTTTCAGGTTCAAGATTTGTAATAATTTTCCCAACAGTGATGTTATGGAATTCAAATATTGGGTACATCCATTCCGCATCACGCTGAACCAAATAATCATTTACGGTGACTAAGTGAACTCCTCGCCCAGTAAGAGCATTTAAAAATAATGGTAAGGTTGCAACAAGCGTTTTACCCTCACCAGTAGCCATTTCAGAGATTGTGCCCTGATGTAAGGCAATACCGCCAATGAGCTGTACATCAAAGGGAACCATGTCCCAACGCATTAAATGACCTCTGACCATATACTCATGTCCTACCAATCGGCGGCAAGTATCTTTCACTATGGCAAAGACTTCAACAAGAAACTCGTCAAGGATCTCTTGTGTCACATCTTTTAATTCTTTTTTTAATACATCAATTTTAATGCTAAGACTATCTTTTAGCTTGTCTTCTTTGGCATCATGATATTCTTTTTGAGTTTTTACAATATCATTTTCAATGACGATGAGTTTATCATAGATTTCAGCTTTGATTTCCTGAATTCTGTCTTTAATTTCTTGATCAGATTTTACTTGAAGAGTTGAATACAAATCATTAATTAATTCAAGAACAGGTAAAACCTTCTTGTATTCCTTTGTGTGTCTATCCCCAAATATCTTTTTAATAAGTTTATCAAACATAGTAACTACCTCATTTAATGATCTACAGACAACTGTGACTTAAACAGTATAATTGTCAATAAAAATGTCAAATAGGGACTTGAATTGGTATATCTACTTGTACAAAAAACCTAAATGGAACGCATAATTATATTATTTTAGAATTGGATAAAGATTTATAGGTTAAGAAGGAAATAATGTTGTTAATGTATGGAAATAAATATAGTTAGATTAATTGTAGGAAGTTAAAGGCATAATACTATTATAGTATCATAAAAAAGTCAGGTATCTCCAAGCAAGGAGTAAGGTCTAAGTAGGATATCAGTAAAAGAGAAGTTAAAAAGAAAAGGAGAATAGTATCTTTTAGTATGCCATAAGCACCAAGGGAAAAAGGATTTAGGAAGGAGATAGCAGGTAGGAAGAATTGAATTAGGGAAGAGACAATAAAGATTCTTTTCATACCTTGAAGCTTGTAGCTTACAAAGTAACAATTACAAAAGAAACTAAACAAGAATATAAACAATACAACTATATAATTCTTGACAAATATACAAAAAAGGTTGAATAGTAAAAAAAAGTAAGAATAAAATTAAAAAGGGATATATAAATGGATTTTATAAAATTAATAGACAAGGACATGAATATTAAGGAGCAACAATTATTAGAAAAGGGCTTTCAGTTATTTAGTCGTTATGGGTTTCACCGGATAAGTATAGATGAATTATGCAAGTCATCGAATGTGAGTAAGATGACTTTTTATAAATATTATTCTAATAAAGAGAGTTTATTTTTAAGGATCGTTTGTTTAGTTTTTGATGATTTACAGATACAGATAGAGAAGATATTGAATTCAGAGTGTGGAATCAAAGAAAAATTAGATCAAATATCTTTAACCAATCAAGGAATGTTAAAATCATTGGGAGAAGAAATGATAAAAAATGCACTTCACTTAACACAAGTAAAGGAGTATTTAGATGAAAAATCTAGAATAACCTGGGGGTTATTGAACCAATTTTTAAAGGTAGAACAGAGTAAAGGGACGATCAATCCCCGAATAAATCTAAATATTTTGAATATATTTTTAAATGAAATCAATAATTTGTTTCAAAATGAGAAGTTTTCAGGAGTTTTTGAGAATTCAGAACAAATGATAGATCAGATCAATGAACTGATCATTTATGGATTATTAGTTCGAACAAAGGCAGATCAATGAGAAAAATAGCTTTTATAATTGTTTTTATGGTGTCATTATCATGTTATGGACATGTGAACAAAATAAACTGGTCATTAAAAAACAGACTTAGCGGAGAAGGTTATTTTAGCCGGCAATACGATGGATTTGGGATGAATTTTGAATGGTTACCTGAAGCTTCATTAAGTTATAATATTTCTGATGTGAACGAAATACATGCAGAATTCAGCTATTTAAGTCAAGCGGGGGTCCTTTTTAATACATTGGCAGATGAGACCAATAAGCATGGAGAGCCTTATCGGTATTGGGTAAGGTTTAGTTCTCCCACTACAGAAACACGTATAGGTTTACAACAAATAAATTTTGGAGAAGCTAAGATATACCGTCCTCTTCAATGGTTTGATCAAATCAATCCAACCGACAATAATTTAACAACGCATGGGGTTAAAGCAGTTTTACTAAAATCGAGCACAATAGAAAATCAGAATATCTGGTTATGGGGAGTATTAGATGAAAACTCATATTCCAATAAGAATAATTATGATATTGGAGGAAGAATTCAAGTGCCAATAACAACAGGAGAAGCAGGCATCAGCTTTAGTCAGCAAGAAATAATAAAAAGGTACAAAAATCAAAAATGTAAGACAAGCATTGGAATTGATGCCAGAATGGATTATGCTATGGGTCTGTGGATAGAAAGTTCAATATCCACAACTAATGATTATTATTTATACAAGGGGAGATTGCGCGAACTAAACACTACAATTGGGACAGATTATACTTTTAATATAGGTGAGGGGATTTATACCGTCCTTGAAATCAATCGAAAGGGTTATGCAGAAAGTGGATATTTAGAGTTTGATAAGAATAATTCTGACAATATCGGTATCATGACAAACTATCCAAACAATATAAATCAATCAATTAATACACTATCACAATTTGATGTTTCTAATGGATCAAATAATCAAACAATCTTTTTGAGGAATGTTAATGATTATACTTCAACTGATCTTGGTTTTAGTTATATTGATGAAAACAAGAAATCATATTCAATAGTGTATATAAAATTAAATTATTATTTTTAATACAAGGAAGATTATGAATAAGATAATTGTTGAAATAGACCAAATGAGTAAAACATATCAATCTGGTGACATAGATTTTATAGCTTTAAAAGAGATTACAACCAAAGTCATTCAGGGAGAATTTACAGGGATAGTTGGACCAAGCGGTTCAGGAAAGACGACTCTTTTGAATATAATAGGTTCTCTTGATATGCCGACAAAAGGAAGAGTAGAAGTCATTGGGCACAACATATCGAGTTTAACAGCAAGAGAATCTGCAGAAATGAGAAGAAAATCTATAGGGTTTATCTTTCAAACATACAATTTACTTCCAGTATATAGTGTCTATGAAAATGTAGAATTTCCCTTGTTATTATTAAAAATGGGCGATAAAGAGAGAAAGAAAGCAGTCATGAAAGCTGTTGAATGGGTTGGATTGACCGACAAGTTAAAGTCAAGACCCTCTCATTTATCTGGTGGGCAATGCCAGAGAGTAGCCATAGCCAGAGCGATGGTAAAAGATCCAATGCTTGTCTTGGCAGACGAGCCGACAGCAAATTTGGATGCAGAGAATTCACATCGAATACTGGAAACAATGCAAGATTTGAATAAAAGTTTAGGCACCACCTTTTTGTTCTCAACTCATGATCCTAAGGTAATTTCTTATTTAAAACGAGTTATTACTTTAAATGATGGCAGGATAGTCAGTGATGATAATAAAATTAGCCGTTAGAAACATTGTTGGTAATGGTTGGCGAAGTCTGATCAATATGATCATATTTTCTATAGTCATGATAGGTATGATCTGGATGCAATCGATGTATTATAGTTGGATAAAGTTAGCTGAAACAGAAGCAAAAGATTGGGAGATTGGTACAGGACAATATCAGGAGACACGATATAATCGATTTGATTCATTTAGCTGGGACAAATCATTTTCAGAAATACCAGACTCCTTTAATGAGTTGATAAAAAAGAACTTGTCTGTTCCCATACTAATCAGTCCATCCGTTATATATCCGAATGGTCGAATGTCTTCTGCAATAATAAAAGGGATTCCATTTAATCAGCAGGTTTTAAAACTTCCCACAGTCATATTGAAGGCTAAGGAAGGGATAGAAATTCCAACTATGATAGGGACCATGATGGCAAAGAATTGCAGATTAAAAAAGGGAGATGTTTTTACTGCCAGGTTAAAAGATCAATATGGAAGCTATAATACAGTAGATCTTAGAGTTGCAACAATCATGAACACCCCGGTACCTACAACAGATGCTGGTCAGATATGGATTGATTTAAAGGTACTACAAGACCTAAAGCAAGCACCCAACATTGCTAGTATTCTTGTGATGAGAGAAAAGACAAAAATTACACTAAGTACAGATCATTGGAGATTTGTAACACCAGACAGTTTATTGGCAGATTTATATAAGATCGAAGAAACAGAAAGAGGACAACAGATGATCATCTTTGCTTTATTATTATTTTTAGCCATGATTGCCATCTTTGACACACAGGTATTATCCTTGTTTAAACGACGAAAAGAGATTGGAATGTTATCCGCTTTAGGCATGACAAAAGGGGAGATAATAACCTTATTTACAGTTGAAGGCGTTTTATACATGGTATTTTCGATCTTTTTTACTATCATATTGGGATTTCCACTTTTTTATTATTATGCAGTGGTAGGATATAAGATGCCCAAAAGTTTTGATGGAATGGGAATAGCAGGGATGAGTGATGCGATTCATTTTTCTTACCCTCCACATATTATCCTGGGTACTTTTTTATTAGTATTTGTTTTAACTGTTTTTGTTAGTTGGATTCCTGCATTAAGAATTTTAAAATTAAAACCAACTGAAGCATTGAAGGGGAAATGATCATGAGGTTTTTATGTTGAAATTCTTATTGAAGGGATTGATAAGAGATAAAAGCAGGAGTTTATTCCCAATCATTGTTGTTTCATCAGGAGTCTTAATCATTGTATATTTTCTTGCCTTTATGGGTGGTTATCAGAATGGGATGATCCGGCAAAATGCACGATATGATACAGGTCATGTAAAAATAGTCACAAAAGCTTATTCTGAGCTAATCAATCAAAAACCATATGATTTAGGATTTTTAGATTTAGGTGATGCATTGAAGGTTTGGGAGAAGGAATATCCTGAATTTAATTTTGTACAAAGAATAAATTTTGGAGCATTACTAGATGTCCCGAATGAACAAGGAGAAACAAAAACTCAGGGGGAAGTTGTCGGTTATGGGTTAGATCTATTAAACTCAACATTAGACATAGAGAATCTTAATCTTGATAAGGCTTTGGTAAAAGGTAGTTTGATTAAGAAAGCAGGGGAGATCCTAGTCAGTGATCAAAGCTTTAATAGATTAGGTTTAAAGCTTGGAGATAAAGTCACTTTAATTGGATCAACAGTATATGGATCCATGAGTTTTCAGAATTTTATAATTTGTGGAACAGTAAATTTTGGTTTTGAGATGTTAGATCGTGGGGCAGTCATTGCGGACCTAAGTGATATCAGGCAATTTTTAGATATGTCAAATGGTTGTGGAGAAATCTTAGGGTTTTTGAAAAAGGGTAATTATTCACAAGATAAAGTAGATAAAGTTAAAACAGATTTTAATCATAAATATCGAAAAGAGAAAGATGATTTTTCACCTGAAATGCTTACTTTAACAGACCAGAATAATTTAGGAGCCATGTTGAAGATGATGAGCTTATCCATGAATATTATTAATGTGGTATTTATTGTAATATTAGGGATAGTTCTGTGGAATTCAGGGTTGATGAATGGGATCCGACGGTATGGGGAAATAGGTATCCGTTTAGCGATGGGCGAAGAGAAAGGACATGTTTACCTTTCTTTGGTGGGAGAGTCATTAATTATCGGAATAACAGGGTCATTAATCGGTGTTTTTTTAGGTATTTTAGTGAATATATATTTTAGTAAATATGGAATGGACATAAGTGCTTATAATCGAGAGTCTTCGATATTAGTAGAAAATGTCATCTATTCATCTCTGGATTTTAAATCTTGTTTACTAGGATTTATTCCTGGAGTAGTTTCGACCTTATCAGGGTCATTATTAGCAGGATTGGTCATATTTAAGAGAAAAACATCTCAATTATTTAAGGAGTTAGAAGTATGAGGAAAGCAATAACAACATTTATGATAATATTTGGTTTTATTCTTCAGGTTTTTGCAGAAGAGAGTGCCATTTCGATTTTAAAAGCAGTAGATGAAAACATGCTTTCTTCCACATCAAAAGCCAGTACAACGATGATAATCCATACAAGGCGAGGAAGCCGAACGATCAGTTCAATTAATTATTCACAGGGCAATGACAGATTTTTTAGTGAATATACAGCACCTGTTCGAGAAAAGGGAACAAAGATGTTAAAGTTAAAGAATTCTTTATGGATATATGAGCCAAGTTCAGATAGGACAATACAGATTTCACAAAACATGATGCGCCAATCAGTAATGGGTTCTGATTTATCTTATGAAGACTTTATGGAGACTTTAAGTTTGCTTGACATATATAATGCAGAGATTGAGAAAGAGATAGTTTATGACAAAAGAGATTGTTATGAGCTGAAATTAACAGCCAAAAAAGAAGGGGTAAATTACCCAATTCGTAAACAGGTCATTGATAAGGAGTGGAAGGTAGTATTGTATGAAGAATTATTTTCAAAGACAGGGAAACAATTAAAGACGATTCATTCGAGTGGGATAAAAAAAATAGATGGAAGATGGTATCCAAGCAAGATGGTATTTAAGGATGTATTAAAAGAGGGATCAGGGACAGAATTTCTTATTGACAAAATCGAATTTGATGTTATATTATCAGAGAGCATATTTTCGAAAGCGAATTTAAGAAAATAGAGTGATAATTAGTAGTAAATACAATAATAATAAATTGAAAGACCGTCATTTACTGATTTTAACTTGACGGAATTTCATTAATTTAATTTTTTGACTTAGTGGATTAATTAATTAAAAGAAAGGTTTTTAATGAAATCAAATATTGAGAATATCAGAAATATTGGGATCAGTGCTCATATAGATTCCGGTAAAACAACACTTACTGAAAGGATATTGTTTTATACGAATAAAATTCATGCCATTCATGAAGTGAGAGGCAAGGATGGTGTTGGAGCCACGATGGATTTTATGGAGTTAGAGAAAGAGAGAGGGATCACCATCACTTCAGCATCAACTAATGTAACCTGGAATAACACAACGATAAATATCATTGATACACCTGGTCATGTGGATTTTACCATAGAGGTAGAAAATGCATTACGTGTTTTAGATGGTGCAGTATTAGTATTATGTTCAGTTGGCGGGGTACAATCGCAATCGATCACAGTAGATCGTCAGATGAAACGATATGGCGTGCCATGTATAGCATTTGTTAACAAATGTGACCGTGTTGGAGCAAATCCATATAAAGTCAAAGATCAATTAATCGAGAAATTAGGTCGTAATGCAGTATTAGTTCAGCTTCCGATAGGTTTAGAAGAGAAATTTGAAGGCATGATAGATTTAGTGGAGATGAAAGCAAATTACTTTGAAGGATCATCAGGGACAGAAATCCGAGTGGAAGAAATTCCAGCTCATCTATTAGAAGAAGCTAACGAAAGACGAGAAGAGCTGATTGACAAAGCATCAATGTATTCAGATGAATTAATGGAAGCTTTTTTAGAAGGGGCTGTTACTAATGAAATGTTATCTTCAGCAATTCGAGCAGGTGTGTTGAGTCGTGAGCTGACCCCAGTATTTATTGGTTCAGCTTATAAGAATAAAGGTGTGCAGGCATTATTGGATGCAGTGGTATCCTATTTACCAAGTCCGATAGACAGGGATAATGTTGCTTATGATTTAAATAATCATGAAAAGGAAGTTCCCTTAAGTTCTGATCCAGATAAAGATACAGTAGCTATGGCATTTAAACTTGATAATCAGGTATATGGTCAATTGACCTATGTGCGTATTTATCAGGGCAAGATAAAGAAAGGATTAGATCTTTTTAATGTAACACAGAAAAAGAGATTTAAAGTTGGAAGATTAATCAGAATGCATGCAAATTCAATGGAAGATATTGAAGAAGCATCAGCAGGAGACATCATTGCATTATTTGGAGTAGAGTGTTCATTAGGAGATACCTTCGTATCTGGAGACATCAGCTATTCCTTAAAATCAATGTTTGTCCCAGAACCTATTATATCCTTAGCAGTCACAGCAAAAGACAAAAAGTCACAGGACAATATGGGCAAAGCATTGAATAGATTTGTAAAGGAAGATCCAACTTTTAAAATGTATGTGGATGATGAGTCCAATGAAACCATCATTAAAGGTATGGGAGAATTGCATTTAGACGTTTATATTGAAAGAATGAAACGAGAATACAAAGTTGATTTGGAAGTTGGAATGCCACAAGTATCATACAGAGAGACAATTTCAGAAAGTGTTAATTTTGATTATAGCCACAAGAAACAATCAGGTGGACGTGGGCAATATGCCAGAGTATGTGGAAAGCTGGAATTAACAGGTGATGATGAAAATGAATTTGTTGATGAGATAAAAGGTGGTGTAATCCCACAAACATATATACCTTCTTGTCAAAAGGGATTTCTGAACAGTTTAGATAAAGGGTCATTAATTGGATTTCCAGTAGTAGGTGTGAAATTTACACTTAACGATGGTAATTTTCATCCGGTAGATTCATCAAATTTAGCATTCGAGCTAGCGACTATACATGGATTTAAAGAAGCCTACAGAAAGGCTAAGCCAAGAATATTAGAACCGATTATGAAACTTTCTGTAGAAATGCCATCAGAATTTCGTGGACCTGTTATGGCCTCCATTAATCAACGTAGAGGTGTGGTTTTAGACACAACTGTCGATACAGCTTTTACCCAGATTGATGCAACGATACCATTATCAGAAGTTTTTGGATATGCAACGGTATTAAGATCGTTAACCCAAGGAAAATCAGAGTTTACATTAGAGTTTTCAAAATACGACAAAGTTCCGAAAAATCTTGAAGAGCAAATCATAAAAGATTTTGCATTAAAGGTAAAAGAAAGAGCTTAAAGAAATAATTATATAAATAAAGACGCTCGAGTAATCGGGCGTTTTTTTGTTGACAAAGATAAATTTTATGATATACTTCCATAATGATAGAGTGATTACATTAGGTAGTAACTCCTTCTTGGAGGGATAATGTTTAATTTTATTAGAAAAAAGTTAATTTATAAGTTTATTATAGTCTTGATATTAGTAGTGTTTGTAATTTCAGGGATTACTTTTTATTATGTAAACAGAACCAGCAGCAAAATGATTACAGATAACTTGGAAAGTACTTTAAACTACTTAACATTTTTTACCAAAAAGGGATATAGTCTTTTATTATATAACTTGGATGATCGTTCTATTGATGAGTTAAACAAAGCATTAATACTGAATGAGAATATCGTTGCAATAAATGTTTATAATGAGATTGATTTTTTTACAGGGATAAAGAAAGAAGATTTAGCTTCAATTCCATTATCAAAACCTTTCAAAGTACCGGAGAGAGATAATAAAATTACCATGATATCTCAGAATATATACTTTCAAGATATTTTTATTGGGAAATTAGAAGTTTTTTACACAAGAGAATACATTGATAATAAAATAAAAAAACAATTAAATGAGATGATCATAACCTATCTTTTGTTATCATTAATAACAGTTTTTTTCTTATATTTTATATTAAAGAGATACATTATTCGGCCCATACTTTATTTATCAGATTTTTCATCAAAGATAGCAAAAAGTAATCATTATTCATTGCGATTGGAGAAATATAGTAATGATGAGATAGGAGCATTAATTGATGGGTTCAACAATATGTTAGGGACTATAGAATTAAGAGACAATGAGATAAAAAAAACAAGAAGTTACCTGAATAATATTATTGAGTCAATGCCTTCTATGCTGATATCTCTGGACGAAAATAATGTTGTTACTCAATGGAATCATTCAGCAGTCATTAACACAGGGATTCCTTCCACGGAGATCATAGGCAAGAAAATTACAGATGTAACACCCTTATTTGACAATTATATTCTATCAACAAAAGAAATTATAGAAAAAAGAATCCCACATTTTTATCATCGTCAACACTTAAATGAAGATGATGATAATCTTAAAGACATTTCATTATATCCTCTAATTACAAATGGAGTCAAAGGTTTAGTATTACGTGTAGATGATGTAACAGAGATAGAAAAGAAAGATGAAACGATCAGACAAATGCAAAAAATGGAAACAGTAGGAACATTAGCTGGAGGATTGGCTCATGATTTTAATAATGTATTGGGTGGTGTTGTTGGGATCGTATCAATCATTCAGTATAAAATGGCGAATGATGGGATAATCGACAGGGCTGAGTTAACAGAGTATATAAATATAATAGATCAATCAGGTAAAAGAGCTATGGATATGGTTCAACAGTTGTTAGCTTTATCAAAGAAATATGATTTGGTATTAATAACATTGGACTTGAATACTTCAGTGAGAAATGTGATAAAATTATGCAGGAATTCATTTGATAAATGTGTAGAAATTGACGTGAGCTATTTCCAAGAAAAGGCGTTATATGATGCAGATCCGACACAGATAGAACAAGTCATACTAAATTTATGTATTAATGCTTATCATTCTATGACTCTAATGAGACCAGAGACAGAAAAGAAAGGTGGTGTATTAACAGTTAGAATTGAGAAAATAATTGCAGATAAATATTTTTGTAATAATCATCCTGAAGCGGAGGAGATAGAATATTTACGATTAATGATCGGAGATACAGGGATAGGAATGGATTCAAAAACAATAGCAAAAATGTTTGAACCATTTTTTACAATGAAAGAAAAGGGAAAGGGAACCGGTCTAGGTTTGTCAATGGTATATAATATTGTTAAACAACACAATGGTTTTTTAGATGTTTATTCTGAAATAGGCATAGGAACAACAGTTTCAGTTTATTTTCCTTTCACCCAAAAAAAAGAGGAAGCAGGAGATGACTCTGATGTGAAGAAAGTCTATAAAGGAGAAGGGTTAATCTTGGTTATTGATGATGAATCAGTCATGCGAAATATTGCAAAGACCATGTTAGAGGATTGCAATTATAGAATAATTTATGCTGAAGACGGATTAGTTGGCTTAGAGAAATATAAAATTCATCAAGATGAGATTAAATTAGTATTATTGGACATGATCATGCCAAGAATGTCTGGAGAAGAAGTTTATAAAGAAATAAAAAAAATAAATCCTGAAGTGAAAGTCTTATTAACATCAGGGTTTATGCAAGATGATCGAGTTCAGAAAGTTATGAATTGTGGTGTTAATGGATTTATACAAAAGCCTTACACAATAGAAAAGTTAAGTAAAGCTATTTATGACACGATAAATAAGAGAGATTAATTCAGTTGACATTTTATTAGAGAATATATAATTTTCATTAAATGGAGGAAGATATGAAAAAAGTAATAACATTATTAGTAATAGTTTTATTTAGTGGCATCTTATTAGCATCATCCCAACAAAATCAATTTAGATTTGGATATTATTCACCCAACGATTCCAAATCAGGAATGATATTTGGATATTCTAATGGTTATCAAATAGATGAGAGTGTAGATATTTTTTTTAGTGGGGACTTATTTTATCGTAATTTTGTAGATGACAAAACGATAAATATTAATACAACCGTAGCAGGTAATCCTATTGTTAGGGTTCAACGCAGTTCTGATATCAGCACTTATTACATTCCATTAATGGCTAATGTAAGGGTCAAATTTAAATATCAGGGCACAAAACCTTATGTAGGTGGTGGAATAGGCTGGGCCATGGCATTTGAAGACATTTATATAGCAAAAAACGATTCAACTAATACACCCTTAATTGATGATGTGAATTATTATAATGGTTTTGCAGGCAATGTAAATGCTGGCTGGATTTTTCCATTAGGTTCAAGATCAGACTTTACGATTGAAACATTTTATAATTGGTCAACGTGTAAGCGTAATAAAGAAGTTAGTGGAACTGGGATTACATGGGATGAGCTTGATATGTCTGGTGTAGGCGTAAGAATAGGAATAACAGTTAGATATTAAACAAATCATTTGATTGACTTTTTAGAATATTTCAGATATTCTAATGTTGAGGTAGTTTATATGAGAAAATTCATGATTATTTTCATTTTGATTTTTAACTACATTTCTCTTTTTGGAGGCAATCCAACACCAATAAGTCATTTAACAATTAACCCCAATGAGTTAATAATAGTATCAGATGATAATTATCCTCCTTATATTTTTAGAGACAGTCATGGTAATTTACAGGGGATTATTGTAGAGCAATGGAATTTATGGGAGCAAGTTACAGGGATAAAAGTAAGACTGATTGCCATGGATTGGGGAAAAGCCAAGCAATTTATGTCTGACAAGAAGGCAGATGTAATAGAAACCATTTTTTACAATCCAGAGAGAGCAAAAATATATGATTTTACAAAGCCCTATTCGACATTAAATGTACCAGTATTTTTTCAAAAAAACTTATCAGGAATAACAAAGATAAGTGATTTAAAGGGATTTACAGTAGGGGTAAAAAGCGGAGATGATTGCATAAATCAGCTAAAAAAGGCAGGAATTACATCATTACAGGAATATCCATCCTATGAGGAAATTATTAAAGCTGCACAAAAAAAGAGTTTATATATTTTTTGTATAGATGAGCCTCCAGCGATGTATTATTTATACAAGTACAATATTGAAAACGAATTTTTATATGGATTCAACCTTTCATCAGGTCAGTTTCATAGAGCAGTACATAAAGGGAATCGAGAGTTGTTGTCTATTATAGAGGAGGGGTTTTCTCAGATTTCAACAAAAGATTATGATTATATTGATAAGAAATGGAAGGGTAAAAAACTAAAAACATTTAGTTATACTAAGTATTCAGGCTATATAATTCTAATATTTTTAATTATCTTGTTTTTCCTTGTTAATCAACAAAGAGCAAATCAATCATTAAAGAGTAAGATTTTAGAACGAACTTCGGAATTAGAACGAGCCCTATCAGATTTAAAAGAGATAGAATCTAGGAATAGAGCTTTATTAAATGCAAATCCAGATTTCATGTTTTTATTTTCAGAGGATGGTTATTTTTTAGATTATAAAGCACCCGAGAGTTCACAACTATATACACCGCCTGAGTTATTCATCAATCAAAATGTAAAAGATGTTCTACCTGAAAACATCGCACAAATAACATTAGAGAAGATTAAGATAGTAATCGAAACTCATATTGATCAAAATTATGAATATATTTTACAGATAAACGATAAGACTGAGTACTTTGATGCTAGAATGGTAGCCTGTGGAGAAAAAGAGATATTAGCAATCATCAGGAATATAACAGAGAAGAAACAAGCAGAAGAAGAACGTAGTCGCGCTAATAAACTTGATTCAATTGGGATTTTAGCAGGAGGAATTGCTCACGATTTTAATAATATTTTGACTGCAATATTAGGAAGCCTCTCTTTGATAAAGATTAAGACTACTATACACGATTCTACTTTTTATTTGTTAGATGAAGCAGAAAAAGCTTGTTTTAGAGCGAAAAATTTAACAGGCCAGTTACTTACTTTCGCAAAAGGTGGGGCACCTGTTAAAGCCTCATCAGATATTAATGAGATAATCAAAGAATCCGCTGAATTTGTTTTAAGAGGATCATCATGTTCATGTTCATATTTTTTAGATCCCAATTTAGCAAAAATTGAAGTAGATAAAGGGCAGATAAGTCAAGTGATTCAGAATTTAGTAATAAATTCAGCTCAAGCTATGCCAACTGGGGGAATCATAAAGATTTTTTCCAATAATATTAATATCCCTATCAATAATGTTTTACTTTTAAATGCAGGGAATTATATTCAAATCACAATAAAAGATGAAGGGGTAGGCATAGAGAGCAATAATAAAAAATATATATTTGATCCCTATTTTACAACAAAACAACAAGGTAGTGGGTTAGGGTTAACCATCTGTTATTCAATAATAAAAAACCATTATGGAGTAATAGATGTTATGTCAAAGACAGGAGAAGGTAGTACTTTTACAATATATTTGCCTACAAGAGATCAAAAAGAACTTATTAAACCTGAAAATGAAGAAAGGAATTTTAAAATGGTTGAGAATAAGACCATACTATTTATGGATGATGAATTACAAATTAGAATAATAGGAGGAGAGATCTTATCCTATTTAGGTTTTAAAGTTGATTTTGCAGAAGATGGAGAAAAAGCTTTAGAAAAAATTGAATTGTCATATCAGAACGATCAACCTTATGATTTAGTCATTATGGACTTGACAGTACCGGGGAAAATGGGAGGAAAAGAAGCTATAAAAAAAATACAAGAAAGACATCCAGAGTTAAAGGCGATAGTTACCTCAGGTTATTCAAACGATCCTGTTATGTCAGAATATTTAAAATATGGTTTTTCTGGGGTTATCGTGAAACCCTTTGATATAACTGCTATAGAAAATGCAGTTAATAAAGTGTTTAAAGATTAGATTTATAAATAAATTAGAATCTAACAAGAAATAAGGGAGAAGGGGGATTTTATTATTCCAATTCTCCCTTAAAATATATACACAAATTAACTAAACAACTTATCTATCTAGAAAAAAGATAAGGCGTGAATAATCTCGCCCTATCTTATTTCATAAATGAATTATCATTCTCAAGTTTCTTGAGAGCAGAACATAATAGATTTTTATTTCATCATAAGAATTTTTCTAGTTTCCTGATGATTATTGGTTATTAATCTAACAAAATAAATACCTGATGCGCATTTTAAGCCATTATCATCAGAGCCATTCCATTGGAGTTTATAGTTTCCTTTTGACTGGAAATTATTTAAGAGCATTTTTACTTTTTGACCTTTAACATTGTAAATCACTAATTTAGCGACAGTGTCGTTTTTCAAACTATAAACGATATTTGTAATGGGGTTAAAAGGGTTTGGGTAATTATTATGAATCTTAGTAGATAAGGTAAGATTTGATAAATCAGAATTAGCAACCTCATGAGGAGTTGCGATAATGGTATCAGAAGGGCTGGATTCAGTTAATGGGTTGCTATAAACAGCCGTTACATGGTAAACATAAGGGACGTCATTATCCAGATCAACATCATGGAAAGAAAGTGTATCAACAATATTTGTATTGATTTGAACATAATTACGATATACGTTATATCCGATTAATCTTGAGCTGTGATTTACAGGGGCTTCCCAGTTAAGATAGACTTCATTCATACCAGCCAGACCAGCCAGATTTATTGGAGCATCCGCTATCGCAGTTTCAGTTACGATATCAGAAGGATCAGATTCATTATCAGGATTTGAATAGACAGCAGTAACATAGTAAGAATATTCTTGATTGTGAATTACAGAGATGTCATTATAGGAAAGAGTATCAGAAGATAATTCTGCTAAGAGTGATTGATTTCTATAGATTTTGAATCCTGCGATATTACGATGAGTGGTATTTTTTGAAGATCTTGTTTGAGAAGAATACTGCCATTCGAGATGAATAGAAGCGTTATTAACAGTTGCGATTAGATTTGTTGGAGAAGATACAAAACCATTAATCTGGAAAGTATTACTTTGAGCAGAGTAAGTGATCGGATCAAGATATTTACAAATAATGTAATAGTTGTAAGTTTGATTATTAGCAATAGATTGATCTGTAAAAAGAGTATCTGTTACTTCAGAGAGTAAGATATTATTTCTATAAATTTGATACGCATTGAATCTCGAAGAAGGATTTACAATAGGTGACCAATGAAGGATTATTCTTTCACTTAGAGCAATACCAGTTAAATTGTTCACTGAATCAACAACAGCAGTTGTCGTGAAGGTGTTAGAATTATTAGAGATATTTACTGGATTTGAATAACATGCTCTAATAAAATAGGTATATATTGAGTCATTTTCAACTGTATTATCTGAGAAGGTCAAGTTTGCTATAGGATCTGTAGTTAATTCAGAGCCATTACGATAAACACGATATCCGACCAATGTTCTATTTGTAATTGTTCTGTAAGATTGTCTGCTAATAGCAGAGGACCAGTTTAGTTCAATAGAGGCATTTCCAACAATACCAGTAAGATTAACAGGTTCATTAACATGACCATTAGCAGTCGCAACGTTACTTGTGTCAGACAGAGTGGAAGGATTGATATAATCAGCAACAACATAATACTCATATGATAGATTATTTTCAATTTGAGTGTCAGTATAATGATTTTCGTTGGTTTGAGCAATAAAGCTGTTATTACGATAGATCGCGTAGTTATTAAAACGACTAGAAGCTTCCGTGATGCCATCCCAAGACAAGTTTATAGCTTCGTTAATTGATGTAGCAACGAGATTTTGAGCCCCTTCGACCATAGCAGTAGCTTGAACTGGCAAGGAACTATCAGATTCATTATTTAGATCGGTATAGATTGCTTTAACATAGTAAACATAGACTTGGTGGTTAATAACGGTATCATCAATAAATTGAGTAGAAGTGATTAATTGTGAATTTAATTGGATATTATCTCTAAACAGATGGTAACCAGTAAGAGTTCGATTTTCAACTGGAGGTGCTTGCCATTGAATAGTAATATAAGCATTTCCAACGGTCGTTGATAAATTTGTTGGTGGATAAACTGATCCGATAGCTTGTATCGAATTTGAAGCATCAGATGCAGTTGTTGGGTCATTGTAATTGGCGACTACATAATAAGAATAGGTTTGATTATGAATAATTTGATTATCGACAAAAGTAAGATTAGTTGTTTCACCAATACTTATACCATCTCTGAAAATAGAATAGTTATTTAATCGAGCAGAGGTCTCAGATGGAGCTAGCCAATTCAATGTAATTCTTTCATTTGAAACAGTATAAGAGAGATTTTGAGGAGATTGGACAACTCCAATAATCGTACAATAGTTTGAAGGATCTGAAATGTTTTCAGGATTAGAATAAACTGCTTTAACATAGTAGGTATAAAGAGAATTATGACCAATGGTTGAATCCATATAAGACAGATTTTGTATTGGAGAATCGTTTAGCAATACATCATTTCGATAAATATTAAATCCATTGAGAGATCTGCTAGTATTTAAAGGAGATTCCCATGAAAGTAAAATAGAGGCATTATGATTGATAACATTTAAGTTAAGGGGTTCATTGACATGTCCAACAGCAGATGACATGTCTGACATATCGGAATATGTCACAGGATCTAGGTATTCTGCTAATATTTGATATTGGTAAATACTATTATGGGTGATTTGATGATCAATAAAGCTGGAATTTGTTGTTTCAGCATAAAAAGCATCATTTCTATAAATTTTATAGGTATTAAAACGAGGTGAATTTTCGCTAATTTCCGCCCAATTCAGAAGAATGGTTTCATTTTGTGCAACCACAGTAAAATTGGATGGTGCTAAAACATATGCTGTCACACCTTCAGTATTGGTCACATCAGATAAGTTGTAAGGATCATAGAGAGCTTTTACATTATAGGAATAATAATGATTATGTTCAACTGTAGAGTCAACATAGAAAGTATTTAGAACAGGAGTTTCATTAAGAAGTACCCCATCTCTATAAATCATGTAACCAGAAAAACTTCTATTTTGAGAAGTGATTCCAATCCAGTTAAGTGTTACTTTTGCATTACCTGCCATAACGGATAAATCCATAGGACCCTGAACATATCCAGCCACAGCGACAGAGTTTGAAGGGTCAGAAGCAGTTTGTGGATCAGAATAATTAGCAATAATATAGTAGCTATATTGTTCATTATGAATTATTTGATGGTCAATATAAGATGTTTGGTCCGTATCAGTCAGTAATTCATTATTTTTATATATAGAATATCCTGTTAATCTACTTGAAGGAGCTGCAGGAGATGTCCAATTTAAAGTAATTCTTTCACTGGAAGGAGTTGCTGTGAGATTAGATGGAGCCAGTACTTGAGCAATAGCCTGAACAGTTTCAGTTGGATCAGATTCATTAAAAGGGTTATCATAAACAGCAGAAACTTTATATTGGTAAAGTGTATTATGTATGACAGAATTATCAATGAAACTGGTTGATTGAACAGGAGTGTTATTAATAAGAATATTATTTCTATAAATATTATAGCTCATCAAAACTCTGTTATTGGAAGATCTTCTAAGATTTAAGTTAGAATTTGGAGCTTGCCAGTTTAAAGTAATTTGAGCATTTCCTATGGTGTAAGAAAGAGAAGCTGGGGGGCTGACAAATGCAGTTGCAGAAGCAGTATTACTTTGATCAGACATCGTTTCAGGATTGCTATAATTAGCAATTATATAATAGGAATATTGTTCATTATGTGAAATTTGCTGATCAATGTAAGAAACTTCGTTAGTTTGAGCGAGAAATTGATCGTTTTTATAAATACTATAGCCCGAAAGTCTATCAGAATATTGAGTTGGTGTTTGCCAGTTTAAGGTAATTTTTTCACTGGAAGCAACAGCAGTGAGATTACCAGGGTATTGTACCAAAGCCAGAGCTTGGAAAGTTTCAGTAGGATCAGATTCATTATCAGGACTTCCATAAACAGCAGTAACTTTATATTGATAGTTGGTATTATGAAGAACAGAGTTATCAACAAATGAAGTAGTTTGAACAGGAGCATTATTTAAGAGTAAATCATCTCTATAAATATTATAACTGATTAATACTCTAGAGGAGGAATTTCGGCGCAAGTTCATTAAGTTCGCAGGAGCTTGCCAGTTTAAAGTAATTTTAGCATTTCCAACAGTACAGACTAATGAAGTTGGAGGATTAACAAAGCCCATAGTATTCACTGAATTACTATGATCAGACATGGTAGTAGGGTTATCATATTTTGCAATAACATAGTAGTTATAATGTTCATTATGAGTAATTTGGTGATCTTCATAGGTAATTTGAGAAGTTTCAGCAATAAGTAAATCATTTCTATAAATACAATAAGCAGAGAATCGATCAGAAGTCTGAGAAGGAGCTACCCAGTTAAGAGTGATTTTTTCATTAGAAGGAGTTGCACTAAAGTTTTCAGGCGCATAAGCTAAAGCTAAAGGATGAATAGTGTCTGTAGGATCAGATTCATTATCAGGATTTCCATAAACAGCAGTAATTTTGTATTCATATTCTGTATTATTCAAGACAGTATTATCAGTATAGGTATTGTTTTGAATCGGGATATTGTTAATCAGCAAATTATCTCTATATATATTATAGCTTATCAAATCTCTGGAGTTACGATTTCGAGAATTTAGTGAGTAATTTTCAGGAGCCAGCCAGTTAAGGATTATTTTAGCATTTTGAATAGAATATGTCAGAGAAAGAGGAGGATTTACAAAAGCAACCGCAGTGGCACTATTGCTATGATCAGATTGAGTTAGAGGATTATTATAATGAGCGACAATATAATAAGTATATGTAATTCCATGAGTGACAGAAATATCATCAAAGTAGTTCATAGAAGTCTGAGCGAAGAACGTATCATTTCTAAAAATCTCATAATAATCAAATCTTGAAGAGAATTCTTCAGGAGTCTGCCAGTTAAGAGCAATCATTTCACTTGAAGGAGTTGCAGTGAGGTTTAGTACAGATTGAACATTGGCAACTAGAGTGAAAATATTGGAAGTAACAGATTCATTGTTAGGATTTTGATAAACAGCAGTCACACAATAATCGTAAGATTGGTTATGAATAACATTATTATCTTTAAAGAAGGTATTAGAGATAGGAGTTGGTGTCAATAACTGGTTATCTCTATATAGCAAATAACCAGAAAAGGATCTGTTTTGACCAGCATAAGGAGGGGTGGTATCAGCAGGATCCCAAGTGATCATATTATAGGCATTACCAGCAGTTCCTGTAACATTCATTGGAGGGGCAATTTTTTCAAAATGAGCAATATAGTTAATTTGATTTCCGGGCATTTGGAAAGCATAAGGATTTAAAGTGCTGATAAGGTTATTATTATTATCTGTCCAGTGAGTAAATGCATAATTTTCATTAGCTTGAGCGTTAATAATAACATTGGATCCCTGATTATAATTTGCTAGTCCTGATACGATACCTGCATTAGCAGGGTACACGATGGCATTGACAGGATAGTTGCTAACACTCAGAGAAATGACAGCTGTGCCACCTATTTGAAAGGTGTTGAGGGTAGAATGGTTTGTAGTAACTAAATTAGGAGCAGAATATTCAGTTAATGTTGATAGCTTCCATATTTTAAAAGTAAAAGAATGTCCAACAATATAACCATCAACTGAAGTAGTGCTTGGGTCATCGTAAGAGGCTATAACAGGTAATAAATGGTTTTGATATTGACTAATGGGGTTTATTAATTTTGTCATTCCAACACAATTTATACCATCAAAGACAGCAATCTCGTCACCCGTAGTTAATGGTATAGTATTAATGTCAGCTGAAGTGAAATAAAAATTCATTTGTTGGTAACCATTACCGCTCCAAACGGTATTAAAGTGATTATCAATACTAAATAAACTGGAAGATAACATCAATATGCATATGAGTAATAATTTTTGTAACGAAGTATTTTTTTCTTTCATTTTGACCTCTCTTATTTAATCATGATGACTTTTTTGATAGTTTGTTTATCACAAGTATTTAAGCGAATAAAATACACTCCAGAGCCAACAGATTTATCATTTTGATCTTTTCCGTTCCAAGTAATTTTATAATTACCCGGATTATTAATACCTGAGACAAGAGTTTTGATAAGCTGTCCTTTAATATTGTAAACAGTTAGGTTAACTTTCCCAGTTTTATTAATAGAGTAATTAATATTTGTAATTGGATTGAAAGGATTTGGATAGACAGAGTTGATAGAAGTTTCAATTGGATTAATGCTATCAGAATTTGATAGAATTTGAGAAATCTGAATTAAAGAAGATGCTCCAATTTCAAAATGGTTCTGATTGTTTAAGGAATGGAAAGCAATATTGTTTATTTCAGTATTTGTATCATTTTTCCAAATTTTGATAGAGAAATTATGATCAGGAGTATATCCATCGATTAAGTCTGTAGTATTGTCATCAAGAGAGGCATTGACCACGAAGTAATTTTCATTTTGTTGTTGAATGACAGAGGAGCCAACACATAAATCTCCATCAAAAACAGCAATTTCATCATTTTCAGATAGATAATTGTTTAGAATATCGTTTTTAAGGATAAACAGATTAAAGTGTTTCCACCCAGATCCAGACCAATTTTTTAAAAAATGAGTCGGAGTTTGTAGTTTAACTTTTGAGGATACTTGTAATAGGTTATATTCATCTGAGCGAGACTGATTAAAATTAAGAATAACATTTGCATTAACTTTTACAGCATATCCTTTACCAGGAGCAAAGGAACCAATATTGTTAACCCAACCAATAACAGGCAGGTTTTCGATTGAATTACCAGCTTGATCCATAACTTTTACTAACTGACCGTTATCAATCAGAGTTTGAAGTAAAGGTAGAGCTTGTTTAGCCTGGTGATAAGGAAAATTAATAAGATTCCATCCTGTAGTGAGAGGAATTGCATGAGGCAAACCAAAAGGGTACCCATTAATAGAGAACTGAGTGCTATTAGCAACTTTAACATAATAGCCTTCAGTGGTACTAAGATTTCCAATATTATTAATCCAAGAATTTATATAAGGAATAAACTCATAGGCATAACCTTGTTCATTTTGAACTTTTATTAGTGTATTTGCATTAACAAGTGGGGCGAATACAGAAGAAATATCCAGATTTAATGGCATAGTATTAGCAGACATAATATTCCAACCATTTGTCAGAGAAATACTTTGAGAAGAGAATGAATACGCAGAAATATTAACTGTAGTAGAAGTCCCAATAGAAAAGGTATTGTTTCCATTAATATAATATGTATTAACCGCTAATCCAGCAAATTCCATATTTGTTGAGCTTTTAAATAGTTTGAAGCTAATTGGATTTCCAGGTGTATATCCATCAATTTCAGGAGTTGTAGGATCATCTAGAGAAACCACAAAGCTCACGTAATCAGAAATAGGAAGATTTAATCGTTTTACACCAACACAATAGATGCCATCAAAAACAGCAATTTCATCATTTTGGCCTAAAGCCACATCATTAATTGTAGCAGTAGTTACATAGAAATTCATATGTTGAAGTCCATTCCCAGTCCATACTTTAGTAAAATGCAAAGGAATAAAGACAGCATTTAAAGTATTAGAAAATGCAGGATCAGAGAGGATGTTGTTGGAATAAACAGCTTTTACAATATATTTATAGGAACCTGTGAACACCTGATCCCAATAGTAATCGGAAAAGGTTGTATCGTTAGCAGTACTAGTATTTCCAACATAAGTCCAATTAGCAGGAGTTCCAACATCAGTAGTTAAGGTTCTGTAGATTTTATATCCACCTAATGATCTTGTTGAGGGAGTTTCAATATCTTTCAGAACTTGATTATGGAAATTTTGTGAACGAGAATTTGTTGATTGATTTACTTGAGCAATATTTGTTGGTTTATTCCAGATTAAATTCACATAATTTCCTGTAATAACAGAAGCTAGAACGTTTCTAGGAGAATTAGTATTTTCATTCAGAGTAATTTGAGGTATAGTTAAATTAGCATTTACGACATTAATAGTAGTAACATAATTTTGGTAACCGCTATAGGAAACATGAAGGTTATAGGTATTATAAACATAGACAGCTGGAATAGTAAAAACGCCTTGAGCATTACAAGTGGTCTGATAATTCTCATACCCTTCCAAAGATATAGAAGCGGTTACAGGCAAATTTGTGTCATTTGCAACAACAGATCCAGTTATAGTTATTGTTGGTATCGGTTGTAAAGCAAAATTCAGAGTGGATGTTTGATTAAAATTAATAGTTATATTATTCTGTGTATTGTTTTGAAATCCCTGTTTTGAGCAAAGAATGCTATAAGTACCTTGTTGTAAATCTGTCAGAGAATAAAAACCGCTTTGATCAGTTAGAGTGGAGTAGTTAGTATTTTGAATTTGAATTAAAGCATTTTCAATAGGGACACCATTTGAAGAAACAATACCTGAAAGAGAAGTATTGTTTTCAAAGTTGAGATGAATGGTAGTATTCGGGACCATTTGAAGTCTAGTTCCGGTAACAGGAGCCATTGGATTAAGTGTTATAGTGTCAGAATATTTATAAATTGATCTATATTGATTATCCAGAGTGCTGCAATAAAACACATTACTCTGATCGTAATAAACTGTTTCCATAGGTCTTTGAATCATAATAACGAGGTTATTTCCTAAATAATGGAAATTGTTGGTAAGCGGGAATACTAAATCGACATCACCAGCTCCACCTGGAGATACAGTGCCGTCAAATACAAGCGAAAATTGATCATAAGGCAACCAACTATCATTAGTCAAAAAGTTTTCGATGTTTGTATTAGCCATCCAAATCTTTATTGGTCTGCCATTAGGAATATCTCCAATACAAGATAATCTATATTTTAGTTCAGTAATATATCCTGGGTTAGGGAATTCATTTGCAAGATAAACTGATTGAGATAAGCTATTTTTGTAGTAAAAATCGATAGGTATTGCATTTTGAAGATTAGATGTATCGGTTCCAATATTAATAGAAATTTCAGTTAAGACTTCTATAGAAACGATAATATTTTGAGAAATGTTATTAGAAGGATTTTGATCTGCGTTAAAGATTATTTTACTATATAATGTATAATCTCCTGGAATTTGCGGAGTCCAAGGGATTGTATAGTCAATAGATTCACCAGAAAAAATAGATGAACCATTCACAGAAGCCAAAGGCGTATCACTTAAAGAAGACATTAGATTAATCGTAAAGTTAGCTTGAGGGTTAGACCCGTTATTTTGAACAGTAACCACATAATTCAATAGTGTACTTTGAGCTCCAGTATCAGGTCCTGAGAAATTTGTGATCGCTAAATCATTTGTTAAGTTATTTGTGATACTAATATTAAAAATATTCCAATTATCAAAATTATAAGTCGAGCTTCCATAAGATTTAAATCTAATTCGAATTGTTTGTCCGGCATAACTACTAAGTGGAAGAGCAAGGTCTTGTCCAGTTGAAATTCCCCAATTATTATTAACATTCGTATCCCAACTCCAAATCGTGTTTTCATTCGTACCAGAGATAATGTCAATTTCCATGACTTCACCAGTATCAGTGGAATAGTCTTGGAAATATTGATTAACAATTAATTCTGTAGCATTAGCAGGAACATTAATAACAGGAGAAAGAGCAGATAAATTATAATCAACAACCGTAGGCGTATAACTTAAAAGTAAAGCCCCTGTGGCTATTGACCAGTTATTTTCTAAAGTCCAGCCGTTATTAGAATCAAAGGTCTCTTCCCAAAGAACTGTAGAATAAAGAGACGCAAAAGATAGCAACAAGACAATTAACAAGAGAGTTAATTTCTGAAAAGCCATAAATCCTCCATCCAAATTTAGATTAAGATTGGTAGTTATTCATATAATAAAATCAATAATAAAGATAAAATATCAATCTACTGATTTGATATTTGAAAACACCAAACTCATATCATTTCCTAAAACCTATAATATTATAACAATTAGTCAAATAACAATAATGTTTTAATTTCGGCAAGTTTTTTTTTGATTATTCAAATAAAAGGTTATTTTGTTCAGGTTTATAGAGAGAATATATAAATAACTACCCAATTATGTATGCATCTATAGACAATGGATTGCTTTTTGTGATATAAATTCAATATTCTTAGAAAGCCCAACCAAATTTTAGAAATTCAAAATCTATAATTTGTTCATTATCGTCATCATAATCTAGAAAATTACCATAAAATACATCACTGTCACCAACCAGATATCTACCATAACTCATACTGGTTCCCCAATAAATACCTTTATACGAAAATATTCTGTATCCTACACCGATACCAATACCTAATTTATTCTTGGTGATTTTTTTATTGGGTTGCTCATATAAATAAAAGTTATCATTTCCTGAATAACCAGATAAGTGAGCATAACGTGAAAAAACGCTCAAATAAAAACCATTTAGAGTATTTCTAAGAAAATATCTATAATGGCAATCCAATAAAAACGAATTTAATTCCTTAGATTCTTTTGGATTTATATAATAGATGGGAAAAGCAATTTCTGTATTTTTTTTAGTGTCGAATACAGAGTAGGTACCACTAAAAGAATTTGCATTACCAATCCAAAGTAACCTAAAAAGATTTACTTCAATCCCAAATTTTTTATCTAGTAATGGTTGGTTTTTAGTTTCAGAAAACATTTTATTCTGCATATTGGAAATATTATCAATTTTTTTATCAATTTGGTCAAGCTTTTTGACAGCCAGGCTGTCTTTTTGGGTATCTTCAGAAGCAAATAAAAGACAGGAAAATCCAACAATAATTAATAAAAAAACACCGATACAAATTTTCTTCATAAATAACTCCTCATTAAATCAGTTTTTGATTTAACAAAAATCCCAAATTATTGAATAGCTGTCAAGAGAAATATTTATAGAATATTTGGACAATCCGAAAAATCCAGAATGAAAACTTAGTACAAAGTGTATGTTATGTTAATTTTCAAATTGCAATTTATACTCTGCAAACAAGATGTTTGTAGAACAAATTTTCTCACACTCGTTGGATGAACACACAGGATTGTTTAATTGGGCAGACGCACAAGTCTGCACCGTATCGTCATATGATACTATTTTATTAACATCATTTTTTTTGTTTGAGAATAAGAGTCAGCTGTCATTTTATAGAAATAGACACTTGTTCCGCAATCAATACCCTGCTTGTCCTTTCCATCCCATATAACAGAATGATTTCCAGGATTAAATGAGTTATTTACGATATTCTTAACCATTTGGAGACTGTTCACTTCAAAAAGTGAACATAGCCTTTATTATCAAACCAATTTCTAAAATTGACATCTATTGGAGAAGATAATGGTAGTGCTGACGCACTACAGATAATAGCAAATCGGAGATTTGCAGATAAAAGCTCATATCAGGCTGCCGCCTGTTTGGTAAAAATGAAACACCTTGTTTTGAGATTTTCCTTTTCAAAAATGATAACTGTTTGAGAAGATAGGGTTAATTCTTTGAAATGGTATTCTTCATTTCTTTTGCCTTGATGCAAAAAAAACGAAGCAAAGAAAAAATCAAGCCCTAGGAAAAAACTTGCTATCTCCAGTCACTCTCAGGGACTCCGCCATAGCTTGCCAATGGGTAAGTTAAATTATGAGGTAAACCATTGTCTTCAATCAGAATGGCTGTTCGTTCCCCTTCGAGTTTCCCTACGACTTTACGCCATTTTTTCATGGGCATTGTCTCATTGATACCTGGATATTTAATATATTTTATGGATTGATTAATTAATTAAAATAGACAAATACACAAGGTGTTTCATAGGAGCTCATATCAGGCTGTCGCCTGTTTGGTAAAAATGAAAAACCTTGTTTTGAGATTGTCCTTTTAAAAAATTGACATCTATTGGAGAAGATAATGGTAGTGCTGACGCACAACAGATAATGGCAAATCGGAGATTTGCAGATAAAAGCTCATATCAGGCTGTTGCCTGTTTGGTAAAAATGAAACACCTTGTTTTGAGATTGTCCTTTTAAAAATTGACATCTATTGGAGAAGATATGGATATTTCTTTGAGATAGTATTGTTCATTACTTTTGTCTTGATACCTGGATATTTAATATATTTTATGGATTAATTAATTAAAATAGACAAATACACAAGGTGTTTCATAGGAGCTCATATCAGGCTGTTGCCTGTTTGGTAAAAATGAAACACCTTGTTATATCTCTGTAAAAATCAAAATATTTTTGACAATTAGTATCAAAATGTTGTATTTATGATCAAAAAGGAGGGACTTAAAATGAGAAAAAAAAATGAGAAAATTGAATCAGCATCTAACGAAATTTCAGTAATCAATCATCACTCTGCAGGAATCGATATTGGTTCCAAAGAAAATTGGGTAAGTGTATCTCCTACTATTTGTGAAGATCATATACGCAAATTTGGTTCTTATACCTGCGATTTAAATGCTATAGCTGATTGGTTAACTTCTTGCAAAGTAACATCAGTGGCAATGGAATCAACCGGAATCTATTGGATTCCCCTCTATGAAATACTTGAATCAAGAGGTTTTAAATTAAGTTTATGCAATGCAAAACATGTTAAAAATGCACCAGGTAGAAAGAAAACAGATAAATTTGATTGTGATTGGCTGAGAAAATTACATTCCTATGGTCTCCTAACACCCTCATTTATTCCGGAGAAGAATATACGAGAAATAAAAGTATTAACTCGTTATAGAGACAAATTAGTTAAAGAGAATAACATACATATCCAGCATATGCAAAAAGCCTTAACTCTAATGAACTTTTATCTTCATCAAGTCATTTCTGACATTACTGGCAAGACAGGAATGAGTATAATAAAAGCAATACTTTCAGGAGAGACAAATCCTGAAGTTCTTGTGTCATATAAAAAGAAAGGTGTAAAAAAAAGTAATGAAGAGATCATTAAAGCATTGAGTGGTAGTCTGCAATTTGAACAACTGTACATTCTCAAACAGGCAGTAAATTTTTATGAATTTTTCTTATCAAAAATTGAAGAGACAGATTCACAGATTAATAATTTATTTTTATTAATGAGTCAACCAATTGATGAGGACAATATTTCAATTGAAGAAAATGATAGTAATGATATTAATCATAACATCGTTCAAGCAATAGGTGTTGACTTATGTGAGATACCTGGTCTTAATATACTATCAGTAGAAAAGTTAATTGGAGAGACAGGCTTTGATATGAGTAAATGGAAAAATAGTAAAAATTTTACATCTTGGCTTGGATTATCTCCGAATCATAGAATAACCGGAGGGACAGTTTTTCAAAATAGTACAAATAAAGTTCAAAGTAATGCAGCTTCAATTTTTCGACAATGTGCAACTACATTGAGAAACAGCCATAGTTATTTAGGTGCATTTTTCCGTAAAAAGATGGCACAAATTGGTTATCAGAAGGCAATAACAGCTACAGGCAGAAAAATAGCAGTTATCTATTATACAATGATTCGATATAAAAAATCCTATTCTGAATTAGGAGAAAATTTTTATGAAGAATTGAATAGAAAGAAAATGGAAGATAACTTTAAAAAATTGGCAAAAAAACTTGGTTATGAAATCAAACAAGTAGTTTAATTAAAAAAATATTTTGCAAAAGGCCGTTTTATCATTGGTGGATAAATCCCCGTATAGGAGCTTGGTTGCTTATGCTTTTTTGTTTTGATAACTGGTGAGATATTTGAAAAAATATTATCCCGAATAGGAGATTAAATAGATTTAATAGCATAAGTGCAAAATATTTTATATCATAAAACAATAAAATTATAGTTAAATAAGGATTTTATATTAGATAGAATTAAATAAGACAAATACACAAGGTGTTTCATAGGAGCTCATATCAGGCTGTTGCCTGTTTGGTAAAAATGAAACACCTTGTTATATCTCTGTAAAAATCAAAATATTTTTGACAATTAGTATCAAAATGTTGTATTTATGATCAAAAAGGAGGGACTTAAAATGAGAAAAAAAAATGAGAAAATTGAATCAGCATCTAACGAAATTTCAGTAATCAATCATCACTCTGCAGGAATCGATATTGGTTCCAAAGAAAATTGGGTAAGTGTATCTCCTACTATTTGTGAAGATCATATACGCAAGTTTGGTTCTTATACCTGCGATTTAAATGCTATAGCTGATTGGTTAACTTCTTGCAAAGTAACAACAGTGGCAATGGAATCAACCGGAATCTATTGGATTCCCCTCTATGAAATACTTGAATCAAGAGGTTTTAAATTAAGTTTATGCAATGCAAAACATGTTAAAAATGCACCAGGTAGAAAGAAAACAGATAAATTTGATTGTGATTGGCTGAGAAAATTACATTCCTATGGTCTCCTAACACCCTCATTTATTCCGGAGAAGAATATACGAGAAATAAAAGCATTAACTCGTTATAGAGACAAATTAGTTAAAGAGAATAACATACATATCCAGCATATGCAAAAAGCCTTAACTCTAATGAACTTTTATCTTCATCAAGTCATTTCTGACATTACTGGCAAGACAGGAATGAGTATAATAAAAGCAATACTTTCAGGAGAGACAAATCCTGAAGTTCTTGTGTCATATAAAAAGAAAGGTGTAAAAAAAAGTAATGAAGAGATCATTAAAGCATTGAGTGGTAGTCTGCAATTTGAACAACTGTACATTCTCAAACAGGCAGTAAATTTTTATGAATTTTTCTTATCAAAAATTGAAGAGACAGATTCACAGATTAATAATTTATTTTTATTAATGAGTCAACCAATTGATGAGGACAATATTTCAATTGAAGAAAATGATAGTAATGATATTAATCATAACATCGTTCAAGCAATAGGTGTTGACTTATGTGAGATACCTGGTCTTAATATACTATCAGTAGAAAAGTTAATTGGAGAAACAGGCTTTGATATGAGTAAATGGAAAAATAGTAAAAATTTTACATCTTGGCTTGGATTATCTCCGAATCATAGAATAACCGGAGGGACAGTTTTTCAAAATAGTACAAATAAAGTTCAAAGTAATGCAGCTTCAATTTTTCGACAATGTGCAACTACATTGAGAAACAGCCATAGTTATTTAGGTGCATTTTTCCGTAAAAAGATGGCACAAATTGGTTATCAGAAGGCAATAACAGCTACAGGCAGAAAAATAGCAGTTATCTATTATACAATGATTCGATATAAAAAATCCTATTCTGAATTAGGAGAAAATTTTTATGAAGAATTGAATAGAAAGAAAATGGAAGATAACTTTAAAAAATTGGCAAAAAAACTTGGTTATGAAATCAAACAAGTAGTTTAATTAAAAAAATATTTTGCAAAAGGCCGTTTTATCATTGGTGGATAAATCCCCGTATAGGAGCTTGGTTGCTTATGCTTTTTTGTTTTGATAACTGGTGAGATATTTGAAAAAATATTATCCCGAATAGGAGATTAAATAGATTTAATAGCATAAGTGCAAAATTTTTTATATCATAAAACAATAAAATTATAGTTAAATAAGGATTTTATATTAGATAGAATTAAATAAGACAAATACACAAGGTGTTTCATAGGAGCTCATATCAGGCTGTTGCCTGTTTGGTAAAAATGAAACACCTTGTTTTGAGATTGTCCTTTTAAAAAATTGACATCTATTGGAGAAGATATGGATATTTCTTTGAGATAGTATTGTTCATTTCTTTTGTCTTGATACCTGGATATTTAATATATTTTATGGATTAATTAATTAAAATAGACAAATACACAAGGTGTTTCATAGGAGATAAGAGATAAGTTTCATCATTGGTGAATTGCTGTAATATGGCATATACTAGTAAGATAAAGCCTGGAACCTGCGATCGGGGGTATTGAGTTTCGAGGGCAAGCTGCCCTCGCTCCATAGAAATCTGCAAACAGGATGTTTGCAGAACGAGGCGACCTCTCGATTTATAATTATGTTTCTCAATCTTATTCACTTTTAATCCAGAAAACCTTTATTTTGAACGACCACAGATGGTCGTTTTACTTTTGAGAATCCCTAAAGTATTGGTTTCTTTAATTGTAGATAGTTTTCTAATAAAAGATAGAGATGGGTAAAATAATTCACTATTCAGGCCTATTAGTTAAGAGAATATCTTAACGAGAGGCTACATTTTGGAGAGTCTCTGAAAAGGAGAAAAAATCAAATTAATTTTTAAACTTGACAAGTTGAAAGAGAGTTAATAGATTTAAAAAAAATGGAGGAGAGTATGAAAAACAGGAGACTTATATTTATAATCCTATTAATGATAGGAATCATTTCACAGTTGGAAGGCAAACGTTTTGCTACATGGTACACAAGTATGGGAAATTTCAAAGCTATATTACATGAGGATATAGTTCCAATCACAGCGAATAATTTTATTACTTTAGCGAATTCACATTTTTATGATCATTTAATCTTTCACAGAGTGGTTGCCGGATTTGTTATACAAGATGGTGATCCATTAGGGACAGGTTATGGTGGACCAGGTTATACCATTCCGGATGAGTTTTCTCCTTTATTAAGTCATGATTCACCTGGTGTGTTAGCGATGGCTCATTCTTCTTTACCTAATTCAGCAGGGTCACAATATTATATCACTTTAGCGCCTACATTGGGATTGGACGGGGATTATGCGATATTTGGAAAAGTCTTTGAAGGGTTGGATGTCGTGTTGGCTATTGGATTGGTTCCTGTAGGAACGAATAGCAAACCAATAACCAATGTTAATATTGATTCATTGAGAATTTCACCACTTTGTATTAATAGCACAACACCTGAAACTGACACTCTATATACAATTGATCAGAATACAAGTATGGATTTTTATATTGATGCTTTTGATGTTAATATGGTTGAAAGTGTTACTTTTGAATGGAAAATTGATAATCAAGTCATAGAAAATGATATAGAAAGTTTAACATACCAATTTGATGTAGCAGGAAGTCATTCAGTGTCATGCCAGGCTACCTTAAACGATATAAGCTATCCTATCATTTGGCAGGTGAATGTTAATCCCACAGGAAACCAAGATCAAATAATTAATCCACCAAGTTTAGTCATTAAAAGTTGTATTCCAAATCCATTTAAAGAACAAACAATTGTTAAATACACAAATAGCAAAAAAATACCAGTTCAAGTGAATATCTACAATATAAAAGGTCAGCTAATGAAAAGTGAGATGATTTTATCTGGGAAATCAGGGGATAATGAATATTTATGGAATGGACGTAATTCAGAGGGAGAGCGATTAGCCAGTGGTATTTATTTTATAAAAATAGCGGACAGCCAAGAAGCCACATTTCATAAAGTATTGTTATTAAAGTAGTATAGGAAGATATTAGAGAAAAAATATACAGGAGGAGGCTTTTAGCTCTATATTATATAAAGTTAAGCATAGTTGCAACTATCAAGTAATTTAGGGTAATCTCCAAGGAAGGAATAGTCTTCCAGTAGGGTAAGAGTTATGTAAGCTAAATCTATAGATAGAATTCAAGAAATGTATAAAAAAAAACATATTTATTGCAAATGAGCTTTTCAATTATTGTGATTTCAAAGAACATTTTTAGAAGATATAGCGGATAATTTGTACTTTCATATAAAAAGATTGACAAACATAATATACTTCTTTCAGTTTGATTTTTAATAAATATAATTGAAAATCAGAGGAATTTGAATTGTAGGTTTTTCTCAATAAACCATTGAGATAAAAAAAGATTCAGAGTTTTATTGATTTGATAAGAAGGTGTGTGAAATGCCTTTCATTTTCAAGGATTTTAAGTTTTTAACCAACGGAGAGATTGATTTAATCTTAACGGAGCGCTCACCAGCAGATCCTTCAAGAAACTATGTTCCCGGTTATCGCTTTAGCATCACATTACATAAGGAAGACGAAGAGATAGGAACAATAGATATACGAATAGGTTATAATGAAAACACTTATTATGGCGGTCATATCGGCTATCATATTGATCAGAAATTTCGAGGCCATCATTATGCATCAAAGGCATGTGTATTATTAAAGAAAATAGCCAAAGCACATGAGATGGCTTATCTAAGTATATCTTGCAATCCAGATAATCTAGCTTCACGCAGAACAATGGAAAAAGCAGGATTTAGTTTTTCAGGAGATCGTAGATTTGCCAGAACATAATGAGCTTTATCAATCAGGAGAGCGCAAGGCTTGTATTTATAGACTGGATTTAATCTAAGACATCAGTTTCACTGAAAATTTTAATTCCATTTTTTTTAAGAAGAGAAGCACAGACGCCTGAGCCAGGTTTTACCTGATGATTAAATGTGCCATCATAAACCAGATTAACTCCGCATGAAGGGCTTTTATCTTTAAGAAGAGCACAATTGCAATTTGTAAACTTAGCAATTTTTAATACTTCAATGGCTCCTTTTCTAAACATTTCAGAGACATCTATTCCAGTTTCAGATCTCACAATACCCCTAGAATCTAAGACATCCAAGCCAGTTCCAGATACAATTTCTACAGGGGTTCTAGGAGTTGGAAGTCCACCGAGTTGTTCAGGGCAAACAGGTATGATCACCTCAGGATTTAATTGAGATAATTTATTGAGTAAAATATCATTTTTGTTATTTTCATTATTATATTTACAATTTATTCCCAAGAGACAGGCACTGACAAGCATTCTATTTTTCATAATACGTATTTAACTCCTTTTTTATCTATCACTTTTTTAAGGGCAGAGAGAATAAAAAAACCAAACAGGACAAGCACAATCACAGATCCGGAAGGGAAATTGAAATGATAGGATAAGAAAAACCCAATAATGGAAGAGATAATTGAGGCAAATATACCAATAAAAATACCGAGTTTTAGATTTTTAGTGAGATTCAGGCTGATCATTCCAGGCAGTATTAATTGAGCAGTGATCATAATAATACCAACAATTTTAACAGAAATAACGATATTGAAAGCTAGAAGCGTTAGAAAGATAAAATAAATTCTTTTTGCAGGAATATGGAAAAAAGAGGAGATTTCGAAGTTATAAGTTAAATAGATAATTTCTCTGAAGAAAGCTAATAGAAAGAGAGAATTTAAAATGATAAGAATAGCCATTTGGAAAAGATCCTGTTGAGTTATCAATAGGATATTTCCGAACATATAGCTTGCCAGGTCAACCGTATAGTCCTTCTTGAAGGACAGAATTAGCACCCCTAGCGCCATGGAAACAGAAAGCAGAACCATAGTAATATTGCTTTCTTCGAGATTGTAAAACCAGCTAAATAAGCCGATGAGGCAGACGATGATGAAAACAAATATTCCACTGACCAAATGAACAGATAAGCCTAAGACTAAAGCCAGGGCGATCCCAGTAAAAGAAATATGAGACAGCGCTTCGCTCATATAAGAGATTTTTTTTAGAGAAATAAAGATGCTTAATAAAGAAGTGGAAATAGCAGACAAAATCGCTCCGATAAAGGAGTAGGTCAAGAATTTAATAGTAAATATTTCTAACATAAATCCTCAGAATGATCATGAATGATGACAGGAGATATCCCTTGGAAGGAATTATGATCGTGCAAGCGACGATCTAGGCAAATAACTTTTGTACAATGCTTTTTAAGTCTATCAAGATCATGAGAGACAGCAATAATCGTTTTTCCTGATTGATGTAAATCTTCCAATAGCTCATAGAAACTTTTAATTCCTTTTTTATCAATCCCAGCTTCAGGTTCATCAAGAAAGATATATTTTGATTCAGTTGCTAAAGCACGTGCTAAAAGTACTCTTTGAAACTCACCCCCAGAAAGAGAGCTGATCATATGTTGAGCCAGATGTTCTCCATTAACCATTTTCAGAGCATTAATAACAATATCATGATCGTTATTAGTAAAGGATTTGAAGAGTTTTTTATGAAAGAATCTCCCCATAAGAACTAAGTCAGATACTTTCATGGGGAAGTCAGGGTTAATATCTTCATTTTGAGGCAGATACCCGATTTGATTATTTTTTAAGTAATCGTAATGACTAACGCCATCAATAGTTATTTTACCACTTTGTAAAGGGATTAAATTGAGCATACTTTTTAACAAGGTGGATTTTCCAGCACCGTTTGGTCCGATAATAACAGCGAATTCCCCTTTATCAATAATTAAATTGATAGACTCAAGGATGGTTTTTGATCTGACAATAAAATTCAAATCATTGATAACAATCATGATAAACCCTGTTTTAATACTTCCCAGTTTTTTTCTAGAAATTCAATGATATTATTCACATCGATAGTAGATCCTAGCGGGTCATATTTAATTACTTTTAGATTAAATTCTTTAGCAATGATTTCAGCGGGTTTAGGATTTAACTGTGGTTCAATAAGAACGGCTTTAACTTTAAATTGTTTAATGATATTACCAATATTGACCATATCAGCAGGGCTGGGTTCTTTTCCAGGGAATTGTTCAATCACTCCAGCAGAATAGATATGATATCTTTGATTAAAGTAAGCAAAGGAATCGTGGAAAAACAGCATATTAGCGTTTTTATAGTTTTTTCTTTCGGAAGAGATTTTATCATCAAGAGCAGAGATTTCTTTAATAAACAGAGACAAATTATTATCGAAGAAAGCTTTATTTTCAGGCATATCAGAGTTTAGTTTTTGGACAATTCCCTGAGCTATTTTGATGAGAAATTGAGGATTTGTCCAAATATGAGGATTCCCTGTAGGATGATCATGGTCAGAATCAGAATGGTGTTCATCTTCATCAATAATAAAAAGATCATTGGAAATAAATTCACTAGTAATGAGGTGTTTAGTTTTAAATTCAATAAAGATTTTATCAAAGCTTTTTTCAAGATTCATCCCATTAGAGATAATCAGATCAGAATTATTAAGTAACTTAACATCAGCGGGTAAAGGCGAGTAGGTATGAGGAGAAGCGTTTGTTGGTATGAGAGTCATGACATCAGCTTTGTCACCCACAAGTTGTTTAACCAGTAATTCATAGGGATAGATACTGGTAATAATTTGATATTTTTTGTGTTCAACAGTTTTTTGTTGGCAGGCAGAGATAATCAATAAAGAGATAATTAACAGAATTACACTAGTGTTTTTTACAGTTTTCACAAAGACCTCCTAATAAGATTTTTAGTTCATTTACTTGAGAATTTGAAGTATAAGAAGCGAGTCTGAGAAAGTCATCTACGCTTAATTTTTCAAGACAAAAGATTTTATGGCAGTTCTCACAAATAAAATGCGGGTGAATGGGATTGTGTTGGCAAGCCATTTCAAAGTATTGTTTCCCATCGTTTTCTGCAATAATACGAATAATTCCAGATTCATGCATAAGATTAATAAAGCGATAGATCGTCACTAAATCAGAAGGCTTTTTATGCAAGAGACTTTCATAAATATATTGAACAGTGAAAGGATGATTGTTTTCAATGATTTGGTCAAGGATAGCAATTCTTTGTTTAGTTATTCTCAGGTTAAGTTTTTTAAATATATCCATACTAAGGCATTTATCATTCATACCACCTCCATAAATTAGGAATTATAATTAATTCTTCAGAAAACAATATATATTCAAGCAGATATTTTGGCAAGTTTTTTTGATAATCATTTGCATAAAGCAGATTTGAAATAATGCAAAGAAAAAGTTAACATATAAATATTGACAATAAAACTACATTAAGTAAAATAAGTTTTTCGGAGGAATCATGAGTAAAGCAAAAGTTTTAATTGTAGAAGATGACATTATTACATCAATGGATTTAAAACGTCGGTTGTTAAGGTTAAATTATCAGGTATTGGGTGTTTTGACTCGAGGTGAGGATGTATTAATACAGATAGACAGTTTGAATCCAGATATAGTTTTGATGGATATTATGTTGGAGGGTGCTTTAGATGGTATTGACACAGCATCGCAGCTTCACAAGAACTCAGAAATTCCTATCATATTTTTAACAACCTTAGTTGATAATGACACATTTGAACGTGCTAAGATAACAGAGCCTTTTGCCTATATCATCAAACCAACATTAGACAGAGAATTGCAGATAAATATTGAAATTGCTTTATACAAAGCAAGGATTGAAAAAGAGCGAAATCTTTTACTAAAACAATTACAGGAACAGCAGCAAAAGATAAAGGAACTTTCAGGATTGATACCGATCTGTTCATCTTGTAAGAAAATAAGAGATGATGAAGGTTATTGGCATCAGGTAGAAGAATATATCAGACAACATTCAAAGGCAGAATTTACTCATAGTTTATGTCCGAGTTGTTCCAAGACATTATATCCAGATTTAGTTGATTAGCCTTTTTGTTTTTCTAGCAGAAGGATTAAATCAACAGCAGATTGAAGAGTTTGAGCAATATAGTCAGGTTGTACAATCCAAGACTTTCTCTTTTTAAGTGTATCTTGACCATTACCAGTTAAAACAAGAATAGTTTTTAAACCACTTTTTTTACCAAATTGAATATCAGCAGATTTATCACCAATCATATAGGATTCAGAGGATTTAAAATCGAAATCTTTCTTTGCTTGTAAAAACATACCAATGCCAGGTTTTCTTAAATCAGAATGAATGTTATACGGTTCTACGCAACCCTTTTCATGATAAGGGCAAGTATAGATTTTATCTATAATAGCTATTTCTAACAGGAGTAATTCATTCATTTTTTGATGTATTTTATCGAGATCATCAAAAGTAAAATATCCTCTGGCAATGCCAGATTGATTAGAAACGAGAACAACTTTAAAACTGGCATCATTTAGTTTTTTAATAGCTTTAGCAGAAAAATCAAAAAGAGTAAATTCATCAGGATGTTTGATATATCCAAATTTATCAGGATTTAAAGTACCATCTCGATCGAGAAATACAATTTTATCCAAGATTATTTATGATCCGTAGTTTGTAATTTTAGAGAATCAGGAAGTTTGATATTAAGAAGAACAATACGATAATCCCAGAAATCAGCGCTTTTTGAATAAGCGAAAGTCAATTTCCAGCAATGTAGGTCACGAACAACGTTGATAGTTTGAGAGATTAATTCATGTTTGTTTAGATCAATATAGTTGGAATAATTTAAAGACCAGTTTGTTGTTAATTTCATTACGGCATTTGATCTGAGATTGGTAGTATTGTAATTATTAATTTTATCTTTACTGTAATCATAAGAAAAATTTAAAATCCAATTACCTGGTTGTTCGAGTTTATTAAGTTGTTCAATAGATTCGACAATATTTTCCTGAATTCCAGTGCTATCAGTTAATGCAAATAGCTTTTTTGTAACAAAATCATTTTTCTCTCTGGTGAAATAGTCGTGATAAGTAGCATTTCCTGATATACCGAGACCAAGAGTTAATCGCCAGGAATTAATATTAAAATCATAAGGATCTTGATAAGCATCGAAACTTTGAGAAGGGCTGATCTTAATAATACCCTCGTAAGTGCCAGCATTGAGAGATAAGCTGTGATTAATAGTGTTCCAAGGCTTATTTTTATTCTCAAAATTATATCCAGAACCAGATCTGAGAACAATAAAATCATTTAATGTTTTCTTTTCTTCGGGTTTTTCAGATCTAAGTTTAAGTTGCCATTTTTGTTCAAGACCGAAGGTTGCAGAGGAAGCTTTTTTGGAAGCGCTGACTGAAACGCCACTAAAACTGTATAAATCAGAGTTTTCCTTACTAAAATCAGGACTCCAAGAATATCCAACAGAAGGTGTAACAATATGTCTAACAGCAGTAATAGATCCTTTTTGGAATTTTCTTATTCCGTAGAGAGAAAAGGACAACGAATGACTATTGTTATAAGAATAACCATGAGCCAGTTTTTTATTAAATTTATCACGATCAATCACGATTTCGGATAGAGAGAAAGATGTGCCATATTTTAACCAACTAAAAAACGATTTATTCCAACTTAAACCGACACTTTGTCTGATACCGCTGTGATGTTCATTGATGTACACACCAGCAGTATCTCTCGAACTTTGATAGAAGATATCGCTAAAACTAGGGTTTTTTTCTTTAATTTGTCCGATGTGAGTCGCATATCCCTGCCAGGAGTACGAGAAATTTTTCCACCACAAGTCTTGTTTTTTTAAACTATCAGAAGGTGTGTAAAAGAGTTCATAAACTGGTTTAGAGGGTAAGCTATACGAGGCAGAGGGGAGAGTGATGCTTTTAACTTTATTGATTAGATCATCAGTATAAGAGCCAGAGACATACATAGTACTGCTGTTAAAGGGCTTTCTGTAAGAAATAGAAGAAGTAATGCTCTGTTGCAAGCGCTTATTGATATCAGTCTCTCCGTTCCAAACCTGCCTACTGGAAGCAAAGTCTAGATTTATAGAGAGAGAAGATTTATCTCTAAAGGTTTGGTTGTGTCTTTCTGTAAAATTCCATTCATAGGAATAGACATCAGGGCCATTGATATATTTTCTAATAATAGTATTTAAGCGTCCATCGTAATCATATCTTTTCTTATAAGGGAGATCAATTTCAGAACGCCAACCAGATTTTTCCATAAAATCAAAGGAGGTGGTAATATCTGTGTAATCATTTATAATATAGAAAAAGGCAATATTTTTTAAGTATTTACCATCAGACGGGTTATACCCTGGTTCAGGGATAAGAATGCCAGTATGTCTTCCTTTTCGGATGCTAAAAGCAGCAAAAGGCAAACCCATAACTGGTAGATGATTTACATAAAAGAAAACAGGGCGTCCTACCACCATATTATCTCTATAAATTCTCATACGATGTGCTCTAATGTCAAAATGGGGTTCTTTATCATCACAGGTTGTATAAATACCATCATCAACATCAAAGACTTTATCACCAACTTTTCTTAAGTTTGAGCCATAATAAAACCCAAGATCAAATTGACTAGCGCCATTTAAGACATAACCAGTTTTTGTGTTCATGTCATAGAAAACTTGTTCACCAATCACTAATTGATCCCCGTCTTTCATGACAACTTTACCCATAGCGTTAGATTGTTCTTTATCAAAATTAATATAAATAGAGTCTGAGGATATTGTAGAATTACCATAGAGAATTTTAGCTGAGCCAAGAAGTTTAAGTTGTTGCAAGTTCATATAATAGCTAATACTATCCGCTTGATAAGATAAAGAATCATCAAGAATCACCTGACTACTAAGCGAGTCTTTTATACTGGTAATTGTCTGAGCAGATATGGCAGATATCACCATAACAAATACAGACAAGAGCAATACTTTTAATTTCATACAATCCTTTATTTTAACAAACTACACTACATTATCAATTTTAATTTTAATAAGTCTCTGTCAAGTAAAAACAAAAAGCAGGAGTATAAACTCCTGCCTGAAGAAAGAATTTTGAATAAAAAGTTAACTATTCATAACGCAAGGCATCGATAAGATTTAGGTTAGCAGCTTTTTTAGCTGGATACCAACCAAAGAAGACTCCAATCGCTCCAGAGAAGCCAACGGATATGATCACAGACCAAAGGGTAATGCTAGTATTCCATTTCATAAAATGACCAACGATAGTTGAACAGATATAACCTAGAATAATTCCTATAATACCTCCCAGAATACTAATCATAACTGCTTCAATGATGAATTGCATTAAAACGTCTTTTTTATTAGCGCCAACAGCCATTCTCAGTCCAATTTCTTTAATTCTTTCAGTAACAGAGACAAGCATGATATTCATGATACCAATACCACCGACTAAAAGAGAGATCCCGGCAATTGAAGCCAGTAGAATTGTAAGTGTATTAGAAACACTTTTTGATGTTTCGGCAATATCTGTTTGAGATCTGATCATAAAATCATCTTCAGTAGCCGTTTTACTTCTCCCCAAAAGGTAGCTTTTAATATCATTTTGCACCTTAGTAATTTTTTCTTTAGAAACAGCCGAGACAATAATTGTAACCATTGGCTGCCAATGCCCAGATAATCGGCTTTGAACCGTAGTATAAGGAGCAATAATCATATCATCTTGGTCGTTTCCCATAGCGTTTTGACCTTTAGATTTGAGGACACCAACTACTTTAAGGGGAACACTTCGGACCCGGATAATTTTACCAATAGGGTCATCATTGGGGAAAATATTGATTGCAACAGTTTTACCTAAGACGCAAACTTTTGAACCTGAACGAACATCACTGGAAGAGAATAATTCTCCTGATTCAATTTCAAAATTTCTAATATCAAAGAATTCCACATCAACTCCATTAACACTGGTACGCCAATTATAAGACTGATATTTAATTTGTCCGCCAGTTCTTAAAACAGGTGAGGCATATAGAATTCCATCAACTTCTTGTTTAAAGGTTTCAGCATCTGATACTTTAAGGGAGCTTCCCGACCCTGCTTCAGATCGAGCACCTGAGCGGCTAAAGTTATTTGACATGACATTAATGACATTAGTTCCCATAGTATTTATCTGATCGTCGACAATTTTTTTTGCACCTTGACCAATGGCAATCATTGTGATCACAGCTCCAACACCTATGATAATACCGAGCATTGTTAAGAAGCTTCTCGTTTTATTTTTCAGCAGGGATTTTATAGCAATTTGCAAGATAGCAAAGATAGACATATTAACCTCAATTCTCATCATTATCATTTGGTAGATTTTTTAGATCATCCAAAGCGTTTCCAGGTTTAGTGTTTTTAGAATCTGATCTGATTTTACCATCTCTAAAAGTAATCACTCTTTCAGCGTAATTGGCAATATCATTTTCATGCGTAACTAAAATAATAGTAATTCCCTGTTTATGTAAGGCTTGAAAAACAGCCATAACTTCCATACTGGTTCTTGTGTCGAGATTTCCAGTGGGTTCATCAGCAAGGAGAAGAACGGGCTCATTAACAATAGCACGAGCAATGGCAACTCTTTGTTGTTGTCCTCCGGAAAGTTGATTTGGATGATGATTTGCTCTGGAATCAATATTGACAATTTTAAGAGCTTTCATAGCTTTTTCTTTACGATCATGACCTTTCATTTTGGTATGATAGAGTAAAGGAAGCTCAACATTGTCTAAGGCACTTGTTCTTGGTAGTAAATGAAAAGACTGGAAAACAAAACCGATTTTTTTATTTCTAATTTTAGCAAGGTCTTCTTCTTTTATATCCTGAATGGAGATCCCATCGAGGATATAAGTACCCTGAGTGGATTTATCTAGGCATCCAATCAAATTCATCAGGGTAGTTTTACCAGATCCACTTGCTCCCATGATAGCAATAAATTCACCAGATTTAACTTCCAGATTGACCCCTCTGAGGGCATGCACATCAAAATCACCAAGATGATAAGTTTTTATGAGGTTTTCGATATGGATAATATTTTGAGACATTTTATCTCCTAAAGTTTGGTTGCATAGCGCCCCCGAAAGGAGAGGAGGTTGTTTGATTGTTTGAGTTTGAATCATTTGAAAGAACGCCAACAATTACTTTATCACCAGATTTTAAACCAGAGATCACTTCAATTTTATTGCCACTTGATAAACCAGTTTCAATAGTTTTTAGGACAGGTTTATTGTTTTCGAGAACCCAGACAGTAGCAGAATTAGTTTGTTTTCTGGTATAGTATTCTGCTTTATCTCTTAATTGGAACACATCGACAGTAGGAGTTTGTATTAGTTCGTTAGAATGTTCTTGTTCATCTCTTTTTCTTCTGTTTTTTATTTTTTCGATGAATTTTTGTTTTTGTTCAGGAGTTAATTTATCAAAGTCTTCGCGACTCATACGTTTACCGGGGTTATTATCATCTTTTTTATTCAATTTTTTATCAGAGTTGGTTTGATTAGTATTTATAGTTTGACCAGAAGTTTTTTTAGAAGGATCAACTGTTTTGGGAGATCCTTCAGAAGAGCCCATCGCGAAAGATCCACGATTTCCTCTAGGACTTTTTCTTTGCATCAAAGAGTCATTCCAGACTAAACCAAAGCTTTTCCAGATTTCTTCACTGGGTCTAAATTGAATCGCTTTTTCAGGAATAATAAGAACATCCTGTTTAGCATTAGCGATAATTTCGACATTAGCTGTCATCCCTGGGAGCAGTAGCATATCAGGATTTGAGAATTCAATAACAACTGTATAAGAGACAACGTTTTGTTCAGATGTAGGGCTAAGACGAATTTGTTTTACAACCCCTTTAAAATTTTCTTCAGTAAAAGCATCAACTCTGAATCTAACAGGTAAGCCTAACTTAATTTTTCCGATATCTGCTTCATCTACACTGGCATTGATCTGCATTTGTTGGAGATTATTAGCAATAACAAAAAGGGTAGGCGCATTAAAGCTAGCCGCGACAGTTTGTCCTTCATCAACATTTCTGGAGATGATCACGCCATCAATAGGGGAGAGGATGGTGGCATTATCAAGATTAGTTTGTGCTCTTTTTAAAGCATTTTGACTTTTTAATACATTTTGACGAGCTTGTTCGTAATTGTACTGAGCTTTTTGAAGGTCATAGGCAGCAGCCATATTTTTTTTAACTAATTCTTTAAGATTATTCAGATCGAGAAGTTTATCATTTTCAGTTTCTTCTGCTTTAACTTTTTCAGCTTTAGCATCTTCAAGACTTAATTCGAGATTTTCAGTGTTAAGTTTAGCCAGTAATTCACCTTTTTTAACAGTGGCGTTGTAATCTTTGTAGAGTTTTTCAATAGTACCTGAGACTTCAGTTCCGACATTAACGCTAACAATGGGATTAATGGTCCCTGTGGAAGTGACAATATCTCTGATCATACCGATTTCAGCGTCCTGAGTTTTCCATTCAGATTTGTTTTGTTTTTTCTTAAAAAGGTAGAAAGAAAATCCAATTGCAACTACGATAATGATTGGGACAAGGAATTTCAACATTTTTTTCATACGATACCTACTTATTACCATTTATTTAATAATTTTTTTGACATGAGGAAGTTTATATTTTCTCTTTTAGAGATGATTTCATATTGATTAGATTCTAAAGCGATTTTAGCATCAAGAAATTCATATCTTGCTTTATCAAAGTCTAATTGAGGGATTAATCCGAGTTTATATCTTTCAGTAGCAATGGATAAATTTTCATTGGTTTGTTTTACCTTTTTAAGATATAATTGGTGCAGGTTTTCTAGGTAACCTAATTCATCTGAGAGTTGAGAATATTGATTTGTCAGGTTATTTTCTTTATCAGTTAAGCTAAGTTCATTTGATCTTTTGATATTTCGCGTTTGAATTTTTGATTGGTGATCGACAAAGAAGTCTTTGAATGAGTAAGACAAGCTCAGCATTACGGTATGGTTTGTGTTTTTATTATCTAACTTAAAGGTATTACTTACATAGCCTTGAGAGTAGTTGTAGGATAAATTTAGGGAAGGAAACAATTTGAGATTGTTTTGAGTGAGCGAGAGTTTGTTTCTTTTAATTTCACGTTCTAATAAAATAACATCATTATTAGCTTTGATATCATGTTCAGGTATAGAATATTCACTATTAAATTCAAGATCAGATAACAAGTAATTATTATCAATCATATTGAGATTGTTAAAAAGTTGTTTTCTTTTAGTTGCCAAGTCGTTTTTTACTTTAAGTATAGAGATTTCAGCATTTAAAAGAGTAATTTCACTTTGGCTGACGTCAAAAGAGGTTGCTTTTTGCTGATAAAAAAGGACTTTACTTTGATTAACGATCATTTGTTGAATTTCTTTGTTTTCATTAAGTAGATTAAATTGTTTTTGTAGGTTTAGAACAGCAATATAGTCGTTAATAATTTGATATATAAAGGATTTTTTCTTAAAATCGTACTGAATTTTAGCAGTTTCATAATCAAAGTTATTAAACATGTAAGAAAACCATGCTTGATCATTCAGACTGATATTTTTTGAAACAGAAAAATCAAATGAATTATCCTTAGCATTTTGAGGTTTGTCAGAAAAGTATTCTTTATGACTAGAACCCACTGAAACATCAGGGTAAAGATTCCATTGACTAGCAATTTTCTTTGAGTTAGCGTTCTCTAGGATTAATTGAGCTTGTTTTAGGGATAAATTGTTTTGTAATCCATTATCGATAAGGTCATCTAGATAATAAATCTGAGCTGATAAAATCAGAGGGATACAGAACAAAATGAGAAAGATCTTTTTCATATCACATTTTACCTCTTTATGCTTTTTATAACATAACAATTAAGGACAGAAAAACCTGCAATTTTTAATTTAAAAATAGAAAATAATAGTATTTAGAGTGAATCGTTATTATTTATTTTTAAAAACAGATTAGATATGATTATTAACAAACTTTGAAGGTATAAACAAGCAGTCATCTGTAAGGGGAGTAGGAGTCTTTATTTTGAGATAGAATATGAAAGTTATTGAGTTTTTAAAAGATTATATGAAATAGTTTGATTTAGTTTAATACCTAGTTTATCTGCCAATCCTCCGTTAATTTCCAAGACATATTGAGCTTCATTTTCAGAAGGTAACATTGTCTCATCAAGAGGTATAGCATTTTTATGTATATGGACAATTTTCATGTTTGAGTTAATAAACAGCAAATCTAAAGGGATATAAGTATTTTTCATCCAAAAGCTTAATTGTCTTTGATAAGGGAAGATAAAGAGCATGGCTTCATTATCATTCATAGTTTGTCTATACATCAAGCCCATGGTAGTTTCTTCTTCAGTTTCAGCGACTTCAATATTAAAAGAAAGAGAATCAGACTTAGAAGTAAAGATGGATAAATTTCCCTCTTTTTTGAAGGGGTATTTAGTGGTATTAGAGTTTGAATTGTTATCCTTATTTGGTTGGCACCCTAAAAGAAAGATTAAACAGCAAAAGGAAATAAAGATTCTCATAATTTTATTTTTTTAGAACAGATCGGATGAAATCTTCTTTGGATTGAGTATAATTTTGTCTTTCATTCTGGAACTGTTCAGATAATCCCATTTTAATTGATTCGTATTTTTTTGCCAGAACAATGTCATTATTGAGCAAATCTTTAAAGAGAATGTGAGTCTTATAAAAGTCTGAATTAGCATGACAAAGATGTAAATGATGGGTAATACAATTATCAAAACCTTTAGTCAGATAATGCCATTCTTTTGGTTCGAAGTTAGCTTTATACACATATCCAACCGTTTCCAGTTGAGAGATAACACTCATTTCTTCACCAGGTTTAACACCGATAAGTATATCAATAATTGGTTTTGCTTTAATGAAATCAATAGCCGTACTTCCGATGTGATGTATTTGTTCTTTTGGAACACATTTTAAAGAGAGTATCGCTTCTTTTTCAATTCTAAACAATTTTTTCCATATTGGTGAATTATTAACAAGTTGAACTTTATCCTTATGTAATCCCATGTTTGTGAGGAGTCCAGCTTCCATAGCTAAGAGATATTTTTTTCGCCAATAGATATAGGTAGAATTCAATCCATTCATATTACTAATAATTCTATGAGACGGGATAATAATCGGGAGATTCATAGAATTAGTAGAAATATTGATAGATTTGGTGGAGATTCTGGATTTAGAATTATCAATAATTGTTTCATAAAAGATTGTTTCACCGTATTTAACAGCTTCCAGTTGTTTTAACAGGTATAATTGGTTTGAATCAAAGTAAGTATTTTGATATGGGAGATCAAACTCAGTTCTTTGACCTTGCAGATATTCAAGAATTTGTTTTTTAGAATTATTAAGCAGAGGGTTTTTAGAAGTTCTAATCTCATTGGGATGTGAATTGAGAAAATTAATAGAAACAATTTTATTATCTATGCATTCAATTTCAATAAAACCAAGCGGAGAATGAAAAATAATATTCATAATAGACCTAACTTAAAAAAAGGAGAGCTTTCGCTCTCCATAATTTATTTAACATCAATTAATTCAAAGTTAAAGATTAAACCTTGATTTGGTCCAATGCCAAGTTCACGACTTCCCTGAGGTCCGAAAGCTAAAGAATCAGGAATGAATAATTCCCATTTAGAGCCTTTAGGCATTAATTTTAAAGCAATGTCCCAACCTTTAATAAATTGACCAATGGTAAATTTAAAATCTGCAGGTAAATCTTTAGAGTTGAAAACTTCTTTTCCATCAAGAGTTTTGCCAACGAATTTCGCAGTAATTTCACTTTTATCGTTAGGGATTGGTCCAGAGCCTTTTGTAAGAATCTTGTATTGTAATCCTTCAGGGGTAGAAACAACATCAGGATTAGTTTTATTTTTTGAGAAGAACTGAGTTTGCATTTTAGAATTTTCTTCACCTAATTTTTGTTGTTTTTGTTGAGCTTTTAATTGCATTTCAGCTTGGAAAGTCATTAAGATTTTTTCAATATCGTCTTTTTTCACGATGATTTTGGAAGTATCAGCAACATCCTGCATACCTCTAACAAGTTTGTCATAATTAAGGCTTACCATTGAAGGGTCTAAATTTTTTCCGAGTTGTAGTCCAATAACATAACTTAAACTATCTTTGCGATCTTTTAATGATGTTTTTCCTTTAGGTAAGTATGAACACGCTGCTGTCATAATGGCTATCAATGTTAAAATTGATACAAATAGTATGATTTTTTTCACTATTCCTCCTATATTTAATTTTTTAAAAAATAGTAATTCTAAAATATCTTCTGGGGTTTTCTTTTACATCAATTAAGAGAGAGTCAACCTTTTCAGAAGACCTAAGCAGATTTTTATATAATTGTTTATCATTAAGCAACATGCCAGCGTTATTATCAGTTTCATTTAGTTTTTTTCCAGCTTCAAGCAGATACACAGTAGCCGAATCAACGATAGAAAGGGTATTGTTTAGTCTTTCAAAAGCAAGACTAGTATTTGATATAGCAGACTGAATTTCATCTTTGTTGTTGAGGATGAAGGAAGAGAGTTCTTTTGTTGTAATATTTAGATGGTAGATCATAGACTTCATATCATTTTTTTGAGAAGGTCCAAAGAAGTTATCAATTTGTTTTAGAGAGTTATTCCCAGAAGTGAGAAAGTTATTCAGGTTTTCTAAGAGGTTGTCAGCATTTTCAAATTTCTTAAAGATACGTTCAACATTTTCAGCCATAGAATTCATGCGATAAACCAGATCTGTAAGACCTTGCCTGCTAACACCATACTGTACTTCATTCAGAGCGAGATCTTTATTTTCAGAGCCAGGGATAATATCAATTTGATGATTGCCCATCAAGTCAGATTCTTTAATAATAAACTGTGTATCGTGTTTAAGGGGGAATTCTAAATCTACTAAAATGGCAACCTGAATTCCTTCTTTAACGATGGATATATTTTTTACTCTTCCTCTTTTTAGTCCATTGATTGTCACGTTATTACCTGGTTCAAGGTTATTTACATTGGGGAAGATAATTTTAATCTCAGTATATTTTTGTTTAGCAATAAGGTCAGTTAAATAAGAATAAGATATAATTAACAAAATAATAGTGATAATTGTAAAAATTCCAACCTTTAACTCAATATTTTTCCTATCTTTAAAGAATAATGACATCAATAATAAACTCCTTATATATCATGATTTCAGAGTTTCCCTGAACTGTCAATAAAAAAAACAAGATAGAAAGAAATCATGATATATAAGGTATAAAATCATCATAATTAATTTAAATAATCAAAGATATCAATTTAATTAAAAAACAAATGCTTATAATGGTGATATAGCATAAAAAGAATCAGATAGGTTATAAGAACAAGGTATAATCTGAATTCAAGATGCAAGCTGTTCCAACCTTTTAGAATTTTCTTTTTATTAACATAATCAACATCATTAGAAGAAATTAGATCTTTATCAAGCTTTTCTGCAAGAGACAGAAAAATAGAATAAATGTTTTTATGAGAATCGAAAAGTTTAACAATATTTTTTGATTTTTTGGTAGTTTTATAATAGATCTCAATAAATTCCATTGCTGTGAAAAATCTTTTATTATTAAATTTGATTTTATTGATATCACAATAAGGGATTTCTAAATCATTCTTTAGGTTAAATTTATCGTTTACTTTATAAGTTAAAATCAAACCATCAGAATTCAAGTGTATTACCATAAAATAATTAATAATATTTTTATAAAACTGATAGAATCCCTGAAAAATAGCAAATGGTGCAGCAATATAAATATATTTTGGGAAAAAATGGAATCCTTTTAATAAAATCATTGTTAATATAAAAGCCTCACAAACAAAAATGAAGACAATTTTTGTTAATCCGAATAGCTTATTGATTTCGCTTTTCATTACAACTCCTATATGAGATATTTATTTCATTAGTAAGACTTTGGAGGTATGAGAAACCTTTCCAATTTTAGTTTTAATGAAATAGAATCCATTTGAGCAAAACATATTCTGATTATTTTTCCCATTCCAAACAATTTGAGTTTGTCCTGATTTTAAACCTGATTGTTTAATATCGCAGACTTTTTCACCTTTTATATTATAGACTTCAGCGATAATATAGTTGTTTTTTAGGTTGTCAATATTGATTTTAACAGAGTTATTGAAGGGATTTGGATAGGGGAGGCTAAAAATCAAAGGAGATGGAGACTCTGTATAATCGCTATTTGGCACCCCGCTTTTCCAAAGAGAAATTGTTTTGCTTTCATAATGCAGAATATTTACTCTCACATAGCAAACATTTTTATCAGGGGATCTTTCAATCTGTTCGATGATTCCGTTTTGACAGGTATAAGAAAAATCTCCAGGAGGCATGTTGAATTTTACCAGAGCGTTATCAAAATCAAGAGATTGAGCATTAGTGAGTGATGCAGTTACGCTATCTGACAGAGCAATGTTTGAGGGAAAAAAAGACAGGGAGATTTTATTTCCCGCTGATCCAGCGCTAAGGGTTGGGAAAGGAATAACCATATTATTTAAAACCTGAATTATTCTATATGCTCTTGCACCATCACAAGTGCTTTCAGTGGCTAAACTATAGGGAGCTTGATTCAAAGAGCCTTGATCTTGATGAATATGTCCCCACAACGCTAAAGAAACACCAAGTGAATTTAGATTTATCTGATCAGAAAAATCATAATGATAAAATAAAACTTTTGTATCCGCAGGATAATTGAATAAATCATCCTGTAACCATTGGGTTTGTTGATTGGTGAAGCTTTGCGATCCATAGATATTAGACCACCAATTATCATAATTATCATAGGCTTCAAGACCGGTGAAGTGGATAGAACCATAATTAAATGAATAATCCTGTGTATGGTAAGGGTAATTAGGATCGGGATTATTAAGCCATGACCAGCCAAAGAATTTCCACCAATTTCTTCTAGCAGTGCCGTCAGGCGGTGGTTGTTCATCCCATCCGCCGATATCATGATTTCCCGTGACAAGATAGACAGGAACTTCAAATTCAGTCAGTAATCTTTGAGCTTTACTATACCAATGCAGATTATCGAGTTCTTCATTTTCTCCTTGATTAACCAGATCTCCAGTTAATAAGACAAATTCAGGTCTGATAATATTTAAATCCTTAATAACTTCTCTAAAATCAACAGTTTCAGTAGAGTCCGTATCATAGCCGGTTTCCGGCCAGAAGATATGTGTAGGCATATGAACATCGGTGACGTGAGCAAAGTAATAACTAGTTTTTCTGCTAGGGATAATATGAATTGCATGTTTACTAATATCTTCAATACCGCCACTAGCCATGACTTTTAAATCATACATTTCAAATAAAGGAACATTAGGAATGTTCACATTGATTACCCATCTAGGAGGGTTATTTTGATAATTTGCAGAATTTATCTGCATAGGGATGTTTGCATTTTTTCTAACTATTGAAACAGCCCAGTTCTGAGTTGAAGTTGGAGCGACACATTCAATGTTAATATTTTCACCTGGGATACAGATCGCAGGGATATTTAATAAAGGTCTTTGAATAACAGTAATTGTGTCTGGGTATTCAGTTTGATCTGGATTTATAACCAGAACATTTCCCTGTATCACATAAAAAGGAGTATCATTTAAATTAAAATTAGTAGCGTTTAAAAAAGCGTTACCAGCATTCATCGTTTGGAAATTAAGATTAATCAGACTGCCTGTTCCACTAATCATTCCATTAGAAATAAATTGCAAATGAAAAAGTCCGTTACTTTGATTGGAGATCATCGCAGTACCATTACTGGAAAGAGTATTTATTTGAGAGAAATTATTGAAAGAAAGGATTTGAGGATCATACTGAAAATCGAATTGGAAGGAATTATAATTAGAGGATAAATCAAGATTATTTACATTAAGAGGGATGGTAATTTCAGTGTTGAGTAAGGCTTCCTGAGAAGGGATGACCACAGTCTGAGAATTTTGAGAAACCACAACATCAGAATTATTACGAGGGTTTAACCTAAAAGTATTGTAAGAATAGGAAATTATTCCTGTAAGATTCGTATATAGATTGCCAATTTGAATTAAATCTGAAATAGCATTTTGATTAAAGAAGCCGCCGGCAACCATCGCTTCACCTGTTGCATCATTAATCATCCACTGATTATACTGATCAAGTGATTGTGTGCAAGAAGCATTTACAGTTTTACAAAGAACACTTTCGTAATCTTCCTGATTGATGGAAGCCGTTGAGATTGACACAGGCTCAGGAATAGTATTATTATGACTCACAACCTGAAAAGCAGTCACAGTGCGAATCTCTGTCCAACCATTGTATTCCCACACTTGTCCGGTTAATTCGACTAAATCACCTACAAGAGGAGCGTTTGAGGAATCATAGATAAAGATACCTTTCCAAGCACCACCTTCAGGCATTGACAGGAAATAACCGCTGTTATTATTAAAACTTATTCCTGTACAAATCCCTGAAGTAGAGACTATCTGACTAGCATAGGTGGAAGGATAGGTGCCAGTTCCACTGTCTGTTGTATATTGTATATCATAGATACTAACGGCAGAGATCATGCTCACTATTGAGGCAAAGATCATTAAAAGATAACTTTTCATAATTTCTCACTTTCTATATAATCAGAAACTACAAAAAGAATTATGACCTCAAAGTCAAATAAAATCAGGGAAAAATTACTTTAGCTTAAACCTTCCTTTTACATAGGCAATTTCTTTATTATTTTTAATAATGAGTTCTTGAATGGATTTCATTAAGTCGATCATCTCATTTTGCATATTTTTATCATTGTTCTTAATATTAATCAAATCCTGTTCAACAGCAATAATTTGTTTTTTTAAATCGGCAAGAATTTTGAGAATATCAGCAGGTTTGAATCCAGAATAACCAGAGTTTTTTATTTTCAAATAATTATTATATCTAATAATAGCCTGATTATAGTTTTTTATACAAGCATTAAACTGAGTAACAGCTTCATTTTGAATAGTCACTTCTTTATTATAGTTATGTACGTCCAAATTGTAAGAGGTTACCCGCAAATATTCAGAGATGGAATTATTAATAACACCTCTTTTTTTAATTCTTCTAAAAGAATGTTTTAATTTATCAAAGTCATTCTGATTTAAATAGACATTGATAGAATCATTAAAATTAAATCTTCCTTTTGTCTTAAAATCAAAGGTCATTTGGTAGAAATCATAATGACTAACTGGATTGGAGAGTAATTGCCATATTGGATCAAAAGGCATATGAGTTTTGATAAACTCTTCAGCAGGAACTTTATAAAATTGGTAAGAGAGGCTTTTAACATAGTGATCTTGGGAGACATAACCAGATCCCCAAGTTGGGTCGTTTAAGAACCAATCCCCATTTTTAAATCTAACAGCCACCCATCCATGCGAGACGTCTGAAACGCTTTCATCTTGTCTTGAGTAACCAAAAATTGTATAAGCGCTAATTCCCATATTGATAGCCGTATCGGTAAATAATTCAGCATAACCCTGACAAACAGCTTTTCTGGTAGAAAGAGTGTTTTGGATTAGTTTTTCATTTGATTCGGGTGCTTTATAGTCATTTATATGTTCATAGTCATAGGTAAGGCGGGTTGCGATCCAAATATATAAAGCTTTTAGACATTCCTCTTCACCAGAAAATCTTTTTTTGATAGCTGCAGCCAGAGCTTTAGAAGATTTAGTTTCAGAATCAGGAATTTGTTTAACTTTCAATTCAAAGCTGAAATCATCTAACGCAAAGAGAGTGAGCATAAGAGCAAGGAAAATTATCATTAAGACTATTTGTTTCATCAATTCTCCCTTCATAATTTTTGTTAATTAATAAAACAGCAAATAGAAGTCGTCAAGAATAAAAATGATTTTTTTTTGGGAGAACTTAAGAAATTAAGCCAAGCAATCAAACTATTTTATTACAGTTACTTTTTGAGTTGATATCTTTTTTCCATTGATTTTCATGACAAAGGAATAAACCCCGGAAGAGACTTTCTGACCTCTTTGATCGATACCTTCCCAAATCATATCATGAATACCAGAAGTCACATTAGCGTTAAAAAGGGTTTTGACTCTTTGACCTTTGATATTGTAAATATCTACTCTTACTTTTCCTTTATCTTTGATGGTCATTTTGATTCCTGTTTTCATGGAAAAAGGATTGGGCTTTGCTGGGAAGAGTTCATTTTTTAATATGTTGGGTGAATCTTGATTTCCTGAAGGATTCGCCTGAATATAGTTTTCTTTTACAGTTGTCTCAGCACCGTTGTTTATGGTAAGACGAACACTATAGGTATTTGGTTGAGTATAGGTATAAACAGGATTTTGCAATTCACTGTCTATGATTCCGTCATTATTAAAATCCCATTCAAAAGACTGTGCATTGTCAGAACGGTTAATGAATTGAACAGTGAGAGGTACTTCTCCGACAAGGGGTGAGGCTATAAAATCAATAGGAGCCTGTTGATATTCATAAGCACCAATATCTATAGTTTGACCTGATATTCGTGGATTACCTGCCAGATCAGTTTCAGGAAAGGTAAAGTCTGGGATATTCAGAGTTCCTGCATCAATACAGGGTGAATTCTGGCTTAAAGCATAGGGGAAATCTCCTTGTAATTGAAAGAGAGGGTCCAAATCTATATTTCCGCTTCCCCAGTGGGAAAAGTTCCCGATATGTGATAGAAACTGAATGGCTGATTCTCCGCCCTGTATCAAGCAATTATTAAAGTAAAGATGATTTTCATCCGGAGGAAAATCATTATCCCAAAACCAAATCTGATTGGGGCTATTGCCGTAAATCAGAGAATTGTAAAAATGAGCAGTTACTCCGCTATCTGTAACAGAGATCGGTCCTCCTCCTGGTGTGGACGTATTATTGGTTGCAGTCATGTTTGAGATGGTGAAATCTGCATATCCATGCAAACGAAGACTATTTGATACAAGAAGTACAGGCCAATTAGCGATATAGTTGTGATTGTTTTCAAAAAGAATATTCGCCATTTTGACATTCATTTTCCATCCGGCTAAAGAGGAGTTTCCAACAAACATAGAAAAATATCCAAAATCAGCCTCCGGGTCAGGATCGTTATAAGAATTTTTTATAATCAGATTGCTGATCTTGAGATCCTTTATTCCGCTTAATCCAATTGAAAGATTATGACCAATAATTTTAATGTTTTTCAGAGTTAAAGACGTATTTTCAGGGTAATAAGTATCGATATCTTGATTCCAGTTAATACTACTGGTCCAACAATCTGTAAATTTACAGTTTTCAATAGTAATATCTTTAGAACATGCTAATGTAATAGGAATAATACAAACAGCTGAATTAATCTGATTAAAAAATTGAGCATCATGAAAGGTCAGATTTTTAATCTTATAGCCTCTATCCCCATCGTAAGAGCATATAATTCCTCCAAACCCTTCGCAATCAATGATCGTATTCTCAGGATCATCTCCATAAAGATTTACAAATTTTTTCATATTAACAGGGAAATGCTGATTATTCTGAGAGCGTGAATAGGTACCTGGAGCCAGATAGACAGTTTTGGGATTGAGTGAATCAGAAGCGATGATTTCAAAAGCTTTGGCTATGGTTTGCAAGGGTTCTGCAAAGGAAAAGCCGCTATTGTCATCATCCCCGTCGGGTGATACAAAAAGATCATGATTAACAAACTGTTGGGTAGCCGTTTGAACTGTCAAATTGATCGGACAGGCTGAGTAAATATAATTATTATCCTGATAAAGAACAGAGCCTGTAGCTAATGGGATATTGTAAAAATTATTGGTATTTAAAATCATGATATCATTTACAGATCCAGCTCTATTGTCATAAAAACTATTTAGATTTATAGGATCAAAAAATATTTCTGACCCGTAAATCACATTAATCCCACCACCATTGTAAGCTATATTGTGTCTTACAGTACAAGCCGACAAGTATAAACCTGATTGATTTTCTGTATACCCCCATAGAGTAAGACCTCCTCCATTTCCAATTACTTCATTGTATTGTATTATACAGTTTTTAACAGTTGCATAACTATTTTTAACTTCTATACCTCCTCCATGTTTAATGCCATTTAAACTAGTCCCATTTCCATTTTCAACTGTAAAGCCATTAAGAGTTGCCTGATAAGATTCTCCATTAACAATCCGTACACAAGTGCCATTTTGATGACCATCGATAATTGTTTGCTCGATCAGAGAATCAGCCTGATTAAATAGATACAAACTGCTTAAAAGAATATTTCGTCCGTTAAAGAGAACATTTTCCAGATATCTACCTGGATAAACCAGAACGGTATCTCCCTGAGTGGAAGCATTGATGGCTGATTGGATTTGAGTATATTGCATTGTCCCATCTAAACTAACTGTGCGAAGGGTTGAGAATAGCAAGAGGCAGACATTTATCATAACAAAAAATATTAAAACTCTTTTCATTATATTTCCTTTTTGGTATTTTCCTAATTTTAAAAACTTTAACTTAGTTTCACATCTATGAGTTATGGGCAGGCAAAGCCTGCCCATGTTTAAACGGCTTATTTCATTAAGGTCATTTTGCGGGTTACCGAATCTTTTCCACTGGTTACTTTGTAGAGATAAATCCCTGTTCCCACTTTTTGTCCATTACTATCTTTTCCACTCCAGACAGCTTGATGCTTTCCAGAGGATAGCACGCCATCCAGGAGATCGCAGATTTTTTGTCCCTTGATATTATAAACACTCACTTTGACTTTTCCTTCTTTGGAAGTATGGAAAAAGATGGTTGTTTCAGGATTAAAAGGATTAGGATAGTTTTTTACATACGATAAAACCGGAGAGACTAGTTGAGAATTGTTTTTCCCTAGTTTTACACAATAAAAAGGATCGTTCTTTTGGTATAGTAACACACTATTGCTTTGAGCGGATGTTTTGGGATCAACAATCAGATAATTGTCAGCTTTTTTGATGGGGGCTTTACTAGAATACGCATAGGCAAAGGTGATTTCAGCATCCGTATCTTCGGGGGTGAGATAGGCATTGATTTGAGTGGTTTCACCTTCATAAACAGAAGCACCTTTACAGACACCATCTGCATAAACTGCAATCTCTGCTGGAGGGTTCGTATCTTCCCAGACAACATAGATCGGCACATAATCTGCCTTTTGATCAAAAGTAAACTTTTCTGCTTCTTCTTTTTCCCGATCTTCTCTGCTTTCTCCTGGAGTCCAAGCAAAATTTGTGGCAGTTGTTAAGCCGGTGGTGACAGAGACCATGTCACCATAGCGGATAACTGGATTAAATTCTCCTGAATACCATGGAGAGTTAAGATCAACACGGCTCATAGCCCATTTCTCTGTTTTTATCATGGTCAAGCTATTCATCAAATCCCCAAAAGCTTCCTCAGGTGTTAAGGTTTCAGGTAGAAAATAACCTATCCAGTTTTCCTGACTAGGGTATAAAACCATATTTGTTTGCGGATTGATCGTATTTCCATAAACCATATAATTATAACCATAGGTTTGAGAATCCATTTGCAATTTGTACCCTTTTGTACTGTTGATATCTGAGATACCTAAATCAGTAGTCCAATCTTGAAAATTATACCTACTAACTCCTTCACGATTATTTACAATTTCAATCCCCAAACCATTCAAACCATTGGAATAGGGTAAATTATTCGATCCGTATAAGCCTCTGAGCACAGAATTTACAGGAACAGAGGTGTTAGATTCAACATTACGATCATAGAGTTTAGGAAACGAAATCCAGTTATACCCAGCATGCAGTGAATAGGACTTTATTGATCGATTGTTGTTTGAGTTATAAGGAAAAATGCCTATATGAGATCCGTTTTCACCACTATTTATACAGGGAGATCCATCACTTAGATGCCAATCATACGCATATTTGTCTGTAAAAAGCGGGTCTGTTGTTACATTATTTGCCAAACTAACTTGTGAAACAGCGTTAGTTTTTAAACAACAATTGTGAGCCTCAGATTGTCCTGCCCCTTGATGAATCAGTTCATAAGAATTTATATTGGGGCTATGGTTTTCCCAAATAATTGAGTTCAAAATGGTAGTACTCGAATTCAATAAGAAAATGCCTGATCCATCGTTATGGGCATAATTATAATTAATATTATTATTCTTAAGTACAACAAGGTATGCTGATTGAGCAAAAACACCACCTCCACTATAGGCATTATTCAAAAAGATGGTATTATTCTCAAAGACAGATCCTTGTTGCATGGAGATCATAAAGACACCACCGCCACGATTAGCAAAAGAATATTGGTTGTCATTACCAATAGCAGTATTTTTGAATACTTTGTTCTGGTAAAAAGATATTTCACCACCATCACAACCAGAATCAATAAAAACACCGCCTCCCTCATAAGCTTGATTATTTGAAATGGTATTTCCGTTAATATTTAAGACATATTCTTTTGAATCACCTGAAGAAAAACAGTAGATTCCTCCTCCCCAACTGCCAGCTATATTATTATTTAGTGAATTACCAGTAATCGTAATATTACGACCCATAGCAGATATCGCACCACCATTTTCAGAAGTAGTGTTTTTTTCAATTGTATTTCTTTCAAATAGAACAGTATTATTTTGGGAGTTGTTTTGGCAATAAATACCTCCACCTCTTTGGGTGATATTATTGTGAATTTTATTACCAAAAACAATAGTACGTGAATTATTAGGCATAACTGCATCATTGAAAATATTTATTGTGGAACTGTTATTATTTGTTCCGTCATTTTGATACATTTCATTTTCAGTAATAAATAAATTGTTCGTATTTTTGGAAGATATGGCACTTCCGAAAGAACCAAATAGCTGAGTTGAACTAATGCGATTATCATAGATGAGATTTGTTCTTAATGCCAGCGTAAGACATTCATTCGCATTAATAGCCCCTTTCCAGGCAGTTTTTGAAATGTCACAATAGATAATTGAAGAGTTTATCGAGTTTTCAAGAGTAATCCCTTTCCAATAAAAAGTACTACTATTTGAGGTAAATTTAATTCTCTGAGTCGATGTACCAATGGCATTTAAGTTTCCATTAACCATAATTTGAGCATTGCGGTTAACTTCAACAATAACGCCTGGTTGAATGGTTAGAGTAGCTGTAGAAGCAATCACTAAATCTCCCAACAAATGATAAGGAGAAGCTGCTAAAGTCCAGGTAGTATTGGCACTAATTGTACCGGCAGGGATATCTGTAGCAAAGATATTTATAGTAATAAGTATTACAAATACTGTTATAAGGTAATTTTTCATTTTTTCTTCCTTTCAATTATTATAATCTGTTATTTGTACAGGGATCTTAATAAGGGAAGTAAAGCTAATGAAAATTGTTTTTATCCGAAGGCATAAATAATTGAATGTTTTTATGATTAAATCCTGAATAACAAAAAAGATGAATATTAGTAAATCGAGTAATAATTTCGTAACATATATATATATATATATATATATATATACTTACGATATTATCATTCTTCATACATCCTTCTCCAAAATAATTATAATCATAAAACAATTTAATTTATAATTATTTTGATAATCTTGTCAATAGAAAAAATCTAATTTTCTAAACTTTTTTTTAGAAGGTAGAATGGGGAAATATATTAGCAGTGCTGGTGCACTGCAGATAATTGCAAATCAGGGATTTGCAGATAAAAGATAAGAGATAATCATCATCGTTGGAGGATATCTTTAGGATGGCATATGTTGAATAAAGTCTTTTCATTTCTTTGAGAGGGTATTGTTCATTTCTTTTGCCTTGATGCAAAATAAACGAAGCAAAGAAAGTTCAAGCCCGGAAAACCCCTATCGGGGATCTTGATTTTCATCTCTTTTCATTGAAATATAAATATATGTATTTTTCTGATGGTATGCCATTTAATCTCCAGTCACTCTCAGGGGCTCCACCATAAACTCGCTCTTCGAGCTCAAACATATGGCTGTTCGCACCCCTTCGAGTTTCCTTGCGACTTAACGTCATTTTTTCATGGGCATTGTAACACTTATATCTGGATTATTTCTTGTATTAGATTGATGAGGTATAGGAATTTGTAGATAAAATGAGTATTATCTTCAAGTATTCGAGTCCGAGCCGAACTCGCTCCATAACACGTCATTTTTTCATGGGCATTGTCTCATTGATACCTGGATATTTAATATATTTTATGGATTGATTAATTAATTAAAATTGACAAATACACAAGATGTTTCATAGGAGCTAATATCGGGACTGATACATTGCAGATAATAAATAACAGGTGGTGTGGATATTGTATTATTTAGGAACAAAGGAACGACCAAGATGGTCGTGTTACTTATGTGATATTGAATCTGAGTTTAAGGCTTCATATCCAGAGATTACATCAAAAAGTTCTTCATCGATATCGCTTTGACGTAACCGATGAAAGGAGCTGGTAAGTTCTTCGAGCAATTCGTCAATATTCTTATCAGCGCGTTGCATAGCAGCGAGACGACTGGTGTTTTCACTAGCCAGAGACTCGGCACAGGCACGGAAGATTGAGACAAAGAGATATTCACTAACAAGAGCTTGAATGGTTATTGATAAGTCACCCATCACTTCAGGGATGTTTTTACCTGACCAAGGGATTTTGGATTTATTATCCAACCAATCTTTATTCAAGGGTAGAATTTGCTGACAATTTGGCAGATAAGCAGCTCCTGTGGTGGGGTTGTTATAGAATAGGTAAAATTCGTTATTTTCATTTTGGTGTCTATTTGATTGGCTTTCAAGGAGAATCTGGCCGACGAGTGAAGGGACGCTCTCAATAGAATTTGGAACAGAGAAGAGTCCCATAACTTGAAGTCCAGCATCAGTTAAACGTTCATGAACTCGTTCACCCACGACCCAGACTTGTGGTTTTCCTGGCATCTTTGCCAGAGCTGTAATGGTATAATCGGCAATCACATCATTAAATTGTCCGACTAATCCCTGATCTGAACCGAAAACAATTGCAACTCTTTCCACAGCGAGAGGATGGTTTTTGTTATTTGAAAAGACAGATGATAAGCCATTATCTCTAAAACAGACACTCAAGGCGTATTCGACATTACGATAGTAATCATCTAAAGCATGTACGGATTTTTCATATTGTCCGATGCTTGAAGCAGCCAGGTTTTTCATCGTACGAACGACTGATTGAAGATCTCCTGCACTGAGAATTTTTTGCTGTAAGCTATTTGTGCTGTCACTCATAAATATTTCCTTTGTTTTGGTTATAATATCATCAGAACAATCAGCATAAGTTAGATTTACCAAGAGTTTATGGTAGTTGGCAAAAACATTCATAACAAATATAAATTTTGATATAACTGAATTTCTAGATAAATAACAATCCATTTAATAATCAGAAAGTTTTCATCTCCCTATTGGGGGAGAGGGGTAAATTACTCAAAAAACTCTATATTTTCAGAATTAACTCAATAAATAGAGTTTTATATATTAAAGCAGAAAGATCTATTGGCATGTTCTTGTTAATCACTCTGATCAGGAAAGAATGAGGAGAGAGCTTTGAGAGCAATTTCTTTAATAATCTTACGATCTTCATCACTTAATTTATCGGCAATTTTAAATCTCTCAACAAGCTCCTTAGGAATATCCAGTGCGGCTTCTCTCACCATCTGTTCGGCTTCCTTAATTTTTTCAATCGGTACCGGAGCAAACAGATCAGAAGTCAACGCCAAGAGGATAGAGATTTGAGCAGGGACTGACACTGGGTCAAATTCCTGTTGATTAAGACAAGCACGAATTCTCTTTCCTTTATCAATGACCTTCCGGGTGTTTTCATCCAAACGTGCACCAAAACGGGCAAAAGTTTCCAGTTCTTCAAACTGAGCATAATCGAGTTTTAGATCACCAGCTACAGCCCTATAAACAGGCCATTGAGCCTTACCCCCGACTCTTGAAACAGATTTTCCCACATCAACAGCTGGCAAAGTTCCCAGTTCAAATAATGAAGGAGAAAGATATATTTGTCCATCAGTAATGGATATCAAATTGGTAGGAATGTAGGCAGAAATATCTTGAGCTTCTGTCTCAATAATAGGCAGAGCGGTAATAGAACCACCCCCGAGCTTTTTATGTAAATGAGTAGCTCTTTCAAGAAGACGAGAATGAATATAGAAAATATCTCCAGGAAAGGCTTCTCTTCCTGGTGGTCTACGAAGAAGAAGAGAGAGCTCACGATAAGCGCGGGCATGTTGGGTTAGATCATCATAGACAATTAAGACATCCCGTCCAGCTTCCATAAAGTACTCCGCAATACTGGTCGCAGCATAAGGGGCACTATATATAAGGCCAGGGGGGTTATTTCCCTCAGTTACAACAACAACTGTATATTCCATAGCCCCATTTTGTTTTAGAGTTTCAATAACTTTAGCAATTGCAGAAGCACGTTGACCTATCGCACAATAAATGCACAAAACATTTTGATCGTGTTGATTTAGAATGGTATCAATAGCAATAGCTGTTTTACCAGTCTGCCTGTCACCAAGAATCAATTCACGTTGTCCCCTGCCAATAGGAATGAGAGCATCAATGACTTTTAGACCAGTTTGGAGAGGAATCGTCACAGGGGCACGATCCATTATAGGGGTAACAGGTCGTTCGACAGGTAATCGTTTATTAGCAGTTATCTCTCCTTTGTTATCAAGAGGTTTTCCGAGAGGAT
>CAXXTW010000001.1:0-1539270 GCA_963678255.2 Cloacimonadales bacterium (SeqCode)
ATACTTTGAACAAGATTATCTTCTTGTTCAATATCCACTACAATAAATCTCGAGATCGATTTGTGTTTTTCTTTTAATCTGCCCAATTTTTCTAATATTTTATCATACGATTTAACCGTTTTTTTCTTTGCTAGAGATTCTTTCAATAATTCTAAATCACGAATATATTTTTTTGTAAAACTTTCAAGCATTGATTGCTCTTTTACTTTTTTCATTGGACTCACACAGTATAAATATGTCTCATCCTCTTTTTTTAGAATGGTTGCCTTAATCTCTTTGTCTTGGGTTGAAAAAATATCTGAAGCTTCTAACTGGTTAATTTCTTCACAACTGAAAGGTTTATTTTTCGCAACACAGATGTAATGATAGCCTTGATCAGACAAGTATTTTAAATTAGATTCTGAAGATATTCCTGCATCAATTACGACTATTTTATCTTTAAACAAACGGTCTTTTTCATTACTTGCTTCTTCCAGTTGCTTAATCATATCAACTAAAGAAGATGGCTCACTTTGGTTTCCTTCCATTACTTTGCATGTTTTTGGAAAACCATTCTCATCTATGATAAAGCCTAATGTCAATAATCGACAATCTTTTCTTTTCTCTTTTGATAAACCAAATTTTGCGCCTGGTATTGATGAACAATTACCTTCAAAATACGTATTGGTTAAATCAAATAAAACTAATTTCTCTTTTAAATTTAATAGACTACGCTCTTTTTCAATCAAATGACTTTCTAGGGTTTCTTTTAATGAATAGAGTTTATCTGTTATTCGGTAAAGTGAGTTATTTGATAATTTTGAAAATGAAGTATTTAATAAGGAGTCCAGTCCTGATTTGTTAATTGCCCATTCTCTTGTTGACTTCTCACTTTCAGGATAAACAAGTCTTCCGATTATTGATAAAGCTGCAACTTCTCTTTGGTGCTCTGAAAATCCATTTTCTTTAAGTACCTTATCTATTTCTAATTCCTTATATACAGACAGAGCCACGTGTTCTGCTCCAATTGAACGGACTTCTGTATGTTTTAGACTGTTTAAATCCACATTTTGAATATCTTTCTCAACTATTTCTACCTTATCATATTGATTTTCTACTTTTAAAATTGTTTTTCTTTTGATAAGTTTAACGATATTCTCGGCTTTATCTATAATATCTGTATTGTTATTGATGAAAGTTTGACCTGAAAGTAGCATTTCAACAATATTAGCTAATTCTTTCCATTGTTCTTTAGGTAAATTTAACTCATTAAAAGTTAAAACAGTCCTCTGTCTTGGACCATTTGGTCCTCTGTATGACTCTACGAGTCTAAAAATAATCTTATCACCTTTTTTTAAATCTCTTATATACATAATGTAATCAAATTATATTTTTGCTGATTATTTGTCAAGCATTATATTTGTATTTGGGGCACTACATTTGACTTTTCTTGCTATATTTTATTCATTATTCTGAACATAAAGTCGTCTAAGACAGAGATCGTTGCTTAGTGAGGCGTTTTACGCATTAGTTAACTGCTATCAATTAACTTGTTTTGAAGGATTAATGAAAAAAAAGTTTAAAATCTTTGTTTGAGTGGTAAAGATGGGTTAATCGTACACTGGACACAAAAAAGTCCAGCATACGATTTATATTGTCTAAACAGAGGGGATATTTACTTCAGCCCAATGTTCAAGATTATCATCAATTAGAGTAATAGTTGCTTCTGTTTGGATGTTATTATCGACAATAATCTGCAAGTCTGCATTTTTTGTATGAATTTTTAAGACAGTGATATGATAGATTGTTTCTCTGTATCTATAATGGATTTTAAACGATTCCCAATCCGAAGGGAAGCAAGGGTTAAAGCTTAACTTGTTTGATTCTAATTTAAGACCCAATAGAGATTCTAAGATCAATTGGTACATCCATGCAGCAGAGCCAGTGTACCAAGTCCAACCACCTCTACCATTATGAGGAGGAGTCGCATAGACATCGGCAGCCATGACATAAGGTTCTACTTTATAGACATTTGTATCATCAATAGTTTTGACATGATTTATAGGATTGATCATAGAAAGCAATTCCCAAGCGAGATTATTTTTTCCTAATTGAGCAAAAGCCATTGATGCCCAGATAGCTGCGTGTGTATATTGGCCACCATTTTCTCTAACACCAGGGACATATCCTTTAATGTAACCAGGGTTCATGAAAGATTTATCAAAGGGAGGATCCAGCAGTTTAATAAGATTATTTTGTCGAATTACTAAATGATCATTTAGAGAATTCATTGCTTGAAGAGATCTATCCAAAGATCCTCCATTGGAAAGGACAGACCAGCTTTGTGAGATGGAATCTATTTGACATTCAGGGTTAATTGTTGAACCTAGAGGGTATCCATCATCAAAATATGCACGTTTATACCATTCACCATCCCAAGCATTCTTTTCGATATTGAGAATTAGATTATTAGCTGTTTTGAGACAAGTAATAGAGAAGGCTTCATCATTATGAAGAAGCGCTATTTCACTAAATTTGAAAAGCACCGTATAAAGGAAAAATCCCAACCAGACACTTTCACCTTTACCTTTTTCGCCAACGAGATTCATCCCATCATTCCAGTCACCAGAGCCCATAAAGGGAAGCCCATGTTCTCCAAATTTTAGACTATTCATTATTGCCCGAACGCAATGTTCATAGAGAGTATTTTTTTCATCAGAGCAAGTGGGAAGATCATAATAAGAATCTTCATCAAAATTTACCTGTCGTCCTTTAATAAAAGGAATGTTTTCATCTAATATACCTGTATCACCGGTACTCTTTACATAACGCCAAGTGGTCAAAGGTAACCAGAGATAATCATCAGAACAATGAGTTCTCACGCCTCTTCCAATAGGAGGATGCCACCAATGTTGAACATCGCCCTCGACGAATTGACGGCTTGCACATAAAAGTAGATGTTGTCGGACGAGTAAGGGTTTTGTATGAACAAGAGCCATTGTGTCTTGCAATTGGTCTCTGAATCCAAAAGCTCCACCAGATTGATAAGTTGCAGTTCTTGCCCATAATCTACAGGCAATGACTTGATATAGCAACCAACCATTGACAAGGATATTTAAAGAAGGATCAGGGGTATCAACATTAACTGCTCCTAAAGTATGAGCCCAATATTGCCATACTCTATCTAAAGCATTTTTACCCAAGCTAGAATCATTAAAGCGATTAGCAAGAATTTTAGCATCTTCCTTATCAATACCCATGCCTAGTCTAAAAGTAGTTTCATGTTCTTTTCCAGGAGCTAATTCAAAGCTAACTTGAATAGCACCGCAAGGATCAAGTCCAGCACCTACTTTTCCAGAAAGGCGACTATGTTTCATTGCTTCAGGGTTGTTTAAAGAGCTATTTCTACCAATAAATTCAACTCGATCCCCGGTGACAGATCTATTCTTATCATTGACCGCAAAAAAAGCCATTCGATTGCTGAATTCGGTATTATAGGGGTTATAGGCAAAAATAGCACCGCTATCTTGATCAATTTCAGTAATTATGTGCATAGCAGATTTAGCACGAAGGTCGCCTAAAACCCATTCAACATAACCTGTAGCAGATATTTTTCTTACATAAGCTGATTCGTTATAGACTCTCAAAACCATAAATTTAATCGCCATATCAATAGCCACATAAACCCATAATTCAGAACGAATGCCAAACTCAGTATGTTCAAAAACGCTATAACCAAAGCCATGACGAGTAACATAAGGAGTTAACCCTCTACAAGGCAGAGGGGTAGGAGACCAGAAATCTCCGCTTTCCTCATCTCGTAAATAGAGGGCTTCCCCAGAGGCATCACTAACAGGGTCATTATGCCAAGGAGTCAGTCTAAATTCATGAGCATTTTCACTCCAAGAATAAGCCATACCACTTTCAGAGATCACTGTTCCAAAGTTAGGATTTGCTAATACATTCACCCAAGGAGCAGGTGTTACTAATCCAGGTATTGTTGTAATCACATATTCGCGTCCATCAGGAGTAAAACCACCTAAACCATTATAGAAAATCAGATCATCACGAGGAGACAACACAATGGGCTGAATTTCAGAAGGATATGATTTTGTGATCGTAATAAGTGGTAATGGCTTTCTAATTAAATTTTTACCTTTAATTTGGTCGGCTAGAGAGTTTAAAGAATCAGAAATAATGACCCGAGCAACTGTTTGAATCAATATGCTATCTTCTTCAGAAATTTGATCAGCTGGTCTGACAAAAATACCTCCGGGTTGATCTGTATAATTAGCTTCTCCTCCAGCGGATATCATTCCAATAATTTGATCATGAAGAAGTTGACGATATCCTGCATGATCTTCATTCCAGATTACAAGGTCAACAATGAGACCTTTTAGGTGCCAATAGGCATGAGCTTGAACTAGTTGGCGTACGAGCTCAATGTTTGAAGGGTCTTCAATTTTTAGCAAGACAATAGGTAAATCACCAGAAATAGCATAGCCCCACAAACCTGACTGACCTCTGCGGTTTTTCATAAGAATACCAGAGTCCGCTCTAAGAGAAGCATTAGCATAAATGATCGAACTTGCGAGTTGTCCATAAAGTTGGGCGTCTGCTTCAGAAGCATTTAATTGACGTAATAGCACTTGTCCATGAGTCCAAGTGAGATCAAAGACACGGTCAGCTATATGTCTGTCATGATATTTTTCAATCAGAGATAAAGCAGAACTTCTTGAATCACTAATACCTGTTACAATATTGATTGTGACAGATTCTTCTTCTTTTAAAGTAATCTTGCATCTGATGGCGACAATAGGATCTAAAACAGAGCCTTCGCTCCCGGAGAGAGAGTCATTTTTATTAAAGTTTTTATTCATTACTTGAGGATTATTCACATTATTTCCTCGACCGAGAAATTGCATACGATCTGTTTCATAAGAAACATTTTCAACTTTAGCACCTTGAACGGTCATCAGATGTAACATCCAGTGTTCTGATTCATTTTGAGAACGAGGTCTTCTTGTACAGAGAATAGCTTGTTGTGAAGGAATTATCTCAGTTTGAATAAACAGATTACTGAAAGCAGGGTGAATAGCATCGGCAACTTGGTGAGCCAAAACGACTTCAGCATAGCTGGTAATATCAATCACACGACTCTTTCGAGAACGATTTGTAATACGAATACGTCTTAGCTCGACATCGTCTTCAGGAGAAACAGCAATTTCAGTATAAGTGTCAAAATTATTATTTCTATCTCGAAATTCAGCACGACCTTCAGAAAAAATAGCTTCAAAGTGACTGGATCGAATTAGTGTAGGCTGATAGGCAGTTGACCAAAATTCACCTGTTTCTAAATCTCTTAAGTAGCAAAACATTCCCCAGTTATCACAGGTCTTATCTTCTTTCCAGCGAGTGAGAGAAATATCTTTCCACCGGCTATATCCTCCGCCGGAGTTAGTGATCATCACATGGTATTTGCCATTAGAAAGCAATTGAACTTCAGGATTGAACGTATTAGGATTTGTGAAGATACGGATAGGTGTTTCAGGGTTATTGTAAGGGAGGCGTTTTTCTGATAACTCAGTAGTACGAGCATAAAAGGCATTAGCTTTAGGTATTCTTTCTTGAAGAAGAAGAATTGTAGCTTGAAAATAAGGATCAGATTCAAATCTTTTTTGCATAGGGTGATCTAGAAGAAAATGAGATAGTGACAATAGACTCATACCTTGATGATGCGCCATGAAAGATTTGACGATAGCAAAAGATTGTCCTCTTGGTAAACGTGAAGAAGTATAATCAATTGCTTCATACAAGCCAAATCTTGCATCTAAACCTTCAGCAACAAGCCGTTCAAGATTGAGGCAAGCTTCTTCAGGAGCTATCATTAAAGCTAAAACAGAGGCATAAGGAGCAATCACTAAATCATCAGCAAGCCCTCTTTTAAGTCCAAGCCCGGGAACACCAAAGGCACGATATTGATAATTTTGGTGCACATCAATCGCATTATAGCCACTTTCAGAAATACCCCAAGGCACAGATCTACTTTTACCATATTCAATTTGTCTTTTCACAACCGCTTTATAAGTTTGGTCAAGTAGGGTATTTTCATAATTTGGCATAACTAAAAGAGGCATCAGATATTCAAACATTGAGCCACTCCAAGAGAGCAAAATAGGTTCTCCTCCTGAAGTTGTAAGGAGACGTCCTAAAGAAAACCAGCTTTCTTGAGGTAGTTTTCCTTGAGCAATCGCAATAAAACTTGAAAACCTAGCTTCAGAAGCAAGTAAATCATAGTAACTAGAGTCAAGTCTGCTTTCACTTACATTATAGCCAATTGCTAAAAGATGGCGTTTTTCATCATATAGAAATTCATAATCCATATTTGCCATACTAACGCATTGATTGGCGAGATCATTAATTGTATTAATTCTAGTTATAGCATGTTGACTACCTATAATGACAGAGTGTTGAATATCTTTTAGTAAAGATAGTTGGGCATTGTTATTATTTTCATCTTTGAGTAGAAGAGATATTAAAGGCAAGATCGTACTATCCATTTGAGCTAGTTCATTAAGAGTTGGAATCAGATATAATTGAGGAATACTTATGGTAGTTTTTGCTGAAAAAATAACAGGCAACCAAGGTATAAGATAATTTAATTCATCAAGAAGATCAAGGCATTGAGCAGATAAAGCATTAGCCCAAGAGGTTAATTGACTATTCTTTTTTAGATCATAATTTTCTACACTATTAACAAGAGCTGTAGTTAAGTTTGAGATTTTTTCAATGAATAATTTTAAATCAATAGGATTGTCAATAGCAGAAAACTCAGAGGAGAAGAATAGATTTAATTTATCCAGAGAAACAGAAGAATAAACTGGAATTACCTGATCAGCAAGATCTCTGAAAATAGTAAAAGTAATATTTAAGGACTCATAGAAATTATTACTCAGAATACTATCATTGATGAGACTAAGCAAACCAGGTCTTAGTGTAAGCAGATGACCTGCAAGATTACCGCTATCTACAGAAGATATATAAAAAGGTACTAAAGGATGAAGTGATTTTGTATCATACCAGTTATAAAAATGGGTATGGTGTTTTTCCAGAGATTCCATGGTATTGATAGATTTAGTAGTTCTTTCCAATAATAAACCCGCGGAGATATAGCCGAAATCATAAGCAGTAAGATTTGCCAATAGAGAAAGTCCCATATTTGTCGGTGAAGTACGATGAGCAATAACATCTAAGGGATACTCTTGATAGTTATCTGGAGGCAACCAATTATCTTCAATTCCAACAAAGTTTTCAAAGAAAGCCCATGTTTTTCGAGCTAATTTTTTAAGAAATAGAATTTGTTCTTTAGAAAGGTTCGCATCATGTTGAATGATAGGTTGGCTAATCTTCCAAGCAATAGCTGGAGAAAGAAACCAAAGGAATAAAACAGGGATTGCGACCAATAAGACCAAAGGTTTTATAACAAATAGAATCAGAAGAATAGCAAGAGATAAAACTGGAGCAATCCACATAGATTTTATAGTAACTATGAAGTTAGCAGCGTAATTTAAGTTTTGACTATTAGAGGGATTCCATTCAAGAAGATGCTTATGAGAGAAAAGCATACGGCCTAAACTAATTCTTATTGCATCTAAACTGTAATAAGCTTCATAGGGCAAACAAGCGATAGTAAAGACAGTTTGATTGAGATGTTTTTTAATAGTAGTCAGAGTTGCAGAGAGATGTTGTCTAAAAGTGACATCAACCGTTTTTTGGAATAGGCTAATAATTGAAATAGCGAGAGAAGGCACCACAATGATACTAATCACAATCAAAGTCCAGAGAAGAGGAGATTCCAAGAAAATCCAACCAAATATCATCATTAAAGTCAAAGCAAAGGAGGAGAGACTTCGTCTTAGATTATCCAAGATTTTCCACTTAGAGAGAAGAGAGAGATAATTTTTTAGAAAATGCGCATTAGAAGAAGGAATAACAGGAAAAGCCCATTGAGCAATCTGCCAGTCTCCTCTAATCCAACGGTGTCTTCTATTCACATCAGCAAGATAAGAAGAGGGATATTCTTCATAAAGCGGGACATCGCTAAGCAAACCAGAGCGTGCATAGCAACCTTCTAAAAGGTCATGACTTAGAATTCTATTTTCAGGGAAACGTCCATTTAAAGCTTTTTCAAAGGCATCAATATCATAAATACCTTTTCCAATAAAAGAACCTTCTCCAAACATATCTTGATAGACATCAGAAATAGCTCTTGTATAAGGGTCATTTCCTGGATCATTAGCCCACAAGCGCGTGTATAAGGATAAATTTGCACCAGATAAGCTTATAGCCACACGTGGTTGTAAGATACCATATCCACTAGTAACCCGCTGTTTTTTATCATCATAATGCGGGACATTAAGAGGATGCGCCATCGTTCCAATAAATTTTGAAGCAGAATCTCTTGCCAACTGTGTATCAGTGTCTAAAGTGATAATATATTTTGTTTCAGTAAGAATAGCAATATTACCAACAATTCTCTCGAAGGATTCATTTGAACCGGTACGAATTAATTTGTTGATATCAGCGAGTTTTCCTCTTTTCCTTTCATACCCCATCCAGATTTTATCAGAGGTGTTCCATTCTCTAAAGCGATGAAAGAGATAAAAGATATCATTATTTTGGCTATGATATTTAATATTTAGATCTTCAATTTTTTGTTGTATTAAATCTAAGAGAGGTTTATCAGAGGGTAACGATTGTTCAGAGGCGTCACCAAAATCAGTTAATAACCCAAAATGGAGATTGTCATCACGATTTGATAAAAAGCGAACTTCTAATGCTTTAACTAATTCTTCAATATTTTTAGGAGAAGTAATCATAGTTGGAACTACAACCAGAGTACGATACTCTTTGGGAATTCCTTTTGATAAATCCATTCGAGGTAAAGAGAATGGAGTAGCTAAAAGAGTAGCAAACCAATTAGCCAAAGCCACCATTAAATAACTTGCGCAAATTATAGAAATGAAGCCGAACAACAAAAGTTTCCAACCAACTAAACTATCAGTATAAGCTTTATAGACTAAGAAAGTAGAGGAAAGTAATGTCATAATAATTATAGAACCAATATAAACAGAAGGAAAATGCCGATTGATAGAGCGAAGAATATCTGCAGGGGATAAACTGATTTTGGCAAATTGTTGTATTTTTTTTAAACCTTGATCAATAATATAATAACCAACATGAGCCTTAGGATCACTAACCCCATATTGGTTATAAGCCTCTTGAGCAAGAAGAAGAGCTTGAAGGGAAATTTCGCTTTCAGAGAAAGAACTTTTCTTAGCTGTTTTTTCAATGATATGTCTATAATGGTCACGAGTAATGAAATCCATTTTTCTATAAATACCCATTGGATCTTTACAAAGGATATGTTCCATATAGCTCATTTTTTCAACAAATTCAGACCAGTCCATTGCACCAAGAAAACGAAGGCTATTGATACTATTGCTCATAGAAACTTGATTTGATGCTTGTTGTTGATTTTCAATTCGCACCATTTGTTCGATAGACAAACCAGACTCAGAGAGATGTTGTTCAACCCAAGTGAGAGGTAAGGCAAGAGTAGAGCCTTGTCCTTGGAGACACCGTTTTAGTTCAGCGACAAAGGAGCTTCCCATTGGAGGGTTGGAACGAGCCATATCAGCGATCACAAGAACTAATCCTTTAGGATCTTTTAAGGCAGTTTCAGACATTTTATCAGCCCAGTCATTGGCACAATTACGATCAATTCGATCAGAAGCAATTCTAGCAGTTACACGCCTGAGATTTTCCATTAAGGCAAGCCTAAGCATGATTGGTATTGCCCAGAGTTCACCCAGTTTTAATTTTGTAATAGACTGGTATGCGGTGACAAAGCTACTAAGATTATCTAAATCAACCCGACCATCTCCATGAGATATTGTTTCTAAAGCGATATCATACACTCTAGGCATGCCAGCAGAAGAGCCATTTAGTAAATGAGGGAGTTCATGACTATAACCTTTTGGAAAGTGTCGTTTAGCAGTTCTTATTTGTTCTTCAATTAAGTAGAAATTATCTAATATCCATTCACCAGCAGGAGTAATACGGCGGTTTTCTCTGACATCATCAGTTAACAAATTATAGACTTTGAGCAACAAGCTTTCATTTTCAGCCAAACGAGAAAGCAGACAATTTTTTGAGTAACCAAGCTTTACTTGATGAATACTGGCAAGGACTTTTCCATAATGGTTTAATTGATCAGAACTAAATAACTCAGAGCTGAGGGGAAGTTCATCACGATTAAATATAGTTTGAGTTTCTTTACTACTCAGCGATACGAATATTCTTTCAAAGAACCCAAGAAAATTGTTGTTGTTTAATCCCATCATGTTTCTCCTAATTATGAACAGAATGATTACTTAATCAAAAAATAAGCAGAAGCATTTTGGGCGAACCTACTTATAACCTCAAGGATTTATACTTTTCAATCCAGATAGTATTAGCAAAATATTAAAATATTTATTTATCTTCTTTTTTAAAGTCAATAAATCCTTGTTCTACATTTACATTAATAAGTTCAACATGAATCTTATCTCCAACATCCATTTTTTGATAGCCAAATATTAATCTTCCTTCAATAGGAGGATTAAACACTCTAACCCAAGTGCCTTTTTCAGAAGCACCTGTGATGACACCATTAAAGCTTTCACCGATGCGAGACTGTATAAGCATAGCAGAGGCAGACTTTTCAACTTGTCTTTCAATTTTTTTTACAATGTTTTCCATTTTAGTACAGTGTATAGCAATTTCTTTTATATCTTCAAATTGGTAAGATGCAGGTTCACCTTTTATTGCTTTTTTAAGAAGTCTTTGAGTAATTAAGTCAGGATATCGTCTATTAGGCGCAGTTGAATGGGTATATTCATGCACAGCAAGTCCAAAATGTTCTATTTTTTCTTCCCCCATTTGTTCAACGACATATTCACCAGAACCTAACAATTTGATAACACTTAATGAAACCTCAGGGAAGTTATCTGGATCAGTAGATTTTACTTTCAATAGAAATTCATCAAGAGCTTTAGAATTTGGAGCATCAGGAAGAATCGTTCCCCAATCAGATGCCAGAGCAATAATTCTATCCCAACGTTTTGGTTCAGTGATAACACGTCTTATAGAAGGATATTTATTTTTAACTAAAAACTTAGAAACAATAGAATTGACACAGATCATGAAATCAGAAATCATTTCTTTTGCTCTAGTATTTGGTTCAATAACAAAATCTTTAATAGCAAATTCTTCAAATAAGATATTTGTTTTTATAATATGCAGATTTAGAGCGCCATTTAAATGTTTAATTGTATTCATTTTCAGTGCTATAATATCTTGAAGAAGAAGACTAGTTTCTAATTTGTCAATTTCTTCGATATCAATTGGTAGAAGGTCTTTTTCTTCAAGAAATAATGAAACACTGTAGTAAGTCAATTTTGCATAGTTTTTCACAATTGCAAAATAGATATCAGATCTATTGATTGATCCATCATCATTAATAATCATTTCAACAACAATTGCTTTCCGATCACAATCTACATTTAAAGAAGTCAGATTGGCAGATAATTTTTCTGGTAACATGGGAAAGACTTCAGCAACCGTGTAAACAGAGGAAGTATTATGATGAGCATGTTTATCCAATTCTGAATGTTGTTTAACCATTTCATCTACATCAGCGATAGCGACAAATAGTTTAGTTTCATCAAGATCGGTTCTTTCTGCATAGGTTAATTGATCAATATCTTGAGAATTGGGATTATCGATAGAGCACCAACAAAGAGATCTCAGATCTCTGATTGATCCATCAAAATGAAATGGAGGAACAACCATATTTTCAATTTCATATAGAGATTTTTCTGAGAAAAAGGGGAATAAACCTCTATCAAGCATCACTTTTCGAGCAATTCTTCTTAAGATAGAATGTTGTTGTTGTTTATCAATACCGTTCATGTTTTTTCCTTTCTGTTCAATGAATTAATACCAGATAATAAAATCATAAGATAAATTTAGAAAAAGAGTCTATCATTTCCACAAGAAATTCATAGACTTCCACTATTTTGAACCATTAAGCATTCATAAGACAAGCAATCCGAGTATGATATTTCGGTTGACACTGTCATATGACAATATACTAAATTGTTAGTCAAATGCAATTTATTTCTTAAATAATAACAATAAAAAGAATAATTTTAAAGGATATAAATCATGAAATATCTGAGTAAAATTCAAAAGAAAAGAAAAAGGTGGAGACTTAAATTGGTTAATATAAAATGAGATGATTGTATATAAAAAAAGGCATTCCGAAGAATGCCTAATAATTTAATGATTCTTAATTTTGTACAAGATTTTATTGATATGACCTTGCTCTTTTAAACGTAACTCTTCAAAGAACTTAATAATTATATCATCCAAAGCAGTAAAAGTCATGAACATTGCATAAGTTTTTTCTGTATTGATTTCTCTATCTAAAGCAATATTTAGAATATCAAGCAGGGAGGAATTTGTTTCAATCTTTAGGTGATGCACAATGGTTGGAAGTTGGGATTTTTTCACAGGTAGAGCTAATTCCATATCTATCTGAGAAAGAGAAGGCAGATGTCTTAGAGATCTCAGAAAATTATGATGATCAGTCTCATCAGCGGCAAGTTGAGATAACAATTCCTTTATACTTTCATCATTTACAATATTAACCGCTTCAGAATAAAAAGAAAAGCTTTCTAATTCAATTTTTTCAGCGTATTCAATAATTTCAATCAGAGTTAAATCTCTCATATTAATCTCCTTTAGCAAGTAATTTATCAATTGCTTTTGCAGCGATGTGACCGTTAGCAATTCCATGAATCACATCTGGACCTTGAACAATATCGCCTCCAACAAACAACCAATCAAGACTAGACTGAAAATCTTCATTCACTGCAATTCTTCCTCTAGGATCAAATTTAAGATCATGCTTAAGAGAATCTGAAATATAAGATAAATCCATCCCCTGGCCAATAGATTCTACAATCATATCTGCTGTAAAAAATTCAGTTTGAGATTCGTCAAATCTAGGACTGAATCGTCCTGTTTCATCAAATACAGACAAACATTTCACAACATGTAATCCCATGATTTTCCCATCAACTATTTCAATAGATTTTGGTCCCCAACCAGGATTAATAATGGCATTTTCTTCTCTGGACTCAATAATTTCTTCACGATCAGCTGGCATAATATCTTCAGTTTCCAATGAAGTTGCGAGAATATCTACTTTGTTGAATTTTATCTTTTGCAGTCTAGCTAGAGATCTAGTAATATCCATGGCAACATTTCCGCCACCAATGACCACAATTTTTTCCGCAAGATCAATATCATTTCCAATAGTTATTTCCCTCAGAAGATCCGTTGCATAATAAACTCTAGGATGATCAGAACCTGGAATTCTAGTGCTTCTTCCAATATGAAGTCCAGTGGCAACAAAAACAGCATCAAATTTAGAATGGAGTTCATCAAGAGATATATCCTTACCTATGCAAGTATTAAATCTGAATTCTACTCCCAGAGAACGAATATAATCAATATCTTTATCTATATGGGAATAAGGAAGTCTATATTCAGGAATACCGTAACGCATCATCCCACCAGCTTGAGGAAATTGTTCAAAAATTACAATTTGATAACCAATTAGAGCCAGATAATAAGCAGCGGATAATCCAGCTGGGCCAGACCCGACAATGGCGACTTTCTTATTTAGATTTTTATCTTCAAGGGTTTCCGTTCCAAGTATCTTTTTATACATTTCTGAAGGGATTTGATCTGCTATGTATCTTTTCAACCAGCGAATAGCAATGGCTTCTCCCCTATTCTGTAAAGCACAGGAAGTTTCGCACTTATGAGTACAAATTCTACCGCAAATTTCAGGGAGAGGATTGGTCTGGTACATGATACGTAAAGCTTCTTCTAAATCATTTTCACGAATTGCTTTTATATAGTTAGGAATATCCATGTGTGCCGGGCATGTTGCTACACAAATTCCGCATTCCAAACACCGTTCAGCTTCTTTAACAGCTTTCTCTTTGGTATAACCTTTCACTATTTCCACAAAAGAGAAATCTCTTTGGTCAGGATGAAGTTCTTCCATGTGAACCCGTTCGTAATCAAGTAATTGCAGATCCTCAGAGCTTTGGTAGCCTTTTTCAGAATCATTCCATTTTTTCTTGTCATAACCTGGGATAAAACGAAAGACTTCAGGATCTTCATCAACCCAAATATACGAATTGGACATAGAAAGAGATCCTGTTGGACATATATCAACACATAAGGCACACCAACAACACCTTCCATAATCAATTCTAGGACGCAACCCACTATTACCTTCTATAGTTTTTTGATCTACCAGAGAGACCAAATCAATGGCTGCATTTTGGCAAATCTCTTCACAACTTCCACATCCAATACATTTATTCATATCATTTTTATGAAATCCTCTATAGCGAGGAGCAGCTTCACGATTTAATGGATCAACAATTGTTGAAGGTTTTTCGAAAACTCTTTTCCAAACATAGAAGGGTGAGATAATTTCTTTCAAACTCATATTTACCTCTCAATTTCTGGTGGATAGGTGTGAAGGGAAACCATTAGAGGAGCAATATCAGAAATTGAAATATTAATCCCCAAGTACTCCAAAAGCGAAACAGCATGAGAATAACTTGGACCACGAACAATAACTCTGCGTGGGAAAAGAGACCCATCAGAAGCCATATAATACGCATATTCACCCCGTGTGGATTCAGCTTTCACATAGGTTTCCCCTTTGGGTATTTTCCAGTTTAGAACATTTGTAAGAGGAAAATGGAAGGTTCCCCCTTCAGGCATTAATTTCATGATCTGTCTAATAATTTTTAAAGATTCATACATTTCCCGGTATCTAACCTTTGCTCTAGCATAGGCATCTCCATTTGTTTCGGTAATAACATCAAAGTCTAGTTCAGGATACATAAGGTAAGGATTATCTCGTCTTAAATCTCTTTTAAACCCGCTTCCACGAGCGTTAGGTCCAACGATGCCATAATCATCCACCATTTCATTTGTAATGATTCCTAAGCCTGTTAATCGTTCTCTAACAATATAATTATTAAACATAACTTTATCAATATCATTCAGGAGTTTTTCTGTATGATCACATTGGTTAAGAATCTTTTGACGGAAGCCATCAGGCAAATCGTTTCTTACCCCTCCAGGAATGATATACATGTGATAGATTCTACCCCCAGAGAGTTCTTCAAATAAATCAAGCCAAAGATCACGTTCTGCAACAGTCCATTGTGACAGAGTTCCCATCCCCATAGCGCCTACTTGCCCACCAATCCACATCAGAAAACTAGCCATTCTGGACATTTCCAGATTTAGTGTTCTAAGCCATTTTGCTTTCTCCGGAATTTCAATATTTGCCAGATTTTCAGTAGCAGTAGCAAAACCATATTCATTTGTATCAGGTTCAGGAACGCATATCCTGCAAACAATCGGGAAACATTGGATATATCGACGTCTTTCCATCAGTTTTTCAAAACCTCTATGGAGATATCCTACATGAGTTTTCAAATCTACAACTTCATCTCCGCTAATTGTTAATTCCAAGGACATATTACCAGTGACGCCTGGATGTTGAGGTCCTTGCCATAATTTGAGATATTTTCCTGATTTCAGATCATAAACAGGTTTACCATTCTCCATCTCAGGATAAAGTGATCGATCAGCTTGAAATTTAGGATATTTTGATTCAGATACTTTTTTCATTTATTATCTCCTTTCGGAGTGTGATTTGGAAAGTTTGGATAGAGATTTTCTTTCATAAAAGTTTTTGGGTCGAGTTTTTCTCTTCCAGGGCGAGGGAAATATGTATCTTCAGAATATTTTTTAGTATCAAAGTCTCTTCTCATAGGAGGAATATTTTCCCAACCTTCTAGGACAAAAGGTTCATCAACACGGGGACTATCAGGGAAATTGATACCAAAAAGTTCTTTCAATTCACGTTGAAACTGCCAAGCATGTTTCCATAATTTATGAATCGTAGTCATAGAAGGGTTCTTTCTATCGATAAATACTCTGATTCCGAGATTATGATTTGTTTGATAATTTCCTATCATATAGATTAGTTGGAACTTATCATCTTCAATCCAATCAACAGCATTCATAAAAGCCAGATGAGTGTAGTTTTCATAATTTTTGAGATACAAAAGAAGCATTTCAAGATAATTTTTATCTATTGTCAGAAAAGTTAACTCCTGTTTCTGTACGATAACATCAGAAATTTCAAATTTAGATTCAATATTTTTTATAATATTCATATTTTCCTCTACCAATTATAATCCGGCATATTCCAGTCTTTGATAATCTTTTTTTGATTAGCCTTATACCAATCAAAATTTTCAGCATATATATTCATTCCATTGCATTTTCCGGTTTTGATCATATCTTTAAGTTTCATAAATCCGGCAATCAAGGCTTCGGGGCGTGGCATGCAACCAGCGACATAAATATCAACTGGGATATAATGATCGATACGATTTATAGTATTGTAGGAGTCCCAATACATACCACCATTGACCGTACAACTACCGAGAGCAATGACGAATTTTGGACCTTGCATTTGTTCATAACTTCTGACAATACGTTTGAGAGTTTTCACAGAGGCATACCCTCCAATGATGAATACACTTGATTGTCTGGGCGTGGGTCTTCCTTCAATACCAAAACGGGAAGCATCAAATCTTGAAGTCATGAGAGGTCGAAGCTCAACAGCCCCGCACCCTGTTCCGAATCCTAGCAACCAGAGAGAGTTAGCTCTTGCCCAATTTTGAAACTTCTCAATAAATTTAGCTAAAGGTTTTACAGGCATGGGTCTGGCATCACAGAAAAGTTCTTTTTCATCTTCTGGAAGTCCGTTGTTTGGTAATTTCATCATATTATTAATTTCTTTGATTTGATCACTCATAAGAACTCCTTATTTCATACTCATCAAAACAACCGCAATAACCCCAAAAAGAAGAGGCCATTTTAAGAAAAAGCGGATAGATTGTTCCGGTCTGAATCGAGGAAAGGCTGCCCCGACAAAGACAGAAGTCATATAAATCAAGAATGTTTTAATAATCATTTCGATTAAGTTAGTTGCTCCGCCCCAAAACAAGTTCATAAAAAGAACAAGTTTTGCAGAAGCGAAGATAGCTCGATTGGTTTGAAGCATACCTAAAAATCCAGATTGCATTTCCACTGGAGGTCCTATAGGAATTTCTTGTGGAGCTAAAACAATGCTGAAAGGCGCATGCATATTCATACCTAATAAAGAAATCATAGCAGCAATAACGGCAAATGGATTAGTAAACACAGTCCAATGTAAAATTCCACCTTGTTGTGCAGCAACTATCTGAGTAATGTTTAAGGAATGGTATTGAATAGCGATAGAGATTACTGCCAGACTGAACGGTACTTCAAAGGCTGACATTTGAGATAAGCCTCGGCTAACCCCAATGGCAGAATAAGGATGTCCTCCCTCACCTGCTCCTAGAGCCATTCCAAGTTGGCCGAAGAAGATGAAATACATCACGAGTAGAAGATCTCCAGCTATACTAAAATTCTGAAAGACAACATTTCCAAAAATAACAGGGATAAACAAATAAGTTCCAATACCTCCGACCAATCTGAAGACCGGTCCGAGGAAGAACATATACCCATGTGTAATCGCAACACGTTTGGAATATGTTTTAAAAATATCAATAAAAGGTTGGTAAAAAGGAGGGCCAAAACGACCATGCACTCGAGCATAAATCTTTCGTACTACACCCATTAAAGTAAGACCATAAACTGTGGCTACAGCCAAAGAAATCATTGCGAATAATATTTTTAACCAAATATTAGGTTCCATATTAGACTCCTATAATAAATAAGAAAACAATCATATAAATAAATATCTGTAACAAATATGTTTGTCCATTACCCGTATAAACAGATCTGAAAAGATCAGAAAGAGATTTTGTCCATTCAGCAGTTTTTTCCCAGAAATTTTCGATATTTGGATCAGTCCAACGACCCAAAGCTTTTTTATAAGGAGCAAACATATTATGAGCATAATGGGTAGTTTCTGGTTTATCTGGTCGTTCAGCGGCAAAAATAATGTTGAATTGTTTTACTTTTTGCATTCTACCTATAATGAAATACAAGAATAAGAAAACTGAGGCAAAGACTACAATGGTAAGTATCATAATAAGATATCCATTCCAATAACCATATGGTGAAGTAATTTTCAACCCATCAATTATTAAATCAGATTTAAAATAATTAGAAACCAATTTATTCAAAGGTCTAATTGCAAGATTTGGATAGAAAGAACCAGCCATCATAACCAATAAAAATAGATATTGGGGAATTATAAACCACATAGGAGCTTCTTTTACTTTTTGATGTTCAATTTTAAGCTGGCCCAGAAAAATAGTATGAATCAATCGATATAGATACAAGAAACTCACAGCACCAGAGAAGAACAAGACAGCGCCTTGCAGATACCAACCCTTCATTATAAAGGCATTATAAATTAACCATTTTGAACCAAAGCCACTCATAGGAGGAACTCCTGAGACTGCAATAATGGAGATCAAAACACTTATATAACTCAGTGGCATTTTCTTAATTAAACCACCCATTTCATACATATTTCGCGTTTTGGTTCGATAGACAATTCCTGCTATCGCCAGAAATAGAACAGATTTAAAAAGTGCATGGTTCAAGGAAAGATATAGAGCAGAAAGCCAACCAAGATGACTCATCAGAGAAATATTAGCTAAAATCAAACCTAACTGACTCATACTTGAGTAAGCCAATAATCTTTTAGCATCTTCTTGAAGACTAGCCAAAAAAGCTCCAACAAGCGCAGTAAAAACTCCAACCCAGTTCAGGATATAAAACCAATCCAGTTGATAAGTGTTTCTTAATGTACCCAATGCCACCAAGAACAAGCCGAAAACCCCTGCTTTTAGCAAGATCGCTGAGATAAGCGGGGAAACATCCGACTCAGCTTCTGCATGGGCTTTAGGCAGCCATATATGAACCCCAAGAGCACCCATTTTTATAACAAACCCAATAGATAAAAGTATAATTGAGACAAGCGGTAATTTTGTAGTTAGCATTTTTGACACTAAGGCAATTCCTGTTGGGTCAAGAGGAGAATAAGCGAACCCAGCTAAAATCAGAAAAGCCCCTGCGGTAGAGAATAGCAAATAGGTAATTGCAGGAATTTCCGCTTTTTTCCCTCTAATGATGAGGAAATAAGAAGCAATTGTCATCAATTCCCAATTAAAGAAAAATTCAAGATAGGTTTGAGAGATAACCAAATTTGCCATAGCTAATACAGTGCCAAGGTAGAACCCATAATAGCCTTTTGAAGTATCTTTTCTGTTCATTGTTGCAATTAATTGAGTTCCGCTTCCAATGACAAAAATAATTTCAAAGAGAATTTGCATTCCATTCAGTTTGGGATAAATATAATACGCATAAATTCCCAGAATAATCATTGCTAAGATTGCTTTAATTTTAGCAGGAAGCAAATCAACTAAATAGAAGAATATAAGAGCCGCAAGAGGTAGAAAATAGAAAATATTGAAATCGAAATAAGTAATCATTACAAAGATTGAAAGGTAAAATAAAATTGCTCCAGATAAAGCAACAGGAATCAATTTTCCGTTATCACTGACAATATCAAATTCTGATTCATCTTTAATAGCTTTACCAAACCAACGGAACAAATAACTAACTTCAAAAAGTGAACCTAACAATATCATGGTGATGATCAGCCACATATTGTTAGAAGCAAGTGTTTTAATCAAGATCCATTTTGACCAGAAAGACAAGAAGGGAGGAAAACCTGCTAGAGCAGATATAAGAACTCCAAAGAGAATCACAAGAGGAAGATTATTCTTAATAACTTTCCAGTCAATAAGTTGATTTTTTTCTACAATACCACTCAACCAAAACAACCCTGATTTTGCAAGAAGATGATTGACGAATATCCCACCAGCTACCAAGAAAAACCATTGAGAGTTTAAATTCAAGCTAAATTTTAGCCCTATGATCACAATTAACAATCCGACTTGTCCAATAGAAGAATAGCCTAGCAATCTTCGTGGATTTGTCTGCTTTATGCCTGCGAGATTTGAGAAAAAAAAGGTAATCAAGCCTGCACCGATAATGGGGTACAACAAATGATCGCTCACAATAGGCAGAATTTTATATAAAGTGAAAAGTAATGCTCCGGAGTTTGCAGAGGAAATGATTGCTGAAATCCCAGGATTGACAGATTCATAGACATCCAGTCCCCAACCGTTGATTGGATACAGCTTTAATTCAATCATTATGGAGAAAATGATAAAAAACAATACTAAAGAGCCTGTAATTCCAGTTAGAAGGTTAGGATAAGCGACAAGGATATCGAGGCTGAGAACCCCAGACTGATTATATAAAAATATAATACCGATTAGAATTAATGAAGAAGCTAATCCACCAGCCATCATATATTTAAAACCAGCAGAAAGAGACTTGATATTTTGATTGATCATGATCAAAGAAAAAGTAGAGATAGAGATGATTTCCATAAAGACAAACATATTAAAGAAGTCTCTTGTCATGACCAAACCGTCAACACCCATTAGCAAAATAAGGTAAAGAATTAAGCCGTATATAGAAGATTTAAAGAAGTCTTTCCATAAGAAAAGCCCGCCTAATAAACCTAAAACATTAATGAAAGTTAAGACAAAAGCTTCTTCTAAACCAAACTGTAGATTTATAGAAATGGGCATTTCGAACCCAGCAGTATTAATTTGTTGAGTTTGCACATTTTGATATAAAAAACCGAAAAGCCATCTTCCACAAAGAATAGTATTCAAAAGTAATGTACTCAGAAGAATGGACAAAGAGGTTTTCCTTCCGAGTTTGTCAATTAAAGTCAGCAGAAAGCCTACAGACAGAGATAGCATGAATATAAATAGAGGATTTACCATTTCAACTCCTTATAATCATCTATGGATAAAGACTTTTTTTCTTGATATAATCTGATTATATAACTGAGCATCAGGGCAGTAACAGCTAAACCTATAACAATTGCAGTTAGAACAAGAGCAGAAGGAATAGGATCTATTACTTTTTGAGCAGCTACAGCAGGATTTATGGTTTGGTCAATAATAGGAGCTGTTCTATTTTTTAAATAACCAATGCTAACAATGATGACATGTATTCCCGTATCGACAATTGAGAATCCGATAACAATTTTAATCAGATTTTTTTTTGTCAACATTCCAAAAAAGCCAATGATCACAAGGATAAAACCTATGATTAAACTGAGAATCATTCGTCACCTCCCCGCATATATTCTAAAATTCCTGTTAATTCTGAGCCAACTTTTAATCCTATAAGAGAATAAATAATTGGAATAGCCCCAGTGCTAAATATCTGACCAAACTTTCCTAGTAATAAAAAGCGAGGATCTAAAAAACCACCCGCTAATATTAATCCTAACAGTCCAATTACAACATAGAAAGCACCAGAAAATGATTCTACGAATTGTAGGATAAAATGATTGATTTTTAGATCAACATCAGCTAGAATCATAAGAAGAAAAGCTGAAGCAATCAAAACTCCACCTTGAAATCCACCACCTGGAGTTAGATGTCCATGAATAAAGATATAAACACCAAGAAGGATAATCAGAGGAGATAAAAACATAGAAGCTGTTTTTAAAATTTCAGAAGCTTTTCTTTTTCTTTCAGTGAGGATTACCTTTTTCTTAAGAAGAAACCCAACGCCAGCAGTTGCCAAGAACAAAACAGTTACTTCACCCAAAGTATCTAATCCACGATAAGTCACGACTACAGAGGTGACAATATTTGGTGTATTCAAATCTTTGAGAGAACTTTCCACATAATGATTTGCCAAAGGAGACAATTCATTTTTGGGGTAATATTCCATAATAATTAATAAAAATAAAACCGAAAGGATAAGAAGCACTATAGTTGAAAAAATATTCTTAATCATCTTCTGCTCCTTTTTTAATTTTCTTAATGGCAAATAAAAAGACAATTGTAGTTAATCCAGAACCAATAGAGGCTTCAGTCATAGCAACATCAGGAGCAGCCATAATCAAGTAGAGTATGCTAGCAAAAAGACTAATAACACCTGAAGTAATTACTGCATTCAGTAGTTTTTTAGCCCTTAAGGCATAAATTGCAGATAAAATCATGATGATTCCTAGAAGAGCAATCAGGATAATCATACATCACCTCCATCGTTTCTCTCATCAATTTCCAAGCTATCTAGAACAGTTTTATCAGACATTTTAATTTTTATAAAATGTGAAGCGCGAGCTAAAGCATGGGATGAAACTGGATTTGTAAGAATAATGAAAACAATTAGAAGGATCAGCTTTCCAATCCAAGAAGGCATGATCAGACCAATCCCAAGATAGAAAAGAATACTTCCTAAAGTTGTAGCTTTAGTACCGGCTTGCATTCTATTATACACATCGGGCATACGATAGACACCCAAACTTCCCAGAAGGAGAAAGATCGAACCGATAAGAACAATAATCGCCCCAATTAATGACATAAGCATTATAAACCTCCTTCGAGGTAACGAGCAATAGCGATAACGCCCAAAAAACTAAGTAAAGCATATACTAAGGCGATATCAAGGTAGATCACTCGTTGGAAAGAATAAGATAAAAACACAATAATTGAGATTCCAACAATGGTCATTACATCTAAAGCAACAACCCTATCTGAAGAGGTTGGTCCTTTTAGTAAACGAATGAAACTGATTAACAAGCTCAAAATGGTAATTGTAAAGGCAATGTTCAGGATTAATGAAACAGAATTATCCATAAATCACCTCCAGATATTTCTCGAAATTGCTGACAATTTTCTGAGTAGCTTCTTCGATATTTTGAGAAGTCACATCAATCCAATGAATATAAAAATATTCACCTTTTGTTTCAACAGTCAAAGTCCCAGGGGTTAAAGTAATGGAATTTGCCAAAAAGGCTCTTCCTAATCTTGATTTTAATTTTGTCCGAACTTTTACTATTCCCGGATTTATTGGTAAATCAGGTTGAACCACTCTCATAGCCACATCAAGATTGGATTTGATGAGTTCACGCAGAAATACAAAAAAATAAATCACTAAGTAAATCAGGGATTTAGGATTCAACTTTACATCAGATAAGATTTCAAATTTATTCCCAAAGAAAATGAGAATAAAAAGAACCAGACCAGCTCCAAAAAGAAGTTCCTGTGTAGAAGTTCCAGCAAGTAAAATCCAAAAAGTCAGCAAAACAACTGCTGCAATGAATAATGATTTTACTTTCGCCATCAATTCCTCCTTAATAAATTTATAACATCATACAAAGAATCATATTTATAAAATTAGAGTAACTCATTTTTTAAGATTTGTCAAATCAGAAATTGCTAAACCTTGTAAAATAAGATTGTACCAATATCTGAGAAGATCAAAGGAGGAGTAATTAGTATTGGTTTCATCATTTAAAAGAAAACCAGGCAGAAGCCCTGATAAATTTCCCCAAAGACAATTAGCAGTCATTTGAGAATCAATAGTAGTTTTAATAGTTCCGTCTTTTTTTCCAGCTTCGAGCATTGAGATAAAAATTGTATTAATTTCCTGATTTAATAGAATATTAGCTTTCATATAATCGCTTTCATTGTCACAATTTTGATGATGATTTCTAAAACTGATTATACTTTGATAATAATCAGGTTTTTTTGTTCTAAAATTGATAAAAGCTTCCACGATTTGAGCAATTTTGTCAATACCAGTCGCCTCTGTTTGTAAAATATTGTCAAAGGATTGAGTAAGATGATTGAGACTACGATTAACAATAGCGAGACAAAGTTCATTTTTACTTTTGAAATAGAAATATAAGGAGCCTTTGCTGTATTCAGCTTGAGACGCAACATCTTCCATTTTAGCATTATCGAAACCTTTCGAATAAAACACCTTTATGGCAGCATCAATAATAGCATCAAGCTTTTGAGCTTGTTCACGTTCTTTCCTAGACAGTTTCATCATTCAGCCTCCAGATCTTGTAGTCAGCTAATTGACTTTGAGTCAATTTGTCAACCTAAATTTTATTTATTTAGTAAAGCCAATAGAAAAAATTGGAGGATATTGGTTTGAAATTAAGAAAGATGATAAAAAAGTACATTTTAATAAAGACCATTATAATAAAAAAGGATGAAATTCCCGTGGAATTAATTATTTTCATAATTAATCATCCGGTTCATTTCATCCTTTCAGACGATTTGAGGTTAATCTACAATGAATTCAATACGACGATTTTGGGCACGCCCTTCTTCAGTATCATTTGAAGAAACTAATTCAGCGTTCCCTTTTCCAACTATTTTCATTCTCTTGGCATCAATTTTTCTACTTGATAGCCAATCTTTAACAGCTTGAGCTCTTAGCAGAGATAAATTTTGATTATAATCTCTTTCGCCAACATTGTCAGTATGACCAACAATAGTAACCGTTACATCTTTATACAATTCCATAGATTCTCTTACCTTCTGTAAAATAATTTCAGATTCAGGTAGAATTGAGGCTTTGTTAGTTTCAAAGTTTATACCATGTAGGACAATTTTTTTCCCTTTGGATAAGTCATATAAGTCATCTTTTGCATCAAAAGGATTTTTTTTAAGTTTAATCTCAGCACCATCATTCATACCACCGCTATCAGAATCAATTTTAATGGGGTTTGTGCCATGTGTAAAGACTTCATCCCCATCAGATAAACCATCACCATCAGTATCAACTTTTTTGGGATCGGTTAAGTAATTCAAGACTTCATCACCATCAGTTATACCGTCACCATCAGTATCTTTTTTGGTAGGATCGGTTTTATATTTGTTTATTTCTTCACCATCTAAAAGTCCATCACCATCGGTATCAGAGATATTTGGATTTGTTTTATGAATTTTGATTTCATCTTCATCAGTTAGCCCATCTTTATCAGTATCTATAGCCTTAAAAGGGGGATTATTAATTATAGTTGTAGTTGTAGTTGATGCAGGAATACTTTGAGGTTTGGTTTTTTTCCCACTCCTTACAAAGTATTGAAGACCAACCATTAATTCAAAATACCCATCTTGTTTTCCACCTGTAAAACGGTTCATGTGATTACTAGTTTTGACGATCCCGTCCATTTTATCGGACAATACAAGGTTGTAGCCACCACTCACCTCAATCCCTAATTGTTCTCCAACTCTGGATTGAAAACCAAAACCAATCGGAATCATAAGTAAAGGATCAGTGCTTGTGCTTGACATATCTTTAACAACGCCAACTCCTGAATAGAAAAATGGGAATATTTGATTCATTTGATTAGGACTTAAAAGAAATCTAAGGTCCGCCCCTACAGTTTCAGTTTTGTAAATAGGGCTTGCATTTAAACGCATATAACTTATTCCAAATTGTGAGAGTAAGATTGGAGCTAACTTAATCTGAATATCACCTCTAGCTCTAGGAACCCATTTTTCTTTAGCAGCAGCATTGTCACCCCAGGCACCACCAACTTTAAAACCATACCCTGTTTGTGAAACATCGTATGTAGCATTCATCGTATTGAAAATGGTTAGAATCAATACCAGCATAACCAACCGTATTGTGTATTTCATTTTGTACTCCTTTTTTTGAGCTTGCTGCTACATCAGGCTAGCGATGGCTCTATTGAAAAAATTTTACCTTGTAGTTAGATGCTGAAAACAAGGGTCACAAAAGATACTAATAAGAAAGTCATTCTTGAAGATCCCCCAATGTTTAATCAGAAAATTAAATCACTTTCTTCAAGAGACAACTAAAATCAAATTTTAGATAAGTTAATCATATAAAATAAGCCGATGCTATCATTCGACTTTTTCACACGCCACTGTCACATGACAATATAATTATATAAATGACTAAAGCAAATTAAAATTGATAAATAAAAAAGATTGTTCAGAACTAGAAACGAAAACAATATTGTTATTTTATCAGTTGAAACCCAAAAAATGGTAAAAAAATATAAGCTCGATAAAAAATAATAAGAATGAGGGTGCCCTTCAATACATAATTTTAAGAATTTTTAACATTCAAAATCAGAGTAAACTGAAGAAACAATGAATAAAAATATTAATTGTTACAATATTGTCTTGGATTAAGTAAAAAATTATATTGTTTTTTAAATAGAGATAGGAGCTAACTTGCATTATGATAAGGAGAATCATTAATCTTAAATATTTAATAAACAAAAATACGATTTATATTGACTTCGTCTAGAAATTAATTAATTTATACTATAAGACGATTTGATAAAGATGATAAATCTTAATCAGATTAGAGAGAGAAGGAGAAAAAATGTCAGTAATGAGAGAATCAAATCAATCAAAGAAGTATGATGTTAAGTTCGAAGAAAATCCAAACTATAATTTTCAACAGAAAGAAATTATTGACCCAATTTCACCTCCTGATCCAAAAACCCCTAAAGGAATGATTTTTGAAGCAGCAACGAAATTATTTTCGGAGCTTGGTTATAGAGATACTAGCACCCGTGCAATTGCAAATCTTGCTGGAGTCAAGCAAGTTATGATCAATTATTATTATACTAGCAAACAGAATCTTTACGAAGAGGTGTTAAAATATGAAGGGATGACTATGTTATCAGTAATTTTTGGGGCTAACCCAGAAAGTAAGTCACCTGTAGAGATGATTATTGATACTCCTTTACGATTAATGACGGTTTTACATGATAATCCACAATGGGCTTCCTTATTACGTAGAGAAATTGCAGAGGGAGCTTATCATCTAAGGCATGCATTAAAGGATGTTTCTGAACATGGACCTTTAGGAGCCAATCTACATTTCCATGATGCCTATCTTGAAGCCGTAAATTCAGGAAAAGCAGTAGATTTACCTATTGAATCAGTTCGCGAATGTCTTCTAGCCATTGGATACAGTGCGATTTACTTAGCTCCTTTGATTTCTATGATTAACGAAAGGGACTTTCATGATGAAAAAGTTTGGGAAGAATGGAAAGTAACACTCAGTACCATTTTAAAGAGAGGATTACTTATTGGTAAGTAGAAAACGAAACTCGCATAGAAAGTCTTCAATCAAATTTTAGCTTCAATATAAATTGAAGCTTATTTTTTGATTATTTTCTTATCTGGATAAAACATTTAGTAAATTTATTCAGGATTCAAAACGATCACTAAAACAGAATCAAACGAAAAATCACTTGTAGAATTATGAAAAAAGGGCAGGAAAATCCTGCCCTTGAATAGATTGATGTTAAACTTATTTCAGCATTAGCATTTTGCCAGATAGGATGTTATTTTTTAAAGATAATGTATAGAAATAGACACCTGTTGCCATTTTCTTTCCAGCCTGATCGCATCCATCCCAAACTATTTCATAATTGCCTTTTCCATTGACTCTTATGCCAAGCACACGAATGAGTTGACCTTTGATGTTATAGATTTTTATAAAGGCTGGACCACTGATATTATCTTTGACTTCAAAACGAATTGAGGTTGTTGGATTAAAGGGATTAGGATAATTACCCAGAAGTTTCAGAGGAGCAGGGGTTGGTGAATCTTGTGAGATTTCTTCTTCGTTTCCCACACCTTCGGAAAAACTGGTAAAGACACACATAACCCCATAATCAACACTAATTTCAATTATGTGGGCTTTAATTTGTAAAGCCATCTCAGAGCCTTCAGGATAAGTATAATACTGTCTCAAAAGATATTCAATTTTTTGTTTAGCCCAAATCTTACTTAAAAATTGATATCTGGAGGACACTGTATCGGCTAAATTCATCTGATATGTATAGTTAACAGGTTGTCCAAAAGCTGTTCCATTTAAATGAATAGTCACATTTTGTGATGTTTGATATCTTCCAGAGACAATCATCTGACTGCCTTTATAAAGATTGGGTAAAGGATCGGGATATACTTCAGTAATTGCATTCGTCGGTTCAACCACAAACACAGGATTTAATAAAACAGGGTTTTGAATTAAATTATAGAAATTTGTAATGACATTTTCGACCTGATCGTTTCCCAAGAAAAATGCTAGACCCTGATTGTTATTTGCTAAAGTTGATAATAAAACACGATCCACATCATTGCCTATTCCGAAGTTAAAGAGGAATAGACTTCTTTCAGATTGTGTTATCAGATTATCAATATGTTGAATCAATTGACTTTGTTCCGTGATTCCAGAGGTTGGCAACCCATCAGTCAAAAATATAATGATATTGGCTGTACTGTCATTGGCACTGGTAAATTGCGGAACTGCCATGTCAAAAGCTCCGCTGATATTCGTGGAACCATCAGCTGAGATATTATTGATATAAGTCATTGCCTGATTTTTTGTGGTTGTTGAGAATAACATATGTTCTGGCCATAAGGTAGTCACATTTCCACTATAAGAAATAATGTTAAATTTGTCACCTTCATTCAAATGATTGACAATGTAGTTTGCTGCATCTTTTGCTTGCTGAATTTTGGTTCCGTACATACTACCTGAACGATCAATAATAAGGGTAAAGACTTTGTTGATAACTTCTGTATTATTAGAGGGATCAGGCTCTGCAATAAAAGTAAAGAATCCACTTCCAAGTTCATCAGGCACGGTCTCAAGAATAGTACTCATAGACCATAAACCCAACTGATCTTGATTAAGAGAATAATGACAATCAAAATTCATATCAGCAGTCGTATTGTTTTCAGCCCAAGAAATCATTGCTAAATCTCCACTGTTGGTGATTTCACTAGCAGGATGATTATCTGCGACAACACTCTCTATTGTTCTGTCAGAACTAATATCAATATTGATTTGCTGATGATTGAGAGGAACAAGTTGTATAGGTAAATAGTTATTTCTAAGATTTAATTCCACATTTCCAAAGGAGTAATTCAAGAGTTGAACATAAGTCAATTCGACTATTAAGGTGTCACTGTCGGACATTGCTTCATTAAAATTATACATTATAGGAAAAGGTTTGATATAATCAGAAAAGTACTGAGGTAGATTTGAGGGTGGTCCAACTATAGAGGAATCCTGCTGATTTCCACTTATGACAGCAGTATGCCATACATCGTTGATTTGCCAGCGCAAAAAAGTAGCACTTGCTCCTTCAGGAATAGGAAAGACCAATTTAGGAGACACATTGGTATCAGAATCATTAACAAATGTCTCTTTACAAGTCACTAGAGCTACCTGGTTTTCAATACTGACATTATAAGTTGTCTCAGATAACCTTACAAACTGTCCTTGATTCACATCAATGACAGCTACGCCTACTGCTGACAAGTAACTCAGCAATAATACCAAAATACATAATAACAGTGTCTTTTTCATAGTTCCTCCAAAAATCAAACAAAAATATACTACAGATAAAAAAACTGTCAAGAAATAATTATTCAAAATTTTATGATGAGCAAGGAGACTGTTTGCTTCAAAATTCGATGAATAAAGGATAATCAGGAAAATCAGCAACAAAAAGTGAACATAGTCTTTATAATTAAACCTATTTCAAAAATTGACATCTATTGAAGAAGATATGGATATTTCTTTGAGATAGTATTGTTCATTTCTTTTGTCTTGATACTTGGATATTTAATATATTTTATGGATTGATTAATTAATTAAAATAGACAAATACACAAGATGTTTCATAGGAGCTCATATCAGGCTGTTGCCTGTTTGGTAAAAATGAAACACCTTGTTTTGAGATTTTCCTTTTCAAAAATTGACATCTATTGGAGAAGATAATGGTAGTGCTGACGCACTACAGATAATGGCAAATCGGAGATTTGCAGATAAAAGATAAGAGATAATCATCATCGTTGGAGGATATCTTTAGGTTGGCATATGTTGAATAAAGTCTTTTCATTTCTTTGAAATGGTATTCTTCATTTCTTTTGCCTTGATGCAAAATAAACGAAGCAAAGAAAAAATCAAGCCCTAGGAAAAAACTTGCTATCTCCAGTCACTCTCAGGGACTCCGCCATAGCTTGCCAATGGGTAAGTTAAATTATGAGGTAAACCATTGTCTTCAATCAGAATGGCTGTTCGTTCCCCTTCGAGTTTCCCTACGACTTTACGCCATTTTTTCATGGGCATTGTCTCATAGATACCTGGATAATTACTGGCAACACTGAAGTGTTGCAGATAATGGCAAATCGGAGATTTGCAGATAAAAGATAAGCTTCATCGTTGGTGGATTGTTTTAGTATGGCATATATTGTATAAGGTCTTTTCATTTCTTTGAAATGATGATGATGAGTTATTAGCTCTGGATTTAATGTGTCGCTCCGATGGAGCTATATGTTGTTGGTTGGATATGTTCCGATGATTAAAATCATCGGCTACCAATATTTCGTTCCTCTGGAACGATTGAAAGCATTGAGGTTTTAATATTTCGAGTCCGAGCCGAACTCGCTCCATAACACGTCATTTTTTCATGGGCTATTGTACCATTTATACATTATCGTCAGGAAGAAAGATAGTTATTAGTCAGAAATAGGAGAATATTTGAGGATATCATATCATAATTAGTAAAGATTTATTACTGGATGTGTCAAGAATACATAGATACAGAGCCGATAGTCTCACTTTTCTCGATTATAAGTTCGAGAGTTAGTTAATGGGAGCTTATTTATTTCAGATGCAAAACTGCTTCAACCAGAAAAAGGGCTATAACTAAGCTGAAAACTTTTCTTCCCGATAAAGCGGTGAAATACATAGACAATAATATATTGTCCCATTGGCTTCATTTGTCAAAGAATCTAACTTCGAATGTTTCTGAAAGGTTTAACAGGAAAATTGAGAAAGTACTATCTGGAAGATATGGATTAAAATCACACAAAACAGTCAGAGCAATAATCTTTTCCTTATGGATGAAAAAATGTATTGTAAGAGGAAAATATAATATTGATTAAAACTCATACCTTGCTAACCTCAACATTAGCCAAATTTGTCAAGAAAACGTCGATATGGAGCATATAGGTTCACTTTTATCGCCTATAAGAACAAGAGTTGCTTAATGGGAGCTTATATAATTTGCACAGTCTCAGACCGATTCAGATATTCTATATGATAATCATCCTTGACTTTGAATTTAAATAGCAACCTCGGAATATATGGTTCTAAAGGCAAAGCGCTTAATGTGGATTTTGGTATGGAAAGAATTTCTTCAATTTTGCGTAAAGAGTAATGCTCGTTAAAATAGAGTTGGTAAATCTTCTTGTATTCTGACATCTTAACATTCTTATAATTTTTTCTAGTTTTCATGATATCTCCTCCATTTTTTAAGGAGAAGTATATCATGTTTTTTTTGTGGTTAAAACTGTCTGAAATATTTAAGAAACTTTGTCCAAATTTGTTGAGAATGTTTGTCCGAATTTTGTGAGATTATGCATAGCAAATGAAGTTAAAGAGCTCGCTAAACAAACTGCCGAAGCTACTAACAAGATTTCCAGTCAAATTGAAGAAGTTCAAAGCGCTAGCCTAGACTCTGTTAAATCGATCTCTGATATTACTAATATAGATCCTTACTGAATCAGCCTCTAGTTCTTTTTCTAATTATAGTGATGGCAATACCCGCGAGAGACAAAGTTTATGTTTAACAATACTATTAGTTATCTCGGTAACTTCAGCACCTGTTAGATCGTTTTCGACTTCTTTCGAAACCTGACAAGGAATAATCGAATATAAAAATGAGTAAGGGCACGATAAACTATCGTGCCCTTATGAAAGACTCATTTTAGACATCTATTTAAAACCCATTTATTAGAGAAGTTAAGTCCTCCTCTAGTTATATGATACTATTTCATCATGAGAATTTTGTGAGTTTCTGAATATTTACCGGCAGTCATACGATAGAAATACATCCCAGAACTACTTTTCGTGGAATTTGAATCTGTTCCATCCCATAAAACCTGATGATGACCTGGACTAACAACCTGATCATAAAGAGTTTTTATCTTTTGACCTTTGGAATTGAATATTTCTATAACAACTCTATCCTGCTGAGCTATATCAAAACTGATCATTGTGCTGGGGTTGAAAGGGTTAGGATAGGCACTTTTTAACTGAGTAACTAGCAGGATTACAGGAGGAGTAATCTGTGGCTCGCCTGTTTTGATTTTAATTGGCCCATAATACTCAATCGTTCCATCCATTTCGGCAGACTGAAGCCAGTAGTAGTATTCTGTATTTTGCTGTGTTGTCATGTCTGTATATGAGTAATTATGTTCTGTAGAAATATTGACAGCCTGAATTAAATTATCGGATATCCTGTTTGCATTCTCAAGATTGTTATCATCTGCTCTCAGAATATGATAGCCAATCATATTTGTCTCTGACTGGGTTGTCCATATAATACTCACTGTATTGGAAGCTGTATAATTTGCAGTGAATGCAGACAATTCAACAGGTAAGGTAAGCGATTCCGGATTAACCAGTGCCCAGGCAGCTCCTGTGATTGTACCATCATATTTTGTCCCATTTGTTTTATCATCACTCAAAGTAGGACCTGACCCGTTACTCATCTTGTAGTATGCTACCAGTCCGGTTTCATTGCCAGTTAATTCTTTATTCATATTATCATGAATTTCACTTGCTGTTCTTGCCACATTCCAGATACGAACTTCTTCGAGCTGACCGGTAAGATATTCATCATCTTTATTGGCACCAAGGTGTCCTGTTGAACTAATGGCTGGCATTAGTTCATTATTTGCTGATCTTGAATGAGATAATTCTCCATCCACATAAGTTGCCATGATTCCGTTTTGAGACCTTATACAGGCAATATGGTGCCAATTGCCGTCTTCCACATTATCTCCTGTCCCATTTATCAACACACCACTAGTACCCCCATCATTGCTAATGATAAATTGTGGAGGATTTAACCAACCGGCAACTACATAATGATTTTCTGGATCTTGAAATCTGACTGGTGATAGTAGAATATCGCCCTTAAACCAATATTCAATTGTTAGTGCTGTACCATTAGAGATATTATCGGAGTATAATGTACTTGGAAGATTGACAAAATCATTACCATCAAAATCAAGTGCAAAATTTAGATTTGAGTTATTTAAATTATTGGTAGATTGAGTATTTGGGTTATTGGAAGCTGAATCAGATAAATATGAAAAATTCTCCCATTTATTTGGGTTAGTATATTCACATACATGGAAGATGTAAGGAGTATTGGCAGTCAAGCCTCCTACTATTAGACTTGATCCTGTTCCGTTATAAATACAGTACCAACCTGATGTACCAATTTGGTCGCCGGAGCCAAAGGTTGAATTAGCAGTATAAGAGACATTTGTTTCGGGGATAGCAGTACCTGAATAACCTTGCTTGGCAAATACTACCCTGTAAGTTGAATTTCCATTTGTCCATGCAACATTCATTATATTAGAGTAAACTTGTGAGAAATTAACATCAGTGGCTTGAATGCTTGGAGCCGTCAGATCCATCCATGTAGCACTATCAAGGGTTCCATTATATTTTGTCCCATTTGTTTGATCATCACTCAAAATGGTACCTGACCCGTTACTCATCTTGTAGTATGCTACCAGTCCGGCTTCATTGCCTGATAATTCTTTATTCATATTCTGCTGAATATCACTTGCTGTTCTTTCCACCTTCCAGATGCGAACTTCATCTAATTGACCGGTTATATATTCACCATTATTATAAGCTCCAAGCCAACCGGCACTGATTTCAGGTAATGCAGTATCAACGGCATCTTTACTGTCTCTTAAAACTCCATCAAAATAAGTTTTATATCCATTCGCTGTGTGTCGTTCCCAGGTAACAGCTATATGATGCCATTGATTATTATTTACTTCTGCTTTAGTACAAATTACCGGAACTAGATTAGGATAAAGATTAGGATAAATTTCTCCGTTAGTACTCATTATCGCGTAAATATTGTCTTCACCTATAGGATACCCAGGAACAATATAGTCACCATTTTGAAACCTTACCGGTGAAGTTAAATTCGTGCCTTTATACCAATATTCAATGGTTAGTTCTGAGGTAAAATTACTTGTAGAGAATAAATCTGTTGGTAAAACAACTCTGCTGTTAGTCCCGTTAAATGAAAGTGAATAATCTTGCCCAATTGCCCATGTAAATGTAAAAAGAATCAGTAATCCCGCAATAATCGGTATTCTCTTCATTTTTACGCCTCCTTGTCATTTTTTAATAATTTCATTTAATATAGTGGCAATAATAATGCCATAGCTAAGCTGTTATATTCTAATTTTGTCTAATTATTAGACTTAAAATAACTTAGATATAGTACTACAATGCAAGAGATTTCATATTTAAAAAAACAGATTGACAATAATTGCAAAATTGAATTGCGTTATTGCATTCGATTGCATAATCGAAATATGGAGGATTGATGGAGATAGATATACTTTTACAGGATTTAAAGACAGCTGGGAAAATTAAGCAGTTTCATTTGTTAAAGGAAATAATTGCTTATTATTACACTGAAGGTAATGAAAAAACACTTGATTATTTTCAAACATTTCTTCATTTAACGGAGCAATATCTTGCATTTGACAAAAATCCTGACGACAATATCAAAGATAATATAGCAGAAACCTTCCAAATCGTATTTTCCTATATACAAATATTAGAGAACCTGGAATTGTTTCATAAATATCTGCCCGTCTATACTCAATATGAAGAGTACCTGAACTCCCCTGTTCCAAAAGCAAAATTACTGCAAACTTTTGGTTTTTTTTACTGGTTTGATCAGCAGTTCGAAAAAAGTATAGAAGCGCTCGAAGAATCCTTAAAATTAATCAATCTGTATGGTTCAGTAACCGATATACCCAATCGTTATACCAATTTAGGCTACATATACGAAAATAGAGGCAATTATTCTGTAGCAGAGAAATACTACAATGAAGCGATGATTTTCGCTAAAAGCAATAATTCACATAAAGCCCTGTTTATGGCTTATGCCGCATTAGGAAGGCTTAAGTCCTGTCAAAGAAAGCATGAAGAAGCAGTCTTGTTTTTTAAAGAAGCAATCGCGCTCTCAGAGACGGAGGATGAGAGCACTTTATCAATTAAGTGTAATCTGGCAAATTCTTATTTTTTACTCAAAGATATCACTGAGTCTCTTAAGTTATACAATGAATTGAAGCGTGAAGAAGTCAAAAAATGTTCTCCTGGTCTGTATTATACCGTATTATCCAATATGGCCAACATCTATATTGAATCCCGACGCCTAAATGAAGCATTTGAACTGCTTGAAGAAACAGTTGAATATGCAAAAGTATCCGGGAATAAAGAATTTATGGCAGGATCAGAAGTGAATATTGCCCTGATTTATTATCTTCAAAACGATTTTCATAAAGCTGAATCGCATATTTTACAGGCTTTTACATTCTGTGAATTCTGTCATAGCCAGCGGATTTTTAACAATGCCCTAGTCATATATGCCGATATTTTAATCAAACAAAAGGCTTATCGTAAAGCACTTGACTATCTGATAAAATATGAAGCCCATGTTGAGGATGAAGGTAATCAGGAAAGAGCAAAAATGCTGTACAAAAAAATGTCTGAATGCTATGAAAAAATAAAAGATATTAAATCAGCGTGGCAATCAGCCAAAAAATACATAAACATTTGTGAGAAAATAAAGAAGGAATCTCAAAAAGAGATAGATGAACTCAAATCAAATCCGGTGTTACATAATAAAGTAGAAGGCTTTTATTTTTTTAAAGAAGGGACATCATTCATCTCCAAAGAATTGAGTATCAGGATAGGTTCGCCTATCATAGGGAAAAGTAAAAAACTTGAAAATGTGATCAATCAAACAATTTTAGCTGCAGATAGTGATTATGCAAATGTATTAATTACCGGTGAATCCGGAACCGGCAAAGAGCTTTTGGCAAGACTGCTACATTTTTGCAGTCAAAGAAAAAAAGAACAGTTTATTGCCATAAACAGTGCCTTATTTACCAGCAGTCTGGCTCATAGCAGTATCTTCGGTCATACAAAAGGCGCATTTACCGGAGCTGTATCAAATCAGGCCGGTTATCTTGAACTGGCTCACAAAGGCACTTTATTTCTCGATGAAATAGGCGATATGCCCCTAGATATTCAAACTGCCTTTCTGAGAGTCATTGAAGATAAGAAAATACTGCCTTTGGGAAGCAATCAATATAAAAAAGTAAGTTTCCGCCTTGTAAGTGCGACTCATCAGGATATCAAATCCATGACCGAAGACAAGACTTTCCGTCTGGACTTGTTTAACAGAATCAATACCATACAAATCCATATCCCGCCTTTAAGAGAAAGAAAAGAAGATATCCCCCTGATCATTAATTACCTGTTGAATGATTTATGTACAAAATTAAATAAAAATATTCCTGAACTCTCAACTCCAGCTATTAATTATTTGTGTGATTATGATTATCCAGGTAATATCAGAGAATTGAATAATCTGATGCAGAGAATCATTCTCTTTAATAAAAAAAACAAGATATCTCTGGAAGATATTTACGATGTCCTCCCACAAAAAGAGACATCAGACTTAAATCAGACATATACAAATTTGAAACTGGCAGAAATGGAAAAATGCCTGATTCATCAGGCAATGGAAAAATGTAATCACGTTCAAATTGAAGCATGCAAACTCTTAGGAATTTCTTCATATTCACTAAATAGAAAACTGAAAAAAATCAAAGAGTAGCCTTTATTCACAAAAGACGACTCCTGAATATAAAATGTAAAAAGAAAAAAACGAACAATCATAAATCCCCTCCAAAGGAGGTGACTGTTCACTCAACGTATTTCAATTCCATTTCAATGTCGAAATTCTTTACTGTTAACGGCAGTATAAACTGGTACAAATTCGGCAGTTTAAATTGACACAGATTTAAACACAGTATTTGTCCTTATTATTAGGAGGGCAAATGAAAGGTAAATGTACCATAGAACTAAAACCCTGCGTGAGACATACTCGGTAAGAGTCGTGGCAGAGCAATTAAACATATCTCCAAATACTGTTCAGAAGTATTCAAAACTTGACTTACAAACAGCATCTGTTTATATTAAAAACATAAAACGAGTAAGCCAGTATGATCAAGCTCTATCTTTTATTGAAGAGGAGATATCAAATCATCCTAAGATTTCAACAACAAAACTACACCGCAAAATAAAATCAATTTTCCTGGAAATAGAAGCCAAAGTTCGTGCTTTACGTTATTACATTTAAACAATCAGGGCAAAATATTCTAATACTAAGATACGTTACTATCACCCAGTCATAAATTCTTTTTATAGGGACAAGTTCAAGTTGATCCAAGAGAATTTATCGTACAGATCAGTCCCAATAACCGTCAAATGAAAGTATATTTTGTATCCTTTGTGTTTTCATATTCTGGAATGATGTTTGTATCATTCCAGAATCGCCCCTATAAAACCAATCGTATTTTCCCTGCAAGGTTTGAGGAATATAGTAATCTACATCATGATATGTGTATTCTGCCTGATAAGTATTCTTATTGCAATGGCTATTTAGATATGGGCTGTAATCCCAACTCCAATTATCCCACAAGAATACATCAAAGCCTTTATTGTCTAAAGAACTAATAGTATTAGCTAACATTTGACCTGTTTTTACCTTTACTACATTAAATCCAGAATCTTTTGCATAACTCCAATAGTCTTCTTCACACAAATCTGAATAATCTCCGAGGAAAATGATGTCTGAATATTTTGCAATTAAACAAGAACAAACTGCAAAAATTAAAGTGATTAAGATTATTTTCGTTTCATATTTACTCCTTTTTACTTCATTAAGGTAATTTTTTTTGTTTTTAAAATTTTATTTCCTTCCATTAATCGACAAAGATAGACAGCTGAAGGCAGGTTTTTAAAGTGATGATTGATAGATCCTTCTGAAACTTGTTTCGAACCTATTTTTACTGAGTCAAGTTTTTGTCCTTTGATATTATAGATTTCTATAGAAAGGTTTTTATACCTTTCTGCATTTTTAATAACAAAGTTAATAGAAGGATTAAACGGATTGGGATAAGCTTTGAATATTATTGGATTTGTGAGGCTTGTTTCATCATTAGTTTCAGTTGTTGTATCAAGCAAATTGCTATTTCTTGCAAATCTATAGACTTTTCCATAACATGGATCACAATAACCATCATATGACACTGAGATGGCAATGTCATCACAACCATCATGATTGAAATCACCAACACCTCTGATAAAACCTTCATTATATGGAGTATTTGTCACATAAGTACAGAAATACTCCACATGAGGCAGAACGGGATCTCCATAAAGAATATAGAATTTGTTATTATATCTGTATGGAGGAAAAGAGATTATTTAAGAATAATAAAAATCTAAATCCTCGCTACCATCTCCATTGATGTCGCCAAGCTCATATAATTCATCATTGGATGATCCGAAAAATCCAGAAAGAGAATCAAGTCCAGCTACTGGCACAAAATACTTGAAATCCATCAGGGTATCACTTTCTGCCCCACTATAAAAGGCATAAATCCCACCTGCAAAGGGACAGTTTACATAAGTTGTAGGTCTCCAACCGCTTCTGACAATTAAATCTTTTAAACCGTCTCCATTCAAATCAGCACTTAGTAATTTGTAAAATCTTCCTAATGTATCTTAAATTGCATCTCTTGTTATAAAAAAAGTTGGAGTTCTGCTTAAAAGGGAGTCAGGCCTTCCCATATAATAATATATTTTGCCTATTTTATGAGGTTCACTGATTGATATGGGAGGTGCTGGATCAAAAGCAGACTTAAAACTACTAAATCATTATATCCATCGGCATTATAGTCAAGAGTTACGATTGACGTTCCAAATTGGTCTTTTGGCAGTTCTCCCTGAGTTTGCCAGACTATTGGCATCTGATTAACGGCAAAAAGTGTTTTTAAACATATTATTAACCCAGCAAGAATAAAAGTTCATAAAATTTGACTTGGTTGAAAAAAACCATATAAACCTCTTTATAATTTTTTAAAAGTATTTCCTTTTAATATTTATAAGTGAACCTTAAAATTATGAAAGTCAAGTTTTTTCAATATGTTGCATTTTTTACAACTATTATTAATTTTAATATTAACAGAAAGCAACTCGATTTGATTTTATAGTAATACAATCTTTTTATAATCTAATAACAAAAATTATTGGAATCGCATTATGTAGAGATGCAAAGCAGGATTGAGACGCAAAGCATTGCGTCTCTACGGAGATTGGTATCATATCGACCTCTAGGATAAAAAAAAGCATAAATTTCATTATAATGCAAGCTATTTTTAATATCAAAACAAATTAGTATGCTAACTGTGAAGAAGTCAATTTGATATTATTGCAATACAATCCTTTTATAATCTAATAACAAAAATTATTGGAATCGCATTATGTAGAGATGCAAAGCAGGATTGAGACGCAAAGCATTGCGTCTCTACGGGGGTTGGTATCATATCGACCTCTAGGAAAAAAAAAGCATAAATTTCATTATAATGCAAGCTATTTTTAATATCAAAACAAACTGCTGTTTCTGTGCCAAATTAAAATGCCGTTGACATCCTGATTATCCTCTATTCATCGCTTTTTGAAGTGAACAGTCTCTGAGCAATATTTACTTATAAAAAGAGCTGTTGTGACTTTAATACAGTTTATAATGATCTACTCAATCGAAACAAATATATAAAGAGGGGCAAATTGGATTAATAACCGACAATTTAACATTATTGAAAACATATTTTTTCATAGAAAATAATTTAAAGTAATCAGAAAGATAATTGAATTCAGATTGAGCATATTAATTGTCAGGCATTACAGTTTAGAGTCTCATTATAGTAAGAATGAAAAAATAATAAAAATTGAATAAATAATTTGCTAATATTAAAAGAGGAGTTATATTGTCACTTAGCAGTTTCATCTGACTAAGTCTTTTGATTGTGTCAAATGGCAGTATAAGTAAAAGATTAAACCCAGTTTATGAGGTATGAAGACAAATCATTAACTCATAATAATTATTACCAGACTTTTAAAAGTCAGAATTTATTGGAATCTAGTCAAGTTTGAGATGATCCATTCCCTCGGTGAAGTGTCAGTAAAATATCCAAAATCGCAAATTCTTTCTCGTTTTCAGCATCAAAATACGAGATGTTTAATCCACAATTATGAGTTATCATTGTCTGATGAAGCAAAGAACTCAAACAGTGAGAAAATATGAAATACATAAGATTGATGACCTCGTAAAAAAGAATAATTTCAAAAAAATATATTTTGAAGTTTCTCAAGCACAAAATGAGTAATAAACCGAATATTTATTACATTTCTCATTTTTAAGCTCAGGAAAACAGATTTTTTCCAATATTATAATTAATAATAAGAGATGCTTCTCCCATACCTTACTTTTTGTTACTCTGAACAGGTTAATAAATAATGCTTTTAATGATTGAGAATAAGACATCTTGTCAAGATTTCTATATCTTGATTTTCGAGCCTCAGTTTGGCTTATAAATCTGGAATTGGTACCTTCAATTCCACTTCGATACCGATACTTTTCTTTATACTCATCACTCTGTTCATAAATTCTTCTTAAACAGGAAGCCACTTCAGATTTCTTATAGTGCAAAACTCGGTTGTTCTTACCTTTTTTTGATGTGCAAGTTTCTTTTAAAGGACATTTGTTACAGATTACATGACTCCATTTGGCACAATAACTATCATTTTTACCAGTTTTAAACTGATCAGGTTTATGATTAGCAGGACATGTTAACACTTTAAAATTACCCTTATCAAAGTGAAAATCATCAAGGCCTCGTTGGGATGCATTACCAAGAACCGGGGAAATAACTTCCACTTCTTTTTCTTTTGCTGCTATAATGTTTTTATGACCACCGTAAGATGCATCGCCAAGCATGTTTTTAGGGCAGATATCCCGATCTTTTAAATTATCTAACGCTGGTATTAATGCATGAGAATCATGAATAGCGGCTGATTCTGTCTTTACGTAGGTAATCAGATTCAGCGGTTTTTCTTCACCTTCCTTTTCTTCTGAGTATGTCTCGACTATCTGTGTTTGATAACCCTGACCTTTATGCCCATCATAGCCGGCATCCTGATCAGAAGGATTCTGAATACTTGTACATTCGACTTCCTTAGGTTTCTTTATAATAACAATGTTATCTTTTACAATGCAATGTTCAGAAAACACTCTTTCTAACAATTTGAATGATTTTGATGAGGATATTTCTTCATTCTCAACAAACATTAAAAGAAGACCGTTCATCTCTTCTGCAAGCTTTTGAAGCGTTTTTTCGGAGTCTGATGGTTTTACCTGTCCAAAAACACTGATGCCTTTACCCTTGAAATACAGATCTTTCAGCTCTTGGTGAATTTTTGAATCATAAATATCTGTAAAATTCTTTTTCAGAGCCTTTAAAAACAGCTCGGTGGTTTTTGATAATACCCTGATTCTTCCCAGTTTAGCCATATTTGAATAGACATGAACCGAATCAAGACGCTGTTTGTCTGTATTTACGTTTAATTGTTTGATCATTAAATCGGTTGCCTTTTCAAACACTTCATTACCGATTCCTTGAATAACCATTCTATTACGCATAGTCCATAAAGTTTTAAGGGAAATAACCTGATCATTTTCGTTGAAACATTCCAGTGCAAAATGCCATAGCTGATTAAAAGCTAATTCTTCAATAGTCTCTTCATCGGTTAGATTAAAAAACTGTTGAAGGATAGTGGCACCCATTACCGAATATAATTCTTTGCTTGGACGACCAAGATCCGATGTGTAATACTTTAATACTTTCTTGATGGGAAGTACTGGTAAAACACAAGTACGAAATACACCTGCCCAACTTTTTTCAAGTCTTGTTAGTTTTACTGGTGTATATTGAACTCTCCAAGTCTCTAATCCAGGCAGTTCCATCTGATTTTTACTTTTTATTTTAATCATAGCTATTTACCTCTTATTTATAGAGATAATACTATGATTTGCTGGATCTTGTCAAGACATTTATTGCATTTATGTCATTATTTTTCAGTCTTTTAAAGATAAATACTTTTTACGAATTCATCAAGATTATTAATTACATTGGCATTGCACAGGAGAGTCAGTCCAATATACCAATAGTCAATTTACCATTTAATCAAATTTCACAAGTAGTTGTCAGTGATGGAGCCGGTAGGGCAATTATTGTTTATGAACAATACATAACGGCAGTAGAAAAGCAAATAGACATAAGAGCAGTAAGAATCAACCAGTTATGTGTCCATGTAACGGGGTAGCCAGGTGCAGCAGGAGTACCAGTATGTATTGCAGCTTATGATCAGAGAAAACCCAAACTTGTTAATGACGGATTAGGCAGTGCAATCATAGTATGGCAAGACAGACGGAGTGGAACAGAGTATGATATCTATACTCAACGCATTTATGATGGGACTATCCAATGGACAGCTAACGGAATGCCTGTAAGAGTAATAGCTCTTGATCAAATCAACCCACAGATAGTCAGTGCAGGGCTCAATACAGCTATCATCGTATGGCAAGATTATATGACTGGCACAAACTGGGATCTTTATGCTCTGAAAGTTACTGGAATCACATCAGGATCTACATTATGGACAGCAGCAACAGGCGTTCGTATTTGTATAGCCTCACCCTCAAATCAGACTAATGCTCAAGCAATATCAGATAATGAAGGTGGTGTGATTGTAGCTTGGCAAGATGACAGAGATTTTTTCACGAATGGATTTGACATATACTCTGAGCACTTAAACACAATAGGTGGTCAGTATGATGGTGGATTACTTGATCCAGATGGTGGAGCAACCTGTACTGCTCATGCAATAAGCACTAATCCTGGTAATCAAGAAAAACCTATGCTTGCTCTTAAAAACTCCACTATGGCTATCTGTGCGTGGATGGATTATAGAAGCAACAGTAACTATGATATTTATACAACAGGGACGAGTGGCACTTTACCTGTTACCTTATCTGCTTTAACAGCAAGTTTTATCAATTCTGAAAACTTAGTGAATATTTTTTGGAGAACAGAATCTGAATTTAATCATTTAGGATATCGTATATTCAGATCAACAGATAATGTACTAAGTAATGCTACAGTAATAACAGCTTCTTTATTAAATCAAGGTACATCAATAGGTACAGCAACTGAGTATTCATACAAAGACACAGAAATAGAAGCTAATTGTACATACAATTATTGGTTGGAGAGTATCGAGATAGATGGTTCAACCACATTTTATGGTCCAATAACAACAACAACTGGTGATGGTCAACCCCAAATACCAGGCATTCCATTATTAACAAAACTAGGAAAAGCTTATCCAAACCCATTTAATCCTCGGACTAACATCAGTTATACTTTGATGAATGATTCTCAAGTAAAAATAGAAGTATATAATATGAAGGGCCAAAAAGTAAAGACCCTTATATCAAAGGATCATGTTGCTGGTAGTTATAATGTCAGTTGGGATGGAACAGATCTATACGGTAAAACTGTTAGCAGTGGAACCTATTTTTATAAAATGACTAGTGACAATTATTCAGAAATCAATAAGATGTTGTTAGTCAAGTAAACCCCCACAATGTAGAAAATAGAGTATTGAAAGATACTCTATTTTTTTTAAAATAATTGAAAATCAAGTAATAATACAGACAGATACGGATAAATTCCTATGTATGGTATCTCGAATAAGTCTATGTTACAATAGGCTAGTTTTATTAAGTAATACAAGAGTAAACAAAGAAGAGAAAACACAAATTATTCTAACATATGGCGGTAATGGTATAAGCTAACCCATCATTAAATAATATTATGTCAGCTAACCATAAGGAGCAGAAAGAAGATGGTTTTGATCGTATTCAATGTTAATAAGTGATTTGTACTCTTCTAAAAATTGATATGTTATTGGAATTATCCTGGTAGTAAGTTGTCGATATTTTTTAACTTTAGAGAGATAGTTCAAATTTATGAAATCAGCAACAGAAAAAGTGCCAAAGAGTTTAATATAGAGATCATAACCAGTATTTTTCATTTGAGAGAACTGGTAATGTTTTTCAATTTTATGCATTATTTTTAGAAAGATCCCGTAACAATTAAGGTGTTTTCTTCTTAATTTTGGTTCTTGTGTTTTATATTTCATGGCATAGATTTTCAGATCATTTTTAAACCTTTGCGGAAGAATCTTCCAGATTTCGAGTGTTAACTTTTCCATTGAGATAATTTTAGCATTTTGTTTCATAAAGGGAACAGGAATGTAATTCCTACCGACACAGGCATTTCCATAGGAATGGTAACAATAAACTATTCCATCAGATTTCCCGCCTTTAGGATATTTTGTTTTTTCCCAATCCATGATTACTCGCATGTTTACCTCAGAATTTTTCTTTCTCTATAATATATAACAATTGACATGTCATTTTGTGACAGATTATTTATATTTATTTTTTATTGATATAACACCAAGGAAGGAGTAAGGAAGGAGTAAGGATTGAGTTTGGAAAGAATTAGAAAAGAGTAACTTTCAATTGTGTCGTCATAAATAAGTTGAAACTAATCAAGAAAAGGAAATACAAGATGAAGAAAGATAAAGAATCCGTAAGGCCACATTACATTTACAGTGTAGTGTTAAAAATCCAAGATGTGAAAGAATCAATAAAACTCTTTTACACGATTTCATAATAATATTACAGGAACTATCGGCTAATGCCATGCATGGCTAAAACAAACGTTGAGAGCTCTGTTTTTTTAGTTCATTGTTAAGGCATGATTCGCCTAAATCAGTGCTGTAGGCGAGAATTTTGAACTCTCAGCAATAAATCCTTATGGACGCACCAACTAATGATCGAAGAAATATTAAAAAATTTATGTATATCTGATTCTGATTGGTCAGTTTATTATTTTAATTCGATGGATACAAATCAAAGTGGACTAATAGGAGAAGTTCCTGTTAGGATTCCTAATAATTTGAAGCCATACATCACACAAGTAGCTTCAGGAAAAAGACTAATATTGAAGAAATGTGTTTTGATGCATGGAATTGACAGAAAAAAATCTAAATGACTACTAAGTAAAAAATATTAACTTTTGAACAATTCATAATAGACTTCAAATTTGAGGCTTTATTTGACTTGAATATTTCACAGAGTATCTGATATAAAAAAAGATCAAAGCAATTAGAGTCATGCTTTGATCTTCATGTTAATCAGTAATGCAAACAAACCCTTATGAAAGGCTTTTTACATTCAGAGGATAATGAGCTTATTTCATCATAATCATTTTCTTAACATCTTTATAAGATTCTTGATCATTTTTAACATCAATCACATAGAAATAAATACCAGAAGTTACTTTTTGAGCATTTCTGTCTTTACCATCCCAGGTAATTTTATGATATCCACTATTCAAGTCAGGTTCTCTAAAGCGTCTGATAAGTTGTCCTTTTACATTGTAGATTGATAAATCAACTTTGCTTTTATTTTTTAGAGCAAATCTAATTTCTGTCGTAGGGTTGAATGGATTAGGGAAGTTTTGATACAAAGCATAGTTTGTAGGTGTTCCATTTAAAACAGAGCTATTAGCCAAAAGAGTATAGTTAAATTGAGTGGATTGTAAGCTAATGGACAAAGTATCAATCAAAGTCTGATAACCTTGTTTCGACAAGGTCAGAATATAATCTTCCATAAAAACAGAAGGAAGGTTAACAATCCCTGAAAGAGAAGATATGATATTGAATTCCTGATTATACAATCCATCATGGCCTAGTAAGCTGAGAAGAATGCCAGAGGGTTGATGATTATCAGAAAGAGTCAAATTAAAAGTAACAGGGACAAATCTTTTAACTTCAAAAATATTTGAGTAGGCAGGATCACTCTCAATAACCTGAGTATTTCCAGTAACAGAGTATAAAGCTTTGATCATATACTGATAATTTCCATCGGGTTGTTGTTGGAGGTTATCCAAATAATAGGGTATCAACGTATTAGCAATTTCAATGTATTCACCATTATTATATTTTCTAAAAATTTTGTAACCTTGAACGCCTTTACTTTTTATAACTTTTTTTGAAGTTTGAGGCAAAGTCCAGCTAATATGAGTTTTATAAAGTGCGTCTGTAAAGGCATTTACATTTTGGGGAACAAGAATTGAAATAAAATTAAAAGGAATTGTTTTTTCAATCGAATTGCCTGCTTTATCTGTGATTTTTAATTTAGCATAATAGATACCATCAGCGCTCCCATCATTTGGAACAGGATTTGTACAAGTCCATTGGGTGATATCAACTCCACTGATATTAATATATTCAGAAAAACCAGGTATTAAGTTTTGATTTCTATCTAATAAGGAAACATAAGATAAATTTGGAGTATAATGAATACCAGACGTTTGGTCTGTTAATATAGCCTGAATAGAATTTAATGAATTTGTAACAATTGAATTTTCAGATATAGAAGTAAATTGTGAACTATCAGAGACCTTAAGGCTATTGAAGGAGGGGTTGGTAACATCAAATATAATCGGCATTGTTGTATCGTATTCTGCTCCATAGATATTTGTTGCATGAAATCTGACAGAATATTCTCCATCATTTTCGCCAGTTGTACTCAAAGGAGCAAACAAGTTAAAGGTCACTTTTAGATTATTTTGATTAATCGAATAATTCATAAGAGCGCCATGAGCATAAGAAGCCACTTCACCATTTGGATAAGTCATTGTGATATAGGTAGCATACGGATTTTGAACTACAGGTATGGTATTTAAGAATTCCCCAGTAATAGTTGGAGGAGAGAATTGGTTGGTATAATGATTAAGAACATTTTCAGGAGTGAATGTTAATAAAGTGGGAGTAATATTAGACATTAACGTAAAAGAATATGAATTTGTATATTGATTAGAAGCATAATCCGTTGCTTTTAAAGCAATGGTATAAACACCATCTTTAGAACCATCTACAGGCAAAGGTGTTGTTAGTACATATTTTACAGTATCGTTTTCTACATATCGATGTCCTGGCACCAATACACCATTAGGAGCTATCAAAGAAATGGTCGTTTCATTAGGAGCAAGGTTAACTAATGAGGTTAGATCATAATAATTGACTTTAACAGAGTTAATCACATGATTAATGATTAATTCATTTCTACTTTTTGAAAACTTTTTAACTTTAAGTTTAGAGACTCTATTTGAGACTATAGTTTCATTATTAATTCTCAAGTTTTGAAAATAAGGAGCTAAACGATCATAGGTAAAACTAAAGTTTATTGGCCCTTCCTGGAAATTATCAGTAACTAACAGAGCATAAATTTGATATTCACCATCATCCTGACCATTTGCAGATAATGGTTGATTTAAGTTAAAAATAATTTCATATTGGTTTTGATTTTGAGTAAAAGACATGGATCCGCCCTGACCAGGGTGAATATTAGTCCCATCAGGATGTATCAAACTAATATAAGTAAGTTGTTGATTAATAACCACATTTTGGGGGTATTCAACAACAAGTTTAATCTGATTTAAATCAGAATTTATATAAGAATTGTTTGAAGGAGTGATACTAATAATATTGGCTTGAAGAGCATTTATGACAAAACTTGTTTGATTAGTGAAAGAATTATTTGCTAAATCCTTTATATGAGTAGTAATTGACACATTAACATCAAGGGTTGTAATTGGTGTATTAAAAGTATATTTTAGATAATTTTCTATAGAATTAAATTCCATAATACCTGGAATTACACCATTATTTGTGGAGACAGAGAGATTTGTATTCTGTGGCAAATAATCAACACCGGAGGTTACATCATTTAATAACACTTTTATATAACTAACACCGTGATAAATATGATCATTATCAGAAATGATGCTTTCAGTATTGTTAATTAAACCAGCTTTAATGGATTGGATTGTGGGAGCAACATTATCAAAGATGAAATTATCATTTTCAACAGTGTAATAATTCTGATTATTTTGAATTCTGATTTGAACAGTATAAGTACCATTGATGGTTAATGGCTGACTTAAATGTAAAAGTAAACGATAATTAAAGCCACCAAGATCTACAATTTCTTGTATAGCACCACTTCCATGAGCAATCGTACTATTTGAAGGAGTAATTAATTTAATATAAGTAATATCAAAATCAGTTAAATTAATGAGTCTCTCATCATGAAAATCAACAGAGATCGTATTATTGTTTAGAGAATTAATAATAGGGCTGTTTGAGTTCGAAGGATAAACCAAAGAAATTAGTGGTGAATAAGGATTATTTACTCTGAAGTTTAATCGCCCGCTTAATTGATTTCCTGCAAGATCAGTTGCAGAATAAGCACAATAATAACTTCCATCCATCAAACCAATATTACTAATAGGAGTATTAAGTGTCCATTTGTAAGTGTTATTATTAATCGAACGAGATCCTTGTAATAATTGGTCATTAGAATTATAGATTTTTATGTAAGTGTTTGAAGAGGAAGTGTCAATTTGAGTGGTTAAATCAAATAAATCAACTGAAACAAATTGAACTGAAGAAGTAATTGACATATTATTAATAAAAGGTGAAGTCCAAGGTTGATTCAAGTTATTACCTATTAATGGATTACTAAGAGAAGGAGATTGAGAATCATAGGTAAAGCTCATCGTGTTTGAGATAGATTGACCAAGAGTATCAACAATGATTGACTGAACAGAATATAAACCATCTACACTGCCGTCATTAGGCAAAGTATTATCAAGTATAAGGTTTACCTGATGAAAATTATTTTCCAAATTTGTAAAAGTAAGAGAAGCATTTTGATCTTTTTGATAAACTACATTATTAGGACCATGAAGGATAATCGAAGAGTTTGTTCTATCTAAGCCAAAAGAATTGGTATCATACACTTTTTTTGTAATTTTATTAGAAACTAATTGAGAAATATAAGAGTTTCCAATAGGTGTATGTTGAGAAATTTGAGGAGCAGAAGGGATAATAAGTTGGAAAGGGTAATTAATATTTATTGTGTTGCCAGCATTATCTGTGACAAATACACCAATTCTATAGTTACCAGTATTTATTGCATTCAATAGAATTGGGGAAGTTAAACGCCAGGATAAACATCTGGATGTAGGATTATAAAATCTATTGCCATTAATAACTTGGTTGGTAGCAGAATTATAAAGAGCAATTTTAGTTAAGTTAGAGGCTACATTAATACCGCTTAAATTATCCGAAAGAAAAACAGAAACAGAATCAATTTGATGAGAATAGAAATAATTATTATTAACATTTAATAAATCATTTTGATTAATTTTTAATGAATCTATAACAGGAACTGTTGTGTCATAATAAAAATTAACCGATCCGTTAATTATTTGATTCAACGTATTTGAAATCTGATATTCAATTCGATACAAAGCATCATCAGAACCATCAGCGTATAAAGCATTATTTAAAATTAAACTTAATTGCGTTTGATTTTGATCAATTAAGTAACTCATCGTTCCACCAATACCATTTTCAATCACATTTCCACTAGGCACATGTACTAATCGGATAAAGGATTGGTTAGGATTTTGAATGATAGGGTAATCCGTTTGAATATTTACTTTAACAGTATTGCTTAATATGCTATTAACACTCTGATTTTGCGCAGGATATGAACTTTCAAAAACAGGAGCTTGTATAAAACCAGTATTTTGCAAAATGAAAGTTAAACTTCCATTCTTTACATTACCAGCTAAATCTACAGCACTAAAAGAAACAGTATATGAGCCATTTTCTTCCTGAGTTTGAGGAATGGATTGAGCTAAAGTCCATATTAAATCGCCATTACTATAAGATAAGCTTCCTTCTACTAATGTTCCAGTAGCATTATATAATTTTATGTAAGTATTAGCTGAATTCAAATCGAGTCCAGAAGTTAAATCAGTAATTGCAATTTTTACCATATTAATATTATGATTTAAAGATAATTGATTTGTAAGAATCCGTTCCCAAGGAACAGCGTTATCAACCCCACCAACTCTGGGATTAGTAAATAATGGCGCTGTAGTATCATATTTAAACGTTGTGATGTTAACAGGAATACTCTGATTTAACAAATCTTGGACATTAGTAGTAACAGTATATTCTCCATCATTACTCCCATCAGAAGCAAGAGGATCATTTAGCGTTAAATTTAATTCGTATGACCCATTAGAATTATGGATTAGATTTTGAGAAGCATTAACCCCATTTGAATAGATAATTGAACCTTTTGATAAAATAATATTTGTTGTATTAGGGTCAAGACCAAAGCCATTAGTATCAATTATTGTTTTTGTTATTTTATTATTGTTTAGAGTTTTTAAAATTGAATTATTAATTGGGTAATGGTTTGTTATGGTTGGTGCCTGAGGAGTCAAAAGAGTAAAGACAGTATTGTCAATCCTTGTATTCCCAGCGTTATCTGTGGTCATAACAGAAATTGTATAATTTCTAGGAGTTGTAATAGTGATAGAATCAGACAATGTCCAAGTAACATTGTGGTTAAATTCATCCACTCTTCTTGACCCATTCACAATCAAACCCTGTGCGTTAAGAAGAACAATATTTGTCATATTAAGAGCATAATTGATCCCTGATAAATTGTCATCAAGGTTCATTGTAATTTGATTTATATTATGAGTGAAATAATTGTATGATCCTGCAAGTTGCAGAGTTTGATTATTATTAAATGACAATTGATTAACAGAAGGTTTAGTTGTATCATAATTAAAGAAAATTTCACCTGTCAATATTTGAGAAATGTTATTTCTTATTGTGTAAGTCATCTTATAACGAGCATCATCAGAACCAGTTTGTGATAGAGGATTATCAAGCAAAAGATTTACCTGATAATTATTATAATTACTACTATAGGAGATTAGTCCTCCGAAATTATGATAAAGAGAATCCCCAGACGTTAAATTGTATAATTTTATATATGTGGAATCTGGATTAAGTATTAAAGGATTTTCACTATTTATAGAGACTGTCAAATTATTTTGATTCAGGAGTTTAATATTAGAATTATGCACTGGATAACTTGCACTGAAATGTGGAGGATTTGTAGCAGAAGGTCTGAAATAAGAAAAAGAAATCCCTTCAGATGTTTGAACAATATTATTTAGTGAATCTGATGCTTCAATAAACATTTTAATATTGAGTTGAGAAACTGAGACATTCACAGGAATAGATGCAGTAAAGATATCATTTCCAACTGAAAGACCAGTAACCCAATTTAAAACTGGATTGTCATTAAAAGAAAAACCAAATCTCACCTGTTTGACACCAACACCATTATCTGTTACAAGAGCGGAAGCTGTAATAGGCAAAGTAGTAAAAACTGAGTTTTGAACGGGTTGAGGATTTGTAATCACTGGAGCTTGAGAATCGAGAAGATAATGAATGGTATTTGAGGGTGTCCCCAGATTATAAACACTGTCTCTTAATCTGATTGTAATATTATCAATCCCTTCTTCAAGATTTACAGGGAATTGAAAATATCCTGGATATTGAGGAGTTGTTCCAACCACACCTTTATCAACACCATTTTGTAACAGAATTATTTGGCAGTTTATTTGATCAGTCAAACCTGAAACAACTATTGAAGAAGAATTTAAGGAGTCAGGTTCTGTTTGATATAAAAAGGGAGCATCGGGTGCTTTATTATCTACAAGAATCGATTGATTTAAACTTGCTACATCATTGTTAATAAAACGATCGACTGCTGTTATTTCGACACGATAGATATTTTCATTGTTCAGGGAAACAATTTGCCCAGATTCATTTTTACCATCCCAAAGGACATAATTACCAATATCCATAATTGATAATTGATTTTGAGACAATGTTTTTACTAAATTATTGTTTTCATCCCATATTTTAACGGTAATAAAAGCATCTTCAGATGGGGTATATTGAATAACAGTCTGATCAAACACACCATCAACTTTTTGAGGAGATATTTTATTAGGATTGATAGTAGCATTAACCATAATAGGATTGTTATTAACTAGAAATTCTCCAGACATTTGAGTAGCAAGCTCAACCTCATTTGAAACAGAAACTCGATAAATATATCGACCATCTTCAATAACTTGTCCAGGAAATTGTCCTTCTGTAGAACCAATGTTAAAATGATAAAATCGACCTGGTGCAGGATCAATATTTGTTAAATCAAGAGGGTTATCATTAAAAGATCCAAAAAAAGAATTATAACAATCATTCAAAGAAAATATTGATCCATCGTTATTATAAAGATTAAAGGATAGATTTCCAGAAACTGCATAAACAGCTAGATAATCAGTTCCAATATAAGTTTCTGCAGGGTCAACAGCAACAGAAGGTGAAACACTATAATATGGCGAATAATTTGTTCCGACCTTATATAAGTCATTTCCAAGAGTAATTGGAAGAGTAAAGGAGTTTGTTCCTCCGATAGTAAAGTCATATTTCACATCTGGAGAAACATCGATTTGATTACGATAATATAGAGGTCTATTTAAAAATAAATAAGCACCATCAGAATGAGGGATGGAGTAGGGTCCATCAATAAAGTTAGCTCTAAGTGTGTCAGTAAAAACTATTTTTACTGTTCCAATATAATGAATAGGCACGTTTTTAACTAATAATTTTACAGCGTGAACATCTTGAAACCCGTCTTCATTGGGAGAAAAAGGATTTGGTGTTGAAGAAACTATTTCAATTTCAGGATATTGAGTTCTGACAATTAAACCATTATTTTGTATATAACTTGCTTGATATCCAGCATTATTAAAAATAATCTTAAATCCGTATTTACCATCAGGGACAGTGTTTGATAAGTTATTTTGACCATTCCAAATAAAAGAATTTAAGCCATTTGTAACATCAACCGTTGTATTATAAATCACATTAGAAATATTATTCTGATAAATAATTATTTCAACTTGAGGACTAGTCAGGTTGGAAGGAAAAAATAAATAATAGTTTATTGTTACATTATCTCTTTGGAAATCTCCATCTGGTGAAAAGGGATTGGGGGATGTTGACACGTTTGTGATCGTAACACTTTGAGCAAGCAAAGAAGTAATACTCAAGAGTACAATAATAATTGGTATAATAATTCGTTTCATTTTTCACCTCTAAGGACGAATTTGGATTATATTTAACTGGTTGTCAGTAACAATATAAGCGTATTTATTATGAATAGCCACAGAATTAACATAAGATTGGGATGGTATATGACAAAGTGAGTAGATATTACCTGGATTTACTATACTTGCGATTAATAAACCGTTATCACGATCAGCAATGTATATGTTTCTATTATCAACAGCTATTGCATTAGAGTAACCCTGAGTGTCATAAGTTGTCTGCATAGTTAAATCAGAGCGACTTAAGATTGAGACTCCTTGATCTCCATTAGCAGTATATACAAACTGATTTCCAAGAACTATATCATTTACAGAGGATAAGGAGGTATAATGTTTTAATAATTGAGGTTGTGAAGGATCAGAAACATTAAGTTTTATAACACCATTAGAAGCATCTGCCAAATAAATAATCTGATCTTCGTAATCAATATTTAACGCAGTACCATTTGTATTATATCTGTTTAACACATAAGGTTCTGGGATATTTGGATCATTTAAAGCAACTGTTATTAACCCTGCTGAACCTGCGGCAATGAACGCATATTTTTGATTATTGATCGATTTAATTATTAGATCATAACCTTGACCTAATATTGCCAGATCGTTAATAAATATTGGATTATTAATATCCGAAATATCATAAATTCTTAACAAACTTTCGCTATTAGTCATATATAACAAATTACCATCAATACAAACAGACATAGTTTTTCCAGGCATTGATAAAGTATTCACAAGAGATGGTTCAGTAGGGTTATTTACATCCACAATAATTGCTCCATTATAATCATTAGCGATATAAAGCTTATTATCGTTATAAATCAGTTGGTTTCCAGGGTAATTTAAACTTAAAGTACTTAAAGATTTTATATTAAAATTTATAGAACTTTCTTCAGAATAAGCAGAATATAACGTATCTTTTATGGATCTGATTCTATAGGAAATTGTTCCAGATTCAATAGCCAGATTGTCTATATAATATCTGTTTGAACCACTTATTCTTTGGAGATTAGACCAATCATTTACACCTATTTTTCTTTGAATGTCAAAATAATTAGGAGAGTCAGTTCCATATTCCCAATCTAACCGAATCTGAGATTGAGTAACCTGAGAGCAAAGAAGATTCCCTGGTATTTGAATGGTTGGTGTAAACGTGATTTCACTATATGGACTATTAGAGTCTCCAACAAAAGCATATACTCTATATGATATCGTTTGATACAATTCGTTGATTTCATCGTTGTATTCAGATACATTTTCAGAAAGAGAAGCATATTCTGTGACCCAGCTTCCGTTATTTATCTTTTTATCAATTTTATATCCAGCTTCCCCTAGCACATTATCAGCCCAAGTAAGCTTAAGCAAAGTTTGCCCCTGTTGAGTAACTTGAAAATTTGTAGGCACAGTGATTTCTGGGAAATATGTGGCAGGGTTTGAAAAGTATGATTCTTTTTGAGTTTCTACTTCTTTTGCTTTTACTTTATAGCTATATACAGTATAAGAGTTTGTTGGAATGTCGTCTATAAATAATCTCGAATCATCTGATGAGGTATAATAGGTTTCAATCCAAGAATCCGATCCAGATTTTTTTGCTACAATATAGACAACATTAGTCGATTGTGTATTATAATTCCATGCTAGCTGAACTTTCCCATTACTAATCTTTGAAACAGTTAAGTCTTTTGGGGAATCATAGTTTACAATTTCAGTAGGATCTGCCCCACAACCAAACATAAAAATTACAACCATAAATACTACAATTTTACAAAAAACATAAAACCCAACAAGCTGTTGTTGGGAAAATTTATATTTAAGAGTGAGAAGAATGTTCATTTTTACCTCCAGAAGAATTTTTAATTCTTCAATTCTTTTTCAATATTTTTCTTATCCAATAAATAATCTGTATTTTCGTAAGTATTTCTTAAATTATCAATTTTGTTCTTTAAATCAATATTTTGTTGTAACCTTACATCAATTGGGTCAATAATTTCAGTTTTTAGAATAATAATCATTTCTCTGGTAGATTGTTCGTTTTTATTGAATCCAGCAAGATATCTGATTCCAAAAACCCACCAGGGAAGATCTTTTAAGAGTGGAATCCCACTCCTTGAAACAGTGATTTCTGTATCATATAATCCACCTATAACGGTCTCTTCTCCATTATAAAGATAAACTTCCGTATTTGCTTGGTTTTTATTAATAATTGTACTTAATTGTCCTGGTGTTGCACTACTTTTTTCAACAGAAGCGATAAGATGAACGACAGAAGAATCATTAAATTTAACAACCGTAGGAATGACTTTTAGGATGATACCTGTTGAGAAAAATTTATCTGCAATATTTCCATCTTTATCAATAGTTTTGGTAGAAAAATCCTGACCTACCTGTATATATCCTTCTTTACCAGAAAGAACAGAAATATTAGGTTTTGCAATAACAGAACCCTTTTGATTTGATTCTACAATTTTTAATAAAGCAGAAAGATCAATGATATATCCATTTTGACTAATGGAATATGACCCTTTCACTTTAAAAATATCATCAGCCATACTATTTGCACCTTTAAAATCGACATTGGCGACTACTTTTCCATTGACCAAGGTTGACCAGTCAACACCAATAGAATTTAAAAAACTCTTATCAGCTCTAAAAAATATAGCTGTAATTCTTACTTGCTTTTCAGAAGGAGATAAGTCAACTTTTTTAGGTTCTTCTTTTGGAGGATCTACAATAAAATAACTTCCACCTTTTTCTTCAATATTAAGATTATGAGACTGACATAAAAGTAATAAAGCTTCTTTCCATTGCAGTTGGCTAACTGGAATGTTAATTGGTCCATTGAAACTGCTAGTATTAACAATTCTTTTTGATTCATATTGATAACTAAGAGTTTCAATAACTTTTAAAGCAGTATTAAAATCTGTTCCTCTCTGAATTGTGACATATGCATTTAGATCTACATTACCTGGAGTTTGAGAATAAAGTGTCAGGAAGATTAATAATAATAAAAGAACAATGTGATATTTTTTCATAACTTATTCCCTATTTAAATAAATAATGAAATCTTTATAGACTCCAATTTTGTTAATTTTAAAAGTAATTGATTGTTGAGCCCAATTAATTGAGCTTAAAAAACCATAAGCAACTCTTGAACCAGGCACTAAAATATAAACTTTTCCGTCTGAATATTTAATAAATGCTTTTTGTGGAGTAATACTAACGAGTGTCATATTCTCTGCATTAAGATGAAGTTCTTCCTCTACATTCTTATAAAAAGGATGGATTTTTGGACTGAAAGCATTATAAGAAATTTGATCAGCAAAATTCTGACGTTGTTGAATATCCCTGACAGGTATTCCTTCAGGAGATAACCATGAATAGAGATAAAATTCAAAATTTACTTTGTGCTTTACGTTTTCATTATCTGAGGAATCAGTAAAATATTCTGCAACCAATCTCTCTATAGTATATAGAGCAGGTTGTTTTTCAAGATGAGTGATAAAAGTATAAAAATCATTCACTGTAGCAATACCTGATACTTTATATGAAAAACTGGTAAGATTTTCTTCCGCATTGGATTGACTATTTTCAAAGTTAAATTCCATATTTGGACAATAATTATTTACTAGAGTATTTAAGTAAGTCCATGTTTCTCTAGTATTATCTTCTCGAACAAAATATTTCCCATATTGTTTCTGCCATTTTTGAGTTTCAGCGATTTTTACTTTTAGAACATATACAAGCATAGTATCAATAGTAACAGATTGTAATGCTTGCCATTCAGCGTTGTTCTTTTTGAGTGCGTTATCTTCAATTTTTATTCTTTTATTGAAATTATAACCTACAAAAATCCTAGAAATAATGATCAGAATTAATAAACCAATTAAAATCAGCGAGTTTCTTATATCATGTTTCATTCTGATTTTGCCTTTATTTTTTTAAGTTTAAGCTCTGCTATTCTTTTTTGAGAAGAATTTCCACATTCTTCAATTAATCTCTCCCATGCAGCAATTGCATCATTATCCTTTTTTAGGATTCTATAACAATTTCCAATCATTAATAAGGACTCTGGTTTTTTTACAGAATGATTAACGGCTTTTTCAAAATTTTGGATAGCTTTATTATAATCTTTCAATCCAAAATAAGCTTCACCAGTTAAATACCATGATAAAGGTATCAAATAGTGATCTGGATTATTCTCAACAAATTGCTTAAAAAGATCAATAGATTGTTGATATTCCCCAGCTAAATAACATTTTCTAGCTTTAGTATAAATGGATTCTTCTTGTTGTTTACTATCATTAATTACAGTTGAATCTTCTTTTTGAGTCTTCTTTTTTTTAGGGATAACTTTTGTTTCAGAAGACAACTCAGTTTTCTTTTTAATTTCTTGTTTTGGAATAAGCTTTGTTTCAGATTTTTTTACATTACTTTTTAAGACAGGCACATTTTTTATCTTCTCATTAAGAGAATTATTTTCATTTAACTTATCTATTTCACTTTTTGAATTTGTTTTTATATCTTTTGAGGTTAATGGTATTTTATCATGAATAATCTGTTCTTTAATTATTACTTTTTCAATTTTTTTTTCTTGCTGTTCCAGTGCTGCATAAATAGCCAAAGTATCAACTTTTATTTCAGAAAATAAAGGATCGTAAAAATTAGGATCTGGATAGTTAAAAACTATATCAAATTCCCAAACATTCTCAGTTTCAATCTTAGTTAAATTTATTCGGGAAATACTTCCCTGAGGGAATAGATTTGAAAATGCAGTGATTGGACTTCTTGTTAATGTATAAGCAGAAACGACGAAATTATCAGGTTGAGCTTTTATACTATTTAGCCAAATACTTGGATTATTTTGAGAGAATGAAGTAACTTTTTGAATAATATAGTGCCACTGATTTTGAGTTTTTAGAACATCAATAACTTTTTTTCTGTTATCTTCGAAATTTGCTAATTGAATATTAAAAGATTGAAGTAGATTTTGAAATGCTTTTTTTTGATTTATTTCAAATTCTATTTTTTGATTTTCCAATCTTAAACGTTTAATTTTACTATTTGAACTTAAAACAACCGAAGTAACCCATAAGGTAGTAATAAAAATTAATACTAATATTAAATAACCATGCCAAGCTAGCTTAAAAATTTTCTGTTTTTCCAGTATATCGCGTGGCAATAAGTTTGTAGGTATAAAAAATTTATTTTTCTGTACTAACGATTTTACAGCAACTGATATTGGGATTAAATAACTTGAGATATTTTTTTCTTTTACAAATTCATTAATAGTAATATCTACACCTTTTGCTGGAGTAAAGGGATTATCGAAAGAAAATACGTCAATATAATCACTTTTAAAATGAAGAGCAAAAAAATCAAGATCAACTTCTGAAGTAAAATCCCCGGCGAGAAGTACATTTTGAGTAATATTAATTTGAGAAATATCTTGTTCCAACATTATTTTTGAAACGATAGCTTCTCTGATTATATCATAATCAGAACCCTGAATAATCAGAGGAAAAGATTTTACAAAATTATTATCATAAGTAATAACAGCTATTTTTATTTCTTTACTAAGATATAACAATAAAATATATTGTTTTTCAGGGAATTTATATTGTGAATATAGAGCATTAATTAAAGAAATCTCAATAGGATCAGCATGATGATAATTATAATATTTTATGTTCAAAATTGCTTTTGAGGATTCTAAAATATTAATAACTTCGTGTTGACCTTGATAAATCAATGCATAACCACTATTATCGTTGTTAGTTAATAAATCAAATTGTACACTTGGGTCCTTTGTTTGTTCTTTAGAAAGTAATTGTTTTCTATATTGAGATTTTGATTTTTTTTTATTTGAAAAAGGTAGGTAAGTCCAAAAGATTTTATCTTCAGAAGCAGTAAAAGATACTTTAGCATGTAAAAAATCAAAATCACTTAGAAATTTTGCAATTTCTCCCTGAGCAAGCATGCTGCCTTCCTGGGGTATCTGTAATTCTTCTTTAAAAGCTTGTGCATCTCTAAGATCATTTTTTATTGGTTCAATATCTGAAAATGTGTCTTCATCATTGATGCCCATATAATCTTCCATCGAATCAAGATTGAGTTCGCTATCTTTTGGTTCATTAAAGGAAATTGAGTTATTATCAGGATTTGTTAGATTCAAATTATTGTTAATAGAAGTTTCTCCTGAACCAATCATCACATGATCAGGGAGCTTAAATTCTCTCAGTTTCATAATTTCAAATTTGTATTTATCAATTAAACGTACTTGAGCTATTTTTAAATTTTGCCCATCCAAAAATAATCCAATAGATAGTTTTTCTTTATTTTTCATCATTAATACTGAAGAAGTTGAAGCATTCTTTTTTTATTATTTGAATAATTAATAGCAGTTTCTTTAGCTATAACACCATTTTTAAACATGTTAAAAAGGTCTTGTTCAAGAGTGTACATCCCATATTTTTTACCTTCTGAAATCATCTGATAAATTTCAGCAACATTGCTATTTCGAATCGCAGCAACAACAGATGAAGTTACGGAAAGAATTTCCTTAGCAAGCGATAATTGATTACTAGTGTTAGGGACTAATTTTTGTGATATAATAACAGATAATGTATCTGCTAATCTTAATCGAACTCTATCTTGTTCATCAGGAGGAAATTCACCAACAATTCTATGAATACTATCCACAGCAGAACTGGTATGTAAAGTTGAAAAAACTTTATGACCACTATCCGTAATTTCCAATCCCATAGCTATTGTGGCAGCATCACGCATCTCTCCGATGACAATTATATCAGGGTCTTGGCGTAAAGCTTCACGAGCACCATCTTTAAAAGACAAAACATCATCTCCTACCTCACGATGACGAACAATACATTTTTTTGAATCGTGAATAAACTCTACAGGAGCACCTATCACAATTATATGACCTTCATTATTTTCATTATTCATACTAATAATTGAGTCTAAAGTTGAGCTTTTCCCAGAACCAGTAATACCTGTAATTAAGACTAGACCATTTTGCTCAAACTGTAAATCCAATCTTTTTTGTATTGGTTCAGGTATATCAAGAAATTCAATCGGAAATAATTTTTGATTAATCCTACGAAAACTTCCAGCCAAAGTACCAGATTCATAATATACATCACAACGAAAACGATTTTGTTTTTCTCCTTCACCTAATATCATACCTAAGGAAAAATCAATATTTTTGTTTTTAAATAATTCAACTTTTTGTTCATCTGAGAGAACACTTAAAAAAATCGCAACTATTTCGTCATTATTAAATGTCGGCAATTCAACACGAGGTTGTTTATCTCCATAAATTCTAAACCAAACATAACCCTTAGAGCCAGGCCCTCCGAGCTCCATATCAGAAGCACTCATATCGCGCATAGTAGTAAATAATTGTTTTAGTTTAAACCAAGCTTCTTTTTTCCACTCAACATTCACAGTTAATAATTTATTAATTGCCTGAAAACGATTTGTTCCGATAATATACTCAGGAATAGATATGCTTATTTCTGCAGAATAGCTTAATCCCATTTATTGTACTAACCCCCTGAAACTAATGTATATTAGTCATTATCTCTGACAATTTTTAACATGACAATACGTTGTATTGCTTTTCTCCATTTAATAAAAACACTGCTAGATATGTTTATTATAAACCGTTTCATTAATTTATCACCCTTGTTTGTAAAAAAATCAAGAATTTTTTTTCTTTCGAAAAATCGAATAAGCACTCGACCTTCAGCTCGTAAATTAACAGGAACAGATCCAGGTAAGATGAAACTTTCTTCTCCCCAACAATCATATTTTTTTAAATAATCAATTGTAGTATTGCTCATCCAAACAGTTGCTTCACCCGATTCTATGAGAGCAATGGATCCTTCTTTTGATTCACCAACTGGAATCGTTTCACCAGGCTCAAACTGTTTTATTTTTCCCAGAGCCATAAATTCAGATATGTCTTCGGGTGAAAAACCATGAAGTAATACAGGTTCATTTGAATCATAGTTGCTGGTTCCAGGATCAAAAGCTTTCTGCAAAGGACCATAAAGGTCATTTGAGTATTCTAAACCCTTCTCAACTATTTCAAACAATTCTTTCGATTTTAAAGGTTTAGATAAGTATTGATAAGCCCCTGCATGGATTGCATTTACTGCTCCTTCTATACTTGAAAAACCCGTTAGAATTATTACAACAGCTAATGGTTGAATTTTTTTTATTTCTTTCAATAGAGCCATACCATCCATTTTTGGCATAGACATATCTATTAGAAACAGATCAAAAGATTCATACTTCATTTTCTCAAGAGCTTCTTCTCCATCTGCTGCTAATACAACTCTGTATCCTTTAGTCTCAAGAAGTTCTGAAATTAATTCTCGAATATCTTGTTCATCATCTACACAAAGAATATTCTTCTTCATACTCACCTGCGCTTTATTATATGTTTATCACACTAACGTAACACTTTATTATACAGTTTTTTTTGTCAATCACTTTATTTTTTGTCATATAGCCCTATTAGTTAGACAATGAATTTATATAAATCGTTTTAAAACACTTCCAAAAAGATACAGGGTGAGTGATTACTTTTTTCTCACCTTCTTTTCTTTCCCACCCTTTTTCAATAAAGTTAAAATTAACTCTGATGTTTCGTATACTACTTAAACTATCATTGCTTGTTACAACATTCATATTGATGTCATAAAAGGTAAAAGCCAGAGTATCTGACACTAATAATGGTAAAAGATTAGTATCAACAGAATTATTCGCCATATTTACAACTTTTATAGATACAGGATACCCAAAATCCTGTTTTGTTTTTCCAATTTCTACAATAATAGAATCGACTTCGGTCAAATCCAATTTGCCCTTCAAATAAATTTTAGAAGGCGAAATCCAGTCTATGCGTTCAATATTTGATAAATAGTGTTTATCAAACATTTCAACAATTTTTTCTCCAGATTCTGCCATGGTAATCATAGTTCTGATATTATAATGAAATTCCTGAAAATTTAAGATAGAAGTAATAATAGTCATCAAAACAATTGTACCAATAACTACTGCACCCAGAATATCAAATATGACACCCATTTAGTTTACTCCTGGCCCAAAAATATCACCAAAGACTTTTGATATTGGATTACTTTCGCGACCAATTTCAAGAGAATCATTAGAGGCAAATCGGCATACAGCTTTGACATCTATCCTCATATATGAGGTAGCTCCTGTCACAGGAGAGCCTGTTACCGTACTTTTTATCGACTTTATATACACAACATAGGGAATTTGATTTACATAAAATGTATCGACTGGCGAAGTATTATTTGCAAACTCATCATATAAAGTAGCAAAGCTCTTTGAATTACTGATTAATTCTGCTTCAATCTTTTGAAAGTTAAAATCTACTATCTTTAATCCCTGCATTCTATATAGAATAAATTCCAAAGCTTGCATCTGATTAATAAAAACACTATAAAAGGAAATAATCATTGTAGAAAACAAAACCAATCCAAGTAGAACTAAGAGCATTTGACCCATTGACATAATTTATTCCTCTGAAGTCGCATAGATAATCTCTTCTATGCTGGTTAAATGGTTTCTGATTCTATCAAGTCCAGAAGCTCTCAAAGATAGCATACCATGAGATTCAGCAATCTCCCTGATTTTATACTCATCAATATCATTTCCTGAATTTAGAATCGTTTTCCTGATATCAGGAGAAAAATACAAAGCTTCACAGATATTTACTCTGCCCTTGTATCCTTTATTACACTTTTTGCAACCTGGACCTGGATCAAATATCTTACCACCCTCAACTTCTTCTTTTGTTAATCCAATATCTATAGCAGCTTTATGTTTTTCAACTGGTAAAGGGACCCAACATTCTGGACAAATTTTCCTTACCAATCTTTGAGCAACAATAATATTTATCACATTAGCCAATAAAAAAGGCTCAACACCCATTTTAAACAATCTTGATACAGCGCTGACTGCATCATTTGTATGCAAGGTAGATAGAGTTAAATGGCCTGTATTTGCTAATTTGACAGCTATATCAGCAGTAATTTTATCACGAATCTCTCCAACCAAAACGATATCAGGGTCATGTCTTAGAATAGCTCTGATAGCACCATCAAAACTCATTTTATGACCAATTTTTAATTGTCTAGCCCCTTGTATAACATATTCAACAGGATCCTCACAAGTAAGTACATTTTTAGTTGGATCCATGGTAAAAAACAAGGCGGCCATCAGAGTTGTACTTTTACCACTACCCGTTGGGCCTGTTACTAAAACCATCCCTTGAGATACAGATATTGCTTTGAGAAAATCATGTTCTGCTTTTTCCTGAAATCCAAGTTTTCGAAGGTCAGCGATGACATTTCTATCATCAATTACACGAATAACGATACTTTCAAATCTTCTTTCAAATTCAGAAGATACAATTGGGATTATTGAGACACGAAATCGAATTAGATGTCCATCTATCATTCTTTGAGCAAATCCATCCTGAGCAACATCTCTCTCAAATCGATCAGCTCCATTTGTTCTATCTTTAACTACTGCAGACATAGCTTCAGGTGACGTGTTTTCTTGTTTATACCATAATTGAAGCTTACCATCGACACGAAAATGAATCTCAACAGCATTTTTTTGAGAAGGGATGATATGCACATCTGACACGCCACCTCTTCTTACTGCTTCTATAAGACAGCCTTCAAACAGATTAACTAATAAACTCTTATTAATCTCTTCATCTAAAGCTGATTCATTAACATTGTCTTCTTGAGCAGAAGGAATATCAATTACTGTCGAATCTTCAACTTCCTGTAAAATATCCATGAATTCATTTTTTTGAGGAAACATTATATTAATCAAATCATTTAAAACTTTCAATGGACAGTAAACAACCTCAAACTTTTTGAAATCAGACATCAAAGGAATTTTTTCTACAATTTTATCTGTAACATCAGCTGCTAAAACAATCAAAGTACTTTTTTGACCAGTAGTTAATTGAAAAGGAATTATTTTGCGACTAATCATTTCATTTTTAAAATCTTCTTTAAACCGTCCCAATAAATCTTTAGAATGATTTATTTGATTTGCATCAAGTTTTGTTGTGTCTATTGAGATAGAACGGAAAGCATAAATTTCTGCTAGTGTGCTAAACACTAAATGATGATCTATTTTAAAATCTTCTACTAATATATCTCCTAGTTTTCTTCCTTTAGTACCTTCAATAGCTTGTTGTTGTAACGCTTCTGTTAGCACATCTTCACTTATTATTTTCTTACGGGTTAAAATAAATCCTAATCTAGATTTTTCAATCAAAACAAACCTCTTTCCATCATTTATTACGTCAATATATCACAACTAAATGAATTAGGCAAGAAAAAAAAGCAGAGAATGTCCCTGCTTTTAAAAATCTTCTTCTGAGAATTCTATATTTAACCACTCTCCATGTTATTACATTCCTGGTGTTTTGGGACTAATCATTGCTACTTCAGAAGATACGATAGTTAAAGCTGTAATCACAATACCAATAAAAGCTCCAATTAATGATTGAATAGACATGATTAAATTCTGCATTTTATATGTTGTTTCTGCTTCAAAAAACTTCGCAATCTGATCAGCAGATGCAACAATATTACCTGTTTCTGCACCTGATCGCAATCTATTCAATGTTGTTTTATTAAAAACTCCAGCTGCTTGAAGTGCTGGAACCAAAGAAGCACCTTCTTTAAGCATTAAAGGAATTGCAATCTCTTTAACACCTTTTTCCATATATTTATTTCTACAGGCTTCTGAGGCTGCTCTTAATGTTTCAATATTATTCTCAGACCCTGAATAAATAGCAGAGAATACTCTAAAAAATATCTCAATACTTGTTTTGTGCAGTAAAGTTCCTATAACCGGCAATCCAATTAGCATTTTATCTCTTGCAACAGTGCCTTTATCAGTACGCCACCATAAAATAACTATAATTGGAGGGATAAAAATGATAAGTAAAATCCACCACCAATTGACAGCCATAAAATCACTAAAAGCGAGTGTTGCTTTTGTCATAGGAGGAATGTCCAATCCAAAACGTACAAACATTTTTGCTGTAGAAGGGAAAATTGACATTAAGTAATATAAAACTGCTAAAAACATTGCAAATACTGTAAAAGCAGGACTCATAATAGCTTGTTTAAGGCTTTTCCTATATTCCATATCTCGTTCCATAAATTTTGCTGTGGCTTCATAAACATCTGCCATATTACCAGATTTAGTCGCTAAACCTAACATGTATGCAGGGAATTTGCCAAACACGTGTTGATATTGGGCAAAGACTTCTGATCCTTCTCGTCCTTTTTTTAATTCTGATTGTATGTTTTTTAAAGTTTCTTTTAATACCGGATTGGATTCTTCTTCAGCCAGCATTTCTAAAATCTTATCATAAGTCATTTTTTCTTTGAGCATAAATGCAGATAAATTTATAAACATCATAATAGTTTGAAAAGGTGGTTTAACTTTAAAATCTAATAGTACAGGTTCTACTTTTACATTGTTATATCCCAATTTAACCAAAGCTTGCTTGAGTTCATCAGCAGAGAAGGCACTTTTTCTACCCTTTACTTTCTTATTGTTTGACATCGTCAAATAGTAAAAAAAGTCTCTTTTCTCCTGTATTGTTTTTATTGTTAAATTATTTTTTGCTGCTATTTGGTTAATTTTTAATTTTGCTTCTTTTTTTGTTTGAGATTGGATGATCCCACCAACAATTTTACCGGAAACATGAAGCGCTTGATATCTAAATTCTTTAATAATTCACCTCATACAAAAAAGGGGGAAAGTACTCTTTCCCCTTTTATTAATTAACTAAAAACTATTAGCTTGTAGCTGTTTTTGTGATAGTGATTGCTGTAGCAACATCAGCATTTGGAGTTGTATTAATTGTACAAGTTAAATCAACCTTTGCACCTGTTGTTGCATCTTGACCTTGAATTGTTACTGAATTTGCTGCTGTAGTTTTTAAAGTATAAGTTCCATTGGCATTCGTATAAGTATAAGTTGCACTGAAACCAAGATAATGAGATAAATTGTCTTTATCTGCAGTTGCTGTGCCTTTTCCACCACCCATTGATGATGGTGTACGCATGTAAGCTAAAGTTTGTGCACCAAAATTCTGTAAATCAGCTGCAATAGCTGTTCTTTGTGAATTAGTAGCCTGGGTGTCAAACATTTGGATACCAACTGCTACCGCTGCACCAACAACGATAACAGAAAGAACGATCATAAGAATTTGTTGAGTTCCCATTGGATTCCTCCCATTTTTTAATTTATAAACATATAATACAAGAGTTGTGCCAATTCAAATCAATAGGTTTTATTAATATATTTAAGATTTATAATAAACAATTAATTATAATTCTTACTTAAGATTTTTGATCTTTATAAAAAATTAAAATAAGATGTTATTTAAAGTAATTTATAAGTAATTCATTTAATTCTAAACAATTATAAAAAAATTCCGATAAGGTTAATATAAAAGGAGATTTATGTAAAAAGAGCATTTTTAGATTTTCATTAATAGAATTGAAATTCCAAAAATTCTTTGAGAAATTCTTATGAGTTACTATGTCTTATTTTTATGACAAGCTATAATCATGTGTCATGTTTTGTTGACATCTTGTTTCTTGATTTATAATATTTTTTGAATAAATAAGAATTTCAAGAGCATTCTAAAAAAATATTTTAAGATCGATAAAGATCAGGATTGATTTGATACTTTTTAAACTTCTCATAAAGATTTTGTCGATGGATTCCACTTATAGTTGCACAAAGTGAAACATCTCCATTATTTTCTTTTAGCAATTTTTCTATATAAGTTCTTTCAAACCAATCTTTTGCATCAAAATATGTTTTCCCCCAAATATCAACAAAACTATCATCGGTCACTGGAGTAATAATCTGACTATGAATATAAGCAGGAAGATCCTCAGGAGTAATGATGTTTTGAGTAGTCATAATAACGGAGTGTTCTATGGCATTCTTTAACTCTCGCACATTTCCTTTCCATGTTTGATGGATCAATAAAGCCATGGCAGAGGGAGAAATCTTCTCAATATCTTTAATATACTGTTTTGAAAATAATTTCATAAAATGATCTGAAAGAATCTGAATATCTTCAGGTCTTTCTCTCAAAGGAGGTATACTTAATTGAACAACATTTAAGCGATAATACAGGTCTTCTCTAAACAAATTTTCTTTTACTAATGACATTAAATCTCTATTTGTAGCAGCTAAAATCCTCACATCAATCGGAATATCCGTTGAATCTCCTATCTTTCTGACAACTCTTTTTTCTAAAACTCTCAGTAACTTTGTTTGAAAAGCAGGTGTTGTTTCTGAAACTTCATCTAGAAAAAGAGTGCCTCCATTGGCTTCTTCAAAATAACCTATCTGATCACGAATTGCTGAGGTAAAAGCACCTTTTTTATGACCAAATAGCATACTTTCCAGAAGAGATTCAGGAACACTTCCGCAATTTACAGTAACAAATTTTCTACCTTTTCGATTACTGTTTCTGACGATTAATTCTGCAAAAATTTCCTTTCCCACACCAGTTTCACCAGTAATTAAAACAGTCGAATCCACAGAAGCAATTTTCTTAACTTTATCGAGTAATTTCTGGATATTATAACTATTACCGATAAGAATTGAACGATCAAAGTTTTCTGTTATGATAGATTGTAATCTTCTTAATTCGTTTAAATTCCACTGCAATGTAAGAACTTTTTGGACTATAATCATCAATAACTCAAGATCTTCAACTGGTTTTTCCAAAAAATCTACTGCACCCATTTGCATAGCTTTTACAACCATTGATAATGTAGCATTACCGCTTATAACAACAACTGGTAAAAAGGGATACTCTTTTTTTACATGTTCTAAGAGTTCCAAACCATTTCTTCCAGGCATCACTAAATCACATAATACTAAATGATAGCTTTGTGTCTCAAGTTTTCCGATAGCTTCATCCACAGATGCTGCCATATCTGTGTTATAAAATTTCCGTATCTTACGTGTAAATATTTCGCGTGTCTCTTCTTCATCATCAACAATTAATATTTTTATATCTTTATTTTCCAACATATTATACCTCTTTTTGTTCTAGGACTGATTCTTTTTTATGTATCGGAATATAAATTGAAAAGCAACTCCCTTTTAGCAAGGTTGATTCAACTTTTATTTCTCCAGAAAGTTTATTAATAATACTTTTTGCAATGGCCAGTCCCAATCCATAGCCTCCTGAAAACGAAATTTTCTTTGTAGTAAAATTGGGTTCAAATATTCTTTCAAGATTTGAATCTGGAATTCCACAACCACTATCTTCAACTGAGAATCCTATCATTGTCTCAGTTTGAAAAGAACAAATACTTAATTTTTTTTGTAATGAAGAACTCATTGCATCCATGGCATTATTAAAAAGTATGCTAAATACTTGACTTAAATCTCCATGAATCGTGAGTATTTTAGGTAAATTTGGTGAAAATGATGTTTCCAATTTTACTTCATTTTTAAAAAATAAATGATGCTTGCAATTCTCGATTTCAAGAACGAGAAACTCATTTAAATCAAGTATATCGGGCATAGACATACTGTCTTTTTTAATTTTTATTAGCAGTGTCTTTATCATTTGAGCCATTGATACTGCAGACTTTATTACCTTTTTGATATCATTATTTCCTGGATTATCTTCTTCAATAAGTTGAGCAAATCCTAACACGGAATTCAAAGGAGAATTGAGATTATGAACAATCCCTTGGATTCTTCTCCCCAATTCAGCCAGTCGATTGATCCTGATTAACTCCATTTCTAGGCTTCTTCTTTGTTCGTTAAGTATTCTTTGGTTGGTTATATCAGCAATTAGACCTATAAAAACATAATCTTCATCAATTAATAAACATTGCAGGGAAATTGATATATATTTATTGAGATCAGCCAACCATACTTCTAGATCTGAAAACACATAATTTGGGATTAATTGAAAAAATTTATCATTAAGAGGTGCGATATCTGTAATTTTTCTATCCTCAACTCGCTCATTTTCTAGTTCAAAAATATTTAAAAATTCAGGATTATACAGCTTCAAATGGAGATCTTTATCTAGCCAGAAAAAACCAATTTTTATTTGATCAAAAAGAAGTTTATATTGCATCAATGAATATTGATAAGTATTTATAGATCCTGTCATATCATTAAAAACTTCGATTATTTGTTTAAATTCACCTTCTGTATCTGGATTTAAAGTTATTCTTTTTGAAGGATTTTGGCTAATTTGTTCCATTTTTTCACTCAAATTGACTACTGGTTTAATCATTTCGATTGAAAACCATTTTCCAAAAGCAAAAATTAGAATTATCAGCGAGAAAAATAGTAAAATCCCTGTTAATACAAAAGTCTTTCCAAAAAATACATTCACTTCTCTATAATATGGATTATAACCAAAAATGTAATAATCTGAATGATAGTCCTGTAAAAGAGAAAAATAGTAAGCTTCTTCATTCGAGACTATAAATAGATGATATTCTTCTGGATTGATTATTTTATTAGCCTTTTTTAACAAAAAATCCCTAACCCAGTCAGGATATTTTTTTTCTTTTAATTTGTCTTTGGGAACAACTAAAAAATTTGAATAAGAACCTAATACTTTATTATTAATAGGAGTAACGCTAATTAATACGTCTTTATAATAATCATTTTTAATATAAGAATAATAGATAGAATAGACAGCTGGAAAATCTACTACAATTAGATATTCACCCTTATCATCATTATTAAGTGATATTTCCAAATATAATTGATCAAGCCAGTCAAGATTTATCTGATTCTCAGGATTATTCTCTTGTTTTAAAAAAAAACTGATTGAGTTTGTAGAATCTCTAAAATTTTCAAGAAAGTCTTTTTTATATATTTTTGGATTCTCTGCCAATTTGTTGGTTATTTTTTTTTGGTATTCAATAAAATCACAAAATTGAACTTTTTTCTTTTTTAATTCCTCCAACATATAGTCATTTTCATTTTTCTGGATTAAATATCTTGTTAAAAAAGCTTGCAAGATGATTATGAGCAGAAATAAAAAAACTGTCATGGAAGAAAATATTAAAAAGTATTTTGTTCCCAATTTTTGATTCTTTGTTTTTTCTTTCATTTTCTCTCACTTTATTTGATAATTATTCGTTATAATATATAATTGGCATAATTTTGGCAAGGAATAATTATTAAGAAAAAGATTATTGGAGGAAGTATGGGAAAGACAGTACTAATAATGGTCGCCCTAGTAGTAGTGATTGTAGGTACTATCATTGTTTCTATAAATAGCGCACAGTTAAAGCTAACCACAAATTTAGGCGATGATAATGACATGAAACTAGCTAAATTTATCTCAAACACTTATGCTCATAATGCTGTAAAAGACATTAGAACAAAATATATTAATGGATCGAACATCACAATAACATTGTCACCTAATAAGTACAAGCAAGAGTCCGATGTTTTAAACATCGCCAATTCTGCAGCAACTGTGTATGTTTACACCGATTCAATACCAGGTATCAAGCATTTAGTATTTAATGAAGAATGGGGAGTCATGTCTATAGGACGTGTAAATGCTGCTGTATGTACGACTAAAACTGTGTATAAGAGAATGCCTTTTGCAGAATTTGGTTTATTTGCCAATAGTTTCCCAAATTCATATTATGGTGATGGTGAGTTAATTGATGGCCCTGTCTATGTTAATGGCTATTTAGGCGTTGGTACATTTAATAAATACTCAAGTTCTTTAAAAGATTATCCTAAGAATTCAGGTCCTATCTTCACGGATATTCTCTTTGTTACAAAAACTATAAACTATACTCCAAAAGACTTTGGTAAATATTTTAAGGGCTATACTGGTGGAACCCCCATTACAAATCATGACATTATCTCAATGCCCGTTAAAAATAATAAACTAGATTTAGGATTTGATCTATCAAAAACCTTTAGCCTTACCTTCAATGGAAAAACTTATTGTTACATATTCCTCAGAGGTGAAAATCTAAAGTTAAGTACTAACAGCATTGAAAATGATGCTGATGATGTTAAAATGAAGATTAGTGATTTAAAAAGTAAAGGGTATATCCTTTATAATGATAATCCCTCTAAACAAATCCGAGTAAAAGGATTTTTAAAAGGAAATCTTTCAATCGTTACAGAAGGAAATCTATACGCTGATAGTAGTCTTGTCTATCAATCTGTCTATAAAAATCAAAAATTTATTGATAAATGTGTTGCAGCAGAATATATGGCTCTTCCTGATAAAGATAAGAGTATGCTTGGACTTATGTGTAATGGAAACTTTATTGTAAGCAACAACTGTGAACCTTATAATTATAATGTCCTTATTACTGCAAATGTATTGTCTAATAAAGAGATAACCATTATTGAAACTGGTATGGGCACCTATAAATGGGATTATAACAACAAAACCAAAGAATATTTCCCCAGACACTTTATTGTTTATGGAGGTCGTACTCAAAACTCTCTCCAAGCTCAAACTTACAATCCCAGCGATAAACATGGTCTTCGTGAAGTCATTAATTATGACAGACGCTTAAAAGAACAAGTGCCTCCTGGTGCTCCATATACAGACAAAGGCGCACGAATCAGTGTTTGGAAAGAATCTTTTGCCACAATAAAATAATTCTTAAACATATCTTAAAAAAGGAGGAGCAATCCTCCTTTTTCTTTTTGGCATAAGAATGGCTTTTATTATTGATAAATAAGAAAATGGAGGAGCGATATGGGAAAGACAGTTTTGATCTCGTTAGGCTTGATGTTATTTATCGCAGGCTTAATCATTGTTGCCATTAATAGTGATGAACTTCGTTTAGTGACCGGATTGGGAAATGATAGTGACACTAAACTGGCAAAGTTTATTTCTAACACGTATGCACATAATACTGTTAAAGATATTCGAAGCTTATACATTGATCAAGCTTCTCTCATTATTGCTTTATCTCCAACTTATTATGTCCAAGATAGTAACATTTTTGAAATTGCTAACTCTGAAGTAAAGGTCATGGTTTACACAGATTCTTTGCCTGGTATTAAAAAATTAATGCCAAACAAAGAATGGGGCGTTATGTCTATAGGCAGAGTTAATGCAGCCATTTGTACCACAAAAACTGTTTATAAAAGAATGCCATTCACTGAATTTAGTTTATTTACAAATAGCTTTCCAAATTCTTATTATGGAGATGGTGAATTGATTGATGGACCTGTTTATGTAAATGGCTTTTTAGGAGTTGGAACTTTTAACAAATATAGTAGTACATTAAAAGGCTTTCCTCTAAATTCAGGCCCCATTTTCACGGACATTATTTTTGTCACAAAATCAGTTAGTTATTCTCCTAAAGAATTTGCCAATTATTTTAAAGGCTACAAAGGCGGTCAACCTATCATCAACCATCCCATTATAGCCATGCCTACAAGAAGCAATAAATTAGACCTGAATTATGACCTCTCAAAGACATATCAGTTAACCAGCGGGGGGAATACCTACGGTTATATTTTCCTGAGAGGAGAATACTTAAGACTCAGTATTGATAATATCGAAAATAATGGCGATGATAAGGTTATTAAAATCAGTGATCTTGCTGAAAAAAGCAATATTTTATATAATAGCAATGCCCAAAAAGATATACGAGTTAAAGGATTTATTAAAGGAAAACTTTCCATTATCACTGAAGGAAATTTATATGCTGATAGCAGTATTGTCTATCAATCACTTTATAAAAATCAAGCCTTTATAGACAAATGTATAAAAGGTGAGTATATACCATTACCCAGTGGTGACAACAGCCTTCTTGGATTATTCTGTAATGGAAATTTTGTTGTCAGTGATAAATGTGAACCCAATAATTATAATGTTTTAATAACGGGCAATATCCTCTCCAACAAACAAATCACCATCATAGAAACCGGTATGGGAGTTTATATGTGGCTTTGGAACAATCAAACAAAAGAATATAATCCCAGACATTTCATAGTTTATGGGGGAAGAACTCAAAACACCATGCAGGCACAAACCTATAATCCAAGCTATAAACACGGACTAAGAGAAGTGTTAACTTATGACAAACGCTTAAAAGATCAAGTGCCTCCTGGTGGACCTTATACAGACAAAGGGGCTCGTATTAGTGTTTGGGATGAAAAATTTGCCAAATATAAGCCATAAGCTATTCAAATAACATTTCTATCAGACTGCTCATTTCTACGATGAGTAGTCTGATTTCTTTTTCTAGTTCATCATATAATGTGTCAACCTCAGCCCATTCATTATTTTTACCTGCTTGTTCCAATTCTGCTGACAGTTCTTGACTCTTTATAGCAAAAAAAGTTCTCAAGGATCCTTTTAATGTATGGGCAGATTTTTGTAAGTCATTTGATTTTTTCTCGCTAATAGCTTTCTTTATGTTATCTAAATAATTGGGTAAAATTTGTAGAAACATTTCTATAATTTCCAAAATAAAGTCTTTGTCATTGTTTTGGTTTTTAAAAAAAGCTTCTTTATTCATCGATGCTGTCTCTATTTTTGGGATAGGCTGTATTGTTTCAATGACTGATGAAGAATCTTTCTTTATTAGATACCTTACCTTTTGATTAAGCTCATTTAAATTAATAGGTTTAATCATACAATCATCCAAACCAATGGCTAGGCATTTATCAATTTCTTCTTGTAAAGAATAAGCCGTTAGAGCAATAATAGGTGTATGTTTAAACTCTCCATGTTCGATTTGACGAATAATGCGGGTTGCTTCATAACCATTTATTATCGGCATTTGCAAATCCATTAATATCAAATCAAAATCTTCTTTTTGGTAATGCTCGACAGCTTCTTTTCCATTCATGGCAATTTTTACAGTATGCCCAACTTTCTCTAATAATTTCTGAGCAAATTTTCTATTAATTGATTCATCTTCCACAAGAAGGATGTTTAACAAAGGAATATCTTCCTGAATTTCTTCAATTTCTTGCTTAATACTAAAATTTAATTCTGTTAATATTGAATTAATGAGCTCAACTGATGAGACTGGTTTTCTAAGAAAAGTATGAATACCTAATTGAATAGCATAATCTGGAAGATCATAACTACTCATCCCAGTTATAATGATTATCTTTGTCTGTTTAAAAAAGGAATCTTGACGGATAAATTCTGCTATCTCCCAGCCAGTACATTCTTTTAACACAAGATCCAGCAAAATCACATCATATTGATGATTGTCTTTTTTGCTTAATTCTAAAAAATGTTTTGTTTCATCCTGATCACTAGCAGAATCTGAAACAATTCCATATTTAGAAAGTTCGTTTCTAAAGTATTTCCTGATTCCTGCACTATCATCTATGATGAGAATTCGTTTATCTTTTAATAAGTTTATTGTTGGATTATGATCAGAATTAGATTTTATAAAATCTAATAAAACTGTAAAATGAAACTCACTCCCTTTTCCAATCTCTGATTCAACCGTTAACTCTCCTCCCATAATTTCCACTAAATGTTTACTAATGGCTAATCCTAAACCTGAACCTGTTGTTTTTTTTTCCTCAACTGAATTTTCTATTTGAAAAAAAGGATCAAAAATCCGATTAATAAAACATTTATCCATACCTTTACCAGTATCTGTTACTACAAATTTCAGCATTATCTTCTCAGCATTTATCCACTCTTTTTTTATATCAATTCTAATTTCACCTTTTGTTGTAAATTTTATTGCATTCCCAATTAAATTAATTAAGATTTGATTGACCTTTCCATAATCACCAATTAAGTGTTGTGGAATATCAGGACTTTGTTCATAAATCAATTCCAAACCTTTTTGATGAGCTTTTATAGTTAAAGTCTTCAGCATTGAAACGATTTTATCATTGAGGGTAAATTGTTCTTTTCTTACTTCCAGTTTATTCGCATTTATTCGTGAATAATCAAGAATATCATTTATTATGCTTAGAAGACTATCTGATGAGTTTAAAATAAGCTCTATATATTCTTTTTGTTCTGCGGTCAATTCTGTTCTGGCTAACAAATTAGTTAGCCCAATAATCCCGTTTAATGGCGTTCTCAGTTCATGACTCATATTTGATAAAAAACTAACTTGGGTGAGTTTAATCGAATTATAGGATGTGTATTCAAAATCGTCATCAGCATTATTTTGAAGTATTTGATTATTCTCAAGATTTGTAATATATTCCAAGGTTTTTAAATAATTCTGTTGAGATTTTTTAGCCAAAGCAAACTGAAGTTCTATTATTTTTTTATTCTGTTTGATTCCAATAACGGCATCAGGTAAAAAATCTTCAAAATCGGATTCAGGGTTATAATTATCAGGATTTTGACAAATCATCATAATTGGTACTATTTTTCGGATTTTGTTAAAACTAATCTTATTTTTTATTTTTATGATATCCTTCAGATTCATAAAAAAATAATCATAACCATCATCTTTTGTTAATAAATCAGAAAGAGTGTAATTGGTTTCAGAAGAAATATCATTGCTTAAAGTATCAAAATTTTGCTGAGTTACCTGATTTCCAAGCTTTTCCAAAAATTCTATACAATCAATATCAATATCATTAAATTTTAGAAAGAAAATTTTTTTCATTAAGACCTCTTTAATAAGATTACTTCTCATTCTTAAAAAAGTCAAGCAAAAAGTAGTCTTGTTACAAAATAAATAGAAAGAACCTCTGTGTTTTACCTGTATGTAGTTGTGGATTGCCAGTTGACAACCTTTCTTTTAAAAAGATAATTGAAAGGAACAATAAAATGCAACTTAAGGAATGAATTATTAATTTATTAGTTGATAGAGCACTTTGCTAATCAGATAATCATGATCCTATTGAGGCAAAATTATTTCAAAACAAGTCGATATATTAGTTTCAGATTGGACAGATATCCTGCCTTTGAGTCTGTTTATTACTTGTTTGACAATACTCAATCCGATTCCACTACCATTTTTTTTTGTTGTATAAAATGGAATAAATATTTTATCTAGATTATTCTTTGGAATACCAGGTCCATTATCTATCACTCTGATTTTAATCTGATTTAGATCATTCTTTTCAAGAAAGATTTCAACTGTTCCCTGAGTAGAATTATCTAATACTTCTAAAGCATTATTAATTAAATTGATCATAGCTTGTTCCAAAAGTCTTTCATCTGAAGTAAAATTAAAATTATTGATGGGTAAATGATACATAACCTTTATTGATGAATTTTTTAATGAATGTGCTGTCAGTTGATTTAATCGATTTAAAAAGTCAGAAGTTGATATTGATTTGTAAACAGGTTTTGGAATTTTAACTAAATTACGAAATGATTCAACAAAGGACAATAAACCCACACTGCGTTTATGAATTGTATCGACTGCATTTTTTATATCTGAGTAATTTTGAGGAGTATGCTCATCAATCATTACAGAAATTGTTGAGGCTAAGGAGGTGATCGGTGTAATTGAATTCATGATTTCATGTGTTAATACCCGAATTAACTTTTGCCAAGCTTCAATCTCATTTTCTTCCATTTCAGATCGTATGTCCTGAATAGTTATTAATTTCAACCATTTATCCTTAAATTGAAGACGAGTACATTGAACCATATAGGTTTTGCTTTCATGATTAAGTTCGGATTTATAAGTAATCTTCTCATCATCTTTCAATGACTGGATGATTTCAATAAGATCATGATGTGTTTCATATAAATCACGAACATAATAAGGATTATTATTCATAAAGATAGTCTTTCCAGCTTGATTTATTCGATCAATTTTACCAGCTTGATCATAAGTAAGAATCCCAATACCTAATTGATCAATAACCATGTTTAAGTAATATATTTGCTCATCACGCTGTGATTTTATTTGTTGCACTTCGATCCGAACTCTGTCAAATAATTGGTGTAATCTAAAAAAACTTCCTCCCAAAGATTGAAAATGAAATATTCGGTTAAAATCAGAATTTATTATTGATTCTAAAAATGAAATATAATGATTATTGATCCGATCAATGTAAGAATAGAGATTAAACATCATATAAATAAAAGCCAATAGAAAAAATATTGAAATAAAAATATAATGACCATTAAATACAGTAAGTATAAATGCTGATAAAAAAAACATTGTACATAACATCCGCAAAGCAAGTTGAAATCTAAAGTTTTTAAATCCCATATTTTTCCAATCTTCTATATAAAGCTGAACGTGTTAATCCCAATTCTTTCGCAGCAAATGTTATATTTCCCTGATGCTTTTTTATCACCTGCATTATTGCATTTTTTTCTAGATCTGATAACTGATAAGACTTATTAGTCTCAACATGAGTTGACTGATTTAAATAACTAAAATCTTCTTTTTGAATTGTTTTTGTCGCTAAGATGACTGAACGTTCAATAGCATGTTGAAGTTCTCTGATATTTCCTGGCCAAGAATACTCAGAAAGAAACCGCATTGCAGAAGTATCTATATCCAGTGTTTGCTTATTATATTTTTTCCTAAAAACAGTGAAATAATGACTGACCAACAAAGGGATATCCTCTTTTCTTTCTCGGAGAGAAGGTAAATTTATTTCGACAGTATTAATCCTGAATAGTAAATCTTTTCTAAAATACTCTCCAGATTTCAATCTTGATAGTGGCTCATTTGTAGCACAAATTAAACGAACATTGATTGGCTTTGATCTATTTGACCCAATAGGAATGATCTCCTTTTTTTCTAAAACTGTCAAAAGCTTTGCCTGTTGATGAAGATTCAGATTACCAATCTCATCAAGAAACAATGTCCCCTCTTCTGCTAACTCAAAACGTCCGATTTTTTCTTTTTTTGCATCAGTAAAAGCTCCTTTCAGATACCCAAATAATTCTGCTTCAAATAACGTTTCTGGAATAGACCCCAAATCAACCATTAAGAAAATATTATTCTTCTTTAAAGAGCAATTATGAATTGCCCTTGCTACTAACTCTTTGCCTGTTCCATTTTCTCCTGTTATTAAAATATTCGCTTCTGTTGGAGCAACTTTCTTTATCATTTCAAAAACTTCTATCATTTGTGAGGATTGACCAATAATATTATGAAAAGGAGCATTCATTTCATTTAGTAAAACATGTTGTTTCTGGATTAACTTTTCTCTTTCCCTTTTTGAATTTGCCAATTCATAAGCTGAAATTATGGTTGCCAGAAGCTTTTCATTCTGCCAGGGTTTTAAAATAAAATCCAAAGCCCCTTCTTTAAGTGCTTTCACTGCTTTTTCTATATCTCCATAAGCTGTCATAAAGATCACCTGAACAAAAGGATCAATCCCATGTATTTCTTTCAATAAGTCAAACCCTTCATCCCCACTACAAGTATCTCTTGAATAATTCATATCAAGTAAAACTACGTCAAATTGTTTCTCCTGTATTAATAAAGAAACATTTTGAGGATTACTTTCAGTGACAGCATCAATTCCATTATTTTTTAAAAATAGCTTTAATGAAAATAAAACATCTAAATCATCATCAACGGCTAGGACACTTACTTTGTCAGACATTAAATCCTCCAATTTAATAAACATTATGATAATCTAAAATTCTTGTCAAGAATTACCGTCCATTATCGGACAGATAATCCCATTATCGAACAGTATCCTCTTAATATAGGATTGATTTCCTTCTCGTATTTGTTTGTTTTATATTGTTTTAACATGATTCTCTCTTTTTGGCATTAAGAATGCACTTAATAAAAGAATTTATAAAGGGGAATTATGGAAAATCAAATGACCAATAATATGGACAAAATCGTAAAACGTAAGTATTGGACAAAACAAAGAATTGTTTTTTTCTGTACTACTTTTTGTTTTTTTTGCCTGTTAATTTATATCCTTCTTTTTTCTAAGATAGGTCTTAAACTTGTGGATTTAAATCATTTACAAATTGGTGAAGCTAAAGTTATGGAGTTTAAAGATTATACCATACTAACAGGAAAGGTTGTTCCAGAAAAAATAATCTATTTGGATGCCATGGAAGGTGGAAGAATTGAAGAAATCTATAAAGAAGAGGGCTCTGTAGTTAAAAAAGGTGAACGTATCTTACGACTAAGTAATTCAAACCTTCAGATGAATTTAATGAACCGTGAGGCTGAATTAGCTGATCAAATGAATAATCTCAGAAATACAAGATTACAAATGGAACAAACGAAGCTTTCCTTAAAAGGTCAACTCATTGAAAATGAATATCAAATTAAACAAGCTAAAAGAGATTACCAAAACAACATGGAATTATTTGACCGTAAAATGATTTCCAAACAAGAATTCTTAAAAGGAAGTGAGCAATACGATTTTTTAAAAGAACGTCACACACTTTTGATAGAATCCATGAAACAGGACTCTTTATTCAGAGTGGTACAGATCGACCAATTAAACGATTCAGTCCGAAGATTACAACAAAACCTGCAGTTAATCAGAGAAAAAATGGATGGCTTAACCATTACTGCCCCTTTAAATGGTCAACTAACTGCTTTAAAAGCTGAAATTGGTGAAGCTAAAGGAGCCGGAGAAAGATTAGGAACCTTAAATGTAATAGATAGTTATAAAATTGAAGCTATTGTTAATGAGTACTACCTGAATAAGGTGAGAATAGGCGTTCAGGCTGTCGCAGAATTAGAGAATACCAGCTACAAAATTACCTTAACAAAAGTAAATCCTGAAGTTAGTAATGGTACATTTAAAGTAGAATTTTTACTAAATGATAAGATAAAAGATCTTTATATTGGGCAATCCTTTGTTATTAGACTTGAACTTGGGAAAACCGATAAATGTTTAGTAATCCCCAAAGGCTCTTTCTTACAACAAACAGGTGGTCAATGGATATTTGTTATTGATAAAGATATGAAAAAAGCAAGAAAAAGAATGATAAAAACAGGAAGACAAAACCCTGATTATTATGAAATACTTTCTGGATTAAATTCAGATGAAAAAGTAATCCTTAGCGGGTACGAAAACTTTGATAAAGCTGAATTATTAAAAATTAAAAAGGAAGGCAAAAAATGATTAGAACAATTGATTTAATGAAAGTGTATCAAACAGATACTATTGAAACTACTGCCTTGAACCACATAAATATTGAGATCAAAGATGGTGAGTTTGTTTCTATCATAGGTCCTTCGGGATGTGGAAAAACAACCCTGTTAAACATTATCGGATTATTAGATCAACCTTCTGATGGAAAACTCTTTTTCGATAACATCGATATTACTAATTACAATGAATACAAACGAACCGAACTTCGTATGTCTAAAATTGGTTTCATCTTTCAGAGTTTTAATCTAATTGATGAGCTGACTGTATATGAAAATGTTGAGCTTCCTTATCTATACATGAAAATTCCTGGAAAAATCAGAGAAAAGAATGTAAATGAAATCCTGGAAAGGCTTCAAATCGCCCACAGAAGAAAGCATTATCCTCAACAACTATCAGGAGGACAGCAACAACGCGTTGCCGTTGCCAGAGCCGTTGTTATTAACCCACGAATGATATTGGCTGATGAGCCGACCGGCAATTTAGACTCAAAAAACGGTGATGAAGTGATGGATATATTAACTGATCTTAATAAAGAAGGTACAACCATCGTCATGGTTACTCACTCTCCTGCACATTCACGCTATGCAAATAGAGAAATTCATCTTTTAGACGGAAAAGTGATCAACGGATCGATTTCTCAAGAACTATAAAGGAGATCCCATGCTTAAGAATTATATAAAAATCGCCTTAAAAAATATTATGAATTCAAAACTCTATAGTTTTTTGAATATTATTGGACTTGCTATTGGATTAGCTGGTGTGATCTTAATAGCCTTATATACATACAATGAACTCTCTTATGAGCATTATCATGATAATTATAAAAGGATATACAGGATTAGTTCAGACTTTGTGATTGAAGGGAAAGAAGACCATTTTGCGCAATCTTCCTTAATAATCGGACCCTTGTTTAAACAAGAGTATTCAGAGGTAGAAGATTATGGAAGACTAATCCAACTTGGAAAATCTCTCTTTATTAGAAATAATAAAAGCACTTTTATTCAAAATACCTTTTATGCTGACCCTAGTATTCTTCAGATATTTAAACATGAGTTCATCTATGGTGACCCAAAAACAGCTTTAACTGGAATCAATAAGATTGTACTTTCTGAAGAGTATGCTCAAAAGTTCTTTGGAGATGAAAACCCATTAAATCAGGTAATAACGTCAGGCAATGGAGTTCCCTATCAAGTCACAGGTGTATTTAAAAATTATCCTGATAATATTCATATAAAATATGATGCCTTAGCAAGCATTAAAAATCAGATAAACAGAATGGGACCAGGAGCAGAATCAACACAAAATCTTAATGGGCTATGGAATGTGTCCTGTTTTACTTATATCTTATTAAAAGAGAATTCAAACTTTGAAACTTTTCATAAAAAAACAGATGGTTTTTATAATAAATACATGGCAGAGTTAGGAAAACAAATCAATGCAAAATATCAACCTAATATTCAACAATTAGTCAATACTCATTTTGAAAAATTAGAATGGGACGTTCCACAAGGTAAAAAAGAATACATCATGATTTTTATTATTGTTGGGATATTCTTAATAACAATCGCCTCTATTAATTACATGAATTTAGCGACGGCTCGTTCAGCAAAAAGAGCAAAAGAAGTTGGTTTAAGAAAAGTTGTTGGTGCCCAAAAAAGCCAGTTAATCTCTCAATTTTTGATTGAATCCATAATCCTTGCCCTCATTGCTTTATTCCTAGCGTTTATAATGGTAGAGCTGATATTACCTGTATTTAATCAATTAGCAGAAAAAAAACTCAGCTTTGACAGTCATACACCTTGGTGGATCTTTAGTGGAATCTTCATTATAACAATTTTAATTGGATTAGGTTCAGGAAGCTATCCAGCGTTTTTCCTTTCTTCCTATCAACCAGCAATTGTAATAAAAGGAGAAGCTACCAAAGGAAAAAAAGGGAAACTAATCAGACAAATACTGGTTGTATTTCAATTTTCATTATCAATTATCATGATCATAGGCACCCTGATTGTTATCAGGCAGTTAAACTTTTTAAAGACACATGATCTGGGCTATAAAAAAGAAAATCTAATCTTTTTTCAAGCATTAGTTGATAGTGCCTATGTCAACAACTATAACTCTTTTAGAAGTGATTTACTTAAAGATTCAGATATATTGGGAATGGCTACTTCTACAAATGAACCTATAGCTGAACAAGGCAAACTTGTCTTTCCTTTTTATGATAAAGGTAAAACTATAAACAAACCAATTAGTTTCCTCTATGTCGATGCTTCTTATATCCCTTTGATGGGAATAAAATTCAGCAAGGGAGAGAATTTTCAAACACTGGATGGCACTACTGTTTCAGGGAATTTTACTAATAATACTTTCCCCGGATATATTATAAACGAATCTGCCGCTCGATTGATGGGTTGGGAAAAGAATCCCATCGGTCAGTTAATTGGAGACCCGTCATATCAGTCTAAAGTGCCAGTTATTGGGATGGTAAAAGATTTTAATTATAATACCCTACACAATCCAGTTGAACCTTTAATTATTCTTCCAAGTCAAAATCCATTAAATTATATCTATATTCGCATAAAAGCTGGAGATCCAAGCTTTACTGTTGCCAAGATTGAAAAAACATGGTTGAAATATTTCACAAGATTTCCTTTTGAATATAAATTTTTAGAAGACAATATTGAAGAAAAATATTTGTCTGAAAGCCGATTAGTCAAAGTATTCGGATATTTCGCCATCATGTGCATATTCATTGCCTGTTTAGGTTTGTTAGGTTTAGCGACTTTTGCAGCACAACAGAGAACAAAAGAGATAGGAATCCGTAAAGTTATGGGTGGCAGTATTAAGAGTATCATTTTATTGTTAACAAAAGATTTTAGCAAATTAGTATTAATCTCAAATTTGATAGCATGGCCTGTTTCATATTATCTGATGAGCAGTTGGCTTAATAATTTCCCTTATCATATATCCGTGCCAATTCTTTCTTTTCTATATGCCACTGTCATTGCCTTCTTTATTGCTTGGTTAACTGTAGGGTTGGTCGCCTATCGCACCGCTACTGCAAATCCTGTCGATGCTTTGCGTTATGAATAATCTTGACAAAAGAAAATGAAATATTATTCTTATTACCTGATAGATATATGAGGTGAGATTAATATGATTTATCTAAATGCCATCAACAAACTATATATGTCCTCAGAGATTGAGACTATTGCCTTAAGAAAGATATCCTTAAGAATCGATAAAGGAGAATTTCTTTCCATTATGGGCCCTTCAGGCAGTGGTAAATCTACTCTCTTAAACATTATTGGAATGATTGATACAGCAACTGATGGTGAATATTTCTTTTTTAATAATGAAATTAATTGCCTTAACGAACGCATGAGATCTCAATTTAGAAAAAATAATGTCAGTTTCATTTTTCAGAAATTCAATCTGATTGATGAACTGACTGTTTATAAAAATATTGAGCTCCCCTTATTATACTTTGACGAAAAAACTTCTTCAAAAAGAACCAGAATTCTTTCAGTTATGGATCAATTAGGGATTCTTCCCTTAAAAGATAAATACCCTAATTACTTATCTGGAGGTCAACAGCAGAGGATAGCTGTAGCTAGAGCTATTGTAACCAATCCTCAAATCTTGCTTGCAGATGAACCAACAGGTAATCTGGACTCTCAAAATGGGATGGATGTCATGAATCTGCTTAAAATGATTAATCAGGAAGGCACAACCATTATCATGACAACTCATTCCCCACACCATGCACAAATGAGTAAAAGAATCATCAATCTATATGATGGAGAATTAGTTACTGATAGCTTTTTTGAACAGGTCTATCATACAAAAAACACCAAAGCTTTCTTTTAAAAGTTTAACATACTTTTAAGTAAGGAGATTTTATGAAAAATCTATTGTTCTTTTTAGTCCTAGTATTATTATTACTAAGCGCTTGCGCACCAAATCATTACTATGTATTTGAACCAGTGAAAACTGATCGATGGGATAATGGAAAAGCTATGACTCAATCAAGCTCTAAAACGTTAGAAGGTTCTCTCTCATATTCTACAATTTCTTATAATCAAATAAATTTTGAGTTAGAATTATTAAATACTGGAGATAAACCAATAGTTATAAGTTCAGATAATTTTTACTACCTGATTAATACGGATTCTCTTTTCCAGATAAAAGCCCTTAATATCAATGAGAGAGCCATTAATCCAGATGATATGATCTTAAAATTGGAACGAGAAAGATATTCAGAAGCAAATAAACATTGCATTCTCTCTTCATGTAATTTACTTTTATCCTTAGGCGATCTAGCATCTTCTCATAAAAATGAAACCTATGAAGAAAGAAAATCTCGTGAAAAAGAAGAAAAAGAAAGACAAGAACAACTGGATAATGATCAAAAAAACTATGAAGAATCTATGAATAATTACAAGTCTGAAATCAAAGAATGGGAAAACTCGTTAAGAAAAACAACCTTAGATCCTGGTAAATCAGTAAAGGGAACTATTCATTTTAAGTGTAATCATGATTTGTTTGGTGATTTTTCAGCTGTTGTTGTTAAAACCGAAGATGAGTCTTTAATTTTTAAATTTCAAAAAGTAAAAAAATCATATAAGAGGTAATCATGAACAGAAACTTCACTTCCATATTGAGTCTGGGACTCATCATCTCTTCCATCATTTTGGGTTCTTTTTTTTATAAAGCTCAAAAGTCTGTCAGAACAGTTAGAGTGGTAGGTTCAGCCAATCAGTTGACCAGATCTGATATCTTAAAATGGCAAATTACTCTGGGAGCTTTTGCTCAGCAAAACAATCTAAATCAAGCATATCGCTCACTTAATCAAAACATTATTGATTTGAGAAACTTTTTTGGAAACCATAACTTAAATACAAAAGATCTATCCATCAACCCTGCTTATAGTTACCCAATCTATGATACAAGCGGAAGCCCAAAAGGTTATAATATCGATCAGATGATTACCTTTACCTGTAAAGATTCCAGTCAATTTTCTGCTATTGAAGAGCTTGGATTTAATCCCTCTGAATTGTATGATAAAAACCTACAAATCAGAAACAGCCAGATTCAATATTATTTAGCCTCTCTCCCTGAATTGAAAAAACTAATCATCGCTGAAGCTACAAAAGATGCCAGATCAAGAGCAGAACAGGTTGCCTCATCTAGTAAAGCAAAAATTGGAAAATTATTAAATGCTCGAGTCGGTGTTTTTCAAATCACTGAACCTTATTCCACCGATGTACAATCATATGGCATATACAATACCTCCTCAAAAAATAAACAGATCTCTGTAACCGTTACCTGTGAATTTGAACTTAAATAGTATATTATAGACGTAAGCGTCTTCATTAGGAGCGTAACCCTTTCTATAAATATTTCTTTAGGGCGTTGATATCTCCTCCAAGCTATCATAAATATTTTTACCAGATTAACTTCCACCAACCAATTTTCTTAATTGTTACAAGAAAAGTATATAAATTTATCTCTGTTTAATTCAAAATAATAATTTTATGTAGATTCATACCTAATATAGTTTATATGATTCATACCTACTTATATGAGATAAATTTACTGAATCTGATAATTTTTTAATTCTTTCTTCAACAGAAGAAGATTGCAATAAATACCTTTCTAATGCAGCTGAAAAATGATACATTTCTGAGTTAAAATCATCATTTATGAAGAACATATTTGAAATTAGATCTTTATAAGCTGAGCCTTCTGAATGTACTTCCTTTGCTGATTTATAAAAAGATAGTGATTTTTCTTTATGATATATTGGAGATAAATAATTCCATCCATTAACTCCAATTTGTTTCTCAATAATTAATTCAATTTCTTTGTTTGATTTACTTAAAATTGAGTTTTCATCCTCTACATTTTTAATTATTTCCACCAGATAGTTGAGCATTAGACACCATTTCCCCATATTATAGTAAATATCAGCAAATAAACAATAAGAATTTTTATATGAGACTCCTAGAATGTTAATAGTTTTTTCAACGAGAAAAAGATTTGTTATTGAATCTAAAATCAAAAACTTTATAATATCAAATAAATCTATTTTGATAATTTCTTTTTTATCATATACGAAGTAAATTTCTGATAAATAATCAATAGTATCCTGATTTAATCTACACTCTCTTTCACATTTACATTCATTTTCACATTCTTTTTTTAAAATAAATGATACAATATTATTTATGGACTCTTTGATTAATTGATTATTAGAATCATCAAATTCATCATTAAACTGTAATTTTAATAGTTTTTTTAATATTTTATAGTTTATACTAGATTTCATATCTAGCTCAAAAATTCTATTATATGACAAAGTCATTGTGGCAATTGAGTTTATTTTTGAAAAAGCCGGTGAATATAAATGAAAATTTTTGTTAAACAAAGATAACTTTATTTGTTCAAAAATAATTATTAGTTCTTTTATGTCTGCATTTAATGAAATTCTAGATATATCAAAAGAATCATTTTTTATTAAGGGATTATCAACAAATGAACTCTTTGTTAACTGGATTTCTATTCTATGAATATTCGCATAAGCTCTATATAAAGCATGTATCGCAGGTTGTAGAATATATTTTTTTACTATGTTTATAAAGGTTTGGTCAATATTATTCTTAAAGATTTGTGTTCTGGAAAAGTAATAAAGAATTTTTCTTAATGATTCGTATTGTTCACGATAGGCATTAATAGAATAGTAAATATTAGCTGAAATTAAATTTAAAATCATACTATATATAACATAATCATATTTTTTTTTGTATTTGAAAGACAGGATGTTTAATGATTTTTCATGATGATAGAATAAATTTATAATATTCTGAAAGAAATTTGCTTCGGAATTTTCTGTTTCCTTTATAAATATTGATTCTGAAAGAATGTTCATAAATTCTATAGGTATCATATGATTAGAACTTCTTTCTTGATTGTTACAAGATAAGAGTGAATCAGCAAGCAAAGAAATATTCAAAGCAAGTTCTAAAGAAATTTGTCTGTTTTCTGATATTGTTTTATTTTTAAAGGATGATGCAACATTAGTAATTAAATTTATATAAGTATTTAGACATGAAGAATATACTGTATTGCAATCCCAAATAAAGATTTTATCCTTATTGATGTGTTTTAAGCATAAAAAAATATTTGTTTGAGAACACCTACATGATACATTACAATTCTCGTCCAAACATATATTTAATTTAATATCTTGATGAATAAAATCAAATATTTTATTAAAATCTTTTTCATTTAATATTAATTTTTTGTTTTTATAGTAAAATAAATTCCCCAGTTTTCTTAAAAATTCTGTTATCAGATTAATATTCTCTTCATATCTGGCAAGCTGCAAGAATGTTTCAAACTCCATTTTAACTCTTATTAAATCTGTTATGACAATACCATTAGGAGAATTTTTTTCTATTACATATAATTTTGCCAATAAAGGCTGAAGTATTAATTTAAAATTTTCGAAAATTGCAAATTGACTATGTAACAATTCATCATTTGCTATGAGCTTTTCTGTTAGAATTTTTTCTATTTCTGTTTTCTTTAATTTGCTTTCACCATACTGAAGAAATTTATCAATTGAATTCATTGTCAAATTTTCATAAATTGACAAGGCAGTATCACATTCCCCCATTTTTTCATGTGTTAACCCATACTTTATTTTTATTCTTAAATACTTAATATAATTTTCTAAATTATTACTATCTTCTTTCATCGTTATTGACAGTGACTGAATTGCTTCATTATAATGAATTAAAGCATCTATATATTCTTCATCATTATAATGCAAATCACCAATAATTGTATGATAATAGGCGATTGACTTCAAAAGATTGTGAGAGTTTTGGTAATCATGTATTTTTTTCTCTAAAGTGATTAGTTTTACATTATAATATTGTTTCATTGACAGTGATTCATCAAGAGTAAAATTAAAAGCAGCTGATTCACTTTCCATTACTTTGGATAAAAATGAAATCTCTTCTACTATTCTTCTTGTAAAAACATAATCCTGTAATCCATTATTGATCTTTTTTAAATGCGTTTTGGATAAATGTCCAATAATTCTTTGAATTACTTCTCTGAGATTCGGAGTTTTATTAAAGGTGAGGATTTCTGGCATTATCTCCAAATCTTGATCAGAAAAACCTGTGTGATGAAACTTAAAAATATGATCTACTATAAATGATGTTGCTACAAGTAATTTATCACCATAATCCTTTATTGTTGCATTTACAAGTAATTGAACCGGATTATATAAGTAATTTATAAGTTCAAGATTATACTGAGTGTAATAATTAAAATGCAAGTAAAGAGAATTAACACAATATCCTGTTACTATTGCACTTTCTAATTCTGACCTACTTCTAATAAATCTTATTTTTTTTTCAAATAAGTTAGTAATTTTTTTAGGTGCACCATTACTTCTGTATGCAAGAAATACAATAAAATGTTGTAAATTTACTATTATTTTCTCCCTCTTTTGTTTATTCAAAATGAAGGATAAATAATAATATTTAAAATTATGAATTTTATTTATACAATAGTTGTTTAGAGTTAGACAAAATATTATAAAATCCTCGTCTGTTATTTTTGTAGTGTGATAAAAACCCTTCAAATATTCTAATAAATTTTCAAAATTAAGTCTCTTTTTTTTCTTAATGAATTTTGCATCAAATTTCTTTATCTCATCAATGATTATACTTTCGCTTTGTTCTTTTAACTCTATACTATATAAATTTTTGTAACTATCAGGCAAAAAGATTAATTCTCCATTTAAAATTTTATGAATATAATCTTTTATGTCGCAACCACGACTAATTTTATTCGAAATTAATTCCTTTATAAAAATATCTTCATTTTCTTTTTTTATCTTTATTTTTGTTAGTTTTAATGGAAAATCAGAATTAAAAAAAAATTTTTCTAAGTATGATTCATACTCTTTTAATGAATACTCTTTATAAAAATTGGTTTCTTTTGATTTATACCAAATTGGAAAAAGGTATTTACATACATAGCTTTCAGTAATTCCTGTGATAGACATAGCTTTCGAATCGGATTTGTCAGAAAAAAAACTGTCAATATTTATTACTTCATGAAAAATTGAACTCGTAAATGACTCGGGATCAGATACATCTGCTAAAGATGCATCAGACATTTCATGACCTGCAATAAAAAGAAATTTTGCTTTTGAATTGTTCAGAAAGTCTTTTAAATTTGAAAGCAATGAAAAAACTGCACTTCTTCTTTTTCTACTATGTTCTATCGTATTGTGTTGATTTTCGTTCTGAGACTTAAGCAAATCAGCTTCTGCCATTTCGGTTAATACAGAGTTTGAATTTATTTCAATTTTATCCATTTCATCAAAAACTACAATTACTTGTGGATTGTTATAGATTAATTGATATTGATTATTCTTGTTTAAAATTTTTATTAAATCTTTTTCGATCTCTCTAACATTGGCAATAGGGTAATTTTTTTGTTTTCTATTAATATATTTAAAAAACCAATTATATGGCATGTTAACACTTCTCTCCATATTGCTTTCAACAATTATATTAGCATCAATTCTTTCTACTAGAGAACAAATGTCATTATAGACTTCTTTTAGTTTTCTGTTTTTATAATTATTTGGATAAAGTCTATTAGTTATTGCCATTATTATACTTAAAATGAGATTGTAAAATAAGAAATTTATTAAAAAATAAAGAAAATCATAGAGACTTACAGGTAATACATCCTTAAATATTATAATTGTTCTGATAAACTTATAAATATATATACTTTCTCTTTTTATCTCACTGACCACACTACCAATTACTATGGATAGATTTGGGTTATCTGAAGTACCATGATTGTTTTTTAGATAACTCCCGTATGTCTTTGTCAAAAAAATTCTAGTTGTAATTTTTACTTCTGTTAATGAAGAGCTTAATAAAAATGTGTAAATCAGAGAAAACACTATTAGATTAAAAAAATATGACGTAAAATACTTTGATGTAAAATGATCAAGGTAATCCCTATATTTTCTTCTTATATCCCTTGCTAATAGTTGCATGACTTCTAATTCGGTTAATTTATCAAAACCCAAACTTAATTTTATTACTATGTATCTTCTTTTCTGGTTAATGAGTTTTTCATATACTAATTTAAGAATTTTAAAAAATGCTGAGCCAATAATAAAGGGTGCATCTTTAAATATGTATGACTTTTTATTTTCATTTTTAAAATATATGCTTATTCTCAAATAAAGTATGTAGGATAAATACAACACAAATATTAGACATGAGAATATGGTAGTACAAATTATCATATTATCTATCCAATTACTAAAAATTGTGTAACTGCTATCTGATAAGGAACTAGAGATTATTGTGAAACCACTATCTGATAAAAAACCGAAAGTTTTGGTAATGTTTAGTATCATATAATTTAAAAAATTTCTAATAAATGTAAATACACAATTATCTGATATACTAAAATAGAAAATAAATAAAATATAACTAACTAGCATCTGAGATTTAAAAATGTTAAGTACTGCTTTTGTAAGATGATCCCCAATTGGTATGTTTTTATATTTATTAATGTTTTTGACAAATTTTATTAGGTGTGAAACCCTGTTTTTAAATACTCTTGGTTTTCTTTTTAGATAAAGATTTCTTTTTACGGTAATTATTGGCATAATTAGAGAGACTATTAATGATATCCAAAATACTTTTAGACAAGATTTTTCTAAATTTAATCTGTTTATTAGAGTATAATCTATATAGTTTAATATTGGATATTTATAGCTAGAATATATTATATAAATCATCAATATGTTAATTGCTAATGTATTTATAAAATACTTTGTAAAGTTAATAATATTTCTTGTAAAATCAGTTTTTGTCAAAGTAATTTTGTTTAAAACATGGTTCACAAAGCTGGTTTTACCCATACCTCTATAACCTGTAACAAGATAAACACCTGAATTTGAATTATTTCTGTTAATAATTGTTTCTAATTTATTAAGTAATCTTTCTCTACCAATAAATCTATCATTGTCTGGTTCATCTAAAGGGGCATGGTAAAAACTATAATTATATAGTTCCAGATATATGTCTTTTATTTTTGAGGTATTATCTTCAAAAAACTGTCTCTTTTTACTCTCTTTTCCTTTTCTATCTTTTTTTGACATAATATTTTTAAAATACTGCTTTATTCTTTCTGTTTTTAACATAACATCCTCTTAATATTCTATTTAAATATTTGGTTAGGACAAAAAGGACAATTTTCAGATTGTTAACTTCATTATTTTGCTTGTTAACAATATGTGTTCTAATAGATTAATTATTAAAAAGCATATGACAAAAAATACAATATTACTTAAAAATAAATTAACATGGCTAATAAAACATATTAATCCTCTGCAGTAATTAATATATTTTAATTAATTAAAATAATTAGATACCAATAATTTGTCAATAAAATAAATATTCTTATTTTAAAAAGTGGGAAAACCCGTTTATAATAAGAAAATTGAATAGTTCTCTTAGTTTACTTGTGTTTTTTATAATTACTTTTATTTGTTATTATTCTATAATATGACATATTATTATCAATTCCCAGTACGTTTTTAATTCAGTTGATAACTATTACTCATGAAAAAACTACGAATTGTTAAAAGATATCAAAGTCAGAATGCTGTCTATTCTGAGTGAATTCTGTACAGTTTTAAACTGGAATTATGTTCAGTTTTCAATTAACAAATACAAATGTAATTATTAAAGAACAGCATACATTCCTTATTACTCCTAAATGAGTAATCCTTCCCAATACTGTCCTACTTACTTGCTATTCATTCCTTACTCCATCCTTATTCATTCCTTACTCCTTCCTTACTCCATCCTTGGAGATACTTGATTTTTACTTGATAGCTGAGATTATTTAGAAAACCATTTAACTATCATGGTTTTTATCTAAATATAATATCCGATAAATCACACTTGACTTGATATGAAATCGTTTTAAATTGTAAAAAAAGAAAATAGAAAACCAAAAACTCTTCAGGTTTTTGAGTTAAAAAAGGATAATGTATGCAGAATGATAAATCAAATATTACGTTCTATTATAGTAAACCTAAGATCGTTTTCTTTTTTTTAGTTTTAAGCTTCATGCTCACGTACTTTATTAGTATATTTTATAATAAACAAATCCATTTTCAAAGCATTAAACATATGCTGTTTATTGTCTTATTTTGTGGGGGATTAATTACATATTTCATTATCACCATTATCAAATTATTAGCTATGCTGTTTGACTCACGTCCCGCTGTCATCCTTGATAATGAAGGGGTTCTATATCAACCAAATCCTTTTATCTCCTTTATGATCCCTTGGAGCTATATGTATGAGATCAAAACCAGACAGATTAAGTTACATAAATATCCTTTAATCCATTTTGATTATAATCCTCTGTTCTTTTCTGATATCAGCATTTTAAAAAAGATTTTCTTCTATCCAAAATTATTATTCAAAACAGAGAAAATTATGATCAATACCTCTTTACTAAATGTCTCGTATCACAATCTCTATAATATTTTAACTGATGAATTGGAGAAATCAAAAGCAAATGATTAACCGCTTCAATAACATCAAGCAGAGAAGCATAAACAGTTTGGCTATTAAAATCTCGATTCTGAATAATAAATATTTTTTAAGGAATTTCTAATGAATATAGGTATTATTTATGCCATTATTGCACTTTTTTCCTGGGGCATTCACGGCCCTGCCGGACGTTATCTCGCTTTACAAGGTGTGGATATGTACTTTGTATTTGCCGTTCGTTTTTGGATTGGTACTCTGGTTTTCTTTTGTTATCTCCTCATCAAAAAATCAGTAAAACTTGATTTAAAAGATCATTGGAAAGATGTATTGATCATTTCCTCTGTCGGTATTATCGGAAATTCACTCTTATATCATGTGACTCTGATCTATTTACCCGGAACTCTGGTAATGATATTAGAAAACCTCGCTCCTGTTTTTGTTCTTTTAGCTTCTTATTTCCTATTAAAAGTGAAAGCAACTAAGATTGAAATTATCTCTCTGGTTCTGTCATTCATGGGAATCCTTCTCATTGTCTTTGGTAAATCAAGTTTCCCTGAGCTTGGTGATGGCTTTTATAAAGGAATTGTTTTAGGTGTGTTAACTGGTTTAACCTTCGGTGCCTATATCTATTATTCGGCAGAATTAGTTAAACCATACAAACTGCAACCTATCAAAATTATTCAGTTTTTATTTAAAATCTTCCTTATTTCTTCTATTGTTTGCACGCCCTTTATCATTAAATCGGGACATAAACCTGATTCTACTACTGAATGGTTTTGGTTGCTCGAAATGGGTGTATTCCAATCAGGACTTTCCTACTTATTCTGGAATTATGCTCTCGCTCACTTAAGAACAAATACTGCCTCGATTCTATTTCTCCTAACTATTTTATTTACTACACTAAATGAGGTTGTTTTCCTTCATCTCCGATTAAATAGTTACTTGATTTTTGGCGGATTACTCATTGTAATTGCTGGAACCATCATTTCTACTTCTAAAAAAAGTGTCGCATCAGAAACTCCCGGTTCTTAAAGAACTATTCTTCCTAAATAACTTTCGATTCGCTCCTTGCAATTTAATTAAAAAAGGTGCCCGATGAGAACCAGACACCTTCATATATTACCGTTAAAACTACTACATCTTCAATTCATAGGTTATTTTACATCGGGGAATTTGCAGTTCATCAAAACCAATAAAAGTGATTTGTTTGTTTTTATATAAATAGTTATTTAATTCAATTTGAGGAAACTGATTTTTATAGATTGGTACAAAGTTTACTTTAGTCTCAGCTATACTTGAAGCAAGATCTTCCTTCGAAGTCCAATTCCCCATACTTTGAGTAGTGGTATCTATCCAGATTTTCATATTAGGAATAAGTTCCATAACATCTAAACAAGAAGTGTCATTGGGATAAAATACCCCAAGTACATCTTTAGTAAAGTCTCCACTAATTGGATACTTAGTATAAATACGAATAGAATTGACATGTAAAAAATTATCTCTGGATTTAAATTCTGTTTCATCCATTTCTTTTAGAGAAATTGTCCCCATATCAAGACAGTTTTTTTCTGGTAAACCATATAAAGCGATCTGTTTTTCTGCTGAAAATGCCCCGCAATCCTTATAGGTACTAAGTACACCACTTGAACCATCCAATGTAGCATGTTCTGATCCAGGATAATAACTAAATGCACCTTCTTTACTAATATAGAATTTATCATACTTAATCTTTAAGTAATTTAAGATAAGCTCATTTGTCTTTTGTTTCATTTTTTCAGATAATCCGCTCCATAAATATCTCTGGAGTGTTCTGATCGATTTAGATGTTTTCAGATTCCATTCATGCCATTCATCCAAATCATCATCATTGGGAATTGTGTCAATTTCATCGAGAGTTGATTGAGCAAGTTCATCTCTATATCGAAGTGGAAATTCTTTATAATAGTTATTGCCATTTTCATCAATAAAAGCTTTCATAATAGAAGCAGTATTCATTGTGTCTTTTTTTAGTAATTTACCTTTTTTTGATTTAGGTCCCCATAACCCTGTTTCAGGATCCTGATGATCATAAAACCATTGTAATAATGCATGATTCCATTCGGGTGAAACGGTATAGAGCTTATAATTTGTAACAACACTATCTTCATGAAACAAACTAAGCAAGCATCGTGAAAAATGAAAAGAGGTCTGAGGAAATTTAAGTCCTATCCAACCAACCGTAGAGACATCATCCAGATATTTGTATAACGTTTCAGGCGTATTTATTTGATCAAGATAACTGAGCGGATATTTAAGCTTAATGGGTTTTCCAGTTTCCTGTGCTAATAAATCAAGATGGTTTAGCACATTACCCGTTGGACCAGTATAGGTACAAAAAGGATAAGAGTCATCCATAAAAGCTCCTGTTTTTGGGTTTTGAAGATTGAGATAAAATTCCATTTCTTCTTCTTTGCTTTTAAAATCTGGAAGTTTTATCAATCCTTCTCTTGTTTTCAATTGCTTATTTAATCTTGTTAATTGAGAATATGCTTTAAAGTATTTTCCTCTATCAAGATTATAAACTATCCCCAGCATCTTAAACTCAAACTCAGCCATATAATAACCTTCTTCTTGAAGTTGCTTATTCATTTTAAACATTTTGGGAATGGAAGGAAAGAATAATGCTCTTAAATCAGAAACTATTAAAAAAAACACCAATACTAAGGCGATCACTATTAAGTAATTACGATATCTAGCCATGATAATACTCCTTTTATTAATTTAACTCTAGAATCTATTCTAACATCATTGTTCACAGTATAAAGGCATAAGTGATGGGAATCCGATTTAATCCTTAAACTTCTACACTACGATTCTGGTATAGACCTTTATTTCAGTACTTCTTTGCTTTTTTTGGTTAAATTATATCTTAAAAAGCTTCTTTAATCTTAATATATTTGCTGACTTCTCCAGAATTGTTAAAGGCAAAATCAAACCGTAAGGTTATATTCTTTTTTTTGTTTAATACAATCCGGATACCTGGTCCACCTGCAACACAAATATCAGACCCGAATTTATTAATCCTGTCTTCTACTTCACCAACACCAAGGAATGTCGTCCCTCCAATACGCCAAAAGAGAGGAAATCGGTATTCTGCCTGTCCCGCAAGAAAGTATTTACCTGTCTTATCATAAGCTCCTCTCAAAAGATTTTTGCTTTCAAGAGAAAGAAGATCAAAAAATGCGACGTCACCTTTAGTTGTTTTTGCTGAAAACTGAAAAGCAAAGACGCTCTGATCAAAGACAGGAAAATATTGGCGATAATCAAACTTTAGACTAGCAAATTCTTTAGAACTCAATAATGCTGGTGCATAATAAATACCAGACAAAGTTGCAATAACACCTTTTCGCCTATAGATCTGTCCAAGAGGTATATTCTTATATAGGATTTGACCACCTAAGCCAGAATTATGACTAAAACCTTTTCCATTAATATTTTCTGGGAGAACTTCTGAATCATTGTTTTTAAAATGAACCTTACTATATACAAAATTATATCTTGGACCAATAAATAGCTTTTCATGAATCTTAAATAATACGTTAATATCGAAAGGAAGAAATTCAGCATCATATTCGAAATCATTATAATCATCAGGAGTATTTTTATAACCAAAACCTCCTTCAATACTGATTTTGTTATCATTAAAATATTTGAAGTAATCAACCATAAAATCACTCTGCTTTGCCCAGTTATAAGTCGTTTGAATATCAATTTCATCGAGATCCTGATTTTTATTCTTTGGTTCAAAATATAGTACGCCACCCATACCCAACGTTAATTTAACCTCATCATCATAACCGATTATCGGATGTGCCCCAATACCCCAACTTTTTTCCTTTTTAACATTAATAGAATCAGAAAGAGTACTTTGGCTTTCCTCAGAAAACAAATGAATACAAAACAAACTGAACAACATTATAAAATATATTCTTTTCATTATTTCTTCTTCAATACTTTCTTTAAATCATTTAAAGATTCTTCTGCCCATTCTATATGAGATTTTACATCATGAAACCCTCGGTTAAGTGTGATTTTCCAATAAATCAAATCTTCTTCTTTGCCTGTTTTTTGAAGATAATACTTCAATTTCTCTTCAACGGATTGCAATTCTTTTAAATCCTTTTTATACTTTTTTAACCGAGTTTGGATTTGCTGATACATCTCTTCAGCTCCGAGTTTTGATAAAAGCATCACTCTTAATAAAAAAGCATTTCGATTATCTTCGTCTATCCTTTCCGGCACATCAGAAAGCCATTCTTTTAAATGAGAAACCCCTTGTTCTGTTACAAAATAAATTCTCTTGTTGGGTCCCTTATCACCGATCTCTTCCTGAGAACTCACAAAACCCTTCTCTTCAAGTATCTTTAATTCACGATAAATCTGACTCATTTGAGCAGACCAAAAGAAATTAATTGAATCATTAAAAAACTTCTTTAAATCATATCCTGTCATAGGCATATAACTCAGTAACCCAATAATAGCATGCGGTAAAGACATATATAACTCCTCTTTTATCTATTCCACATGTTATATATAATTATTGCCATACTTTTTGTCAAGAATAAAATTATTGAGATGAGTTAGCAAGGTTTAGAAACTGTCCAAATTATATAAGCTCCCATTAAGCAACTCTTGTTCTTATAGGCAAGAAAAGTGAACCTATATGCTTCTTCTTTACATATCTGGCAATAGAATTTACTAATATAAAATAATTACATCAACTCTTTTCTTTTTCTGAGAAAAAAAATATCTTTCTCCCTGACGATAATGTATAAATGGTATAATCGCCCATGAAAAAATGGTGTGTTCTGGAGCGAGTTCGGTTCGGACTCGAAATATTAAAACCTCAATGCTTTCAATCGTTCCAGAGGAACGAAATATTGGTAGCCGATGATTTTAATCATCGGAACCTATCCAACCAACAACATATAGCTCCATCGGAGCGACACATTAAATCCAGAGCTAATAACTCATCATCATCATCATTTCAAAGAAATAAAAAGACCTTATACAATATATGCCATACTAAAGCAATTCACCAACGATGAAGCTTATCTTTTATCTATTATCTGCAACACACCTGTGTTGCTACTATCCTCTATTCATCGCATTTTGAAGTGAACAGTCTCAAGGTTTATTTGTGTTATTAATGAGTATGTAATATAAAATTTGTATTACAATTATAAATTTGAAAACCTTTAAGAATTCGGGTTCAAATATTTAAATAAGTGCTTTATGACTTATTTAAGATTCTTAAAAAACCTTTTGTTTTTTTTAAAATTGTTTTGCTTTTATGATTGAGGAATGGAGTTATGAGCTCAATGATTTGATCTTTATAATCAGGATGAAATCTAAAAACATGCTCAAGACCTGGCATCACTTTACCGGCATGCTTTCCATCCCAAAGATTAATTGATTTTTTCAAAAAAGGAAAACCTTTATTAGAACATTCTGAAGAAACACTACAATAATTAGCAAGAGTATCAACAGCGTAATCTCGAACAATAACACCCTTTGAACTCTCGATAAAGGCATAAATTGAGACAATCTTTTCATCAATAACATCAGGGATTAAGTGTGCAATTAGAGCAAGAGCATGCATAGATTCCCATTGAATCCTTCCGTTTTTATGGTATATCAATTCAAGAAGTGTCTCTTTGAAAGGAGAAATCAATTCGGGTTTTATCTTGGCAGTTTCAGTGAGGACTTCACAGATATCACCTAAAATCTTAGTTTCTTTAGGATTGATAGCCTTGTTTAATTCAATTAGTAAATCTGGATTCCCCACACATTTGATAGCAACAAGTGTATTAGCTTCTCCTCCATTTAAACCCTTACTAGTAGATAATTCATCAATAATATTCATAATTCCTCCATTTGTAATTTCATATCAGGGTTAGAATCTGTCAAACGGATCTTTACCAATTCATGGAGTTATCCTTTTTATCTCTATAATCTCATTTACATAATTTTTAACAAATGAGAGATAGTGCAAATAAATTGATTGTATCTGCTCAGGTATCTTATTAAAAAGAGTGTTTCGAGTTTCGCAGGAGGGAAAAGAAGCTCAGGAAGAGGGTTATTCACTAATTATGGGATTACACGAATTTATGAGAGAAAAGAGAATGTATTTACTTTTATGAAAAGCTTAGCATAAAGGCATTGATAATTTGATACTCTACAAATATTTTGAAACTCATTGACAAAAACAATTATTTAAACGGAATTGAAAAAACGGTTTTAGATATAATCAACATTGAGAAAGTATCAATAATGAAATCTGAAATTGAAGTTATAATAGGCGATATTCACTGCTGAGATGCCGTTGAAGAAAACGATAATACAGTTAGTTTTAACTGTAAATCAACTCAGTATGGACTTTGCTCAAAGGAGATATTTATGACATCCAATAATACAGAACTAAATGAACTTCAACAAGAACTGGAAGAAGCAAAAAGAGCAAAAAATCCTGAAGCTATAATCAAAGCTAGCAAAAATCTAATAAATTATCATCAAGTAAAAGGTGAGATAACCGAGTGTATCATACATTTTAAAACCATTATTCCTTTTATCATGAAATCTGGGAATGAGCTAGAACTGGCAATAAATATCTGCAATCTTGCTAAATGTCATTTAACAAAAGAAGAATACAATGAATCTGAAGATTTTTTTTATAAAGCACTTGCAATTTATCAGGATACAAAAAATGAAATGGGGATTGCTGAAATTGAATCAAATCTAGGTTTGTTGTTTCGTCATCGTGGAGCTTTTGATGTCAGCTTATCTCATTTAACTAAAGCTATTAGCATCTATAATGATAATAAGCGAGAAATGGAACTTAATAAGATTTCACAACATTGGCAAACCTATATAAATGTGATTGAATGTTGTGGAATCATCTATGGTCAGTTACACCAGTTTGATCAGTCTGTAAAGTATTTAGAAGACGCCTTACTACTTAAAGAAGAGCATGCCATTGCTTCTGCAAAAGTGTCCACCTTGATGAATTTGGGGGTTACTTATAGTGAAATTGATGTTGATAAGGCTATGGATTATTATCTTCAAGCTCTAGCTTTAACGAATGATCATACGCCAATGTATCATAAAGTAGTTCTTTTAAACAACCTGGGTGGATGCCTTGAAGATACAGGAAAACTGGAAGATGCATTGAAGTATTATTTTGAAGCCTTAAAAATAATGGATACGACAGGACAGTTTCATTATCGTGCACCCATTCATAAACATATTGGTACTGTCTATTATAAGCAAGGTTTGTATGATGACGCTTTAAAACAGATAGAACTCAGCATGAATATTTTACAAAAAACAGGAGCAAAATCCGAAATTCAGGATTGCTATCTTCTGCTAAGCGATGTCTTTACGGCAAAGAGTGAATATCAAATTGCTCTGGATTACAGGGTGAAATACGATACGCTTAAAGATGAAATATTTCAGCAAAATCTCAGCACTCAGTTAACTGATTTGCAGAAAAAATACGAAACTACTACGTTAAGTGTCAACTCTCTACGCTACGAGAATTCTTTAATAACTGATGAATTAAAAAAGGCAATGAATGCCAGTTTTATTGGTGTAAGTAACAGTATCAAAGAAGTACAAAGGCTGGCAATGGAAGCTTCCGTTCACAAAGATACACGCGTACTGATTACAGGAGAAAGCGGAGTTGGTAAAGAAATCGTTGCCAGATTAATTCACTACTCAGACACTTTAAAAAAAGGTAGGTTTGTAGATGTAAATTGTTGTTCAATCCCTGATTCTTTAGCAGAAAGTGAATTTTTTGGTTATGCTAGAGGTGCCTTTACTGGAGCAATTAACAGTAAATCAGGTTATTTCGAGGAAGCTAATTTTGGCACTTTATTTTTGGACGAGATAGGTGATATGCCGATACATTTACAAGCCAAATTGCTTCGTGTACTCGAGACAAAACAGGTAAAAAGATTAGGCTCAAACACAGTAATTCCAGTAGAATTTCGCCTGGTATCTGCTACTAACAAAAAACTGAGTGAACTGATTCAGAAAAATTTGTTTAGAGCAGATTTACTTTACCGCATCAATACTGTTGCTATTCATATTCCGCCACTTCGTGAACGTAAAGAAGACATTCAACCTCTTTTAGAACACTATCTTGCCGAATTTACTAATAGAATGAATAAAACTTTTCCTCAATATGACAAGGAAATTATTAATTGCTTAAGTGCTTATGATTTCCCTGGTAATGTGCGTGAGTTGCGAAACATGATAGAAAAATCCATGATTTTTATAAAAAACAATAAACTTAAAGTAGAAGATTTTTCCAGTCAAATGCATATAACAGTGGCTGTCTCTCCTTCTGAAGGAGAAACAACTTATTCTAAATTACAGGATGTAGGAGACTATCAGTTGTTAAAAATACTTGATGAATGCGGAGGTAACCAGACTGTTGCTGCTCAAAAATTAGGTATTTCCTATTCTACCTTTAAAAGACGGTACAAAAAATTAAGACTCAATTAAATCATCTATCTATAGAAAAGCACATAGATAATACCTATTAGTCAATTCTCGAATATTAAGCTTTTTTAAAACAGGGTCAGTTGACCCTTCAAAATGAGCCTATGGCTCATTTTGACCCTTCATTAACCATAAAACATCCTCTCTTATTAAAACGTTTATATACTTTAATGACAATCAGTTGATTATGTTACCAACCACGGGATCAGAGATGGCTCTAGTTATGCTCTATAGTATTAACATGAATAATAAATTTAACAGTGGCGACTTTGAAGAATATCAGAGAATTATTAACCATGTCATTGAAGTGAGTGAGGTGGTTCTCATTAATTTGAGAGATACTCTAAGCTACAGTTTTACTGTTGCGTTGGATAACGACACTTTTATCAATGTGTCAAAGGAATATAATGAAAAAAATTCTAATGATGTTTTTCAAGCAATAAATGGTCTTCAAGAGGATTTTGCCTCTTATATAAGACGCAAAAATGAAAACTCAATAAACTCTCAGATCGATAAAGATTTATAGATAAAATGAAGAATTCTAAAAAGAGGAGGAAAAGATGAAAAAAGGATTAATGATGTTGCTACTTTTTGTAGCGTGTTCAGGAATGTTGTTTTCCCTGGCAAGTTATATCGTAGAAGGTGCTGGTAATACAGAAGTGAATGGAACTTATGTTGAAAATGGCACTTGGAATGATAAACCAATGTACAAGTTTAATAATGATGGGACTATCTATGTTCTTGGATTTTCTGAGGTGAACGGGCAGTGGTGTATAGGCACTCAGTATGAATGGGAGTGGATGCCGGACTATTACAATTTTTCCTCTGATGACACACCGCCATCTGATGGGTGGCTAAGAAGGATGGGAATGCCCCCAGCACCTACTGTGACTTTGGCAGGCAGGACAATATCCTATAACACAAAGGTTTTTACAGAGAGCAATAACAATGACGGTTCCATTTCAAATTCTATTGTCATGACTTATAACGAATTTGCTGGTGATGCCCTCACAGGTAACATAAATGACAATTTTATCACGAGTAATAAAATTAATATCAGTAACATTCCTACAGGTTTAACAGCATCAATAATAAAAACTGCTAGCAACCAATTAACTTTTTCTCTTTCAGGTCATGCAACAAATCACGCTCAGCAAAACAGAGTTTATGATATAACTTTAACATTTCAAAACTCTGCATTTACCCAAAGCAATGCTTCTGAAGTGTCAAATTACTCTCAATCTGATATTGGTATTCTTTATATGATTACTTTTTCAGGTGGTGCCGGAACTGAAGTGAATCCGTATCTAGTAGCCAATAAGACTGATTTAAGAATACTGAGTGAAAACTGGGGTGGAGATTTATGGAATAAGTATTATGCACAATCTGCTAATATTTCTTTTCTAACTTCTGATTTCCAAACAGGCGGAAATTTTTACAATGGAGGAGAAGGCTGGATCCCAATTGGATCTCAATCAAATCCTTTTATCGGTCAATATAATGGACAAACCCATACAATAGACGGATTGTTTATCAACCGCACAACAGCTTGTCAGGGCTTATTTGGCTATTTAAATGGAACAACTGCTAAAGTAGAAAATCTCGGTGTTCTAAATGCAAATGTGGCTGGACAACAATTTACTGGAGTACTGGTGGGGTGGAATTCTGGTGGCGTCATCAGCAACTCCTACACCACAGGGATAGTGAGTGGGACATTTAGCAGAATCGGAGGATTGGTGGGAGAAAATTATGCTGGCGCAATCAGCAACTCCTACAGTACGTGTATAGTGACTGGCTCTTCATTGATCGGCGGATTGGCGGGGCAGTGTGATAACGGTAGTATCAGCAATTCTTACAGTATAGGAAATGTGTCGGGAAATGACCGGGTTGGTGGACTGGTGGGAGAAAATAACAGCCCTATCAGCAACTCCTACAGCACAGGAAATGTGACAAAAAAAACCGGATCTGGTTCAAGTGAGACAAGATTTGGTGGGTTTGTTGGTGCGCAATACAACTCAACTATCACAAACTCCTATTCAACAGGTTCTGTTTCTTTTATTGGATATACTCCAGTAATTCAGACAAATAAAGGCTTTGCTGGTTATAATTTTAATGGATCATTTTCTAATTGCTTCTGGGATACACAGAAATCGGGATCAAATTCTTCTGAAGGTACTGCAACTGGCAAAACAACAGCTGAAATGAAAAATATTGATACATTTAGTACTTGGGACATTGTATCAGGTTATAATCAAAGCAATGTATGGAACCTCCAAACAGACGTTAATGATGGATATCCTTATCTTAGCTGGACAAACCATGTTGACGATCAAACCCTCCCTTTAACACTTTCCTCCTTCACAGCTGCTTACACAGCTTCCAACACTGTTAGTATAAACTGGCAAACAGAATCCGAGAGCAATATGATGGGATACTATGTATATCGTTCTACTACTAATAATGTTTCTACTGCTCACAAGGCAAGTAATATTATCACAGCTAATAACCAAACTTCAACACATAACTACAATTTTACTGATTTTGAAGTAGAATATGAAACCACCTATTACTACTGGTTACAATCTCTGGCTTATGATGGAGCTAATGAATATTTTGGTTCAATTTCTATTACTACTGGTAATGGTCAGACAACAGAAATTCCTCAAATTCCAATTATCACAAAGTTAAATAGTGCTTACCCAAATCCATTTAACCCCACAACTACTATATCTTTTGATCTGGCAACTGATACCGATGTGACCATTGATGTTTATAATTCAAAAGGTCAGAAAGTACAGTCTCTAGTAAATAACACCTTTAAAATGGGCAACCATAGAGTTGTCTGGAATGGTCTGGACACTCATAATAAAAGCTGTGGAACTGGAACCTATTTCTTCAGAATGAAGGCTGGTAATTATAGTAAAATTACTAAAGCGTTATTGATAAAATAACGATGAGTCCACTCCAGAAAGTTATTTATCCACCGAAAAGGCAAGATTTCCACAGATATGTAAAAATGAGAAAAGAAAAGGGCCTTTTGTAAGCCTGATATTTCTTTATTGAGTATAGGTAAACACGATCTGAGTTTTAGTAATTACTCAAGTCGCAGGTTTAGATAATAATCCCCCTGAAATAATTCGTATACCTCTTTCTGAGGCATTATTGACAGGGGGATTTCTTTCTATACATGCAGGGTATAATATAATTTTTTCTTTTATCCTCGACTTTTGAAAAATAGTTGTTTTTAGGATAATCATTTTTAGAGATGATTAAAGAAAATAGCTCATTTAATTTTTCTTCAAGGTCTTTTGTTTCAAGAGAATTGACTTCGTAATCTCTTATTTGATTATGTATAAACATAGAAAATTTGATTATTTTGAGTAATTTTTAATTAGTAAATTATACTTTGCCGATTTTTTGACAGAATCAATGGAACTATTGATTTTATTAATAATTTTTTTATCAACTGATTTGCTAAACATTATATAACGAATATTCCCTTCAGGTGCATCTGTTAACTTTATTAAGTTTATATTTTTTCTAAAATTTGGATTATTCTCAAGGAGCCAATGTCCCTCTTCATAACCGATAAAGGTATAAGCAAATCTTTCTTTTTCTAATAACATAACCAAGTGATCTTGCTCCATCGCAAGTAACTCTTTATTTTGAATCATCTTAATTTTATCATCTGCCCAAGAGCCATAAGAAAAACCATCAATAATACCTAACTTTAAATTTAGATTAATCAATTCATCTATTGTTGTATATTCCATATTTTTTAAAGCAAATTTTTTATTAATCAAGACAGCTAATTTCTGATCTTGATAAATGGGATTACTAAATATAGCCCACTGCTCTCTTTCTGGCTTTTTTAGCCATCCTATTCCACAAGCATATTCACCAGATTGAAGATTTGCTTCAACTCTTTTATTGGGCATATTAACAAATTCGAAGGGAACATTTGCATTGTTGAAGATTAGTTTTACAATTTCCGATAAAAATCCGTCTGGATTTTGTTTTGTGTCAAGACAATAAAGAGGTGATCTGGGGAAATAATAAACTTTTAGTTTTGCATTCTGTGCAATCATCATTGAAAAAAACATTAACATGAATGAGACAATCATTACCTTCTTCATTTTTACTCCTTCAATTTGATTTTTAAACCTAAAATACTACATAATTCATTTGTATAAGTCATTTTACTTCTTGATTTTTTTAATAGAGTCTTCTATTAAATTTAAATATTGAGTTTCTGTCTCATGATCCAATCCCGGCATGAGATTGTCTTTATAAAATTGGACAGATTTCTCTGCTTCTGCTAAGTTATTCTCCTTTATTTCTGCTGAAAACTTAATAAAAAAAGATTTAAGGTATAGAAAAGTAATCATGGATATTCTGGGGATATCATTCTTTGCAATGCTTTGATAACCTTTTAAGTTATCTTTTTGCAAAAGTTTATCTATCTCATTAAAGTCATTTGCTTCTTTATCATCTTCTTTAAATTGAATTGGATAGAGCTTAGACACTAATCCAAAATTCTGAAGATAGTTATCAAATCCACCTATTAAAGATTGGTCAGAACAGTTAGTAAAGTAAATCGGTCTTGTTTTCCAATTGTCTTCGATAATCTGAACTAAGATAGCTTTTTGTACACTGACGAGTGTTCGTTGATTGACTTCTTCACTTTTTATCTTTGAAGCATATCTATTTGAACTTAAATTTGCAGTTAATAGGTAATCAATATAATTTGAAGGCAAGTTGAAATCTATTTTTTGCTTTTCTGAAATTTCAAGTTGTATAACCGTATCTTTCCATTTATAAGGTCGGACATCACTGATTTGTTTTTCATTCATTTTGAGATTTACAGGTATAAAAGCGTTTTTTAAACCTTTTTTAACAAAGCTTATATACCAGGGTCTCTCCAATTGAGAAAGAGGGATCACAGAGATATCTTTCCTGAGGTTTTCATGCAATTGTAAATACATGCATATATCAAAATCTGCATTACCACCAGTGAATAAGATAGCAGAAGGAGCACAAGAGTTCAGAATGTTTCTGCCAAATTCAAGCAGCCATTCAGGATAAGCACCTTTAGAAAAGGCAAGTTTATAGTATTTTTTCAAACTCTTAGCATCATAATTCTGCATCGCATTAAAAGCATTAGCACTACATTCAGCTCCATAGAAGTACTTGGCATCTCCATAATCTGGATTCAATTCCAATGCCTTATCTAAACTGTTAAATACTTTTTGAGACCAATTGAAATCATAGCCTAACAATGGTCGGCTATCATATGCTCTATAATGTAAGAAAAATCCTTGATAATAATACAACTCAGCATCTTGCTGATTTAGCTTTATTGCTGATTCGATTAATTCTATTGCTAAGGGATAATTCTCTGCTTTAAAGGCTTCTATTCCTTGAACCTTAAGTGAGTCTGACTCTAAACAATTGATTGTTTGCATGAAGATAATCAATAAGAGACTAACCAAAAAGACTTTTTTCATAATGTCTCCCAGTACATAATTTGAAATACATTAGATATCTGATTTTTGAAATAGTCAAGCATAAAATGACAAGCTCTTGAAAATTTAGTTTGACAATTGTTAAACAATATGATTATGTTTCAAAATTCATAGATTATGAATAATAAAAAAGGGGAGTTTGTTATGAAACGTAAAGTGATTTTTGGATTGATGTTATTAGGGATGTTGTTTTCTTTTTCCTTGTTATCTGAATATTACGTTCTCAGAGAGCCACCATGTCGGAGAAATAGAGCCAGCTTCACGGAAAAACAGAGCCATGTTAACGGACAGAGAGCCACCTAAATGATGGCTCTCTTCATAAAATGATTATTTTACAGTCATTTCTTGATTTTTTTCTTTATTCCATATCGTTCTCTCATAGACATATTCCCTTCGATCATTATTTCGTAAGAGTTATGTTTTATTCTATCGATTATTGCATCAGACAAAGTTTCGGCTTCATTTGTACCAATCCTTTCCTGCCAGCCTTGAGTATCATATTGAGTACAAAAGATAATTGAACCATTTTTTGTTCTTACTTCAATGATTTCAAGAAGATCCATAGCTTGTTCATTTGAAAGAGGTTTTAAAAGCCACTCATCTAAAATTAACAAATCATATTTTTGACATGATTTTATGAATCTTTTAAAATTTCCTTCTCCTCGAGCAACTAATAAATCATTTATCAGTTCAGGGAGCCTTGTATATTTAACACTTAATGATTGTCTGCATGCAGAGATCGCTAATGCGCATGCAATATATGTTTTACCATTTCCCGAAGCTCCCTTAAGGATAATATTGTGATTGTCTCTAATATACTGACAAGAAGATAATTTTAGTATTTGTGATTTATCAAGTTTACGATCGGGGAGGTATTCTATATCTTCCACGCAAGCATTAAGATATCTTAAATGAGCTTCTTTAATACATTTTGATATCTTATTGGACTGTCTTCTTGACCATTCAAAATCAACAAGCAATCCGATACGTTCTTCAAATGATAAATTGCTATATTCATAATTTTCCATTTGTATCCTTAACGCTTCAACAAAGCCATTTAGATTCATTTGATTTAGCTTTTCATATGTAGATTGATTAACCATTTTATATATCTCCTTTATTGTTTTTTCTGCGAGTAAACCCGTATTGTTCACCTTTTTGTTCATTAACTGCTTTTTCTTGCATTTTAATACTATCTTGTCCTGTCTTTAGGATTGTTTGAACCATTTTTACGCTTGGGGCAGGAGTGTAATAAAGAGCTTTTTCACAAGCATATTCAATACGTTCAAATGAAAATCTGTCTGCAAGTTTCATTAAAACACCACAGGACTTATATGATTGTTCTTCAATTTTATTGGATTTCAACAATGATTCCATTATACATAATGTATTTTTGCCTGCAGATTTTGCCCATTCAAGAAAAGTTTCTCTATTCCAGCTAAGAAATCGTTTATGATTTTCTGGCATATGCTCGGGTAAAACTATTGGAGAAGTTGTATTATATCTTCTCAAATGAGAAGCAATTCGAATGTTTTTATAGAAAACCTCAATTGTTTTATACGTATACCTAATATCAACTGAATGCCCAATATATTCATATGGAACTGAGTATTGACATTTATCTACATTTATAAGATAGTCCATCTGAATTGTTGCTGTTACCCACGATGACAATTCATAATGGCTTGCAGGTAAGGGTATTAAGAAGGATTTTTCTTCTTCTTCAAAGGCACTTAACCTGCAGCCAATCTTCTTTTGGAAAGGCTTTTGATTAAAATCTGTTAACTTGCTTTTAATTGCATTATTGAGTTCAGAAAAAGAAAAAAAGCGCTCATTACGCAAAGCGGCAATAATCCAGGTTGATATAATCCCAACAGTTCCTTCTGCATTAGGTTTATCTTTTGGAGAATAAGGCCTAGCCGGAATGACTGCCGTTCCGTAATATTCTGCCATTTCCTGATATGCTTTATTGAGTATGACTTCGGATTTACTGTGTTTCACTACTCCTGTCTTTAAATTATCAGGGACTAATATGCGGGTGACACCATTAAAGAACTGATAAGCATGTATATGAGCATTAATCCATTTTTCAGTTTTCATTGAAGGAAATGCTTCAGCATAGGAATATTGACTGCATGAAAGAGCTGCAACAAAGACATAAGCCGGTATAAGTTCGCCTGTGATATGATCTGTTATAAATAACGTAGATCCAGCCCAATCCACTTCAAGTAATTCGCCTGGCTTTCTTTTAATACGCATTGTTGCCTTTGATTTTTTAATATAATACCTGTAATAGTCGCAGAACTGAGTATATTGATAAGGTATCAGCCCTTCAGTATGAGATCGTTCATAATATTCACTCCAAAGCAATGTCAGAGTTACGCCGGGTCTAGCTAACTCTTTGTGGATTAAATTGTAATCAGGAATCTTTCTTAAACTTGGGTTTTCTTTTTCAGGATAAAGAAGTCGAATAATCTCTTGATTTGAAAATTTTGAGTGAGTATCCCATGACACCCCTTTTGCATCTGAAAGCTCATAAATTTCCGAAACAGTATTTCGGGAGCAATGTAAACATAGGGCTATTTGGCGCTGGGTATAGCCAAAACTACGTAACCTCAGAATCTCATGATAATTAATCATAATTATCACCTCCATGATTTATTTGTACTTGAGTACATTGTTAAATCATAGAATAATTGAAATTTAAGGCAATCGAATAATGACGTGGCTCTCTTTCCGTGAAGGTGGCTCTAAATTAGCGTGATAGTGGCTCTGTTTTTCCGTGAAAGTGGTTCACTTACACCGAAATATCCATTATCTGCTCAACTTGGTTTAGGATCTCATAGTCCCCAGATCACAGAAGCAGATGATGGGGTCGTAGTAACAATTGGAGAAGTTGAACATCCTATGCTCGCTATTCATTACATTGAAGTTATTGAAATTGGGTTGGATGATGGCACGACAATGACAGTACATTTATATCCGGGAATGAAACCATCAGCTTTCTTCAAAGTTTCTCTGAGTAATGTTAAATATGTTAAATCAAAATGCTCAGTTCATGGATGGACAACTACTTATTTATAATCTAAATTCTATTTAGAAAACCTGTCCCTCAGACATATCGACTGAGGGACAATTTCATTGAATGATTTTAAAAAAAACAATTACTTTATAAACTTAATACTAGCAAGCTGTCTTAGTAAAATCTAGTTAAAGTATTTATATATTTCCCATTATTTTGATGAACATGTAATCCTACTTTCTAAGTGGATATTTTTTATTTATAAAACAGGTTTCATCAGTTATCAAGATAATAAATACAGTCACTTAATCTAATTCAGTTTATATGAGTTTCTTTAACCCATCTTTACCATAATTTATCGTAAGTCATTGTAAAATATACATAATTCAAAGTGCGGGGCACTACGGCAACTTAATTATCTTTCTATTTATTGGGTTGATTTTGATGTTTAAAGCCTTATATATTCTTTTTTGTATCTCATTTGCATCTGAAGGCTGAACAATAGTTATTATTTTTGAATCTTCTGTTTTCATCTCTGTTGTAATAAGGTTATGTGTTGATAACAGTTCTCTGGTTTTATTCCATGAAAAATTTATGTCATGAGCCTTTAATTTGGTTCTGATAACATTCAAAATATGATAGGCTAATACTGCTATAAATAAATGACTCTCCGCCCTTACCTGTATTTTGTGATAAACAGGTCTAAATGCTAACTCACTTTTAAGGCATCTGAATGAATATTCTATGTTTGTTAGTGTTGAGTAGATATTCCATAATTCCTGTTCATTAAAATTATTCAGATTGGTTCTTAGAAAATAGGAACCGTTATAAGAAAAGTCCTTTTGATCAGAATATGTGTTTTCCCATGATATACTTTGAACAAGATTATCTTCTTGTTCAATATCCACTACAATAAATCTCGAGATCGATTTGTGTTTTTCTTTTAATCTGCCCAATTTTTCTAATATTTTATCATACGATTTAACCGTTTTTTTCTTTGCTAGAGATTCTTTCAATAATTCTAAATCACGAATATATTTTTTTGTAAAACTTTCAAGCATTGATTGCTCTTTTACTTTTTTCATTGGACTCACACAGTATAAATATGTCTCATCCTCTTTTTTTAGAATGGTTGCCTTAATCTCTTTGTCTTGGGTTGAAAAAATATCTGAAGCTTCTAACTGGTTAATTTCTTCACAACTGAAAGGTTTATTTTTCGCAACACAGATGTAATGATAGCCTTGATCAGACAAGTATTTTAAATTAGATTCTGAAGATATTCCTGCATCAATTACGACTATTTTATCTTTAAACAAACGGTCTTTTTCATTACTTGCTTCTTCCAGTTGCTTAATCATATCAACTAAAGAAGATGGCTCACTTTGGTTTCCTTCCATTACTTTGCATGTTTTTGGAAAACCATTCTCATCTATGATAAAGCCTAATGTCAATAATCGACAATCTTTTCTTTTCTCTTTTGATAAACCAAATTTTGCGCCTGGTATTGATGAACAATTACCTTCAAAATACGTATTGGTTAAATCAAATAAAACTAATTTCTCTTTTAAATTTAATAGACTACGCTCTTTTTCAATCAAATGACTTTCTAGGGTTTCTTTTAATGAATAGAGTTTATCTGTTATTCGGTAAAGTGAGTTATTTGATAATTTTGAAAATGAAGTATTTAATAAGGAGTCCAGTCCTGATTTGTTAATTGCCCATTCTCTTGTTGACTTCTCACTTTCAGGATAAACAAGTCTTCCGATTATTGATAAAGCTGCAACTTCTCTTTGGTGCTCTGAAAATCCATTTTCTTTAAGTACCTTATCTATTTCTAATTCCTTATATACAGACAGAGCCACGTGTTCTGCTCCAATTGAACGGACTTCTGTATGTTTTAGACTGTTTAAATCCACATTTTGAATATCTTTCTCAACTATTTCTACCTTATCATATTGATTTTCTACTTTTAAAATTGTTTTTCTTTTGATAAGTTTAACGATATTCTCGGCTTTATCTATAATATCTGTATTGTTATTGATGAAAGTTTGACCTGAAAGTAGCATTTCAACAATATTAGCTAATTCTTTCCATTGTTCTTTAGGTAAATTTAACTCATTAAAAGTTAAAACAGTCCTCTGTCTTGGACCATTTGGTCCTCTGTATGACTCTACGAGTCTAAAAATAATCTTATCACCTTTTTTTAAATCTCTTATATACATAATGTAATCAAATTATATTTTTGCTGATTATTTGTCAAGCATTATATTTGTATTTGGGGCACTACATTTGACTTTTCTTGCTATATTTTATTCATTATTCTGAACATAAAGTCGTCTAAGACAGAGATCGTTGCTTAGTGAGGCGTTTTACGCATTAGTTAACTGCTATCAATTAACTTGTTTTGAAGGATTAATGAAAAAAAAGTTTAAAATCTTTGTTTGAGTGGTAAAGATGGGTTAAGTCTAACTTCTTTTTTTCTTTTTCATCCAATTCATTACTTTTATAGGTTAGAAAATGTCAGGATAAAGCAGATTTTTAACCTTCTCAGGATATTCTATTGTATAAAAAATCAACATATAATTTTCGTCTAGTGTTACTCTTTGTCTCATCCTGATCTTTGACATTATTCTTTCATGAATTAGTCAAGTGATAGACTCTTATCTCTTTTGTAAAAAACTCTGGTTATTTCCCATTTTTCTTATTTTATTCAACCATTCCAATATATCATTTCTTTGATATAATTTATTCCCTTGATCATCAGTTTTTTCCTCTAGTGCCTTTGCTAAAAATGCATACTCATTCGATAATGTAGTATAGAAAACACCTTTATCATCTGTATTTATTGAGACATTTAACTGATTACAATTTTCATTTTTTTTACTAAGTCCATTATTAAAAAAGTTTTGAATGGGATGTTCTTTGTACGATTTAAAAGTTCCTATTTTGCAATTAGAAGAGGGATTGCATTCAATAGATATACCAAGATTAGATATTTTCTGTTGTAAATGAAATTGTACATTTTTTACTAAATCTATATATTCTTTAGACACATTATAATTGCAAGGTTTAGATCCTTCTATTTTTACATGAGGTGAATAATGATAACAACTATATATATAATCTGCAAGATCGTACTTATTTTCTTTATATGAATAACTATATCTATCCCATTCAGATAATATATAATTATAAAAGTTATTTTTTTTTGACAATTTGAATGATTCTAAGCCCTCTTTCTCAAAATTCAAATACAATTCATAATAAAGAGAAGGGTTGTTTTTTCTTAACTTATATGCTTCATTATAAACAGGGTATATATCCGTTTTGTGAAAGTTTTCCAGATTAGGGTCATTATAAATATCTGATATCATGTCGTTTATTGAAAAATTTAAAAATTCTATTATTGAGTAATTACATTCTATATTAAACTCTTGAATTTTTTGTTTTAACCAGAGAGAATCATCCAGAAAATTCTGTTTATTGGTATATATTTTTTTTCTTTTCATTTCATAATACTCATATACATTAATACCTAGAGCAAGAGCATGCCCCAAACGATCTCCGTTTGTTAAATCCAAAAAATTTATTGCTTCGTCAATTGCTCTTAAACCATCTGTTATTCCCAGAAAATCTTCTCCTGCATGATATGAAGCTCTCAGTTGAGGTATATATTTATCTGAAAATGTATTGGTTTGAACAATGGAATGGTTTCTTAAATATCTGAATGCTTGAGAAAATACTTCAGGTCTACAAAAGATTTCAGTTGAAGCGGCATCTATTCCTAAAATTTTATGACTATATTTATTATTTGAACATCTTAACTTGTAAACAGCCAATGCTTGTTCTTTGACTTCCTCTCTTTTTTTATAATCTCGGCAAAAGAGAGAAAAACTATAGTGATTTTTCTCTTTTGATTCCCTGTATTTTGTAATAAATTGGTCTCTTACTTTAGTAAAATGGTAAACAATATAGGATTTACTCATTCTTTTATTAAAATATTCAGTATTATCCGGTTCTTTTTCGGATTTAATAAATAGTGAATTCGATTTTCTAAATCTTGATGAATAACCATTTTCAAAGTTTAGATATAAATCATTTAAGTTTTTATCTATTATTTTTTTTTCTTTATCAGGAGCTATTCTAAACTCAAAAGATTCTAGATTTTCGTTTTCTTCGAAATTTGAATGGAAAGCAGAATTGAAAGCTACATCTTGATAAAGCTTATATCTTTTGGTAAAATGAGATTTTCTGTCTTGATACAATTTAAAATTATTAAATCCAATTGTTTCATTATTTTGTATAAATTCTCTAAAAATTCTATTTTTGATTACAAGATAAGCATAAAATAAATTCCCATATTCTAAAAATTCTTTATTTTCTAATATGATATTTCGAAAAGAGTTATACATAAAATATCTTTCATAATACATATAAAAATAACTGTTTTGATTAGATTTTTTACAACTTGGTTCGACCATATAATCTAAATTAAAAGAACTAAAACCTTGTTTGCTTTTCACACGATTAAGATCAACTCTAGTTTGTATTTCGTTTAAGTAAAATGAAAAAAGATTAGGTTTTAACAATATCTTTAACTTATTTCTATTGATTATTGTTTTTTTCTCATTCTTTTCATTATCTTTTTCAATCTGCTTTTCATTATCCTTTTCATTATCCTTTTCATTATCCTTTTCAAAAAATATATCATCAGTTACTACGTCTTCTTTTAACTTCAATATCAGCTTAAAAAGAAAATACCTAATAATAAATGCTTTTTTGACTAAATCAAAAAGATTATCTGAATGTTGTAAGTTATTTTGTATTAATCTTGGATTTAACGAAAGAAAAATTTTTTTAAATTCATCCTCTCTCATTTGTATATGATTCATTAAACACAACCAATTTAACTCAAAAATTGGAGTAGATCCTGTAAAATGGTAATGATTTTCTGATATGCCTTTTTTTAACATATTGTTTAACTCAATATTATTATGCGAAAGATTCAAAGGCCAACAAAAAAAATCTCTTTGTTTTCTGTTTTGTATATCATAATCTGCCAAGAAACATGTTGTTAGCATATCCTCACCTAATTGTAAGCTCAACTCTCTCCATGATAATATCTCATTAAAGTCAACAATAACATTATTATTATTATTATTAATGATCAAAGTTTTCTCTATTGAAGATAATATAGTATTTTTTAACATTTTGATATCTATTATTGATTTCAAGTTATATTCACTATTAATATTCTCAATAACCAACTCAATTTCTTCATTATTATAATAAGCTAGCTTATTCGACATTTGTAGAGACAATTCTTTAATATAATTTTCAAAATCAGGTTTTTTGATAAACATGTTTTCGATAAGTAAATTCGGGTCAACAGAAGATATAAGATTTATCAAAAACAAATGTTTTGTATTCACAAAGCCTTCAGATTTTTAAAAAAATATTTCAATTTATAAAAACCCACTTTGTCAAATTTTTCTATAAAACCTTTAATTGTTTCTGTTTCTGTTTCTGTTACTGTTTTTGTTTCTGTTTCTGTTTCTGTTTCATTTTCTTTGTTGGAAACACCGTGATTTTCATCTTTGTCTTTACCTATATCCTCAAATTTACTTATTTCTATCAACCAATTACATAGATACTTAAACTTTGTTTTATCTATATTATAAATCAGTTCTGTTATCACTCTTTTTTGCAAATCAGCTCTAAAATCTTCTGGTTTTAAGATGAATTGCGATAGGCTTTTAATTAAGTTCGTAGTAAAATTAGGTAGCCTACATTCATCATAATATTCATTTAAAAAATTTAAATTAGGCTCTACTTTTTTTAAAAATTCACTTTCAAAGTTTTTATATTTATCTTTATCTTTATCTGGTAAATCTTCAAATTTAAGGTCTTTATTATCTAAAAATTGTTTAGCTTGGTCATGAAGATTTTTTTTTTCTTCTTCTTTAAAATTGATATTGTTCTCAATGCCCTTAATAATGTTCTCAATGCCATTAATATTGTGAATTTGATTTATTAAATCATAGTATATGTTCTTTTTGTATTTTTCTGATTCGTTATTATGAAGATCGAGAAAATATACCGAGAAATAGGCTCTTATGAGACAATTATCATAATATTCTTCTGTTCTTAAAAATTGTTTTTCAATTTTGTATTGACTAAAAACTTTTTCAAGTAACTCAATATTACAAAAAATGTAGTATTTTTGTTTTGCAAAAAAAATATTAGCAAGTAATAAACTTAAATTGAAACGAAAAGAGCGTTTTTCATCGCTTTGTAAACCTGATACGTACTTGTTGTCAATAAAACAACTCTCATTTGAATAATCTGGTATTGGATTATTTTCTAATGGTATTGGAGGTATTTCATGAATATCTACTTCTGATACATTAATAAACTTATCTACATCACTAAAAAATATAACATTATTATAGAAATCATTTAAAATATTGTAAATAGGTTTTTTCCCCTCTATTAAGGTTTCAATATCATTACTTACCTTACAGAATTCAATGTTCATTTTTAGTGAATACAGTAACTTCAGGGAATCAATAAAATCATGTAGATCAGGAAAATATATCTGAATAAGAGAACAAATCTCAAAAATATAAGCTAATGAAATAGAATCATAATCAAAATTGTAAGGTTTTTTCAACATCTCTATAGTTGTTTTTTTAATAAGATTATTTAAGTCTTTTTTTTCATCTTGGTAATAACCTTGCACAAGATCTAACCATTTTTCATTTTTTAAATCTAAATATTTGCGAATTAATAAAATTAAAGTTTTATTAATTTTAGAAGGATGAACTGAAAACCACTCTTTTATATCATTAATAATAATATCTTCAACTTTATGCTTTATCCAAAAATTAAAGCAATAGTTTTGAAATTCAATAAGATTTTTTTTTAAAATCGTGAAGTAATCATCATAATATGTAGGATCTTTTAATTCAGGCAATTTTTTCATTTGATTTAACGTAGGATCTTTTAATTTAGGCAATTTTTCCATTTGATTTAGCAATGAATATAAATTTACTAATTCTCTTAGATTGTTTGGAACAAAAATATGTTTTTTCCCTTCAGTATTAAAAAGAAGGAGCTTTGTTTTATCAAAAATAAAGCTAAATAAATTCGGATAAATGTTCTCAGAATCTGATTTAAACAGTTCAATTCCGATATCAGATAATAACCCATGATAATTATTAATATTAATTCTGTTAGAATAAGGCAGCATTTTATCTATATATTTGATTGATTGAGCAGAAGGTGTATCAAACAATTCGTTTTTATTCTTTAACAATATTGTAAATTCTTGGACAAAATTTTGTTCAATAATGTCATGAAGTTGATATATATCTAATGCCAATACCATTATTATTCGAGGTTGTATTAAATATTTTCTGATTTGCTCTACTATTGAGTATGCTTTTTTTATAGTCATATCTAAATCATCTACAAAAACAGCTAAATACCCTTCTTTTTTATCATATAACGCCTCGAAATAATGCTCTAGAAGAATACGGATGCTATCTGATAAGTAGGATACATTTGAGATACTATCTAGAGTGTCTAAATTTTCTTTATAGTCATTATGATTATGTGCTTTTATTTGTTTAATAGCTTCATATACTTTGTTTAAGGAATCTAAGGCAATTTGAAATTTATAAGAATTATTGTCTTTATAGTTAAAATTTTTTTCTAAATTGTTAAATAATTGAGCTAACATAATCTCTAATATTCCATTATGATCTTCAAGCATAGTTGGGTCAATAACTGGAATAGTATAAACATCTTCACTTTTAAATTTTTTAATTTCAGGATTATTCAGTTCATTAGATTGTAAAAAATTTTGATAGGAATGAATTATTGAAGATTTTCCAGAACCTCTATCACCAAGAATGGCAATAATATTGTTATTATTGTTTGTAGTGGTTGACTTGTTTGTAGTGGTTGACTTACCAGTCGTAATAATATCTTCAATTTTAGTATGTATTTCTTTATAGATTTCCTTCATTATTGAAGAATTTAGATCTTTAGTTTCTTTTACTATACCAAAATAAAAATTATCTTTAATTTTAATACTTTTACCCATAAAACCTCCAAAAATTCCGTAGAAAATTATAATTTATGGGAGTAATCTATTTTGTCAATATTTTTTTAAGAAAATATTTAATTTTTTTATAGACGACAAATTGATTAATTGATTAATAAATTCAATTCTATCTGAGAGATAATTTTTTCTTGATTCTTTATCGTAAACACAAATACGTCCTTGTTGATCAAGCATATAGTTTGACTGATTTTTATTAATAACACCTGTTTCTCCGTCTTTTTTTCTGGGAAAAAGATTTAATTCAGAATTATTTATCACTTTACATATTTTTTGTAAATAAATATTAAATAAATCTTGTATGTAAACAAAACTGTTTTTATCACAAAAATTTGAAGCAAACTCTAAACAAGTGTTCAAAGATAATTTGCAGAAAAGATAATTGACAAAAAATTTATCATGAAAATTTTTATTTAATAGATAAACGTGATAAAAAGCTAAAAAATCTTCAAAAGATACGTAAGTATAAAAAATTTTAGATTCGTTGCATTTATCTCGATATATTTTATCAATTTCTACATTTTGTTCAAACGACTCATATAAGTCAAAATAAAACTTATAGAGTTCTTCGTTCTTATCAGGCTTATCAGGCCAATTAAGTTCAAAAGATAATAATCTAAGAAATATTTTATTCTCCTTTGTTAAAAAGAAGAAAGTAAATAATGTGCTGGAAAAGCCTTTAGAAAACAAGGAAATTTTCTGAAATTTACCTTTTTTTAATCTTTTTGCTCTACGTTTTTTAAAACTTTTTTTTATACTTATTATTTTGTTTACTTCTTCAATAATTTTGTTAAAGTTATTTCTAGTTTTATATTTACTATATTCATCATTGATATAATAAAAGTATTGTTTAAACTCAAACTGAAGATGATGTTTTTGAAAAACAATTTCAATATTTTTCATAAAACTCTCGTCCCAAAAATTAAACATTTCAAGTAAATCATTTTTTAGTAGTTTATTCTCCTTCAATCCGCTTATATTTAATATTTTATTAAATAATGAACATTTTATTCTACGAGATTTAAGAAGATGTTTATATAATTTTATATATACCTTATTTATCGAAAATTCATTACTAAAAAAGAAGGAATTGAGAGTTTTTGATGTAATAAATAATGCATTATGTTCTTCATAAGAAAAGTCAGGATAAGATATATTTTCTAATCTTATTTCTCTTTTTTTAATAACTTGTAAAAAATCTTTGTTACTTAGGTTATTTACATCAAAGTCATCGAATAAGAAAACAAAATATTCTTTTATTAATGAGACTGAACTATTAATCCAAGTTTTAAAAGTAGTAATTTGACTAATGACATTATATACATCTGAGATAACTAAACAAATATTTTTTAAGTTTGGTTGCCGATCAAATAGTTGCTTTAGTATTCTATTATTTTCAAGATTAATTTGAAAGTTATAGGCATTAAGAATTGTCAATAGTCTGAAATAAAAAACAGAAAACTTTTCTTCATTAATAACATTTAAATCATCATAGACAGTACTTAATTGACTAAAATAAGACCACATCATAGTTTGAAATAAATTTTCATCCAAGTTAAAGATCAAACAAAAGTTAAACATATCAGCAAAGATGGCGTTAATACATTCAGTATCAAAAATAATTGGGAGAATTCTTCCAATTTCAACATTAGAATATTCGTAATAGAGAGTTTTAAGAAGAGTTTGTACTATTTGATTTAATTCTTCAGATTTATTTAAATAAAATGTTTCAAGATCCAAGTTTGATTTGAAATAAAGTATTAGATTATTTACACTAATATCACGATTATCTGGAAGATTACTCTTGTTAAACCAATTTAAAGCTTCATGATTTGCTTCAATAGCAAATATCTCTGGATGAAATATATGATAGTAATTAATTCTCATCATATATTCTTTTGATTCAACTATTGAATTCCCTGTAATATTAACAAAACTTCCAGGATAACCTAAAACTGCACTTATATTTTGATACACATTGTTAAAGGCAGTTATTAAATTTTGTAACCCTCCTTCATACTCGAGCATAAAATCAGAATTTTCCAAGAATCTATAATTTTTATGTAAACGAATTCGTAAAGCTTCTTCAAGATAAACGAGAGTCTCATTTAAGTATTCACGATAATTATATGATGATTGAGAATTTAAATCATTATTCTTAATCCTTTTTATTAAATCGTCAACAAATATTTTTAAGTCAGCAAAAAATCCATAAAGTAGTGAATCCAACATACCATCATTGTAGTTTGTCATAAACCGACTTACTCTTTCTCGTAATACTCTTGAAGAGTTATTTTCTCTTAGTTTTTCTCTTACTTTTTGAATATCATTAGAATTTATACAAAAATCATGCAAGAATGTTAAAAAGTACAAATGTTTTGTCTTATCGATTTCTTTGTCTTTGTTATCAAATATTGAATTATTGCTAATATTAGGAGCAGTATACCATTGAGTGCAATTAGTATATATTTCTTTTTCAAAAAAGCTAGATATCAGAATTGATATTCTTTGAATTAATAAATGTTTTTGAACATCTTTTATACTTTTATTTCTATTTCTTTTTTTTACAATATTTGAAGCCCTACAAGGACCATTTATTAAAAAATTAGCATTCGAAACCTTAAAAGGATTATTTATAAAAAAATTATCAGCAGTAATATTTGGAAATATAACATCTCCAAATCCAATACTTATGAATTTATTGTCATATAATTTCTCATTATATGTTAAGTGATATTTTTTTAAAAATAAATCTTTTTTTATAATAATAATCTTATCTAATTCTTTCGCGATCTCAGTCATAAAAGTTATAAAATCATTCATATGACCTGGTTTTACAGACCAACGAGTATAAAATTCAATATTTACATTTTTCACTAAATTGTCAATAATTTGATCTTTCTGTCGTTCAAATATTTTTTCAACATTAAAGTAAATTTGTTTTAAAGAATCAACTGTGTTTATATTACAGGGACATTTTTGTTTATCATCATTCTTCTTACCATCTTGTTTAACTTCGTTGTTGCAATCTTGATTTAAAGGATTAACTTTATTTATATAGCAAGGGCATATTTGTTTATCAACATTATTGATAGAATCTTGTTTATCTTCATTGAAGCAATTTTGATTTAAACATAAATCATATCTAATCCCCCAATATGAAGTTGATGTTTCAAAGATGTGAGTATATAATATGTTTGTATCAAACTTTTGGTAAAGAGAATTAAAAGAAAAAGTAAAAGCACCAAAATCCATATTTTCTGTTTTTTCCATCATTTCTTTTAGATTTAATTCTCTTAAATGTAGATTAAAATCGTTAATTATTTCCCATGAAGAAGAGAAATACAATAGATTAATCTCATTATAAGATAAACTATCATTTATAACTAATATTAAATTTTCTTTATAAACTTCTTTTGATTCTAAAAGCCTGATAATATAATTTTTCAATGAAATTATCAAAATATTACCTATACCAAAAAGTAAAGAATTATTAACTTTAAATAATGATATACTTACAAAATTATATTTTTTATTTAAATCTGGATTATTTGATTTATTTGACATATTGTCAAATAAATCAATTAAAACATCATTATTATTATCTTTTTCTTGAGGAATTGCAGATTTTGAATTAGTTAATATCTGGTAATGAAAATTATCATTATATTTTTTATTTTGAGTAAATGGTTTAAAATTATCATCATGTTCTTTGGTTTGAGTAAACGGATTAAAATAGGATATTGAGAAGTCATAATCATCAACAATAGATAGAATTAATAAGTCATAGCTACCAAATAAAAAATAAGCATAAGGAATATATAGTTTATTAAAATTATCATCATTTTCCAGATTTGTTCTTTCTGATAATATTTTTTTATAATTGAAGAACTTTTTCTTTATTATGTCCTTAAAAAAACAGGTGTTGTTGGAAATATTTGCTTTTGTGTTTTCCACAATAGGAAAACGAATATTCGACATAGCTATAAATAAATTATAGCTACTATCTTGTAACTTTAGGGTCATCAGAAATACTATTTAGTTTTTTTTAAATTAAAATTAAAAAAATAGTATTTGTTTAAACCTTTTCTTTTAGGGTTAATGAAATAAAGAGTTCTACAGCCTTCTAAAGATAGCTTGTATCTTTTATTTTCAAACCTACGCTGTTTAATGATTTCTTCATCTGTTACTGGATGAATTTTAAGATATTCTTCTATCCGCATGTTTTACCCACAATTTGTTTTTTTCATATCCTGCCTCTTTTCGCCCACATTAATTCAAATTAAAGCATCATTAAGATTAAAGATATTGAAGATATAGAAAATTATTCAATTAAATATAGTCAAGTTATTTTTAAATTATTTTTAAATAACTTGACAAAGCCTTTCGAGTAGCGAAAAACCAAATATCTTTTTAAATCTTTAAAGAGCAATCACAAGGATTAATTTAATATAGCCAACAAATTAAGTCAAGAGAAAATTCGAAAAATTGTAAGAAAATTATCTATTCAGTACCTTTTAAAAAATAATGAACAAACTTTCTCCTTTTAAATTGAAGTTTTATAAACAAAGCATCTAATGTATCACAATAAGAATGATCCAATATTTAAGAGTTAGGGATATTACAAGATACTTCACTTATTAAAAGAGTCTCATTCAAAGAAAGGTACAAAATGGAAGTTCCACAACGATAGTAGATCAAGAGGTTCACAACACATCTTGTATGCAGAATCCAAAGTAAAAAAAAACTGGAATTTTGAACTCTTCAACGCAGTTTTACAGTCTTACCACAAAATACAAAATTCGATTTAGTTATGAAATTAAATATTTTTTGGAGTTTTCTATATCCAATATTGAATAATTTTCTTGACAATTAATAGAAAAAAAATAAAGTTTTACACATGCGGGTTTAGCTCAGTTGGTAGAGCATCAGCTTCCCAAGCTGAGGGTCGCGGGTCCGAATCCCGTAACCCGCTCCATTTATTTAATTTGCGCCTTGTCAAAGTGTGAGGGATTATGCACTACACAATAAGAACAGAGATAGCAAAAGATGGAAACCCAATTCCAATTATCAACGATTTTATTCTACACAGCAAATATTCACCGGCTAAAGAGGGAGAACAGCTAATAAAAGCTCAATTAGACAAACACCCCCGTCAGGAGAATCTTATTGTTTTTGGATTAGGTTTTGGCTATCATTTGTTACCAATTTATGAACAATACAAAGAAATATATGTTGTTGAATCAATTCAAGAATTGATCGAATCAGCGAAATCACAGAGTTTTCTACAGCCTCTTTTTAGCAAGATCAAGATCATCAGCTCTTTAGAGGAAGCTCATTATATTGAACAGACTGATTTTCTAAAGTTAAACTCTGAAATGCGTTTTCAGGATAAGTTTTTCAATGAAGTCTATCATATAATCAGCACACCTGCTTCAGTGGCAGATTTAAATATGTCTGATATCCGAATATTAGTTAATTTCCCGATATATGGAGGATCGTACACGACTGCTCAATATGTCAGTCAGGCATTAACCCGTATGGGCTGTGAAGTCGAAGTATTAGATAATAGTATGGCGAATGAGATGTTACAGTATATACTTTCCATGAATAGTCATCAAAATGAAACAGCCGAGAAGCTAACAGAGCTATTATCTGATTTGATATGGGAAAAGTTTTTAAATTTCAAACCACATATAGTTTTTTGTTTAGCTCAGGCACCAGTAAGTAAAAATCTATTAAAAGCTATACAAAAAGCAGGCTCTATTGTAGTTTTCTGGTTTGTGGAAGATTATCGTCGTTTTCCATATTGGAAAGATATTTGTGTTGATACGGATTATTTCTTTGTAATCCAACAGAATGAATTTTTAGATATGTTAAAAGACACCACTCAATCAGCTTATGCTTATTTACCAATGGCAGCAGATGAAGAGGTTCATCGTAAAATCCATTTGAATCATGAGGAATATAAGTTTTTTGGTTCAGACTTATCTTTTATGGGAGCAGCCTTCCCCAATCGAGTTGCATTTTTTGATCAATTGAGAGAGTTTAATTTGAAACTATGGGGATCAGGTTGGGAAGCTTATGATCAATTTTCAAAGCTCAATTTACTACCAGGAAAACGAATCAGTATTGAAGAATCTGTAAAGATTTACAATGCCAGCAAGATAAATATAAATTTACATTCATCCATGGGCAATGACTTATTTGATCCTTATGGAGATTTTATCAATCCTCGTACCTTTGAGATCTGTGCTTGTGGAGGATTTCAATTAGTTGATCGTCGTCCAGTATTATCAGAGTTTTTCAAAGAAGATGAAGATTTAGTAATGTTTTCTTCTGTTGATGAAGCGATTGATAAGATCCGTTATTATCTGAGTCATGAAGACATCAGAAAAAGGATCGCTCTCAGAGGACAAGAAAAAGTATTAAGCAATCACACTTATAAGCACAGAATGACAGATGGTTTATCAGCAATCATCAATAGTACGTCTATTATCAAGCATCAAGTATCAGAAGAACGGAATAAAATTACAAAGCTATTAGAAGCTGTAAAAGACTCAGAATTCACTGATTTCATCATGAGTCTGAGTGTATCAGAACGAACAAATGTTGAATTTATAATGAAAAAGATAAAAGAGAATAAAGGGAAGTTCAAGAATTTTGAAGTGGCTTTATTGTTATTAGAAAGTTTTTACCGGGGAGAATAAATGCGGATATTGATCATCAATTTAACTCGTCTTGGAGACATTATTCAATCATTAGGGTTAATAAGAGGCTTAAAGCGAATGTATCCCGGAGCAGAAATAGATTATTTAGCGATGAGTTCATTTTCAAAGATATTAGATAATATTAGTGAATTAAATCAAGTCATAACCTTAGATGATCACATCCTGATTGATCAAATCCAGGAAGATTTCTGGTCAGGAATGATAGAAATCACCCAAAAGATTGAGGTGTTAAACCAACGCAATTATGATATGATCATTAATCCTGTCATTTCAATGCAATCAGCGTATTTAACCTACATGATAAAAGCGAAAAAGAAGAAAGGAATGACCTTCACAGCAGATCAAGAACAGAGTATTCAGTCAGAATGGTCAGCCTTTTTATTGGCAAATCAGCATAATTTAGGTGATCATGCTTTCAATTTGGTAGATATATTTGCCGGAGTGGGAGACATACAGGTAATTCCTGAAGATTATACCTTAGATTGTTCAAAAGAAGCGAAACAAAAGATAAATCAGTTATGGATGGAACTTGGCTTAAAAGGCAAGAAAGTAATTGGTTTTCATATTGGAGCCAGTCAGTCAAATAAAGCTTGGGACATAAAGCAATTTAAAGAGCTGATTATCAATTTAGTCAAGAGTAATCAATATGAGATTTTACTATTTGGCGGATATAAAGAATTAGAAGTAAAAGGATATTTTCATGATATTGAGAATGCTAATTTCCATAATTTGATAGGATCGTTCAATTTAGATGAGCTAATCGGGGCAATTTCCAAAGTCGATCTTTTTGTGACGAATGATACAGGACCGATGCATATTGCAGCAACAACTAAAAGAGCAATCATTAACGTTTCCTTAGGGCCTGTAAGCATGTGGGAGACTGGTCCCTATAATCAGGAGTCTTATGTAATTCAGGCAGATATTGAATGTCATCCTTGTAATTTTGAATATGTATGCCCTCATTGGGATTGTCATAAATACATCAGTCCAGAGGAAGTCTTTAGTTTAATCACTTCCTATTTTGGCCGTGATTTGAAGAATTATGTTTATAATAAGCAGGTATTAGTCTGGAAAACAGTCAGAGATCCGTTTAACATGCATCATTGGGTACCTATCAGAAAACGCAAGATTCGTCAAAAGGAATTAATCTTTGAGCTAAAAAGAGCAATATGGGCAATGACTTTATTAAAAGGATTACAACCAGAGACAGATTGGATGGAAAAGTATTATCAATTCATTAAGAAAAACTATGAAACAGAGCTTTATGATCATCAATTATTGATCAATTCTTTAGAGGAACTAATCAGTTTATCAACAGACATAAATGAGAAATTATTTACTTTATCAAAATTAGATCCGACCAACAAAAAAAACCTTGACAAGATAAAAAAACTATGGTCAGATGTGAGGGCTAAAAAGGAAGATCTTTTTAGTAAAGCAAAAGAGAATAGTGTGATTTATGATTGGTTTTGGAATGTTACCTTTAGAGAATCACAAATAGAAGGAGATTCTTTAAGTGAGTTAGCAAAACAATCCTCGTCAATGTATTATAATTTATCTATGCAATTGTTAGCTCTCAAAAGAGGGTTAAAAGAATTTAAATAGGAAGAAGGAGTCTATCGTGCAAATAGTTTTAAATGGAGAAGTACATCAGATTAAAGTTGCTTCGATCAGCACATTATTAGATATCATTACACAAATAGAAACACGGCTATCAAAAAATCATATTATTACAGAAATTTCATTGAACGATAAAGTATTAGAGTCAAACTGGTATCATAATGCAAAGAAAATATATTTACTTGATGAAGACAGATTACAGGTAACGTCAGAAGATCCTGTTTCATTATCATTAAAGATACTAACTAATTCAAAGGAACAATTTAATATTATAATTGCTGAATTTGAAAATATTGCCAACAAGTTCAGATTAGAAGATGAAATGGTTGCCAATCAAAATTTTATACAAGGTATAGAGAATCTTCAATGGTATTTTAAAATATTAGAAGATGCTACTCTACTAATAGGGAAACCTCTTAGTTCTTTAGTCAGTGATAATATGAATTTAAAACAATTAATAGACAATTTAGGCAATAAACTTGAAGACATTATTGATCTTCAAACAAAGCAGGATTGGATCATGTTAGCTGACATATTGGAGTATGAACTCGTACCTGAACTTAAAAAAATTACATCGGTTTATAATTTATTAAATATATAAAATCAAGCAGACAGTCTGTAGAATATAAAGTATTTTCTTTATTTGATAAGATTAAAGAGGATACTTTTATTTATATACAGGGAAATTTGGTGGATCAATGACTCATAAATGGCACAATGAATTAATAGAGAGTTTATTTACAAAAGATAACAGGATATTAAATTCCCAACAAACTCAGAATTTTCATACCATATTGGAGTTTTTTTCAACTTTATCAAGTGAAATGATATGGATCATGGACTCTCAATTTCAATTTACTTATATCAGTGAATCGATCTATTCCTTATTGGGATACAAAGCTGAAGAAGTCAAGAAAAATAATTTAATCAGTTTATTATCCAAAAAAGCATATCGGATTATAGAGAAAGTAAGTAAAGAATTAGAAGAAAGCATTTTAAATTATAATCATGAACCATTAAAACAGGAGTTTGAACAAACAACAAAAGATGGTCGAAAAATCTGGGTTGAAGTCATCTTTCATCCTTTTTATAAAGAAAATAATTTTATTGGATTAGTAGGAATTTTACGTGATATCTCAGAAAGAAAGGATTCAGAAAAAGAATTTACACGAAATAAGAACAAATACTTTACTTTTTTTGAATCTTCCCCTGTGCCTTTATGGGAAGCAGATTACTCATTAATTAAAATATATTTAACAACAATAAAATTTTACACTTACCAGAGCGTTGAAGACTTTTTTAATGAAAATCCTAATGAATTAGATAACTGCCTTAAACTATTAAAAATACACGAAGTCAATCAATCTGCTTTAAATGCTTATAAGGTAAAAGATCATTTAGAGTTTACAGAATGGCTTGGTTTATTAAATTCACATGAATCAAAACAATTATTTATTAAGAGTCTAAATGCGATTGATTTAAATCAACAAAGCTTTCATGCTGAAGGAATTCATTATAAAACAGACAATGAAGCGATGAATATTCTTTTTTTCTGGAATGTCATTCCGGGATATGAGGAGTTATATAGCAAGGTCATCGTTTCAGTATTGGACATTAGTGAAAGTAAGCGAGCAGAAGAAAAGTTATTGGCTACACAGGTTAAATTAAAACGTTTTAATCGACGATTAAAGAAATCTATAGAAAATGAAAAGCAATTAACCATAGAAGCCAGAGTAGCTAATGAAGCAAAAAACAGGTTTTTATCAACCATGAGTCATGAGATAAGAACACCATTAAATGGAATATTAGGTATGTCTCAATTATTAAAGGAGACTTTTTTAGATAAAAATCAAAGTGAATTTTTAGATATAATCATGAAATCCTCAGAGATTTTGGTAACAGTCGTCAACGACATATTTGATTATTCAAAGACAGAATCTGATACTTTAACTTTAAACAAAGGTGAATTTTATCTTTACGAATTGATATCCAGCTGTGTTAAATCTCAAGCAATAAAAGCCTATCAAAAAGGATTAGATATCAATTTAAACTGGAATTTTGGTATGCCAAACTTAGTCTTGGGAGATACCCATCGTATTAAACAAGTATTTATGAAAATCATCGATAATGCCATAAAGTTCACTGATGCTGGGGAAATAGTAATAAATGGTTTTATGCCAAACTGCATAGCAGATAACCAGTATATGTTTAACTTTTCTATTCAAGATACCGGATTGGGGATAGATAAAAAGGATCAAGAAAGTATTTTCCTTCCTTTTTTCCAGTCTGACAGTTCTTCTCAGAGAAAATTTGGAGGAACAGGATTAGGTCTTTCCATCGTTTATCAGTTGGTCCAATTAATGAATGGAACCATCAATGTTGATAGCAAGTTAGATCAGGGTAGTACCTTTTATGTATCAATACCTTTAGAAATAAAAGGTAAAGAATCAATTATAAATCGGCAGGACAAGAAGATACAAATGATTGTATTTGAAGACAATGCACGGCATATAGAGTTAATCTCACACTTTTTTAATAAAAGCGAAACCATAGTAGTCTTTAATCATCCTGATAGAATCAAAGATGTTTTACCGAAATTACAAGAGTTGGACACAGAATACGACATCATTGTCTTTAATAGAGCTCATTTAGATAACCTATTGATAATGCATCCTGACTTACTTAAAGAAAAAGCAGAATTAACTCGGAGTAGAATATTAATTTTACAAAAGCAAAGTGAGCAAAAAATAGCACATTTTTCCAATAAATTACCAATTTTTGCGACCTTAACCTGTCCTTTGGATTTAACAGAATTATATAATATCATTCAAATTTGAGAGAGAAGGGGAAAATTAAATGAAAAAGGCACTATCATTTTTTATAATTATCTTAGCGATAATTACGCCAATCATCGGTGTTTCCGTTGAGCAAGTCATCAATCATCCGAGCTTAGATCAGGCATTATCTCAGATCAATATGACAAGATCTGACATGACCTTTCAATTTTATAAAAACAAACCTGATTTTTATCGATTAAAAATTGTTGATTCATTATTTGATAAGCCTATAAATACATACAGCTATACGAATGCTCTTTCCCAAAAGATATGGTCATTAAGTACAGAAAAGATTAATTATTCTGAAGTCATAAATCATGGTTACACCCAGCTAGACATTCAAATGCAACCTATTAAGACAACTAATCCGGTTTTATTACCCAAAAATATTCTAAAGAAAACAAAGAAATTAAGCAAAGAACATCAAATGATTATTCAGAGCTTTTATCAATCTTTTGTATTAATAGATTCATTCTATAAGCTCAGTTTTGCATCCTTAACAGAGAGTGAAAAGAATGAAATCAGCAGTTATTTTTTAAAAGAAGATAATGAGGAAGATAGTGGAATTAATTATTTAGATCTAAAAGCATGGAAGAAGTACACAGATTCCAGCAATGAGAAGACAAAACGTATTTACAAATTAATCCAGAAAATAAATTTTTCATATTTAGCGACATCCTCATATTTAAGCACAGAACTTATCAAAGATATAGAATCCATCATTAGCAATGCTTCTAATCAAGACTTTAAAAAGGACAAAATGACAGTTGAGACTGAATTTGGAGATATCGTTATCAATCCTGACGATGACATTGATTTATCTAACGCTGCCTTGGTTTTAGAATATCAGGGCGATACACGTTATCGTCAGAAAAAAAGCAAGCCAATCATGATATTAATGGATTTTGCAGGCAATGACATATACAATGGAGAGGATCATTCTCAGGGTGGCGCTTTTATGGGTATTCAATATTTTATTGATTATCAGGGCAATGACACGTATTATGCAGAAAACAATTGTCAGGGATCTTCCTGTATAGGTTCAGGGCTGTTGATCGATTATCAGGGTGACGACAAGTATTTTTCCGAATCATTAACTCAAGGCGCAGGCAAATTAGGCGTAGGGATGTTAATGGATCTTAAAGGAAATGATTATTACGAATGTTCACTTTATGGGCAGGGATTTGGTTATGCAAAAGGATTTGGTAATTTAGTTGATATTCAGGGTAATGATAGTTATATTGTGAAAAAAACTCATGTAGATTGGTTACGTTATGATTCACATTATGAGAGTTTATCACAGGGTTGTGGATTAGGTGTTCGTCCTTGGTTTTCAGGAGGGATCGGCTTATTATCAGATAAAGAAGGTAATGACCTGTATGTATCAGACATCTATGGACAGGGGACAGCTTATTGGTATTCCATAGGAGGGTTAGTTGACGGATCAGGTAATGATCAATATCTATCATATCAGTATTCACAAGGTTCAGGAGTTCATTTGGCATTTGGAGCATTAATAGACTATCAGGGTGATGACTTTTATAATTCAAAAGGTGTTTCTCAGGGTTGTGGTCATGATTATGCCTTTGGTGGGTTAATGGATTTAAATGGTGATGACAACTATGTATGTTATGATTTATCACAAGGCGGGGGCAATGCGAATGCGATCAGCCTTTTTATTGATGCCAATGGAGATGATGGTTATATAGCTAAGAGATCAAACACAATGGGTTATTCAGATTTAAGAAGATCATATGGATATATAGGTTTGTTTTTAGATCTAAATGGAACAGATGTCTATGGTTCTCCGAAGGGAAAAGATAATACAATTTGGACAGGTTCAACCTATGGTGCCGGTATAGATCAGAATTTTCCAGATTTAGTGACGAGTCAGGAGATAAAAAAAGAATCGGCAAAACCTGTTTACCTTGCAATACCTACTGATATAGATTCATTATTTTTATTAGCCTCAGCTCAACCTCAGGCATTGGCTCATTTAGTTCAACCTGCCAGAGATAAGATTATATCGATGGCAGAAAATGCAATGCCCTATTTAATTGGGCAATTAAAGACAGAACAGGTTAGAGAACAATTAACCATTACAGAAACAATTCCAAAGATAGGAGTTAAAGCTATCGCTTTTTTAGTTGAAGCTATCAAAGATTCAACCGTTGCCAGCTTTGCGATTAGCCTAATAGGAATGACCAAAGATAGCACAGCTTTTGATGTTTTAGAACCCTATTTATCCAAAGATAATCCTAATTATTTTTATGCTTTAAGATCAATTGGAGATATCAGTAATCCCAAATCAGTGCCATATTTTATTGAAGGTTTGAGAGATGCAAATATCTCTGTTCGTAGAGAAAGTGCCATTGGATTACAGAAGAATCCCTCTGAAGAAGCATTGGAAGATTTGATAAATTGTTTGGAAGATCCTTATCAGGAAGTAAGATATTCTGCTTTAGCTGCTTTGGAAAAAATAAATATTACAGATGAAAATTATCTTCAGAATAAACGTGATTTATCTATTGGTATTAAAAGAAAATTATTAGAGACTTTAATCGAAAAAAAGAAATCATAATTTACTTGACATATAGAGAATAGTGTTCATAAATTTGATTAAGCAAGAAGCAGGAGGAACAATGAAGGGTTCACTTTTAAAATTTATACCCATATTGACAACGTTTGTCTCTCATTTTATGAAAGAAAAAGAGCATAATTCAAAGATAAAAAACCATAACAAAACAGAAGAAAAAATAACAGTAATAGAGAATTTAATTGTAAGATTGGAACGTAAACTCAAAGAGACAAGAGAAGAGATCATAGATTTACGTCATCAGATCATGATCAACAGAATCATTAATATTATTTTGAGTTTAGTGGTTGTTGCTGGAATTGTTATTAAAATGATAAACTAAAGATAAAAGCCCGCGAAAACGGGCTTTTTTAAATTATACTTTAAACCTTCTGATCATAAAGTTCAACTTATTAGCCAAATCAGTCAAATCATGCGAGGAATTATTTAATTCTTGTGATTCTCTGGCTGTTTCTTGAGCTGCCATGCTGATACCTGTCAAATTTCTGGTGATTTCATCAATACCATGAGTAATTTCATTGGTATTCATAGCAATATCTTCAACACCGAGGCTTGCTTCGTTACTATTTCTTGAAACATCATTTGCTGCAAGAGCAACCGTGGACGAACTTTTTGCAATCTCATTAACACCCATACCTGCTTCACTAACATTACGACTTATCCCTGCAACTGAGTGGCTAATTTGTTTAGTAAAGTCACCCACAGATTTTGAGTTATTCGCTGCATTTACGACATTTTGAGAAATCATATTGATTGTAGAGGATTGTTCTTCAACACTAACAGCTATTGTATTGCTGATACTATTCAGATCATGAATCACGTTTGCAACATCTTTTATAGATTTTACCGCAGAGTTAATAGCTGTTTGGATTTCTTCAATCTGATAAGCAATTCTACCTGTAGCATCTCCTGTTTGCTTTGCCAGTTCTTTTACTTCATTAGCAACGACAGCAAAACCTTTACCAGCTTCACCAGCAGAAGCAGCCTCAATCGTAGCATTAAGAGCAAGCATATTTGTTTGATCTGCAATATCATTAATTACTTTGACAATTTTACCAATTTCATTAGCAGTATGCTGTAATTTATTCATAAAATCACTGGTTTCAGTCGCCTGAATATTAGCATTATTTGAGATTTTACTAGCTAATTGAGTATTTTTAGCAACTTCTTGTAAAGTATTGCTCATTTCTTCAATAGAATTGGCAGATGAGAGCACATTTTTTACGACTTCATCAATTTTATGTGAGATTTCCTGAATATTATTATCTACCTGATTTACTTCAGCTACCACAGTTTCCACGTTAACACTTGCTTGTTCGGCAGCAGAAGCAACCATACTAATATTTTCAGACATTTTTTCAGAAGCACTGGCAACATGCTTTACATTTGTAGAAGCTTGTTCAGCGGCAGAGGCAATAGTATTTGCATTAGAGCTTATTTCAACAGAGGCAGCAGATACAACATCAACCTGAACACTCATTTCATGAGCACTGGAGCTCATAGAGTTTGCAGATTGAAAAAGGTTTTCCGAGCTTTTTACCAGATTTTTATTTATTTCAACAATATCCAATATCATTTTCTGCATATTTTCAAGGAATTTGTTAAACCACTGGCTCATTTGACCAACTTCATCATCTGTTTCCACCAATAATCTTTGGGTGAGATCACCTTCACCCTGAGCTAATTCTTTTAGGGCATTAGTGGTTTTTAAAATTGGTTTGGAAATATAGTTTGAAAGATAAACAGCCAGGAACATAAAGAGAAAGGTAAGAATAAGAGCAATGATCAATAAAACTGAAATGATACGATAAGTTGAACCCATAATTTCTTTGTTTTCCATAAAACCAATTAATTTCCAACCTAATTCAGGAGAAGTATAGACAATAGCAGTATAAGAGATTTTATCAATGCTGAGTTTAGTATAACCTTCTTTCATTTCATTCAATTTTTTTAATCCAGTGTTATCAATTTCAGAAAGTTTTTTGCTATTCATCTCTTTGTTTTTAGGGTTTGCCAGAATCGTTCCATCCGTTTGAACGAGCATAACAAAGCCTGTTTTACCCAACTTGATATTATTTACCATGTCTGTTAGAACACTAACCCATCTTTACCACTCAAACAAAGATTTTAAACTTTTTTTCATTAATCCTTCAAAACAAGTTAATTGATAGCAGTTAACTAATGCGTAAAACGCCTCACTAAGCAACGATCTCTGTCTTAGACGACTTTATGTTCAGAATAATGAAAAAAATATAGCAAGAAAAGTCAAATGTAGTGCCCCAAATACAAATATAATACTTGACAAATAATCAGCAAAAATATAATTTGATTACATTATGTATATAAGAGATTTAAAAAAAGGTAATAAGATTATTTTTAGACTCGTAGAGTCATACAGAGGACCAAATGGTCCAAGACAGAGGACTGTTTTAACTTTTAATGAGTTAAATTTACCTAAAGAACAATGGAAAGAATTAGCTAATATTGTTGAAATGCTACTTTCAGGTCAAACTTTCATCAATAACAATACAGATATTATAGATAAAGCCGAGAATATCGTTAAACTTATCAAAAGAAAAACAATTTTAAAAGTAGAAAATCAATATGATAAGGTAGAAATAGTTGAGAAAGATATTCAAAATGTGGATTTAAACAGTCTAAAACATACAGAAGTCCGTTCAATTGGAGCAGAACACGTGGCTCTGTCTGTATATAAGGAATTAGAAATAGATAAGGTACTTAAAGAAAATGGATTTTCAGAGCACCAAAGAGAAGTTGCAGCTTTATCAATAATCGGAAGACTTGTTTATCCTGAAAGTGAGAAGTCAACAAGAGAATGGGCAATTAACAAATCAGGACTGGACTCCTTATTAAATACTTCATTTTCAAAATTATCAAATAACTCACTTTACCGAATAACAGATAAACTCTATTCATTAAAAGAAACCCTAGAAAGTCATTTGATTGAAAAAGAGCGTAGTCTATTAAATTTAAAAGAGAAATTAGTTTTATTTGATTTAACCAATACGTATTTTGAAGGTAATTGTTCATCAATACCAGGCGCAAAATTTGGTTTATCAAAAGAGAAAAGAAAAGATTGTCGATTATTGACATTAGGCTTTATCATAGATGAGAATGGTTTTCCAAAAACATGCAAAGTAATGGAAGGAAACCAAAGTGAGCCATCTTCTTTAGTTGATATGATTAAGCAACTGGAAGAAGCAAGTAATGAAAAAGACCGTTTGTTTAAAGATAAAATAGTCGTAATTGATGCAGGAATATCTTCAGAATCTAATTTAAAATACTTGTCTGATCAAGGCTATCATTACATCTGTGTTGCGAAAAATAAACCTTTCAGTTGTGAAGAAATTAACCAGTTAGAAGCTTCAGATATTTTTTCAACCCAAGACAAAGAGATTAAGGCAACCATTCTAAAAAAAGAGGATGAGACATATTTATACTGTGTGAGTCCAATGAAAAAAGTAAAAGAGCAATCAATGCTTGAAAGTTTTACAAAAAAATATATTCGTGATTTAGAATTATTGAAAGAATCCCTGGCAAAGAAAAAAACGGTTAAATCGTATGATAAAATATTAGAAAAATTGGGCAGATTAAAAGAAAAACACAAATCGATCTCGAGATTTATTGTAGTGGATATTGAACAAGAAGATAATCTTGTTCAAAGTATATTCTGGGAAAACACATATTCTGATCAAAAGGACTTTTCTTATAACGGTTCCTATTTTCTAAGAACCAATCTGAATAATTTTAATGAACAGGAATTATGGAATATCTACTCAACACTAACAAACATAGAATATTCATTCAGATGCCTTAAAAGTGAGTTAGCATTTAGACCTGTTTATCACAAAATACAGGTAAGGGCGGAGAGTCATTTATTTATAGCAGTATTAGCCTATCATATTTTGAATGTTATCCGGGCCAAATTAAAGGCTCATGACATAAATTTTTCATGGAATAAAACCAGAGAACTGTTATCAACACATAACCTTATTACAACAGAGATGAAAACAGAAGATTCAAAAATAATAACTATTGTTCAGCCTTCAGATGCAAATGAGATACAAAAAAGAATATATAAGGCTTTAAACATCAAAATAAACCCAATAAATAGAAAGATAATTAAGTTGCCGTAGTGCCCCGCACTTTTAATTATGTATATTTTACAATGACTTACGATAAATTATGGTAAAGATGGGCTAAGAGAAACATCGACACCGACAGCTCCAATAATATCATTGTTTAAACTTTTTATAACATTCGTGATACTGATCACAAAATCACCGGTGGTAGAAAGATAAGCATCTGTAATAGAATGATGATGATGATGAGTTATTTGCTCTGGATTTAATGTGTTGCTCCGATGGAGGTATATGTTGTTGGTTGGATATGTTCCGATGATTAAAATCATCGGCTACCAATATTTCGTTCCTCTGGAACGATTGAAAGCATTGAGGTTTTAATATTTCGAGTCCGAGCCGAACTCGCTCCAGAACACACCATTTTTTCATGGGCGATTGTACCACTTATACATTTTTATCAGAGAGAGAGATAGTTTTTTACTCAGAAAAAAGAGAAGAATTGATGTAATTATTTTATTTTAGTAAATTCTATTGCCAGATATGTCAAGAAGGGGTACCCATGTTCACTTTTCTCGTCTATAAGTACAAGAGTTGCTTAATGGGAGCTTATAAATTTTAGACAGTCTCACAGGAAAGCAATTAAATTTTCATAAAAATCTATTGACAAAGAAAATGGCAAAAACTTAGAATTGAACTAATGAGAAATACCCTAAAGGAGTTATCATGCAGGAAATCATAGATAAGATAGATTTGAGTCTTTATAATTGTGATTATATCGACATCCGTTTAGAGGAGATATCCAAGACTTATCTTTTAGTAAAAAATGGAGAGTTGGAGCAGGGAAATCAAGTGCCTGCTGTTGGAGCATTTATCCGTGTTAAGCAGAATAATAAGTGGTTTTATGCATCAACCACAGAATTAGATAATTTAGAAAAAAGCATATTAGAATTGATAAAATCAGCAGGAGTGACAGAGGCTTTTAAAACAGGCACTGCAAATCAAGAAGAAATGCAAAGAAGAGACATATTAAATCCTGATTTAATTGTATTTAAGACTATAAAAGAGAAATTAAATCTAATATTGCCTTTAAAAGAAGTATTTAAAAAAGAGAGAACAATCATAGTATCTTCTATAACCTATCTTGATACCATCATTCGTCGTTGGTTTAAGAATTCAACAGGGAAGAGTTATTATTATGACAATGATATTGCAGGGATAAGTGCCTATTATGTTATAAAGGAAGATGAAGACAGATTTAATACCTCATTTTCAAAGACAGGTCATTATGAGAGTGATTTTTCCACAATAAAAAATGAATTGATAGATGATATTGAAGAAGCTAAATTATTTGTGAAAGCAAAAACTATTGTCGCAGGAAAATACCCAATCATTCTAAGTGAAGAAGCCGCAGGGATTTTTGCTCATGAGAGTTTTGGTCATAAGAGTGAAGCTGATTTTATGATCGGCGATGATACTATGAAGAAGGAATGGGAAATAGGTAAAAAGGTAGGGAGTTCCATATTATCTATTGTTGATGAGGGGGATATACCAGGAACATCTGGTTACATGCCATTTGATGATGAAGGTAATGAGAAGAAAAAGACCTACTTGATAAAAAATGGATTATTAACAGGAAGACTTCATTCAAATCATACTGCAGAGTTATTGGAAGAAGAGCCAACCGGAAATGCGAGAGCCATGAATTTTTACTTTGAACCAATAGTACGAATGACGAATACATATATTGAGCCAGGAAATGTCAGCTTTGAAGAACTGTGTTCAACGATTAAAGATGGATATTACATAAAAAAAACCAGTCATGGTAGTGGAATGTCCACCTTTACATTAGCGATAAACAGAGCTTGGCACATTAAGGATGGCAAGATAGCAGAACCTGTGAAAGTCAATGTGATCACAGGTACAGTTTTCCAGGCTTTGAATGATATTGACGGGTTATCTGATAAATGTTTGATTCTTAGCTTTGTAGGTGGTGGTTGTGGTAAGATGGAACAATGGCCATTACCAGTGGGATTTGGTGGCCCGAAAGTACGTGTTCGTGAAATGATGGTATCATAACGGAGGGGAAAATGATAACGGAAAAATATATAGATGATAGTTTAAATTATACAATCAACATAGTGAATAGCCAGATAGAATCCGTGAGGACCCAGAAAATCAAACAACAGAGTATCCGTTTGTTTCATGATGATGGAAGATTAGGGATAAGTTCTGGGATTGGAGAGGTTGATGAGGCATATTTAATCCAGAAGGCTTTAGAAAACTCTAATTTAGGATTTACTTATCAGTATGATTTAGAAAAGAATGTACATTATCATGTGACACGTGGAGATCATGATTTAGTGAATATGGATTTGATTTTAGGATTAACAGATGAGTTATTAACTGAATTAAAAAAATTATCAAAGCGTTATATCTTTTCAAATCAAGTAAAAGCAGAGCGTCATAAATTAACAATTCAATCATCTACAGAGCTATATTTATCTAGAGATGTTTCAGAATATAATGCAGGAATTATTTTAAAAAAGATAGGGAGTCCTGACATTATGAATGGTTTTTTAGGATTTGAATCATATTTTAGAATAGACAAGGAAGCTTTTCTTCAGGAATGTGACATAATAATGCAAGCGACAGATTCTCAGGAAATCAACCTAGATCACGAAGAGATGCCAGTAGCTTATTTGAATATGTTGCCCTTGAATAAATTAAATAGTGATATAAATGGAGAATCCTATCATTTAGGGAGCTCACTTTTAACAGGCAAACTTGGTGAGAAAATTATGCATGAAAGTGTAAATATCTCAGAAGTACATGATAATCAGGATTTATGTATTTTTTCACCATTTGATCATGAAGGTATAATCAGGAATCACGATTTAGCCATAGTAAAAAATGGAATCTTAACTAACATTGTTTATGATAAAAAGACAGCTTATAAATACGATACTAAAACGACAGGTAACGGCTTTAGAAATGCCCAATCTCATCCATCCATAGGAATACGTCAATTGTTACCTGAAATATCAACAGGGTCATTAATTGAATGTTCTAAGTCCGAAACTGTCTTGTTGGTCGCAATCAGTGGTGGTGGAGATTTTTTACCTAATGGAGATTTTTCATTCCCTGTTCAGTTAGCTTATTATTTAAAAGATGGCAAGATCATTGGAAAAGCTCCTCAGTTAACTGTAACAGGCAATTATTTAAAAACAATGAATGAAGATCTTATTGGTATTGCAGAAAACGATTTATTAAGATATAATTTTGGTCAACCGGTGATCATAGCAAGAAATAAGATATCAGTTAATTAATAATATGCAGAGCGTGGAGAACATCCACGCTCTTTATTTATAAGTTTTTACTTTTCTTTGAAGAATTTGCCATTGATTATTTTGATATTGGAGTTTTGTAGTTATCAAAGCTATTCTATCAGTATTATTTGTTCCTCTGACTTCTTGATATACAATTAAGTATTGCAAGCCATTTTTCCCTTTTTTTAGTTTAAAATTGACTAATTGAGTGCCCCAAAGATTTACAGGTTTCAAGAGCATATCATTTTGATAAACATGAGCATCCTGATATATTTTTTTTCTGCTTTTTAGATTAATAATTTGGGAGGTACTATCAGGGAAAATAATTTCAGCTTTATAATTATCCAGATATTGACCAGAAAAACTAAGATAGTCTATGAAATCAGAATCAAAAACAGCTTTGGGTCTTCCATTATAACAGGTATAAATGATCAGGTTTAGCAATCCACCACTCCCAGGATTTCTGGAACTGATAAGAATTTCATTGGTATATTTAGAAAGCAGATGACTAAGCTCTAATTTTGGTTCAGCAGCGAGTAAATGATTACCTTTAAGAGGGTAGATTGTTTCGTTGATTAATCGACCTTGATCAACATAAAACCATAACATAGACCAGAATGGTTTTTGAGGATCATCCTTTGTAGCAAGAAGTAAAACTCTCTCTTTTGATCTCACCTTATAAATTGGACCTTCTTTTTCATTTAGGATACAGGTGTTTTTGGGAAGATCAAGTTTATTACCTCCATCAAAGAACTTATAATTATTTAAAGAATAACAAAAAGTAAAGATCATAGAGATAAGAAAGGCAAGAATTACAATTCGAAGAAATTTCATTATTCAACTCCTTAATTTTAATATCTAAGATATTTCTTTATGTTAGGTGAACTCTGTCAAGGATAAAGAGCTTGTATAAAAAAAAATTAAGATAATTCTAGCTGTTACTTTTAATAATCTTCTTAATAGAGGCAAACTGAGAAGTTTTGATTAGGAGAATCAGAAATATTGTTTTGAGGTTTTATGCAAAAAAGGTAAAGTAGATTAAACAATTAAGCATTAAGATCATAGATATAGAGACAATATTCATTTCCGCATTATTACTTGACAAATTAGCTTGCCTTTCTTCTTATAAGTAAAAAGGAGTAGTTTTGAGAAAGAGTTTATTATTTTTTATTTGTTTATTTATCAGTTTAAATATATATAGTAATATAATAACATCAGAAGCTGATTCTATAGCGGAAAAAATAACGAATAATGAGATATCCAATAGCTTTATATATTCCATAATCAAGCGATATATTGTTATTCAGAAGGCAAACAATGATTCTTCTAATATAGTTTTACCGCAAATCACTTTAAATTATTTTAAACAATATGAGAATTATACGATCAGATCAATAAGAATAAAAATCATTAAACCATTTGGAGCCAATGAAAGTACAGAGAAAAATTTATTCACGGTAATGGAGTACACTGCCAACAAAGTACATAGTGATTCAAAAGATTTTGTAGTGAAGAATAACCTTTTTTTTAAAGAAGGAGACAAAATTGATCCATATATGTTTGCAGAAAGTGAAAGATATCTACGACAGAATAATTATATATTTTATTCAGGGATAATCATTGATCCAGTTTATGAGACAAAAGAAGCTGATATCCTTGTATTTGTTCAAGATCTATGGAGTATAAGGGTAGCTGGGAATTACGATTCAGCAAATGAGAAGGGGAGAATTGAGGTAAGAGACATCAACTTTCTTGGTTTTGGTGGGACCTTAAAATTTAATTTAAAAAAGAATAACAATTATATTAGCAAGTATAAACCAGATTTTCAATATGATTATTACCGATTGTTTGACAAGTATGGTGTTGGGTCAATTTATTATCAATCCGATCAGGATATAATACATTATGGATTTGGGGCAAATCAGAGTTTTGTACAACCTTGGATGAGTTATTTAGGAGGAGCAAATTTTGATTGGTGGCGCACGAAACAATCAGTAATTCAAAATGACACATTAAGTGTTAGTCAGAGTATAAACTATTCAGAACAGGATATATGGTTAGGATATAATTCAGTTTTAGAGAAATCCGATACATTAGTTGGAAAATATAAACATATGATCATAGCTGGTAGAATGATCCAAAGAAATTATCATTCAATACCCAATATCCATAAGGAGTATTATCAGGATAATTACTTTTTTATAGGAGGATTAACACTTTTAAAAAGGGTATTTTATCAGGATAGCTACATATTTTCTTTTGGTAAAACAGAGGATATTCCCATAGGTAGCAAAATTGATTTAATAGCAGGTACAGAAATGGGAAATTATGACAATAAAGCATATTTTGGAGTCAATTCAACCATCTCTATTTTTAGTAATGAGTTAGGATATTTTTTAAATAATACGCGATATGGATCTTATGTTAATGGCAAAAAGTTTGAAAAGGGTTTGTTTGATATAGAACAAATGTATTTTACAAATTTGCACTATAAGTGGAATATGAAGTTTCGTAATTTTCTTTCATTAAGATATTCAAAAAGTTTAAATCCTTTGAAGGAGAGTGATTTAATAGATATAAACAAGCAAGATGGATTAAGAGGTTTTAGTACAGGCTTATTGACAGGAGATAAGCGAATCGTTTTGAATTATGAGAATGACATGTTTTTACCATTCACTTTTTTTGGCTTTAACACAGCAGTTATAAGCTTTTTTGATATTGCTTTATTAGCTCAACCTCATGAGGATTTATTTACCAGACAGTTAAACTATGGATTTGGTTTTGGTCTTAGGTTGAAGAATGAACATTTAATTTTTTCAACCATACAGTTGACATTAGGTTTTTATCCACAAGGAGATAAGTATGGGTTAAACTGGTACAGATTTTATAATCAATATCAGCCTTATTATCAATTTAATCGTATGTATTATAGTAAACCAGGAGTATTTAAATGGTAAAAATATATCTAAAAAAAGGGAAAGAAAAGTCATTTTTATTAAAGCATCCTTGGATTTTTTCTGGAGCAATCGAAGCGAGTAGTTTGTCAAAGGTTCAAATAGCTGATGGAGAGACAGTTTCAGTTTATTCAAGTTTGAAGCAGTTTATAGGCTATGGTTTATACAATAGCAACAGTCAGATTCGAGTTCGTTTATATTCATTTTTAGAGAGCCAAATATTAAATGATGATTTTTTTACAAATAGAATGGAAAGCATTATAAAAAAGAGAAAATCCATTCTTTCACCGATAGTCTATAATAATGCTTGTCGATTAATATTTAGTGAAGCAGATCAATTTTCAGGGCTTACCGTTGATAAATTTAGTGAATATCTTTCACTTCAAATCACATCCTTAGCTTTATGGTTTAAGAAGGATATAATAATAGAGACATTAGTAAAGTTAATAAATCCAAAGGGAATCTATCTACGAACAGAAAAAGGCATAGGAGAAGAAGAAGGTTTGCACATTACAGACGGGTTAATTTGGGGAGAAGCTTCAAAGGAACCTATCATCATTGAAGAAAATGCAATAAAGTTTATAGTAAATATCAGCACAGGTCAAAAAACAGGGTTCTATAATGATCAAAGAGAAAACAGATTAATCTCAGGTCAATATGCAAAGGGGAAGCGATGCCTAGATATTTGCACTTACACGGGAGGATTTGCATTAAATTTAGCATCCCAAGGAGCTCAATCCGTTATTGCAGTTGATGTCTCACAAAGTGCATTATTGTTAGCTCAGCAGAATGCAGAATTGAATCAATTAAAGAATATTGAATTTCACAAAGAAGATGGATTTAAGTATTTAGAACAGCAAATAATTGAAGGTAAAGAATATGATTTAATCGTATTAGATCCTCCAAAGTTTACTCATTCTAAATCTACAGCATCACAAGCTTTAAAAGGATATATTCAGCTCAATACGATGGCAATGAAGTGCTTAAGTGAAAATGGGATATTGATCACATGTAGTTGTTCAGGAAGAATAAGCCGAGAAGATTTTCAATTTGCAATACTTCAAGCATCCTTAAGTGCAAAGAAAAATGTACAAATCTTAGAGAGAAGAGGCTCAGCGATAGATCATCCATATTCGCCCTATTGTCCTGAAACAGATTATTTGAAGTGTTTTATTTGCTGTGTTAGTTCATGAGTTCAAAAACTGCATTATTATTACTTCACATATCTGTCTTTCTTTTTGGATCAGCAGGACTATTTGCAGCAATATTACCGATTTCCTCATTATACTTAGTATTTAGCAGGGTATCCTTTGGATTAATAGGATTATGGAGTTATCAATCAATACGAGATAAGAAAGTATATTCATTTAAAAGAAATGAGATCATGGCATTTATACCTTCTGGATTGGTTTTAGTTTTTCATTGGTACTTTTTTTTTCAGAGCATAAAAGTATTGAGCGTTTCAACAGGGCTGTTTTTATATGCCACCTTTCCTGTTTTTTCAGCACTCTTAGAATTTATTTTCTTTAAAGAAAAGATCAACAGGCTATTTTTGATAACTTTTGCCATAACAATATCAGGATTAGTCTTAATAAATTTTAACAATTTCTCATCAAATCACCACACAATAGGGTTTGTATGGGGAATTTTATCTGGTTTTTCATTTGCAGTATTAAGTCTTTTAAATCGTCAATTAGTTCAAAGATATTCATCACCGATTATTGCAATGAATCAGTTCTTAATTTCTGTATTAATGATGTTACCTTTAGTAATCATACTACCTTTTCCTGTTTTAACATTTAGAAGTATATTTTTATTAATGATATTAGGGTTGATTTTTACAGGGTTATCTCATTCTCTTTTTATAGTTTCATTAAAAAAAATAACAGTTAAAACAGCATCAATAATAAGTTGTTTAGAGCCAATTTATGGGAGCATTTTAGCAATAATATTACTTAAAGAACAAGTGACTATTAATAAAACTCTTGGGGGTCTGTTAATCATCAGTTCGGCTTTTATGATCACAATACATAATAGCAGAAATCAGGTTTTAAAGACAAAATAGACAGCGCCCATGATGCAAAGAGAAGCCCAGAAATAATTCCAAGTGAGAGGTTTATGCATATAAAAAATAGAAAAAGGGACAAACAAAGTGAGCGTAATAACTTCCTGCAATATTTTTAATTGAGGCAAAGTGAGAGCTTGATACCCAATCCTGTTAGCTGGCACCTGAATCAGATATTCAAAAAGAGCAATTCCCCAAGAAATGAGAGCAGCTACATACCAAGCTTTACTTTGAAGATTTCTTAAATGTCCATACCAGGCAAAAAGCATAAAGACATTTGAGAGACATAACAAAGTAATGGTTTTTATTATAGTAAGCATTGACAACCTCACATTAATTTTAGAGTAATTTAAAAAAAAATAAAAAAGTTGTAAACAAATATATAAAAATAGTGTATGCTTTAAATAAAAAAGAACAATAAGAGGTGATATGTCTGGGATCATATTTTTTAAAACGAAGAATTTAGAAGAGATTACTAATTTTTACATGAATCGCTTAGATATAAAATTGTGGTTAAAGCAACCATTATGTAACATCTTACAATCTGATCAGTTTATATTTGGATTTCAACAGAGTGATCATTTGGAGAATGAGGGCACCCTCACCTTTTTTTTTAAGACAAAAGAAGAAGTAGATTATTACTATGAGAAGTTGAAGAATATCTCATTAGGAAAGCCTAAAGAAAATGAAAAGTATCATATCTATCATTTTTTTGCCAAAGATCCAGAGCAAAGAATGGTAGAAATACAATGTTTTCTACATGAGCTCCAACCTTATCAATCGGGATTGAGTATATTAAAAGACAGACGTTCTATTCGATCATTTCAGAAGAGAGAATTGAATAGAGATTTACTAGAAGAAGTGATTGAGCTATGCCAATATGCCCCTTCTTCTCATAATTCACAGAGTGTTTACTATCAAATAATAGAGGATTCTCCCACATTAAACTGGTTGTCTACATTAAGAGATCAGAGTTCTTCTCCATTAAACAAAGCACCTTTAGCCATAGCTATTTGTGCCAATCATCTAAAAACAAGCTTAATGGAACAAGATGCAAGTATTGGAGCAACCTATTTTTTATTAGCTTCTCATTTACATGGATTAGGGACTTGTTGGATCTCTGGAATGAATCGTCCTGATGTTAAGGAAAGATTGAACATACCAGAGTATGATTATATAGCATGTATCACACCTGTAGGTTATCCTTTGGAAAACTTAACGTTACCAATGAGGAGAAGAACATAAAAGTTTTTTAATAGGTTTCTTCCTAAAACATTTCTATTAGAGGTAATTATAGTGAAAAAAGAAAAAAGAATTCAAAGCGATAGATTAAAGAATAGATTGGGATATTTATTATTATTTTTAATAGTTCTAATCTTACCAATAAATTTATATTCTCAAACCGATAGTTTGAATCATAAGCAACAGGACAAGAATGACGTTGTCATAGAATCTTTAAAAATTCCTGTAAGAGTCAAAGATCAGATTGTTTTTTATTTATATAGTGGTTATCAACATTTAGACATTCATGAGAGAGCCATGCTCATAGAATACAGAATTCAGAAGATATTACAACAAGATCAACTAATCCCTGACAGTTTAAGGATAGTCTTTAAAGAAGGTAATTATTTTATTGATTATAAATCGGAACTTATAGTAGTCATCACAGATGAAGATTCTTTAGCTCTTAAAAAAGGGAAAAAAGAAATTACAGAAGAATATTATACTAGTTTAAAGAATGCAATGTTTCCCTTGATGAGTAAAATTAATTTAAAAAAGACAACACTATCAATACTAAAAATTGCTTTTTTTATATTAATCATCCTATTCATCACTGTAGCATTGATAAAACTACTAAACAAATTGCTTAATAAGCTCAATGTATATTTATATTCATTTCATCGAAAGCATTCAGAAGGTATCTCGATAAAAGGGTTAAAATTTTTAACAGCCCAACAAATAGAAAAAATCCTAATCATAACAGTCAAGTTAATTAGATTCGTTATGTTTTTAATAATTTACTATAATAGTATATATTTCATATTACTTAGTATTCCAAGCACACAGGGTGTTGCGAGACAATTGCAGGCATATATCTCTAAGCCGTTTGTAATAATCGGCAAGTCATTTATAAATTACTTACCTAGTTTATTTTTTATCTTAGCAATAGTTTTAATAGCTCGTTTTTGTTTAAAATTTCTTCGTTATTTATTTGATGAAATAGAAAATGGAAATATAAAATTTAAGAATTTTTATCCAGACTGGTCAGATTCAACTTATCAGATTGCTAAGTTTCTATTATTTTTCTTTGTAGCCATCATCATATTCCCTTATTTGCCGGGATCAAATTCACCAGCATTTAAAGGGATATCCATATTTGTAGGTGTACTTTTTTCATTAGGTTCATCATCAGCCATATCGAACATCATCGCGGGGATTATGTTAACGTATATGAGATCATTTAAGATCGGTGATATAATTAAAATTGGAGAAACTACGGGAGAATTAATAGAGACATCCTTATTTGTAATTCGCATCAGAACCATGAAAAATGTAGAGATCACCATACCAAACTCAATTGTCTTGAATGGACATATTTATGATTATACTAAATATGCAGAAGAACAGAATTTAGTTTTGCATACCAAAGTCACGATTGGTTATGATGTTCCATGGAGATTGATCCATGAGTTATTAATAAGGTCAGCAAAACAAACCGAAGGAATACTATCATCAAAAGAGCCATTTGTTTTACAAACAGCTTTAAATGATTCTTATGTAGAATATGAAATCAATGCCTATACAGACAGGGCAGCTATGATGCCAAAGATCTATTCTGAATTACATAAGAACATACAGGATCAATTTGTTAATGCAGGGGTAGAGATTATGAGTCCACTTTATCATGCGATACGTGATGGTAATGAAACGACTATTCCGAAAAGCTAAAGTTGTAATTTTTATGAAAGATAATTAATTAATTGTATAGATTATAGGGCACAATAAATCATATAGAATAATTTAGCTACTAAATCAAGAGATCGATTTAAAAAATGATTAATTTAATTGAAAAAAAATGAATTGATCTATTTATATGATAATATATGATTTATACAAATATAATCTATTTTTTAAACAGATAACGTTTCTTATAACAATGAAATACATTATTATTGGAATTGATTTTGCTTTAAAAAAGTAATAAATAAATAAAAAAGGGGAGAATATGAAGAGAACAGTATCATACGTCATTTTTCTAATAGGACTTTTATCATACATAAATCTAACAGCTATTCAGAATCATGATTTATCTCATTTAGCATTAAAGGCAAATACCACTTCACCTACAACAACAGAAATTATTTTTGAATGCCCGGATTACAGTTTTGAAGACATTTCTCAAGCAGGTCAGCATTTTTCATCGATTAAAATTGAAGGAGCCGAAAAATCGCTTAAAGCCGGTTATCCTGAATTACCTTTTTTTACAACAAGTATTGCCATCCCTTTTAACAGTCACCCTGTTCTTAAGAGTGAAAATGTATTAATAAATGAAACAATACAGAATGTGCTCATCAATCCTTCACAAGGTTTAGAACCCGATGAGAAGACTTTTTTAATGGATGAAAAAGCCTATAACAGCTCAGTTAAATACCCTGAAAACAGCATTTACATATCTGAACCTCAGGTGTTTAGAGACTTTTATGTCATTAGTATTAATTATTATCCATTTTCATATGATTCAAAAGAAAAGAAATTAGTTGTTAATAAAAAAGCAGTTATAACCATTGAACATGACAATAATTCCAGCTCTGAATTTTGTAGTAATGGAACAATTTCAAGAGCATTTGACCCGATTTATAGAGCTTCGATAGCCAATTATGATCAAATCCGTACAGATTACCCAATATTTACTGATCCGACCATATTAATGATCTATCCAAACTCAACGAATACAGAGTTTGCCAACTCATTGAATCTATTGATCAACTGGAAGAAACAAACAGGATTTAAAGTCAATGCTGTTTCAACATCAGTGACAGGATCATCAAACACATCCATTAAAAATTATATCCAAAACCAATATAATAATACATCAACCAGACCAGATTTTATCATGTTAATTGGAGATGCAGCAGGTGGCGAATTAGTAGTACCGACATATAATCTCCAATATGCTTCAGGTATGCCATCGGGAGATGGTGATGATCCTTATACATTTTTAGCAGGTGATGATTATTATGCAGATGTAATGATAGGGCGATTATCGGCGGAAAGTGCCTCTACTTTTACAGTTTTAGTAAGTAAAATTATCAACTACGAACGATATCCTCTTTCAGCGGGTACCGCATATTTGCAAAAAGCATTATTAGTCGGTGCAACCAGTTCATCTGGTATTTCAACAATTCAAGTCAATCAATATATCAAGAATTGCATGGAATATTTTGATCCAAGTCATCAATATGATGAATATTATGGATCTCCTACAGCTTCTCAAATGGTAGCATCATTAAGTAATGGAGCCTTTTATTTTAGTTTTAGAGGTTATATTGGCATGAGTGGCTTTGGAGATACCCAAGTCGCATCATTGACCAATGTTTCGAAATTAGCTGTCTGTGTTTTTTTAACCTGTGGAACAGGAAACATTGCCAGTTCAAGTATGATAGAAACAATAACCAGAGCAGGCTCATCCTCACAACCAAAGGGAGCTATAGGAGCTTATGGTTTAGCAACATCACACACCCTAACACCTTACAATAATTTTATATCATGTGGGATAGCCAACGCTTTCTTTTTAAATGATATTACTTCAATGGGTGGAGCCTTACTTTATTCTCAAAACAAATTATTAGACACATATAATGGAGACATACTTAATCATTCCAAGACCCTCAATCAATGGTGTAATTTAATTGGAGATCCTACCATAAATATTCATCGTTCGATTCCAAAAGTATTTACTGTAAATGTATCAACAGAAACAATCTATATTGGAACAAGAAATATACAAGTACAGGTTTTAGATCCAGATAATCATCCAGTAGAAGGTGTGGCTGTAACAGGATCCTGTAATAGTAATAGCATAATAAATACTCAATATACAGACAATAATGGATATGTCATTCTTCCGATCAGTGAAGCAATAACAACATCATTAACACTGACAGCCAGAAAAGCAGATTTTGTTATTAATGTAAAGACCATACCAAGAAGTTCAACAATAGGAAAACTTGAATTTAATACATATACCTTATCTGATACTCCGAATGGTAATAATAATCAATTGATCAATCCTGGTGAAACTATCAAAATCACGCCTGCTTTGAAAAATAATTCAAGTGCAACCATTAGTGGTATAAACATTAAAATGAGAAGTTCAAATCCATTTATTAGTATCACAGATTCTACAGCTTACCTTTTCTCAATAGCATCAGGAAACATCATCAATCTAAGTAATGAGTTCAGCTTTAATGTAAACAATAATTACCCAGCAAATCAACCATTGGCTTTAAGTTTTGAGATTTCACATGGAACAGAAAGATATAACACTTATCTAGATTTAGAGGTTAAGGCGATAGATCTTGATTTAGTCTCTTCAACTGTTCTAAATTTATCTGGATTATTAAATCCAGGAGAAACAGCTCCTTTAAAAGTAAAGATTAGAAATAATGGAGAAATCTCTACCGGGACACTATCAGCAATATTAAGATCAAAGAGTGATTTTTTAGTTATTACCGATTCTTTAAAAACATTCAGTAATATCAATACAGGACAGGAATATGAGAATTCATCACTACCTTTTACTATAAGAGCCTTTTCAGAAGTATTCCCTGGAGTTACTGTACTAGCAGATCTCATCTTAACAAATGCGCAGGGTTATAGAGAAGTTTTAGAAATAGAAATCCCTATAGGAACCGTTACAGCAACTGATCCAATGGCTCCTGATGCTTTCGGGTATATTGCTTATGATATTACAGATGTTGAATATGACGATGCACCAGTATATAATTGGATTGATATCACAAGTACAGGCTCTGTAGTACCTTTAACAGATATCGGTGATGATCAGGATGACGTAGAACTAGTAACTCTACCTTTTAGTTTTAGAATGTATGGCAAAAATTATAATCAGGCTAGTATATGTTCAAATGGCTGGTTATCTTTTGGAGTAACTAATGAGAGTACAGGAAGAAATGTTGCTATTCCTGGACCGATGGTACCAAGACCAATCATTGCACCATACTGGACAGATTTAGCTAAGAGTGGTACAGGGAGTAATGTCTATACTTATTATGATGCAAATGAACATTATTATATAATAACATGGAATAATATGAAGGTTTGTAAATGGACTTATGGTGGTAGTGCCATAACAACAGCAAATGTTAGTTTTCAGGTCGTTTTATATGATCCGATCTATCACGCAACCGATTTAGGAGATTCTCCGATATTGATTCAATATAAGGATTTTCATCCAGGTTATAATAATGATGATTTAGAGAGACCAAACAATTATTTTACAACAGGGATTCAGGACGAAACAGGAAATATAGGTTTGCAGTATGTATTTAATAATCACTATTCAGCTGGAGCAAGTCCTTTAGGAAATAATACAGCTATATTATTTACTCAACCAACAACACCAATCGTTATTCCTACACATTATAATAAAGTATGGGCAGGTAATGGGATTCAACATATGAATTTTACAATATCATCTGTATCAGTGAATGGTTCAAATTTAGAAGTAGATGATGAAATAGCTGTCTTTGATGGAGATTATTGTGTAGGTTTAGTTAAAGTAACTTCTCCTGTTTCCAACAGTTTCTCAATACGTGCTTCATTAGATAGATCAACAACTTCCGCGATCGATGGTTACACTGTTGGTCACAGTGTTAGTTTTAAGATTTGGAAAAATTCTACCCAGACGGAATATAATAATTCTGACATTTCAGTACGTTATTCAAGTGGAAGCAGTTCATTTGCCATTGGTGGTGTATCAGTTTTAAGTATGGCCATATCGAATAGCTTAACACAGAATGTAACATTAACAAATGGTTGGAATCTCATATCATTTAATACAGCTCCTGAGAATTTAAATCTGATTAATATTTTTAATAGTTTGATTGCTAATGAATCATTAATTACTGTAGTAGATCAGCAGGGCAGGCAAATCAGAAAGATTGGACCAGCCTGGAACAATGGTATAGGCAATTTAAATTCAACTCAAGGTTATAGAGTTCGAGTCAATACAAACACCTCTTTTAGTCTTCATGGAACAAGAATTTCATTACCAATGAGTATAAGTCTGTCATCTGGCTGGAATATTATTAGTTATCCTTATACTACTGAGCAGAATGCTTTATCATTAATTACAAGCCTGACAAGTTCAAATCAATTAGTTACAGTTGTCGATGAAAGTGGCAGACAAATCAGAAAGATAGGGGCTAGCTGGAATAATGGAATAGGGAACTTTAAACCAGGGAAAGCCTATGCAGTGAGAGTAAATCAACCTTGTATTTTGACATTTAGCAATATAAGTACTACACTAAGAAATCAAGAAAGCAGCACTCAGACGAGAAAGAAAACAACTATTAAATAAATGAATTCAATAGAAAAAGTTAAGCTGAGACTTATAGAAGTCTCAGCTTTTTTTACAAAATAGCTTCATTATTGAGGTTTGCTATTTCAATCAATCATTATTTCTTTTTTCGGCAAAGGTTCTTTTTTCGGAATTGTTAAGAGAAGAACCCCATTTTCAAGTTTAGCTTTAATATTATCGGAATTACAATTTTCAGGGAGATTAATAATTCTCTGATAATTACCAGTAAATCTTTCTGATCTGATGATTGTTCCATGATCTTTTTCATCTTTTTTATGTTCATGTTTTGCTTCAATCATAAGCTGGTTATTTTTCATAGTGACTTTAATATTTTCTTTAAGAATAGCAGGCAAGTTTGCCATTACTTTAAATTCAGTTTCATTTTCGATTACATCGACAGCCATCAACTTCGAATTCTCAGTAAAGTCTTCATTAAAGAAACGGTCCATAAAGTCATCAAAGACAGACCAGATTGGCATAAATTCTTTTTCTTTTCTTAATGGGATTAGTTTCATATTACACCTCCTTAATCAATATTAATTTGAATATTTTTTTTTGTTTCCATTTTAGGGATAACTATGGTCAAAACACCATGATCTAATTTTGCTTTAATTTCTTCGCTTTGGATAGTTTCAGGAAGAAATATATTTCGATTGTAATGACCGCAATATCTTTCTTGACGATGGATTTTTTCATTTTTTTCAGAAGTAAAATCTTCATGTTTTGCTTCAATAGTTAATTGATTTTTATTAAATAGTATTTTAACATCTTCTTTTTTTACACCTGGTAATTCAGCATTAATTTCGAAATTATTGTCATTTTCAATAATATCAAGTGGCATTGAACAGAGAGATGATTGATTTTGATTTTGCTTCAATTCATCATTCATTACTTTGTTTGCAAAATCTTCATACATAGAGAAGACAGGATACAAGGAATTTTTTTTCATAATACCTAACATTTTTACCTCCATATTTTATTTAAATCACACTTTAAAGATATAATAATAGAAAAGAGGGAAAAAGCAAATATTTTTTAGCACTCTTTTATCTTGACTGCTAATTTATTTAAAAATCAATAAAATACAGGGGAAAATTAGGTGGATTCAGATAGTTTCAGCTCAAGATTTTTATATTTTATGATATTGTAAAAGCAAAAGAATAATACACAAGCTCCAAGGGAGGAGTAAGTAAGGAGAAGGATACAAGTAGAGAAAGAGAAAAACAATATACATTAAGAAAAATGATGAATTGTTCTATAAAACAAAAACATGATTCACAATTAGCAAAAATGCATAAAAACAAAACCATTTTAAGAAAGGATTTTTTTCTAACCAAATCACAACTAGCCATAGATTAAAGGTTTTTTATAGATTGCTAAATTATTATTACAAATTATACTTGACATAAATCAGAATTTAGATATACTTTTTTTTAGAGAGCAAAAATTTAAGGAGGGATCTTGACCTCAAGAATTAGAGTATTAATAGTAGATGATACAGTAATTTATAGAAAAATATTAAAAGATGTAGTTTCAGAATTAGAGAATACAGAGGTAATAGGAACTGCGCCCAATGGTGATTTAGCTATTCGTAAGATAGAGATGGATAAGCCCGATTTAGTATTATTAGACGTAGAGATGCCTGTTAAAGACGGATTAGAGACTCTTGAGGAGATCAAGCAACGTTTTCCAGAGATAGGTGTCATCATGGTATCTGGAGTAAACGAACGTCAAGCAGCAATAACAATGGAAGCGCTTCAAAAGGGAGCTATTGATTTTGTTCCCAAGCCAATAGGCAATAACATAGAAGCCAATATACAATCGTTAAAGCAAAGTATAGCACCCATTGTTTCATTATTTTTTACAAAAAAGAATATCTCCAATGTCCGAACTATAAGAGATAATCAGTTTACAGATCCCAGTTTTACATCGGCAATAAGTACCAAATCAAGAGAAAGTAGTTCGACAGCAGCCATACTTCAGAGAACGTCCAAGCCCAGTTTACAATCAGAGGGATCGATTCCTAGGACATCCAGGACATTACCCAAGAGAGTTGATATTTTAGTAGTGGGAGTTTCAACAGGTGGTCCGAATGCCCTTGCTAAATTCATACCCTATTTACCAGCAGACCTAGGAGTTCCAATACTCATAGTACAGCATATGCCTCCGATGTTCACAAAGTCATTAGCAACACATTTGAACAACAAGTCAAGTATCCCTGTGATAGAAGCTGAAGATGGGTTGGGGTTAGAGAAAAATAAAGTTTATATAGCACAGGGTGGAAAGCATATGATTTTACGCAGAGAAGGCACAAATAATGTAATTACTATAACAGATACAGCTCCAGTCAACTCCTGCAAACCTTCTGTTGACGTGTTGTTTGAAACAGTTCCGCAGATATACCGTGATAACGTTTTATCTGTAATCATGACAGGCATGGGGTCAGACGGGTTAAATGGAGTGAAAGTCTTAAAGCAAATGGGTTGTTACTCAATTACTCAAGCAGAGGAATCATGTGTAGTTTATGGGATGCCGAGAGCAGTGGATGAAGCAGGATTATCAGATGAGCAAGTGCCCTTAGATCAATTATCGACACGTGTGACACAGATCATAAAAAATGGAAACAGATAAATAAATTATAAGATGGAATGAGGTATTGATGTTATCCTCTAAAATCATTATCAATCATGAGGAATTTATTCTTTTAAGAGAATATATTCAACAAGAATGCGGGATAGTTGTAGGCGATGAAAAGGTCTATCTTATTGAAAGTCGTTTAGCCCGGTTAGTGGTAGAAACAGGGTGTAGCAGTTTTAAAGAGTTTTATATAAAAGCAAAAAGTGATATTACCAAAAAACTCAGAGATAAGATCATAGATGCGATGACAACCAATGAGACTTTATGGTTTAGGGACATGAAACCCTGGACAATCATCAAAGAGTTAATTATACCCAAATTTATTGATGATTTAAAGAACGGGAGAAAGCAAAGAATAACGATTTGGTCAGCAGCATGTTCAACAGGTCAGGAGCCTTATTCATTATCTATGTTGATAGATGAAGCTTTAAAAAGAGAGCCAAGAATCAGCAGAGAACAATTTTATATATTGGGCACAGACATATCTCCCAGCGCATTATATATGGCGATATCTGGAAGATACAACACGATTGCCATGTCAAGAGGTATGCTTCCAGGTTACAAGGAGAAGTATTTTACCGACAATAATGGTGTATCTGATATCATCCCGGAGATCAAAAAAATGGTCATTTACAAGCAATTTAATTTACAACATGATTTTTCTAAGATACCTACTTGTGACCTGATATTTTGTAGAAATGTAGCAATCTATTTTTCACCTGACTTTAAAAAGGAATTATTTAAGAAAATTTATAACAAATTGGATAAAGATGGATATTTCTTTATCGGTTCAACAGAGAGTCTTATTGGATATTCAGACAATTATGAGCAATTGGAATACCAAAAAGGCGTATATTATAAACCAAAGAGATAGGGACCTATTATGAAAATATTAACTGTAGATGATTCTCGTATGATCAGAATGATAATTATCAACACCTTAAAATCTTTAGGATATGAAGCATTAGAAGCAGCGAATGCAGATAAAGCATTAGAGGTTTTACAGGATAATTTTCAAGAGATCAATCTGATTCTTCTTGACTGGAACATGCCAGGGATGAACGGATACGAATTGTTGAAAATATTAAAAACTTCTGACAAGTACAAACATATTCCTGTCATGATGGTCACGACAGAAGGAGAGCGAAGAAACGTCATCAAAGCCATTCAAACAGGTGCTGACAATTATTTAACCAAACCATTTACACCAGAAGATTTATCAATTAAGATTTTAGAATGTTTGGGAATAAATAATCCGATGGACACTTCTTTGGAAGATGATGAAATGCCTAATCTTAACATGGATGATTTAGAATTATAAGAGAGTCTTATGTATAGACAAATGATATTAGATAAACTGAGCAATATCCAGGAGGTTCCTACCTTACTTACTATTGCAGCAGAAGTAGAGCGATTAACTCATAATCCGAGCACTTCGGCAGATGATATAGGGCGATTGATAAAGCTTGATCCAGCCTTAACAGGTAAGATATTGAAAGTAGCCAATTCAGCCATGTATGCAGGGACACAGAGGATAATCAGTTTACAACAAGCGATAGCTCGGTTAGGATTTTCTGAAATCCGAAGAATTACCTTTACAATAGCATTTTTAAACAGTTTCAAATCTCAAAATGTAAATTATGAACGATTTTGGACGCACTCCATAACAGTAGCTTATCTTGCATTATATTTACAGAAGATGTCAAATCCTCATCAAAAGGCTGAGCGCTTATTTACATGTGGGATATTGCATGATATTGGAGTACTCATATTAGATCAGTATTTTTCAGAGATGTACAAAAAAGTTTTTGAAATATCAGCTAACAGGAAGTTTGATTTAGAGCTAGTTGAGTCTAAGATATTAGGAATCTCTCATGCAGAAGTAGGAGCATTTTTATTAGGGAAATGGAAACTTCCACCAGAGATCACCGAGGTGATAGAATTTCATCATCATCCTCAGTTAGCAGAGACAAACATCAAAGAAACAAAGATAGTATATCTAGCAAATTTTATTGCAAATAATAGAGGGATAGATAATGGAACAAATTTTTTCCCAGAGAGTTTTTATGACGACATATGGGAAGAATTAAATTTGAAAGTAGAAGCCATACCAGAGTTAATCAGTGCTGTAGAAACAGAAGTGGATAAAGCAAAACAAATGTTAAAATTTGGGGGGAAATAATGAAAAAAGTAGCCTTAATAAATTTAAAAGAAATCTTTTCTCTTTATTCAATAGTAGAGACAAAAACTTTTGAACCAGTTTATTTAGAATGGGAAGAAGATACAAAGCCCTCATTATTGGAATATTCACTTGTAGTCTATTACAATCCAATCATAGATATTCATTTAATCAGAAACATACGAAAATCTTTATCGTTCCACAACATTAAGTTTTTAGTTTTTTGTGATTCAATCAATATTGAACAAAAGAAGAAAATATTACAGTCAGGTGCAGATTATGCGGAATTATTACCAATGTCAGATGAGGAGTTTGTTCATTATTTACAAGAGATAAATTCATTAATAGACAAATCTGCATTTTTTAATAAGGAAGTCATCACTCCATTTGTATTGTCAACTGAAGAGATCTTAAACATGATGGCAGTAATCTCTGCTAGTTTAGACCAAGTTTATTTAAGTACAACCCCATTACATTTTGGAGATGTTTCAGGCGTTATGGCTTTAGCTGGTGAGCGAAAAGGTGTTATCATGATCTCGTTTTTTGAATCCTATGCAAAAAAGATTATATCCTCTATCATGGCCGTTCCGGAAGAAGAGATTTCAGAAGATGACGAGAATGATGGGGTTGGTGAATTGATTAATATGATAGCTGGGGGCGCCAAGGCTCGACTTGGAGAATCAGAGGGAAGCTTTTATTTATCTGCACCATCTGTAGTTACTGGTAATCAACACCGAGTTATTCAACAAAAAGACATTCCCTGTGTAGTTATGGTATTTAAAACAGAAGACGATTATTTTGCAGTTCAGTTATGTTTAATGTCGTTAGGAATAGATTATTAGGATTGAATATTGAATAATCAGCGATTTGAGATATCCTCTAAGTATCAGCCAACAGGAGATCAACCTCAAGCCATACTAGAATTAACAGAAAAAATTACAAATGGTGAGAAATATAATGTACTGTTAGGTGTTACAGGATCAGGAAAAACATACACAATGGCTAATGTAATCCGAAACATTAATAAGCCAACGTTAATATTATCGCACAACAAGACATTAGCTGCTCAGTTATATGGAGAGTTTAAGCAATTATTTCCAAATAATGCAGTAGAATATTTTATCAGTTATTATGATTATTATCAACCAGAAGCATATATTCCTGGCAAAGATATTTATATTGAGAAAGATTCAGATATAAACGATCAAATAGAAAGATTACGATTAAAAGCAACCATGTCATTGACAGAGCGTCAAGATGTCATAGTTGTTGCCAGTGTTTCCTGTATTTATGGTTTAGGTATCCCAGAAGAGTACAGAGAGTCTATGATCCGATTAAGTGTAGGTCAAACGATATCTAGAGATGATTTATTACACAAATTAATAGATATCCATTATGGTCGTAATGATATAGCATTTGAACGAAGCACATTCAGAGTCAGAGGAGATGTAGTTGATATATATCCAGCCTATTTAGAGAATTCAGTTCGTATTGAGTTTTTTGGAGATGACATAGAGAAAATTACACGAATAAATCCAATAAATGGGCACATCATAGAGGGAGTAAGAGAATATCCCATTTATCCTGCCAATCATTTTGTTATGTCAAAAGCCAGATTGGAGAGTGCTGTTCAATCGATAGAAAAAGAGATGTATGAGCAGCTTAGATATTTTGATAGTACAAATCGTTTAGTAGAAGCGCAAAGATTAGAGCAAAGAACACGCTATGATTTAGAGATGTTAAGAGAAATTGGATCATGTTCAGGGATCGAGAACTATTCAAGACATTTTACAGGAGCAAAAAAGGGAGATCCACCTTATTGTTTATTAGATTATTTTCCTGATGATTTTATCATGTTTATTGATGAGTCCCATGCAACCATACCTCAGATACATGCCATGTATGGAGGAGATTATACACGAAAGAAAAATCTAGTGGATTATGGATTCAGATTACCTTCTGCTTTTGATAACCGTCCTTTAAGATTTGAGGAATTTGAAGAAAGACTCAACCAGGTAGTATTTGTATCCGCAACACCAGGTAATTATGAGTTAGATAAAACTCAAGGTGAGTTTGTCGAACAGGTTATCCGTCCAACAGGATTAATCGATCCTCAAATTATAATCCGACCAATAAGTACTCAGATAGATGATTTAATCGGAGAAATACGGAAATGTTCAGCAAAAAAACAAAGGGTTTTAGTAACAACACTAACCAAGAGAATGGCAGAAGATTTAAGCAAGTATTTTTCAGATATTGGGATAAAGGTACGTTATTTACATAGCGAAATAGATACTATAGAGCGTTCAAAAATCATCCGAGATCTTCGCTTGGGAGAATTTGATGTATTAATTGGCATAAATTTACTTCGAGAAGGTTTAGATATGCCTGAAGTATCACTAGTTGCCATATTAGATGCGGATAAATCAGGATTTCTAAGATCAGCTCGATCATTAATTCAAACATCTGGTCGTGCAGCGAGAAATATAGATGGTACCGTCATTTTCTATGCTGATGAAATGACAGATGCGATGAAGATTGCAATCAGTGAGACAAACCGCAGAAGAGAAAAGCAATTAGCATATAATCTTGAAAATGGGATCACACCAAAACAAATAGAAAAATCAATTGAAGAAATTATGCAATCCACTTCAGTAGCAGAAGGCTATCAGCAATACGATGCAAAGCCAAAAGAAAAGTCTGCCCCTGATTTTAGAGAATATTTACATCTTGATTCCATGACAGATATTATCAGTATATTAAAAAAAGAGATGAAAAAAGCTGCAGAGGACTTAAATTTTGAATTAGCAGCAGAATTACGAGACCGAATATTAGAAATGGAAGAACAGATAAAACAATGAAAGAAAAATTATATTTAATTGATGGAACGGCATTAGCCTATCGTTCCTATTATGCCTTTATCAACAATCCCTTAATCAATTCCAAGGGATTTCCAACAAGTGCATTATTTGGAGTTATTAACTCATTTTTAAAGTTACTTGATCAATTTGATCCTTGTCGGATAGTCATTTCATTTGACAGAAAAGAGCCAACATTCAGGCATAAGATGGCAGAGTCTTATAAGATTCATCGTCCACCCATGCCAGTCGATTTGATTTCTCAAATAGAAGCTATTAAGGATTTTTTTCAAATAATTGGATTGAGAGAAATGTCAGTTGCAGGTTTTGAAGCTGATGACGTATTAGGGACTTTAGCGGTAAAATATCAGGAAGAGTATGAGGTTGTTATTGTTACTGGTGATAAAGATTATGCCCAATTAGTTAATGATCAGATCACTTTGTTTGATCCAAAGAATGACAAATTTTATAGAACTGCAGATATAATTGAGAAATACGATCTTAAGCCAGATCAATTTATAGATTATTTAGCCTTAGTTGGAGATTCAGCAGATAATATTCCTGGAGCAAAGGGCATTGGCCCTAAAACAGCAGTTGGATTATTAAAGAGTTATTATAATATTAAAGGGCTTTACCAGCATATTGAGGAAATCAGTTCAAAATCAGTACGAGAAAAATTAGTCGAATCCAAAGATAGTGTAGATTTATCCTATAAATTAGCAACAATAGAGACACGAGTACCTTTGGAAGAAATAACTGAAGAAAGGATAATTTTTCATAAGAATGATCTTAACCATGCAGTTGAGTTTTTGGAAAATTATGAGCTACATCAGCTAAGTAATCGATTTAAGAAAATAATATCAGCAAACAAGCCAGTAGAAACACCTATTGAAGAAGCTATTCAAATTAAAGATCAGAATGAATATGAACCAATTTTGATTGAAACTTTAGAAGAACTAGAAAAGATCTTAATCCAGGCAGAGAAATCAGAAGTATTTTCGATTGATACTGAGACTGATTCAGTGGAAGCATTGTTCACAAAATTAGTAGGAATTTCTTTTTGTTTTGAACCTTCAAAAGCCTATTATCTTGGAATTGGGCATACCTTTGCTCAGAATATGCCATTAGAAGAAACATTAATTCTTTTTAAAAAATATACATCCAAATGTTTATTTATTGGTCATAATTTCAAGTTTGATTATGAAGTATTAGACAATCATGGATGGAGAATAGAAAATCGGATATATGACACGATGTTAGCCGAATATGTTTTAGATGCAGGTCGAAACAGATATAGTCTTGATGAATGTGCAAAGAATGAGTTTAACTATGAGATGATCCCAATTGATCAGTTGATTGGAAAAGGAAAGAGCCAAATCACATTTGATGCCGTAGAATTAGCTACAGCATGCAGGTATTCTTCAGAAGATGCTTGGGTAGCTTATCGATTATATTTTGCAACGAGAGAGAGGATCAAGCAGGAGAACTTAACCAATTTATATTACAATATCGAACTACCTTTAGTGAGAGTATTAGCTCAAATGGAAAGAAACGGTGTTTATATTAGCGTCCCATTTTTAAAGGGATTATCAATAAAAGCTAATGATATGCTTCAATTGTTAATCAAGGAGATTTATCATATAGCTGGAGAAGAATTTAATATCAATTCAACTCAACAGCTATCACATATACTATTTGAAAAGCTAGGAATAAAGCCAATAAAGAAGACAAAAACCGGATTTTCCACAGATAGTGAAGTATTAGAGACTTTAGCAGGAGAGCATGAAATAGCCAGAAAGCTTATAGAATACAGACAAAATGCAAAGTTATTGAATACATACATAGATAGTTTACCCAAATTAATCAATCCAAAGAGTGGTCGTATCCACACATCATTTAATTTAACGATCACATCGACAGGTCGATTATCGAGTTCAAACCCAAATCTTCAAAATATTCCCATTCGAAGCGAATTAGGAAAAGATATACGAAAAGCCTTTACTGCTCAAAGTGGAGACTGTTGTATTATATCAGCAGATTACTCACAAATTGAGTTAAGATTAATGGCTTTAATGGCACAGGATGAGAATATGTTGGATGCATTTAGGAACAATCAGGATATTCACACGAGAACAGCTGCTTTGATATTGGGCAAAGAACCCTGTGAAGTCGATTCAGATGAAAGAAGAAAAGCTAAAGTAGTAAATTTTGGTATTATATATGGAATGGGCGCATTTTCTTTAGCAAAAGAATTAAATATTAAAGTGAAAGAAGCTAAGGAATTTATAGACAATTATTATCATTCTTTTCCTAAGATTATAGAATTTATAGAAAAGCAAAAGAGATTTGCATTAGAAAACGGATATGTAGAAACATTATTTGGCAGAAAGCTATATTTACCTAATATTCATTCAACGAATCAAGGGATGCGAGCAGAAGCCGAAAGAGTTGCTGTTAATATGCCAATTCAAGGAACAGCGGCAGATATCATCAAGATAGCTATGTTTAATATTCAAGAAAGAATAGAGACAAAGTCAGAGATAAAGATGTTAATCCAGGTTCATGATGAATTGGTATTTGAGGTTAATCGTTCTTATATAGAGGAAGCGAAGAGACTCATTGTAGAATTAATGGAGAAAGCATTACCAGAAGAATATCAGGGAGAAATCCGATTAACAGCAGAGATCGGAGTAGGCGATAATTGGGCAGATGCTCATTAAGGAGAGATTTTGGAGAATAGAGATGTGATATGGATTACTGGTCATAAGAATCCTGATTCAGATTCGATATGTTCAGCCATAGCTTATGCAGATTATAAAAGAAAAAATGGATTAAATGCTCAGCCGGCACGTTTAGGAGAAATATCAAGAGAGACTCAGTTTATCCTCAATTATTTTAATGTTCCAGAACCAACTTTATTAAAAACTGTGAGGACACAAATATCAGATTTGGAGATGGATAAAGCCATTCCAGTAACCTCAGATTCAACGATACAAAAATCATGGTTAAGGATGAAACAGAACAATGTGAAGACCTTACCCGTAGTCGATGAAGACAATCATTTATTTGGCTTAATTACATTGTCAGACATAGCAAATAAATACCTTGATACAATCGATACAAACGTCATTGGTTCCAGACAAACAACGCTCAGAAACATATTAGAAACAATCAATGCAACTCTTATAACCGGGTCAGCTGAACAATTACCTGAGACAGGGCGAGTAACAATAGCAGCTATGTCAGCTGAAGAAATGAAACCTTTTATGGAAGCTAATGATATCGTTATTGTTGGTAATCGTAAAGATGTCCAATTAAATGCATTAGATTGCGATACCTCCTGTTTGATAGTAACTGGAAATGCTCAACCAGATGCAGAAATAATAGAGAAGGCCACACAAAAAAAGGCAATATTGTTAACATCGCCACATGACACGTTTACGACAGCAAGATTGATTACCCAGAGTATTTCAGTATCTTGTGTAATGACAACGAACAATCTAATTCGATTTAATATGGATGATTTTGTTGATGACATCAAAATCAAAATGCTTCAAACCAGATATAGAAGTTATCCAGTAGTAGATGATAATAATGTGATAAAGGGATTTATATCGCGATTTCATTTAATCTCTTCACGAAAGAAAAAGATCATCTTAGTAGATCATAATGAGAAATCACAAACAGTAGATGGCATCGATGAGGCAGAGATATTAGAAATTGTTGATCATCATCGATTTGGAGATATACAAACAGCCTATCCCATCAATGCAAAATTAGAGACATTAGGAAGTACGGCAGCAATAATAGCCTCAATATATTTTGAAAATGCAATTCGTCCTTCCAGGCAGATATCTGGATTATTATGTGCTGCAATAATTTCTGATACGATGAATTTCAAATCACCGACAACAACATATAAAGACAAGATCAATGCAGAAAAATGTGCAGAGATAGCAGGAATAGACATGAATGATTTTGCATTAAAGATGATTCATGAGAGTTCTTCGGTATCAGGGAAGTCAGTCAAAGACATATTATTTGAGGATTTTAAAGAGTTTAATTTAGGAAAGAATAAAATAGGAATCAGTCAGATAAAAACCATGGATTTACACTGTATCGATGAGATTCGGGAAGAGCTTTTAAGAACCATGCAGACAATGATTGATGAGAATTCATATCAATTAGTGATGTTAGTCATAACAGACATTCTTAAAGAAGGGTCAGAAGCATTGCTTTTAGGAGAAAGAACTGATTTGATAGAAAGAGCATTTAATGTCGAGATTAAGGATAATTCCGTATTTTTACCTAATGTTGTTTCCCGCAAGAAACAAATAATACCGGTAATTTCCGGTATCCTATGATCTGATCATGCAGAGAATAATCAAGGCTATACTCTTTACCCTTGTTTATTTTAATTTGAATGCTATTAGTTCACAAACGCCGAACAGTGCTTTTTTAAAATCATGTGGTCTTATTTCTCTATTACAGGAAGACTCTTCTGTATCGATGCAGAATGCTTCATTATTTAATAAGGGGATTTTATTAGCCTATAATAATCAATATGGATTTTCAGATGTTCCGATAGTTTTAAGTGCACTATCCATTCCAAAAAACAGTGTAAGAATTTCTCTAGGAAACCAATATCTTGGAGACGAGATATATAGTGAAAACTGTTCATATTTAAATCTTTCTCATCAGGAAAAAAACCTATCAATCGGATCAACAGTTCAATTAATCTACCAAAAGATATCAGGATATGAGGTTTTACACTTTCAAACGATCGATACAGGTATTACATTTAGACACAAAAACTATACAAGTACAATTTATACTAAAAACCTTGTACAATTTGGATCTAAAACTCTTGAATTATACAAAGGTCTTTATCTGGAGTCCATGCTCTCTTACAAAAACAGAATTAAATTAGGAATAGGATTATCAAAAGAAGAACAATATCCACTGAATTATCAATATGGGAGCAAATTAATGATTTCTCCCTTATTAAGCTTTTCAACGGGTTATCAAACACAAAATAAAGAATTAAGTTATTCAGCAGAATTTAACATGAATCAATATCATCTAAATTATTGTGTTAGTTTTCATCCCTATTTACCAGCATCTCATGCCATAGCCATTCAGTATAAATGGGATTAAGACTTTTTCTTTGTATTCTTTTAATAAATACAATTTTATTGATCCGTTCTCAAGAAATTGAAGAAAATGATAATGGTGCTATCTCATACAATTTTATTGAATTAGAACAAAAAGAGAAACTGCAAGCCTTTGAAGATTATTTAAACAATGAGATGAATTTAGATCCAAATTTTAGATACAAAATGAATGACAGAACCATTTTTCAGGACAAAAAGATAAAGAGCATTATTAATTTTAAACAAAACACTGATTATATGGGGATTTATTTAAAGGCAGAACGTGATTTCAGTAAGAGTTTTGATATAAATAGAGCATTATTTTCAGTCACTTATCAGGACAAAATTCCTTTTTTTAGTGAGTTTAATCTAAATAAAGTGATCATAGGAGATTTTCGTCTTCAACATGGGAAAGGCATTGTTTTATCTACCTCTTCATCATTTAATACCCCATCATTTCAGACAGATAAGATGATAGCCAGAAGCTTACTCAAAACTAATCAATCTACCTTTAGTACTTTCAGAATGAGAGGAATTGCACTTGATTTTCAATGGAAGAATTTGACTTTTTTACCTTATTTTTCACATCAAAAATACTTAGGATTGCTTGATGAAAATGGAGATATTCAAAAATTAATGGTTAATCAAGAAAGCTCAATAAATGAAGATAAGATCTTTGAGAACTGTACAGGATTAATTACTGAATATAAAAACAATAAGATTAACTCATCATTTTTAATATTTCATCAAAGATTTTCAAAAAGCTTTGCAGATAAGAACAACAAGTCAGATATTCTGATTTTAACCCAACTTTCGTCAAATGAGCCTAAAACCCTGATCAATAGGGCATCGACTTTTTTTTTAGGTTCTACAATCTGAATTTTTAATTCTTTTTATGATTCTATGTGATGACGTTTTCATTTCCAGTAAATCATAGATTTCTTTTGCTTTTTTTTCAGGCGTACCTGTGATTCTTATTGAGTAAGCGGTACCTTTTTTATCATGCTGAATAATCGTTGATCTCATATGTGTTAACAAATCTTCTCTGATTTCTTTCCAGCTTTTACGGAAGTTGTTCTGATTCAATTTATATGTAATACTCTTCAAAATAGAATAAGCTAAAACAGAAATGAATAAATGTGATTCTATCCTGCTGTCCAATTGATGATAAATCGGACGTGTGCCAAGCTCTGTTTTTATTGATCTAAATGATGACTCAACTTCAGTCAGAGTCATATAGAAATCCCATATCTCTTTTCCCGTAAGATCTTTATGATTCGTCTGTATAACATAACAACCAGCATAATCATCCTTCAATGGGTTTTTATCTGTTTTTTCTATTTTTATCTCTTTGACCTTCTGTTGATCTTTTTCTTCTGTTATCAAAATAAAATTGTATTTACCAGCTATCGCTCCATAACGCTCTTTCAAGCGACCAATTCGAATATTGATTTTATCAATGTCTTTGATCGTATTCTTAAAATTGGATTTGATCAAATTACTACTGTCTTCAAGAAAATTTGTTTCTTGATGATTAACTATTGCCTTTTCTTTCTTCTCTCTGCCAGTGCTGAATACCAATACTTTTACGGAATCGGAGTCCTCTGTTTTCTTAATAAAAATACTTTGTTTGCTTTTATCTTTATATTCCTCAAATCCGGTTAAGTCACTGAACTCTGAAGCATAATCTTTTACAAGGTTCTTTCTTTCTATTACAAAATACGAATAGCCTTCGTTTTTTAAATAGGACAAATTTTCACTTGTCGCTATCCCTCTATCCATAATTATTGATGGTTTCTGAAAGATCTCTTGTAAATTTTGCCTATGACTGAAAACCTCCTGAAGAACTTCCTTTAATGTCGCAGGCTCTGATTGATTGCCCTTGTATATCTTGCTGTACACAGGAAAGCCTTCCTGGTCTACAACTAGAGCAAGGGTAACCAATGGGCAATCAGTACGGTTTTCTTTACTCTTGCCTCGTTTACACAATTCACTTCCTACTTTATTTCCTTCAAAATAGGTATTTGTTAAATCATATAAATAGACTTTGTCGATATATGGATATAGACTCTTGACGTTACTTCTTAATTTGCGTTCTATCTGATCTTTATGTAAGTACAACATATCGCCTATTTCATAGATCATATCTTTGGATATCCGTGAAAAACATGTTTTTAAATATTCTACAAGGACGCTTTGTTCATTGATCCACCTGTAAGTATGAAGATCACTACCTGGGGAGATCAGTCGACCTAAGATAACAACTTTTGCCAAATCTGTTTCTTTTTGAGAAAATCCACATGATTGTAACACCTCGTCAAACTTAAGGCGATTCCAGAATTCTATCCCAACAAGCTCTGAACCTGCAAATCTTGACTGTGTCATTTCGGTTGTATCCAAGTCAACTTCCACATTCTTGCCTTTTTGTATTTCAGGTTTTTGTTGTACTTGACCTGTGATTTTGATATTGTATTTTATATAAGCGATGTCAGCAATTTTTTCTAGTTTATCAGAAAATTTAAGTATCTGATTTCCTTTGATTTTATTCTCAATTATGACAACAAGTATTTTTTGTTCTTCTACCGTTAAATCAAAATCTCCGATATGAACAAGCATCCGTGGTTTTGGACCTTTGTCCGTTTGCACGGTCTCCATCAATTGCAGGTAAGTGTAAATCTTACCAGTCTTATTATTCTTAATCTCTTTTTTAATAATAAACATAGGACTATTATATTTACACTGGAAAACATGTCAATAATTATTTTAGCTATTTTATTTAGTATTTTAGGTTCTTTTTGGCACTTTTTCAAATACTCGAGTCATACATATCAATCACTTACGTTCAATAAAGTGCTAAAATCAATGATTTTTCCCGAAAGATGGGTTAAGTAAAGCTTTACAGATTCGATTTCAACAAGTGGTTTTTAATGCAGAAATTGCTTTAGCTAACCATTATCCTTCATATAATGGAAGCATACACTGGAATGTATTTAATTGCTCTCACAAACTGGAATATAGACAATATCATCAATATTTCCCAGAATATTATGGAAATCCATTTAGTCGATCAAGCCATTTTGCAGATGAAAAAGGACTTTATTATTTGGCAGATATTCCTTTATCTAGGTTAATTCAAATGCGTCTGGCAATAGATCAATTTTCATGTCTTCATCCTGATATCAGCAAAAAGAATAGAAATGGTCAGGAAATCATGACTAAGTTTAGTTTGAATACAAGATTAAGAACCGAGTTAATCTTAAAAAATTATCAGGCAGAAATCTATACAGAGCCAGATTGGGAAGAGGTCAAAAAGCAACAGGTACAGTTTATTCAGGAATTATATAACTCAAACCCGATAATGTCCAATATTGTGTTCATGTATAAAAGGGAACACTCAGATATTTCTCATAAAACAAGCTATGGCAAAACAATCATTCAAAACATGGGGATCAGATTAAAAGAAACAAAGTTGAATTTTTCCGCAGGATTCTTTAGTTCAGAAAAAGCTTTTTCTTTTTACCGTCAATCATCTATCAGCCAGAATGGATACATAGATACAGAAGGAGAAGGATATCTTTTTTGCGTTGATATAAAACAATCAATAAACAAAAACATCAATTTCTTATACAATTACAACTATCATAATTCCACTGATTCAGAAGAAATACATCGATTAATTTTAAATATTAGTTTTTAGAATTAATTTAAGTAATTAGTAAGCTATAATCTTTCAAGAAAGTATGATAAGAGTATGCCTCAAAATAAAGAGAAAAAATAACTTGCCACAATAAAAAACTTAGTTAATCTGACGAAAAAAGAAAGTAATCGGAGGAGAAACATGCCTGTCGAAGAATTATATCAACAAACACTTAAGAGATTTTATGACATTTGCAAAATACCTCGTTGTTCAGGTAATGAAGGACAAATAGCAGAATGGTTAGTTCAATGGGCAAAGTCATTGTCTTTAGATGTCATACAGGATAGTATTGGAAATGTAATCGTTAGAGTTCCAGGTAAAGGGTCATTAAAAGAATCACCTATTGTCATATTACAGGGACATATGGATATGGTTTGTGTGAAAGAGAATGATATAGAACATAATTTTTGTACAGATCCAATAGAGACATATATAGAAGAAGGCTGGTTAAAAGCAAAAGGGACAACTCTGGGAGCAGATAATGGAATCGCAATAGCAATTGCCATGGCGATCACAGAAAACAAAGAGATTGACTGTCCACCCTTAGAGCTTCTATTTACTGTTGATGAAGAGAGAGGATTAACAGGAGCTAATCACTTAGAACCAGACGTATTAAAAGGAAAGCTTTTATTAAATCTTGATTCAGAGGAAGAAGGAGAGTTTACTATTGGATGTGCTGGAGGCAAAGACACTCATATTGAACTACCTTTAGAGAAAGAAGAGCTATCTGATTGTACAATAATAGAGATAAGTATAGAAGGCTTAACGGGCGGACATTCAGGAATGGAAATCAATCAAATCAGAGCAAACGCAATCCAGTGTATTGGTCGGGCTCTGAATTCTTTATATAAAGAACTAAAATTTAATATTTTAATGATCAAAGGAGGCGTTGCTCATAATGCCATTCCAAGAGATTGTTATGCTGTTATAGCAGTAGCAAAGGATAAAACTGAAATTGCTCTGGAAAATATAGCAAAATTTAAAGAAGTTTTACTGAATGAATACCAAAGGGTAGAAAAGAGTATAAATTTTCGTTTTGAGAAAAAAGAAGAAAGTGAAGAAGATGTCAATTGTCTTGCCTACAATGATATGAGCACGTTTAAAGTCATTCAGTTAATATTATCCATACCACATGGAGTCTTGTTTATGGCAGAAGGGAATAAGGATTTAGTAGAAACTTCCAACAATTTTGCAAAAATATATATTGAGGAAGATATTTTAAAAATTCAGACAAGTCAAAGAAGTTCTATAGCCTCTAGGAATGATTTTATAACCAGCAAAATTGAAGCAGTGGCTAAATTGAGTGGAGCAAAAGTAGAATCAGGTAACGGATATCCATCTTGGCAACCAAATTGGGAATCTAATTTGTTGAAGAAATGCCAAAAAGCTTATTTTAAAGAATTTAATAAAGAAGCTAAAATAAATGTTATTCATGCTGGATTGGAATGTGGAATTATTGGAGCAAAGTATGAAGGTATGGAAATGATATCTGTTGGACCCAACATTCGAACCCCACATAGTCCAGAGGAAAGAATGGAAATCTCTTCAATAAAAAATAACATAGCCTTTATACTAGCTTTATTTAAAGAAGTATAGAAAGTTGACAGAGAAGGTTTTCAATAAAAAAGTGCGAAAATCCTTTTTTAAAAGAGAGCTAAAGAGAATGTAAAAAAGTAAGGTTAATTTTTTTAAAAAAAACCTTGATAGATTTACATATGTTCTATATATTTGAACACTGCTGTAAAAATTCAGCACAAAGCAAAAAAAAGAGAATTTTTAAAGACAAAAGGAGGTCTTGTGAAAAAAATAGTCATTATATCAATGATTCTTCTCAGTTTGACATTATTGTTTGGAGCAGGGATTCAGAACCAAACTCATTTGTCATATAATAACCCAACAAGAGTAGTAGCTACTGATTTATTTATATCAGAGTATATGGAAGGCACAGGTTATTATAAAGCTATTGAAATTTTTAATGGAACAGGTCAAGCGGTAGATTTATCAAATTATACACTTAAACTTGCATCAAATGGTGGTACATGGAATGCAACGACAGCTTTGACATTATCTGGCACATTAGAAAATAACAGTACTTATGTTATCGCTCATACACAAGCTCCTGCAGCTGTTTTAGCTATCGCAAATATTTCTGCAGCTGTCATCAACCATAATGGGGATGATTGTTATGGATTATTTCATGGAACCGAATTAATTGATGTCTTTGGAACATATAACTTAGATCCTGGCACAGGCTGGGCAGTCGCAGGAATAGTCAATGTTACTGTTGATCATACTTTAATCAGAAAACCAACTATTATTTCTCCAACAGTTGACTGGGCTTTATCAGCGGGAACAAACGCAGATGATTCACAATGGTTAATAATGGGAGTTAATAACTTTGATAATTTAGGTCAGCACAACTTTACACCATCAGCACCAACTGCTGTTTCAGCTCCTACTTTTAATCCTTTAGCTGGTACTTTTAACCAAGCAATTGAAGTTTCTTTAAGTTGTGCTACAGAAGGATCCGTTATTTATTATACAATTGATGGGACAGAGCCTTCTGATCATACTGATTTATACACTGATCCTATTGAAATTAGCGAAACTACAACGATCAGAGCAATTGCATACAGAGAAGGAATGGATCCAAGCAGTATCGCTACGGCTCTTTATACGATTAATTTACCTATCAATGTAGCGACTATTGCTGATTTAAGAGCTCAAGTTGCGGATAATAGCACAGCTTATAAATTAACAGGTGAAGCAGTCATTACTTTCCTTCAAACTTACCGTAACCAAAAATATATTCAAGATGCAACTGCTGGTGTTTTAGTTGATGACATAGCGAATGTTTTAGCAACTCAGTATAATGTATTAGACGGGATTACAGGGATTACAGGTAAATTAACAGAATATGGCGGAATGTTACAATTTACACCAATCTTTGCAGGATTACCAGCCACATCAGTTAACAATACAGTATCACCAATCACAGTCACAGTACCTCAATTCAATACCAGTTTTGAGACATATGAATCAAGATTGATAAAATTGGTAAATGTTCAGATTTTAGAAACTGGTACTTTTGCTAACGGTACAGTTTATCATGTAGTTTCAGGACAAGATACATTAAAATTCCGTGCAACCTTCTATGATGTAGATTATATTGGAACAGAAATTCCCACAGGTACAGTAACCCTTGTTGGTATCCCCAATTCAAGAGTTGATGGCAATTATTTTACAGTAAGAGCCCTTTCAGACATTTCTACCAGCAGCACACAGACTTTTACGTTAACTGCAGGTTGGAATATGATTTCAGCTAATGTAGTTCCAAGTAATTTAAATATGAATACCATATTTAGTCCATTACAGACAAACGGTACATTAATATCTGTTGTCAGTCAAGCTGGTACTTTCATTAGAAAACTTGGTTCAACATGGAATAATGGAATTGGTAATTTAAACCCAACACAAGGTTACAGAGTCAGAGTAAATGCAGCTACATCCTTACAAATGCAAGGTCAAAGTGTAGCATTACCAATGACAATAAACTTAAATTCAGGTTGGAATATCATCAGTTATCCATATACAATAGAACAAAACCCATTAACATTGTTAACTTCCTTGACAAGTACAAACACATTAATAACAGTTGTTAATGAATCTGGCAGCTTTATTAGAAAGCTTGGTTCAACATGGAACAATGGTATTGGTAACTTCAAACCAGGAAAAGCATATGCAGTTCGTGTTAACCAAGATTGTACTCTCATTTTTAATCCTTGATCAAAGTAATTGAATTCAAGAACTCGTATGATCTATAAAGAAGATTAATACAATATTAATAAACGGCAGAGGTAGTAATATCTCTGCCAATTTATTTATTAAATGAAATAGAGTAGAGTAGAAAAAAAAGATGGAGGTTTTATGAAAAAAAGCATAATTATTGCAATTATACTGTTCAGTATAACTGCGTTATTTGGTTGGGACATTATGCGACAGACCCAATTCCCCACAACTTTTACAGACATGTCAAGAGCAGGCAGTCATTTTTGGTCTGTGGGTAGTGGTGGAGCAGTGGTTAAATCAACTGACAATGGAAATACATGGACTTATGTACCGAACCCTGGTTTTAATGCAGCAGATGGTGTATATATGACAATAAATGGTGTTTCATTTTATGATGAAAACCATGGAGTCATAGCTGGCAATGACGGTTTTTTAGCCATTACAGATAATGGAGGAACCACCTGGACAGTCTCAGGGAATGTAGCTTCAATATATGGTTTATTGGATATAAAAGCAGTTCATTATATATCATCAGGTAAGATAATGGTGGCGGGAGATTCAGGGAAAATGGCCTATTCATCTAACTTTGGAGCGTCATTTTCAGAAATAAGTTCATCAGTCACGACACCGATCAACACTGTATATTTTGAAGATACAGGATTAACATTTATTGGATGTGGAAGTGCAGTAGTCAAAAAATCTTTAAATTTTGGAACAGATTGGACAGCATTAAGCTTAAATAATGCACAAAACCCTCATGTATATAAGATTAGAAAAATAGCAGATCGCTTATATTTAGTTGGTAATAAAGGCTTTGTTGGATATTCAGATGATAATGGAGACACTTTTACCAATAATAATGGTTTAGGTACTGCAACGACATCATTTTATGATTTAGTTTGGAATGGAACAATAGGTTATGCAGTAGCAAATGGAGGGTATTTAGTAAAAACTACCAATAATTTTAATCCAGGTTCAAACACAGTAGTATCTACATATTTCACAGATACTCTTCGAGGTTGTAGCTTTAATACGAATAATGAACTAATCGCTTCAGGATCTTATGGTGCTATCTTAAAATGGAATGATGCAACAGAGAAATGGATTGATGTTGCTATCAATGCCATAGATTTATATAGTCTTTCAATGGGTGATGCAAACACATGGTATATCAGTGGAGATAGAGGTGTGTTTTTAAAAACAACCAATGGAGGACAAACATTCGAAAGAGTATATGTGCCAGGAGAAATGTTATCTTTAAACTCTAATAAGTTTTTTGATGCAAATAATGGTTTAATCACAGGAAAAACAAGTGGAAAAATCTATAAAACAACCAATGGAGGAACAGATTGGACAAGTTTTCAGGTACCTGGAGTTACTTCAACTCAAATATATAGAAAGTTAACCTTTGTAAATGATCAGATAGGTTATGCTATCGGTGGGAGTTTTAATGCAAAAACAACCAATGGTGGTGAATCCTGGACTATGACAACCAATACAGGTATTGGGACATCTTCTCTTTATACAGGATTTTTTAAAAATGAAAATACAGGTTATGCAGGTGGTGCATCAGGAGCTGTTTATGTTACAACTGATGGTGCTCAAACCTGGTCAACTTTTAATTTAGGCAATAAAATCATCACCGATATTTATTTCTATGATGATAATAATGGGTTTATTCTTACAGAAGCAACTGTTTCTTCAGGATCAGTAACCCAAAGCGGAAAACTATTCAAAACAACCAATGGCGGATTAACAGCTTCAGATTGGACTGAAATCACATTACCAGTTGCAGTTGGAACTTTAAGTGGTATTACACGACTAACCGAAGGGACATTATACATAGCTGGTTATAGCAACAATGTCTCACAACAAGGCACGAACTGGGCAATATTAAAATCAGTGGATAACGGTTTAAATTGGACAGAAGAAACCTTACCAAGCTTAACATTTAATCCTACACAATTCAAAGCTATTGCATTTAATGACAATAAAATCACAGCTATCGGAAATAATCAATTAATCATGAGAGAGTCATTACAACCGACAGAAACTTTTGCTACAGAGTTATTTATTTCTGAATATGAAGAAGGGACTTCATTTAACAAATGTATAGAAATCTTTAATGGAACAGGTCAAACTGTTGATTTATCAAATTATTCAGTGAAAATTGCACCTAATGGCGGATCATGGGGAACAATCTTAGCCATGACTGGTACATTGGAAAACAATAATGTTTATGTTATCTCTCACCCCTCTGCTAATGCTACGATATTAAATCAGGCAGATGTAACCAGTGATGTTACCAATTACAATGGTGATGATGCATTAGGTTTATTCCATGGAGACAATTTAATTGATGCTTTTGGTGTTTATCAAACTGATCCTGGTACAGCATGGAATGTTGCTGGTGTTGTGGGAGCTACTCTCAACCATACGTTAGTAAGAAAGCCAACTGTGATCTCCCCTACACCAGATTGGGCTACATCAGCAGGGACAGATGTAGATAATTCACAATGGATAGTTTATTCACAGGACACTTTCACTTATTTAGGTTCTCATGAATTTGCACCAGTGCCTGCAACCGTAACTAATGCTCCATCTATGTCACCTCCTCCAGGTATTTATTATGATGCTGTGAACGTTACTTTGGGTTGTATTACTCCAAATTCAACAATATATTATACACTTGATGGTTCAATACCAACAAACCAATCCACGCAATATACTCAACCTATCGTTATCAGCCAAACAACAACTATTAAAGCTATTGCTTTTGCAACAGGATTTGATCCAAGCACAATTACTACTGGTGAATATACAATCAATAGTCCAGTTATGATATCAAATATTGCAGAATTAAGAACTCAAGCAGCTGATAATACCACTATTTATAAATTAACAGGTGAAGCGATTGTGACATACAAACAAGCTTATCGTTACCAAAGATTTATTCAGGATGCTACAGCTGGTATTTTAGTAGATGACTTCACTCATATAGTTTCTACAAACTTTAATATTGGTGATGGAATAACTAATTTAACTGGAAAGCTAAGTGAGTATGGTGGAATGTTACAATTTACACCAATTTTAAATAATGGTCCAGCTTCTTCAACAGGTAACATAGTTACTCCTCAAATCATCACAATAAACCAATTTAATACCAATTTTGAAGCTTATGAATCAGAATTAGTGAAATTTGAAAATGTCCAGTTTGTTCAAGAAGGAAACTTTGTTGCTGGTACAGCTTATTTTCTTCATTCTGGTCAAGATACTTTAAATTTCAGAACATCTTTTTATGATGCAAACTACATTGGAGATCCAATTCCACAGAATTTAATCAATGTGATTGGTATTGCGAATTCAAGAACAGATGGTCTCTATTTTACAGCTAGGGATTCATCAGATTTTAGTGATTCAGCCACCGTTTTATACCCACCACAAAACTTAACTGCTGTTGTAACGGATAATGACGTGACATTAAACTGGGGAGCGCCAATTCCAGGTGTTTTAAGAGCAACTGACTCAAGATCAAAACAGGAAACTTGCATTAAAGTGGTTAACACTCAAGATCGTAATTTATTAGGATATAATGTCTATCGTAATGAAGTATTATTGACTAATACTCCTTTAGCAACGACAGTATTAAGTTATGTAGATGAAGACTTAACCGCAGGTCAATACACTTATCTAGTTACTGCCGTCTATAGTGAAGGCGAATCTCAGGCAGTTCAAGCAACCGCGACAATAACAGAAGAAGTGATTATCACCACATTCCCATGGTCAGAAGGATTTGAGAATGGTTTCCTTCCTTCAGGCTGGTCGCAGAATGATCAGGATGGAGATTCAAATTTATGGTTTGAATATACTGCAGAAGGAACAGCTCATAGTGGCACCAAAAGCGCTGCTTCAGCTTCTTACTTAAACAACATCGGAGCATTAACACCTAATAATTGGTTGATTACCCCAAAGATGGTTCTTCCTCAAATCACTACAAATCAAAATCTAGAATTAACATATTGGGTTTCAGGTCAAGATGTAACCGATTTTGCTGAACATTACTCTGTAAGCTTATCTGATACAAATACCAATCCATCATCTTTTGTTGAATTAAACAATGAAACCTTGCAAAGTGACCAATGGGTTTTAAAGACTATTGATTTATCCTCTCATACAGGACAAACAATATATTTAGCCTTCCGTCATTTTAATGTAACCAATATGTTCTATTTAAAACTAGATGATATTAGAATTGAAGTATCAAACGGTAATGACGTAGAACCAATTGCATATACTACAAAGCTCGGGAAAAACTATCCTAATCCATTCAATCCAACAACTAAGATAAACTATAGCCTGGCAGAGAAAGCGCCTGTAGAAATTGATATTTACAACGTTAAAGGTCAAAAAGTATGTTCCTTGTTTAAAGGGATTTCTGACAAAGGTAACCATTCAATTACTTGGGATGGTAAAGACAACAATAAACAAACCGTTGGTAGTGGAATTTATTTCTACAATATGAAATCAGGAAAATATACTGCTTCAGGTAAAATGATACTCATGAAATAATTCAATCAATGAATTCATAACAAGAAGAGAGCGGATCATTATCTGCTCTCTTTTTCTTTGATAAATTTATTGCTTTTTGTCAGAAACAAGAGATATTATTAAAAAAGGAGGAGCATATGTCTAAAGATTTACTATTAAAAGCGATAAAAGCTGGCATGCAGGGAGAAATGGACAGTATAACTCATTATCAAAAAGCAGCTATGGACAGTGACGGAGAAGTGAGAGCTTTCTTTGATGCCAGAATTTTAGAGGAAAAACTGCATTTCAATTATTTATTACAATATTATCGAGAAATAGAAAATAATCATAATCTCTCCGACTTAACAATTGAACTCAGTAAAAATGAATTAAATAGTCCTGTTATATCCAGAGACTTTATCAATCGTATCGGTCAAAATCAAATCCTTTTTTCAGCTATCTCAACGGCTTTATTATTAGAAAAGAATGGGATTGATTTTTACAAAAAATCAGCTTTGGAAACTAATGAACCTGAATTAGTAAAATTCTTTTTAGAATTAGCAAGATGGGAAGAACAACATTATACCGATCTGGTGAATATCCAAAAAGAAGCCGAGGAATATTATTGGCAAATCAATTCATTTGAACCTTTTTAAAAGGAATCAAATCGAATTCATTTATAGGTTAAAGAGGCAGGGTTTAATCCTGAAAAGATTATATCCTGCTTTTTTTAAAATTGAATGTCGGCTTGAATTATCAAATTATAAGATTTATAGAAAACAAAGCCTGTCACAATCATAGTATTTTCGCAACACACTTATAATAAATTGATGTTTTTTAGAGATGCGTCATAACGAGTTATTTGTCTTGAATATGGAAGTGACCTCAAATAATACAAATTAAAATTGTAAGATAGAACCTGAAAACATGTTGAACGTTTATTCAAAAACAATGTCATCCTTTGTTATTTTGAATCTTTCCCAACAATTTAACCATTTTCCCTTTTTATTGGTTTTTGGTAATTTCAACGATTGTACATCAAAGGGATTGATATCAATGGTGAGTAATGAACGAATACTAATGGTGAATTAAGGAAATGACATAATTGAGAATGAGCAACCTGTTCTTTCATTTTATTTTTTCTTTCTATTTTGATTTTTTTAGATTTGTTTTGATAAGACATATTCTTGTTTATCTTGTAGATATTAGTATAGTTTCACTATTCTCAAAGCAAAATTCAAAGTTTTTCTTTAATGATGAATATTCTCCATTTATCTTCCATTACTTTGTTGTCATTCATTCACCATAAATTTTCTGCGAAGCAATGTAGCGTCAGCAAAAACATTATCAGGAGTTCAAACATTCAGCACTCATAATTCACCAGTAGAACGAGCTTGTATCTTGTTGTTTTAGACAATTTGGAAAATTGTCATACATTCACCGTAGAACAAATTTTCTTTATACCATTTCGTTCATTTCTTGAGCAAACAGGATTATACATATCGTTAGCATTGAAAGAATGATTAAGATTTTTCTCATTTATAATCTCCTTCTGTTTTCCATTTTTTATATATCGCTCCTACGGAGCTATTTTTTTGGGTGGATTCCCATCCCCAGGGTTAAAACCCTGGGCTATTTATATGATGCACCTAATGGTGCATAGAGCATCAAGGATGGAACATGAATAGCCTATTGTGTTAACCCAATATCATTAAGTTAGGAATTTAATAAAGATTATATTTTACCGAAGAATGATATCTCGCTCCTCTGGAACTGTAAACACTGCCAATGGTATTTTATTTTATTTGAGGACGAGCCGTCCTCGCTCCATAGCATCTGCAAACAAGATGTTCGCAGAAGGAATCACCTGCTGCACCTCTAGTGCCTGATTGTGAAGGGAACAAGAAGGATTCTTGTTTTACTGGGGAAAGGGAGCAAATCAGAGATTTGCAGATAAAAGCTCATATCAGGCTGTTGCCTGTTTGGTAAAAATGAAACACCTTGTTTTGAGATTTTCCTTTTAAAAAATTGACATCTATTGGAGAAGATAATGGTAGTGCTGGTGCACTACAGATAAGAGATAATTTTTATGATCAAGATGATTGTGTACCTACTGACAAAGGATCGATCAAAGATGATTGTGTGATTGCTAATCAAAGTAACGATCAAGATGATCGTTTTACTCTTCTCAGTTAGAAGAGATTCTTTCTTGTCATAGGCATTGATACGAAGACAGTTCTATTTTATCACAGTTATTTTACCGGCATTGATTGGTTTTCCGTCTATCTGCAAACGGAAAAGATAGATTCCGCTTCCTACTGCTGAGCCACTGTCATTGTGCAAATTCCACATTACTGAGTAGGTTTCCGCATTGAATTTGGCATCAATATCAGGCATTTTCAGACCAGCTTTTTTTGCCAGTTGATTGACATTAGTCGTAGTGCTGAGTGTTTTGATTTTCTGACCTTTGATATTATAGATCTCGATCACAGCTTCTTTTTTTATTTTTCCTGAATGCTGAAATTCAAACATTGCATAGGGTGCACCACCTTTTGCTTTACCATTCAGAAAAACAGGATTAGGATAGACCTTGATATTTTCTTTAGGTTTTACAATAACATCATGATTTTCCTGAGGAGAACCGTATTCAAAACAGCCCATATCAATCCTGCCATCCCACACCCTGTAATTCCCGGCAAGATCTTCGGGATAGATATTCAGTCCGCTGATATCGGGAGTTCCAGAATTAATGCAGGGTGAGCCTTCTGCCAATCGATAATAGTCCACGTGAGCAGGGGTAAGCGCGGTATTATTGACACCTTCAAACATTGGATAATCTGTTATATTATGTTCTCCATAGACCAATTCAACATGTGAATTCATTAAAAAAGCATCGCGACCATTTTCAATTAAAGAATAATCTATATCAAGATTAGTGATTATTTCAGGAGAATTTGGGTTCCATACTACTTTTATTTCATACATAAGTGAAGGATTATAAAGAATCATATTCCTCATTCTGGATTTACCCCAAACATAGATTCCGCGTTGTCCTCCATAATTATTGGCAACAGTCAGATTATTCAAATTGAGGAATTCAGGATTTGAGAACTGATTGCCTAAAAGTATAACACCATCGCCAAAATCGCCAATAGGGCAGTAATTATGAATTATCAGTCCATTAGAAAAATTCAAACCAACCTGATTATCAAAATTGGTATTCCCGTATTGCATGACACCAGCAGTTGATGAACGATTGTTGGATATAATGATATTATTCATGGAGATATTGACATCTTTTATTTCATAACTTGAAAGCCCCCCAAAATATCCAATTGATGTCAGACTGTCCATCACAATATTATTCAGCCAACCCTGAGCAAACTCATGGTTCCCAAAGATATCAATCCCAGCGGTAACACCTTCTATGGTATGACAATCTTTGATTAGGATATCTTCCAGCAGGAAATTCTTGCTTTGATATATCATAAATCCAGAAGGTGCGTCACCGTAACTATGTTTGAAAACCATGTTTTTTACGGTTAGGTTTTCACACCGATACGCATGAACCAAAGCTCCATTATGATAATTAAGCCCATTTAATATTGTGAAGTTTTTGATAGTATTATTTTTATTTCTTACATTACAGACAAAGTTTGCCTGTTGATTTTCCATATCAATGATTGTTGTTTCTGGAGAAGCACCAACCAGAGAGACATAGTCCTTTAAAGCAACTGGAAAAAACATTTGATTAACGGAACGAGAATAATAACCCTCAGCCATATAGATGGTGCGAGGATGCAAGCTATCTGCTTCGATCAGATGAGTGGCATAAGCCAGATTTTTCAGAGGGGAGGCAAAACTTGCCCCATCATTACTATCATCCCCATCAGGGGCGATATAGAGATCATAAGGTCTGGTTTGTATTGCCGAATGCAGGACTGATACACTTACAGGATTGCGGGATTCCCAATCCTTGATGGAAATGAAATGAAAATCTGGTTCAGTCATCACTACAGACAGCGTATCCAGATAGATAGGAGGAATATCAATAGCTTCTGAAAAAGCAATATCCTGCCCATCAGAGGAATAATTGTTATATATACTGTTGAGATTAGTCGGGTCATAATAGATAGTCCCTCTGTAATTCCCAACAGCCCCTCCAAACAAAGACCGGTTATTGAATACAGAGTTTCCCTTTAATTCTGCAGTTGATTGAAAAACAGAAATTGCTGAATGTCCAACAGTATTACAATTATAAATCCGACAATTTTCCAGAATCAGATGGGAATCAAACAAAACCTGTACTCCTCCACCAGCTTTAAGGAAGGTGTTTCCTCCTGAGTTGAAGCCTGAGCCATTGACCATCTCAAAGCCGACAATACGTACAGTCTCACCGTAGATAATCCGAAAACACCCACCGTTATGATTAGCATCAATAATGGTCTGACCGATATAGGAGGGATTATGTGTTGTAAGATAAAGTGAGCCTATAGTTATGCTTTTATGTTCAAGGCTGTTGTTTTCAAAATATCTACCGGGATATACCAGAACTGTATCACCATTTTCAGAGGAAAAAATTGCCTGATTGATAGATGTATATTGTTCCGTTCCACCCTGATCAACTTTGAGGGTACGGGCATAAAGCCCTGTCATATAGAAAGCTATTAATATTAATAAAACTTTTTTCATTCACACTCCATGAAAATGGAGGGCGGTTACCCGCCCTCTGATTTTAATTAACTATTTAACCATCAACATTTTTCTGGTTAATACTTTGTTGTCAATCTTCAATTTGTAGAAATAAACACCGGAAGAACAGGATTGACCATTTTGATCTTTTCCGTTCCATACGATGTTATGATTACCTTTTTCAAGCATACTTTGAGTCAGGGATCTGACTTTCTGACCTTTCACATTATAGACCGACAACTCGACCTTACTATCATTTTTTAGGCTAAAGCGAATGGTCGTGCTGGGGTTGAAAGGATTGGGGTAATTACCTTGTAGCGTCGTTTCATATTGAACTTCAGGAATATCATTGAGTTTAACTGTATAATATCTCTGATGATCATTCATATCAAGTGATTGGTTGACATACTTCTTTTCGTTGGAATTATAGAGACTATATATTTTGACTTCCTTTGGAGCTGATTTACTGTCATTATGAAGCACAAAACTAATCTCAGCGGTGGAATAGTCTGTGGAATCATCAAGAACATAAGCATTGATTTCAACGACATTATTATCAACTACGGCAGCGCCTTTGCAGATTCCATTGACATAAAATCCGATTTCAGAAGGCATTGATTTGCTCTCGGTATTTAAATCCACGTATAAAGGAATGTAATCATCCTTTTCCATGTAATCGAAAGATTGAGCTGTTTGTCTTGGTGCTGAATATTGTGGATACTGATTATTATTACCCAAGATTAAGTCACACTCTTTAATGCAATGAACCATCACCATATCACCATAGGAAATGAGCCAAGTAGGAGTATTCTGATTTGTCCAGGTGCCATCGGGATTTTTTACTGTTGACCAGTTTTTATGCTTAATTTCATCAATATTGTCAAGAACAGGGGCAAAGGCTTGCCAAGGTGTCATTGGTTTATCAACAAAATAGCCAACCCAATTGTAGTCTAGATATTGTGTCAATCCGCTTTGATTTTCTTGCAGATATACCCGAGTGTTATCAGGGAGTTTGTCGCCACTAATTTCTATTGTCATACTACTGGATAAGGTCAGCTTATAACCGAGATTTCTCTGAATAACATAATAAGGATTAAAAATGGAAAATCCTGTGTTTATCACATTATGATCAGGAGATCCATTATTCTCACTCCAGAATCTCTGGAAGTTTAAAGTAGTTGCCTCTGAAAAGACGTTGTTGAATTTATTTTTGTTTGCAGTTAGCATATTCAAAGCAGGTAAGCTGATCCAATTAATGTTATTTTTGAGACCTAAAGGACGATAAGAAAATCTGTCATTTTTATGAAAAACTGCAGAGAGAGCACCAATATCTTTACGAGATCCATCACTATCCTGATCGTCGGTATCTAAATACCAGACAACTCCGTTATCATTCGTATCAGGATTTCCTTTATCAATACAGGGAGATATTTCGCTGGTAGTCCATTTAGGATGGAAGGCATTTGCTCCTTCGGTTGAAAGATAGATAATGGGGTCTATATTGGTAAATCCAGCAGGAAGGGTTGTGATATTTGTTGATCCGGAATATTTGTTTTCAAAACCATAATTATTAGCAGAAGTGATAGTTGTATTAGAAACAGTGCAGATCGATTGTTCACTTGAACTGCAAACATTTCTAAAAAGAATATTGTTATAAAGTTTAGAATTTGAGCCAGTACCACCATATATCCCAAAAGCTCTTACATTATTTTCAGTAAAAGTATTGTTGATGATTTTCAGATTAGTAAGACTAATAAAAGCACTAGAAAAATAAGAATTATTATCATTTTTTTCTTTAGCGATGAGGTTTTTTTCAAAATTTAAGGTATTTGCATATTGAACAGTAATAGACACAAAATCATCAGGATTATGTATATTATCCTGAGACTTGATTAAACGATTTTCTTTGAACGTATTTCCAGTCATATTGATGATAGCATTCTTCTCTGTTGACGTGCCAGCTACATAAACAGCTGAGGTTTTCCCGCTATTTTGCAAGAATTGGTTATTGGTGATATTAACTGTTCCTGATTTTGCTATCATGTAAATAGCTGAACCAAAACCAGAGTTATTACTAGAATATTCAGGAGCCCACTGAGCTTGATTGTTAGAGAAAACACAGTCAGTCACATCAATAGGGAATTGAGAATGAATAGCAGATCCGGCAAAATCCCTTGTCCAAAATGTGTTCGTGTTATTTAAGAACTTGCAATCTTCTACAAAAAATGTACAATTTTCATTACTTGACCGAATAAGTACTCCTAATTGATTATTTTGAATGCTAAATCCTTTGAATCTAATATTACAATTCTCATTGAGGTCAATATCAAATGGAATACCACCTGATGTATTCACGTTTGTATAGATTGAAGAAGGGTTTAAGATACTTCCAAAGCCTCTGATATTCAGATTCGCATTTGTTAAATTACCTATTACAACATTTTCATTCCAGGTTGTATTATTTTGTACAATAACATTAAATGTTTTCTGTTCGGTTGGAGAGCATTGGATTTGTACATAGTTGATAGCATCTTGAATAGTTCTGAAAGCAGAAACAGCCGGATCAGTGTTGACTTTAATAGAAGTGTTACTAATTTGAGTAGTTGTTATTGTTGGTATTGTGATGTTTAATTGATTTTGTTGAACATAAATAGTTTTTATTACAGGATAATGTAAAGGAATATCTATTAATAATGAATAATTTCCATATGTTACTTCATCAATGGGTAATTTAAAATTATAGGTTCCATTTGCATTGCATGAGAAAACATATTCTGATGATTGATTATACAACTTTAGTTGCACAGTATCGTAATTTGACATATTTGGAACAGAAATAGTACCTGAAACATAAATTGAGTTATCTATTGAAGAAATATTTGTCGAATCAATATACCATTTTAAAAATCCAGCTGTCATTTGAATACTTAATGGGATTAAGTTATCAGCAATTATTTTACATTGATCATTTGTTTTTTCTCCTGAAGTTCTGACTGGATTATTTATGGAATAGCTATTGTTCCATAAGTTATAATGATTAGAAACAAACGAATTCGCTTCAATAAGATTTGTATCACCATTCACATCGTCAGAGCCAAAATAATCTGCCAATTGATTCATCGTATATGCAGCATATTTCACAGGATCAGAAGAATTTTGAATGTTAATCAGCCTTCCACCATTATTGTAAATATCTCGATAGTTATAATTGTAGCAATTTCCTGATGAAAGATAACCTTCGTTACTACCCTCTCCCCATCCTTCATAATTATCACAATTTGAATGATCACTCAAAGTAGGACTATGTTCGTCATTATGAGCATGTGCTGGTACAGACATATCCTGAAGTAAATGTGTCATTCTGCCTAATATCAACCACTTTCTAAAACGATATTCAGGCTTAAAAAAATGTTCAGTTCCTCCGATACTATTTGCAATAATATCAGCGCAATTTGGTACATTATTTTCATAAGCAAGAGTTATAAATTCGTATAACCTTGTTCTTCCTGTATTAGAAAAATCTAGCAAAGATGATGGAGCTACAAATCTTCTAGATGTATTGTAATGAGGATAGGGATACTCACAATTTATGTTTGGAAAGGTTTCAGAATAAGGAAATACATATTGTTCATATCCATTTTGATAGCCATTTTCGTATCTTTTCATTTTTGTATAAGCACTTGGGCATGAGAAAGAAAAATCAATACCCATCTTCTCTCCGCTTAATGATGTGAGTGAATTGTATCCATTGTCTGCATCCCAAAAATGAGTAACACTAACAAAGTAATCACTAGAAAGATAAGGAGCCACTAAACTCAATCCTACCTGATTGAATTGTACATGTGTTCCTGAAATATGTGCTTTATAAACATAATCATTTTCATCTTCTTCCATTACTGATAAAGATAAAGTATTTAACTCTGGGTTATTATTAAATAGAACGTTCTCAATTTCTTGATATCTTAATCCTGTTTCCAGTTTTAACAATTTGTATCCTTGTTCTAATAAATATTTATGGTTTTCTTTAGAATAACAATAAATATTGATACATAACATTAATATAAAGGTACTAATAATTATTTTTTTTCATTTTTATTTCCTCTTTAAAGTTTCAAATTTAGACCGACATTATAAGACAATCCGGTTAAGTCTAAAATTATTTTTTTGTTAAAATATGAATATTCACTTTTCTTATATTGATAAACAGGATTTAAAATCAATGATAAATTCTTATAAATATGAATGTTTGTTTTACTCACTAATGAGAATGATAAAGAATTTTCAGTTTTGTTAAAAGCTGTCCAATTTTCTGAATTTGTATCAAAAAAATAATCAATTTTTAAATTTGTATTGTTATTCCCAATTGAAGCTCCAATCAAAACAGTTACATTTTTATCATCATTCAATCTGTATAGATAGCCCAGTTCAATGGGAGTTGTTCTGATATTAATATCTACATGCATACTATCATAAACAGTTGAATTTACACTGTATTTTTGACTTAGATATGTTGCTTCAAGAAATATATAGTTTTTCATATTTTTTGTTAATGGGTAGGTAATTGATAATTTCTGATTGATGCCATAATTTTTTACTTTATCACAAAACCAATTTGTGTATACATCCTTATTGAATTCTTCCATTTGAAAGTTTGAATAACCAGTACTTATATCAAAATCTAGATTAATACAGAAGATTTTCACTCCAATAGTTATCATTAACAAAATTAACATTATTTTTTTCATTTTTCTTCCTTTCGTTAATATTATGGGTTTCTTATGTTAGATATTTCATAAGAAACCCTTTATACACTAAATTGATTTCGGTCTCCTGGAATATGAATTTTGGTAAAAAGATGTGCTGGAAGGCGAAGATTACAGTTAACTACATATATATATATATATGTAGTTACAACACTCTTAGGATGGAATGTAATTATTAAATCACTATAATATAATCCCTTTAAAGAGATTCTTATCATCTTCCTGCTCCCATAAATTTGCGATATCACCAAAAATAGAAGAATCGAAATAATCTGTCAACACATTTTTTAAATAAATATTACTTTACACCATAACATTTAGTTTTCTGTTATTAAACTAATATAGCAGTAACACCGAGAGTGTTGCAGACATTAGCAAATCGGGGATAAAGGCAGTGCTGGAGCACTGCAGATAATAGCAAATCAGAGATTTGCAGATAAAAGATAAAAGATAAAAGCTCATCTCAGGCTGTCGCCTGTTTGGTAAAAATGAAACACCTTGTTTTGAGATTGTCCTTTTAAAAAATTGACATCTATTGGAGAAGATATGGATATTTCTTTGAGATAGTATTGTTCATTTCTTTTGTCTTGATACCTGGATATTTAATATATTTTATGGATTAATTAATTAAAATAGACAAATACACAAGGTGTTTCATAGGAGCTCATATCAGGCTGTTGCCTGTTTGGTAAAAATGAAACACCTAGTTTTGAGATTGTCCTTTTAAAAAATTGACATCTATTGGAGAAGATATGGATATTTCTTTGAGATAGTAGTGTTCATTTCTTTTGTCTTGATACTTGGATATTTAATATATTTTATGGATTAATTAATTAAAATAGACAAATACACAAGATGTTTCATAGGAGCTCATATCAGGCTGTCGCCTGTTTGGTAAAAATGAAACACCTTGTTTTGAGATTGTCCTTTTAAAAAATTGACATCTATTGGAGAAGATATGGATATTTCTTTGAGATAGTATTGTTCATTTCTTTTGTCTTGATACCTGGATATTTAATATATTTTATGGATTAATTAATTAAAATAGACAAATACACAAGATGTTTCATAGGAGCTCATATCAGGCTGTCGCCTGTTTGGTAAAAATGAAACACCTTGTTTTGAGATTGTCCTTTTAAAAAATTGACATCTATTGGAGAAGATATGGATATTTCTTTGAGATAGTATTGTTCATTTCTTTTGTCTTGATACCTGGATATTTAATATATTTTATGGATTAATTAATTAAAATAGACAAATACACAAGGTGTTTCATAGGAGATAAAAGATAAGCTTCATCGTTGGTGAATTGCTTTAATAAAGTATTTTCTGGATAAGATATGGTTATTTCTTTGAAATGGTATTGTTCATTTCTTTTGATAGATGGATTAAGGATATTGAAAGCTTGTAATTTTTTTATTTCGAGGACGAGCCGTCCTCGCTCCATAGCATCTGCAAACAAGATGTTCGCAGAACGAATCACCTGCTGCACCTCTAGTGCCTGATTGTGAAGGGAACAAGAAGGATTCTTGTTTTACTGGGGAAAGGGAGCAAATCAGAGATTTGCAGATAAAAGCTCATATCAGGCTGTTGCCTGTTTGGTAAAAATGAAACACCTAGTTTTGAGATTGTCCTTTTCAAAAATGATAACTGTTTGAGAAGATAGGGTTAATTCTTTGAAATGGTATTCTTCATTTCTTTTGCCTTGATGCAAAATAAACGAAGCAAAGAAAAAATCAAGCCCTAGGAAAAAACTTGCTATCTCCAGTCACTCTCAGGGACTCCGCCATAGCTTGCCAATGGGTAAGTTAAATTATGAGGTAAACCATTGTCTTCAATCAGAATGGCTGTTCGTTCCCCTTCGAGTTTCCCTACGACTTTACGCCATTTTTTCATGGGCATTGTCTCATTGATACCTGGATATTTAATATATTTTATGGATTGATTAATTAATTAAAATAGACAAATACACAAGGTGTTTCATAGGAGCTCATATCAGGCTGTTGCCTGTTTGGTAAAAATGAAACACCTTGTTTTGAGATTGTTCTTTTAAAAAATTGACATCTATTGGAGAAGATATGGATATTTCTTTGAGATAGTATTGTTCATTTCTTTTGTCTTGATACTTGGATATTTAATATATTTTATGGATTAATTAATTAAAATAGACAAATACACAAGATGTTTCATAGGAGCTCATATCAGGCTGTTGCCTGTTTGGTAAAAATGAAACACCTTGTTTTGAGATTGTCCTTTTAAAAAATTGACATCTATTGGAGAAGATATGGATATTTCTTTGAGATAGTATTGTTCATTACTTTTGTCTTGATACCTGGATATTTAATATATTTTATGGATTAATTAATTAAAATAGACAAATACACAAGGTGTTTCATAGGAGCTCATATCAGGCTGTCGCCTGTTTGGTAAAAATGAAACACCTTGTTTTGAGATTGTCCTTTTAAAAAATTGACATCTATTGGAGAAGATATGGATATTTCTTTGAGATAGTATTGTTCATTTCTTTTGTCTTGATACCTGGATATTTAATATATTTTATGGATTAATTAATTAAAATAGACAAATACACAAGGTGTTTCATAGGAGATAAAAGTTAAGCTTCATCGTTGGTGAATTGCTTTAACATGATAAATATTAATAAATGTATTCTTCATTTCTTTCTTTTGAAAGAAAGAAACGGAAGCAAAGAAAGTTCAAGCCCGGAAAACCCCTATCGGGGATCTTGATTTTCATCAATTTTCTCTGATATCTTTATATCTTATCCTATAGATGGAATGCCATTTAATCTCCAGTCACTGTCAGGGGGTCCGCCATAGCTTACCAATGGGTAAGTTAAATTATGAGGTAAAGCATTGTCCTATTTACATTCAATTAAACAGGGGTTGTGTGCAATTGATAGAGACGCAAAGCATTGCGTCTCTACGAGATATTATCAAAAACAACAAATAATAGAAAAGAAATGTTCATTTCTTTTACCTTTATGCAAAATAAACAGAAGCAAAGAGATGGGCAAATCGGAGATTTGCAGATAAAAGATTATATCAGGCTGTCGCCTGTTTGGTAAAAATGAAACACCTTGTTTTGAGATTGTCCTTTTAAAAAATTGACATCTATTGGAGAAGATAATGGTAGTGCTGACGCACTACAGATAATGGCAAATCAGGGATTTGCAGATAAAAGCTCATATCAGGCTGTTGCCTGTTTGGTAAAAATGAAACACCTTGTTTTGAGATTGTCCTTTTAAAAAATTGACATCTATTGGAGAAGATATGGATATTTCTTTGAGATAGTATTGTTCATTTCTTTTGTCTTGATACCTGGATATTTAATATATTTTATGGATTAATTAATTAAAATAGACAAATACACAAGATGTTTCATAGGAGCTCATATCAGGCTGTTGCCTGTTTGGTAAAAATGAAACACCTTGTTATATCTCTGTAAAAATCAAAATATTTTTGACAATTAGTATCAAAATGTTGTATTTATGATCAAAAAGGAGGGACTTAAAATGAGAAAAAAAAATGAGAAAATTGAATCAGCATCTAACGAAATTTCAGTAATCAATCATCACTCTGCAGGAATCGATATTGGTTCCAAAGAAAATTGGGTAAGTGTATCTCCTACTATTTGTGAAGATCATATACGCAAATTTGGTTCTTATACCTGCGATTTAAATGCTATAGCTGATTGGTTAACTTCTTGCAAAGTAACATCAGTGGCAATGGAATCAACCGGAATCTATTGGATTCCCCTCTATGAAATACTTGAATCAAGAGGTTTTAAATTAAGTTTATGCAATGCAAAACATGTTAAAAATGCACCAGGTAGAAAGAAAACAGATAAATTTGATTGTGATTGGCTGAGAAAATTACATTCCTATGGTCTCCTAACACCCTCATTTATTCCGGAGAAGAATATACGAGAAATAAAAGCATTAACTCGTTATAGAGACAAATTAGTTAAAGAGAATAACATACATATCCAGCATATGCAAAAAGCCTTAACTCTAATGAACTTTTATCTTCATCAAGTCATTTCTGACATTACTGGCAAGACAGGAATGAGTATAATAAAAGCAATACTTTCAGGAGAGACAAATCCTGAAGTTCTTGTGTCATATAAAAAGAAAGGTGTAAAAAAAAGTAATGAAGAGATCATTAAAGCATTGAGTGGTAGTCTGCAATTTGAACAACTGTACATTCTCAAACAGGCAGTAAATTTTTATGAATTTTTCTTATCAAAAATTGAAGAGACAGATTCACAGATTAATAATTTATTTTTATTAATGAGTCAACCAATTGATGAGGACAATATTTCAATTGAAGAAAATGATAGTAATGATATTAATCATAACATCGTTCAAGCAATAGGTGTTGACTTATGTGAGATACCTGGTCTTAATATACTATCAGTAGAAAAGTTAATTGGAGAAACAGGCTTTGATATGAGTAAATGGAAAAATAGTAAAAATTTTACATCTTGGCTTGGATTATCTCCGAATCATAGAATAACCGGAGGGACAGTTTTTCAAAATAGTACAAATAAAGTTCAAAGTAATGCAGCTTCAATTTTTCGACAATGTGCAACTACATTGAGAAACAGCCATAGTTATTTAGGTGCATTTTTCCGTAAAAAGATGGCACAAATTGGTTATCAGAAGGCAATAACAGCTACAGGCAGAAAAATAGCAGTTATCTATTATACAATGATTCGATATAAAAAATCCTATTCTGAATTAGGAGAAAATTTTTATGAAGAATTGAATAGAAAGAAAATGGAAGATAACTTTAAAAAATTGGCAAAAAAACTTGGTTATGAAATCAAACAAGTAGTTTAATTAAAAAAATAGTAACTACTCAGGTACCCTTCGTTAAGTTTTAAAAACACCATTTTTGTTATTTTTAATAAACATTTTTTGTTATAATCATGCCTTATTATTTACCTTTCCAATAATATATATTAAAACTTAGAATATACACAATATATTATAAAAAACTATCAATATTAATAAGAAATACATTGACATATATAGTTAATTAATTCATTATGTACTTATGGATTATAAAAGTAAATATTATGAAGCTAAAGCTGAAAATGACAGGCTTAAACTGGAAATTTGCCGGTTAAAAATCAGCATTGCAGAAGAAAGAGCTGAACTCAAAGAAGAAATCAGGCTTTTAAGTGAAAAGGTTGATTTCTTAATGAAAATTCTCGAAAAGAAAAATAACCCTAAGAACAGTAACAATTCATCAATACCTCCTTCGATGGACTTATCAAGAAAGAATAAAAGTACAAGAGAAAAAAGCAATAAGAAAAGCGGAGGACAGTCCGGTCATAATGGAAAAACCCTTTTACAAGTAAAAAATCCGGATCAGATTGTTGAATTAAAGGTAAATCAATGTCATTGTGGACATCATTTTAATGATGATGAATTTAGATTAAATTCCAAACGACAGGTGATTGATATCCCTTCTATACAAGCATTCATCAAAGAATTTCAGCAATATTCATGCATTTGCCCTGATTGTAATAATAAATATCTGGCTGAATATCCTGAAAATGTTACGGCCCCGGTTCAGTACGGTGAAAACATTCAGACCATCGTTTCGTATTTGAATGTTTACCAATGTATTCCATTTAAAAGAACAGCTCAGCTGTTGTCTGATGTTGTTAATATAAGAATTTCCCAGGGATCATTGAAAAACATATTAAGGAAATTTGCTGATAAATCTAAGGTTATCTATGAGAGAATTAAAAAGAATCTGAGCTCCTCGAAAGTTGTTGGTTCTGATGAAACAAGCGTAAAGGTCAATGGTAAAAAAGGATGGATTTGGGCTTGGAGAGACATTAAGAATGTGTTTCTTGAATATTCTCATACCAGAGGATACGAGACAATTCAAAAAATATGGGAAAACGGTTTGCCTGAATCTGTGTTAGTTACGGACAGATTTTCCGCTCAGTTAAAAACGAAGGCTTTAAATCATCAGATTTGTCTGGCTCATATTCTTAGAGATCTAACTTATATTGAGGAAAGAGAAAAGCATCCTTTTTCTACTGATTTCAAAAGCCTGGTAAAAGAAATTTTTCAATTCAAGCGAATCCAAACAATAGATTATGACAGATCTTCTCCAGAAATGAAACACTTTGAAGATAAAATCAATATTCTACTGGCGATGACTATTTGCAAAAAAGAGTTTAAAGAAACCTCTACTCTTCAGAAATCTTTGATAAAAATCAGAGGATATATTTTGCCTTGTGTTTATGAAACAGTCATTCCTCCGGATAACAATGATTCAGAAAGAGCTCTTAGAAATGTTAAAGTTAAACTTAAAGTGTCTGGGCAGTTTAAAAATGGGGCTCAGGACTACTGTATCATTAGATCCGTTATTGATACTGCTAAAAAAAGAGGATTAAATATCTTTGATATTCTGTCTAAAATCCCTGAACTTTCTCCCAGATAATATTAATACCTGAGTAGTTACAAAAAATATTTTGCAAAAGGCCGTTTTATCATTGGTGGATAAATCCCCGTATAGGAGCTTGGTTGCTTATGCTTTTTTGTTTTGATAACTGGTGAGATATTTGAAAAAATATTATCCCGAATAGGAGATTAAATAGATTTAATAGCATAAGTGCAAAATATTTTATATCATAAAACAATAAAATTATAGTTAAATAAGGATTTTATATTAGATAGAATTAAATAAGACAAATACACAAGGTGTTTCATAGGAGCTCATATCAGGCTGTTGCCTGTTTGGTAAAAATGAAACACCTTGTTTTGAGATTGTCCTTTTAAAAAATTGACATCTATTGGAGAAGATATGGATATTTCTTTGAGATAGTATTGTTCATTACTTTTGTCTTGATACCTGGATATTTAATATATTTTATGGATTAATTAATTAAAATAGACAAATACACAAGGTGTTTCATAGGAGCTCATATCAGGCTGTTGCCTGTTTGGTAAAAATGAAACACCTAGTTTTGAGATTGTCCTTTTAAAAAATTGACATCTATTGGAGAAGATATGGATATTTCTTTGAGATAGTAGTGTTCATTTCTTTTGTCTTGATACTTGGATATTTAATATATTTTATGGATTAATTAATTAAAATAGACAAATACACAAGATGTTTCATAGGAGATAGTATTGTTCATTACTTTTGTCTTGATACCTGGATATTTAATATATTTTATGGATTAATTAATTAAAATAGACAAATACACAAGGTGTTTCATAGGAGCTCATATCAGGCTGTTGCCTGTTTGGTAAAAATGAAACACCTAGTTTTGAGATTGTCCTTTTAAAAAATTGACATCTATTGGAGAAGATATGGATATTTCTTTGAGATAGTAGTGTTCATTTCTTTTGTCTTGATACTTGGATATTTAATATATTTTATGGATTAATTAATTAAAATAGACAAATACACAAGATGTTTCATAGGAGCTCATATCAGGCTGTTGCCTGTTTGGTAAAAATGAAACACCTTGTTATATCTCTGTAAAAATCAAAATATTTTTGACAATTAGTATCAAAATGTTGTATTTATGATCAAAAAGGAGGGACTTAAAATGAGAAAAAAAAATGAGAAAATTGAATCAGCATCTAACGAAATTTCAGTAATCAATCATCACTCTGCAGGAATCGATATTGGTTCCAAAGAAAATTGGGTAAGTGTATCTCCTACTATTTGTGAAGATCATATACGCAAATTTGGTTCTTATACCTGCGATTTAAATGCTATAGCTGATTGGTTAACTTCTTGCAAAGTAACATCAGTGGCAATGGAATCAACCGGAATCTATTGGATTCCCCTCTATGAAATACTTGAATCAAGAGGTTTTAAATTAAGTTTATGCAATGCAAAACATGTTAAAAATGCACCAGGTAGAAAGAAAACAGATAAATTTGATTGTGATTGGCTGAGAAAATTACATTCCTATGGTCTCCTAACACCCTCATTTATTCCGGAGAAGAATATACGAGAAATAAAAGTATTAACTCGTTATAGAGACAAATTAGTTAAAGAGAATAACATACATATCCAGCATATGCAAAAAGCCTTAACTCTAATGAACTTTTATCTTCATCAAGTCATTTCTGACATTACTGGCAAGACAGGAATGAGTATAATAAAAGCAATACTTTCAGGAGAGACAAATCCTGAAGTTCTTGTGTCATATAAAAAAAAAGGTGTAAAAAAAAGTAATGAAGAGATCATTAAAGCATTGAGTGGTAGTCTGCAATTTGAACAACTGTACATTCTCAAACAGGCAGTAAATTTTTATGAATTTTTCTTATCAAAAATTGAAGAGACAGATTCACAGATTAATAATTTATTTTTATTAATGAGTCAACCAATTGATGAGGAAAATATTTCAATTGAAGAAAATGATAGTAATGATATTAATCATAACATCGTTCAAGCAATAGGTGTTGACTTATGTGAGATACCTGGTCTTAATATACTATCAGTAGAAAAGTTAATTGGAGAAACAGGCTTTGATATGAGTAAATGGAAAAATAGTAAAAATTTTACATCTTGGCTTGGATTATCTCCGAATCATAGAATAACCGGAGGGACAGTTTTTCAAAATAGTACAAATAAAGTTCAAAGTAATGCAGCTTCAATTTTTCGACAATGTGCAACTACATTGAGAAACAGCCATAGTTATTTAGGTGCATTTTTCCGTAAAAAGATGGCACAAATTGGTTATCAGAAGGCAATAACAGCTACAGGCAGAAAAATAGCAGTTATCTATTATACAATGATTCGATATAAAAAATCCTATTCTGAATTAGGAGAAAATTTTTATGAAGAATTGAATAGAAAGAAAATGGAAGATAACTTTAAAAAATTGGCAAAAAAACTTGGTTATGAAATCAAACAAGTAGTTTAATTAAAAAAATATTTTGCAAAAGGCCGTTTTATCATTGGTGGATAAATCCCCGTATAGGAGCTTGGTTGCTTATGCTTTTTTGTTTTGATAACTGGTGAGATATTTGAAAAAATATTATCCCGAATAGGAGATTAAATAGATTTAATAGCATAAGTGCAAAATTTTTTATATCATAAAACAATAAAATTATAGTTAAATAAGGATTTTATATTAGATAGAATTAAATAAGACAAATACACAAGGTGTTTCATAGGAGCTCATATCAGGCTGTTGCCTGTTTGGTAAAAATGAAACACCTTGTTTTGAGATTGTCCTTTTAAAAAATTGACATCTATTGGAGAAGATATGGATATTTCTTTGAGATAGTATTGTTCATTACTTTTGTCTTGATACCTGGATATTTAATATATTTTATGGATTAATTAATTAAAATAGACAAATACACAAGGTGTTTCATAGGAGCTCATATCAGGCTGTCGCCTGTTTGGTAAAAATGAAACACCTTGTTTTGAGATTGTCCTTTTAAAAAATTGACATCTATTGGAGAAGATATGGATATTTCTTTGAGATAGTATTGTTCATTTCTTTTGTCTTGATACCTGGATATTTAATATATTTTATGGATTAATTAATTAAAATAGACAAATACACAAGGTGTTTCATAGGAGCTCATATCAGGCTGTTGCCTGTTTGGTAAAAATGAAACACCTAGTTTTGAGATTGTCCTTTTAAAAAATTGACATCTATTGGAGAAGATATGGATATTTCTTTGAGATAGTAGTGTGGATATTTCGGTGTAAGTGAACCACTTTCACGGAAAAACAGAGCCACTATCACGCTAATTTAGAGCCACCTTCACGGAAAGAGAGCCACGTCATTATTCGATTGCCTTAAATTTCAATTATTCTATGATTTAACAATGTACTCAAGTACAAATAAATCATGGAGGTGATAATTATGATTAATTATCATGAGATTCTGAGGTTACGTAGTTTTGGCTATACCCAGCGCCAAATAGCCCTATGTTTACATTGCTCCCGAAATACTGTTTCGGAAATTTATGAGCTTTCAGATGCAAAAGGGGTGTCATGGGATACTCACTCAAAATTTTCAAATCAAGAGATTATTCGACTTCTTTATCCTGAAAAAGAAAACCCAAGTTTAAGAAAGATTCCTGATTACAATTTAATCCACAAAGAGTTAGCTAGACCCGGCGTAACTCTGACATTGCTTTGGAGTGAATATTATGAACGATCTCATACTGAAGGGCTGATACCTTATCAATATACTCAGTTCTGCGACTATTACAGGTATTATATTAAAAAATCAAAGGCAACAATGCGTATTAAAAGAAAGCCAGGCGAATTACTTGAAGTGGATTGGGCTGGATCTACGTTATTTATAACAGATCATATCACAGGCGAACTTATACCGGCTTATGTCTTTGTTGCAGCTCTTTCATGCAGTCAATATTCCTATGCTGAAGCATTTCCTTCAATGAAAACTGAAAAATGGATTAATGCTCATATACATGCTTATCAGTTCTTTAATGGTGTCACCCGCATATTAGTCCCTGATAATTTAAAGACAGGAGTAGTGAAACACAGTAAATCCGAAGTCATACTCAATAAAGCATATCAGGAAATGGCAGAATATTACGGAACGGCAGTCATTCCGGCTAGGCCTTATTCTCCAAAAGATAAACCTAATGCAGAAGGAACTGTTGGGATTATATCAACCTGGATTATTGCCGCTTTGCGTAATGAGCGCTTTTTTTCTTTTTCTGAACTCAATAATGCAATTAAAAGCAAGTTAACAGATTTTAATCAAAAGCCTTTCCAAAAGAAGATTGGCTGCAGGTTAAGTGCCTTTGAAGAAGAAGAAAAATCCTTCTTAATACCCTTACCTGCAAGCCATTATGAATTGTCATCGTGGGTAACAGCAACAATTCAGATGGACTATCTTATAAATGTAGATAAATGTCAATACTCAGTTCCATATGAATATATTGGGCATTCAGTTGATATTAGGTATACGTATAAAACAATTGAGGTTTTCTATAAAAACATTCGAATTGCTTCTCATTTGAGAAGATATAATACAACTTCTCCAATAGTTTTACCCGAGCATATGCCAGAAAATCATAAACGATTTCTTAGCTGGAATAGAGAAACTTTTCTTGAATGGGCAAAATCTGCAGGCAAAAATACATTATGTATAATGGAATCATTGTTGAAATCCAATAAAATTGAAGAACAATCATATAAGTCCTGTGGTGTTTTAATGAAACTTGCAGACAGATTTTCATTTGAACGTATTGAATATGCTTGTGAAAAAGCTCTTTATTACACTCCTGCCCCAAGCGTAAAAATGGTTCAAACAATCCTAAAGACAGGACAAGATAGTATTAAAATGCAAGAAAAAGCAGTTAATGAACAAAAAGGTGAACAATACGGGTTTACTCGCAGAAAAAACAATAAAGGAGATATATAAAATGGTTAATCAATCTACATATGAAAAGCTAAATCAAATGAATCTAAATGGCTTTGTTGAAGCGTTAAGGATACAAATGGAAAATTATGAATATAGCAATTTATCATTTGAAGAACGTATCGGATTGCTTGTTGATTTTGAATGGTCAAGAAGACAGTCCAATAAGATATCAAAATGTATTAAAGAAGCTCATTTAAGATATCTTAATGCTTGCGTGGAAGATATAGAATACCTCCCCGATCGTAAACTTGATAAATCACAAATACTAAAATTATCTTCTTGTCAGTATATTAGAGACAATCACAATATTATCCTTAAGGGAGCTTCGGGAAATGGTAAAACATATATTGCATGCGCATTAGCGATCTCTGCATGCAGACAATCATTAAGTGTTAAATATACAAGGCTCCCTGAACTGATAAATGATTTATTAGTTGCTCGAGGAGAAGGAAATTTTAAAAGATTCATAAAATCATGTCAAAAATATGATTTGTTAATTTTAGATGAGTGGCTTTTAAAACCTCTTTCAAATGAACAAGCTATGGATCTTCTTGAAATCATTGAAGTAAGAACAAAAAATGGTTCAATTATCTTTTGTACTCAATATGATACTCAAGGCTGGCAGGAAAGGATTGGTACAAATGAAGCCGAAACTTTGTCTGATGCAATAATCGATAGAATAAAACATAACTCTTACGAAATAATGATCGAAGGGAATATGTCTATGAGAGAACGATATGGAATAAAGAAAAAAATCAAGAAATGACTGTAAAATAATCATTTTATGAAGAGAGCCATCATTTAGGTGGCTCTCTGTCCGTTAACATGGCTCTGTTTTTCCGTGAAGCTGGCTCTATTTCTCCGACATGGTGGCTCTCTGAGAACGTAATATTCAATCTTCATCAAGTCATTTCTGACATTACTGGCAAGACAGGAATGAGTATAATAAAAGCAATACTTTCAGGAGAGACAAATCCTGAAGTTCTTGTGTCATATAAAAAAAAAGGTGTAAAAAAAAGTAATGAAGAGATCATTAAAGCATTGAGTGGTAGTCTGCAATTTGAACAACTGTACATTCTCAAACAGGCAGTAAATTTTTATGAATTTTTCTTATCAAAAATTGAAGAGACAGATTCACAGATTAATAATTTATTTTTATTAATGAGTCAACCAATTGATGAGGACAATATTTCAATTGAAGAAAATGATAGTAATGATATTAATCATAACATCGTTCAAGCAATAGGTGTTGACTTATGTGAGATACCTGGTCTTAATATACTATCAGTAGAAAAGTTAATTGGAGAGACAGGCTTTGATATGAGTAAATGGAAAAATAGTAAAAATTTTACATCTTGGCTTGGATTATCTCCGAATCATAGAATAACCGGAGGGACAGTTTTTCAAAATAGTACAAATAAAGTTCAAAGTAATGCAGCTTCAATTTTTCGACAATGTGCAACTACATTGAGAAACAGCCATAGTTATTTAGGTGCATTTTTCCGTAAAAAGATGGCACAAATTGGTTATCAGAAGGCAATAACAGCTACAGGCAGAAAAATAGCAGTTATCTATTATACAATGATTCGATATAAAAAATCCTATTCTGAATTAGGAGAAAATTTTTATGAAGAATTGAATAGAAAGAAAATGGAAGATAACTTTAAAAAATTGGCAAAAAAACTTGGTTATGAAATCAAACAAGTAGTTTAATTAAAAAAATATTTTGCAAAAAGCCGTTTTATCATTGGTGGATAAATCCCCGTATAGGAGCTTGGTTGCTTATGCTTTTTTGTTTTGATAACTGGTGAGATATTTGAAAAAATATTATCCCGAATAGGAGATTAAATAGATTTAATAGCATAAGTGCAAAATATTTTATATCATAAAACAATAAAATTATAGTTAAATAAGGATTTTATATTAGATAGAATTAAATAAGACAATTACACAAGGTGTTTCATAGGAGCTCATATCAGGCTGTTGCCTGTTTGGTAAAAATGAAACACCTTGTTTTGAGATTGTCCTTTTAAAAAATTGACATCTATTGGAGAAGATATGGATATTTCTTTGAGATAGTATTGTTCATTACTTTTGTCTTGATACCTGGATATTTAATATATTTTATGGATTAATTAATTAAAATAGACAAATACACAAGGTGTTTCATAGGAGCTCATATCAGGCTGTCGCCTGTTTGGTAAAAATGAAACACCTTGTTTTGAGATTGTCCTTTTAAAAAATTGACATCTATTGGAGAAGATATGGATATTTCTTTGAGATAGTATTGTTCATTTCTTTTGTCTTGATACCTGGATATTTAATATATTTTATGGATTAATTAATTAAAATAGACAAATACACAAGGTGTTTCATAGGAGCTCATATCAGGCTGTTGCCTGTTTGGTAAAAATGAAACACCTTGTTTTGAGATTGTCCTTTTAAAAAATTGACATCTATTGGAGAAGATATGGATATTTCTTTGAGATAGTATTGTTCATTACTTTTGTCTTGATACCTGGATATTTAATATATTTTATGGATTAATTAATTAAAATAGACAAATACACAAGGTGTTTCATAGGAGCTCATATCAGGCTGTCGCCTGTTTGGTAAAAATGAAACACCTTGTTTTGAGATTGTCCTTTTAAAAAATTGACATCTATTGGAGAAGATATGGATATTTCTTTGAGATAGTATTGTTCATTTCTTTTGTCTTGATACCTGGATATTTAATATATTTTATGGATTAATTAATTAAAATAGACAAATACACAAGGTGTTTCATAGGAGATAAGAGATAATCATCATCGTTGGAGGATATCTTTAGGATGGCATATATTGAATAAAGTCTTTTCATTTCTTTGAGAGGGTATTGTTCATTTCTTTTGTCTTGATACCTGGATATTTAATATATTTTATGGATTAATTAATTAAAATAGACAAATACACAAGGTGTTTCATAGGAGATAAAATTACATGAATGTGTTGCAGATAAAAGATAAAAGCTCATATCAGGCTGTTGCCTGTTTGGTAAAAATGAAACACCTTGTTTTGAGATTGTCCTTTTAAAAAATTGACATCTATTGGAGAAGATATGGATATTTCTTTGAGATAGTATTGTTCATTACTTTTGTCTTGATACCTGGATATTTAATATATTTTATGGATTAATTAATTAAAATAGACAAATACACAAGGTGTTTCATAGGAGAAGAATAAAATTTAGGGAAATTTAAGACGCAGAATGCAACGTCTCAACAGGATACTATCAAAAAGAGCAAAAACTGAAAGAAATGTCAGGAAAACGTTGATACAGGGCAGATTTGTCATTTTTTCAAACCTATAGAAAATGATTTTTATTACGTTTACAAATTGAAAGATACTGTACACATTCAAGTTCGACCCATTATGAAAAAGAAAGATGATTTAAATGTATTATGATAATTTAGGGATGGTAGGATAGATCATTATAAAGATTTTTAAAAAGTTGTTGACTTTATCGTTAATATGTATTTTTTTAACAAAATATTAATAAATAAGAAGTTGTGATATGGAAATTGAATTTAATAATAATATTTTTTTATTTTTTGGAGACAAGAAGAATGATTACCGTTCTATTTTAGCTTTAAAGAGTGATATACAATTGGAAAACACGATAATTCCATATCATCGATTAATAAAATGTGAGCAGACTCATTCAGATCTTATACAGAGAGTCTATGAACAGGATGCAGGATCAGGATTTATAGCCAATAAGGCAGAAATACCGATTGCTGATGGTTTAATAACGAATGAAAAGAATCTATTTTTATGCATAAGAACTGCAGATTGTTATCCAATCTTGTTTTATGATGAGGAGCAACAGGTAATAGGTGGTGTTCATTCTGGAAGAGAAGGAACGAGAAAGAATATAACAGGTAATATGATAAGAAAAATGGTAGCGGAGTTTTCATGTAAGCTGGAGAATATCAAAGTTTTTATAGGTCCAGGAATAGGAGTTAATCATTATGAAGTTGATGAACCGACTTTTACACAATTTGTCACATCAACGAATGTAATTCAGGAAAACAGAAGAATAAATATAAATAAAGTTTTATATACTCAGATATTGAAAGAAAAAATACCAGTACATAACATACATTTTATTCCAAATTGTACTTATGAAGACCAGAACTACTTTTCATATCGAAGAGATCAGACAAAAAACCGCCAATTATCAATAATCGGGATACTCAGATGACAAAACAGTTTTCCAATGAAAAAGAAACCATCCATTTAGAGATTGCAGACGACAACTACACTGCTTATCTAACCATTCAGGAATCAGAAGAATTTATCAATGAGAATGATATCATATCCCTGATCGAACAGTCTTCAATAAGTTATGGAATAGAGCAGGCTATTGAGTATATGCAGGAGAATGAAATAAAGAAAGAGATTAATAAGCCTTTTCCCATAGCCATTGGTCAGAAAACCAAAGAGCCAGAAGTAGAATTTTCTACCCTTTTTAATACAGAGCAATCCTATCATCCAGCGTTAGGGAATCAATTTCATTTATTAAAAAATCTAGTAAAAATCAAAGCAGGAGAGCCTGTAGCCCATTTATTTGTCAGTAAACCTTCAAAGTCAGGGTATAACATTTTTGGAGAAGAAGTAAGTCCAGAAAATACAGAACAGCAGATCATTGAGAACTATTTAGGAGAAAATGTTCAATATTCTATGGATAGAGGACAGATCCTTTCAAAGGTTGCAGGTTATCCATGGGTTGATGAATTATCCAGAGTGCATGTAAAAAGTGAGTTTATAATAGATAAAGATATGGATTTAACGATAGAGCATTTTGATTTTTTTGGTCATTTGATCGTTAAAGGAGATATAAAAGATAAGATTCAGATAAAAATTGATGGGGATCTTGACATAGAAGGAGATATTAATGATGCTTCTGTGGAAGTTACTGGTAATATTTTAGTAAAAGGGAACATATTAAACTGCCGGCAAGGTGGGGTTATTGCTGATGGAAACATCCAATTTGATTCCAGTGAAAACTCCCGCATAGCATGTGGCGGAAAAATCAGTTTCACTAAGAATGCACATTTTTGTCGATTAATGGCAGAAAAGGGGATTTTTGGACAAGAAGAAGGCTCTGCTATCGTGGGTGGAATCGCTCAAAGTGGGGAGCATATTGAAGCCTCTATGATTGGTAATGCAGGGATGATGAGTACAGAGACAGAAATCTCAATCAGTCCTTATACAAAAGAAAAAATGCTATTATTAACGAAGCATATTATGAGATTGAGAGAAATCGGACAGTCAGATAGTGATGAATTTTTCAAATTATCTGAGAAGTTACAGGATTTAGAAGCACAATTGGAAGATGAAATTAATAGAACATTGAAAAATGAAGATCAGTTACCAAAGCATATTCTCGCTTATAAAAAGGTATTTCCGGGTGTTTATATCCGAATATTAAAGAAATCTATGAATGTATCTGAGGAAATGAAGTCAGTCTCCTTTGCAATAATAGATGGGGATTTAGCCATTGATGAATATTAAAGAAAACGTCCATTCAATCTTATCAGAAGTAAAGAAGATAGCCTTAGAAAGTCAAAGGGAAGTTTCAGAGATAAAAGTAATCGCTGTGACCAAGACGCACCCGTCATCCATGATAAATGAAGTTATAAACTCAGGGATTGAGATTTTTGCAGAGAATAAAGTTCAGGAAGCAGAGCAAAAGATACCCGATATTACAGCCCCTTTTAAGGAGTTTCATTTTATCGGACATTTACAGAGTAATAAAATCAACAAAGTACTTAAATTAAATCCTGATTTGATCCATTCAATAGATAAGGTTAATACTGCAGAAAAGCTAAATGAAGCCTGCGCTAAATTAAATAGAATCCAAAGAATACTTATAGAGGTTAATACTTCTGGTGAAATCTCCAAGAATGGTGTATCTCCAGATGATTTGATGAAAGCTATTGAGGATATTTCGCAGATGGATCATTTAAGGATCGAAGGACTAATGACAATCGGAGCTTTATCTGAGGATGAAGGAATCACTAGAAATTGTTTCAGAGAATTAAAGCAATTATCAGAACAAGTAAAACAGAAGAATTTTAAGAATACCAATATGATTCATTTATCTATGGGAATGAGTCATGATTTCCGAATAGCCATCGAAGAAGGAGCAACATTCATTCGAATAGGAACTTTGTTTTTTGGAGAAAGAGTTTATTTTAAATCATAAAAGGAAGAAAAAATGAATATATTTTTATATGCAATCGCAGTCAGTATCATCTCATATTTTGTAGGCTGTTATTCAACTGCGCGGTTAATAGCAAAGAATTTTAAAAGTTTAAACATATACAAGGTTGGAAATGGTAATCCAGACACAGAAAACATATATAATAACATCAGTGCACCATTAGGTGTTTTTGCAGGGGCAGTTGATATCGCGAAAGTATATTTTTATTTAATGATCTTAAAAATGATACAAACCACTTTTGGTTATCAGACAGACCCATCAACTTTCAATTTATTGTTATATACTTTTGGATTTTTCTTATTATTAGGTCATTGCCTACCGATAACCCATAGCTTTAAAGGTGGGAGAGGATTGTTTAATTATACGGGAATAATGTTATTTTTTATACCTATCCCAATGATAATCGTATTTATATTGAGTTTGGTTCTTGTTTTTGTCTTTAAACAAGTCAGATTCAGCAACTATTTTATGGTTTTGTTTCCCCCAATACTGGGATTTTTCTGGGGAATACCCAGAGAGCTTAATTTAATGATGGCAATAGCCGCCATGTTTATGGGCGTTTTAAATTTTATAGTTTCTAAGAAATTAGGAGAAATTTGATGTCGTTAAAAGTATTACCTGTTAAGACAAATGCAGAGCTCATGCAGTTTATTAAACTACCCTTTAGATTATACAAAGAAGATCCAATATGGGTAGCTCCTTTGATCATTGATCAAAAAGCCTTTTTTAATCCAGCGAAAAATCCATATTATGAGCATTCAAAAGTACAGTTGTTTTTAGTGAAGGACGAGAAGAAAGTCATAGGAAGAATTTCAGCGCATACCAACAGGATGCATAATCAATTTAATGAAGATAATATTGGTTTCTTTGGCTTTTTTGAGTGTGAAGACAATCAGGAAGCGATACATCTGCTTTTTGATTCAGCAGAAAAATGGATAAAAGAACAAGGTTGTGATGCTATGCGTGGGCCTTTAAATTTTTCAACCAATGATGAATGCGGATTATTGATAAAAGGTTTTGATACAAGTCCTTTTGTAATGATGCCACATAATCATGAATGGTATAAGGAACGAATAGAAAAAGAAGGTTATGCCAAAGCAAAGGATCTCTATGCTTGGCTAGTGATTTATAAAAACATGCCTGATTTTTTAGAAAAGTTGGGAGAGAAAATTATTAGTAAAGAACTTTCATTTAAAATACGTTGTTTAGATAAGAATAATTTAAAACAAGATATAGAGACTGTTTTTTCCATATATCAAAAAGCTTGGGAAAAGAACTGGGGTTTTGTACCGATGAGTCGTAAAGAATTTGATCACACGGTCAAGACACTATTACCAATAGTCGTTCCAGAATTTGTTTTTATTGCCGAAGTAGATGGTGTACCTGCAGGATTTTCAGTAAGTTTACCAGATTATAATTTTATTTTAAAGAAAATGAAAGGGCATTTGTTTCCATTTGGAATTTTTAAAGCTCTTTATTACAAGAACAAGATAAAATCGATCAGAGTCATCACTATGGGTGTGATTCCAGAATACCAATCGAGAGGGATTGATATTCTATTTTATTATTATTCATGGAAAAAGGGAGTAGAGTTAAAGTTTAATCGAGGCGAATTCTCTTGGGTTTTAGAAGATAATGAGATGATGAACAGGATAGCAAAGCATTTAGGTGCCCATGTTCATAAAACCTACAGAATATTTGAGAAGAAAATATAAAATAGTTGGTTTTTAAATGAAGAATGCCTTTCAATTTCTAAATTTATCAGACAAGTTTACATTAGTCTATATGATATTAAATATCGTTTATATTTCATTTGGGTATAATCGAATACAAGAACCTTTACCAATCCTTTTAATCTTTATTTCATTATGTGTAGTTTTAGTATATTTATCCTTTCAGGATCATGAGTTAAAAGACAAAGAGTCAAGGTTTGTAAAAAGGCTAGTCCGTTTTTTACATTTATGGTTTAATCCAATAATGTTTGCTTATTTTTTTGAAGCCACATCAAAAGTAAATCATGTGATATTTTATAGTTTTCTAGATCCCATTTTTCAGAGATGGGATTTTAGAATATTTGGGTATCAACCAGCCATGCAATGGGGGAAAATGTGGGATACTTATCTTATTCAGGAAGTCTTACACTTTTCATATTTTGCCTATTATTTAATGATATTGTGTGTCCCTTTATATTTTTATATGAAGAAAGATGAAGAGATCTTTAAACGAATAATTTTCAATATAAGTTTTGTATTTTTTGGATGTTATTTTATCTATATGTTTTTACCAGTGGCAGGAGGAAGAGCATTAGAAGGGGCATTTGACTTAACGATACAATACAGGTATGGGTTGTTTACTCATATCATGGCATTAATCTATCGATCAACAACCCATATGGGAGGAGCTTTTCCAAGTTCACATGTTGCCATAGCTTTAACGATTAGTATGATTAGTGCAAAATTTATGAAGGTTTTACCTTTTATACTATTCCCAATAACATTTTTACTAGCCATTGCCACAGTATATTGTCATTATCATTATTTTGTTGATGTGCTATCTGGTGTAATCTATGGAGTATTAATGTATTGTCTATCAGAGAATATATACAAAAAAGTTAAAAACATTTGACAAAAATAACTAGTTTTTCTAATTTTAAATGTATCTAAATTTTAAGGAGTACAGATGATTGAGATAATCGTCGATAAATGTGTAGGTTGTGGCAAATGCATAAAAGCATGTGCATATAATGCAATTACAATAACCGATAAAACAGCAGAGATCAATGCTGATCAATGTACATTATGTGGCGCTTGTGTCAGCAGTTGTCCATTTGAAGCAATCTTTGTAAGAAGAAATACAACAGAAAAAGTAGATAAAGAAAGCTATAAAGGTGTATGGGTTTATGCGGAAATCAGAGACAATCATATATCTCCGGTAGTTTTTGAGTTATTAGGTAAAGGTCGAGAATTAGCAGACAAGCGAGAATGCGAGCTAACAGCAGTCTTATTTGGTTTTGAAGTTGAAAGATTTACAGACGAATTAATTGCTTGTGGAGCAGATAAAGTCTTAATGATAGATGATCCAATATTAAAGAATTTCTTAGATCAGCCATATTCAGACGCAATGATTTCATTATCAGACAAGTATAAGCCAGAAATTATCTTAGCTGGAGCGACGAATATTGGACGTTCATTTATTCCACGAGTAGCTGTAGGTTTACATACAGGATTAACAGCAGATTGTACAGGTCTTGATATTGATAGGGAGACAGGAAATTTATTACAAACCCGTCCGGCATTTGGTGGAAATATCATGGCCACAATTTTAACACCAAATCATCGTCCACAATTAGCGACAGTGCGACATAAAGTAATGGTTCCATTTCCAAAGGACAGTTCAAGATCAGGAGCAGTAGTCAGTGAGAGTTATGATTTTGATCTTCATGATTATCAATGTGAATTCTTAGAAACAATAAAAGATGAAACCCAGCAAATAAATATTACCGAAGCTAATATAGTTGTAGCTGGAGGCAGAGGATTGAAAGAAAGCAATCATTTTAGTATGTTGAATGATTTAGCTAAGTTGTTAGATGGAGCCGTAGGAGCTTCCAGAGCAGCAGTAGATTCAGAATGGATTCCATATCCACATCAGGTGGGTCAGACAGGTAAAACCATCAAACCAAAAATTTATATAGCTATTGGTATCTCAGGAGCCATTCAACATTTAGCAGGGATGCAATCAGCAGACTATATTATTGCGATCAATAAAGATAAAGATGCGCCAATTTTCAAAGTAGCAGACTTAGGTATTGTTGGAGATTTATTTGAGATCGTACCTCAATTAATAAAAAGGATAAAAAACTAAACAAGATGTTTCGAATTCAATGTAAAAGGTCAATCATCCGTCCAGATGAGATAAAAGAGAGAGAATTAATCGAAATAGATAGTCCATATTTTAAAGATATTGAAATCAAATGGGATGCTGACAGTCGATTAAATAGTATCCCTTGGATAAATTCACATGATCATCTTATAGGTAATTGGTACCCAAGATCGGGTATCAATGCACCTTATATCAATTCACATATATGGGTTGAAGACAACAAAACTTCAGAAAGCGTTTTGGAAAGAAACAAAATCTGGACTAACAGAGGTGTTTTTAATCTCATGGAGGGTAATGCTCCATTATTGGTTAAATTAGGAGCCTATAAGAATTTGTTTTCTGGTTGTTCAATCGTTCAAGACCATGGTGCTATACAGGTAGATGCCTATTACGAGATGTTTCCTATAGAAGTTGTTCGCAAGTATGGTCAATGTCATTCTATCACGTTAGGCAATTGGTGGGGTGGCAATAGTGCAGAAAAAGAAATGGATCTTACAGAAGGGAAATATCCTTTTATAATTCATTTAGCAGAAGGATTGGATGAAGCAACGCTAAAAGAATTTTACTTGCTTAAAAAAAGAGGATTACTTCGCAGTAATACCTTAATCGTACACGGTATTTCATTAACAAAAGAAGAAATCAAAGAATGTGCAAGAGTTGGCGTGTCAATATGTTGGTGTCCAGGATCGAATATGTATCTTATTGGTCAGACTCTAGATATAGAAACCTGCCTACAATATGGTGTCAATGTTGTGATTGGTACAGATTCAACGTTAACGGGGGGAGTCAATTTAATTGATGAAGTTCGTTTTGCGCATCAGGTAAATAGAAATATACCGATGAAAGAACTTTTTAAGATGATTACGGTAAATGCTCAAAAAGCTTTAATGGTACAAGATGCAGAGTTATTAGATCCTAAGAAGAATGTATTGATCATTGCTGATAAAAAAGAGAAGGTCTATGATAACATACTTTTTCAAGAGTTTGAGGACATTAAGCTAATGGTTCAAAAAGGAATTCCCTTATATGGTGATATTTCATTTTTTGAGTATATAAATGTTGAAGAAAAGAACTATGAATTTTTTAAAGTGGGAAATACAGAGAAGTTTTGTATAGGAAATCCAAAAGAAATCTTAGGAACGATTGATCAAATACTGGGATATCATAAACATCTTCCCTATCTTCCATGGCAATAATTAATCTAAATGAGGTTTTTTTAAGTATTCAGGGTGAATCAACCTTTGCAGGAATACCTTGTATATTTATACGTTTTAGCGGTTGTAATTTAAATTGCAGTTATTGTGACACAACATATCATTCAGAAATACATCATAAATTAAGTCCAGAGCAAATACAAGAACATATAGAATCGTATTTACCGGTAAGAACTGTAGAGATTACCGGAGGAGAGCCTTTATTACAAGCAGAAATCTACCCATTATTTGAATTGCTTCATCAAAATGGTTATCAGATACTTTTAGAGACAAACGGATCTCTTTCACTTGAGAAAGTACCTTCTTACGTTCATAAAATAGTCGATATCAAGTTAACTGGGAGCAATGAGGGTGATAGCTTCAATTATGACAATTTACGATTTATAGACCTTAATCATGACAATATCAAGTTTGTGCTAAATTCTCAAGAAGATTATGAGGAAATGAAAGAAATACTCAAAGAGCATAATTTATTTGGTCCGAATGTGCTAATCTCTCTAGTTTTTAATTCTCTAAAGTCAGAAGAAGTTGTTTCATGGATAATATCAGATAAGCTGGACATACGTTTTCAGCTTCAATTACATAAATATATCTGGACTCCTGATAAAAAAGGAGTATAATATTATAATTGATTAATTTAAGGGAGGAATTATGGAGCCGACAATGTTAATTTTATTAATGATGGTAATTACATGTATTATATTGGTATTAACTTTTTTTATTATTATCAGAATTTATATGAAAAGCACAGAGAGTAAAACCTACATAATCCCTAATGAACGTATTAAAGACGAAGATATGTTATGCCCTATTTGTCAGAATCTAATGACAGCCGGTTATACTATGTCTCCTCGCGGTATATATTTTCATCCTAAAGGAACTAAGTTAAATATGCTTAAAGCAACAGAAACGAATGGCACATTAAAACATACATTTGATTTGAGTTTCAGATTGAAACAAAGAGAAACATTAGCATGGCATTGCCCACATTGCAAGATAGTAACCATAGATCATAGTCATTTTCTGGAATAGAGATCAAGTATATTGCAATCTGTAAAGATCATAATAGAGACCTTCTTTTTGTAATAATTCTTGATGAGATCCTTCTTCAACTACTTCACCTTTATGCAGTACAATGATTCTATCCACATGTTGAATTGTAGAAAGTCTGTGTGCAATAATCATAGAAGTACGGTTTTCCATTAATTTCTGCAAGGCATCCTGAATAAGATTTTCAGTTTCAGTATCAATATTAGCCGTAGCTTCATCGAGGATAAAAATGGAAGGATTGTAAGCTAATACTCTGGCAAAAGAAATTAACTGTCTTTGACCTACAGAAAAAGTAGAACCTCTTTCCATAACAGGTTCTTCAAATTTTCCTGGCAAAGCCTGAATAAAATCATAAACATTAACATATTTTGAGATCGTTACTAAGTCATTTTCAGTCATATCTAAATTATTAAGAGCAATATTATCTCTGATAGTACCTGAAAAGAGGAAAACATCTTGTTGCACCATACCGATTTGTTTACGAATATCCCTGATTTGATAATCTTTTAAGTTTTTATCATCAATAAAGATATCGCCTTTTTGATAGGGATACATACCCAGTATTAGATTTACAATAGAAGTTTTCCCTGAACCTGTATGACCAACAATAGCAATCTTTTCACCAGGGTTAACTTTAAAAGACACATTTTTAAGGACAAATTCAGGTTTTTCATTCTGTTCAGTCTGGTAAGATAACCAGACATTTTTAAATTCAATGGAACCATCAATACTATCGTGTGCAAGGTTATATTCCTGGTAATCAGCCTGAGGTTGATCCATTAAATCAAAGATTCTTTCAGCTCCAGCCATAGCACCCTGTAAGATATTAAACTTTTCACTGAAGTCATTAATTGGTTCATACAATCTATCCAGATAGGACATGAAAGCCATAAAGACACCGATAGTTACAAGATTGTTAAGGATTTGACCACCGGCATACCATAAAATCAAAGCCACGGCAACCTGTCGGGAGACACTGATAATCGGTCTGAAAATAGCAAACAATTTTAATTGATTAATAGATTCCTTAAAATAGCCATCATTGACCTGTTCAAACTCTTTAGTTTTTTTCTGAGACTGGTTGAATAGTTGAATGATTTTAACACCTGAGATATGTTCAGCGATCATCGCATTCACAGCAGCTAATCTTTTTCTGACTTCCCTATAAGTGACCCTAGTTTTATTTTTGTAAACATTGATGATCCAGAAAAGGAAGGGTAAAACAATAAAACTAACTAAAGCGAGCTTCCAGTTCAAAAACAACATTAAACTCATAATAGCAACAATCATAATCGCATCTTGAAAGATAGTAATTATTCCACTACTAAGCATTTCATCGATAGAACGGATATCATTGGTAATCCTAGTGACAAGTCTTCCTACGGGATTTTTATCAAAAAAAGATAAAGGCATTCTTTCCAGATGTTTAAACAGATCACTTCTCAGATCATTCATAGCTTTTTGAGACAGAATCGTTGTCAGAATCAATTGAAAATATTGAACAATTAATTTTAGAACAATCACACAAAGGAAAATCAAACCATAAATCATAACCATATGAAGAGATTTTTTTCTTACAACATTTGTTTCAGAGAGAGATAGTTTTGCCAAGGTTTCAGAAGAGACCAAAAGTTCGTTAATATTTAGAATAATGATATCAGATTGATATTTATTTAATATTTTTAAAGATTCCTTCGTATAGTCAAGAACAAAGAATTTCTTTTCTGAGAATTTATGTTCTGTTTTATATTGTTTAAGAGTATCTTTTTTTATATAGCCTTGAGTTTTGGAAGTTACTACGACATAATATAGATCATTAACGAGATAAACCTTAAATTTACTAATGTCAGAATTTTGTTTAAAATGGTTGAATTCATCAGGATTGAGGGTTAATATTCTTTTATCAGAGACAATATGATTATCAACAGCATATTTAGTCAACAGAGGGACAATGACTTCAAAAGTAGTAATAAACATAAGTAGAATAAAAGCAATAATTAATGAGGAGATATATGGTTTTACATATTTTAGCAATCTAGCATAGAGATGTTTATCATAGATATTACCAATTATTTCATCAGACTGCATTTCAAATTGGGGTTTCATTCTGTTTCCTCAAGTCTTTCTTCAATTTTTTGTTTATCATATAAATCTTTATAGATACCGTTTAAATCGATCAGCTCTTCATGAGAGCCTGATTCTTTAATCATTCCGTTATGGATGACGATAATATTGTCAGCGTGATGGATAGCAGAAATCCTATGGGCAATAATAATGGTAGTTTTACCTTTTCTGATATTAATCAAATGATCAAGGATGGTATTTTCAGTTTTAGTATCAACCGCAGAGAGCGCATCATCAAGGATTAAAACAGTAGGATTAGTTAAAAGAGCTCTAGCGATGGCGACTCTTTGTTTTTGCCCACCGGACAGAGTCACGCCTCTTTCCCCTACCATGGTATCAAAACCATGTTCAAAGCCAATAATTTCATCATAGACAGCCGCATATTTAGCAGCTTGGACAATATCTTCTCTGCTTGCATCAGGTTTACCCATTGCAATATTATTGGCAATAGTGTCAGAGAAAAGGAAGATATCTTGAGGTACCATCACCAATGTTTTTCTTAAGAGTTCAACGGGAATGGAGTGAATATCATGTCCATCAATAAAGATAGAATTTTTAGGTGGATTGTAAGTACGAGTTAACAAGTCAACGATAGTAGATTTTCCAATTCCTGTTCTTCCGCAAATAGCCAAAGTGTTTCCTTCTTCAATATGAAAATTGAGATTGTTTAAAATAATAGGGCTTTCTGGTTGATAGCTAAAATTTAGGTCTTTAACACTAATAATCCCTTTTAACGAAGAAATCTGATGATTTGTTTCAGCATTATCAACTATTTCAGGTTCAGTTTCCCATATCTCGTTAAGACGTTTAAGGGAAGCAGATCCTCTCTGATACATATCAATAACAAAACCAATAGCAATCATGGGCCAGATTAGCATTCCCAAATAGGAAAAGAAGGCAATAAAACCACCAATCGTAATAACACCTTTAATCGTTGCCTGACCGCCAAATATTAACACGATAACAAAACTAAGACTGATAGTTAAACCTAAAAAGGGATGAAAGAAACCAGATATTTTAGCCATTTTGATGTTTTCATTTATATAAGTAATGGAGAACTTCTCCATCTTTTTAAGTTCTGGTTCTTCTTGAGCAAAAGCCTTTATAACCCTGATTCCAGAGATGCTTTCCTGAATCATGCCACTTAAAGAAGCAAATTTTTCCTGAACACCCGCAAATCTTTTATGAATTTTTTTACTAAAGACAGCAATAGTAACTGAAAGTAAAGGTAAGGGAATTATGGCATATAGGGTAAGTTTTAAATTAATTGAAGTCATAAAGATAAAGGAAGATGTTGCCATCAAGAAGATATCAGCACCAGCAATAAACCCAATACCAAACAACATTCTGACTGCATTCAGATCATTTGTAGCATAAGCCATTAGATCACCAATTTTGGATTTATTAAAAAAGTTCCTCGATAATTTCATTAAGTGCGTATAATAAAGTTGTCTAAGTTCTCTTTCAATGATCCAGGAATTTCCAATGATCAACATTCGCCATAAATAGCGAAGCACCACAACCAAACCAGCCATAAGCAGAATGATAAGTGAAGAATGCATAATATCAGTTTGAGAGTAACCTTCTTTTCCTAAGCTATCTATGGTTTTTTGGATGATCCTAGGAACAATCAATTGAATAGCATCGACAAAAACAAGAACCAATAAGCCGAGAGCTATTTTTTTCCATGTTTTTTTCAGGAAAGGGATAACGGCATCAAAAGTACGCATGTGGCTCCTTTTATACAAAATAACTTCTATTTTCATTCTATAAAAGGAGGTATTTTGTCAATAAAAAAGATAATTTCTGGCATATTGATACTTTGGTTTATCCAAAAGTCTTAATCATTATTTACAACAAAATCCATTATTTCAATGACAAATTTCTATTACATACTTAGCTAATTCTATACACTCTTTCGGTTTTAACAATCTTATTAAACAAGACAACTATCAAACAAGTCCAGAATTAAATGTCAATTTAGAGAGTTCTTGAATTTAAACAAAGTTTACTTAATCTCTGAATTAGTAATGATTTCTTCAGCATTTGAGCTAGATTCAATGCCTTTCCAAGTCCCATCTTTACTTGTAAGTTTACTGTTTTGAATTATCAAACTGCCTTTATTTAAAATTTTGCATCCAGAAGACATAATATTTTCTGAGTCAGATAAGACTAGTTTTCCACCTTTTTCAATTTTAATGAGTGAATCATTTAAGAAGATATTTTTAGAAGTCAATTTCAGGGTAGCTCCTGATTTTATGACAATTTTATGATTAATGAGAACATTTTCAAAAGTTTTATCCGTTTTTATAATAGTGTCAACCACATTACATAATTTAAATAGACGGGCGTCACCAGCTTGAATGGGCACATCAGTATTTAATTCATAAACCTCCTGCGTCAACATATCAAACAGGCAATAATTATTTGCAATGTAGTAAACCTTATTGATACGAAAGGCCTGATCTTCAGCTTTCACAAATTTTGAATCAAAATTTTCAATTCCCAGATTGTTATTCAAAGCACCTTCTGTACATATTTTATTCTTGGCAAAATCAGCTCTTCTATTTACTAAGAATAAGTAGTTTTCATTTTTAGAGCTATAAACAGCACACTCAATAAATCCATCATACCCTTCATTATAGCTCTCGGGATCACGTGGATTTCGATTGGAAAGTCCAGTTAAATCTTTCCCATATACACTAACATCACCAAGTCCGCATTCTGAAAGATTAATAATTTGTTCAGTGGGCATGAGAGTATAAACCCTATCTTTATCCCAATTTAGAGATTTTAAAATGGGCACAAACTGCTTAATCTTAGCATGTGCCTCAGCTAAACTTTGATAATTTGGTGCTAGAGAGTAATTCCCAGAAAAAATATTAAAAGGAGCACTTTGAACCATTTGATCATCAAACAAAATAGCATTGGTAAAAGTATAATAAAATAGACCGTCAGCATTATAACAAAGAGGTAAATAACTCAAAACTTTTTGAGATATTTTAGGAGGTCGAATCATCACCCAGGTATTTTTCAAAGCAGAGTTTGGATGAGTATCCATATAATATTGCCCATAACATTGAACAACTGGGTAAAATGAGGCTTCATTTTGACTACAATATTCTCTTAGTTCTTTATAATATGAGCACATAATACTTAATCGGCTTTGCCAATAATCTAGAACATTCCACTCTTTTGGAGTTAACTGATTCCAGTTTCTAATCAAGCCTGTAGGATAATATTGAGATAACATTGTTTTTGAGTGTTTAAAAACCATTAAACGATCAGCAATATAATTATAGTTTCTAATATGCCATCTGCTTGTATTACTGTAAATTGGTCTCATGGATTGAAACAATTTTAAGTCTGGTTTATCCTTATTACTCCTATAAATTTCATTTTGAATAAAAAGTTGAGCAGGAGAAGGTTCATCGTACAAGGAAAAGTTATGAAACCCAGCAGTATACCATTTATTAAGCATATCAAGTCTTAGTTTAATACTTTTATTTTCTGAAGGATTCTTTTTATAACTCAGATATTTATTATCAAACATGGCAACATAATCTAAATATACATCTCCAACTCCGCAATAATAGATAGTTGGTACGGCACAAATCTCCTGTTTTAATGTTGAAGTCACGAGTTCTAAACTATTATAAAAAATTCCATCTATGGTAATTTGACTAAAATTAACAGGGATCTGCTTAACAGAGGCTTTAAAAGTAAGAGTAAAATAGCTGTCAGGCACATATCCATATTTTTTTTTAATATTTTGTTTTGTCACCACCAATTCTTCATCCTCTGTTTCATAAGTGTTAAAAATAGAATCTGAACTTACAAGAGGAATATTTATATAAACATATTGTTTAGTAGAGCTATCCTGATAAAGCACTTTCAATCCCACTCTTATGATATTTTGTGAATCCTGAAATTGATTAGGAGTGAGTTTAAAGCAAGGTCTTACAAAAATAGTATCAATTCCTCCTCTACGGTCTAATGAAAAACCAGAACTCATTATACTATCTGTTGGCGTTGAATAAAATAGCTTTAATATCTGCTTGAGCATATATTCTGGTTTCATTTTATTGCTATATTTTAAACTAAAATGAGAGGGTAACTGCGAATCATACTCCAAATTAGAAGAATTTAACAGATTTTGTCGATGATTCCACTTATCACCATTCCTTGTTTGATACCATTTAATTTCATAAGGTAATTCTTTAGGCCACCTGTCTGAGAACTGAATTTTTGCTGATTCATTTGTAATATATTCTGCTTCATATTCCCAATAATTTGCACCACTCAATCTTCTTACCCCGACTTCATCGACAACGGGTATTGGTTCTATCCCATATTCTCTAAAAAGATTAAACTGAGCAATCTCTCTTTGCTGAACATCCATACACATATTAAACCCAGCATCTCTCATTCGTATTGCTAAAGTATCGATAGGGATTTTTAAAGGATAAGAAAACTGATAAGCAGCAATTGGGAATTGTATATCAGGAGCTGTTACTGCGTAAATTTCAATGAGAGATATCAATAAAAAAATCATGATAATTGTTATTTTTTTCATCTTACTACCTGCTTTCCCTTTTCACTCGATATTATTACAATAAATTTTAGAATATTAATATCCAATGTCAACATTATTTTATTGTTTCTTCTTGTTATAGAAGGGAGACTAACTTCGTTCTTGACAAATTTATGGTAATTAAATCTTTTAAAAAAAGCTAATAAAGAAAGAAGAGGTTAATTATGAAATCAATCAGACTATTTATCTCCATTATGCTTTTATTTAGTTTTATCTTATTAATAGCACAATCAAAAAGTCCCACAAAAGTAGTTGGAAAAATTGGAGATAAAACCTATACTTATGAAGAGTATAACAATATTTTGGAAAATTATTATTCTTTCTGGCAAAAGAAAGGTGAAAAACTTGACAACTCGAAAAAACAAGAACTAAATAATAAATGCTGGGAAGAACTGATTGCCAGACAGTTGTATGATAATGAAATTAAAAAAAGAAAAATAGTTGTAACTGATCAGCAAATTTATGATTATGTATTAAAAAATCCTCCAGCTGATGTTAAAGCGATCAAAGAATTACAAACTAATGGGAAATTTGACACTCAAAAGCTAAAAACAGCTTTAGATCAAAACGCAGAATTTAGAAAGAACATTAATGAATATTTACGTAACAATATGGTTTATGAACGATTATTTGTATCAATCAAAAATGATGTAAAAGTAAACACAGATAGTTTAAAAAAAGAATGGCTTAAAAAAAACTCAACAGTTTCTTCACAGGTAATCTGGTTTAATTATAATTATATAAAAAAAATGGATGTATCAGAAGAAGAAATATCCAATTATTATTTAAGCAATCATGAGAAATTCAAGAAAGACCCAGCACGTAAGTTAAAGTATGTTAAATTGACAAATACACCTTCATTTCAAGATTCTTTAAAGATAAAAACGTTAGTAGATTCACTTTATAATGATATATTGTCAGGAAAAGATTTTGAAAATCTTGCAAAAACATTCTCAGAAGACCCTGGTAGTGGAGCAAAAGGTGGAGATTTAGGTTATTTCGGTAAAGGTCGAATGATCCCAGAATTTGAAAAAGCCTGTTTTGAAACTGAACCTGGACAAGTAGCTAAACCTGTGCTCACCAGATTTGGATGGCATATTATTAAAGTTACTGATAAAAGAAAAAATGAACAGGATCAAGAAGAAGTAAAAGCTTCTCATATCCTCATCAGAGTTAAACCCAGTGATGAAACAAATAGAATCTTTGAAGAACAGAATATTGCAATAACCAATGAACTAAAAACAACTCCAATCGAACAAATTGCTATAAACCATCATTTACAAACAATGGAAACTGATGAGTTTTATCAGACAGAAAAGTTTTTTCCTGGAATTGGCAGTTATCCTGAATTAGTTAAATTTGCTTTTGAGAATAAGGTAGGATCTGTAGCAGATGCGGTGACTTTAAGAGATGGATCAAAGCTAATTGCTGTTGTATCGGACAGTATGGGATATCACTATTCTCCACTTGAAAAAGAAAAAGAAATGATAAACAGAATAATTATGACTGAGAAAAAAACAAAAGAAGTGGTAGCATTTGCTAAAAACTTCTATTCTACTTACAAACCAGAAGAATATCTAAATCAAGCAAAAATAGATTCATTGCAAATAATCGAGGCTAAAGACATCATGATTGACAGTGCTATTCCAAGCATCGGAAAAGCAGAAAATTTAAATGCAGCTCTGTTTACCACTGAAAAGAATAAATTCACAGAATTAGTTATTGGAGAAAAAGGGGCCTATTTAGCGTATGTTACTAATAAGAAAATATCAACTGAAAAGAATTGGATAAAGGTAAGATCAGCTGAGATTGATAAAGTGAAATCAGGGAATTTGAATAGTTGGTATTTTAAAAACAGACAAGCAATTACAGTAGAAGATAAAAGAAAAGATTTCTATAAACTTGACATTCCCCAACCAGGTAAGCTAAAATTAAATTAGAAGAATAGTCTTTCAACAGACAAAAAAGGGCAGGAAATCTGCCCTTTTTTTAAAATTCTTCTTTTATATTGAATTCAGCATTTTCTACCCAGTTGTCTGGATGATGAATTAGTTCAATTAAGTTTTCTAACAGCTCGATGTGTTTTTCTTCATCACTTATTATCATTGATATGACCCGTTTGTAAGAGCTCTCATCTTTTTTTAGAATATCTTTAAAGAATTGTAAATGTTTCTTTTCTAACTCCAAAGCTTCGTCATACAATTCCATTTGATCGACACAACAGGTAAGATCTTCGTTTTTCTTTTGTAGTGACAAAATCTCTTGGCCCATGATTTCTAAATAATCATTGCTTTCTATCTCAATTAATTGTTCATTATTCATGAGTTGGAACAAAGAAAAATGTTTCATTTCTTCATTGGCTAAATCTGTAAGAATCCTCTTTACGCCTTCGCTTTTAGCACATTTATTAGCTAAATTGCGGTAATATTGTTCTGACACTTTTTTCAATTCCATGGCACGTTCAAAAAGTCTCATCTTTTCCTCCGCATTTATTTTTGTATTTCAGTAGAACTCTATCACACAATTAAATTTAATGCAATATATTTATAATTAAATTTTAAAAAATACATTTAAATACTTAGATATAGATTGATAGCATTTTTTTAGATCAGGTATTTCCATTTGTCATTCTCTGAGAAATCCTTTGACAAAAGATGAAACAAGTTATATAGTAACAGAAAAGATAGAGAAAAGAGGTTGTTTTGTTGTCTAAATCATATCTTAAAGATTTGATACAAAAAAAAATCGTTCATAAATTACTGATAGTATTAATAAGCGTTTTTTTGGGAGTAAGCATTATCATAATCTGGTTTTTTAACTATGATAACCGTACTCTGATCTTTAGCAACTTCAATAAAGGTTTAGATAACATTATTCACTTTGCCGAAAAAGCATATCAATTACCTTTATGGAATCTGGATAAAAGTGAAATAAAGGAACTAAATAAAGCTCTATTATTCCATGATAATATTATTGCAGTTAATGTATATACAGAAAATAAAAGATTTTTTGCTGGGTTAAAAAAATCAGATGCAGACTTTTCACATAACAATGCTGAAGTCTTTGAGTTAATATATCCATATGTAATAAATGAGAACCAGAAACACATTTTGAGTAAAAGTTTTGAAGTCTTTATGGAGAATAACAACATTGGATTTATTGAGATTTTTTATAGTGATGCTGATGCATATCAACAAGTAAATGAGAGAAACCTTAAGCTCATTCTTACCTATTTCATTTTAACACTTTTTGTCCTGATTGTAATTTATTACTTTATAAGTTTAAAAATAATTTCACCCATCACATATTTAGCAGACATATCAAATCAAGTAGCGAAAGAAAATGATTTTACAATCAGAGTCTCTTCGAATTTTAAAGATGAAATTGCTGTTTTGTATGAAGGCTTTAATTATATGTTACAAAACATTCTTCAGAGAGATTTGAATAGAGATCAGATGGAGATGGAATTAACAGTTATGAAAAACTATTTAAATAGTATCATTCAGTCAATGCCAACAATTTTGATCTCTACAGATCGAGAAGGATTGATTACTCAATGGAATCTTGCAGCTGAAAAATATACAGGATTAAAAGCGGATCATGTGATTGATAAAAACCTTTCTTTCGTCTATAACACCTTTGACCCTTTTATAAAAGAATTTGAAACAACCAGAGAACCGCGTTATTTTAACAGACAACACATAAAAAACAATTCAGTTCTCAATATTTATATTTATCCTATTTATATTCATGATCAATTAGATATGGTCATTTTAGCTGAAAATGTATCAGAATTAGAGAAAAAAGATGATCTATTAAGACAAACACAAAAAATGGAAACAGTTGGTACATTAGCAGGCGGTCTCGCTCATGATTTCAACAATATTTTGGGAGGGATAATTGGCACATTGTCCATTATAGATTATAATCTTGAAAAAGATAAAATTCTTTCATATGAAAAAATGAGAGATTATCTAGATATAATGGAAAAATCAGCTTCCCGTGCTGCTGAGATGGTACAACAATTATTGACTCTTTCTCGTAAACAAGATTTAACGTTAAGTCCGGTTGATCTCAATCTTACCATCGCTCATGTTGTAAAAATATGTAAAAATACATTTGAAAAATCTGTTGAATTTATAATTAAATATTCTGAACAAGATCCGATGATAATGGCTTCAGCATCTCATATAGAACAAGCATTTCTTAACTTGTCGATAAACGCATATCATGCCATGACAATCATGAGAAATGAAGGAGAACTTCATGGTGGTGTGATGACTATAACTATAACCAAAGTACTAGCAGATTCGTTTTTTGTACAGGATCATCCTGAAGCAAAAGAGATTGAATATTGGAAGGTATTAATTGCAGATACCGGTGTGGGTATAGATAAAGTCGTATTAAGTAAAATATTTGAACCATTTTATTCAACAAAAGGTAAAGATGCAGGAACAGGGTTAGGTCTTACAATGGTTTACAACATTATTCAACTGCATAATGGATTTATTGACATTTATTCTGAACCAGGGATTGGAACAAGTATTTCTGTCTTTATCCCCATGCTGAAAACACCCCATGAATTTAATTTTGATTCTCCTAACGTAAAATTCTTTGCAGGGAGAGGAACAATTTTGATAGCAGATGATGAGCCAACGGTTCTAAGAATTGGCAAAGAAATGTTGGAATTATGTGGATATCATATCATCACAGCAGATGATGGAGAAAGAGCAGTCAGAATATATCAGGGGAAAAAGGATAGTATTGATCTTGTTTTATTAGACATGATCATGCCTAAGAAATCAGGAAAAGAAGCCTTTCTAGAAATAAAAAAAATAGATCCAGAAGCTTTAGTTGTCCTTACATCTGGATTTAAACAAGATGAAAGAGTTGAAAAAGTATTGGAGGTAGGAGTTCAGGCTTTTATTCAAAAGCCCTATACTTTAGAAAAACTATCAAAAGTGATTCATGATGTTCTCCAAAAAAAAAGGAAGAATGAGATTTAACTCATTCTCCCTATGCAATGGTAAAAAAATCTTTTAATACTATTTAGTTAAAAGCCATATTTCTTAAGGATTTTCTTGATGGTCCCATCATCCTGAATCTTTTTTAATCCACTGTTGAAATCCTTTTGAAGCTTTTGTCCATCTTTTGCTTGTTTACTAAAACAAACATATAAATCCTGAACAGTTAAAGGTTTTTCAACGATATCGATTAATTTGGCTTTATCAGAAAAATTTTTATTGATCAGATATTGCCCGACATATTTGTCTGCGGCAAACAAATCAATACGATTGTTCAGTAATTTTGAAATGTTGCCAATATCTTCAGTGACTTCTTCTTTTTTCAAAAAACCAGCTTTATCAAAAGCTTCTTCATTAACATAACCTCTGACCACTCCAATTCGATAAGGTTTTAGATCTTCCAATTTTGCGTAGCTAATTTTATCAGCTTTTCTTTTAAATAAAACAACGGGTCCCCCCAAAAATGGTTTGGAAAAATAAGCATAATCTTCAATTTCTTTAGCATAATATTCGGGGAAATAACCATTAACCTGTCCCTTTTTAGCCATATCAACAGTACGAGCCCATGGATAAAACTGGATTTCAACAGTATAACCTTCTCTTTTAAATGCTTCTCTGACAATTTCTGCTACGAATCCCTGATTGGGTAAAGAAGCCCCAATATAAGGTTCCCAGTCTAATGAAGATAGCACAATTTTTTGTTCACTAAACAAAGAGACAGTGATAATTAACAGAAAAAGTAAGATTTGCAGTTTTTTAATCTTATTCATATTTTCCTCCTTAATATTGAAAGTGTAACTCTTTTTATTAAAGAATCAAGAAGTTTTTTTATTTTTTTTATAGTATGATTAGTTTATTCAGAGTGAATATGATAAGCAAACAAATAAATCAATAATGTTACTTAAAAAAAGCAGTAACGACAGGGACTAAAATGGTCAGGAGCACTCCACTGATAAAACCGATTATTGCATATTCATTACCAGAAGCTTTTCTAATAAAGGGCAAGGTCGTGTCCATAGCTGTCGCCCCACCTGATCCTATTGGAGATAAAGGACCAAAAATTTTTGCTAAAAGTGGGCTAAAAAGCATAGTGATTAATTCTCTTAAAAGATTACTAAATAGTGCAATCATTCCTACCAATTCCCCAAGATTTTGCCCGGTAATAATGGCTGAAATACTATAATAGCCCATTCCTGCGGTAATAGCCATTGCGTTTTTCCCTTGTAATGCGGGTAAAATCAAGCTAACCACATAACCTGCCACCATAGAACCTATCATAGCCAATACAGGAATCAAAACAACAAAGATATGATATTTTTTTATTAGAACAAAGGCATTTTGTTTTCCTATCCCTATTCCTGTAAAAAAGATCAACCCATACAAGGAATATAAAGCTGAACTCTCCATCCAAGGTTTTTTTTCAGGTAAAAATAAATATGAAAACAGAAAACCCAAGACGAAAAATATGACAGGATAAAACATCTCGGCACTAATTACTCTCACAGAATCCTTTTTTGCTGAAATCTTTAGACTCTTGGTTTCAATTTCAGTAGTTTGATCCATTTCTGAGGAGTTATTCTTTTTTAATTCTAAATAAGACCAAAGTAAATTACGGTGTCTCTTTAAATAGATACCTACTGGAATTAAGGCAAGAATACTACCCATGATTCCAGCAAAACAAAGAATGATTGATACAGCCCCGATTTCTCTAAAATGTTTAAACAAATCTTGACGAACAGCCGTGGATATTCCCATAAAAAACAATAAAACATAGACAGATAAGACAGAAATCAGATTTGATATTCTGAATAATCTTTCGTAAGGTTTAAAAACATACCCAACTAACATACCAAATAGAATCAAAGAAATTACAAATAACATGAATATCTCCTTTTTTAATAACAAAAACTAAGAACATTATGTCAAGAATTTTAAAGTTATTTTGAAAATGCTGAAGAATTTTGGAAAGATAGACTTTATTATATTTTGCATTAATGGTGAGATTGAAAACTGAGTATGGAAATTCTAAAGTCATGTGTAGAAATCCTCAAAAAGATTAAATTAGCAATAGTAGAATGTTTATCATATGATTGCTTGACAAAAGCAAAAGATTGGTTTATTATATAGGTGGAGGTGCAAAATGAATCAAACAATAAAAGATGGTGTCTTTATTTCAGAGCTTGAGAAATTTGATGTTAATGCTCTTTATCACTTAATGAGTAAAGAAGAGGTTCAGCATATGATACCTGATAGATTTGAAAACAGAGAAGAAATGACAGAGATTGTTGATTGGTTAATTTCTAATTATAATAAAATGCAACCAGTCAGATTGACTTATAAGCTATCTTTAGACAAGCATATGATTGGATGGATTAGTTATGGGCCTTTACCAAGCGACAAAACAAAATGTGAGATATCTTGCGTAATTGATCCTTTGTACTGGAACAAAGGCTATGCATCTGAAGCAGTTCAGGTTTTTTTACCTTGGATTCAGCATCGATTACGTTTGAAAGAAATATATGCTGAAGCAATGATTGAAGATAAAGCTTCCATAAAAATATTAGAAAATAATGGTTTTGAAAAACAGGGAGAATTTTTATGTTCTGAGATGAAGGTGCCAAAATTATTATTTAGGAAAGCATTATAAAAAAAGGGGCTTTAAAGCCCCTAGAGAATATTTTACTTTCATTGAACAAAGAATTAATGCATTATTCAATATTTCTATGAAGAATCATATCTTCATTTCCAAAGAGACCTTCTCCCACTTTTAGAGCAACTACCTGATTGTTTTCAGAAATGAATTCAAAAGTAAAATAGTATCCTTCCAAAACAAATAAGGTATCTGATTTGGGGAGTAATTTCAAATTTGGCCAAAAAGCATCAATGCATAATCTCTGATTTAAAATGTGTACTTTATAAGTCAGGTTATAATCATTTTCCAATATTACAGAGTAGTTCCCACAAAACCGATGGTCATTATCTCTTAGAGTTTCTTCTTCAATAAAAGGCACCTCTAAGAAACCCAACATTTCTTTTCTATAGTTTTCCCAATCTTGTTGAGAATTTTCAATTAATAATTTAGGATAAGAAGTTTCATCTAAAAACTGTTTGGCAGATTGAGTTAATTCGGTTAATAATTTAACAGCGGCACTCTCTCCGTCCAAATCATGTTTTTTAGCAAAAGGTGAATTCTGAATTCTATCTAAATACCAATTTTTCCATTCTTCCCCTCTTCGGGTTAGGTTGAGTGTTAATCCTTGATGAACATCATCTTGATACAGATAAATAATCATTGGGTTAAGAGGAGCAGTTTGTTCAATCAATAAATGAGCAAAATCAACAATAGTTCTTCGATCAGCTTCAGAAGACACAAGTCCAATTAATGAAGACTGAATAAGATAACTTTCAATAATAGTGACGCCATCAAATTCAGCAGCTTCTAAGGCAAAATCAGCCCATAATTTTTTCATTTCATTCCAGTAGATATCTCTTCTTTTTTCAGGAGGAGTCTCTTTTGTATAACTGGGTTTATAGAGTAAAGGATGACCTGGTTTTTCTTCAGGAAACCATCTAACTTTAATATTGTTTTTTTCTAACTGTCTCCCTAAAAAATGAGCAGTTGTAGATTTCCCAGTCCCAGTCATCCCATCAATAAGAATCAATTTTGAATTATTCATAGCAAATCCTTTTTTAAATACTATTAATGCAAATTAAATGCCATATTTCCATTAATATGGCATAATTAGTGCAATCGTAAAATCTGAGCTGAATTTTGTAGAACTTAATATTCAGTAAAATCTATATTATTTGGTAAAAGGGTACAAACTGGGGACAAATAATTGGTTAAGGTATATATGTATGATATAAAACAGGTATGATTTTATATAAAAAATGGGGATGAGGAGGAAAAATGGTAAAGAGAACATTAATGTTTATCCTGATGTTTATCAGTCTGATCTTTTTATGGGCAGATGTCAGGTATAGCCTATTGCAGGTATCGTGTCAAACCGAAATAGAAATGCGCAATTTAATCCGTAATGGTTTCGATGTCTTACAGAATAATGGAATGAAAAACAATACTGTTGAGGTCGTAGCGAATCAATATGATCGTAAAAGACTGGATGATTTACACATTTCATATAGCGTTGCCCATGAAGACTTATCAGCTTTTTTAAGAACAAGGCTTACTCAGCCTACTACCCGAAACAATCAAATTGGCCAAGGAAGTCTTGGTGGTTATTTTAGCTATACAGAGATCATATCATTTGTTGATTCTTTACAAACTACTTATCCAAACACCATGTCAAATCCAGTAATAATCGGACAAACATTAGAAGGTCATGATATTAAAGCATACAAAGTATCTGATAATCCAAACAGTAATGAAAATGAACCAGAGGTTTTAATTATAGGTTTACATCATGCCAGAGAGCCCATGTCAATCATAGCCAATTTATATTATATGAAATGGTTATTAGAAAATTATAATACAGATTTATTAGCCACACATTTAGTGAACAATAGAGAAATATGGTTTGTACCTATCCTTAATATTGATGGTTATCTCTACAATGAACAAATAAATCCAAATGGTGGAGGAATGTGGAGAAAGAATAAAAGAGACAACAACAATAACGGAGAGTTTAATCCAAGCACAGATGGAGTTGACCTCAATCGTAATTATGGTTATGAATGGGGTTATGATGATACAGGATCCAGTCCACTACAAAATGCAGAATCATACAGAGGACCTTCGGGATTTTCAGAATTAGAAACTCAGGCAATCAGAGATTTTTGTAATGAAAACACGTTTAGAACCGCATTGAGTTTTCATACTTTTGGTGATCTCTTGGTTTACACCGAGCATGCGAATAGTGATCCAGTTCCCGATTTAGAGTTATTAAGGATATATGCTGATGATATGACCAAAGCGAATGGTTATACCTATGGAAATGGTACAGAAACGGTAAATTATCCTACCAATGGAGATTCTGATGCCTGGATGTATGGAGAGCAAACATCAAAGCCAAAGATAATTTCTTTTACTCCAGAAATTGGAGATCGGAATGATTATTTCTGGGCTCCAACCCTCAGAATAATTCCATTAGCTGAAGAAAATCTTTATCCACAACAGTATATTTCCTTAGTTGCAGGAGCATTTCTAAAAGCTATAGATAGCAAAGTGATTGATACAGTTGGAGGAGATGGAGACATGTCAGGCGAAGCTGGAGAGACCTTCAATATAGTCTTCAAAATAACCAATAAAGGTTATATAGACAATCTTAGTAATGTTACCGCAACACTAACATGCTCAAACCCTCTTGTAACAATAAATAACGGTTCGGCAAATATTTCAAATATCAATGCCCTTTCAGAGACTGAAATTCAATTTAATATCACTTTATCATCTCAATTAGCATCAGGCACAGCTATAGATTTCAATATAAACTTTAATAATGGGACAGATTATAATTTAAATGAGACTTATAAACAGATATTTGGATCACCGATTATCCTTTTTTATGACAATGCTGAAAATGGAATGATCCATTGGAATACTAACATGAGTTGGAATACAACAGAAGAAAAAGCTGCCAGTGGAGCTCATAGTTTTACAGATAGTCCTTATGAAAACTATTTAGATAATATTGAAAATACGATGACTTTATCACAGCCGATCAATCTAAGTTTTGCCAATAATGCGATATTGAAATATAAAATCCGCTGGAATTTAGAGCGACATCTCGATAAAGTGCAAATAGAATTAAATAATGGGAATAATCAATGGATAAACGTACCGGGAGAATACACCACTTATGGAACGGGAGTGGGCGTTCAGAATTTTGGAGACCAAGTTTACAATGGGTTTAAAGACTTAAAATGGTTTGATGAAAGAGTCTCCTTGTCCAATACCTTAACAGAGAATTTTACGTTCCGTTACTTACTGAAATCTGATGAGTCCACAAATACTGATGGTGTTTATGTCGACGACATTATGGTAGTAGCCTATTCAGATGCACCAATGCCTCCAATTATTGCTTATATAACAAACAATTTAGATAATACAGACTCCTTGGGGCCTTATGAAATATCAGCAGTAGCTAGCGATGCTCAGGGCATTTCTTCAGTGAAAATCAAATATAGTACTAATAATATAGATTTTAATGAAGTTTTAATGGTAGAACAAGAAAAGAATTTCTATAAAGGTTTTATTCCTAACATGGAATTAGGCAGTACTGTTTATTATAAAGTGCAAGCCAGTGATCAAAGTGGAAATACAGCAAGTACTGATGTATATTCATTTATGATATCCAACAGTGTCCCTAATATTCAGGTAGATACGAATAATTTGAACTTTAGTGTCACAGGAACAGGAACAGATGAGGATCAAATTAATATTACCAATAATGGAGTATTGCCTTTAGATTTCACAATTCGAGCCTTACCAGTAATCCATACAAGAACAAAAAATACTATGAGAGAAGCTATAAATATAATTAAAGAAAAAACAAAGTTTGCAAAGTTAAGTTCCAGGCAAAAGGATGTTAAGTCAAGAACCAGAAATCCACATTTAATCATTGATGATGGAACGGGAGAAATAGAAGGAGCGTATAGAGACATAGATTCAGTTTATGCAAGCATTGAAAATGGACAAATGAACATGGAAGTGTTTATGGCAAATCCTACAAATTGGAATGAGACATTGTTATTAATATCTTTTGATACGGATCAAAACATAAATACTGGGAGTTATCCACCTTCTTTTGGAATGGGAAACCCTGATCAAAACATAGGTTCAGATTGTGAATTATTAGTTGATGCTGGCTGTCAAATTCAAGCACAATCAGGGGCATATTTAATTAGTTTTGATGGACAGCAGTTTTTAGGCCTTTGCGATATGACATTAACTTCAAATTCTGTACAATTATTAATGGATTACAGCTTATTTGGAGACAATGACACCAATGTGGATATATCTATGGTTTCTATGATATCAATAGATGATGAGAGCATAGATTATGCTCCAGATCTTGGACATGGAACGATCGGTATGCCAGGTGCTCCAGGGTGGTTAACCTTTTCTCCATCAGAAGGACATATTGTTTATAATCAAAGCATTCCTGTCAACCTAACAGTATCTTCTCAATATTTAAGAGAAGGGACATATGAAGCTCAAATGAATATTCAATCAAATGATCCAACTAACCCTGAAACAACTGTCACGATTAGTTTTATTGTAGAAGGTACCGGAACAACTGACAATCCAACAGTAGCACTTCATAATAAACTATATTCCAATTACCCTAACCCATTCAACCCAGACACCAACATTCAATTTAGTATTGAAAGCAATAGTAAGGTACAAATTGAAATCTATAATATCAAGGGTCAAAGGGTCAAAACACTAACTAATAGATTCTATGATAAGGGATTGCACAAAGTTGTATGGAACGGAACGGATTCAAAGGGTAAATCTGTAGGTAGCGGATTGTATTTCTGTAAAATGAATGTAAACAATAAAAACATAAAAACTCAAAAAATGATGTTGATCAAATAATGTTTCAAAAAACAATTAGGCGGTACATTTCTGTACTGCCTTTTCATATTAAAGGAGAAAAGATGGCTCAGACAATAATCATGATATTAGTAGTCTTAACTTGTATGAATTTATTAGCCCTTAATGATCAAAAAGCTGATAATAGAATTGGGACTTTTCAATTGATAAAAGATGTAAAAATTATAAAAATCCCTTTTGTTATGGTAAAAGGGAAGCCTGTTATAGACGCTTTATTAAACGGATATCCTGCAAAGCTGATGATTGATAATGGAAGACTATGGGATCCCATATGGCTTTTTGGCACCACATTATCAGACTCAATATTAACAGAAGAAGATAGATTAGCTGAGATAGGAGGAGCAGGCACAGGTGATAAAACTGAAGCAAAAATGGCTTCTGATATTACTTTAGAGTTTAAAGAGATAAAGTTTTTACAACAAGAAGTCGTTATTTCACCATCTTCAGCAGGTTATGGAAATATGTTTCCGGGAATTGATGGTCAAATTTGTAATACTTTTTTTTCTCATTTTATTGTCGAATTTGATTTTAAGAATAATACTATTCTTTTGCATAAACCAGACCAGTTCAAAGCGCCAAAGAAAGCAACTGTCTTGACTATGACTCTTGAAAAAACAGGCGGATATTCTGTCCCTGTTAGCATTACACTTGAAGATGGAAGAACTATTTGTAAACAAACAGATATTGATTTAGGAGGTACTGAAATACTATTAATTGGCTTAAATAACGATAATAAGATAGAAATTCCAGAAAACACTATAATTTCAAAAAGTTATGGAGCTCAGGGAGAATGTGAAGAATTCAAAGGAAAAATTAAAGAACTTAAAATTGGAAAAGAAAGGTTAGAGAATCCAGATGTTGCTTTTTCTGATGAAAGGGTTTCCAGATTAACCCCAAATAATTTAGGGATCATTGGCTTACCATTATTTAAAAAATATAAAACTATCTTTGACTACTTCAATAATAAATTATATTTGGTGAATTATTAAAATATCTGGGGGTAAACATGAATAAGAATAGTACCTTCTGCGGATTATATTGTGGAGCATGTTTATGCAATATTGCATGGGAAACAAATACTTTGAAAGAGATGTCTGAAAGATTAAACAGACCGGAAGAGACATTATCATGCACCAATTGTAAAACAGCCTTACATCAGGATTGTAGTTTTGTAGTATGTTGTAGCAAAAAGAATTTCAATGATTGTTCTGAATGCCCAGAAATGCCATGCGTTACATTGACAGAATTTGCAAATGATGGAATAAGTCACCATGCATCGTGTATCATTAATTTAAGCAGAATCAAGGAAATCGGTCTTTCTGAGTTTCTCCTTGAACAAGAAAAAAAATATACATGTCCTCAATGCCATGCTCGGATAGGATGGTCTTATACAAAATGTTTAGCTTGTGGGATTGATATTAAGCACGAATAACAAAGCTGGTTTTTTTTAATGTTAAGTAATAAAACAATGCTGAGCTCCAAGCAAGGAGTAAGCAACAAGTAGGTTCTAGTTAGTTTACGAGTAATGTTAACGGCATATTAATTTAATACAAAATCGGCATTTGTTTTTTTGTTAATTTATTTTATGAAGATTACAGGGCTAATGCCCCTATAACATATTATTGCATTTTGGCTATGAAGATTACAGGGCTAATGCCCCTATAACTTATTAATGTTGGCTAGGAAGATTACAGAGCTAATGCCCCTATAACTTATTATTGCATTTTGGCTATGAAGATTACAGGGCTAATGCCCCTATAACATATTATTGCATTTTGGCTATGAAGATTACAGGGCTAATACCCCTATAACATATTATTGCATTTTTGCTATGAAGATTACAGGGCTAATGCCCCTATAACATATTAATGCATTTTGGCTATGAAGATTACAGGGCTAATGCCCCTATAACTTATTAATGCATTTCTGTTATGAAGATTACAGGGCTAATGCCCCTATAACATATTAATGCATTTTGGCTATGAAGATTACAGGGCTAATGCCCCTATAACTTATTAATGCATTTCTGTTATGAAGATTACAGGGCTAATGCCCCTATAACATATTAATGCATTTTGGCTATGAAGATTACAGGGCTAATGCCCCTATAACTTATTAATGCATTTTGGCTATGAAGATTACAGAGCTAATGCCCCTATAACATATTAATGCATTTTGGCATTGTATGTCTTGGAGAAGTTATGTTTATTTCTTTGAAATGGTATTGTTCATTTCTTTTGTCGTCAATGAGTACAAAAGTATCTTAAACAATCCAAATTTAGTCTGCATTTTTCACTTGACTTTAGGTGCATTTATGAAATATAGTCAGAAATTAATAAAATAATAGATAATAGATTGATAAACAAGGAGTTTTTATGCTATCGGGAAATACCATCAGACAGCAATTTATAGACTTTTTTAAGAGTAAAGAACACGTTTTTGTTCCTTCATCTCCAGTTGTACCCAATGATGATCCGACCTTATTATTTACAAATGCAGGGATGAATCAATATAAAAAGTACTTTTTAGGGTTAATGGATGCCCCTTTTAGCCGTGCAGTGAATAGTCAGAAATGTATTCGTGCTGGTGGCAAACATAATGATCTGGAAGAAGTAGGGAAAGACGGCTACCATCATACATTTTTCGAGATGTTAGGTAATTGGTCATTTGGAGATTATTATAAAAAAGAGGCGATAGAATGGGCATGGGAATTATTTACAGAAGTATGGAACCTGCCAAAAGAAAAGTTGCATGCAACAGTTCATCAATCTGATCAAGAAGCCTTTGAATTATGGAAACAAATGACAGATATTAACCCTGACCAAGTTACCTATCACGGAGATAAGGATAATTTTTGGGAAATGGGAGATACAGGGCCATGCGGACCATGTTCAGAAATCCATTATGATCGAGGAGAAGAGTTTTGTAATTTAAAAGAAGATCCCAATCATGATTGTAAAGTTAATGGTGATTGCCACCGTTATATAGAATTGTGGAATCTAGTATTTATGCAATACAATCGTCAGGAAGACAGAACATTAGTTCCATTAAAATATAGATTTGTTGATACAGGAGCTGGATTGGAACGTATCTGTCAAATCCTTCAAGGTAAAACCTCAAATTATGATACGGATTTATTTGTCCCGATCATTGAGAAAATAGCTGATCTTTCTCAAATGCCATACACTGAGGAAGGCGGAATGGCTCACAGAGTGATAGCTGATCACATTCGTACCCTATGTTTTGCCATTGCTGATGGAGGCATGCCCTCAAATGAAGGCAGGGGCTATGTTCTCAGACGAATCCTAAGAAGAGCTTCACGTTATGGCAGAATGCTCAATTTTTATCAACCTTTTCTATATAAATTAGTAGAAACATTAGCTGATCATTTTGGAAATCATTTTACTGAATTAAGAGATCGGTCAGCCTATATCGAGATGATCATCAAGGGAGAAGAAGAAAGATTTAATCAAACTCTTGATCATGGCTTAACAAAATTTTCTGAAATAATTAGTACTCTTAAAAGTGATGTCATACCAGGTACAGAAGTCTTTATGCTTTATGACACATTTGGATTTCCACCTGATTTGACAGCAATTCTGGCAGAAGAACGTCAATTGAAAATAGATGAAGAAGGTTTCAAAGTAGAGATGGAAAAGCAAAAAAGTCGTGCACGAGAGGCTTCAAATTTTAAATATAAAACAGATGATCTTCAATGGATTAAGATAAAAGAAGATATACCAACAGAATTTGTTGGATACTCAAATCTAAGCTGTCAGTCAGAACTTGTTAAATATGTATTGCTTGAAGAGAAGAAAATCAGATTAGTATTAACACAAACACCATTTTATGCTGAATCAGGCGGGCAAATATCAGATAAAGGAAGAATCTTCAATGAGGATGTAGAGATTAAGATTCTAGATGTTCAAAAGGAGCATGATACATTTATTCATATTGGAGAAATTTCCTCAGGTCAAATTAATAATAAACCAATAACAGCCATGATAGAATCAGAATACAGGGTTAGCATTGCCAGAAATCATACAGCTACCCATCTTTTACATGAAGCCTTAAAGAGGGTGTTAGGTGATCATGTTCAACAAAAAGGATCTTTAGTAACACCCACTCATCTAAGATTTGACTTTACTCATTTCAAAGCAATTAGTGAAGATGAATTAGCCAAGGTAGAAGAAATTGTTAATCATCAAATCAGAGCCTGTTTAGCAGTAAATACATCTATCATGAGTATTGATGAAGCAAAGAGCAAGGGGGCAGTGGCTCTCTTTGGAGAAAAATATGGAGATCAGGTACGAGTTATCCATATTGGAGACTTTTCTATGGAACTATGCGGAGGAACTCATTTAAAATACACAGGAGAGATCGGAAGCTTTAAAATTACAACAGAAACTTCCTCAGCAGCTGGGATAAGACGAATTGAAGCCATTACAGGAGTTTCAGCAGAGAAATATTTTAATGAGAAAATAGAATTATTGAATAAGATAGGTTCTGCCTTGAATGTTCAGGACAAGATGATCGTTGATAAAATAGAAAAGATACTTTCTGAGTATAAAGGTCTATTACTGGAGATTGATCAGTTAAAGCGTCTTTCAGCAGGAAATATTATTGATGATTTGATGCAAAATGCTCTAGTCATAGATCAAGTGAAAGTAATAGCTGGTAAGATTCAAGTGGCAAGCCTCGAAGATCTGAAAGTATTGGGAGATCAGTTAAGAGATAAAATAAAGAGTGGTATAGGCTTTTTAATATCAGAAATAGAGGGAAAAGTATCTATGATTTCAATAGTGACAAAGGATTTGATACCCAAATATCATGCAGGAAAAATCATATCAGAATTAGCACCAATAGTTGACGGCAAAGGAGGAGGAAGACCTGATATGGCGATGGCAGGAGGTAAATCCGTTTCCAACATTCATGAAGTATTAGCGACGCTTCCAAAAATAATTGAAAAATTTAAATCTTGACAAAAGAATAAAACTTTTAATAAATTAAAAATAGGGGGCGACTAATCGTCCCCTTTTGTACAAGGAGTTAATATGCAATACAGAACTTTCGGAAGAATTCCATTTAAGCCTTCAGCATTAGGTTTTGGATTAATGCGATTACCTATGAAAGATGCAGAAAAAGGAATCGTAGATCTTGACGAGACAATCAGAATCGTTCGTTATGCAATTGATAATGGGGTAAATTATCTAGATACAGCGTATGTCTATCACCGTTCTGAAAGCGAACGGATTCTAAGCGAGATATTAAAAGATGGGTATAGAGAAAAAGTAAAAATAGCAACAAAGTTTCCTTTATGGTTAATAAAAGAAGAAGCTGATTTAGATCGTATTTTTTTTGAACAACTAGAAAAGATGAAAACAGATAAAGTAGATTTTTATTTATTCCATGCAATAAATAAACAAAGATTGGGACAAATAAAAAAGTTTAAAATGATAGATTGGATAGAAAAAAAGAAGAGTCAGGGATATTTAGATTATTTAGGGTTTTCTTTCCATGACAGCTATAAGGTTTTAAAAAAAACAGTGGATTATTATAATTGGGACTTTTGTCAGTTACAATACAACATAATGGATATCAGAGAGCAAGCAGGACGAGCAGGTGTCAGGTATGCTCATAAGAATGGTTTAGGTGTGATTATTATGGAACCCTTGCGTGGAGGACAACTTAGTCAGAATATTAGTCCTGATATTATGAAGCAATGGCAAAAATATGCAAAAATAAATGGAGAAGAGTGCTTCAATCCCATTCAATATATGCTAGATTGGATATGGAATCATGAAGAAGTCAGCTTAATTTTAAGTGGAATGTCAAATTATGAGCAGGTAGAACAGAACATTATTTTTGCAAATAAATCATCAATCAATAAACTTAATGAAAAACAAATCAAAATAATAGATCAGATCAGAAAACTTTATTTCAAAAAAAGAGTAATCCCTTGCACTTTTTGTAATTACTGCTCAGATTGTCCCCAAAAAATAGCAATTCCTTATATATTTGATTTAACCAATCAAATTAAGCGTTATGATAATATTGACAAACCTCGCATGGGATATCAATTTATTGATAAAGAAATCCGAGCTAGTGCGTGTATTGATTGTAAATTATGTGATAGTCTTTGTCCACAGAAGATAGAGATTAGTTCATTGATAAAAAAATGCAAAGCTGTTTTTGAAGATTTAGAAGACTTTGGGAGTCACTTTTAAACCATGAAAATTTTAATTATACAATTAGCAAAATTTGGAGATATTATTCAAACTTTGCCAGTTTATCAGGAGATATTAAATAGCTATCCTACTGCAGAAATTTATTTTCTCTATAGTGAATTGTTTGATGATCTCATGCCAGTCATTGAGATCAAAAACCCTCTTAGCGTTAATTTGGATTTAATAGCAGAATTCAAAAATAACACATTTTTTCTAAAAGAAGGACAAGAAAGCCAACGACTAATATCTTCTTTGAAAGAAAAGAATTTTGATTTGGTTTATAATTTTAACTCGATACCATTATGTAAGAGTATCTCTCAATCTCTAAATACCATTTGCAGAGGCTTTGGTGCATCTGATGAGATCAGTCTATCATTTCAAACTTTTGTACTTTCCTTCATTAAAACAAGGAAGTTAAACACTTTAAATTTGGTAGATATATTTAAAATATTCCATAGAATTCATAAGAATAGTAATTCTGAACCATTTTTTTCAATACAATCCAATAAAAACCAAAATCAAAAAAAGGTTGTTTTTCAATTAGGTTCTCGTAATTCACGCAGACAACAAAGTTGTGAAAACTATGCCCAAATGGGAAAAGTATTTATAGAGAATAATTGGGAAGTTATATTAACAGGCACGAAACCAGAATTAGAACAAGCACAAGAATTTATCAGGTTACTAAATCATTCAGATAAAATTACTAATAAAGTGGGAGAGACTAGTTTTTCTGAGCTTAAATCCATACTTCAGAAAGCAGATTTGTTGATAACAGGAGATACAGGAACAATGCATTTTGCGGGATTGTATGGAGTAAAAACACTGGTTGTATTCAACGGCACGGCTTACCCATATGAAACTCTGACTTACAATTCAAATGCTTACGCATTATTTCCTAACTTTGAAACCTGTGAAAACTACCCTTGTCCAGAAAACGGAGAATGTCATATAACAGATAAGTGTTCTGATTTAAATTTAATAAAAGAAGCAAAATACATATTAAATCTAAATGATCAAACAGATTTGTATAAAACATCGTATGACAATTTAGGGCAGATGATAATTCCAGTGAGCAAGACAACAATGGATTTAGATTTATTTATAGCCCTACAATGGAGAAAATTTACAGGAATATATTACCTGAATAATAAGATAGATCTTTCAAAAATTAAAACTTCTTATGAAATACCAGAGATTTTATTCAGTAATTTTCAATCCTTATTAGACCGAGAATTAATGCTCTTAGACCAGTTGGATATCCAAGAGCTAGATTTTTCTCTCATATTGATTAACTTCAGAATTCTGGCACCTTTGCTGATGTATTTTTATATGAATCAGAAAGACAAACATTTTATTGGAGCTTCATTAGATTTCTTTAAAACTCTCTCAGTGAAAAATTCACTTTAAAAAACTGAGAGAGTTTATATTTATTTTTACAGATTAACCAGATGGACATTTTATGGAGACAAAAGATCACATAATGGGACATCGTTCCAGATTACGACAAAGATATGAAAAAGATGGATTGAATGGATTTTTACCTCATGAAGTCTTGGAGTTACTTTTATTTTATACCTATCCTCGACGAGATACGAAAGTCATAGCAAAAAAAGCATTATCTCATTTTCATAACAATCTACATAAATTAGTACATGCTAGCGTATCAGAGCTTAAAGAATCAGGAGTGAGCGAAAATTCTGCGGTATTAATTAAGCTTATCAGAGATGCATTTTTATATCAACAAAAGCTCTCTCTGATAAAAAGTGACTTTATTACTTCGAGTAATGATGTTTATAATTACTGTAAAAACTATTTTAAAGGTATGCAGATAGAAGAATTTAAAGTAATATTTCTTAATACAGCAAATCATATCCTCACTGAAGAAAGCCTTTTTCAAGGTACAGTTAACGAATCAAGAGTTTATATTCGAAAAATTCTGGAACGGTGCTTAAATCATAGTGCATCTCAGGTATTACTGGTTCATAATCATCCAACAGGAAATTTGAAACCCTCAGAATCTGATCTGGCAATCACTAATAAAATAAAGGAAGCTCTTGCCCTGTATGAAATTAGGATATTAGATCATTTAATAATAGGTGATAATGATTTTTACTCTTTTAAAGAAAATGGATTTCTTTAAAAAAAATATTGACTTAATAAATTGATTTTACTATCTTTAAAAATTATTTCTTGGAGGAATTATGAAAAAAACAGCTATTATGTTTATGCTACTGCTTATGTCAGTAATTCTTTTTGGCCAAGTGGCAATGTTTCCGAATGGTGATGGAACGAATAGCAATCCATATCAAATTTCTACTATCGAAAATCTTTACTGGATTTCAATCACAGATAGTGTCTGGAATGCGTCTTTTATTCAAACGAGTGATATAGATGCAACACTATCATTCAATTGGAATAATGGAGAAGGCTGGAATCCAATTGGTAATTCTACAACTCCTTTCACTGGTAATTACAATGGTCAGGGTTTTCAAATTATTAGTCTGACTATTAATAAACCAACAACTGATAATATTGGTATGTTTGGTAAAACAGGGAAAGCGACAGGATCACCAAGCGGAGCTGTTATCAGAAATCTGGGATTAAACAGTATCACAGTTTATGGTCAAAATTATGTTGGCTCTTTAATTGGTTATTGTAATGATAACTCGACTGCACAAAATTGTTCAAGTTCAGGATACATTACAGGAAATACTAATATTGGCGGATTGATAGGAAGCACAGGATTAAATTCATCTGTCACATGCTCATATAGTATAGCGGATATCCATGGGAATAATTTTATAGGTGGATTGATAGGACAAAATAGTAATTCAACAATACAAAATTCTTATTGTTTAGGTAATATAATTAGAAATGCAGGAAGTTTAACTGTTAGTATAGGTGGTTTTGTCGGGAATAATGATACAGGAACTATTCAATATTGTTATAGCACTGGTCATGTATCTTTTGAAGGAGAAACAATACAACCCATTAACAGAGGATTTGCAGGCGCTAATTTAGGGACATGCACTTATACAGCGAATTATTTTGATAATATTACTTCCGGTCAAACTGCCTCAAAACAAGCAGTCTTTTCAGCAGCAATGTCTAAATCTACTGAAGAAATGAAACATTATCTGATTTTTACAACCACAGGTTGGGCTTTTATCGAAAACAATTCTTTAGATACATACTGGAATATTGGCAACAATCATAATAATGGATATCCTTATCTTAAATGGCAATACCCTGATGATCCAATTCCAATTTATGATGGAATAGAGCCAGCAGGTGATGGAAGCTCTCAAAACCCCTATTTAATCGCATCGATTGATAATCTAAGATGGATGGTGCAATTCTCAAATAGATGGAGTTCTTCCTATGCTCAAACTGCAGATATTGATGCAATATCCACCATCAATTGGAATGATGGAGGCACTTCTACTGATATTAACGAAGGATGGATCCCTGCAGGTAATGCAATCGTACCTTTTTCAGGAAGTTATGATGGTCAAAAACATATAATCTCAAATCTGTATTGCTATCGTCCTACTACTGATAATATTGGTATTTTTGGATATACCTATTATGCTTATGTTATGGATTTGGGTGCTAAGAATGTTAATTTTACTGGTGCATCCAGTGTTGGTGGATTGATAGGATGGAATTTTCACACTCCTGTTCAAGAATCATTCTCAACTGGAATCGTCAAAGGAATCTTCAGAATTGGTGGATTGATTGGTTGGAATTATTCCTTAAATACAAATCATCCGAGTACTATTGTCAATTGTTACAGTCATTCTAATGTCGTTAGAATATCTGATAATTATGAAGCTGTAGGTGGATTTATTGGATTTAATTTTAATAGTGATGTTCATTATTGTTATAGTATCGGTAATGTAACTTATCAAGGTTCAACAAATCCAACTAATAGAGGATTTCTTGGAGCTGGTAGCGGTGGTTCAGTTTTTATTTCTAATTATTTTGATATAGAGACTTCTGAGCAAAATGCAACTACACAGTCAACAAACTCTGCTATTGGAAAATTAACCTCGGAAATGCAATCAATAAATACTTATACAAACTGGAATTTCATTAATATCTGGACTATTCAAAGCACTTTAAATAATGGATATCCTTATTTTATCTGGCAAACAGACATTGTTCCCACCTTACCTGTTACGTTATCTTTATTTAATGCTGTGTTAAATGGTTCAAACACTGTTTCATTACAGTGGATAACTCAGTCAGAGAGCAACCTTTCCGGATATACGATCTATCGTTCAAATTCTAACCTTGTCAATCAGGCTGTAAAAATTAGCAATTTAATACCTGCAAACAATTCTTCAAATGAAACAATCTATGATTATACAGACATTGAAGTCATCCCAAATAATACCTATTTCTACTGGATAGTTGCCACGGAATTAAATGGTCATTCGGAATGGTATGGATATTCTTCGGTTACAGTTAATGAAAATTCAACAAATCCTACACCAGTTTTCTCAGAATTAAAAAATATCTATCCGAACCCCTTTAAACCTGCTTTTTCGAATACTACAATAACTTGTAATGTGAAAGAAAATGAAACTGCCAACCTGTCAATATACAATATCAAAGGACAAAAAGTAAAATCATTTACGGCAATTAAATCAGGTTCTCACCAATTACAATGGAATGGGAAAGACAACAATGGTAATAGATGTCCATCAGGAACATACTTTTATCACTTTAGCAGTCCGACAATATCCTCTGTCAAAAAAATCATTTTGATAAAATAGATTAAAGCTTAAAGGCGGATGTTAAGTCCGCCTTTTTTATTAAGAACACTCTTCGATTTCTTTTTCTTTTTCCTGTAAAAATTGACGAGTATAAAGCTGATAATAATATCCTTTATTAAGAATTAACTCTCTGTGTTTACCCATTTCAACTATTTTACCACTTTTTAAAACAACGATCTTATCTGCATCAATTATAGTAGATAAACGGTGAGCCACAATTATTGACGTTCTGTTTTTTAACACTTTTCTGATAGCATTTTGAATCAATTTCTCCATCTCAGTATCAATAGAAGAGGTTGCTTCGTCTAAAATGAATATTGCAGGATTGGTGATTATTGCTCTGGCAAAAGATACTAATTGTTTCTGGCCAGTTGACAAACCATTCCCTCCCTCTCCTACTTTTGAATCATAACCTTTTTCCATTGAAGAAATAAACTCATCAGCCTGAACAATTTTAGAAGCTCTGATTATCTCATCATCATTTGCATTTAAATTCCCATATTGAATATTTTCTTTAATTGTTCCACTAAATAAATGAGGTGTTTGCAATACATAACCGAGATTGGAATGTAACCAATGTAAAGCTCTGTCTCTATATTCAACCCCATCTATCAGAATTTCTCCGCTCTCTGGTTCATAAAACCGACAAATCAAATTCACTAATGTTGTTTTCCCTGACCCAGTCTCACCAACTAAAGCAACTGTTTCACCAGCTTTAATCTTCAAATTAAATCCATCTAAAACTCTTTCACCATCCTTGTATTTGAAACAAATATCCTTAAACTCAATCTGTCCTTTTAGATCTGGGTATTCGCTTACTTTTGGTTGATAAAGAGTGCCATATTTCTCTATTACCTTATCATGATCTTTGATTTCAACTTCTGTCTCTAGTAAAGTTAACAATCTTTCTGCTGCTGCTTGAGCACCTTGTAATTCAGCAAACATTCTGGCTAACTCATAGATTGGATCAAAAAATTGTACGGTATATTGGATAAAAGCCAAAAGAGTGCCTATTGAGATAGCTTGAATTAATAACAAGCTCCCACCTTTCCAGAGAACAAGTCCTGTACCTATGGCTCCAAGGGTTAATACAATAGGCATAAACAAGGATGAAAAAATTGCTGCCTGAACTGATGATTTATACATGGATTCAGTAGTGTTTTTAAACTCCTCAAGATTCAAATCCTCGCGTACAAGCGTTTTTGAGGTTCTTGCGCCAACAATACCCTCATTTATCATATTAGTCATCTTAGAGTTGATTTTACGAACCTGACGATAATTCTTTAATATCCTCTTCTGAAACCAAACACTAACAACAGCTAAGATGGGAGTTACAGATAAACTTATTAATGCAAGTTTCCAGTTCATCCAAAACATTACACAGATAATACCAGTCATCATAGATATACCCCATGACATATCAACTAATCCCCATGCTAATGTCTCACTCAAACGTGTACTATCTGAAGTCATTCTTGACATAATCCAGCCAATGGGTGTTTGATCATAATAGGAATAAGACAATTCCTGTAATTTCTGAAAGCCTTTCTTTCTAATGTCATAACTTACACCCATTTCCACCTTACCTGCAATTACAATCAAATAATAAATGTTCAAAGCTTGCAAAATAATCATTACTGCAAATATTATTGAAAACTTTGGTAATCCATCAAGAGACCTTGGAACTACAAAATTATCCACTGCATACTTTGTAAACATTGGAAATGCAGCGTCAACTCCAGCATTTAAAACCATGATACCTGCTAATATTATCATAAATTTCTTGTAAGGCAAAACATAGTTCAAGAGCTTTTTCCAAGATTTCCAATCTAAATTTTTTGTATATTCTTTTTCTTCCCATTCTATCATTTTTACTCCTTAAGCACTGTTATCTGCTTGATTAATTTCAGTGATTTCTGAAACATCATTAATGGGATTTTCTTCATTTATCAATGTATGTTCATCAATCTCTTTCTGAAGATTCTCTGCTAGTTCTGATTGTAATTTCCATATTCTTTGATACATACCAGGAACATTGATCAAACTTTCATGATTCCCAGTCTGAACAATTTCTCCATGATTCATCACATAAATCCTATCTGCATTCATGACAGAGGTGATTCGATGAGCAATGATTATTATGGTAGATTTCCCAGCCTGACTTTTTAATCCATTCAAAATTTGTGTTTCTGTTTCTGTATCAACAGCACTTAAACTATCATCAAAGATTAATATGGGAGTCTTTCTCAAAACAGCCCGAGCTATGGCTACTCTTTGTTTTTGCCCACCTGATAAAGTGACTCCCTTTTCTCCAATCAAGGTGTCATATCCCTTTTCAAAAGATTCAATGACATGATGAACTTCAGCAATTTTGCAAGCTTTTTCAATCTCTTGATTTGATGCATCATCTCTACCCATTTTAATATTATCTTTTATTGTTTTTGAATAAAGAAATGGTTCCTGTAAAACAGAACCAATCTGCTTTCTGATCCATTTTTTATTTATGCTTTTTAACTCATACCCATCCAAAGTGATAGATCCTTCATAATCATATAGTCTTAAAAGCAACTGAACTATACTTGATTTTCCTGAACCTGAGGGTCCCATTAATGCAACAACTTTCCCTGCTTCAATATCCATACTAATGTTTTTTAAAACTGGTGTATTTTCATTATAAGACATACTTACTTGATTGAGTTGGATCCTTCCTTTAATTTCAGGTTTAAGATCTTCTTCAAAATCACATTCAGTAGGCATACTTAAAATCTGATAAATTCTTCCCCAAGAGACACTAGCCTTCCCCATATCAGTTAATACTCTTCCCATTTGCCTAATAGGAAACAATACTGCTGATTCGTAGGATATAAAGACTAAGACTGTCCCCACTGATATTTCTCCTTTAATAGCAAATATACTACCTGCCACGATGATACCAGCTATTTGTAAAAAACAAATTAGGTCAGAAATTGACCAATAATAAGCCAACAGTTTTATAAGATTATAGTTCTTGTCCCGATAATCCTTATTGACTTTTTCAAATTTACTAATTTCATAAACTTCGCGTGAAAAAGCTCTTACAACTCTAACTCCCGAAAGATTTTCCTGTAAAACTGCTGATAATGCTGCTTCGGCTTCATCAGAATGTAAAAAAGACTTTTTTATCTTTATGAAGAATAAGATTGCAAAACTAAAAATTATCGGTACAGCTAGAATAGCATACCACATCATTTGTGAATTTAACTGATACATTAGAGGAACAACAATAATCAGCATAAGTAAAGCTCTGCCTACCTCAATTAACTGCACTGAAAAAAATCTTCTGATTGTTTCCACATCTGATATACATCTTTGAATCCAGTCTCCTGTTTCTGCTTTTACATGTTCTTTAAAAGGCAATAACTGAATATGCTCATACATTTTTTCTCTAATCCTTTTGCCTATTCCTTCTGAAGCCATCACTGACCATTTTCCTTTAAAAAACTGAAATAAGCCCTGAAGTATTGAAACCATTACTAGAAATAACCCCAGATAATAAGCATTTTTTATTAATTCTTCCCGACCGCCCATTATAGCTAACATTTTTACACTAAATATATTTTCTGGTTTTAATGAATTAAAAACATTATCTAAAGCAAAACGTAATATCAAGGGATTAACAAAATAAAATATCGCTGAAACACTTATTGTTACAAATGCTCCAATATATAACAAACGATAACCTTTTGTCAGTTTGAAAAACATTTTCCATTTTTCTGTCATGATAAACTCCTTTTTTATTGTTCTGAAGTCTTCCGCGGTGTGCTTTTCTGGAAAAGAAAAAACCGCGGATTTAAATCCGCGGTCAATTTTATATATCCACGGATTTTGTCTTATCCGTGGTTTCGATTCTTTATTCTTTAAACAACCCGAAATCAGGATAGACTGGTAGTGTGCCAATATTTTTGACAAGTGCAAAACTGCGAGGTTGAGCATTCATCTTGGTACGATTGATTTGATAATTCATACTACCTTCTTCCTTTCATTTTTATTTAATAAGATAAAAATCTCATTTCATAAATATTGTCAACACTTTTTTTATTTTTTCTCTTGACACAATATATCTATAACCTAACCTTTCATATAAAGTTATAAATTCCAATATTAAAAAGGAGATTTGCTATATGGTTTTTAAGTTTAAAAAAAAGATCTATGGGTTTGAATGTGATGTCTATGGACATTTAAATAATGCTAATTATCTGCAGATTTATGAGTCAGCCAGAGCTGAAGCTTTGGAAGAAGCAGGGATGCCTATTCGTAAACTAAAAGAAACAGGTTATTTAATTTTTCTGATAAAAGTTGAAATTGAATATAAAAAGGGAATACAACTTGAAGATATCATCACGGTTCATTCTTCTGTTATTGAAAATAATCGTTTAGGTTCCTTATGGGTTCAAAAAATATATAATTCAGCTGGTGAGCTTTGCAATATTGTTTATGTTCGAGGTGTTTATGTCAAAGACAATAAACCAAGTCGTATAAGTCAGGAATTAAAAGTATTTTTTGATAAATTTTTAGAAACTGAATAGTAACTTTTCATTCTTATCTAATCGTTAAAAAAAAGAAAGGACGGTTTCAAAAACCGTCCTTGTATTATGGCAAAGGTATTGTTAATTCACTGAAACAGTTACATACTGAAATGAGCCATTAGCACTTTGTACATAAAGTAAAAGTATCTTTACCTGATCTTTTTCTGCTTGTTTGATGATATCTTGATAATCTTTAACTGACATAATCTTTTGTTTATTAACTTCCAAAATTACATCTCCAGGTCTTAAATTCGCCTCTGCAGCAAGTGAATTATTCTTTACCTGTGTGATTAACACACCATTTTCAGCCTGGACATTCATACGTCTGGCAAGATCACTATTCAATTCATCCACTCTGATTCCCAAATCAATAGTCTTTATTGTTGATGTTTCTTCGGTTTTCTCTTCATCAGACTCTCTTGATTTTAAAGAAACATTGAGAGATAAAACCTTATTATCTCTTATTACTTCTATAGGTATTTTCTTTCCAATTGGACTTCCTGCAACTATTATTCTGAATTTACCTGTATTTTGGATTTTCTGATTATTAAATTTTACGATGACATCTCCATTTTTAATACCTGCATCTTCTGCTGGAGTTCCTTTTTCCACTTTAGCAACCAATATTCCTGCAATCTCGTCTAATTTAAGAGTTTTGCTGATTTCAGATGTAATATCTTGAGGTGATATACCAAAATATCCTCTAACTACTTTTCCACCATTAATCAAATCAGCTGCTACTTTTTTTGCTAAATTAATAGGGATAGCAAAACCAATACCAATATTACCACCAGAAGTACTGGTTATGGCAGCATTAACACCTATAACTTCACCCTTAATATTTAACAAAGGTCCACCACTATTACCAGGATTGATTGCCGCATCTGTTTGAATATAATCTTGAAACACTGGTGATTCATTGCCAAAATTAAGTCCACTACGTCCGATAGCTGAAACAACACCTACAGTAACCGTTCTGTCTAAGCCAAGCTCTCCAAAGGGATTCCCTATAGCAACCACCCATTCAGCAATATCAAGTTTATCTGAATCACCAAGAGGAACAACTGTAATAGGGGTCTTATCGGTTACTTCTGCTTTAATAACAGCTAAATCTGTTTCAGGATCAAGACCAACAACTTTAGCAATTAACTTTTCCTGATCTGCTAAGGTAACAGTGATTTTTACATCCTTACTCTTACCAATGACATGATTGTTGGTAAGAATATAAATATCATTTTTATCCTTTTTGAAGATAAACCCGCTACCCATGGAAGTGTACTTTCTAGAATCTGGCATTTGAGGGAAAAAGTATTTAAAAAAGTCATCATTAAAGGGTAATTGATTCTCAAGAGTTAACTTTTGTTCTCCCTCTGCTTTAATGTTTACTACGGATGCCCTAGCATTTTTCACAATGTCTGTAAAAGGGCTTTTCTGATAAACATCCTGTTTTTGTGCTAAAAGCATACTTACTGACAGGATTAAGATAATTCCGAAGATAATTTTTTTCATTACATTCATTTTAATGAAATTCCTCCTTTTTATTCTTCTACTATATATAACAACTGAGATTGGAAAATGTGACACTTTTTTTTTATTTTTTTCATTTTTTCTATAAAAAAAGTCCCCGATCGAAACCGGGGACTATATTCTTAATGAAGAATTACTTCATAAGGATCATTTTGCGAGTTGATGAGTATTTTCCTGATTTCATATTATAGAAATAAATACCGCTACCAACTTTTCTACCATTGTCATCTTTACCATTCCAAACGATTGTATGGTTACCTTTTTCTCTAACTTCATTAACTAAGGTTTTAACTTTTTGACCTTTAATATTAAAGATATCAAGAGCTACATGACCTGTGTTAGCAAGTTCAAAAGAAATTGATGTTTCTGGATTGAATGGATTTGGATAGTTTCCTTTTAATGCTGTTTTTACTGTAGGAGTAACAATTTCATCATTACTTACATCAGCACCAATTTCAACGTTGTCAATTTTCATATAGAACATATCAGTAACATTAAAATGTCTGAAAGCTACATAAACAGTACCGCTATATTGATTAAGATTAAGAGATTTTAACACCCACTCTGCACTTGATAAAGTTTCATCGTAAACTGAAGTGAAACTTGCAGGAGAAGTATTATTTGTAGTAGAAACGTATACACCGTAATGTTCACCTGTCCACTCTGGATCTTGAGCTGCAACATAAAATTTAAGGGTTAAATGAGATCCTTCTGGGATTACAACTGCAGGAGAAATTAACCAGTTGTCAGGAGTTAAAGCAACTTGATTAAACCAAGAGGCTGAAGCAGCTGAATAAACGCCTTCATAAGCAGATCCGTCTGCATTATATTGGAACCATTCATTAGTATCACCATCACTATCAATCATAGTCCAACCTGTTGGAGGGAATACATCGCCTTCAAAACCTTCAGAAAGAAGAGTATTTGATACTTGTAATAAAACAGCATAACTAAATGGATCAACATTAACATTGATATTTTCAGCGATGAATGTGTCATAACCAGGCAAAGTTACTTTTACTTGATAAATAGCTTTCCAAACAGCAGGGAAAGTAACAGTAGTTGAAGTAGCTGTCATTTGATAAACATGAGTTGGATCAGCATCTACACAAGTTAATTTTACAACAGCGCCAACTGGACTCATTCCATTAGCAGTTGATAAACTTATTGATACTTGGGCAGTCATATTACGAGCAACCATGTTTGAAAATGCAGGTGTTGAAAGAACGTTATTAGAATATCTTGATTGAATGATATACTTGTAAGTGCCTGATGGTTGTTGTGCCCATGTAGCATCAGTATAAGTAGTATCATTAGCAGTCGCTGTAGTTCCAATATTTTCCCATGCATTAGGATTAGCAATGTTAGCTAAAGTGGAACGAGAAATTTTGTAACCTTGAAGTGCACGATTTAAAGTTGTAGGAAGCATTGAGAAATTAGTAACAATTGGAGCACATTCAGATTTTGTTAAATTTGCATAATGTGAATTTCTTTTTGAATCCATAGAATTTGTGTTAACACTAGCTATAGTTGCAGGAAGAGTTCCATGATCATAACCCATAGCACGAATAGTGAAGTTTCCTGAGAATGCACCTAAAGTCTCAAGAGCAGCAAATGCCGTAGTGGTATAATTTGTTGATGCGTATTGTGTATTATTGGTAAAAGGATAATCAGCACCAAGACCGTCATCTAAACCTAAAGCTAAGAATCCTGTATAAGATACACCAACAAAGAACCCATTAGGGCAATTAATAGCTTCTGGAAGAGTATGAGTCATCCAAGTTAAATCAGTACTAGCTACATTTGTTGCATGATATAAAACATTAGTGTTGTCAGGAACACCGTTGGTTAAACCAAAAACCCATACATCAACAGCAGCATGAGGACCTCCGTTATCAGTCAACATCCAGCTCACTGCTGTAACTTCAGCGTTATGACGATGAGCAGCACCAAGAACACCATTAGTAGTTCCACCATTTAAACCTAACTGACCAACAGCTGTGCCGTCATCATAACGATATTCTACTTCTGGTAAAGAAGAAGGTTTGCGCCAAGTTAAAGCACAATTAGCTTCTGTAGCAACAGCAACAACGTTTCTTGGAGGATTAGTTGATTCTTGAATTGTAATGGTAGGAACTGTTTGATTAACTGCACCAACAACTAATTCAGCTGTATAAGGTGAATAACCATCAGCAGATACATTAATATTATAGGTATTACTTGCAAAAACGCCTGGAAGTGTAAAAAGTCCCTGAGCATTCGTAGTTACTGGACCAACATTAGCATAACCAGATAAACTAACTGAAGCACCTGCTAATGGAGCATTGGTGTCACCAGCATTCACTTGACCAGAAACTGTAACCATTGGTAAAGCTGTTAATGTAAAGTCTTGAGTTACAGTTTGATTAGCTCCAACGACAACGCCTGTTGCTGTACCATTAACATAACCATTTTTTGATGCTGTTAAATTGAAAGTACCTGCAAAAGCACCAGAAAGAGTATAAACACCAGATGCATTTGTCATAGCAAATGTAGGAGTTGTGTCAATCGCAACTTTTGCATCAGCTAATGGATTGCCACCTGATGTAACAGTTCCAGTGATTGTTGATTGAATAGCCCAATCAAAATCATCTAAGTTTAAATAAAACTCATCTACAGATACGCAATTAACAGCTAAATATACTGTTTGACCGATATAAGGCGTTAAATCATAGGTGTATTCAGTCCATGTAGCTGGAGAATTCTCAACACTTTGTAAGTTAACAGTAAAACTAGCAACAGCATTAGTTGTTGTTGACAATTTAGTGTTAAATTCTTCCAAAAAAGTAGAATTTTCTGATTTTGCCCAAAATTTTACTACTTTGTAATCATTAGTGATCTGTAAAGCAGGGGTAACCAACCAATCGTTGTTTCCAGCTGTATTCCAGTGCACACGAGTAACATTGGCTCCACCATGAGCTGTAGCAGAAGCATATACAACAAATGTCTGACCATCTGCGTCAACATCATAGGTTGTCCAACCAGTTGGCATAGTTAAGCCACCTTCAAAGCCTTGTGGGAGCTGAGCCCAAAGAGCAGAGGTTAACAGGACCATAGTAAAAAGAACTGCTAACCAAGTCCGTTTCAAAGTAAATAACGAACTCATATTTCCTCCTATCTCTAATTTTAGTGATTTTCTCACTTTCTTTATTAAAAATAAATCTAAATATTAATAAACTTATTTGTCAACTGTTTTTTTATAAAATAACCTTTTTTCGCTATTTCTTTCATATTTTTAGTAAAAAAAATGGTGGGTGATGGAAGACTCGAACTTCTGACCTCTACGATGTCAACGTAGCGCTCTAACCAACTGAGCTAATCACCCACAATTGTTTCACTTTTATTATTCTTTTAATTCATGTCAAGAATTTTCTAATTCTGCTTATTTCTCTGAACCCAAACTCTCGTTATTCTTGCATATAAATCTCTTCTACTTATTTACATACTTAATCCTATCTCTTTCCTAACTCATTCCTTCCTTGGTGTTCTCTCAATTTTATTTAACACTATTAACTATATTGAAAACTAATCTCTTTTTCTGTCTTATTCTTCTCTTATATAATATTTTAAATATCATCTCTGCCAATTATTTCTTATCCTTTGAATAAATTGTTTAACTATTACCTTGACTTTATCTATTCTCTATGGTAAAAAAAAATAGATCTCAATAAGAATAGATTGCTTAAATAAAATTATCAGAGGATTATATGAATATTAAAGAATTAAACCACTATTACAACAAATTCAAATACGGTGAAGATATCTTTTATCAGTTAATGCAAAACAGAGTTCGAGATATTTTGTTGGTTTCTACTTTTTATGATGCCTACATTTTTGAACAGGATGGTCAATTAACCGATCTAATCTACGGTGAATTCAGGAAACTAAATCTATCTTCTGCACCTCGTATTAATAGTGTGCCAACTGCCTCAGAAGCAATTAGCGCTTTAAAAGAAAGAAAATATGATCTTGTTATTACAATGATGCGGATTGGAGACATGACACCTTTCCAATTAGCCAGACATGTTAAAGAAAACTATAAAAATGTGCCTGTTTTACTTCTACTCAACAATAAAGCAGATTTTGCCTTTATCGAAAAATATAAAGATGATATGAAATATATTGATAACACCTTTCTTTGGTCTGCAGACACAAAACTATTTCTGGCTATGATCAAAAATATGGAAGATATTCTAAATGTTAAACATGACACAGAAAAGGGATTAGTAAGAGTCATACTTCTTGTTGAAGATTCCATAAATTATTATTCTTTATACTTGCCCTTACTTTATGGTGTGATTATGAGACAAACGCAACGCTTAATTGAAGAAGAGTTAAATGAAGTAAATCAAAAATTAAGGATGAGAATCAGACCAAAAGTCATTTTAGCCCGAAATTATGATGATGCTGTTAAAATATATGAAAAATATAAAGATTATCTGCTCTGCGTTATTTCGGACGTTCGTTTTGAAAGAGCAGGTATAGAAGATCCTCATGCAGGCTTTCGTTTAATAAAAAAAATCCGTAGCGAAATGCCTGATATACCCATAATCTTACAATCCGCAGAATCTGAAAATGAAGAAATGGCTAAGTCTATGCAGGTAACTTTTTTAAATAAAAACTCAGATCAGTTACTCCATAAATTAAGATTATTCTTTATTAATCATCTGGGCTTTGGTAATTTTGCGTTTAAAGATAAAGACTTGAACACAATTACAGAAGCTTTCTCTATGGCAGATTTTGAACATAAGATCGATTTGATTCCTGACGATTCACTCCTCTATCACAGTAGAAGTAATCACTTTTCAAACTGGTTGATTGCTCATGGTGAGATTAATATTGCCAAAAAAATTAGGCCTATTCAAGTAGAAGATTTCCCAAGTATTGGATCTTTGAGATCATACATTAAAGATGTCTTCAGTAATGTTCGAAAACAAAAATATCGGGGAAAAATTATAAATTTTGAATCAAGACATCTTTCTGAACTTAATCAAATTGTTAAAATGAGAGAAGGCTCTCTTGGAGGTAAAGGTAGAGGACTAGCTTTTCTAAATGCACTTTTAACCTCTATGGAAATGGAAAAAAAATTCCCTGGAGTCAATATATCTCTACCTAGCACTGCTATCATTGGTACATACGAATTTGATATCTTCATTGAAAACAACCATATAACAGACAAACTATCTCAAACTGATTTATCAGATGAAGAGATTGATCAGATCTTTATCAACTCAGATTTAACTGAAGAGTTAACTGAAAAATTAACAATCTTTCTTGAAGAAATTAAATATCCTATTGCTGTCAGATCTTCTTCTCTCTTAGAAGATTCTCAGCTTCAACCTTTTGCCGGGATTTATAGAACTTACATGCTTCCAAACAATAACCCTAACAAAGAAATTAGATTAAAACAACTCACAAATGCTATTAAACTGGTTTATGCTTCTGTTCATTTACTGGAAACCAGAAAATATATTGAAGCCCTCAGTTATAAAACTGAAGAAGAAAAAATGGCTGTCATTATTCAAGAAGTCGTTGGCAAAAACCATGGAGAAGGTTTCTATTATCCTCATATTTCAGGGGTCGGTCAATCTTACAATTTCTATCCTACCTCCTATATGGAACATTCTGATGGCATTGCGACTATCGCTTTAGGTTTAGGTCTAGCAGTAGTTGAAGGAAAGTACAACTATCGTTTTTGCCCCAAATATCCTAATTGCGAGCTTCTCCCTCAAGATGAAATGCTAAAAAATACACAGAAAGACTTTTATGCTATTGATCTTAATAGTCTTGATTTCGATCTGACAAAAGGTGAAGAAGCTACTTTGGTTAAACTCGATCTAAAAAAAGCTGAAACTCTGGGGACAATCAACCACATTGTCTCAGTTTGGGATTATCAAAACGGTATCTTTATTGATGGGTTACATGCTCAGGGACCTAGAATTCTTACTTTTGCCAATATATTAAAATATTCTTATTTCCCTCTGGCAAAAATCCTTGAAGAATTATTAGGTATTGGTGAAGCTTCGCTCGGTATCCCTGTCGAAATTGAATTTGCTGTTGATTTAACTAAAAATGAGAAAAAAGGAGAATTACCTACTTTTTACATTCTTCAAATCAGACCTTTGTCAATCAACCCCGTTTCATATTTCATTGATGCGGATATGATTGATAAGAAAAACCTGCTTTTATACACAAATCAGGGCATGGGAAATGGTGTGATTGAAAATATTAAAGATGTTATTTATGTTGATCCTGATAAATTTAATAAAACTCAAACGGAAGATATTCAAAAAGAAATTGAAATTCTCAACCAAAATCTTAAAAACCTCGATAGGAATTATATCTTAATGGGACCTGGCAGATGGGGCACAAGAGATCGTTTCCTCGGAATTCCAGTCAAATGGTCACAAATCAACCAAGCTAGAGCTATTATTGAGTTCTCCTTACCTGATTTTGCTATTGATGCCTCTCAGGGAACTCACTTCTTCCATAATCTAGTCGCCATGAATATTGGCTACTTTAACATATGGCATGGTAGTAGCGAAAGCTTTATAGATTGGGATTGGTTAAAATCTCAGCAGGTAATTACTAAATTGAATTATTGTGTTCATTGCCAAATTGACCATTCTTTAGTGATTAGAATGGACGGAAAACACGGTATTGCTATTATTTCAAAATAAAAAGCCTCCATTTGGAGGCTTTTTCTATAGATTACCCTGTTTTACAGGGTTTTTAATATACTGCTTATCCTAATATTCCTAAAAGAACACCTGCTGCAACTGCAGAGCCAATTACACCTGATACATTAGGTGCCATTGCATGCATTAATAGGAAATTATTCTTATCATATTGCTGACCTACAACCTGTGAAACACGTGCTGAATCTGGAACTGCTGATACACCAGCACTACCAATTAATGGATTTACTTTTTCTTTAGAGACTACATTCATGAGTTTAGCAAACATAATGCCTGTTGCTGTCGCTATCATAAACGAAAAAGCGCCTAATCCAAATATCATAACTGATTGTTTATTTAAAAATACGTCTGCACTTGTACTCGCTCCAACTGTTACACCAATCAGTATTGTACAAATGTCTATCAAAGCTGTTCTGGCTGTGACAGCTAAACGCTCTGTTACTCCACTTTCCTTTAATAAATTACCTAAAAACAACATTCCTAATAATGCTACGCCACCGGGGGCAATTAAACCTGTTGCCACAAAACCAATGATAGGAAACAAGATCTTCTCTCGTTTTGAGACTATACGAGGTGTTTTCATTCTAATAACGCGCTCTTTGGGTGTTGTTAATAACTTCATGATGGGAGGTTGAATGACGGGAACTAAAGCCATATAAGAATAAGCGGCTATTGCAATGGGACCAACTAAATGAGGGGCAAGTTTTGAAGATAAATAAATGGAAGTAGGGCCATCTGCACCTCCAATGATTCCTATGGAAGCAGCTTCTAATACATTAAAACCTAAAAACATGGCCCCAACAAATGTTGCAAAGATACCTAACTGAGCAGCTGCACCAAGCAGGATCAGCTTAGGATTGGCAATTAATGTAGAAAAATCTGTCATCGCTCCAATACCCAAAAAGATTAATGGAGGATAAATACCCTTCATTACTCCAAAATATAGATATTGCATCACTGAGCCTTGATTATATACACCCTGATTTAATGCGGATACTCCTGGCATATTGCCCAATACTATACCAAATCCAATAGGAACTAATAATAAGGGTTCATAATCTTTAGCTATCCCTAACCAAATAAAAACAAAACCAATGATTAGCATAGCTACATAGCTAAAATTAAAATAAGCAAAACCTGTTGTGTAAAGAAAATTTAATACTTCTGCCATGCTTAATCTCCCATTTCTATGAGAATTTGTCCATCATTCACTGTTTCACCTTTAGATACACAGATTCTTTTTACTGTCCCGCTAGTGTGACTAAAAATCTCTGATTCCATTTTCATCGCTTCTAATATAACAACGGGTTGATCTATTGATATCTTATCTCCAACTTTTACTTTAATATCTAAAACAATACCTGGTAAAGGAGCAACAACAGCACTTGCCCCGGCTTTTACTGCGGTTTGAACAGGTACATTTTGAGCTTTACTTTCTTTTACAGGAGTAGTTTTCACTTCTTCTTTTATTACCATCTTAGGTGCAGATACGGTTTGTTCCTTTTGAACTCCCTCTAAAGTAACCAATACTTCTGATTCTTGTACCGGACTTTTCTCTCTTACATGAATAGTTTTAATGATACCATCCATGGGAGCCATTATCTCTGTTTCCATCTTCATCGCTTCCAATGTTAAAATCACATCTCCTGAATGTACAAAATCACCTTCTTTTTTCAATAATGAAATGATAACACCTGGAATTGGTGCCTTCACTTCATTGATGGATTTACTATCCGTTCTCATTTGAGGAACAGATGGCACAGGCTTCTCCATCTGTAATATTTTTGGTTGAACTGCGTTTTTGTCGATGTCTATTTCAACTTCGAATTCAACACCATTCACTTCGACCTTAGCATGATTGCCTGTAAATTCTATAATTCTTGCCTGATAATGATCGCCATTTATTTTCATTGTATATTTTTTCATAAACTTCTCCTTGGAATTATTTCCTGTATTGTGTATATTTCAGATTAGGAAATTGCACTTTCCCAGAAGCCTGCCACATACTTACATTAGCTCGTCGCCAGGTTAACATAAGCTTATTCTCTTCTTCAAGTTCATGCATTCTGATATGAATCGCACTAATCACAGCAACTATTGCTGTTGAATTCAAGTCTTCTTTTTTTTGAGTACTGACAGTTCCTAGTGTTGTCTGAACTGAATGAGACTCTTTATGCCCATGTTTTTTTGATTTCCCGAAATGAACCAATTGAGAAATTATCAGGGCTGTTAGTATTAACGAAAAAAAGACAACACTCATACCCAATACTGTCAAAATTGTTCCAAATTTTGGAAGATCCTTTTTAAATTCTATTGACATAAGAATAACATTAGATGGTTTTATCTGTAAATCCTCTAAAGTTGCATTAGATTTTTCTTTATCTTGTGGATTTAATTGTAAATATCCCATAAGTTTTTTTACAGGAATATGTAATAATTTGGCGATTTCTCGAACTGTATTTGTTTGATTAAACCCATATAAAGTAAAATCTTTATAATTTATTATTGCTTCAGGATCTAGTTTTAATGACTTTAAAGATCTATTTATTATCCTCTTATCTTTTAAATTCAACTTGAAATTAGTTGCTAACGAATCTACGGAAATATTCACTATCAAAGAAACATCTTGCAAAGTCATATTTTCATCAAAACCGTAAAGATCTGTCTGATGCTCTATATCAGTTCCTAAAGAATCTGAATTCACTGCGGCAAAAGATATCATTGTCATCATCAACAGACTAAACATGAGTATTATTGATTTATAGATCATACTTCATCCTATAAAGGAATATTCCCATGTTTACGAGGAGGATTAGTATCTTTTTTGGTTGCAAGCATTTCAAAAGCTCTAATTAATCTGAATCGTGTGCGGTTAGGTTCAATAATATCATCAACAAATCCTTTACTGGCTGCATTATATGGATTGGCAAATTTATCTCGATACTCTTCTTCTTTTTGCTTTAATACCTGTGTAGGATTCGATGCTTCTTTTACATCTTTTCGGAATATCACCTCTACTGCGCCTTGAGGACCCATGACTGCTATCTCAGCACTTGGCCATGCATAAACTACGTCTGCACGCATATGACGACTGTTCATCACACAATAAGCACCACCATATGCTTTTCTTAGTATAACTGTCACTTTGGGAACTGTAGCTTCTGCAAAGGCATAAAGAAGTTTGGCACCGTGTCTGATGATCCCATTATGCTCTTGATTTGATCCTGGTAAAAACCCAGGTACATCTTCCAATACTAACAAAGGAATATTAAATGCATCACAAAAACGAATAAATCGAGCTGCTTTAACTGAGGCATTGATATCAAGTACGCCTGCCAAGACCTTTGGTTGATTCGCTACGATTCCTATTGAATGACCATTTAATCTCGCAAAACCTACCACTATGTTCTGGGCAAATTGTTTGGCAACTTCTAAAAAATCACCTTCATCAACTAATATTTTTATAACATCATAAATATCATATGGTTTATTGGGATTATCTGGCATTAATCCAGTTAAACTGTCACACGAGCGGTCAACTGGATCTGATGTTGCCACTCTTGGGGCTTCTTCCATATTATTGGAGGGTAAAAATGATACCAATTTACGAATTAAAGTAATCGTCTCTTCTTCATTTTCAGTAATAAATTGTGCAACGCCACTCTTGGATGCATGCACTCTGGCTCCACCTAAATCTTCAGTAGTAATTGTTTCATTTAAAACAGTTTTAACAACCTTCGGACCCGTGACAAACATATAACTGTTCTGTTTGTCCATTATTACAAAATCTGTAATTGCTGGAGAATAAACTGCACCACCTGCACATGGTCCTAAAATTGCTGATATCTGAGGTATGACGCCTGAAGCTTGAACATTTCTCCAAAATATTTCTGCGTATCCTGCTAAAGCATCGACACCTTCCTGTATCCTTGCTCCACCTGAATCATTGAGACCTATTACAGGCGCCCCAACCTTCATGGCCATATCCATAATCTTGCATATCTTTTTGGCATAGGTGATCGATAGTGAACCACCAAAAACTGTAAAATCTTGTGAAAACACATAGACGACTCTTCCGTTTATTGTTGCGCAACCCGTTACAACACCATCACTTAAAACCTTTGAATTCTCCATTCCAAAATTAACACATTCATGTGTTACAAACATATCAAATTCTTCAAAACTATCCGGATCAACCAACAATTTGATCCTTTCTCTAGCAGTCAATTTTCCCTTTTCATGTTGCTCTGCTATACGCTTTTCTCCACCACCCAGATTTGCTTCTTCTCGTTTACGTCTGAGTTCCTGGATTTTGTTTTCAATTTCCATGGATCCTCCGAATTATTTTATTTTTTTTTCTACAAGACATCATAAATCAATATCTTAAATTGTCAAGCAAACTCGTTAACAATTTGGAATTATTGTTAATAACTCTCTCTTTATTCTAAGATTATCTTGACTTTTTCCTTTTTATCACTATACTTTATCTGGGAGGCTAATATGCCATTAAAATTTATTTATGAAAAACTCAAAAAAGCTAAAATTCTCATTGTTGATGATATCTCAGAAAACGTACAACTTATGGCTAATATCCTTCAAACTGAAAACTATTATGTTCTGGCTGCAACTTCAGGAGAACAAGCTTTAAAAATGGCTGAAATTAAGAAACCTGACCTCATTTTACTTGATATACAAATGCCTGTCATGGATGGATTTTCTGTCATTAAACTCTTTAAAGAAAACATAAATAACCTGACTATACCTGTTATTTTTTTGACTGCAAGAACGGATACCGAGGACATCATAAAAGGATTCCAGGCTGGTGCTGTTGACTACATTACTAAACCTTTTCAATCTGCTGAATTATTAGCTCGTATTAAAAACCATTTGATTATGAAATTCTCTCTCGATTTTATTCTAACTCAAAATGAGTTCTTAAACCAAAAAAACCTTGAATTAGAAAAAGCCTATAAAAACCTTAAAGAAGAACAACAAAAAGTGATTGATATGGAAAAATTAAAATCTGTCTTAGCCATGGCTGTGACAACCAATCATGAATTAAACCAACCCTTGACAGTGATTCAAGGAAATATTGAAATGTTAACTATTAAATTTGTGGAACTTCTTAATGATAAACATGTAAAAAAGATTATTGAATCTATCGATGATATTATTGATAAAATGAATAAATTTGCAAACTTTGATAAAATTACTTTCAAAAAATATTGTAATGATATTGATATGATAGAATTTGACGATATCAATGATTAAACACTATTTTTTGCTTTTCTATGGGATGGTTTAAAAATGAAAAATGGACTTATAACTTTATTTTGCTTTATACTTTTATTAATGACTACCTGTAAAATCAAGAATAACTCTTCTAATAATGAAATTTTAATTGGAGCCATCTATCCAATTTCTGGCAACAATAAAGCAATTATTCAGGAAACCATCTCGGGGTTAGATTTAGCTACTGAAATTATTAACAACCAATATGACCTTGATTTACCACTTGCCCAAAAAGAAGGGTTATCTGGAAAACAGGGAAAATCTATCCGAATCATTTATAAAGATTATGGGAATCAACCTGAAAAAGTAATTGAATTAGTAGATCAATTGGTAAAGAAAGATAAAGTGTCTGCAATCATTGGTTGTTATCAAAGCAGTGCAACAACACTAGCTAGCGAAAGAGCTGAAATACTAGGAATTCCCTTTATAAATTTCGAATCTACCTCCCCAGTTCTTACAAAAAGAGGGTTAAAATACTTTTTTCGAACCACCCCTGATGATGATATCTTTGCTAAATACTTTTTCCTCTTTTTAAATGACTTAAGAGATAAATTTCATTTTAATAAAAACTTTATCGTCTTTTATGAAAATACTGTATGGGGCACAGGTGTTGCTAACGCTGAATTAAAAAATGCTCAACGTTTTAACTTTTCTCTAAAAAATGATATCTCCTACAACCCAAATCAAAAAACATTTACCTCTGAAATGAATCTAATAAAATCTTCCATGCCAACAATAATTATGCAGGCTTCTTACGATGAAGATGCTGTTTTAACCATGAAAGATTATAAAAAGCTTAACATTAATCCCTTAGCTATCTTGGCTATGGATGCTGGATTCTTAAGTCCTTACTTTATTCAACAACTTGGATCTGATGCAAATTATGTTATCAGTAGAGATATTTGGGCAATAGATATTTGTGAAAAAAAACCTCTTGCTAAAACAATTAATGACCTTTACTATTTGAGAAATAATAGAAACCTTTCAGGTATTTCTGCTCGTTCTTTTACTGGTCTCTATACTGTAGCAGAAGCTTTTAATAAAGCAAATTCATTAAAACCTCACGATATCATTCAATCCTTTAAAACTCTTTATATCCCGTCTGAGTATCTAATTGTACCTTGGGATGGTATCAAATTTGATGAGTATGGTCAGAATATCTTAGGAAAAGGAATCATTGTCCAAATCCAAAACGGAAAATATTATACTGTCTGGCCACCAAATTTAGCTGTCAAAAATGTAGTTTATCCTTTTCCAGAATGGGGTAAAAGAAAATGACACTCAATTACTTTAAAATTTCTAATCACTTAAAAAATCAAGGGATTGCTGATAAAATCTTTAGACTCCTGTTTTTATTTGGAATTATTCCTTTATGCGTTATGACTGTTATCTTTATCTTTATTTACTTCCAAATCAAACTAAATCACCTGAATATTCATCAACTTGAGTTAACAAACTCCATCCGTAATGAAATTAATGCTTATATTGATCGTACTGAGAGTGAATTAAATCTAATTGCCAATTCTTTTCAGGTTAAAGACATTGACGACAGGCAATTAAAGCTAAACGCTATTAAAATCATGTATAATAGCCAGGAATATGATTTTGTGACTGTTTATAACTCTAAAGGAAAAGCACGTATCCAAGTTTCCAGATATCATTCTTTTAATAATGATGATTTAGAGGTATTAAGTCCATATATCATAAAATTATTATTAAATAATCAGCCTTTCCTTTCAGATATCACTATATCAAAATATAACACTTTCCCCTATCTGTTCTATTATACACCAATTTTTGATGCTCAGGAAAACTTCATTGGAGCAATTAAAATTGGTATTAATATCTCTAAATATTGGGGGTTTTTAGCAAAATTTGACATCCCAAATTACTATGATATCTATGTTATTGACCAACAAGGTATTTTAATTGCCTATCGTAATATTTCTGCTATTCTTCAAAAAAAAGATTTGTCCCATCTAAAAATTGTTAAAAACTTCTTGAATAAACAATACGGCGTTTTTCATTATATAGGATTTAATAATAAACTGGTCATTGGAGCAACAAAACTTATTGATAAAACAAACTGGGGGATTATCGTTGAAGTCCCTTATCAAAAAGCTTTTAAAGATCTTCCTTTTATTTTCATTTTCGCTTTGATTATTCTGCTATCTACTGTTTTCTTTGCTTTTTACTTTGGTTTTAATTTCAGTAATAAAAATATTGTCGAACCTCTTATTGTTCTAGAAAAAGAAACTAAACTCATTTCTGAAGGTAATTATAACAGTAAAATTGTTAAACACTATGATTCTGAAATTGGTCAACTCGCAGATTCTTTCAATCATATGGTTTCAAAAATAAACGAACAAACCGAAACTATCTATAAAAGTGAAAGAAAATTTAAAGCTATTTTTAACCAAACTTTTCAATTTAGTGCCTTACTCTCTTTACAAGGCATTCTCTTGGAAATTAATAAAACTGCTTTAGACTTTGTTGGAAAAGAAGAAAAAGATGAAATTGGAAAATACTTTTGGGAAACCAGCTTTTGGAGAAAATCATATGAATCCGTTTTAGCTCTAAAAAAAGCTTTTGAAGAAGCAAAAAAGGGCAATCTGTCTCATTATGAAGTCATTCATTATGATAAATATGACAACCGTTGTTTTATTGATTTCTCTTTAAAACCTTTTTATGATGAAGATGGCCAGGTTAGCCTGCTTATTGCTGAAGGAAGAGATATCACCGATAGAAAAAATACAGAAGAACTCATACAAATTACGAATAAAGACCTCGAACGAAGAGTTAATGAAAGAACAAAAGAATTACAATTTGCAAACCTTGAATTGATAATTGCTAAAAATGATGCTGATAGTGCTAATAATGCTAAATCTGAATTCCTTGCCAATATGAGCCATGAAATCAGAACCCCTATGAATGCTGTTCTAGGCTTTTCTGAATTATTGGAAAAATACGTAACTGACCCAAAAGCTGTAAATTTCTTAAATGGTATCAAAACTAGTGGAATTAACCTTTTAAGAATAATTAATGATATCCTAGATTTATCTAAAATCGAAGCAGGAAAACTACTCATTGAATACAACCCTGTAAATCTCTTTAAAATTGGAAAAGAGATCTCTCAAATTTTTGAATTGAAAATTAAAGAAAAAAACTTATCTTTTAAACTAACTTTTGATGATGATCTTCCTGATTCTGTCATACTTGATGAAACCAGACTTAGACAAATTCTTTTAAATCTTGTCGGGAATGCTGTTAAATTTACCGATAATGGGAATATTTCCTTACACTTCCTTCCACTTAATACTGATTTAAATCATAGTGTTTTCGACTTAATTATTAATGTGTCAGACACTGGCATTGGCATTAACCAAAACCAACTTAATCTTATTTTTGATTCTTTTCAACAACAAGATGGTCAAAACAATCGTAAATATGGTGGAACTGGGTTGGGATTAACTATATCAAAACGTTTAGCTGAAATGATGAAAGGAATTATCTCTGTTGAAAGCACTGTAAACAAAGGTTCTGTTTTTACTTTAACTTTAAAAAATGTTCAAATTTGTTCTTTAATGGTTAGCTCTGATCAAGATATTAACTTACAAAATGTAAATTACACTTTCAATAATGAAAATATCCTACTGGTTGAAGATATAGAATCAAATAGATTGGTGGTTAAGAGCTTTCTTGAAGAACATTCTCTTAATATTATTGAAGCTGTACATGGATTAGAAGCAATTGAAATATTAAAAAAAATTAAACCAGATCTGATTCTTCTCGATATTATGCTACCTTTTATGAATGGATTTCAAATTTATGATTTTATTCAAAATAATGATGAATTAAAAAATACACCCGTTATTGCTATCACGGCTACTTCTATTGAATCTGAAATCAATAAAATTTTAACGACGTTTTCTGATTATATAAGAAAACCTGTCTCTAAAAAACAATTGTTAAAAGCTATTTCAAATTATATCAAACCACAAAAGATAAGTGTTTTAGAAGATAAAAAAGCTGAGTCTCCATTTCTTCAGACCTTAACAAAAGAATTCTTGATTCTCATAAAAAAAACTTTTTCAAATAAATGGACTCTTGTTGATGAAATGAGATCTAATGATGATGTGATAAATTTTGCTCTGGAACTAAATAACTTTGCTCGTATTAATAACAATTCCATTCTTCATCTTTTTGCTGAGGATCTGGAATCAGCCTGCAAAACCTTCGATTTGGTCAAAATGAATCAACTCTTAGATCAGTTTAAACAGATTATATCCTAAGTTATTTTCGTTCTACTCTTGTCCAATAGCTGGTTCTTCCAATTAATGAAACTCCAATAAATCCACGTAATTCTATTCTATCTTTAGAAGATAATGCAAGTTTTACATCATAGGTCTTACCATTCTTTGGGTCATAAATCTTACCACCAGACCACTTATTTTTACCTTGATAAGCAAGATTAGACAATATTACTAAATTGACTAAAGGTTTATTTCTCAAACCCTCTTTGGGGTTTTTTGTATCTGTAGTAGCTTTCCCATTTTCATCTGTAGATTCTTTAAGCCAAATTATCTTACCATAATAATTTTGATCTTTCTTATAGATCTCAACAACACTCTTATCATTTTCAGTTAGCCATTTACCACAAATCAAATCACTTTCTTCAGAAAATAGTATAACACTAAAAAACACTAAAATTAAAACACTTACAATTGCTCTTTTCATTTTAACCTTCCCTTCTTTTTTGAAGATTATTCAAATTCGTAGAACTGTCAAGAATTTATTGATACTTTTGGTTCATTTAATAAAAAAAAAGCAGCTAGCATTTTATTACTAGCTGCTTAAATTGTATAATGATTTAATCTTTCAATATGTTAGTAGGGTCAATATCACCTTTGATTGTCTGAATCATAAATTGTGCAGATTCATTCAAATCACCTGTAGGCCATTTTTTTATCATGTCTTCAAACAAAATGAGAGCTTTGTCATTATCTTTAATATCTTCAGAATATACAAAAGCTTTCATAAACCAAGCTTTATAATCATCTACTCCATTGGCATATTCTTTGATTATTTGATCATAAAAGAAAATAGCTTCTTTATAGTTACAAGCTTCCTGAGCATTTTTTGCACTTTCAAATAATTCTTGAACTGGAATGTTTTGCGTAATAAGATCGTTATAAACAACTACTTTAAACTGTTCACGAAGTCTTGTTTTTAACTCTTCAAAATTTGCTTGGGCTTTTATGCGTTTTGCATTATTTTCTACTGATGTTTTTACCTGTGGATCACTCAATGGTTTAGCAGATTCAGGGCTATCTAGAGTAATATAGAAAACGATTATTTGATCCTTTGTATTCTTTAGAATTGGACTAACTTCGCCTACTTTTAATTCCCAAACAGCTTTGTTATAATTTTCATCATTCCCAATCCCAGGAATAATTTTATTATTATATATATTCTCAATAATACCATCTTTATCTTTGATTATCGACATCTTGTTAAATAAATCAACAATCTTATCTTCTTTATTATTCTTTACTAACTTTATCAGTTTTTTACGAGCTTTCTCTGCACTTTTTTCATCAGCAAAAACAAATTGTTTTATATTTCTGTATGCATTAATTGAAAAAGACTTTTTATTGGTATTGTAATAATTCTCAACATCTGCCTGAGTTGTAATAGCTTTATCCCATACTTCACGTTGATAAAGTTCTCTTAATATAGTATTCTTCTTTACTTGGATTACTTCAGGTTCATTCTTTAATAATTCTTCATAACCTTTTGCAATTGCTTCTGCATAAAATATTCTGGAATCAATTTCACTTTTAAGTGCTGAGAGTCTCATTTTAGGATTCGTAACATCTAAACGTTCCATTTGATATTTTTGTTGTAATACCTCTGAAGCTTGTTTAAAAGTCATTCTTATCTGATCATTGGTTGAATTTACTATTATTTCGCTATTTTGAGAAGCAGATAATTTGGCGAAATCAGTATTTTCAAGAATTGAGTCTGAAAATGTCACAGAATATTTAGTTCTTAATTCATTTAATTTTGCAGTGGATAATTCGTTTTCTTGTGAAAATCTTACTCTGTTTTCAATGTCGTTTTTAACTTCAGCAAATTCCTTTTGAATTTCTTTTTCATGTTGAATTTTTTTGAAGAAATGAATTCCTGTTGATGTTGTATATGGTCCATATACCTTGCTTGTATCTGGTGTTGCAAAAATCAGTTCATCTAATTCAGGATCATGACCAATTCCTGTGATAAATTTATTATGTCTAATGGCATTGATTATACCTTTTTTCTTGGCTGAATACTCATTAACTGAATATTCTTCAATCAAACGGGTAAAATCCTTCCCCTTGTTCAGTTCAGAACTTATAAAAGTAGCAACTGAATCATTTTTAGCTTGTAGATGTATGATAGTTATCTTTGGAGCAACTAAATAATTATTTTTATTCTTGTTATAATAATCATTTAATACTTTTTCAGATATAACAATCTTGCTAGTAATTTCTTTTTTGATAAATTGATCTGTATAAATATTCTTTAAGGCACTTTCTACAGATTTCTTTACAGTTGGTTCCTGATCAATACCCAATCGAATAGCTTCTTGATAGAATAAATCTTCAACGACCATCATATCTAAAATCTGGGATTGACCTTCTTTGGTTTTGTAACGAGAAGCATACATCGGAGGGATTTTTGCTAATCGTTCTCTAAGATCTCTCTTAGTTATCTTAATATTTTGGCCTTCTGCAAGAATCGTATCTTGAACAGCAGGTACGACAGCCTTAACCTCAATAGGCTTGGGTGTTTGTTTTTTAGATACAGGTTTTTTGCTTTTTGCTTCGATGGATATTGAAGTGAAAATAAAGCCTGCGACTAATAATGAAGTCAGAACTTTACTGAACTTATAAGTCATTTTTCTCTCCTTACAATCTTATTTTTGAGAGGTTTCCCCCTAAAAACCAGTGATTACTTATTATTTAACTTGATAAAAACAGTCAAGAATTTATTCTTAATTTATTGATTGTTCTTGTTTATTTTGTTTGATATTTTTTCTCTTTTCATTCCAGTTAAAAACCCAACTAAGTGTTTTGTCATAGTTATTGCCAGCATTCCACAAAATATATCCCTGACAACCTGTGTCAATAACTGCATTTAACTGCTCATTTATATAATTCTCAGTATAGTTCACTTTCCAGTTAAAAGCTTGTAAATAAGGAACTACCTGACAGTTATTATCTGTATATTGCTTAGTCTTTGTTAAACCTTCACAAAGCAACCCATATGGATGATTGTAAAAATCATCCTGTCTAAATTGAAAGTTGTTGGCAAAATGAGAGGAATAAATCATGGGATGTAATTGATGAAGAGACTTGGTCATCAATCCGATATCTTGACCTGTATTTTTTATATCTATTGCAACCTGCCAAGCTACGATGGCAAAAATATCTGCTGAAAGTCTGACTTTATATGCATCACATATTTGTCTCACAGATTTTACATAGGCGGCTATAACATGTCTTTTTTCTCTCTTAACATAGGTACTGTCAGATTTAAATTTTTCATCTTCTTTTTCATAAAAAAATTGTGCAGATTGCAAGTGTCCCTCTGTTGGAAAACGCACATAATCCATCTGTATTTCATCAATTTCTGATTTAGCAATGCGCTCTATTAAACCTTTTAAATCTCTTTGAACTTCAGGTTTTGAAGGATCTAACCAGGAAGACTTTGATACTTTCTCTGTCCAATATCCTCCATTTTTATTTTCTATTTGTAAAAAAGGATAAGCTTTTGCTGAAGAAATATTGAAGAATTGAACAATTCTAGCTACTGCAAAAAGATCATTTTGATGTATCTTTTCCACCACTCTGTCAATATCCCATAATGAAATAGATTTCAAATAATGAATAGTACTATCACTTTCTAAAGAAAAATATACGACTCCATCCATTTCTTTCACATCAAAAACAATCGTATTAATCCCCGATTCTTTTGCTTTTTTTAATAATGAATCAAAACGTTTGCTTTGAACAGTATAGGCTGTCACATATAACCCTTGAACAAATTCAGGACTCTGACGACGATTATAAGTTTTTCTAACATGACTATTCTTTGTTTTAATCGTCTTATTTACTATCTCTACTTTTCGATTTTGAACATTTTTAAATGAACAACAGTTAATATAGACTAATGTAGAGATAAGCAGAATAATAAAGAATCCAGTACTAATAATTATTTTTTTCTTCATCAAACTGATATCTCCTTAATGATTAAGACTCCAAATCATAAATGAATACATAAAGGCAACATCTTTTATACTCTCATATCTGTCACCTGACCCTGAGTGCCCCTCATTATTCTTCATTTTTAACAATAACAAATTAGTGCCCTGGTTATACTTTCGTAACTTAGCAGTCCACTTTAATGGTTCCCAATACTTTACCCTTGTATCATTTAATCCTGCATTGATTAACATATGAGGAAAATTCTCAAAACGAATATTATCATAAGGAGAATACGATCTAATGTAATCAAAATACTCTTTCTCATATGGATTTCCCCATTCTTCATACTCCGGCATTGTCAATGCCATGGTTGAATCCATCATTGTATTTAAAACATCCACAAAAGGAACATCTGCAACCACAGCTTTAAATAATCCAGGACGCATATTAGTTACAGCACCCATAATCATTCCTCCTGCGCTTCCTCCATTGATGACTAGTAAAGATGAATCTGTAATACTTTTCTCTATCAAAGTCTCCGCACATAATATAAAATCCTGAAATGTGTGCTTTCTGTTAAGCAATTTACCTTGATCATGCCATTCCTTACCGAATTCACCTCCACCTCGAATATGTGCATCTGCATATACCCAGCCTCGATCTAATAAACTTATCCTTAATGATGAAAAGTAAGGGTCTTCTGAATCCCCATAAGAGCCATAACAATACAATAAACAAGGCATCTTTTCTTTATACAATGACTTTTTGTAAACGATGTCTATTGGGATTTTTACTGAGTCTGAATTTACTGCAAAAATTGTATTTTCTTCATAATCATCCTGCTTAAAATTCCCTTTTGGTGAATATTTCTTAAGTACCTGCAAACTCTTTGTACGCATATTCATTTGATAAACAGTCAAAGGAATTGTATTACTTTCGAAATCAAAACGAAGACTATCAGATTTACTGTCTAAATTCACCCCTAAACTCAACGTCAACGACTTAATTCCTTCAAAAGGAATAGTTGTGTCTCTGGTGCTTCGATCTACTATTCTGAGCCGTTTTACGCCCTTACTCCTTTCAGAAATCACTAGATAATCTGAAAAATGTAAGACCTCTAATAACTGATCATTTTCTTCAGGTCTATATACTTCTTTATAATTTTCGGGATCACTTAAATCATACTGAACATATTTATAATTAGGACAATTCTCATTTGTTAAACTATAAAAAATTCCTTGAAAATGATCAGGATAAAATTCAGTCCCTTTTTTTAGAGTCCATATTGTTGTTAAAGAATCCTGTTTGTTTGTTAAACTTATACACCATGCTTTACAACTGGTTTTACTGGATGATACGATCATGGCATATTCTTCACTTCTTGAAGAATAAACCGACAAATTAAAGGCAGCGTCATTCTCTTCTAAAAGTAATTTATCTTTTACAGGATCTTCTCCTAAGTTATGAAGAAATAATCGATAACTCTGAAAAGCATTGTTATGTACAGTATATAAAAAAGATGCTTTATTCTTTATCCAGACAATTTCATCCACACTATATAACCTGTCTTTTAGAATTTTATTTGTTTGCAAATCTTTAATATACAGGATATAATCCTCATTTCCATCATTATCAACTGTATAAGCAAGGATATCCTGTCTTTGATTTAAGGTAAATAAACCTAAACTAAAAAAGTTCTTTCCTTTTGCTAATTTATTTTCATCTAATAATATCTCTTTTTGATTCGTCTCTGAATCTATCCGATAATGAAGACCATAAGCTTTATTCTTAATATTCTGATAATAATATACCCATTTACCATGTTTATAAGGAACTGATATCTCATCTTCTTCGATTCTGCTTTTCATTTCTTTATAAATCTGATCCTGAAGTTTTTTAAATGTCTTTCCTTTTCTATTAAAATATTGATTTTCTGCTTTTAAATATGACTGAGTGTCTGTATCATCAAAATTGCGTAAATAGAAATATTCATCATTCCATTTCTGATTAAATAAAGTTATTGTCTTATCCTTTTCTTTTGCTACTGGAACAGATAATAAATTTTGCAATAATCCAATAAATAACATAAGCAATATGATCTTAAATTTCTTTTTTATCATGATTTCATCCATTAAAAAAGGCGAGTCATTGACCCGCCTATTATTATTTTTTATACTATTTTATTAATAGCATCTTTTTGGTTTGTTTAAAGTCTTTTGACTGAAGTTGATAAAAATAAACTCCCGAAGATACAGATCTTTCGTTATTATCTTTACCATTCCATATAACTTTGTTTTGTCCCTTAGGCATCAAACCTGAAACAAGTTTTTTGACTAATTGACCTTTTGTATTATAGACATTCACCGTAACCATCTGACTTTCTTTTAATGAAAAATGTATGGTTGTAACCGGATTGAACGGATTTGGGTAATTCCCTTTTAACTCTGTGATAACAGTCTGTATCTCATTTGAATTGTTATGTAAGCTTAAAGTAGCTGATAAATATATCGAATCTGCTGGATTATTATTGTCATTTGTTGTAACTCTTAAATAATTAGTGTAACTGATTTCTTCTGTTGGCATGAAATTAATCTGTTCATTTACATTCGAATTTGCAGGTATGACAATACTCTTATTACTTAATCCATTATCAAAAGTAAAAGCTGTTGGTGCTGTTAAATTTACATTTAATAGGCTAGAACCAAAATTAATAAAATTTAAGGTTTTTGTCATGGTTGTATTGACTCTTGCACCACTAAAAATTAGGGTATCCTGATCACAAAGATAATAGGAACCATTATATGTGCCTTCTCCTGCCGAAGGGAATACAATTTGATCAACCCATGCGCAATCACTATTTGAAGAAACTCTGGCATCTTTTATATATTTCCATTTAAAAATATGAGTCCCTGCTGGAACATTATAACTAACTGTTGACCAATCCAATATTCCTGACCATTGCATCTGGCGGGTACTGTCTATATAAAATTGCAGATAATCATAATTAGCTTCTGATGAAACTTTAAAATTAAAAGAAATCGTACCCTCAGAAGGTAATATTCTGGATATTGACATTTCAGAGGATTGATTATGAGTTATTGCTCCTGATTTTGCACAAAAATCACCTTCATCAACACCACTGTTTATCACAACCCAAGGCAAGTTGCCTGATTGAATCCAGGTATATGCATTAAAATCACCGGATTCAAATCCCTCAGATTCCAAACCAACAAATGTTAAAATATTCCCCTGTGTATTTTGCATTCCATAACTTATCATATAACCAATCTGAGCAGGAGAACCTAGTGGCGTTTCTGCATCAGCAGTTAAAGGAATTTCTACAGACAACTCTCCATTTACAGCTAAAGAATCTAGATAATAAAATGAATTATCAAGATGAACATAGTCATTTAAAACGACAATGCTAAAAGTACCTTCCTGAGTATTGGCATGACCAATATTTTTTAGAGGAATTCTTAAGATCACTGATTCACCAGGATCAATCTGATTATTGAAGTTCCCAGCTAAATCAATAATTTCATAATCTTGCACTTCAATGACAGGAGCATACATATCTATAGAGAAATTCATAGACCATGATCTGTTTTGATCATCATTTAGTATTATACTAAAGAAAGCAGATTCCATATCAGGAACATTTGAAGCAATAGCAAAACTAAAAGCATCCTGAACTAAACTAATCCCATCAGGATTAAGAATGTTAATTACTGCAACTGAGTCTAAAATTGTTATATAGGGACTATTTGTTCTCAATATGGCATTAAGATTCTCTGTTCCGATATTACCTATATTTTTAAATGTGCAATCCAAATTCACAGTGGAACCAAAATTTGCTGATTGGCCATTTGCTATACTATAATCTTCCAGAGTCACATAAGGACCTTCGTTAGGAATAACTGTTATTGAATGAATGTTGGTGATATAGTCTTTAGCCGTTATAGTTAAAGTTAGGGTACATGGTTCAGTTAAAGCAGGCTCTATCAATAAACTTATATTACCTGTTTGGTCTGTGACTCCTGAAGAAATGATTTGCTGAGTATCAGGATTGTATAAGCAGACCATTGAATTGGCAACGCCTGTACTGACGTTATAAACAGGAGATCCAATAAACAAAATATCCATGGCATTAACTGTCATAGCTTGAGGGGTTTTGGAACGGAAAGTAATTGATGCATCTCCAAATATCGTCCAAGTGGCAATAGTTTCTTTTGAATTGGTATTGTTCGAATATCCATCTAACATACCACAACTGCCATTAAAAAATAACCCGCCTAATGTATATTTATTATCAGCAATCATTAAATCCGTAATGATGTCCTGACCACGCATTGGTTCATTCCACGCTTGATTAACAGTGGACATATAAGTTGTTACTGCTCCTGTTGGATTCCCTGTTAAATTATTCTTTGCTCTCAACCAAGCTTCTGCAAAACAGGTGGTTGAAGTAAAATTACCATTAACACAAGCAACAGATACGATAACAGGCAATTTATAATCATTGGTTAATGAAGCTACATTAGAATTTGAATATCCAGTTGTTCCCCATGATGTATCTGATCCATGACCAGTATAATTTATAAATCCTCGGCCTTCATTTAAGGCGTTTGAAATATTTGAAATAGTTGCAGAAGGTTCATAAAATTGATCTACTAAGGTATAACCATAGTTTAAAAGATCTGTTCTAATTAAATTTTCATGAGTTATATCTGACTCACCCATATCTCCAGTACCACCACCTCCCTCTGATGAGGCTATGCCAATAGCTTTCTGAATCCAGTCACCATCAGCTATATCACGTTCATACCAGATTACTTTATTAACCTGTGTGTTTACTTGATCTATATTTTCTGCTGAAAATCTGGAAATAAATAATTCTGGATAAAAATCATTCCCCGCTAACATAACATAAGAGGGATCTGATCCGCCTCCTGAATAGGATAAACTTGGCACTTGTGCTGCATCTCCAACTAATTGAATATAGGCTAATTCTGGGTGGAAACTATAATAATTCTGAATATAGTTCTTTATAGCTGTTGAGGTTGTTCCTGTCTCTGTTGTGGTTACCAAAGTAACTGGGATACCTTTTTGTTTTTTCCATTCCACAAAAGGTGTCATGGCTGCAGCAAAAGTCGGGGCAGTAATAATTAACATTGTGCCTTGTTCTAAGATTGGCACATAACGCACGGGATTTGTTCTATAATTGATAAAATGATTTTCATAAATATCTTTAAACTGACTGGTTATTCTTTCAGGTTCACCTTGCATTACATTTCTGGTATCAATTCCATTATTTATTACTTTTACTTTCAATTTTGTATAGACTCGGAGAGTATGATTAATCGCATTATATTGGAAGGGAGTAAATCCAACAGTCACGCCTCTAAGTTCCCTCATGATATAAGGTTCTCCTAAAGATACTGACGTTTGAGGATAAAATTGGTCTGACTTGTATATATCAGAAAATGTATAAGATACATCTGCCGGATTAACATCTCTGTGCAAACTTCCTTTTGATGGTGAGATGATTAAGTTGTAATCAGTATATTCGGATTCTAACACTTGTACTTCAGGTTTTGACTGATAATTTATTACGATACTTCTACCAATAAATGGTAAATCCGGATAACCTGCCTGGAGCAAACTACCTTCTTTTTTTAAACTGATTTGATTATATAGATCCCCATTTATCTGAATTTCATTTTTTTCAAATTGATTTAAAGTCATTTGTATAGTTGTCGATTGATCGTTTGAGCTTACAACATCTATTACTAATGGGTTTCGATGGTTTGATGTAGTATAAATGGTTTCGGAAAATAACGAAACTATTGATATAACCATTAAAACGACTAACATAAATTTATTCATATAGATCCTCCATAAAAAAAGCGGACGCAGATTATCTGCGCCCTACAAAATTATTCTACTTCATTAAAATCATTTTTCTTGTTGATTGATAATTTTTTGTTTCCAAACGATAGAAATAGATACCACTTGAAACTTTCTGATGATTGTTGTCTTTTCCATTCCAACTAATCTTATGATAACCTGCTCTGTATGGAGCTTCTATTAATGTGTTAACTAATTGACCCTTTATGTTATATACGCTTAATTTCACAGGACTGTTGTCTTTTAAGTCAAAGGAAATGATTGTTTCTGGGTTAAAGGGATTTGGATAGTTTGAATTCAATTTGGTGAGTTTAGGAATCAATGGATTATCTTCATTTCCTGAAGCTGTTCCATTAACAACTAAATTTAAACTTGGATTTTGAGTGTCATTTGTAGTAATAACAATATTACCATTGTATTGTGTTTCGGATGTAGGACTAAATTTTACTTTAACGAAAGTATGAGAATTTGGTGCAACATTCACTACATTTCCATTAGGATAAGTATATCCTAGAAGACTAGAAAGTGTACAATTTAAAGTTGAACTACCATAATTAATAATAGTAAATTCTTTCGTTAAAGTTTCACCTAAACTTACATAGCCAAAACTTAATGCTTGAGTATTTAACCCAGCAAAAGCTCCGGTTTGTGCGCTACCACCTGAAGGAAAGATTATTTTGTCTATCCATGCACAATCAGAACCATTACTTAATCGAATATCTTTTTTATATTGCCATTTATAGGTATGGTTTCCAGCTGCTACATTAAATTCTGTTTCACTCCAAGCTAATGAACCTGACCAAGAATCTATTAAGTCATTATCTATATAAAACTGTAAAAAATCATAAGAAGGTTCTGATGAGACTTTATAAGCAAACTTGATAACACCAGCAGAAGAAGCTTCGTTAATAATAGATAAGGTTGTGACTCCATTGTCGCTTATCGTTCCTGATTTTGCGCAATAGGTCCCATCAAAAGCATTTGTATTAATTATTGTCCAAGAAGGTGTTCCTAAAATCCATGGATTTGCAGTAAAATTACCTGTTTCAAAACTCTCAATAATCAAGCCAACTGAAAGAGCATAAGAGCCTTGATATACTTGACTGTTTAAATCAATAAAATAACCAAGATTTACAACCGTTCCAACTGCGGTGCCTGCATCAGCTGTTACATTAACAATGTAATTTGCACTCTGACCTGCTTCAATTGAATTTACCTGAATTGAATGAGTTGATAAAGTGACTAAAGGATTCAGGCTTTCTATTGATAAATTTCCATTCTGAGATAAAGCATGACCTGTGTTTTGTACTGGTATTATAAGAGAAACTGTTTCTCCCGGATCTAAATGACCATTATTATTTCCATTTGAATCATCAATGGTTATTGTTCCAGCCTGAATATTTGGTGCATTAAGATGCAAACTAAAAGCACTGGTCCATGAATGATTCTGAGTATCAGTAACAATTAATTGAAGATCTGCCATAGTGTTATCTGGAGAATTGGATAAAGATGTTATTTGAAATCCATTGCTGAAATTATAATTTCCATTAGCACTGATTGTAGAAACGTTGGCCGTAGAATCTGTTACAACAACAAAAGGAGTTAATGAACGAATCACAGCAGTTAAGCTCTGAGCATCTACATTACCAATATTTCTGACCGATACACTTAAAGGGGTATTTGAATTGTAATCTAACTCTGTATTTCCACTTAAACCTAATGTACAATTCTCAAAAACTATATAGGCACCTTGGTTGGTTATCACTTGGATATCTGAAATGATTGGTATATTATTTTGTGCTGATATTACTAATTTTGCTGTTCCTGGTGTTGTTATTGGGGTAATCTCTAAGTCTAATGCCCCATTCTCATCTGTTAGTCCTGTTCCTAAGATCACGCCATTCATACTCAAACTGACAAATGAATGTGGTGTTGAGCCTGTGATGCTATAAATATCCATCCCAATAAATAACGTGGTTAGATAATTTGCAGGATTACTGTCAGGAATTCTCATATATGGAACTAATGAAGGGTCTCCCATTAAAGAGTAGATTTCCCAGTAATAATCTTTTAATGAACTAGAGGATTGTTGAACAGCTAAATTTCCTGAATATACAATCTGACCTTGACTAGTGTACCAATTATCATAGACTTCATTGTGAGTATGGAATAATTTATCATACATCCCCAATTGATTTGCATTATATGGAACAGCGTTTCCATTTTGTGGGGCTGATCCAGTAAATCCGACTCCCCACCAATAATCCTCATCCCAATAGGAAACATTAGTTCCACCGATATATCCAATGGCTCCCTTATTAGCTGCACGAAGTAAGGCTTCTCCAAAACAGGTAGTCACATCAAATTTGTTTGTCAAACAGCAATTACCTATCATAAAAGAATATTTGTTTGCATTTTGCATATTCGAAACATTCGTATTACTAAATGCTGGATCGTACCAACCATCCCAATCTCCATGGGCAGTATAATTTCCAAACCCAACACCTTGATTAAATTCATTTAGAATTGCAGAAACTGCATTCTGAGAAGCAGGATAAAGATGGATGAAGGGTGTTGTTCCATGGGCAGGGTTTACATATTGTGTCGAGGCATAGTTAATCTGAGCATTCGCATGCTTTGGACCATATGTCTGATCTACTCCAGCTATTAAAACTGATTTCCCTAAATAAGTCGGATCAGCTATTTGGTATTTCTCATAATATAAGGTTTTATCTATTTGTGGTTGTAATTCAGAGGTTGTATTTGCTGAAAAACGACCATAGTACATTTCTGGTAAATAATCAATGCCTTGTAACCGGACATAGTTTAAGTCTGTTTTGTGGTCTGTTTCGGTAGTTCCTGTCCATCCAGGAATCTGACCATGGTCCCCAACAATCAATAAATAGGTGGGAGCAGGATTTTCTGTTGTTGCAGAATTCCATAAACCTTGCAAATATGCTTTTATACTCTCTTTGGTGCTACCAACTTCTGGGTCACCTTTATATTTCTCAATCACTTGAAATCCCTGCATCTTTTTCCATTCGATGAAGGGCTGTAATTGTGCCTGAAACATCGGATCAGAAATAATCACATATTTCACTGGAAAACGAGTTAATGCATCACGTATGTTGGGGGAAGTATAATTTAAAATATTCTGATTAAGAACTGTTTCAAACATTGGAGAATAATGACTGGTTTTCATTTCTTCTGTTCTGGCAATATCTGCATTCTCAAAAGTAACTTCCACTTTTATGTGATCATAAACCTTCATCTCATTCTTTATTGGATTATACTCTACTGGTGTATAAATCACCTGAGCTAAACGATAGCCTCGCATATATCCTATTTCTTCTACTCGTACTGGAATATGACTTTCATAACTCGATTTCCCATATGCTTCTTCATTCTTCACAAATGAAACTGTGCTTAAATCTACATTTTTTGCAATGGAAGGTTGAGCTGGGACTATCTTTGTATTAAACCCATATTGATTTAAATCTACTTGAGAAATCTTTGTGTTAACATAATTAACAGATATATCTGCATTAACTGGAATTGCAATAATTTTACTGATATATGGTAATTGGGGTAACCCAGGTTTGCCTGTTCCAATAAACCCAGGGATAAATACTTCTGTAAAATTCCCGCCTTTGGTCTTTACATCACTGACCATTAATTCGCCAACATTCATGTCTAAAACGATCTTGTCAGATTTATTATTTACCAAAGAAATGCCATCTTTAGTATTTGCAAATTGTATGTTTTTAGTATTTGATAACAACATTGTCATTGTCATCACTAGCACACACATTAATAGTAGTTTTTTCATTCTTACTCCTTACTATCTCTAAAACTCTCTATTTCTTTTATAATATAACGCAATTTCGATACCAATCTTCTTTTTATTTTAAACTAAACATATAAAACACATATATTAAAATAAATAAACTCCCTTCAATTCTATCAATCTTATGCTTTGACCTACAAAACATGAACAAAAATAAACAAAAACTCGAAATTATTAATAATAAAAAATCCTTATTAAAAGAAGAATTATATGCTATTGGCTTTATACTCGCTGAAACACCCAATACAAAAATTAAGTTAAATATATTTGATCCGATGACATTCCCCACGACAATGTCAGGCTTCTTTTTTATAGCCGCTACAATTGATGTAGCTAATTCTGGTAAGGAAGTACCAACTGATAAGATTGTTAACCCTATGATTTTCTCTGAGATATGAAAATATTGAGCAATCACTGTAGCATTTTTAACCACTAGTTTTCCACCGCTTATCAATCCTGCTAAACCAATAATTATTAAAACAATTATTTTGAGAGTTGTTTCTGCTTGAATTTCAACTTGACTTTCTACTTGTACTTTAGATATCACAAAATTATAAATGATAAAAAATATAAATAGTATTAAGAATATCATGGCATCAAAAAAACCTAATCCATCAGGTTTCTGACTATACCAATGATCATTCAATAATACAATAGCAATAATCGTGACAATCAAGGAAAAAGGGATCTCTTTCCAAACGGTGTTTTTATTTACAACAATAGGACAAATTAATGAAGCGATTCCTAATACAATTAATGTATTAAAAAGATTACTTCCTACGATGTTTCCTAATGCAAAATCATTTTTACCAGCTATTGAAGAAAAAAAAGTAACGATAAATTCTGGAGTCGATGTTCCAAATGCGACTATCGTCAACCCGATAACAATTTCGGGAACTTTGTATTTTAACGCCAGAGAAGAGGATCCATGCACAAGCCAGTCTGCTCCTTTTACCACTAAAACAAAACCAGTTAATAATAATACTATGGCTATAAGCATACGTTACATATCCTCTGACTATTGGTTCTAATAATCCTTTTCTACCTTTCTTAATCTATAAAATATGTTTTTAAAGGTGGAAATCCATTAAATTCAACTGAACAATAACTAGATGTATAAGCGCCAGTTGTAAACCAGTATAATCGATCTCCAATCGACAAACTCAAAGGCAATTCGTATTTAGTGTCTTCATACATAATATCTTGAGAATCACAAGTCGGACCTGCAATGATCACCTCTTCCATCTCTCCCTTTTTCTCAGAATATACAGGAAATTTTATGGATTCATCTAATGTTTCTATCAAACCATTAAATTTGCCGACATCGGTATAAACCCATCTGTTCAAAGCTGTACGGGATTTTCTGGATATTAAAACCACTTCACTGATGATGATTCCTGATTCTGCAACTAATGAACGACCTGGCTCTAAGATTATCTCAGGATGATCTTCACCGAAATCCTCTGTTATAAAACGATTTATCTCAGAGGCATAGACAGACACATCATTTGTTCTAGCTACATAATTAGCTGGAAAACCTCCACCCATGTTGATCATTTGTAGTTTTATGCCTTCTTCTTCCTCTAACCAGTTAAATATATATTTTACCTTAGAAATCGCAGCATCCCACGCTGAGATATCTCTTTGTTGAGAGCCAACATGAAATGAAATTCCGTAAGGAATCAATCCAAGTTTACTAGCTAAGATGATAAGATCTGTCGCCAAGTCGGTCTGACATCCAAATTTACGGGATAATGGCCAATCTGCTGTTTCCATACCTTCTGTTAATATTCTGACAAAAATTCTTGAACCTGGGGCTGCTTTTGCAATATTACGTAAATCTGCTTCGCTGTCTGTCACATAAAGTCTGACTCCAGCTTCATAAAACTCTCTGATATCCTTTGATTTTTTGATGGTATTACCAAAACTGATACGATCGGCTGTTACCCCTAAATCTAATAATTTTCTTAACTCATAGACGGAAGCCACATCAAAATTTGATCCTAAGTCTCTTAATAAACTTAAGACTTCTATAGCTGGATTTGCCTTTACTGCATAATAGACTTTGGCATATGGAAAATTCTCTCGTAAATCATGATAATTCTTTTTTATTATATCTAAACTACAGACGATAAAAGGTGTTTCTTTTGTGTCAGAAAAATCTTTAAATTTTTTCCAGTCTTTGTCTGAATAAAAATTCTCTTTAATCATTCAAGCCTCCATTTTTTTAACATTTAAGGAGCCAAATGATTGCCATGATAGAGTTACCTGTATATCTGGAGGATGAATTTGCAAATTCCACCTGCGATACACATACATCTCAGACTCCTATACTAATTTTTATGTACCCTTATTATAGAACTTGATTTATGCAAGAGTTTTTTAAATATATTTTTTTTTATAGGTGTATTTCATTATAAAACAAATAGTTACTGATTGTATTGGATCATGTTTTCTAATTTATTAATTTGTCATTTATTATTCCATTTTTCGCTTTTTATTACTTCTTTTATATTATTTATTCACGTACCTATTCAGAACTGATATTACTTACTTCTGTTTCAATAAGTCACAATCTTCTCAGACAGTTTTACTTAAATTATAATGATCATTAATTACTCTGTAGATAGTAATATTTAAGATTCATTTTAACTCGCACTTCATTGCAATCTTTATCATAAGTCATTCCTCCCTTGGAGCTTCTCAATTTTTATTTGATAGTGTTAACAATACAAAAGAAGGGGAAAAACTGTGTATTCGTCTATTTAACTTGGGAATAATCAGAATTGAAAAGAATATTCTTAGATGATGTTCTCAGACTATTAAGAATGATTTAATTAATTGGAAAGTTATTCTGCTGAGCTATAAAAGAGGATTTTACAGAAACGAATTATGGATAACTGATTTGAAGGCTTTTATCTCTAATAGCAAAAGGTCGGATTCTCATCAGGCTATTTTAAAAAATGATAATGCTCTCATATAACATAAAGAATACTGAAAATGGTTATCATCCAAACTAATTTAAATAAATTATTGATCAAAATCTTACCCAAATTAATATTGTCTTTTTGAATAAAGGAGTAAGTTATGTTCAAATTAGAAAGTTTTTTAGAAATAAGACCAGAAATCAAAGAAGCTCTCGCTCATAAAAAACCAATTGTTGCCTTAGAATCTACAATAATTTCTCATGGTATGCCCTACCCTGAAAATATAAATACTGCTCTTGAACTAGAAAAAATTATTAGAGATAATGGTGCTATCCCTGCGACCATTGCTTTGATTCATGGCAAAATTATTATTGGCGTAAACTCTGATGAAATGGAATTTCTCGCTAAAGATAAATCAATTTTTAAAGTGAGTCGAATGGATATTCCTGTCATTCTTACCAGAAAACAAAGTGGCTCCACAACTGTTGCTGCGACCATGATTTGTGCTAAACTTGCTGGAATTGATGTTTTTGTTACTGGAGGCATTGGAGGTGTTCATAAAAACGCTGAGAATACTTTTGATATTTCTGCTGATCTTCAGGAGTTAGCTCAAACTAATGTTGCCGTTGTTTGTGCAGGTGCGAAAGCAATCCTAGATCTTGAAAAAACTATTGAATATCTAGAAACATTTGGAGTTCCTGTGATAGGTTATCAGACAGAATTTCTACCTGCCTTTTATTCAAGAAAAAGCCCTATTAAACTCCTTTGTCATTCCAATTCAACTCAAGAAATTGCTCAAATAATTAACTTAAAATGGTCTATGGGATTACAAGGAGGCGTTTTGATTTGCAATCCTATCCCTGAAGAAAATTCTTATCCATATGAAGAAATGGAATTGTTAATCACACAAGCGTTCAAACAATCTCACTTATTAGGGATAAAAGGAAAAGATGTGACTCCCTTCCTCTTAAAATATATTTCTGAAAACTCAGACAAAAAAAGTTTAAAGGCAAATATTGCATTAATCAGATCAAATGCTCTTTGTGGTGCAAAACTTGCCTTCAATTTAAAAAATATAGATTAGAATGACTAGTTATTCCATTCTCTCAACATGGTAACCCAAAGAGATAATACAGGATTTTATTTTCTCTGATTGAATTATCTGTTCATTATATTCAATCCATACTTGCTTTTCTTCCAAATCTATATGAATACTGTTCACACCATTCAAGGCTTCTATAGTTTTGCTAATTCTCAATTTACAATGATTACAAACCATATCTTCTACTTTTAATCTTAATTTTGTCATTGTTTTCCCCTTAATGTTTAAATCAATATTCCTTAATCGATTTGCATTTAAAACGACTGTTATTGAACTTATAGCCATAGCTGTTTCTGCGATGATGGGATGTAGTAGTCCAGCGAAAGCAAACGGAATGGCTATTAGGTTGTAGAAAAATGCCCAAAAAAGATTTTGTTTAATAACCTTAAAAATCTCTTTTGAGAGATTGATTGTCTTAATTATCGATAAGGGATCACCATTAATGATAACAATATCAGAGACTTCCATCGCAATATCTGTCCCATGCCCCATCGCTATACTTATATCGGACTGCTTTAATGCTGGAGCATCATTGATCCCATCACCTACCATAATCACACGATGACCTTGCTCTTGCAATTCTTTAATTTTTTGACTCTTTTGATCTGGAAGCACACCTCCAGTCACTTGATCAATATCTAATATTTTCCCAGTTTCCTTAACTGTTCTTTCATTATCTCCAGATAATAGAACTGTTTTGATTTGTTTCTTTTTTAAGATTGAAATCAATTCTTTTGCATGATCTTTCACTTGATCCATTAAAGCAATAAATCCCAGAAATTCATTCTCCTGACTCAATAAAATCAAGGTTTTTCCCTGAGATCTTCTCTCGTCAATCTTATCCTGATACTGACCAAAACTTACATTGTTTTCTGTCAAAAATAACTCTGATCCAACGAAATACTGTTTATCATCTACTTTTCCTGTTATACCTTTACCACTGAAATTTTTAAAATTTGTGCTCTTTAAAAGTATCAATCCCATTTCTTTGGCTTTTTGTTCTATGGCAAAAGATAAAGGATGTTCAGACTGAGATTCCAGCGTATAAGCTGTCTTTATAATAGTTTCTTCTGTAATTCCTTCAACAGCAAATATATCTGTAACAACTGGTTTACCTAAGGTTAAAGTACCAGTTTTATCAAATACAATCATCTTAGATTCTGAAATCGTTTGAATAGCCTCACCGTTTCTAAAGAGAATTCCAAATTTAGCACCTATACCCATTCCAGCCATGATAGCAGTTGGTGTGGCTAATCCTAAAGCACAAGGACAAGCAATTACTAAGACGGAAATCATTACAAAGATAGCTTGTTCAAGAGGCGAATTATGTTGATGCACCCAAGGTAAATGAAGATTTATCGACATTAACAAATTGATTATTTGCTCTCCCCAAAATAAATGAACGAAAAAAGCTATTACAGCAAACATAATGACCATGGGCACAAAAATTCCTGTTATTTTATCAGCAAAAGCTTGAATAGGAACTTTAGTGCTTTGAGCATCCTCTACAAGTTGTATCATTCTTGATAAAAAAGTCTCTTTACCTACTTTTTGAATCTCTACTTTTAAATTACCACTTGAATTTATTGTTGCTCCAATAACTGAAGAGCCAATAGTTTTAAATACAGCTATTGATTCTCCAGTTGCTATTGATTCATCAATATAACTCTCACCTTCAATAACAATCCCATCAGTAGGAACTTTTTCACCTGGTTTCACCATCATGATCTGCCCTATGGTTAAGTCAGAAACAGCTCTCTTTTCCCAATTATCTCCTATTAAAACTAAAGCCTCTTTAGCACCCATTTCCATTAACTTACGGATTGCCTGAGAAGTTTTTCCCTTGGCTTTTCTTTCAATAAATCGACCAGTTAAATGAATCGCTAAAATCATGCTTGAAATCTCTGTAAATCCATGAGATATACTACCAATATTTAACAAACCTGTTATTAAAGCTGAACCTGAACCTAAAGCAATCAATACATCCATATTAGCATTAAAATGACTGATAGATTTAAAGGCTGAGATAAATACTTGTCGAGCAGGAAAAAAGATTATTACTAATGCAAGAATTTGTGATAAGTAATGAATATATTGAGATTGTTTTTCCAAATTCACTAGCATTCCAACAAACATCAACAGCATCATAGGTGCTGTTAAAATCCATGAATAAATCATATTTTTTTTATCTTTTAAATAAAAGTTCTCTTTCTCTGACAAATTCTGTTCTAGATTTTCACTTAATACTTCATAACCTGCATTTTTTACAGCCTTAACTATCTCTTGATCAGTACATACACTTGGATCAAATTCAACGGTTGCCATATTTGTCGCTAAATTTATTTGTACTTGTTTAACACCTTCTATCTTATCTATTGATTTTTCAACTGTTCTTATACAGGCAGCGCAACTCATCCCACCGATTTTATATTTCTTCTTCTCTTTCATTTCACCTTCTACTAACCTATATTTATAATACAAATTAATTCTATTTTGTATTTTTCAAAGTTTAATTATTTTTTAATCAAAAAAAGCTTGCCTTTTTTGCATATTATAATTTCTATTGTTAAAATGTTATTTTATAAGGAGTCATCATGAAAATTGGAATTGTCGGAGCTACTGGAGAAGTAGGCTTAATGATGATTAAATGTATAGAAGAATTTGAAATACCTGTGAAAGAACTAAGATTATTTGCTTCTTATCGATCAGCAGGTAAAAAATTAAAATATAAAAATTCAGAAATCGTTGTTGAAGAACTAACAGAAGAATCAATGAAAGAGACTTTTGATTATTTATTATTTTCTGCAGGATCAAAAGTCTCCAAACAGTTTGCTCCCATAGCAGCTCAATCAGGGAATCAGATAATAGATAATTCATCTGCTTTTAGAAAAGACTTAAAGATTCCTTTAATAGTACCTGAAATCAACGGTGACGCACTTATCAACTACAAGGGTATCATCGCTAACCCTAATTGCACTACGATCCAAATGGTGCTTCTTTTGAAACCCCTTGATACACATTATGGACTTAAACGAGTTTTAGTTACGACCATGCAGTCAGTCTCTGGAGCTGGACACAAAAGGATTATGGCTATGGAAGAACAAAGACTGGGTTCTTATGAAGACGGACCTTTCCCCAGACATATTGACATGAATGTTATTCCTCAAATTGGTAATATTTCGGAAGATGGTTATTGCGATGAAGAAGAAAAAATCCAATTTGAAACAAAACGCATATTAAATAAACCTGAGCTAGAAATATGTGCTACGACTACTAGAGTTCCCGTCATGTATGGACATTCTGAATCAATTTTTGTTCAACTAGAAAAACCAGTCGAAATCTATAAAGTAATTAATATTTTAAAAAAATCTCCTTCAGTTAAGTATAATGAAAAATACTTAACCGTTTATGATTTAAAAAATTCTAATGATTCTCATGTTTCTCGGATTCGTCATGCTTATGATGAAACCTCTCTCCAACTTTGGAATGTTGCCAATAATGTTAGATTAGGAGCTGCGACTAATGCAGTTAAAATCATGATGCATCTTATAGACATATCAGATTAATTTGCAGTAATATAATTAAAAAACCCGATCTTTCGATCGGGTTTTTTTATAGATATTTGAGTTTTAATTTGTACCGGCTGAAATTGCCAAACCTAAATTAAAGATCGGTAAATAAACAACTACGATTATACTACCGACAACAGCAGCCATAATAATTATCAAAAATGGTTCTATTAATGAAGTTAATCTTTCGATAACTGTATCAACCAATTTTTCATAAAATTCAGCTGCCTTACCCAAAAGTTTATCCATTTCACCAGTTTCTTCACCTGTGGCAGTTAACTGTAAAAGGGTTGAAGGAAAAGCACCTGTTTTTCTAAATGCGCCTGCAATACTATAACCTTCTTTAACCATAACTCGTGATTTACGTATAGCATTTTCCACAACAGCGTTCTGAACAACATTTTCTGCTAATTCAAGAGTGTCCATAATCGGCACACCAGCTGTCATCAAAATACTAAATGTACGAGCAAATTTGGACATAATTGAATTGTTTACTAATCCACCAATTACAGGAATTTTTAAGACTATTGAATCAAAGAAATACTTGCCACGATCAGTTAAATATACCAAGAATAACCCTAACAAAGATAAAATAATTATCACAAATGATATTACAACATGATCTCTAAGAGTGTCACTTATCATAATAGCAGTACGGGTTGCAATTGGTAATTGAGCGTGAAATCTAGCATAAACTTCAGCGAACATAGGAATTAAATAGTAAAATAATCCCCAAACAACACCAGTTAAAAACACTACAATAAATGCAGGATAAGCCATTGCTGACATAACTTTTCTTTTTGTATCTTCAATTTTTTCAAGATAGTCAGATAAACCATCAAGAATAGTATGTAATGTACCTGATACTTCACCTGCTTTTACCAAAGCTATATATAGTGGATTAAAAATACCTGGATGTTGTTCTAAAGCCTCTGATAAAGAATATCCTTTACGAATATCATCACCAATTTTCTTAAGAACTTTCTTAAATTTCTTATGTCTTTCTTCTTTTTCAAGATCTGTTATTGATTTTTCGATAGTCAAACCGGCTGAAAACATAGTTGAAATCTGACGAGTAAAAAATACTAAAATCTTTAAGGAAACACCTGTTCTGATTTTATAGATGGTCAACATAATTTTATCAAATAATGATAAATTTCCTTTAAAAGCACCTTCAGCAGCACTTTTAACTGATATGATGGTTCCACCTTCTTTACTTAGCTTCTCAATCGCTTCATCCATCGATGAAGCTTTCATGATTCCTTCAACTCGTGAGCCTTTCGGATCCTTGATTATATATTGAAATGCAGCCATATTTTAATCCTTATTTTTAATCGAACACAGTCAATTTAATGACTTCTTTTATTGTTGTTACGCCAGCGATCATTTTTTCTGTAGCAGCGTCATGAAGTGTTGACATATGATTTTCTAAAGCAGCCTCACGAATTAAATCTTGATTTGCTCCTTCAAAAATCAGTTTTCTAATATTAGCGTTCACTTCAAGCATTTCAAAGATACCTGTTCGTCCTGAGTAACCAGTATTGTCGCAATGCACACAACCAGCTCCAATTTTAAATTTGATATCCTTAGCTATGTCTGCGGGAACACCTGCAGCAAAAATTTCATCTGCAGTAGGTTGATAATCTCTTACACAATGCTTACAGATTTTACGAATAAGACGTTGTGCCATGACCAAATTCAATGAAGAACCAACCAAATAAGGCGCAATACCAATATCGATCATACGTGTAATTGTTGATGGAGCATCATTAGCATGAAGTGTTGAGAACACTAAGTGACCAGTTAAAGAAAACTTAATAGCAATATCTGCTGTCTCTTCATCTCGAATTTCACCTATCAATACAATATCAGGGTCCTGTCGTAAAACAGATCTTAATGCTCCACCAAATGTAAGACCAATTTTTTCATGAGTCTCTATCTGAGTGATTCCTTCTAATCTATATTCCACAGGATCTTCAACTGTAATAATATTAGTTTCGATATTCTGGATTGTTTTTATTGCTGCATGCAATGTGGTTGATTTACCTGAACCTGTAGGACCAGAAACAATAATAATTCCATAAGGACGATGAATCCATTTTTTAAATATATTGAGTTTTTCTTGTTCAAATCCTAGTGTTTGTAAAGTAAAACCAAAATCTCCTTTATCCAAAAGACGCATAACAACTTTTTCACCTAAAACAGTTGGTGTTATAGACACACGAACGTCAACACTCTTTAAACTTGTTTTCAAAGAAATGTGACCGTCTTGTGGTAAACGTCTTTCAGCAATATTCAACTTTGACATCACTTTTATTAAAGAAATAATTCCTGCATGCATTTGAATAGGTGGGTTCATAGCTTCTCTCAAAGCACCGTCCACACGAAAACGAACTCTGGTATTCTTGCTTAATGGTTCTATATGAATATCTGTACAACCTGATTTGATAGCTTCAGTGATTATTAAATTTACCATTTTTACAATAGGTGCATCAGCTTCTTTTGAAGAACCGATGGATATCTCCTGTTCATCATCATCAACTGCTACAAATTCAAAATTACCTACTGCATCTTCAACCTGAGATGTTGTACGAATACTCTTATAATATCTTTCCAAAACGTCTGTTAAAAGTGAATCACCTATCAATGCAGTTCTGACGTTTCTTTGAACTATTTTTTTCAAATTGTCTATAACCATAATATTTTCTGGATCTGTCATTGCGACCACAACAACATCTCCATCAAAACTAATAGCTATACATCTGTTTTCTACAGCAAAAGGTTCTGGTATTAAACTTACTATCTTTTCTTCTAATTCTGCTACTTCATTTTGAGTAACAATATCTATGTCTAATTGATCATGAAGCGATTCAAGTAACTGCTTTTCAGTGATATAACCCAATTTAATAAGGGTTTCACCTATCTTTAATCCGAAATTATTCTGTTTGATCAAAGCTTCTTTAACCTGATCTTCAGATGCAAAGCCTTTATGAACTAAAACTTCACCGATTCTTGCAAACTGTGCATTAAATGACATTAATTCTCCTAATAAATTTCATAAAGGGAGGGAAGGGAAAGCCCTTCCCTAATTATGTTTAAATCATATCTTTTGCTTATTCACCAGGAACATATCTTCTTAAGATAAAGTCAGTTGTCCCTGTTTTACCTGTACCTAATACTGTAACAGTTACTGTACCAGAAGTTTCACCAGGTCCTGCAGGACTTGGTTCTGGACATTCATATTGATAAAACTTAACTGTTTTAATATTTATACCATTATTTGCTGTGATTCCGGTTACGGGATTATTATCGGACGGATTTTCTAATGGAATATCCATATCAATAAAAGTTCCTCTTGAAATATAAAATTGTAGTGGAACATTTCTTAAAAGATTTCCTTGCCCATCAATTACTTTAGTAATTATTGTTGCATTTTTTGTATCAGGGTTACTTGTCGCTGTCCAATCGACATGTTGAGGATTTGGTACAACTTCAATATTAATATTCTGCATAGGAAGAGTCAAAATTGCTGTTGCTGCATTAGTACTATCAGAGTTTGTTTGACCAATCTCTGCGCTAACATTTACTTTGGTATTTGACAATGATCCATGATAAACCATTACGGTGTAAGCTGTACCCGCTGCTGAATCACCAGAAGCACTAATATTACCTACAAAAGCTGGAGCAACTATGGTTACAGAGTCTGAATATATAGTTGGATCAAGAATACTGAAATAAACACCAGTACCCTTATCCACTGGATTACCCCATAAGTCACGAATAATTGCTGAAACGTTTACTCTCCAGTTACCTGCACCTAAATCAAAACCAGAATCATTACCGCCAATAGTAAAGGCTACACTATGTGGTTTCCCAGCATGGATAATTATACGGCCTTGTTCAACATATATTGGAGTAGGAGAACCATCATCATTCATCAAAGTTGCTCTTAAAACTGCAATACCAGATTTGTTGCCACTATTAATTGATACAGACGCTATCCCTCCGTATGATTGAACATTAACTTCATTTGGAGAATTATTGATTGTAGTATTATCTGGTTTAGATTTCAATTCAAAACGTATTGTTTTTTGACTGGTTACCAAATTTCCACTCGTATCGAATAATTTTACTGATAAAGTTTGAGATTCAATACCACCTGATCCTGCTACATTCAAATTGATAGTTCCTTCATTTGTGAATCTCAAAAATTGAACTTCATCAGACGTAACAGAAATCATTATTATAGCAGTTGCACTGTCTGATGTTGCGGTTATTGTTGCATTACCTGCAATTGACCCTGGATTAAACATCACTTTTGCATGACCTTGTAAATCTGTAGAGGCATTTGGAGTTATATTTCCTAAAGTAGTCGTATAATTAATAATTCTACCAGGAATTACATTACCCCATTCATCTGATAGATCTGCATGAATTTCAACAGATTGACCATTAATAGAAACGTCATTAACAATTGTATCTGTTTGTGCTTTAAAAGGCACTAAAGTCATTAATTTTGGACTTCCTGGTAACACCATAAAATCTAAAGTGTCACTTGAAACTGATCCAATTTCAGCGTTTACATTAATTGAAGTAGAATTAGTACCAGCTCTGAATTTCACAGTAGCCACACCATTTTTTACCGCAGCTTGGAATTGACCTTCGAAAGCAGAAAGATATTCATCAATAAAATACCCGCCAGTTGCAACAAAAGTAACTTTTGTTCCATCGGTAATTGGTTGATTGTTCACTCCAAATGGGCGAGCTTTAATTAATATTTCCTGGTTAATTGATAAAGCTGCAGGGATTGGATCTAAATTTATAACATTTACATCAGGTGATGACTGAACTTGTAAATCAACTGATTTTTGAAATTTAGTTCCTAAATAGGATTCAACTTTAACTGCATAATAAGTCATTCCTGCAGGAATTATTGCACTATTAACAAATACATCAGCTTTGGCAATACCTGAGCTATCAGTGTAAGCGCGAGCTGGTAGGATGCCAATCTGTTCAGCGCTGGCTTTAAAATTTACCATTTGTCCAGCAACAGGAAAGCCATTATTGTCTTTTACAGTTACTGAAACAGTTACAAATGTTGCACCATTATCTTCATATAATGTAGATCCTGATGTCATCATACTCGAAATTTGGATCCTGTTTTCATCTACTGTTCTCTTATCACAACCAGTTAAAAATAACATGGTTATAAAAATAAAACTTAAAGTGATGATACTCAATACTCTATAACTAAATATTTTATTACCTAATGATTTTTTCATGATAACTCCTATTTGTTTTCTGATTCTTGATTAGTTCTTTTAATTAATTCTTTTCCTAATCTGTTATCAATTTCAATTTCGGTTTGTTCGTTTTCAACGTTCACAACACGAGGAGTAATTTCGATAATCAAATCCGTTGATTGGATTTGGGTATATTCATGACGGAATAATCTTCCAATAAAAGGTAAGTCACCTAAAAATGGAACTTTATTCGTAGTGTTAAATAAATTAGAACTTAAAAGTCCACCAACATGAATCTTCTTACCATCCGGTACGGTTACGGTTGAAGATACTTTTCTTTGTTTAGTTCTTGGTACATAACCACCGACTAAATCGATAACTGAACTTACTTCGGGAGCTATTTTAGCAGTAATTTGACCGTCTTTGTTTAAAACAGGTTTAATATTAAGTTTGATACCAGCTTGGGTATGTTCAACTTGAACTTGTTTGTCATTATCAACAACAACATAAGGGATGTCTTCACCAATAAAGATTTCTGCTTCTTCACCATTTAAAGCAGTGATTCTAGTATCAGTAAGTAATTTTGCAGCATTGTTTTGTAATAACCAATCTATTGTTACATCAAAAGCTGTTAATTGACGACTGAAATGACCTACATTATCCCAACTATCCATTTTTTGAAAGTATTGTGATTCTGGAAGTTTTTCCAAATCTGATTCATTACCAAAAGGTAATACACCAGTTACATCTGAATAATTATAAGGTATTCCAATACCTTCGCCATTAACTGCATCTTCTGCTAAAATTGTAGTTAAATGATTTAATCTACCCCAATCAAGGCCTAATTTCTTAGTGTCATTAATTGAAACTTCGATTAAACGTGCTCTGATTTCGATCTGTTTCTGTTGAACATCTAAGTCTTCTACTCGTTTACTAATTTCTGCATAAGTTTCAGGATTAGCTGATATTAAAAGTGAATTTTGACCTTCAACTGCAGTAATCTTTCCACCCATATTAGCAAAAGCTTTTACAATCTTTTCTGCATTGACATAATTTAAATTTAAGATATAAGATCTTTCGCCAACTTCTTCACTAATTTTAGTCTTTTCACCGACTAAAAAAGTGTTTTCTCCAACTAAACGATAAGATAAACCTACACTTTTTACAACTAAACTAAGAGCTTGTTCTACTGGAACATCTTTAAGATGAACAGTAATTTTTCTTTCCTGATTTTGTTGTTGGTTACCTCCTACAGCTTGCTGATTGGAACCCCCATCAACAGAAAGCACGATATTGCAATCACTCATGCGAGCAAGAGTTGAAAGAACTGTTGACAATTGTGCATCTTCTGCGTTTAAAGTGACTTTTCTATTCACGAGGTCATTTTTTGTCTGAGCAAATAATGCCATAGTTGCGAAAAGAAAACACATTAAGAGGATTATAACTCTCATTTGATTGCGATTTACGCTCGGGACCATAAATTCTCCTTCTTTTCTATATTAATTTTTCATTACCAATTATGCTGGTTTTCAGCTTTCTTTTCATCAAGCTCGACCGGTTTAGGCGGAATCTTCTGAACATCCAACATGCCCTTGTAACCGCTTTCTACAAAGTATACTCTGGAATTTTGAATTTCTGTTATTTTCTTATTTGTGCCTGGAATTACATCTCCAACACCAACATAATGATTTTGACCTTGATATTCAATTGTTGCTTTTGAACGACCCTTTGAATCAGTAAAAGTAGCTGATAAACGCATCATGGAACGAACGGTGTCTTCCCATTGTTTTTGTAAATCCATTTTAGTTTTTACTATCAAATCTTGTTGTAGAGGATCTTTAGTGACTGTAAAATGGAACATTTTACGATCGCTTATAGAATTTTCTATAGATTGTATCTTTGCTAGTAAATTTGCATCCAAAGCAATATTGGCATACTTTGACTGTACAGGTACATCTTTAGCTTTATTATAGGTGTAATAATCATTACCAATAAATACTAAGAGCATGATAATGGTCAAACCAATAACGAGATCTTTTAAATATTTATCTTGCATAACTATGACTCCTTCACAATTTTGAAAATCGAAACTTCAATAGTAACACGGTATAAGGTCTCACCATCAAGCTTTTGAATTTCTTTATTGCCAGATACTGGTTTAATGTCCAACATATTGACTTTTAAGATATAATCATAAGCTTCTAAACTGGTAAGAAATTGCCCAAGTTGTACATAAGTACATTCAATTTCTATGGTAAATTGTTGTTCTAATACCTTGTTAGATGAATAAGAAATTCGTGGAAACAAACTGAGAACGCTAATACGATAACGATCACAAACATCAGCTAATTCTTTTACGAATTGATTTGCTTCAGTAACAGATAATTCTTTATTAGCTGTTAAAGTGTTTGCGATAATCTTGGAAACCTGACTGAGCTCTTGATTTAAAACCTTTGCACTGTTCAGTTTTTCCTGATTTAACTTTATCTTCTTATCAATTTTGTTTATACTTTTGATTTGTTTTTTTACCATCATACCAGTAGTTGATAATATGAAGAAACTACCAACAATGATGATGAGCAGGAAGATTAAATATTTCTGTTTCATATTCCTCTATCCTCTTTCGAACCATAATCTTTACTTATACAATCAATTTGAAATCTAAGGATATCGACATCCTTTTCACGATCTTTACTTGAACGTACAAATTTAATTTCAGGAAAATCAATACTAATGGATTGGTTTTGTTTTAACTTAAAAATAAAATCATCCATTAAATCGAATTCTTTTTCATTCTTGTCTAATTTGGTTATTCCATATAATGATAATATCCCAGACTTGAATGAAAAGTGTGTGATAGCTATCTTTGAAGAAGTTCTCTCTGAAAGAGCAACTAATTTTTTAGCCCAAAAGATTCTATTACTATTGATCTTTGTTAGTCTTTCTAAATCTTTTGATGATAAAAATTCCGAACTTGTGCTGTACTGATTTAATTCTTTCTCAATCTGAGCTAAAAGACTTTTTCGGTTTTGATATTTATCTTTTAGCGATGAATTCACATAAATCGCAAAACCGTACAACAAAGCAGAAGCTAATACAAAAAAGACTAACATTCTGGTGAAAGTCCTTTTTTCAGCTTCCATCTGCTGTTTGAGCTCACCAAACTTATTAAGGTTTATGGTGAAATGCAGTTGATTCATATTATATCTCCTTAATCCTTCACTCTCGAAATTATTCTGTTCTCATCGCTAGCCCTAAAGCCAAAGCAAGTTGAGGATCTTTTTTACTTTTAAATTTCTCAGGCATTTCGAGGTTAAAGAATGGATCATAAATCTCAGTTTCGATATTGAGATTTTCTTTCAGGTATTCTACTAAACCATTTAGCTTTGCAGTTCCGCCTATTAAGAGAACCTTTCTAAAATCACTGTTACCTGCTTCTTTGACATAGAAACGAAGAGATCGTTTAACTTCCATAGCTATAGATTCCTCGGTTGGTTTTTCAGAGATATCAAGAGTACTTAAAGAAATGGATTGAGCCTGAACAACAGGGCCTTTAATTCCATGTTCAAATTTGTACTTTTCAGCTTCTTCAAATGTCAAATTTCGTGATTTCATGATGTCTTTTGTAAAATGATATCCACCATAATCAATATCACGAGCAAAGAATTTTGAGTTTGGACCATAGACCACCATGTTTGTCCGGTGAGCACCAATGTTTAATACAATATACACACCTTCTTCAACATATGAATTTAATGCAAAAACATTCGCTACAGCTAAGGATTCAGCATCAACAATTCCTGGAGTTAATCCAACAGTTGTTAAGATATTTGTATGATCTTTCATCTCTTCTTTTGTCGTAGCCACCAATAACACATTCATATTATTAGTTTTTTCTTCAACACTTAAAACCTGATAATCAAGAATCATTTCACCGCCACTAATAGCTAAATGTTTTTTTGCTTCGAAAAACAAAGCGGATTCTAATTCTTCATCAGGTAAAAAGATTGTTTTAATCTGTTTAATACTGATATTCTCTCCACCAATACAGGTTACTAAATGCTGAACTTTCTTAGTGTTAATCTTCAGCGATTTAAGCATTTCTGAGATTATTGGAGCATGTCTGTCCGGTCTGAGATCTGAAGGTATATACTCCATCCCTTCCGGTATAGTTGATCGAATTTCATAATTTAATAATTTAAATCCTTCATGTAATCGTTTAAGATGCACGATTTTAACACTATGCGATCCGACATCGATTCCTACGGATTCCTTAAATTTCGGAACTTTCTTCTTTGCCATAATTCCTCTTTTTTATGTTTTATTTTGGAAATTGCTTTGGAGGTATTTTAAAGCCCCATGCTGAATCTTCAAAAGCGCTCATTAAACCAGCGGAAGAATTTTTATAAACTTCCGGATAATCAGGTGGTTGGACAAAATAAAAACGTTTATCGTAATAATATTTTTTTCCATAACCTGTAGATGCGTGACCAGGACCCCATTTCCATTCTTCTGGGTTCCATGCTCCTTGATCAGGATTACTAGCATTTACAGTACCACTACGATGAACAAATCCTCTTCTTCGTTGAGCAATAGATCCAAAAATCCATAAAGTCCCGCGTTCGTAAACTATACTGTTAACTGCTTCGGGCCAAACTGGATTAACCCAAGGATAATCTACAGTTGGGTAATATGGAAAACCAGCCATTGCTCCAACAGGGTAACCAGGAGTAACATCGTTTGGTGTTAAATTAGGCCATTTTTTCCAAGCGGGAGCCCCTGTAGTAATAGGAGGTAAAGGTTTATACATATACCGATGTAAATCGATAAAAGTGTATAAAGTATCTCTACCAGTATGATTATTAAATCCTCTATACGGAGTTGTAGCTCCATGAGGGTGTTGATACTCATAAGTAAATACACCTGCTGTTCTAAATGAATTTTCTTCTAAAGCCTCATCTTCTGCCCCTATAGCAGCGTAGGCACCATATAGATAGACATTTCCATTAGGACCTTGAGAATTACTACTATTAATTACTTCATTAAGTTTATCATAATATTTATATTTGATGATTATACTACCCTCTGCCACCAAACCAAAATAATCATATCTATTTAGTTGGTCTGGATCATCAGGAGGTTGCTCTATAGTAGTATTTGCATAGGTAATATTACCGGTAATATAAGCATTTCCTTGACAACCAATAGTCAATTTTCCAGCAACCAAACCATCTACCCAAGTCACTCCGGGTATAAAGAATGATTTACTTGTAAATCCATAAGTAGGACCTACAACCCAAATTGAATCCTGTAAAGATACACGATTAGTCCACAAAGAATCCCCGATATAAGTGGCTGGATTATTGGGTATAGTTGGATGTAACGCATCAGGGTAATTAGAGTAAACAACAAAAGTATCAATTTGAGGAGCTAATAAAGTAATGGTTGTAGTCTCCAATGATGCTCGGTTGATATATAATTTATAAATTTTATTCTCGTCAAACGTAACTCCAAAAGGTGCTAGTCCATTTCGACGAATTCTCTCAGCAGTTGGTTGATAAGCGATAGTAGGCACTTCTTCTTCCCATCCGCCTTCAAAAATAGCTTCCTTTTGAGCGTCAGTCGGGAAAATACCAGAAGAATAAATCCTAAAATGTCCGGATGTTGTTACCATATCGTGAAACCAAGGCCAATTTGGGTTTGCAGGATTAACACATGTTGTCCCGCCCTTTATGCCATTCTGCAACCAAATATCTGAGTTACTATGAACTTTCCCAAACAACTCATCATTTCCCCAAAATTTAACACGTGCTGCATCATCTTCACCGTCAGAAATATCTGATTTTTCTGTATCTGAGAAGTATTGATATTTAGCCAAACTTTCACGAGCTGAATTCTTTTCCATAAACTTCTTAACAGGCGAATATAAGCCACTATATCTAAATTTCGAATATCTGGCAGTACATAAGGCTTGTACTGTTGCAACCTGATCCATGGTTAAACCCATAAAGGTATTCATGGAAGTAAATTTCTTTAATAAATCAACATAATAGGTTACATTACGTTCTTTTGCTAAGATACTGACAACTCTTCGACTTAAAACAAGTTTTCCATCTTCTAACATGATGGTAATTCGTTTAACTTCAGATCTTAATAAAAGATCTTCTTGTAAACTATCCTGTAAGACGTTTGTGGTATAAACATCTTCATTAACAACAGCAATTAAGCTAATGGTAGCGATTGTGGCAATTATTACAAGAACCATTGCCACTAAAATATTGGATCCTACCCCCCGGTCATTAATAAGGGTCATTATATCCTCCTTAAGGATAAAAGATAATATCAGAATTTAAGAATTTCTTATTGAGAATTTCCTAAATAGATAAGATTTACAAACTTAGCGTCTCGCGTATTCTGTCTCAAATCATCTGCAGCAGTCTGATCGGTAAGGCGTTGTCTGAAACGAACACGTCCAGTGATCTTAACTTCTATTAAAGCTACATTACCATTTAGGGATGAATCCACTTTACGAAAATTTAAATCAATTATTCTAAACTTTAATTCCTTTTTAATTAAACGTTCATCTTTGGGAAAGATAACTTCACTATTGACGTTAATCATAGAAAACTTAGCACTGTACAAAATTTTTCCATTGAATAATTTGAACTGTGCCCAATAATTATTACGATCATCAGGAATATTAGGATAAATCGTAATTTTTTTCCCATTAGATTCTATGACTGCTGTTTTAGCTGTATACAATCCAATCATCTGAATATCATTGTTTATCGTTTTTTTGGGGTAACCATTACGAATATACAACATTGTCTGCACTAAATCATGTTGTAATTCATTGTAATCCTTCAATTCCCAAAAAGTAGTAAAAAATTGAACTAGTACTAGAATAAAACCTGCTGTTAATAATCCGGTCAAGGCGATCCCAGCTATAACTTCTGTGATTGTAAAACCTTTTTCATTTAAATTCTTTAACATATTTGCACCTATGGTGTAACCTTTTGATAATAATCTTCTCGAAGAGTTATATGGCGAACTTGGCCAGAAGTCGGAGTTAATCCGAATAGATCAGGATTTTCCCGCCATTCACCAACGGCTGTCACAGATGTGTAAACCACATTCAAACCCGTATTGTAATCATATTGATAGAATTTACTAAATGTAATCCTACAATTAATTCTCTTTCCTCTATAAGGTTCTTCAATCGCGATCGTTTGAGGTATTAATGAAGGAAGAGCATTAAATTTCATAAAATGAAGACGTATTCTATTTAATTCTCCATCAACAAGAAATGCAACTTTACGATCGTGATAATTTGTTAAAGCCTTGTAACGGGCATAAGTGATAGTAATCATCATGCCCGTAACGACAAACGTTAAGATTGCCATAGCGGCCAATATTTCAAACAAAGCTGAACCTTTTTGGTTATCTAAGGTTTTAGTCAATTTCATTAAAAACCTGCTCCGGTTACAAACATTTTTGGATTATCAGCAGTTTGTTCTGCAACATTACGGTCAATTAATCCGTTCATGACATGGTTGTATAAAGATTGATCTTTAGACTGCATACCTTCTTTAGTTCCAGATTGAATAACAGAAGGGATCTGATAGGTCTTTTCTTCACGGATTAGATTTCTCACCGCAGTGTTAGCGATCATAATTTCTAAAACAGGGACACGACCATTTCCTTCTTTCAAAGGGCATAAAGTTTGAGCGACAACAGCTTCTAAAGATTCAGACAACATGGATCGAACCTGAGCTTGTTGTTCTCTGGGGTACATATCAATGATACGATCAATAGTTTTAGTAGCACTACTGGTATGAAGGGTAGCAAGTACTAAATGCCCCGTTTCAGCAGCAGTTAAAGCTAAAGATACAGTTTCAAGATCACGCATTTCACCAACGAGTATCACGTCTGGATCTTCACGTAAAGCAGATCGAAGAGCTGCCGTAAATGACCAAGTATCGTGTCCCAGCTCTCTTTGATTGATCAAACAATTTTTGGAAGAGTGGACAAACTCGATAGGGTCTTCGACTGTTATGATGTGTTTTTGTAATTTTTCATTTATAGAATCGATCATGGTTGCCAAAGTGGTTGACTTACCTGATCCAGTAGGACCGGTAACCAAAATCAACCCTTTTTCCTTCATAGCTAAGCGCTCAAGTATCTCTGGAAGATGTAATTCATGATAACTTTTAATTTCATTAGGAATTACACGAAATGAGGCAGCGTATCCATTGATTTGGTTGAATGCATTAACACGAAAACGGACATCAGAGCTTAATTTAGTAGAAAAGTCAATTTCTAACTTTTCCTTAAATAATTCTTTTTGAGTTTCGGTTAAAACACCATCTATCAATTGGGATAAATCTTCCTGAGTCAGCTTGGGAAGGTTAAGTTTTTTCATTCTTCCATGTACACGAACCATGGGAAAAGATCCAGCACTAATGTGCAAATCTGATGCTCCAGCTTCAGCTGTAAACCGAAGAAGATCTTGGATTGTTAACAATTATGCCTCCTGGTCCGATTATTCTTCGGATCCACTTTCATCGTCAGTATAAGTGTCAATTCCGTAACCATGGAATTTAGCTTCAGTTACATCATACCATACTTGCTTACCTTCGCCACCTGAGAATTCGGCAGTTGAAGTAGCTAAATATTTTTTTGGAGGGTTTCCAACTACTTCAAATTTCCAATTTTTTGAAGTTGCTTTACCGATCTTTGCTTCTTTTAATGCATCTTCTACTCTGAAATTTTCTGTTGTACCATATTGTTGATTTTGAATATCATAAGCTTTGCGAATAGTTGAAAGGGCTGATTGAGCTTCTGTAGCTCTAGCTTTTTCCACATAACGCATGTAAATGGGAACTGCAATCGCTGCAAGGATTGCTACGATAATAACGACCACCAAAATTTCAATTAAGGTGAAACCTTTTTGAGATTTGAAGACTTTTGACATCTTTCCTCCTGGAATTTTTTTCTATTTCCTAACAATGCAACTTATGTTCCAATATAATTTTTTTGTCAACCATTTTTTATAATTTTTCACTTTTTCCTCACTTCTTAATATTTATCTTGACAACATTTATTTATTCAGGCATACATACTAACATTGATCCCCTTATTTCTATTGGGAGGAATGTTAATGGAAGTGGATGAAAAAAAGCTCTGGGAACTCTATAAACGAACAGGAAGACCTGAATTGCAGGAACAGATTGTGGTTCGATATCTTAAACTAGTGCATTATATAGTGAATCGTTTAGTGATTTACTCTACTCATGGGCTTGAAAAAGATGATTTGTATAGTGCAGGTGTTTTAGGCTTATTAGAAGCTATTGAGCGTTTTGACATTTCAAAAGGTATTGAATTTAAAACCTTTTCAGCCATTCGAATAAAAGGAGCCATTATAGATGAAATCCGACGGTTCGACTGGGTTCCAAGAAGTATAAGACAAAAAGCAAAAAAAATAGATTCAGCTATTCATCATCTTTTTCATGAATTAAACAGAATACCTTCTGATGAAGAAATCGCCAAAGAACTTAACATTTCTATTGATGAATACTATCAATTAACTGATAATCTGGGACCTCTTTTCTTACACTCACTAGACTCTGATGTTAATCAGAGTGGAGATGATAACTCCCTCCAGCTAAATCAATTAATTGATAATAAAGAAGAAGACTATGAAACAGAAAAAAGAAGATCAACACTTAAACGAAAAATAATAGAGGCAATTAACCATCTCCCTGAAAAAGAGAAGCTTGTCATTTCGCTCTATTATTATGAAGGACTAACTCTTAAAGAAATTGGAGTTGTACTCTCGGTCACAGAATCAAGGGTCTCACAGATTCATTCTTCTGCAATTTTAAAATTAAGAAACCTTCTTAAAAATAAAGATTTTTAATAACTGAGGTTAATATAATGAGAAAATTTCTACTATTGTTTACACTTTTGACAGCAATTTTTACCTTATCTGCTGAAACCAGACTACTAAATGTCTCTGTCTATAATTTCGGCGAGATAGCCAGGGTATCCTTAACCTTCAATCAAAAGCCAATATATTCCTTTAGAAAAGATACTACAAATAAAAAGATTGTCATCTCAGTACCTAATGGAAAAAGCTCTATTTTAAAAGAAAAAAAAGTACAGTCTCCTACAATTAGAAGTATTTATTATCTTTCAGACTCTGGACAATTGTCCATCACTATACTTACGACAAAACTCTTTGAAGATATCAAGGAATATTCACAATCTCGTGGTAACTATGTCTTATCTTATGATATTTTTAATTCAAAAACTCCAACAAAATTAAGTGAATTAATAAGTTATGGAGATTATTTTTCTTTCCTTGGGAAAAAGAGTAATGCAGAAAATTACTATAAAAAAGCTTTAAAACTTACACCAAATTCTAAATCCATTAATGCTAAATTGAATCGCTTGATCAATAAAAAAGCTCAATCAAAAACAAATGAAGTCAATATAGAAAACAAAAACACAACTCCAACCCCAATAATATCTACCGAAAAAAAATCAGCTGAAACACTTAAGAAAGATATTATTGAAACTCAGAATAAACTCTCAAACAAGACAGAAAACATTCCTGTAAACAAATCTATTATTGATACTGTCAATCAGACTGACACAACTAAATTATTAAAACCAGTATCAGTTAAAAAAACTCTCATGAGAATTCCTATCACTAAGCCCGAATTTATTATAAAAAAATCTAATCCTATTAAGCAAACTCATCCACAAGAAGAAAAACTGGATTTGGAAGAGATCAAAACACCCATAGTAAATACAACTAAGGCACAACTACCTGTCAAAACAGTTACCAATGACAGCTTAAGGCTATCAATAAATGAAAAAAAGCTATTAAATCTTTTTAACAAAGCTGACAATGACAGTTTAAAGCAAGCTTTTATATTGGGATTAGTTTCAAGATATTCTGAAGTGACTAACGAAGCAATTCAATATTTTAAATCAATACCAGATTCTCACCAGTTAAAAAAAGAAGCGAACATTCAACTCTTTCAAATCTATACAAATACAGGACAGATTAACGAAGCAAAAATGCTTGCTTCTTTTTCACAATCAGATACTACAAAAATTGACAGGACTACTTCTCTTTTAAAGACAAAAATAGAAGTGTGGATGGGATTAACCTTTGGAGTGTTAATTTTGATACTAACCATCATTGGAATGTCAATGTTTCAACATTGGAAACTTTTAAAAAATAAGCCAAAAATCTCTGATGAAGAATTTGAAATCCATAAAAATAACCTAAAAAGAGCTTATGAAAACAGAGAAAAATATCAGCAAGAAGAGCAAGAAGAAGTTGAAAACCATCCAGATTCTAATTCTTCATTGATTCCTGATTATGATAACCCACCTGTCATTGCTGAAGATCTTGATCATGAAGAAGAAAGCCAATTGATCAAAGAGGAAGAAGATAGAGACCGTTATATTACTATCATGAAGAAAGATAAGCCTTCAGATAATGACTTCCAGGAGGGTTTTGATGGTTTTGGTGATGAAGAATACAAAAAGAAAATGATCTTAAAACTATATAATGATGGATGGGCTATTGAAGAGATTGCCAAAGAATTACAAATTTCTCAAAGAGAAATTGATTTTATAATAAAAATGTCAGAATAATTATGAATTATAGTCATTAAACAAAAATGTCAGATCAAAGTTTTTCTCTCGGAAAAGATCAAAGCGCTAAACTTCAAAAAAAACTCAAACAGGGTGAAATAATTCCAGTTCAGGTTTTGAATTATACTGGAGATAACATCTATGTCATCCTTATAAAAAATCTTGAAGTTAAAGCATTTTCTAATATCGACTTACGCACAAAACTTCTCTTTGTAAAAGTAAAAGAGTTATACCCATTACCCAATCTTCAATTGATAGTAAATGATCCTGATTCTGATCAATATGATATTCTAAACTCTTTTGCTGATCTTAATATAGCATTTAACGAATCTGATCTAGATTTAATTTCTTATCTAGGGACCTTGAAGAAAAATTTCGTTTTAAGTCAGAATATCTTATTTGATCTTTACCACTCTTTTCAAAATAAACTGCGGTTTTCACTTATCCCCAAAAATATATTCTTTTCATCTGCTCTAGGTGACATCAATACATTTTATGATTTTATAGAAATCTATAACCCAAATAGGATAATTAACAAAGAGCTCGATGATTTGATAGAACAAACCCCTCATTTTAATATATTGCAAATGTCTCATTTGTTGACAAATAATGAAAAATTTCTATTTCGTTTACAATCAGCTTTGAAATCCATGAACAAAATATTACAAAACACACCTTACCGCCTTGAACAATGGATCATTATTCGCAACAATCATGCCCTCATCATTCCTGTTGAATATCTGATCAATCAAAATAATGAAATCATAAAATCACAGTGCTTTCTCAATACTCAACATCTTGGTTTATTTCATATCTATTCACAGGGAAACACTCTGTCTTTTGAGGTTGAAAATAACACCATATTAAAACACCTAGAGACTTCTTTCTCAGATATCTCTCAATTTATCCATCAAAAATATCCTACACTGGTTTGCAAACCAGGAGTTATGAAATTTGTTATTAATACTGTATCATGAGGACTAAGATGACAATATCCAAAGAGCCCCCCGAACATAATCAATTAGAAGATGAAACTTATCATGAATTTCAGCAAATTCGTTTACGAATGGATTTATTCGAATCAGTTAAGACCGCTATTCAGATTTTCCTTGATAAGGATGATGAATTAAAATGAAAAAGAATATCCTTACTGACAAAAACTCGATATTCTTGTCCATTGCCAAATTATTTGAGAGCTTTTCTCCAGAAAAAAAAGAACAACACTATCAAGAATTATTTGGTTTATTACTTAAATTTGTCAACTTTGAAAATGCGACGATTCTCTACTTTAGCGAATCGATAAAAAAACTTGAATTAGTATCAAGCTATGGAGAAATATTTGACCTCATTGAAATCATAGAATTTGAGTTTGGTAAAGGTTTGAGCAGTTGGTTAGCAAGGAAAAAAAAATGGTTGCTTCTCAATAATTTAAAAGACAAAGCCATAAAACTTGATAGCACTCAAAGAATTTCTTCTTTTATGAGTGTTCCTCTTATCTTGGAGAATCAACTATATGGAATGATCAATTTTAGTCATTCTCAAAATAATGCCTTTGATAAAGAAACACTTAACAATGTTCAACTGATTGCTCCATTTCTAGCCGCATTATTATCTAAAAACAGATATATAGAGACACTTTTAAAACAAACTGAAGAAATTCTGCAGATGCATGCTAAAATGCAAGATACTCACAAGGAGCTTCTTGAACTAAAAAGAAAGGAAGCAATCTCAGCAACAGTTTGTAGCTTAAATCACGAAATAAACAATCCGCTTATGATTATCTCAGGTAACATTCAATTACTTAAAGCTACCGAGTCAAATCAGAATATAAAAAAGAAACTTGAGCAAATCGATAACCAGATCAATAGAATTACTTTGATACTCAGCCAACTGAGAGAAATAGAATCCCCCATGTTTGAGCAATATTTATCAAATGGGGCTTATGATAAAATGTTAAAATTAAAAAAATGAAAGGCCTATTATGAGTTTAACCGAACAGGAAAGCTTGTTGTTACAAAAAGCTAAAAAAGCATCTCAAAATGCTTATGCACCATATTCTTCATTTCATGTGGGAGCAGCGATACTAACAGATAGAGGCAATATTTATGAAAGTGCAAATATTGAAAATGCTTCTTATTCATTGACCATTTGTGCTGAAAGAAATGCTGCTGCAAAAGCTGTCTTTCAAAATGATTTAAATTTTATATTGATTGCCATTTATGTCGATTCAGACAAAATATTCCCACCTTGTGGAGCATGCAGACAATTTTTAGCTGAGTTTACACCAAATGTAACTATAATTTATGGAAATAAAAACCAATTGATAAAAACAAATCTGGGAGAACTTCTCCCTTCTCAATTCCAATTAAACGAAAAGAGGTAATGCCTTTATGGACCCTGAAAAAGCGGACAGGTGCAATCAGTGCCCCCGTATGTGCAGAATAAACCGTAATACTGAACGCGGTTTTTGTAAAGCCCCTGAACAACTCAAAATCAACCTATACCAGTTACACTTTGGAGAAGAACCTGTTATAAGCGGGAAAAATGGAAGTGGGACAATATTTTTTTCTCATTGTAATATGCGCTGTGTTTATTGTCAAAATTATAAGGTTAGCAATTGGGGTAATGGAAGAATGATTACTCCAGAAGAGCTAGCTGAGATAATGTTAGAACTACAAGAAAAAAATGCTACTAATATAAATCTGGTAACACCTAGTCATTATCCCGATTTAATAAAAAAAGCTTTGATTATGGCTAAAGATAAAGGTTTAAACATTCCTGTCATTTGGAATAGCAATGGTTATGATTCAGTAGAAAAACTTAAAGAACTAGAAGGTCTCATTGATATTTATCTTCCTGATTTTAAGTATTGGTCAAACAATAACTCGTTAACATATTCAGATACCCAAAACTATCCAGACATAGCTAAGCTGGCAATTAAAGAAATGTTTCGTCAAGTAGGACATCTAAAAATTGATGAAGACTCGCAAATGGCATACAGAGGATTGATGATACGCTTATTGGTTTTACCTGAAAATATAAACGAAATTCAATTCATTCTTGACTGGATTTATGAAGAATTTGGTAATTCTACCTACATAAGTCTCATGTCACAATATTACCCGACACACCGAAGCACTGAATTCCCTGAAATTAACCGAGCAATTAATAGAGAGGAGTATGACTACGCAGTTCATATTCTAGAAGGTTTAGGATTTGAAAATGGTTTCACACAAGAATTAGGAATCACACCAGAATGGACGCCCTCATTTAAAGAATAACTACTTTTATATAAAAAATTAAGACCTCACTCATTAATTTAATAATGATATGAATTATTGAGTGAGTTATGCTCTACAAGTCATAGGATGACAAAAATCATTTGGAAAATTCATTTTACTTTTTAGAAACATGATTTGTTCATTAGGAGAAGTTTGGCATTTAGCTAGAATCTCTTCATCAGGTGTAAAAAATATTTTTATTGAGTTGTAATTATATCCAGATAATCGTTTGATTAAGACATGCAAGGGAATTATATTTTTTGAGAAATATCCATAAAGAAATAAAACATCATCCTTGATTCTAAATAGAATTACGCATTGCAACTCAGAATCATAAAAAATAGTTTGATTTAAACTATAAGTACAATACCAAGTGATAATATGATGGGCTTGATTAACTGAAAAAAGATTTGATTGAGCCACACTATTATTAATAATTTCAAAAACAAAAAGTCTATCTTCCAATTTGGTAAAATCAATTTGTTTGAGAGGATTTGAAGGTTCAGGATAATGAACTTGATTTATAATATAAAGTGAGTCAAGCAGGGGTAAAAATCCCAGTGTTTTATAAAACTCAATATTTTGTTCTTCACAAAACAAATAAATAAAATCTACCTTTTCCTCATTTTCATTTATGATTTGATTGATTAAATGAGAAGCTAAACCTTGTTTTCTATAATGACAGTCAGTCATGACAGTACCAATTTGCAAAGCTTTAATTACTTGACCATTAATTACAAAATCAAGAAAATTAGCAGAAGCATTAGCGATTACCTGATCATTGTTCAACCAGGAATATGGTATATATCTCTCATTCCAAAATCCATATTGAAACCACTTTTCAAAATCAATTTCAAAAGTTTTCTGAGCTAATTGATTAAAACTTAGTCTATACTTTTCGAATTCTTTATAATCTTTCACAAAATCCATATACATTCCTCATCTTTAATAACAAAAGAGTTATTAGTTAATTGATGATAATAATTCCCTCGTACGGTTTTAAATTCCAAAACAGTATAATCAGGGTCATCAATTCCTTTTGAATAGTATATTTCAAACCCTGGTCTCCATAATTTTTCTTTTGATTTACAGTCTTGTTTTATCTCAATTGTTCCTGTCAATAACAGACCTTCAAAACTTTGAGCATCGACATAATAAACGCTGGCTCTATTATCTTTTAAAAACATTTCAACTCGATGTGAAGAAGTATTTGTTGAAAACCAAACTTTTTTTAGACCTTCGTGTTCCATATTAAGCATAGCTTTTATCGCAGGATATCCACCTAAGTCAAGGTTAGCTAGTATCACAAATTCAGATCTATCCATCAAGCTTATCAATTTTTGATCAAGTTCATTTTTCATATTAATCTCCCTATTTTGTTTTATATTATTGTACGTCCTATTAAGATTGTCAAGCATAACAATATTGTTAGGATACCCCGAAAAATTCAACACAGTATGACTCCAGCGTAATTTGCCTATTATCTTCACATTTTCCTCGTTTGTATTGTTTTGTTTTTCTTCTTTGAATAGATAAGAAAATTCTTTGGATTAGTGAAGTAATTCTGTAATAGGCAAAGCCGTTAATCATAGTATAGTCTTTATTATGATCCATCAGATATTTTGAGTAAGGCATGTCTGCTTTAATAAAAAACTTTTTAATGTACTTGGTTGAGTTCTTCAAAAAGTTTGGCATTATCAAGATGATACCCTACGCGTTTCTGTTTCTTTTTTAAACACGCTGTTCCTAGTATATACTGAACAATTTGTTTAACAATAGGATTTGAAGCTGAAACTAGCCCTATAAGCGTTTCTTAAAAGCATATAAAATTTGGTTTAGAAAGAATTTCTGAGTATTTGTTTAAAAAATTTTCAAATTTATCTTGTATTTTATCGGCAGTTTCATTAATTTGCATTTTAGAGCCTCTCTTTTAGTTTTTTTTCTACAAACCATATTAAAGTTGAGGCTCTACTTGTCAAGCTATATATCATATTTATCAATACTTTGTGATTATTTTTTGTCTTTATTACATTTATCAATGGTATTCGTTGTTTTAATAATCATTTGTTGTTTAAACATTCAGGGCGAACACACAGGTTCGCCCCTACAAAGCATTTATCAATGGTATTCGTTGTTTTAATAATCATTTGTTGTTTAAACATTCAGGGCGAACACACAGGTTCGCCCCTACAAAGCATTTATCAATGGTATTCGTTGTTTTAATAATCATTTGTCGTTTAAACATTCAGGGCGAACACACAGGTTCGCCCCTACAAAGCATTTATCAATGGTATTCAAGGTTTTAATAATCAGCCGTAATTGTTTTTTGTAAATGTAGGGGCAGACCTGTGTGTCTGCCCAAATGGAATATTGAATATATTATACAATCCTGGTACAAATAAACTAATCGAATCCTGCTTAATAGAATATCTGATAATTACGTTATTGCTACGAAGATTACAGGGCTAATGCCCCTATAACTGAATATTTACTTTTAAGTCATGTTTAAAACGAATAGGGAGGGCTTTCCAGATTTCTAGTGTGATCTTTTCTATCGAGATGATATTGGAATTTTGCTTCATTAAAGGGACTTTGTAATACTTTCTACCGACACAGGCATTTCCATAAGAATAGTAACAATAAACAATCCCGTCTTGTTTGCCACCTTTAGGGTATTTTGTTTTTTCCCAGTCCATGAATACACGCATCATCACCTCGGAATTTTGACTATCTATAATATATAACAATCGAGATGTCATTTTGTGACAAATTATTTTATATGCTCACGAAATAAAGTCATCGACTACGGAAAACACTGAATACAGGGAAAGAAAACGATAAGACTAAGCATTAGAATAGGTTATTTGAGTATTATAATCTGGAGTCATCAAGATAATCATATTTTAAAAACTTAATACAGATTTAGTAGGGAGCTCATAGAAAATTTTTGTAATATAGCACCAAGGAAGGAATGGGTTAGGAAAGAGGTAAGAGAGAGATTGGAAGGTATTACGAGTAGGATATATCCTATAAAGAGATGGAAATTTCACTAAAACTTAAAATTTATCAAAATTTTAATTAACGATAATACTTTTATATAAGCCTTGTGAATTTATTGAAAATACAGAAATTTCTCCTAAATCTACATAATTAAACCCTGCAATAAGAATTCTAAAATCATAATCTGTGTCATAGGTTTCCACATAATTTGAGGAGACAACAAATTGTCTGGCATCAGGTGAAAGAGAGGCGACTCTCCCAATAACAGGTCCACCATCTATGCCTTGTTCACAAGATAATGCATCAATTACCTGATATTGATTTACACCCTGACTTGTCCAACTTATATGATATTCTTGATTGGGAGTGGTCAGTGAATCTGGGCTAACAATTTCTATTGGATAGGCAAGCTTGATAGCACTGTTATAAGTCTTATGTAAAGTAAAATTATTATTAGGGTCATTGATATCCACCCTAAGAGAATACGAAATAGTGTTGCCAGGCAGATAAGTAAGAGGGAGTACTTTAGAGAAATATCCATGTCCTTCACTCTCAAGCAGATATCTGACTTGATTTATTACAATACTCACATTCCCTTCATATTGATAACTATCTTTTAAAGGCAGATTTTTCATTAAAACTAGTTTTAAACCTTCTGGAATTATTTCAAAAGTTAACTTATATTTTTGATAATTCGTATGATAAATACAGTATAAGGAATCAGCTTTTGAACTATCAATGATTATGGGTTCTGTTGTTGTTGATTTGTTTGAACAAGCTGAAATCACTAAAATTAATACCAATAAAATTACAAACATTATTTTTTTCATGATACTTTCTCCTTTTATATTACCAATAAATTGCTTGTTGATTGTGAATAACAACTGCACAAGTTGAAAATTCAGGTTCCAATTCATCACTTTCATTCATTTCAATATTTAAGTCTTTAGCAGATAAAAGCTTTAATACTTTCCTCTGTTCTTCCATATTTCGACACCAATTATATCCAAAGCTATAACGTTTCCCCTGAAACTTCATAGAAAGACAGTCTTCTACACTCTCTTCAGCTCTTAAGATATTTAAATCTGATCTGATCTGATAATGCACAGATGATGCTAAAGCTTCTGTCATTGCTGAACAATAGCCATACCAATAAAAAAAATCCTGATAACGATTCTCTTCTTTTAAACTTTGTCCAAAATCAACGGCCTTTTGGCCTAAAGAGACCAACTGAAAAGCAATATAGTCTTCACTCTCAGGATAAAAATCTAAGAGACTCCTAAAGGGAGATTGTGTTTCTCTCTCAAAAATAAAACGCTCAATGATGTTTTTGTCAGGTTCTGAAAGGTTTGTATTGAATATCTTTAAAACTTCATTTTCACGAATACACTTAAAAATTCCATACACTACTTTAGCCTCAAAGTGTTCATCAGCCCATAAAGTCATTTGCTTTAAGACTTGATTTAAATCTTCTTTTAAACGTAAATTCTGATGTAAATCTTCTGGTTTAAAACCCCAAAGTTTATAAAACAAAAACTTTTTATTCAAATGATCAGCAAATTCCTCAATTCCTACCTTATTATAAAGTGTAACACCAATTTTCTTAGGCTTTATAGAAGAGAATTCCATTATTAAAGAGAAAGCCCTTTCATAAAATCCAATCCAGAAAAAGCATCTTTTCCAAAAGATACCTGACCATCATATATACTTTGAAGTTCTTTTTTTACAAATTCGCCGTTTAAAGCAGCGCCTCCGCATATCACAGGAATTGATACTTTTTCTTTTTTTAAATATTCCAGAGTTTCTTTCATATATTCTGTTGATTTGATTAATAAAGCACTTAAACCGAGTGCATCAGGCTGATGTTCTCGAATAGCCTGTAGGATCTGCTGAGGAGTTTGTTTTACGCCAATGTCAATGATTTGATAACCATTATTTTCCAGAATTATTTGAACAAGATTCTTACCAATATCATGAACATCACCTTTGACTGTAGCTAAGAGCATTTTTTTATGACTCTCTTTTGTTTTCTCATTCATAAAAGGTTTTAAATAATCAACAGATTTTCGCATTACTTCTGCAGATTTTAAAACAAAAGGTAACTGAAGTTTACCTGATTCAAAATAGGAGCCGACGATTTGCATAGCAGGGATGAGAATTTGATTAATAATTTCAACAGGGGAGTATTCTTTCATTAGTATATCGATAAGATTATCCAACTCAGTTAAACTACCTCTGATCACCTTGTTTTCTAGTTGTTCATTAACCGACAAATCATTCCCTTTAGGTTCAGCCTGATCAGCTTCAATTGTAAGCTCAGCAAGTTTTAATAAAGGGTCATAATCTTCAGTTTTTTTATTATAAATTAAATCTAAACAAAACTGTAAAGTCTGTTCTTCAATATTTGCGAGAGGCAATATCTTTGAAGCATCGATAATGGCAGCATCTAAACCTCTTTGAATACATTCAGATAAAAAGACTGAATTCAGATATTTACGTACTTTTGGTTTTAATCCGAAAGATACATTACTAACCCCCATTAAAGAGTTGATTTCAGGATGATTTTTTTCAATATAATCAATCATTTTCAGAGATTCGACACCAGCTTCGCGATAGCTATCTTCACCTGTTGCTAAAGAAAAAGTTAAGCAATCAAAAAAGATATTTTCATTAGGGTAATTCAGGCTTTTGCAAATATCAATAAAACGAATTAGAATATTTTTTTTATGTTCAAAATCTTTTGCCATGCCAGTCTCATCAATAGCTAAGCAAATTAAAGAAGCATTCATATTATGACACATGGAGACAAATTTTCTTACTCTGTCATCCCCATCTTCAAAATTAATAGAATTAACAATTGGTTTTCCTCCAATATTTTCCAAAGCTTTGTATATAGATTCATAACTTGTGCTATCAATCATTAAAGGAGTTTGAATATTTAAATTTAATTTTGGAATAAAGACAGACATATCTTCAACTTCATTACGATTTAAATCAGCTAAACAAACATCCAGGACATGAGCACCTTCTTCTTGTTGTTCTCGACAAACTTCCAACATCTCTTCCCATTTTTCTTCTTGCAATAGTTTTCTGAATTTTTTAGAGCCATTGGTGTTTGCTCTTTCGCCAATAATGAGAGGTTTTGGTTGAACATTGACAGATTGAGTCATATAAAGAGAAGTTAAATGATTATCTGTTTTAATGAGTCTTTTCTGAGGGACAATATCTTTAACTTTTTCAGCTAAAGCTTTAATAAATTCCGGGTTGGTTCCACAACATCCACCAACTATGTTAATATTATATTTTCTAGTTAAATTTGCCATGATCTCGGAGAACTCAATAGGGCTTAAATCATAAGATAAAACACCATTTTTTACTATTGGCAAACCGGCATTTGGCAATAAAGAAATAAATCGGTTACTATATTGACTTAAGACTTTGACATAAGGTTCCATATAATGAGGACCCGTTCCGCAATTTATACCGATCACATCGACATTCATTTGATGAAAAGTTTGTAAAAAAGTCATAGTATCTGGTCCGACCAGCATCTGTCCATTATCCTGCATAGTGGCTTGAATGATAATAGGAATTTCCATCTTTTTATTAGAAAAAACTTCATAAGCAGCATTAAGTACAGCTTTTATATGAAGAGGATCCTGATTTGTCTCAATTTGTAAACAATCGACTCCCGCTTCAATTAAGGCTTCGATTTGTACAAAATAGATATATTTTTGTTCATTAAAACCGATATGATTTAAAGAAGGGAGTTTTGTACCAGGGCCGACAGAACCTGAGATAAAACGAGGTTTATCATGAGTAGAAAAAGCATTGGCAACCTCACGAGCATTCTGTACAGCTTTTGTATTGATCTCTTTTACCCTTTTTTCCAATCCATATTCAAGGAGAGAGGTATAATTCGCATTAAAAGTATTAGTTTCAATAACCTGCGCACCTGCTATTAAATATTGAGAGTGTATTTCTTTAATAATTTCTGGTTTAGCGATGCTTAAAAAGTCATTACATTCAAAGCCTTGAAAATCATCTTTTGTTAAATTGTACCGTTGAATCATCGTTCCCATAGCGCCGTCAAAAACGACGACTTGCTTCTTAAATAAGTCTGTTAATTTATTCATAAGATCCTCATCAATCCAAATTTGTTCAAGTATAATATATATATAACTTTCTGTCAACCTCAATGAAAAATCTCTATTTTTTAAAGCTTTTATTAAGTCTCGATTGTGCTAAAATCAGTAAAACCTAAAAATTTATTGACAAATTCAGTTAAAAATATCAACTTTACAACCAAAGACCCAAAAACTAAAAGGAGATGGTTATGAAGAAACAAATTCTTGTTTTAACCCTGATGCTCGTTCTTGTCAGTTTTCTTATTGCTGATAACGTTCAATTTCAAAAAATGTTAAAAGCAAAAAAGACAAACACTACAAAAAACACAAGAGAAGACGTCATTCATTATTCAAATGATTTTGAAACCCCCTTTACATGGACCCATTATGACGGATCTATTCCTGCTCATACATGGCATCTAACAAACAACACAAGCCTTACCTATGGTGGAACTGGTTACAGCTGGTTTCCTGGACAGGATGAACTTGGAACAAATGGTGGTTATCTTGATCGCCAATATATCGTATTAGATACTCCAGTTATTAATGTTCCTACAGCAAATCCAACTTTAACTTTTAAAATGAAATTTAAAGTAGAAGCAATTGGTTCAAGCCCAGATCTTCCACAATATAACGGTTGGGACGCTCTTAATGTTCGTATCTCTATTAATGGTGGACAAACTTGGACTGTTTTAACCGGTTTACCCGCTTATAGTGCTACTTCCATGTATGGCTTCGGATTTCACGGCGAAGGCACAAATATACCTGGCTGGGGTGGAAACTCAACAGCTATCGCTGGAAATACCAATGGTTGGGTTAATGCAAGTTTTGACTTAGCAGCTTACCAAGGACAAGATGTTAAAATTCGTTTTGCTTTTGCTTCTGATCCTGCACAATGTACAACCGATGATGCTTCTTTGTTTGGCTGGGTTGTAGATAATATCGTATTGGGTACGTTTAATGGTGTTTTTGATACAAATGATACAATGGGCATGGTTCCAGGAACCCCAGTTCCACTCGGTGGAGACGAATGGCATATTGCAGAATATCCACAAGCTCCATCACCAAGTCATGTTTTATCATGTACAAATGCTCAAGGAACTTATAATGTCGGCATGATGAATTATGTCGAAACAGAATTAATTACTCTTCCACAAAGCGAAAATATTCATGCTGATTTTCAAATTCGCGGTTCATTTACTGATCCTGATGAATTTCCTGAAGTTGAATATTTTGGATGGGAAATATCTATAGATAATGGTGTTTCTTGGAGAGCAATGAGTAATCCAACAGCTAATGAAGACAGTACAAATTATGTATATTCTGACGTTCCTGACGCTTTCACTTCTTTTGTTGAAGGTTATAATGGAAACGGGCATGCTTCTGGCAATGTTTCATTTTTTGCAGGTCAACCAGTAAAATTTAGATGGTATTTCCGTTCAGATGCAGACGCTCCTAATGGCGAAGGTATAATGATAGATGATTTTAAAATTGTTTATTCACAATTTTCACCTGCACCTACAAACCTAACAGCAGTTAGATCTGGCAGTGCTATCAATTTAGCTTGGACGGTGCCTACTCTTAACAACCGTGAACTTGAAGGTTATAAAGTTTATCGTTCTACAACTTCAGGATCTGGTTATACCATGATCTCTGAAATTGGTGCAACTTCACCTTCTTATGTTGACGCATCTCCTGTAGCAAACTCTGCTAATTATTATGTTGTTACTACCATTTGGAGTGCATTAGAATCACAATATTCAAATGAAGCTGCTGAATATATGCATACAGATACAACTCATGAATTATTCTATCATGATGGAGTTGCAGAAAATGGTATTGCATCTTCGGGTTCAATCGCATCTTTATATACTCCAATATATCATGGAACTGATCCGATAAATATTACTGCATTAAAATTCTTTGTTCATACAAAAACAGCCAATAATCTCCAATTAAAAATATGGGATGCTACAGGTACCGAAGGAACTCCAGGCACAGAATTGTTTGGGATGAATCTAGTTTCAGCTCAAATCCAACCAGGTTGGAATTATGTTGTTTTACCTGCTGAATCTCAAGTAACTTTAACTTCTGGGTCTTTCTATATTGGTTTCCAAATGACAGCAGCCAGCCCAAAAATTGGTATTGATACAGGCAATCATGGTCGTTCATACACAAAAACAGGATCAAATGGCCCATGGACATCTGTTATTGCTGGGAATTATCTGATTAATGCATTCTATGATAACGGTTCAGGTTCTAGTGATATTATAATTAATCCAACAAAACTTACTGCTTGTAATTATCCTAATCCTTTCAATCCCGAAACTTCTATTCAGTTCAACATGCCTACAAACGGACAGGTTAGTGTTAAGATATTTAATACTAAAGGTCAGATTGTAAGAGAATTATTTAATGGAAAGATGGAACAAGGTCATAATGAATTAGTATGGAAAGGTGTTGATAATAACGGTAAAAACGTTAGTAGCGGCATTTATTTCTACCAAATCAAAACTTCAAACCAATCAATCATGAACAAAATGATGTTGATAAAATAATGGCTATTCCGGGGTTAACACCCCGGATTCCTTTTTATAATGAGAATGTCGCATATTTGAAATTATCTAATTTAATTTGAAATATGGGACTTTTTCAATAAAGTGTTAAATTAAAAATAGGAGAAAATATGAAGAAACTCATAAGTATGATGATTCTTTTGGTTGTTGTTTTGACTACATTATTTGCTTCACTTCCCAATGAAGAAGGAAGTTTTGAGCCAAACTCAATCATTTTATGCTTCACAAAAGAAGCTATTAATAGTAATGTTGGAGCTGTAAATATCAGTACAGAAAACGGTTGTGTTCAAATTGGCGTAAAATCATTTGATCAATTAGCTAAAAAATACGAGTTTACCAGTTTAGAAAGACGTTATTGGGTTGCAGATCAGGAATGGTGTGATACCAATGGTGCATTCCCAATGAATATTTTTAAAGTAGTATTAAAAGATAGTTCCAAATTAGAAGAAGCGATTTCAGCATTAGAAAAAGACACAAATATAATATTTGCAGAACATGAAGCTATCATGAAATTTGATTTCACTCCAAATGATCCTTTAGCAAATCTACAATATCATTTAGACAAACTACAAGCTTATGATCTATGGGATATTTTTAAAGGTGATTCTACTATAGTTGTTGGTATCGTTGACTCAGGAACAAAATGGAATCATGAAGATTTAAGAGCTAATATCTGGATTAACCAAGCGGAGTTAAATGCTGGAATGAGTATTAATTGGGAAACTGGTGAAATACTTGGTGGCAATAATATGGATGATAATGTTCCTCCAAACGGAAAAGCAGATGATCTTATTGGTTGGGATTTCTGGGGAACAAACTCAGGCAGTCAAGATAATAATCCATATCAGAATTTTGATGGTGAGAATAATCATGGTACTCACGTAGCTGGTTGTGTTGGTGCTGTATCAAATAACGGTCTTGGTGTGGCTAGCATTCCTATGAAAGTCAAATTAATGATTTCAAAACATTCATCAAACACAACTAATGAACCAAGTGTTCATACTGGTGAAAGCGGAATCTATTATTGCGCTGACAGTGGAGCTGATATTATAAATTGTAGTTGGGGTGGAAGAAGTGGTAGTAGTGCCTCTATCAATGCTGTAAACTATGCTTTTAACAAAGGTTCTTTAGTTATCGCTGCCGCTGGTAATGACAATCTCGATCATGCGACCAGTCATCATTGGCCTTCAGATGCCCCTAATGCAATTTGTATTGCAGCAACAGATCAAAATGATCAAAAAGCAAGCTTTTCAGATTATGGTACAGATATAGATTTATGTTCTCCAGGTGTAGCTATCCGTTCAACTATTTACAGTGCTTCTGGTGCGAGTACTTATGCTGCTTTTGATGGAACATCTATGGCTTCTCCAGTTGCAGCAGGAGTAGCAGCCATGGTAAAAGCCACTCATCCTAATTATACACCTGCTCAAATTCGTACCAGATTACTTGATACTGCAGATGAGATTCCTCAAATGGTTATTGGTGAAACTTATTATGGAAAATTAGGTGCTGGCCGCGTTAATGCGTTCAAATCAATTCTTTCAGATGTTGTTCCTAATCTTAAAATAATAGAAAAGTTAGTTGAAGAAGATCAGGGTGACGGAGATGGTCAACCTAATATTGGAGAACTGATTCGTCTTAAAGTTAAACTTGAAAATGAATATGGTTGGATTAATGCAACAGATATCGTTGCTAAAATCAGAAATCCTTTTGATAACGGCGTAGTTATTACAGATTCAGTATTAATATATAATACAATTACTCAGGGATTTAACAGTTTTTCAACAAATTTTGCAAAATTTCAAGTACCTGCTAATTATCCAGATATGACAATACCATTGGTTTTAAGTTTATCAGCTACTGCAAACAATAATTTTAATTACCAAAAAAATATTGAGTTTACGATAGATTTAAGCTTAAATCAAGCAAATTGGCCTTTTCAAACTGATGCTTCTATAACTGCTACTCCATTAACAGTTAGTTTGAAAAATGATGGGAATAAAATGGTTATCTTTGGAGATCAAAGTGGATTACTTCATTGTTTAAATGCAGATAAAACCGAATTGAACGGTTTTCCTGTTGATTTACAATCAACAATTTCAATTGGAGTAGCAGCAGCAAACATTACAGGGGATGATAAACCTGAGATAGTAGCTACAACACAAAATGGTGGAATCTATTTAGTGGACAACAATGGTCAAATAATAGCTTCAACTCAGTTAGAAGGAACAGTAAAGAGTCAAACAATGATTGCAGATGTTAATGGTGATGGTCAGCTTGAAGTGATTGCTGGAACTCAAACCAGAAAATTATTTGTTCTTAATGGAGCAACTCTGCAGCCTTTAACTGGTTTTCCAATAGATTTAGGAGCGCCAATAATTGCATCAATGACTGTTGCTGATGTTAATGGTGATGATATAAACGATATATTAGTTGCCACAACGAATTCATTACATGCTATAAATGTTGCAACCCAAACTGATATTACTGGTTGGCCATATGCCTTGACAAGTCCTTCAAACCATGGTCCTTCTGTAGGTAATTTTGACAGTAATCTTGATACAAAAGAAATTGTTATTGCTGGATCATCTACCAGTAATGCTCAGATTGTTATTCTTAATTCTAATGGAACTGTTTTATCATCAACCACTACGCCTTCAGCAGTGAAGACAGAGATATCAGTCATTAACATGAATAATGATAATATTAATGAAATAGCTTATGTTGATTATACAGGGAATTTATTTGTTCGTAATGGAGAGTTAGTACCTTTAGAAGGGTATCCAAAACAAGTTTCAAATTCTAACTTTGAAGGTTCATTAGTCGTATTAGATCTTAATAATGATGGTTCTGTTGATTTTGGAATGGGAGATAATACAGGGAATTATTATTTAGTATCAGATAATAATACCACAACATTCCCTGGTTTTCCTGTTCATTATTTTGAACCAATAAAGGTATCAGCAGTGGTAGATTACTTAGATGATGATCAAGATATTGAATTTATATTCCCAGTATTAAACAAAATGATTTGTATAGATTATAAGCAAGCTGCCAGAAACATACAATGGGGAAAATATCGCCAAAATAATTGCAGAACAGCCAATGTTTATTATGCTCCACAAACCAATCAAACAACTACAATACCTTCAATCAACAATAAATTAAGCCAAAACTATCCAAATCCTTTCAATCCAGTAACTTCTATCTCATTTACAATCAAAGAAAAATCTAATGTGAAACTTTCAATATATAATATTAAAGGTCAATTAGTTAAAACATTGAAAAATGAAGTAATGGCTTCAGGAAAGCATTCAATTGTCTGGAATGGAAAAGATAATAATAATCAAAATGTAACTAGCGGAGTTTATTTCTACAAAATCGATAGCAATAATTTCTCTTCAACTAGAAAAATGATTTTAATGAAATAAGAACACCAATATTAAAAAAGAGCGGGATTTTAATCCCGCTCTTTTTCTATTCAACATTTAAATTTTATTATTTAAATAATTCCATACCCGAAAAATCACGATAAGGATCAAATGATTGTAAGATATGATGATCATCTTCAGTCATTTCATTCAGTACTATACGAGTTAACAATTCGCCTAAACCAGGTCCCAACATAAATCCCTGACCACACATGCCAACAGCTTGAATAAAGTTAGGAACTTCCTTTGTCAACCCGACGATTGGGAAACCATCAGGTGTCATGGGATATTGACCTCTCCACTGTCTTCTAACTTTTAAATTTGCTAAACGAGGATAGATCTGAAGCATTCTTTTTGAGCAGAGTGGTAAAAATTCAGAAGTTGCATCATTATCTGTCCCCAAAATTGGAGGATCAGGTGTAATACAGAAAACGACTTGACCTTCATGATTTTGATAAAAATAGAAATTCTTAGAACCTTTATCAGGTCTCATATCCACAACCATTGGTTCAAAGAATCTTTTCACAGGATCAGTAATTGCAGCTTCATGACAGTCAGGATTTACAGGGCAAACAAGATTTATCATTTGTGAAATTTCTTTTGCATAGTTTCCAGCAGCATTAATGACATATTTTGCAGAATAGGTTCCTTTATCTGTAATCACGTCTTTAACCTGATTTCCTTCAAGAGTCATATTAATAACTTTTTCTTTGAACTTGTATTCAGCACCAAATTCTAGGCTTTTGAAATAGAAAGCATTACCAGTTAACAAGGGAGAACAGCTTCCATCATCAGGAGAAAAAGTTGAGCCAATAAGGTTTTCCATGGTGATTCCTGGAACTAATTGATTATATTCTTCTGGAGATATCCATTTGATATTTAAGCCAAAGGATAATTGAATTTTCATCAGGTTTTTTAAGGTCGTTTCATCTTTTTCAGTATAGGCAGGATAGCTATATCCATTGGACATCCAACCGATATCGTCACCATAGACATCTTCCCATTTAGATAAAATTTCTATACTTCTTAGACATATTTTAATCTTTCCAAAATCTGAATGAGTGGCACGAATACCCCCAATTGCTTTTTTATTATTTCCCTGACCAGGAGAACTAAAAGGATCAATAACCAAAACTTTTAGTTTTCTTTGAGAGAGATACATTGCAGCAGGCACTCCGATAGATCCTGCCCCGATAACTATTACATCATAAATCTTACTCATGAAAAACTCCTTATTGCTTACCTTTGGCAAATTTATCTAATGGAACTTCAATAAACACAGGTCTTCTGGTGTTAGGCACAACATTTTCAACAGGGATTCCTTCTTGACGAAAAATTTGTTTGAGCATAACATCACAGGTTTTACTTCCACAGGGTCCCATTCCCAAACGAGTAATTGCTTTTAATTGATTTATATCCGTAACACCTTTACGAATCCATTTTCTCACATCACCGACAGTAACTCTTTCACATAAACAAACCATAGAATCATCTTCAGTGATGACAGGAATAATAGGTTGAGATAATGGAGCAGTAATTGATTCATCCTGAAGTCTAAACGAGACAGCTTTAACAGCAAGATTTTTTGGAATTCTTACTTTTACAGCTTGAGTTAAATTTTGTTTATTAAGAACGACTCCAGTGACTTCAAAATAGCCTAAGTCCAACCCGTTTATATCCACAACTCTCAATTTTTCACCTTCATTAACAGGATAGTTATACACTTCATAAGGCATTGATACAATTGGAAATTCAGGATCTTTTTTATAATCAACGAGAGTAATTGCTAATCCAGGACATATATATAAGCATTTATGACAGCCTATGCATGAGCCTTTATATTCAGGTTGCCCCATGATGGATTCACCTTCGATTAGAATTGAATTAGTAGGGCAAACAGTAGTACAAGGATTACAAGGGATCTCTTGTAAACAATGAATAATAGGTACGACACCTTCTTCAGTTTTAGGAAATATATAAGGTTTAATAGCACCGGGATGAGATTTTAGAATTTCAGCTTTTTGATACCAAGCAGGAGGGATCTCATTTACATCTGCGCCCATGTCTTTTGCTATGCTTAAGCCCATAATCTTGCCGTTAAACATCGCAGAAGAGGCTTCTGCTATCTCTAGTGCATCTCCTGCAGAATAAACCTTTATACCGGCAGTTTCAGCTTCTTCGGTAAATTCACATAAAGAATCTAATCCAACAGCGATTAATATAGTATCGCATACAAAAGATTTTTCGGTTCCTTCGATTGGTTGGAACTTATCATTAATTTCAGCAATTGTAATGGATGAAACAGTTTCGTCGCCATTAGCAGACAAAATGGTATGACGAGTATAAATAGGGACACCTAGACGTTTTAATTTATCGGCATGGACTTTGTATCCGCCGCACTCTTTCATTGCTTCAACCAGTCCAACGACTTCAATTCCAGCTTGTAAGGCATGGTATCCAGCAATCAAGCCAACATTACCACCACCGATAATGAAAAGTCTTTTAGATGATTTGACTAAGTCACGATTTACGAGAGTTTGAAAAGCACCTGCACCATAAATACCAGCAAGGGTGTTTCCAGAAAAGCGTAAATACTTTTCTCTTGCCCCAGCAGCATTTAAGATTACTTTAGGTTGGACAATTTTATAAACGCCATCATTAAGAATTCCCACTTTTTTATCTTTAAAAACAAATAAAGCGGTAGAATTAATCCAAATATCCACTGTTGGGAAATTTGCAACAGCATCAGCTAATTTTCTGCCGATATCAATACCTCTTGTTCCAGCATGAGAATCTTCAACTGAACCAAAGAATTTGTGTGTTTGTAATACCAGTTTTCCGCCCAAATCAGATTTATCATCGATAAGAAGGGTTTTGATATTGTTTTGACCTAATTGAATCGCAGCAGATAAACCTGAAGGTCCTCCACCAATAATCAAAACATCTGTTTTTAGTTCTTCAATGTCACTCACCAGAGCCGGTTGATTATTTTCAGGTAATTCTGGTAAGCCTTCAGCGCTTTCGACAATCATATTGGCTTTAACTTCTGTCATGCAAGATTTAACTGGCATACCATTCGCAATTACCATACATTTTGCACACTGACCATTGGCACAAAATATTCCTTGAGCAGATCCATCACGATGATGATGCCCAAATACATTAATCCCATTAGCAATCAAAGCTGATGATATCATTTCGCCCTGTTTAGCCTGAAGGGGTTGTTTCTGCCAATAAAAAGTAATTTCTTCTTTTTGTGGGATCGGCAGAATGGGGTGTTCTGTAATTCTGTTATTCATATCTATCTCCTATGGATAATATCTACTTACTTACTTACTATCAATATCTTTTCAAAAAGCTATTTAAGAATGTCAAGCAATATTTGCAATTAGGGAGATAAAAGCAAAGAATTAAAATTCTTCAGAGTCAAGTCAGTCGTATAAAAGGTACAGAATAGTGGTTGATTTTGATAAGTCTAATAAATTTATAGTTACAAATACGGTTTTTCTGAATCAAGGGTAAATAGAATAAGAAATGAATTCTGTTTAAGTATTAAAAAGAGTATTTAGGTAAATAATTTCATTTTCAATTTTTTGCAGGTAAGAATTGATGAGTGAAAAATCCTGAGTTGAGTTCTTTTCAATAAACAAGGCAAAGAGAGCCAATTTTTCAGCAGAGAGATTAACAGCAGTCCCTTTTATTTTGTGGGCAAGGCTAACTATTTGAGACAGATTCTTTTCAAGAATTGCGTTTTTAAGAACAGAAATATCAGATTTTAATTGAATAACACCCAAACTTTTAATTTCATGACAAAATTCAGGATCATTACCACATCTGATTAAGAATTTATTTTCATTAAAATGCATATTTTCATTTTCTTCATTTTCATTATTTATATGAGTAGAAAGTGAGTCTTTTAAATATTTAATAATCATATCTGTAATAACCGAGGGTTCAATGGGTTTATTGAGATAGTCTGTCATACCTGATTCCAGACATTTTTCTTTATCTCCCTGAATAACTCCTGCAGTTAAGGCAAGAATGGGTATTTTGTGGGTATTATTTACTTCTAGTGATCTTATCCTTTTTGTAGCGGTGTACCCATCAACTTCAGGCATTTGAACGTCCATAATTATCAAGTCAGGTTTATGGTATTGATAAGCATTAATTGCATCTAACCCATTAGATGCTTCAAAGATCTGAACATTAGGAAGCATTTTTTTAAGAATTGAGATTAAGAGTGTTCTATTCATTTTGACATCTTCAGCAATAAGTATTTTGATATTTTTATTAAAATTGATGATTGATTGATCTGAGATATGATTGTTTTTTTTATCTTCGATCGAAAAAATCAATTGATTGAGTTTGCTGGGTTTAATTGGTTTGTTCAAAACAGTATGGATATGGTATTTGTTTAGATCCTCATTTTTTAGAGCTTTATCAGTAGTTCTTTGCACGATAACAATCTTGAGACTTGGATCTTTTTCATTATTAAAAGCAAACATAGAATTGAGAATCTCAAGACAAGATATAGATTCAACTTTATAATCCAAGAAAAGGTAATGATATTGGGCTGAATTGGTATCCCAAACAGCAGGCAGTTTTTTTAAAGAAACAATATCCGCACTAATACCGAATTGAGATAAATTGTTATAAAGAGTTATTGAATCAAAACCAATAGATTCAATTATTAATGCTTTTTTCTGATCATTATGATTGATTTGAGGTATATCAGAATAAGTAATAATTTCTTTATTGAGGGAAAAACAGAATAAGCAACCCTGATTGAGACCACTGACAAGATTTAATTCAGATCCCATTAGTTTTATTAAGTTGCTAGAAATAATAAGTCCTAAACCTGTACCCCCAAATTTTCTTGTGGTAGAGCTGTCAGCCTGAGCGAAGGCTTGAAAGAGTTTGCCTTTTTGTTCTGGACTGATACCAATACCTGTATCTCGAATGAAGAATTTAAAGGTTCCGAATTGAGGATTGTTTTGATCAGGAGTAAAATCAAGAGCTAATTCAACTTCACCTTCAGCAGTAAACTTAACCGCGTTATTCATCAGGTTTAGAATAATTTGTTTAAGTCTGATTGGATCTACTTTTACTAAGGTAGGACAGTTAACAGGAATTTTTAAAAGGAAGTTTAAGCCATTTTTATCAGCATGAAATTTAATTATATCAGAGACATCCTCAATTAGAAGGGGCAGATTGGTAGGAATTTCATCAATTTCAAGTTTTCCAGCTTCAATTTTAGTAAAATCCAAAATATCATTAACGACTTCCATTAATGCATTAGAGGAGGTTTTAGCATTTTCCATGTATTGTTTTTGGTCTTTATTTAGATCAGATTCAGCGAGTAAACTGAGGAATCCAACCACGCTATTAAGAGGCGTTCTGATTTCATGACTCATATTTGCCAGAAATTCAGATTTAGCCTGACTGGCTTTTTTAGCTTCAATTGCTAATTTAGTTGCTTCAATTCGAGCTTTTTCCAGATTTAGATTTGTCGTTATAATTTCTTCTTCAGCTTTTTTTTGATCAGTAATATCTTCATGCATCATAACGATTCTTCTAACCTCGTTATTTTCCATAATCGGAAAAGATAAACAGCTCAGGGTTTTTTTCTCACCAAATTGATAATTATTATTAGGATTATATTCAAAAATTGGAAAGAGAATTGATTCACCCAGAAAAGCTCTGGTCAGGTATTGTTCCCAACCAATACTTTTTAATTCCTGATCTTTAAGAATATTATAGTTTTCAGAATTCATAGTCTTTGAGTTTAACCATAATTTTTTCCAGGCATCATTAACAGTGATAGTATAACCCTCTTTATCAAAAACCTGAATACTAATAGGAGATTGCATTATAAAAGCTAAAGCATAATTTTCGTTTTCTTTTGCAGTTCTAATAGCATTTAAGAGAGCTTCTTCTTTTATTTTACTTTCAGTGATGTCAAAGTTAGTTCCAATGATTTTGATAATAGAATGATTGTTTTCGTTAAACAGTTTTTTACCGCGAGTTTTAATCCAAATCCAATGACCATCGGCATGTTTCATTCGATAAATATTATCAAAAAGTGTATCATCAGAAGCAAGGACAAAAGAATCGAGAGCATTTGTAACTCTAAGATAATCATTTGGATGCAGAAGATCTAGCCAAAATTTTTGATAGAATTCAGATGCCGGAATTTTTTTATCAGGTTTCAACCCCAACATGGAAAAATATTCTGAGCTACACCATAAAAGGTTTTTTTCAGGATAGAATTCCCAAGCTCCAGTATTTGATATGGTAATTAAAGAATGATAGCGTTCTACATACTCTTCAATTTTTTGAAGATCTTTATCTTTAAGATAAAGAATAAAGATTATTGGCAACAAGTAAGTAATAATGAAAAAGGAAAGATATATGCAGATTTGAACAAATCCGGCATCAAAAATCATTAGATCTTTCGAGTAATAAGCATTTAAAGCTCGAATAAACATACTTATAGAAATAGCAAAAAGAAATAGAGTATTGAGAATTTGAAAATTGTTTTTAGATTTAATACTAAAGAAAAATATACTTCCAGAGAGTGATATAATTCCAATGAAGATTGACATGACAATAACTCTATAATTACCACTCTTGTTTAAAATAAAGCTATAAAAAAACATCATGGTCATAGAAGTGCCATTAAAAAAAGTAAAGTATTTTAAATGGAATTTATATAACACATTTTTTAGAGAATAGATTTCATTTGCAAAACCAATCAACAGGAATAAATTGCTTAAATAAATAGAAAAAGAAGAGGCAACAGGTGATCTGCTGGCAAACATATAAAAAGCAAAACCTTGAAATAGTTTTGAACTTACATAGATATAAAAAGATGAGCTTTTTACTTTATAGGAAAATGAATAAATCATGAAGGTAAAAATGGTCAAAAAGCAACCTAGTGACCAAATATAGAAAAGTGTTTTTACATCCAATACAGGCATAGAGACCTCATTATCTTTGAATTCACAAACTATTTATTAAATAGTAATCTTATAAGATAAAAAGTCAATAAAAATCTAAAGAAACCTGATTATATGGGAAATTAGGAACTCTTCTTTGTTGCTATTGGGGGAATCAAATGAGGCAATTTAATATGAATCATTTTTAAAATAGTTACCTTTTGAACTTTTAAAATGACAGAAATAAATGCCTGAGGGAGATTCAAAGCTATTTTTATCTTTACTATTCCACTGGAATTGATGTTTGCCTTTTCCAAGTCTAAAGTTAGCAATTTCTATAATGAATTGACCTCTAATATTGTAAATCATTAGGCTTATTGTTTCAGGGGTTTTTAGTTCTAAATTAAAGGTAACATTTTTAGAGAAAGAGTTTGGATAAATTGAAAGGTTTGAGTACAATGGTTTTAATATCATTATTTGAAGAATCAAGGGTTTCTATTGTTCCGATATCAGGAGCAGTTCCTAAATAATCTTCAGCAGAATAATTAAAAATAACCTGATTATTATAATTGCAATTTATCGCACCGATATCCACACATGGAGAAGAATAAGGATAAACAATAATTTATAGTATCTTCAAACATCGGGTTAGAAGAAATTATTCTATCTCCAGCTACAATAGTTCCATTATTATTCGTGATGATTCCTTCTACTCCATTCATTAAATCTGTATAGTCTATATATAGAAAACCAGGGGTTTCAGCTGTATTAAAATAACAAATAGAATTTACCAAAAATATACCAGAGGATAGATTTTGATATATTGCTCAACCTTGATCTGATGCATTATTATTGCAAATTGTACAATTTATAATCTTTAAATTGGAGTTAAGATATTGAAGTTTTCTAGATATAGCCGATCCTTTTAGAGCAGAATTATAGGTAAATATTTTATGAGATACAGTTACGTTTGAGCCAATTTCAAAAAGACCACCACCAGTATTAGTGCCAGTATTATCTTTGATAAGGGAATTGTTAATAATCAAATTTGATGTTAATGCGCGGATAGCACCACCTTCAGTTACAACATTGTTATTAATATTGTTTCTAATCGTAAAACCCTTTAGAAAAGTAATTATGTATTATCAAAAGGATTGAGACTATTTCTGAGTGTATTACCATGAATGTTGTCTAATTCTATTTTGAACGTCAACCCTTTTAACTTCATAATTATAATATTCTCTCACTTTTTTAACTACTCAGGTTCAATAGGCTATGAAAGAGAATAGAGCCAGAATTGCCATAAACTTGATAAAAATAAACTATCAAAGTCTAATTTGTAAACGGCATTTTAATTTAAAGCAGAAATAGCAGTTTATTAGATGTTATTTCAATTCTAATCTCAAAGGGGTTTAGATCTGACATATATGTTATTCTATTTTATTCTGTTTAATCTCAAGGTTAAGAACATTTTATTATGATTTGGCATACACCCGAAATGTTATTATAATTTATTAATACTCTAATATTTTTGACATCCAAATACCTGAGTTGTTACCTTTTTTCTCATTAAATCTATGAAATCTTTATATGGAACGGCCAAAGGAGGTAGTTTACATTTATAGACACTTAAGAGGTTGGTTTCAAGAATTTTAGATAGAATCAAAGACATTATTAAAAAATTTAAGAATATTGCTATTGACATTAAAGCAGATTTATGATACTGATAAAAAGGTTAAAATAGTTATCAAAGCTGATAGAGGGTTTATGGGTAATGGCAAGAGGGCTTACAGAGTTCTTCATATTGATGATGATTTGATTGAGAGGAAGATAATCAGTCGTTTTTTACAAATGTCTGAGTATTATTTGTTTGAAGTCAGTTCAGCCGTTTCATTGAATGAAGGGATGACCATATTATATCGGAATCAATTTGATGTTGTTTTATTGGATATGGGGTTACCTGATAGCTATGGGATAGATACCTTTTTGAATATAAAGAGTCATTTCCCTCATATACCAGTGATTATTTTAACAGGTCAGAATGAGGAAGATTTAGGCTTGAGTGTGATACAATCTGGTGCTCAAGATTATTTATCAAAGGAGCAGGTAACTGCTGATTTTTTGGTTAAGACAATCATTTTTGCCATTGAGCGTCATAAACAGCTACTAGCAAAAGAAAAACAATAAGAGTCATATAAGTCTTTTTGATAATTTGGAGTAAATAATAATATAATTTTGCTTATTTGAATAGACCGTTTATTTTCACATACTTTCATTTCTTTTGTCTTGATGCAAAATTAACGAAGCAAAGAAAAAATCAAGCCCATATAATTCCAAAACTGTTCAACCCCTAACCGGGTTTGTTATACCTATTTCCAATCACTTTCAGAGGCTCTCCTTATAGCAGACAAGTTGGTTAATAGGAGCTTAATATTTTTTGGCAGTTTTAAATGGAGACTTTCTTTTTTCTTCGAAGAAGGAATAGACAACGGGGATTAAGACAAGGGTTATGAGAGTGGAGCTAAACAAACCACCAACAACAGCTCTAGCTAAAGGAGCCTGAGCTTCGCCACCTTCACCTAAACCGGTAGCCATAGGGAGCATTCCTAAAATGGTTGTTAAAGCCGTCATCATGATAGGTCTTAGTCTTCTTCGTCCAGCTTCAACAATAGCTTCATAGACAGGTTTTCCTTCTTTACGTCGGATTAAATTAATCGTATCAACTAAAAGAATGGCATTGTTAACCACTATACCTCCGAGCATGATGCATCCGATATAGGATTGAATATTAAAAGTGGTATTTGTCAGAAACAAGACAAGCACGACTCCGATGACAGCCAAAGGAACAGAGAACATAACGATAAAGGGATCTTTTAGAGATTCATACTGGCTAGCCATCACAGCAAAGATGAGGATGATAGATAAGATAAAACCTATCATTAATTCTTTAAAAGCTGTTTGTTGTTCTTTATAATCTCCACTTAATTCAACGGTAAAACCAATAGGAGCGGGAAAGGAATCTAGCTTTTTTTGAACGTCTTTCATGACGGCATTATAACTTCTATCATTAATATTTGCAGAAATATCGATCATTCTTTCTTTGTTAATTCTTTCGATCTGAGTAGAGCTTTCGCTTTGTTTAATCTGAACAATATTTTTAAGTATGACAGGGTTTCCAGCACTGTTATAAATATTTAAGTTTAGAATTTCATCAAGAGTCATCTTATCAGTATCTTTCACTCGGACTAAAACAGAGAATTCTTTTCCTTTTTCTTTATAGCTACCGGCGTTAGAACCAGAAAGAACAGTTTCAAGCATTTTAGATACTTGCTCAACACTAACCCCTAAATCACCAGCTTTTGCTCTATCTATTTGTATTTGATCTTCAGGAGCACCAATAGAACGACTTAAATTTAAGTCTGCAATACCTGGGATATCTTCAAGTTTTTTCATAAGACTGTTAGCAATAACAACTGCTTGCTCTTGATTATGTCCGCGAATTTGAATCTCAATACGTCCACCACTCCCGCCAAGAACTCTAGTCATGGCATTATTCGAAGCAGTTCTAACCCTAATTTTACTTCCGGGGATATCTTTGATAAGTTTACGGATTTCAACAGAGATTTCTTCATCAGTTCTTTTTCTTTGAGATTTTGATAAGAGGCTGATTCGAAGCTGACCGGTGTTAGAAGCGTTACCGCCCCACCCAGATCCACCGACAGTGGTAATAATGTTTTTTATTTCAGGGATTTTTTTTGAGATTTTATTTTCAATAGTACGAATATTTTTATCTACCAGCTCTATCCTAGTACCAGCTTCCATATCGAGATTAACTCTGATTTCACCTTCATCAGATTGAGGCATCAATTCGTTACCAATCAAGGGAATAAGGGCAATACTTCCAATCAAAAGAATTCCGGCAATAAAGCTTATTTTCATTCTATGATTTAAGGCATAGTGAAGGATTTTCAGATATTTTTCTTCAAGAATTTGAAGGAAAAGACCTGTCTGATGAAAGATCTTTTTTCTAAATCCTTTGAGGTGATCTTCAGAATCTTTTGAGACAGTTAATAATCTGCTTGCCAGCATGGGGACAAGAGTTATAGCCGTGAAGAGAGCACAAATCATAGAAAAAACAATTACAAAGGCTAATTGTTGAAACATAATACCTGACATACCTCTCATAAAAATAATTGGCAGAAAGACAACTAGAGAAGTCAAAGTGCTGGCAATAATTGGAGGAATCACTTCTTCAGTTCCGACAACAGCAGCTTCGATAGAATCTTTTCCAAGCTCTCGATGCCTGAAAATATTTTCTAACACGACAATAGAGTTATCGAGGAGAGTTCCCACGCCTAGGGCTAAACCTCCAAGGGTCATCAGATTGAGGGTAAAACCATTAAAATAGAGTAAACCAAAAGTAGCGATCACAGAAATGGGGATAGCTGTTGTAATGACAGAGGTACTTTTGATATTTCTGAGGAAGAGAAGTAGAATTAAAACTGCTAAAATAGCACCTTCTAAAGCTGAACGAGTCACATTATTAATTGATTGTTTGATATAAACAGAGGTGTCGATAAGTGGGACGATTTTAACCGATGGGATACTTTTGTTAATGTTATCTATTTCTTTAAGAATTCCTTTGACCACTTTGACAGTATTTGTACCAGATTGTTTATTGATTGAAATTTGAACACCAGGCTGACCGTTGATACGAATTAATCGAGTTTCTTTAGTCGAGCCATCTTCAACTTCGGCAATATCTTTTACTTTAACATTGGCGCCATTTCTATTTAAGATGATCGTATTTGCCAATTGATCCAAATTTTCATAAACACCGGGGACACGAACAGAAATTTGATAGTTACCCCTGTAAATTTCACCAATAGGCACATCGATATTTGCAGATTGAATCTTGCTAATGACCTGATCAAGATTAAGGTTAAGAGACTGAATCTTTTTAGCATCAATATTTATATGAATTTCTCTTTCTAAACCACCTCTGATATCAACACCAGCCACGCCACCTACACGTTCAATACGATAACTGACCTGTTCATCAATCAGATTTCTGAGAGCAACGGGATCCATTTGGCTTGTAACCCCTAAGTTTATGACCGGAGTTGCAGACATATCAAATTTCCTTAAAGAAGGTCTTCCTGCATCATCAGGTAATTTAGCGATAATTCTATCTAATCTATCGCGTAGATCATTAGCTGCTGTATCTAAGTTTGTTCCCCAATTAAAAGTGACCTGAACATTACTATTCCCTTCTGACGATTGAGAAGAAATTTCTTGTACACCAGGGACAGCGCTGACCGCTTCTTCAATCGGGCGAGTAACTAGCTCTTCCATAATGATGGGGCTTGCTTTGGAGTATGAGGTGGAAATGCTAATGGTAGGCGAGGTAATATCTGGCATTAAATCAATAGGGAGACGGCTTAAAGAGACTCCTCCCAAGATAATCACGATCAAAACGATCATTATAGTAAAAATGGGACGATTGACAGCATTTCTGGTTAAATTCATGGTTTAGTCCTTTTTAGAGACATATCTGATTTTAATGTTTGAATTTTAGAACCATTTTTTAGTAGATCTTGTCCAATAATGACAACTTCACCATCAATATCAGGAGAGATGATTTCAGCGAATTTATTATTTTGAATCCCTGTTTTTAACTCAATGAATTGTACAGTGAGGCTATCTTGATCAATCAAGAATACACCAGTTTTTTCTTTAAACTTATACAAAGCTTGATAAGGAACAGCTTTCACTTTATCTTTTTTAAAAAAAGTGATTTCAATATTGGCATACATTCCAGGCTTTAACGTGAGGTCTTGATTTTCAATTTCTATTTCAACTTTAGCCTGTCTGGAAGTTTGCTGGAGCATAGGAGCTATTCTGGCAACTTTTCCTTTAAAGCTTTTATCTTGATAAGAATCAACTGTAATGAGAGCTTCCTGACCGACTTTAATTTTAGAATAATCCATTTCAGATATATAAATCACAGCAATCAATTTAGTAATATCAAGCAAAGTCATAATGGAGGTGCCCTTATTAAGCATGATACCATCATCGACAAATTTTTCTCCAACAACTCTCATTGATCCGGTATCTTCCCATTCAGCTTTAATCTTTGTTTCAGCCAAGTCTAGTTTAGCAGTTTCAAGACTTGCTCGACTACTGATGACATTTGCCTGAGCCACTTTATGTTTAGCAAGTAATGCGACATATTCAGTTTTAAAACGATCGAACTCATTTTGAGAGATATAGCTTTTACTAAGGAGCGTTTTTTGGTTTTCTAGTTCGTTTTCAGCAATTTCATAGGCTTGTTTTGCCTGAATGGCATTGGCTTCAGCAATTTCTAAAGAAGCTTTTGCTTTTTCAAATTCCTGTTGGAAAACTCTATCATCAATAACCGCTAAGATTTGATTTTTTTTTATTTTATCACCGATATTAACGAGAACTCTTTTTAATTGACCAGAGATTTTAGGGGAAATAACCAGAGTATTTTTAGGGGAGAGAGAGCCACTAAATTTACCGCTTTGGGTAATATCTGCCAACTGAATTTTATCAAATTCTACTGAGATTTTTTGACCTTTTCTATCAGAACCGGAGCGACCGTTAGTTTGTTTATTCTCAGAAATTTTCTGATAAATTTTGAAAGATAAGATTAAGAGAAAAACAACAACAAGAATTTTCAACCAGTTTTTTTTAAACATAAGAGCTCCTATTTATACTATTACAAGCAAACACAAAAATAAAGACAAAAATATCATTTGTCTTTTCATAAAAACATAAGAAAGAGAAAGCAAATCTTAGCAAGCTTTTTTTTGTTATTTTTTCTAAGAGATAAAATAGGAGATATAAATAGTCTCCAATATAAAATATAAAAGAGAAAGCACCAAGGAAGCAAAGAATTAGGAATGAGCTTGCAATGACTTAGGATAGTATTAGCAAGGAGGTGAGGGGAATATCTTTCTAATAATCGGCTATGTTATGTTCAATGCAAATCAGGAAATGTGGGAATATAGATTCTCAATAGGAAATAAATTCTTATTCTCAGAAAAACGGCAATAATAAAAGATAGGCAAAAATAGAGATAATTTTGTAATTACACTATTAACAAATAGTTAAGACATAAGCAACACAATGGCACAGGGGTTGCGATTCTATTAGAGAGGTTGATTAATAGAGTGAAAAAAAAGAAAGCCTAGCACCTCTTTTGGTAAAAGAAAACATGGGGACGCCCATCCGGTTCGGTTATAGGGGAATGGATTCCCCTTTTCTTTTTTTTAAATTTAACTTAAAAATTATATGGAGTTGTAGAATGAAAAAGATCGTATTCTTTCTGATCATGAGTGTCGGTTGGATGATGCTTTTTTCTCAAACAAGATTAAAGGATATCAGTTCTTTCTCAGGAGTAGAATCGACAGAGCTTATTGGTTATGGATTGGTTGTGGGGTTACAGGGTTCAGGGGATGGAACAAGTTCTCAGATGACAATACAATCCATAGTCAATATGCTTGAGCATTTTGGATTATCAGTTCCGAAAGATCGTATTCGAGCAAACAATGTTGCCGCAGTGATGGTTACAGGATCATTACCACCATTTTCAAAAATTGGATCACGTTTTGATGTAAATGTATCTTCAGTTGGAGATGCACGCAGTTTAGAGGGTGGGGTATTGTTAATGACGCCGTTAATTGGTTTAGATAACAATCGATATGCATTAGCACAGGGTCCAGTATCTTTTGGTGGCTTTAATGAAGAAATCAAAGGAACAAAGTTAAGAAAGAATTATACCAATGTAGGCAGGATTCCAAATGGAGCAATCACCGAGAAAGAAATACCTTTTAAAATGATCAGTAATGGAGAAGTTAGTTTATCATTAAAGAATGCAGATTTTACAACTGCTCAAAGAATAGTTACCGTGATTAATGGGAATTATCGTTCAAGAATAGCCAAGGCAGAAGATTCACGCACTGTTTCTATAACTGTTCCAGATTCAATCATGGTGAGAAATAATATAGTAGGATTTGTTTCAACGATAGAGAATTTATTAGTAATACCAGAGCAGAGTGCCAAGGTAGTCATCAATGAAAGAACAGGGACAATCGTTGCTGGTGGTAACATACATATATCAAAGATAGCTATTGCCCATGGCAATTTAGTGATACAAATCAATACCACAGAACAGACAGCCTCAGTTGGGCAATTTTCACTTCAAACCACACAAACTCAGATCCAATCAAAAGAGACTTCAAGAGTGATGGTGATGGAATCAGCGACAGTAGAAGATTTAGCAAAAGCATTAAACAGTATAAAAGTATCTCCACGAGACATGATATCGATCTTTCAATCCATAAAAGAAGCCGGTGCATTGCAAGCCGAGCTGAAGATATTATAGGAGCATGAAATGAATACGATAGGTTTTCAAAATCTTCAAAGCACCATGCAGGATCGTTTGTCTTCAGAGACTTTAAAGAAAGCCGAGGATTTACAAAGCAAAATGGATCCAAAGAATTCTGAGAAAGCAGAGAAGGCAGCTAATGATTTTGAAGCTATGATGTTAAAGATGATGTTGAAGAGCATGACGGATTCATTAAGTGGTGGCGGATTTTTTGGAGAGCAAGCGGGTAGTGATTTTTATCAGGATATGTATTTGAATAATATATCAGAAAAAATAAATCAGAATCAATCCATTGGATTATCAAAAATGATCATGAGACAATTGAATAATGATTATTCAGATATGCCAATCAATAAAGGATTTCCTTTGCAGAAAGATTCACAAATTGAGGGCAAAGATCATCCTTTACAAAATCAGTCACAGGTAGCAAAAACCAGTTCAGTTCCAGAGAGAGTAACTGAGCCCAAAACGTTATTAGACAGATTGAAAGTATATGATCCAATAATTACTAAAGCATCAGACACCTATAATGTAGATAAGAAGTTGATTCAGGCAGTAATAGCCCAGGAGAGTTATGGCAATTCACAGGCTGTTTCAAAATGCGGAGCAAAAGGTCTGATGCAGTTAATGGATGGTACAGCGAAAGAATTAGGTGTCAATAATCCCTTTAATGCAGAAGAGAACATCATGGCAGGGACGAAGTATTTAAAAGGTTTATTGAATAAATTTGAAGATAAAGGGACAGCATTGGCAGCCTATAATGCAGGTCCAGGCAATGTAATGAAATATGATGGGATACCACCTTTTAAGGAGACCATCGATTATGTACGCAATGTAATGCGGTATTTTAAATCCCTATAAATATAAAGGAGATCACTATGGAAACGCTCGTAAAAGATTTCTTCCGTTCATGGGAAGATGAGGTTTCATCATATCAGGAAGTAGCAATATGTCTGGAAGACCAGAAGATATCCTTGATAGAGTGGAACATCAAGAAATTTCAGAAGGTTAGTCAACAGATAGCAATTTTAATCAGTCGTGCACACAAGATGACACAAATTCGTCAGGACTTAATGGAAAGCATCTTTTCAGTAAAGAATCTTGATGTAGAGCGAATGACATTAAAGAACATCTCAGAAGCATTAGAAGGTGATGACAAAGAAAAGTCAGCGATATATTTCAAGAGTTTTGCAAATACTTTAAAAAAGATAGACAAACTTTCATCAGAAAACAAAGAACTGATCAAAACAGGTCTTGAATTAGTAGGTGACAATTTAGAAATGATAGCCGATATGATCGATAAAGACAGAGTTTACTCACGAGTAGGGATGATACCACCAAAACGCAGTTCAATATTATTAAATAAGCAGGTATAAAATGATAGATCTTCTCATTCTAGACAAAAAGACCATGTTGATCAAGGAAACCAATATTCCGATCAAAATGGAATATGAACCAGAGATCAGACGTTTCAGTACAGATCCTGTTTTGTTTAGTATGCGAAAAAAAGATTATACGATCAGTTTACCCCATCCAATATTCAATATGAATTCGGAGCGTTTATTGATAAAGTTTTTTGGATATTATCCATCATTGTTTAATAAGATCGTATTATCAGGAGATCATAAGGAGCTAGAATGTTTGAACTCATAACCATGGGAAAAAGAGCGCTTCAAGCGACAGAGAAGGCGATAGAGACAACCTCTCACAATATATCCAACATCAATACAGAAGGATACAGTCGTCAGAGGGTTGTGCAGGAGTCTGCTTATCCAATAGACATGGTTTTTGCAAATGTAGGAACAGGATCTTATATACAAAATATAGAGCGAGTGAGAGATCAGTTTTTAGATGCAGAGTACAGAAAAGGTAGTACAGAGTTAGGTTATTGGTCAACTCGATCAGATACATTAAATCAAATGGAATCCCAATTACTAGAACCATCAGAATTTGGATTAGGGTCAAAGATCAATGCGTTTTTTGATAAATGGGATGCTTTAGCGAATAATCCGACAAATAATAATAGTCGTTCAGATGTCTTAGAAGCGTCGATAGATTTAACAGAGGGATTTCAAAACCTTCATAGTACATTAGCAACCCAGAAGAATGATTTAAATAATGATATATCTGGATTGGTGGAGCGTATTAATCAGATATCACGAGATATGTCAGAAGTTTTGACTAGTATCCAAAATTCAGAAGGTCCAAACAAAGAAGCTTGTGATTTTAGAGACAGATTTGATAGTTTAGTTGATGAGTTATCGACATATGGAGATGTAACAATACAAAAAAGAGAGAACGGTCAAACAATAGTTTATTTTGGTACCGATGAGATAAGTAGAACAGGAAGTTACCGAGAAATGACAGGTCGTTATCAGAATGTAGATGGCGAGAATATCTGTCAGGTAGAGTGGGCAGACGGTAATGATAGTATTAATGGTTTAAGAAGCGGAAAATTAAAGAGTTTATTAGATGTTCGAGATGAAGTAATTCCCGGGTATATGGCTAATCTCGATAACTTGGCAAAAACATTCGCAGAAAAGGTAAATGAGATTCATTTCAAAGGATATGATAACAATAGCACTCCACAAAGTGGACATTATTTCTTTGATCCATCAGTAACAGGAGCTGCTGATTTTTGTGTTTCCGGCTCAATCATGAGTGATGTGAATAACATAGCTGTTTCACAAACAGGATCTGAAGGGGATAATAGAATTGCCTTAGAGATGACAGATTTGAGAAATCAGAAGTTAATCGAAGGCAGATATTCTCTCAGTGAGGGATATGGACAACTGTTATATGATATTGGTTCTGATGCTTCGAATGCCACCTCGAATACAGAGAACAAGAAGTTATCATTAGAGCAAACCAATAATTTTAGAGAGTCCATAAAAGGTGTCTCAATGAATGAAGAAACAGCAAATTTATTAAAGTTTCAACAAATTTATCAGGCAGCCGCAAAGATAATAAGTATTGCGGATGAGATGACTAAAATCGTCATAGGATTAGTAAAATGATTACTATAGAAGAGACCAGGGAAGGTGAATTATGTTAGTATTAACCAGAAAACAGGGTGAGTCCATAAAAATTGGAGATAATATTGAGATCGTACTTACCGAGATCAATAAAGGGTCAGTCAGAATCGGGATTTTAGCACCAAAAGAAATGCCTGTTTATCGTTCAGAGATATATGACAGGATATTAAATGAGAATCAGAGTGCTGCAGATATAGTTATCAAGCAATCAGATTTTGAGAGATTAAACTCAATCATATCCAATTCATTAAGCAAGACAACCCCCAAGAAAACAGGAGCATAACATGCGTATCACCAGCAATATGATGTTCAATACACTGTTGGGCGATGTTCAGAGGAATCTTGAGACATATCAGAAGACCAATGAGCAGGTAGCAACAGAGAAGAAATTGAACAAGCCTTCTGATGATCCTGCTGGTATGGCACGTTCAACATTATTGCGGTCGAATCAATCTGCTTATACCCAGTATCAGAAGAATGTACAAGAAGGCAAACAATTATTGAATGGGGCAGATAATGCCTTAACCCAATTGCAGGATTTGATTGTTAAAGTAAGGGAGTTTGCCCAGACAAGCGCAACTGAAACGACAACAGATACAGAAATGGATATTGCAGCACAACAAATAGACCAGTTTATCGAAGAAGGGATGAATATAGCTAACACAAAAGTGAATGATCGGTACATATTCTCAGGGTACAATATATCCTCCCCTGCATACGATGATTCATCAAAAGTCATACAGCCCTATGCGTCAACAAGCAACACTTATACAGGCGCAGTTAGCGCTTCAGGAGAGTATACTGGTTCAGGGACTAAGACATTTTTAGTACGGATATCCCATGCGGGTCATGTAGGAGATGCGTCAGAAGGCACAACAGCTAAGTATCAGATATCAGAAGACAATGGGGAGACTTGGTCAGATGAATCATCCATGACTTCATTAAAAATGAATATCAAAGATGCAGATGGAGCAGATACAGGTGTAGCCATGACCTTTGATGTCGGAGATTTTGCTGAGGGAGATGAGTTCAGATTACAAATTGGTATGGGTAAGTATCAGGGAGATAATGGTTACATCAGCTTTAATACCAATTTTAACAGTCGGATAGAGAACAACATCAACGGAAAAGAACTGTTTGAAGATAATGGTTTTTTTGATACTTTATACAAATTGAAAAATGCACTTCAAGCAAGAAACAAGACAGAGATATCCCAATCAGCAGATGAGTTGAATGATTTACATGACAATATACAAAAGAATGTAGTTAAAACGGGAATCAATTTAAATCGTTTAGAGATAGCAGAGAGTAATTTAACTTCATTATCCGAAAATGTATTAGCTGGGATCCAATCCGTAGAGAAGGTTGATCTAGTAGATATAATCAGCAAATTTAGTCAGGCAGAGAATGCATTGACATCATCCATTACAGCTTTATCAAAGGTCTTTCCAAAAAGCTTAATTAACATGTTATAAAAAAAGGAGTTTAAAAATGAAGATTTACACAACACGTTTTGGTGAAATTGAGATATCAGAAGAAACCGTAATACAATTCCCATCTGGAATCTTAGGGTTTCCTGACTCAAAGTCTTATGCCCTGTTAAACACAGATGATGCTTCTCCATTAAAGTGGTTACAATCAGTTGATGATCCATCTTTAGCTTTTGTAGTTACAAATCCAAATTTGTTTAAGCCAGACTACATTATTGATGCTTATCGCAATGATCTTTTTGACATTGATGTAAAGAATGCAGAAGAAGTATTGGTATTAGTTATTGTAACCGTACCAAAAGATCCATCCAAGATGACAGCAAACTTAAAAGGACCTATCTTGATTAATACATTAAATAGAAAAGCAAAACAATTAATCGTTGATAATCAGGAATATGAAATCAAGTATAGATTATTAGCTGAAGAAGATGCCATGGTTGCTTTTGGTTAAATATTCTTCCAAACATTAAGAAGGGATTCTTGTGGAGCAATCCATTATCCAGGGAAGGATCATGTTTGGATCGAGAGAACAATTCTTAGCAAAAATAAGGTTTTTGCTAAGAATTGCATAATATTAGTTATATTTGTATTTTGTATATATTCAAGACACACTCTTTATAGCGTTTAGTTTCAGTTTTATAATACTTTCATGGAGAAAACAATAGATTTGACATAGAGTTTGAATGATTATTTTCAGAAAAAATGCTGAGTTAGAAGCAAATAATTTTGAGATTTACCTCATAAAAAAAAAGCCTGTTAAAAAACAGGCTTTTTGATTTATGCGAAATTTGATTAATACATTCCGCCCATGCCACCCATACCAGGATTGGCAGGCATAGCAGGTTCGTCTTTTTTAATATCAGTAACTAAGCATTCAGTTGTTAAGAATAATCCAGCAATAGAGATTGCATTTTGAACAGCGCTGCGAACAACTTTAGAAGGATCAATAACACCAGCTTGTAATAAGTTTTCAAACTGATTAGCAGCTGCGTTGTATCCCCAAGTGTAGTCATTGGAAGCTAGTAATTTTTCAACAATCACAGCGCCTTCTTCACCAGCATTTTTTGCGATCTGATAAGCAGGGACACATAAAGCTTTACGTAAGAGATCAGCAGCAACTTTTTCTTCGTGAGAAGCGTCAGCTTCAACAACAATAGCTTTAGCAGCCTGAATAAGAGTAACACCGCCACCAGGAACAATTCCTTCTTCCACAGCGGCTCTAGTTGCATGTAAAGCATCATCAACACGAGCTTTTTTCTCTTTCATTTCAGTTTCAGTAGCTGCGCCAATTTTAATAACAGCCACACCAGAACTTAATTTAGCAAGTCTTTCTTGTAATTTTTCTTTATCATAATCAGAAGTAGTTTCTTCGATTTGAGCTTTAATTTGTTTAACTCTTCCGTCAAGTTTAGCTTTTTCGCCTAAACCTTCGCGGATAGTTGTATTTTCTTTTTCAACAATAACTTTCTTAGCTCTTCCGAGATCTTCAAGTTGAGCTGAATCGAGTTTTCTTCCCATTTCTTCGGAAATAACTTCACCGCCGGTAAGGATAGCAATATCTTCCATCATAGCTTTTCTTCTGTCACCAAAGCCAGGAGCTTTGACAGCAACAACGTTTAAGGTGCCACGAAGTTTGTTAACAACTAAAGTAGCAAGAGCTTCACCTTCGACATCTTCAGCGATGATTAATAAAGGTTTACCAGTTTGAGCAACAATTTGTAAGATGGGTAAAAGGTCTTTCATTACACTGATTTTTTTATCATATAATAAAATGAAAGCATCTTCCATTTCAGCAATCATTTTGTCAGGATCAGTAACAAAGTAAGGAGAAATATGACCACGATCAAATTGCATTCCTTCAACGGTATCTAAAGTTGTTTCGATAGACTTAGCTTCTTCAACATTAATGATACCTTCTTTTCCTACTTTTTCCATAGCAAGAGCGATCAAGTTACCAATTTCAGAGTCATTATTAGCAGAGATTGAAGCAATCTTCGCAATTTCATCAGAATTAACAATTGGTTTACTATAATCATGAATTTTGTTGATAACTTGTTTACCGGCTTTTTCAAGTCCTCTTTTAAGGTACATAGGGTTAACACCAGCAGTAACATGTTTTAACCCTTCTTCGATGATTGCTTGGGTAAGAATGGTTGCAGTGGTAGTACCATCCCCTGCTATATCATGAGTTTTTTCAGCGACTTCTTTGCAAAGTTGCGCGCCCATATTTTCAAAAGGGTCATCAAGTTCAATTTCTTTAGCAATAGTAACGCCGTCGTTTGTAATAATTGGAGATCCAAATTTTTTGTCTAAAACAACATTACGACCCCGAGGTCCCAAGGTTACTTTAACAGCATCAGCTAATTTGTCCACGCCGACTTTTAATGCGGTGCGAGCTTCATGTCCAAACTTCATTTGTTTAGCCATTTTCACATCCTCCTTTTCTATTTTATAATTAGCAATTTACACTTATGAGTGCTAATAATAATATAATTAGATTATTGTCAAGAAAAAATTATTTTTTTGTTTTAGATTACAGAGAGAAGAAATTAAAACGTTACTATTTGAAATAGAGCAAGTTATAATTTTAACTCTTGTATTCTTCTCAAATAGATTTGTTTGTTAATTTTTTTATAGAGCGCATTATAGAGTTCCAGAGATTTATTTTTATAATCAGGATTATTATCAATTAAAAAGAGTTCATAATAGAGATAAGCAATTTTTTCATGTTCGGAGTGTTGGTTTAATAAATCAAGTAATTGAGTTTCAGCTACAGCTTTATTTTTAAAGGCTAAGAGATGGAATTGGTTGACTTTAGTATAGAATAGCATGTTTTTATCTTGAAGGTCATTCGCAAGTTTAATGGTTTTTTTGTTATAAAACTCAGCTTTTTTAGTGTTATTAGTAATAATATAAAGATTAGTTAAGTTATGAAAGAAATCGCATAGGTAGTATTTTTGGCCGTGGGCTTTACCGAGTTTGATAGCTTTCAGGTACAATTTTTCAGAGACACTATATTTTTCTAAGTGTTTATAGGAATTTGCAAGATAGCACAGAGCTAGGCTCAGTCCAATTTTATCTCCAGTTTCCAGACTGATTTTTTTTCTAAATTCAAAACATTCAATCGCTTTATCAAATTCTCCTTTTTCAAGATGCATATTGCCAATATTTCCGATAGCGATGCTTAATCCGGCATTATCACCGATATCTTCACATATTTTTTTATCCATTTCAAGATTATCCATAGATTTTTCATAATCACCTAATTCCCAATACAATAGCCCCAGATTACCGCAAGCACTGCTTAATCCATTTTTATCTTCAGAAGCCAGGGATGATTGTTTCCAATATTCCAAATTGATTTTTGCCTTTTCAAAATCACCTTTTGTGAAGTAGATCAATCCAATATTTCCTGTTGCGTAAGCAGAACCAGTTTTATCACCTAATTCATTTGAAGTATCCAGCCAATAATTATAGTTTATAAGCGCTTTTTCTAAATCGCCCAGATTCCAATAAGCTGTTCCCAGATTACCTACAGAATCAGCCAATCCTCTTTTATCGCCAATTTCTTCACAGATTTTCATTTTTTCAATCAAGCAATCTTTACCTTTATCAAATTCTCCAGTGTTAAGATAGACAATGCCCATATTTCCTAAAGCCTGAGAGAGGCTAGATTTGTTATTTAAGGATTCGCAATAAGTTTTTTGAGATTGATAGCATTCCATAGCTTTTAGATAGTTACCTTGATTCCAATAGATAACCCCAATGTTACCAATGGTATTGATAATATTGTTGATATCTTTTAGTTTTTTTGACAAGGCAATTTTCTTTTCAAAGTAGTTCATAGCCTGATCGTATTGGAAGAGATTGAGATGAATAATACCAAGGTTACCATAAACAAGATTAATTTGATTGTCATTATTAATTTTTTCAGCGATTTTCAAAGCTTCTTTAAAGCAGTTAAAAGCCTGATCATATAAGTCTCGACTTCTATAAACAATACCCAGAGCGTTAAGAAACTCAGCTAATTGCTCAATGTTATCAGTTTGTTTGAGAATATCTATGTAGTGTTTGAGAAAGAGTTCTTCTTCATCCCATTTACCAAGAGTATTTAGAATATTTGCTTTCTTGATATAGGTTTCCTGATTTTGAATAAAATCAATACCTAATTCAATTGAACGATTATAGCAAAAAAGAGCTTTTTCATTTTGGTATCTATTATAATGCATATTTGCTGCTTTTTGATAGTATTCAATGGCTTTATCGTTTTTTTGAGCTTTGTCATAATGATAAGCAAGTTCAGGAAATTTTTCAGGAGAGTCAGGATATAAGTTTTCAATACTGATCGCGGCATGAAGGTGCAATTTTTTTAATCTTTCTCTTAATTGCATATCATAGACAGTTTCCTGAAGGAGAGAGTGTTTAAAAATGTATTTAATGCTAGAAAGAAGATACCAGATTTGTTGATTTTCAATTTCCTGAAAGATAACATCTAAGTCATTATCTTTTATAAGAAGTTTATCATACAGTTCTATCATTTTTCTAAGAGTTTCTATTTCAATTTCACGCCCTAAGACAGAAGCAATTTGAACGATTTCTTTTAGGTCATTTGTCAATCTATCTATCCTAGCAATCATAATACTGACAAGATCAACAGGTAATTTATGATCAAATTTCATCAATTGATATTGATGATTTTTAAATTCTACAAGTCTGTTTTCTTTTAGATAGTAACAGTATTGTTCAATATAAAAAGGATTATTGTCTGTTAACTGGAGAATTCTGTTAATAAGCATATTTTCAGTTGGGTCACCCAGGAGGTTTGTAACTAATTTTTTAGCAATTGTATCTGATAGCCTTTTTAATTCAATGGAATGGGATATGATTTTATTATTAAACCTAAGTGGTTTTTTTTCACCATTATCTTCATAGCGACTGCTAAAGACAAGCATGATAGGAAAGTCTTCAATATGAAGCATTAGGTTTGTTAAGATATTTTCAGAAACAGAGTCAAGCCAATGAGTATCTTCAATAACAAGAATAAGAGGCTTAATTAAGCTAAGTCCTTTCATAAATTCTTTAATTGCTATGAGGGTGTTATCATATCTTGATTTTGGCTCTAATTGTTCAAAGAGAGAGTCAGAAATATTAATATTGAGTAAACCGGCGAAAAATGATTTTGTTCTATTCAGCTCTTTTATTATTTGCTCAATTCCCTGATCTGCCAAACAATTCAGCTTTACGATAAACTGATCGAAGTATTCATTAAAAGTGGATCTTTTTTTTTCGAGAGAATACGAGTTATTAATATGAAAAAATGATTTAAAGAATTGAATGAATGGGTTCATACTCTTAGAGAGGATATTATCAGTTTGCAGAGAGATGATTTGAGAATCTTTTGATTTTTTAAAGACAAATTCGTTAATGAGTCTGCTTTTCCCCATTCCTGCGTCTCCATAGATAGAGAATACTCCCGCATATTTTTTGGATTTTAAAGGAAGAGAAGCAATATTTAATAAATCAAGTTCTTTCTCAAAGCCCAATAAGGGATTTAGAGGTTTTTGGAATGAATGATTAGAATTTTGTTTTTTAATTTTAAATAGTTTTTGAGGGTTGTTTTTTCCTTTTAGTTTTTTAAAACCTATCTCCTCAGTTTTGTATCTTATTTGAATTTTTTTATTTAAACTATTATTAATTACTATTTCAGCATTTTCAGCAAGTTGCATCAAAGCAGAAGCCTGGTTTACCACTTCACCGAGGCAGGTGTATTCAGCTCTTTTTTTACTTCCGATGAACCCGGCATATACAAGACCTTCGTTAATACCAATTTTAATTTTTTTCTTAAATTGAGAGCGTAAAGCTAAAACAAAATCAATAGCTCTGATCAGATCATTTTCATAAGAAAAAGGTGCACCAAAGAAAATGACTAGTAAAAGACCTTTATCACCGTAATCAATTTTATTGAAATAGCCGCCATATTGTTTGGTAGAATTTATAATATCAACAATAATTTTGTCTGTTTTTAAGACGGATTTATTTTCCAATATGGAGACGAAAATACTTATTACTTCCCTAAATTCTCCCTTAATTTTACTTTTTAAGATGGTTTGAGGAAAAAAATCCTTTAAACAAGATTGAGAAAGATAAGGGATTAATTTTTCAGGCCTTTTTATATAATTGTTTTTATTATCAATCTGGAAGAAATTAGAGTGGAGTTGTTTAACGGAAATAGATAAATTTAGGTTTTGGTAAAACGATTGATGTAAAACAATTCCATTATGATTTGAAAGAGAACCTGCTTTAATACCATTGTCAATAGCGTCACCATTAAAATAGTATGTTTTTTGATTTCCTTCACCAATAATTCTCCAATTAACCGTTCCAAAAGATAAGCCAGATTTTAGAAACAGAGGGAAACCAGATAACAGAGATTCGGTAAGAATAATATTTTCAAAAGATTCATTAATGTCATTTATGCAGGAAAGAACTTCCAGATTACAGGTATTTTTTGTGAAAAGAGAAGTAAACCCGTCACCGGCAAAGGAAGTAATAACCCCATCATATTGATAAACGATATCTATAATCGGGTTGAATAGAGTATTCATGATGTTAGAAAGAGTTTCAGCCCCTTCTTTACCAAGGTTCATCAGTTTTTCTGTCATTTGAGTAAAGCCTGTAATATCCAAATATAAGACAAAGCACTCGAGCTTTCCATAGAATTTATTAATTTCAAAATTAGCATTAATAATTTGAGGGATTAAATTTCTCATAATTTTTACTCATTTACAATATTTAACGAACTCAATGTGTATTCAAAAACTGTACATTCAATTATTTTTACACATCTATCATCATTATTTTTCAAATATAAGAATTCTCAATTTAATTGTCAATGTAAAGTTGCAAAGGAGAAATACGGACATTTAAGAAAGTTTATAAAGTCAAGCCAACTTTTTAGTTATAGTATTAAATAAAAGGAGAGAGCACCGTATTAGGAAAGAGTTTAGAACGAATTAGCTTGCAGGTGGTGTTAATAGAACTTTATAAGTGGTAATTTACTTCTTGTAAGAAATGAAAGTATATTCTCATAAATTCTGTAGAGAACTTAGTAATAAATGCTTTGAGAGAGTACATAGGTATTCCTCTATGAGAGTTATAATGGTGTTCACCATGATCAGGCATTAAGAAATATCGAAATTTTATAAATCTTTATTGACTTTTAGACAAAAAACCTTATAATTTATTTATGGTTGATAGGGTTAAAGAGTATTCGACCAGACAAAAATAAATATTATAGGAGTCCAAATGGAATTTTTCATAAACTTATCTCCAGTAATGCAAGCCTTACTGGCAACGATTTTTACATGGTTTGTTACAGCAGTTGGATCTTCTATGGTAATATTTTTTAAAACAGTCAATAAAACATTATTAGATCTAATGTTAGGTTTTGCTGCAGGAGTAATGATAGCTGCGAGTTTTTGGTCATTATTAAATCCGGCTATAGAGATGTCTAATGGATCATGGGTTCCGGCAGTAGTTGGATTTTTAGTAGGTGGTGCTTTTTTAAGAGGAGCTGATTTAATAATTCCTCATTTACATAAAGTTGGAAGTTATGAGGATAAAGAAGGGGTTACTTCCAAACTTCCACGTTCAACTCTAATGGTATTTGCTATCACACTTCATAATTTTCCAGAAGGTTTAGCTGTCGGAGTAGCCTTTGGAGCAGCAGGTTTAGGCCTTCATTCAGCAACATTAACTGGCGCAATTGCTTTAGCCATAGGAATAGGAATTCAAAACTTTCCGGAAGGTGCAGCGGTCTCCATACCACTAAGAATAGAAGGGATAAGCCGTTGGAGAAGTTTTATGTGGGGACAGTTTTCTGGCATGGTAGAACCTATAGCGGGTGTTATTGGCGCAACTATTGTTTTGACATCCCAAGCAATACTTCCCTATGCCTTGTCATTTGCTGCAGGTGCAATGATCTATGTTGTTGCAGAAGAAGTCATTCCAGAAGCGCATTCTAGTGGTAAATCAGATATAGCAACAATAGGTGTAATTATTGGTTTTGCATTAATGATGGCATTAGATGTAGCATTAGGATAGGATTCAGTCATACCTCGGAAAAAAATCAGAAATCTAGCAAATAATCTTCAATACTGGATTTTAAGCCCTCCAATGAGTAAAAATAGTGATAAAATATTATCTCGCTCTAGTTTTAGTATTATGAGTTTCAAATTCGTTTTTTTTCAGAAGTAAAAGTTAAAAAATCATCATTTTCTTTTAAGAAATTCTAAATGTAATAAAGACAAAAAATAATCACAAAGTATTGATAAATATAATATATAGCTTGACAAGTAGAGCCTCAACTTTAATATGGTTTGTAGAAAAAAAAACAAAAAGAGAGGCTTTAAAATGCAAATTAATGAAACTGCCGATAAAATACAAGATAAATTTGAAAATTTTTTAAACAAATACTCAGAAATTCTTTCTAAACCATACTTTAAATGCTTTAAAGAAACGCTTATAGGGCTACTTTCAGCTTCAAATCCTATTGTTAGACAAATTGTTCAGTATATACTAGGAACAGCGTGTTTAAAAAAGAAGCAGGAACGCATAGGGTATCATCTTGATAATGCCAAACTTTTTGAAGAACTCAACCAAGCCCATTTTATATCAGAAACTAAAAAAATAACGGAAGAAAGTCTCATTATAATTGATGAAAGTAATATTGTAAAACCCTGTGCAAAAAAAATGGAACATCTCAAAAAAGTAAGAGATGGATCAACTGGCGAATATCAAAACGGGTATTATAGTTTTAATGCTACCGTTGTTAATACTGCAAATGCAGGAAGCGTTTCAATTTCACCTTTATATTCCTATGTTTATTCAAACAGTATTGAAAATGAAACTAAAAACGAAAGACTAAGTATCTTTCTTGTTGAATCAACCATATTTTCCTGTAACAAGGGTATTTATGTCTTCGATAGAGGCTATGATGACAAAAAGCTGATGAGCCAGCTTGTTGAACAGGAAAATGGTTTTGTTATCAGAGCAGTTGGAAACAGAGATCTGATCGTTGATAATGAAAAGAGGAAGTTTAAAGATGTTGTGAATGAGATGGAACTAAAACATCAGCACCAATGCCCTTATAAGAAAAAGACATTTAATTATGGAGCTAAAAAAGTTCGTATTAATACAGACCCTCATCCGACTAAGAACCCAAACACGATAGAAGTATGGCTGATAAAAGTAAGATATGATAAAAAAGGAGGCTTTTTTTATTTCTTTGCAAGTTTTAAAAATAATCTATTCTCTGAGAAGCAAATAGGACAAAAAGTATTGGAGATTTATTCAAAAAGATGGAAAATAGAAGAGCAATTTAGACAGATTAAACAGCAATTGAATCTTGAAAAAATACAACTTCTTAAATATCAACGAATTCAGACACTGAATTTATGGATGAATATACTTGTTAATTTTATTTATTCCTGTAAAAAGTTTTTTATTAAAGCAGACATGCCTTACTCAAAATATCTGATGGATCATAATAAAGACTATACTATGATTAACGGCTTTGCCTATTACAGAATTACATCACTAATCCAAAGAATCTTCTTATCTATTCAAAGAAGAAAAACAAAACAATACAATACAAACGAGGAAAATGTGAAGATAATAGGCAAATTACGCTGGAGTCATACGGTGTTGAATTTTTCGGGGTATCCTAATAATAAATAAAAAAAAATAAAAACAGTTGACACAAAATGACATCTTGATTATCATTTTATCAAGAAAATCATAATTATGAGGTTATTATGCGAGTAATTATGGATTGGGAAAAAACGAAATATCCAAAAGGTGGGAAAAAAGATGGAATAGTTTATTGCTACCATTCCTATGGAAACGCCTGTGTGGGTAGAAAGTATTACAAAGTCCCTTTAATGAAGCAAAATTCCAATATCATCTCGATAGAAAAGATCACACTAGAAATCTGGAAAGCCCTCCCTATTCGTTTTAAACATGACTTAAAAGTAAATATTCAGTTATAGGGGCATTAGCCCTGTAATCTTCGTAGCAATAACGTAATTATCAGATATTCTATTAAGCAGGATTCGATTAATTTATTTGTACTAGGATTGTATAATATATTCAATATTCCATTTGGGCAGACACACAGGTCTGCCCCTACATTTACAAAAAACAATTACGGCTGATTATTAAAACCTTGAATACCATTGATAAATGCTTTGATAGGGGTAGGGGCGCTACCATTACTGACGCCCCTCCCTCCGAACCGTGCATGCGGTTCTCCCGCACACGGCTCTCCAGATAATGTTTTACTCTTAATGTAGAGATTGACATAATTCATGATGGGCTTTGGTTAAAGAGAAAAACCCAGCATCTTCAAAGATCTTATTGGGATACCTGAGATTATCTTTCATTGTTGAGATACCTCTTCGCTTTCCATACCTCTTTAGAATACTTCGTAATCTGCGTCTTGTCCAGCCATCAATATTAGGAAAGGTGGTTTTGTAGCTATGCTTATAATATTCAAACCACCCACGCATAATTGGGGTGATTTTCTTTATTATTTGCGCTAAACTGATACTGTTTGTTCTTCTCGTGTGTTTCCTGATGCTGTCTCTGTACTTCTTGATGCTTTTGTCTTTAGGATATTTCTTTCCTTTGAAAAATCTATAGCCTAAAAATTCAATTGGATCAACTTCAGCATCTAATATCTTAGTCTTTTCCGGATGTAATATTAATCCATTCTTAATCGTCCACTCTGTGATTATTTCTAGTGCTTTCAAGGATGCTTCTCGAGTTTTGCAGATCACAATAAAGTCATCTGCATATCGGATCATGTTATATCCTTTGTTAGCCATCAGGTTATCAAGCGGATCAAGATAAATATTTGCCAAAAGTGGACTTAAAACAGCGCCTTGAGGTGTTCCTGTCTCTGGTGTCCATGTTTTGACGCCATCGAAAATACTCTGATTTAGATACATTTCAATCCATTTGAGCACTCTACCGTCTGCGATCTTCATTTGAACTAAAGACATAAGTCTGTCTTTGGGAATCGTATCAAAATATCCTTTAAGATCGGCATCAACTACATATTGATATCCTTCTTTAAGGTATTTGTCCAATACCCTAAGCGCATCTTTACAACCTCTACCGGGTCTAAATCCATAGCTGTGGTCTGCGAAGTCTTTCTCAAAAATCGGTTCAATAGCATTTCTAATTGCTGTCTGAACGATTCGATCAATAACTGTTGGTATTCCCAGTGGTCTCTTTTCTTTACTTCCAGGCTTATCAATCATGACTCTTTTGACTGCTTGCGCTCGATAGCTATCACTCCGAAGTTTCTCTGCTAGCTTGAGTATGTTTGATTCTGCATGTCGTCTGAATTTCTCTATGCTTATATTGTCAATGCCCATACCCCCTTTATTTGCTTTGACTTTTAGCCATGCACTAAAAAGGTTAGCACTGTCAAAAATTTTGTCACAGAGACTGAACCACTTACCGCCTTTGACTCCCCTTTCGAGAGCTGTCAACATCTTGTCTGTCCATATAGATGATTCCACCCATTGCCATCTCTGTCTAATCTCTGATGTCTCGGTTTCTTGCCCTTGTTTAGCCTTTTCTGGCACTATCGAACAGTTGTCTTTCATCTTTACTTCCTTTCAAAATTTCATTATCCTGTTCCCCTTCGTTACGATTTGGTTATGTTGTCCAAATCATCGATCACTACTATGAGAACTCTGACTCCTGATAACATCTCTTCCTATTATCAGGTCTCTTAGCTTACTGATAAATACCTTCTGACCATTCCATCTCCAACCACATGTAATGTCCTGACATAGCTTACATCTTTAACATCATACAGCTCATCAGGTGTATTAGGCGATTGCTCAGATTCCACTCCTGCTTCTTTCCTAATCATCAATCTTCGCCCTACCCTAGGAGGCTCGACACAATTACCCGCCGAATCGAGTTCGCAATCGCTACGGACTGACCTTTCACCTCCAGTTGCTCTCCACCTCATCTCACGATGACGCAGTTACTTTCAGTTACAGAACCTTGATGCGAGTTCTGGATGGGACTTGCACCCATCTGATATTTATCCATCACTAACGCACTAGGGGCGAACCTGTGTGTTCGCCCTGAATGTTTAAACAACAAATGATTATTAAAACAACGAATACCATTGATAAATGTAAGCTTGTTAAGGAAAATGGTGGACTTAGCATCAACAATTCAACTTTTACCGATTCAGGAATTGAATGTACTAATGCTAACCTAATAATAAGTAACTGTCAGGTACAGAATGGTGTGTACTGCTATAATAACGATGTCGTTGATGTATCTGGGTCATCATTTACAGGTGCTGGAAACGGAATTATATTGAACAGTTGCCATAATTATTCGTTAATGGACAACCAAATAACTGGCATGTCTGGAAAAGGTATTGGAATATACGAGACTAATGGAACTTATAATACGATCGAAAAGTGCACGGTATCTCAAAACAGTGGAGACGGGATTACCTTCTATCATTCTAATGGAAACGTGATAGGATGCACAATCGTTGGTAATAATAAAGGGGTTGTCATACTCCAGAATAGTGTTGTGGCAATAAATAAAGAACCTGGAACAAATCCCAACGCACATGATTCATATATAGCAAACAATACCTGGCAGGAAATCCTATTTGTTAATAACTGTGATTTAATGATGGATGGAGGTAAGAATCAAGTAATAGATAATAATTACGATCACAATATCAACACTTTTGATAAATATTTGATTCAATGCCCCAATCTGAACCATTCTGTGAACTTGCGTGAAAACTATTGGGGCTATCATGATGGCTCAGTAAACGAACATCCAATTATGCCTCCTGCAGACCGGTTTTATCCAACTGATATTTATAACGCTTATGTTCTTGACCCAGTCTGGAGCCCGGGTTTACCAAATATCATCACAAATGAGAACGATGAGTTAATGTACCATGAGGCAATAGACCTGGCTGTTGAGAACGATGTTAGTGGATCCATATATCTATTTAAATCAATTATCAGTGAATATCCAGAAAGCCATTTAGTCGAAGCATGCGCTAAGAACCTATATGCCCTTGAACAAGATAAAGGGGCTTTAAAGGACTACTATCATACGGAGCCTAATTTACATTGGAATAGTGATATCGGTAAACTGGCAGATTATCTGGAGAAATATTGCGACATCAAAATTGGTAATTACCAAGAAGCCATTTACTTCTTTGAGAAAATTATATCTAATCCTCCGAGTGAATTGGATTCGTTAATGGCAATCATTGATCTGGGATACACATATTGTATGATGCAGGAGAATCCTCCTAAATCAGCTATTATGTGCATGTATCCGAAACTAAAGCCAACATCGAAGAAATCATTTGAATTAAGCAGGGATACAATCATCTCTTGCTTATATACTCAGACAGGGGGAGAAGTACCGTCGAATAATGGTTCTGAGACTCAGATAGCCATACCGATATTAAACAAATGTTACCCCAATCCGTTTAATCCTTCAACAACAATTTCTTTTATATTACCGAAAGAAATGCCCTGTAACCTGACCATTTACAATGTAAAGGGTCAAAAAATAAAGACTATCGTAAACGAAACAAAAGCAGCAGGTAACTATAACGTTGTTTGGGACGGAAAAGATAATAAAGGCACATCTGTTGCTTCAGGTGTGTACTTCTACAAATTATCAACACCTACATTCTCCAGTACTAATAAAATGATGATGTTGAAATAGAGGCATATAATGAAAAGAATAGTATATAAAAATAGGAGAAAATATGAAAACTAATATAATGTTAATATTACTTGTGCTGATCGTATTGCTGACTGGATGTAACTTATTTTCAGTACCTGATAAAGAAAAGTCAGGGCTCTCACAATTTTTTATTACTGACTCCACTGGCACAGAACGTTATACTTTTCACGTTAATGAACCGATATTCGTTCACTATAAGATAATTAATAATACTAATCACGATATATTCTATAAAAAAATTCCATATATGGGAGATAATGCACTATTCATGTATGAAATATGGACTTCCGAAACTGAATCATACACCTCGATAGGATATCCTCCAAATCATTTACAAGATACCTTTTTGCCTAAACATGAGTCTCGGGAACAGGTTTATAAAATTGAAGGCTTAAAGGCAAATGAGTATAGGATTAAGTTAGAATTACTCATTTTTTTTATACATTTAAACGATTTTGATAGAAATTATAAATCTGAACTTCCTATAAAGGTAGAGGAGTAAAAATGAAATCACCAAAAATATTACTACTTATAGCCTTATTTGTTGGCATTTACGCAATTGGCTATTCTGAAACTATTAATATTAACTGCAAACCCATTCCCGGGGCTTATTACCCCATAGCAGAATTTGATTCTAATTCCAGAGATTGCCATTTGCTGTCTGTTCCAGGGTATACATGGTCATATGGTTGCGGTGCAATGGTTATGGCTTATTACGACAGACTACCTAATACCTTATATCCCAATATCTACACTGGTTCTACAAACAATGGCGTTATGCCTGCATATAATGGTTGCTGGGGTCCAGGAAATCCTGGCTCACAATCAGAAAATCCTCTATGTGCTTCACACAATGGAATCGATGGATATATTGGAAGGGGGCATATAGATGATTATTGGACTGATGAGATTAACGGTTCTCATCCAAATCCTGACCCAGATCCCTATATTTTAAATAATTGGACACCTCATACTTCTAATTGTGTAGCAGACTTTATGGGAACAAGTCGAAGCACAGATAACCAGATAGATGGTGGAACAAGGTGTCATTTTAATGCTAATGGCTCAGCTTTGTATTTGTCAATTGAAAACTGAACAAAATTCCAGTTTAAAACTGTACAGTTTAAACTTGCAATTTAATACCATTAAGCCAATCTCTAGTTTCCTTGCGACTGAACGCATTTTTTTCATGGGCGATTGTACCATTTGTACTTGGATAATTACTTGTGATAGATGGAAGGATTCTATATTTAAATAGATAAAACACGTTGTTTGGAAAATGGTATCAAATGACTAGTTGTGCAAACTTCCTATTTGCAAATTCCTGCAAGCTGGAAGCTCGCAGAACGAGTTATCTTTCTCCCCAAAGGGGCTGGATGAGAAAGAGACAAGAATTTCGAGTCAGAGCCGAACTCGCTCCAAAAGGGGTTAACACCTCGATTTTAAAAATTATAATATCGTTAGCATTTTGAATTCATTACACCTCAGAAATAGGAGAAGATTTGATGAAATTGTTTCATTGTTAGTAAAGTTTTTGCTGAATTTGCCAAGAAAACGTCGATATGGAGCCTATCGATTCACTTTTCCAGCCTATAAGTACCAGAGTCGCTTAATGGAATCTTATATAATTTGGACAGTCTCCTGGGGTATGCTAAAAAGTTAAGATAAAATTTTCTTGACAATCTAATGAAATCAGATATATTTGAAAAATCAGTTAAGCAATAGGCAAAAATAGCCACCCTGACTGCAAGAAGTCATGGTGGCTATTTTTGTATTATATAGGGGGAGAATTGAGAGGAAAAGAAAAATATCTGTTACTTTTATTAGTTTTACTAATAACAATTTTATCTTGTAGTAAGGGTTCGGATAAATTGAGAATAGGATTAATAAAACCATCAATAGATCATTTACCATTAAGTTATGCATTGGACAATCATTTATTAAATCCTAAATTATTTGAAGTCATCTATTTCACATCTGGATGGGAAACACAAGAAGCAATTATCAGCAAAAAAATTGATCTAGCCATTATACCCTTTACTTATATTTGGACAGCTCGTTCAAAAGGTTATCCTATCCAATGTATTTCATTTTTTGAACGAGAAACTGATGGCATAGTTGTGAACAAAGATATTAAACAAATTTCTGATCTAAACAATAAAAAGATTGGGGTGTTAAAAGCATCAACTATAGATGTTTTTCTCAAAGATTTTTGCAGAAAGAATCAGGTTACTTATACTCCTGTTTATTTTAGAACACCTTCTGAAATGGTTGCTGCCTTAAAATCAAATGAAGTATCTGCTATAGTAAGCTATGTGCCTGTTATCCAAAAAATTGGCGATGATTATTCAACATTACATTGGTTTTCAGAAGACTATCCTCAACACCCATGTTGTGATATTGCTCTCGTGGAAGGACTATCTCTTCAAAAAAAGAAAAACGTCAGAAAATTAATATCGATAATAGACAATATCAGTAGAAGATGGAATATTTCACCAGAAATAAGAACTTATGCTCAGGAAAAATATCAGTTAAGTGAAAAACAAGTAAATGAAGCTTTTGAACATTCAAAATTTATCTTTGGATTGGATAATGAAGGGATTAATTTTGAAATGGAAACAATGAAAACTTTTAAAGAGATGGGATATATTGAACAAATCCCTTCAAAAGAAAAGATCTTTAATAAAGATTTCTTATAATGATCAACACCATCTTTTTTGATAGTCTGATAACGACTTCTAGAGTTCTGTTTTGGTCTTTATTAGCCTGGATATTGGGAATCATGTTCGGAATATTATTTAGAAATCATCAATTATTATATAGAATAGGAATTTATCCCATAAATTTTATTAAGCAGATATCACCGTTTGCCTGGCTGCCTTTAGCAATAATATTGTTTGGGTTGGGGGAGTGGTCAGTAGGATTTGTCTTACTGATATCAATGATCTTTCCAAGTATGATCATGACAGTTGAATTATTCAGACATCTGCCACAATCTATCTTGGAAGAAGCTAAATCAGCAGGAGCTCATGGCTGGTATCTGCTTTTTCATATAGAATTACCTTTATCTATGAAAGGATTAATTACTCATTACAGATTACTCTGGTCAATAGGGTGGAACACTGTCATAGCAGCAGAAATGTTAGGAGTATCTCAAGGGCTTGGTTATAGAATACTAGACTTTCGTTACCTTCTTGCCTATCGTTCTATGATAATTTATATTATTATTATTGGTATGATAGGCATTATCAGCGATAAAATCATAAAATCAGTGGCAAGAAAATATTTTAGTTATGAAATTGTCTAATCCACTAATGTTGTAATTCATTTTATTGATGCTTTAATTTTATCAATTAAATAACGATTCCAAATTGGGTTTTCTTCTGGTAAATCCAATAAACAGAGTAAATTTACTAAATCCATCAAACGTGCTTTCTCTTTCCAATTATCTTTTAAGGGAAATAATGAGACATTATTATAGGATTCTAAGAATATTCTTTCTGTTTTACGAGGAAAGAATTCATCATTTCTATAAAACTGACCCAAATCAAAATAAACTGGAGCAGATAAAGCACCTTCCCAATCCATAATACCTGTAATTTTGTCATTTAGAACCATTATATTATTAGGTCTGAAATCACCATGTGACAAGACAAATTGCTGAGTCATTTCTTTAAGCAATTCAGCATTATTTTTAACATGTTTTGATACAGCATCTTTTAATTCTTTACCTAAACGTTCACCTGCTTTCAAATCAAGAAAATGATCATACCAAGTAAGAATTGGAGGTAACAGACTATTTAATTCCATATCAGGAGATAGAAAACCTTCCCTATCATAGATGGTTCGATGGATTAATGCCAGTTTTTCAGCAATTTCAGCTATCAAAGTACTATTGAATTCATGGGTTTGTTCAATTGATTCACTTAATCTCACACCTTCAATAAATTCAACAATCTGATAGGGTTTATCAATAATATTACAAGTATCATTCACTAAATACACTTCAGGTATTGGAATCAAATCTTTTAAGTATTGATAAATTACTAACTCTTTGAAGCAGGTTTTGTCTTTTACTGGCATAATTCGAATCAAGAGTATTTCTTTTGTTCCTTTGAAATGTAATTTATAATTAGAAGTGCTTTTCCCTCTAGGCATAAACTCTACAGATTCCACTTCCATTGAGCTGTCAAATTCACTAATGAGTTTATTTGCAAGAGGAACATCAAGTCCTGTCACTTTATATTTTCTTTCAGAACACATATTACAAACCTTTTAATTTATTATTATTTTTAATCCATTCTATAGCTTTAACAAATTCATCTTTAGAAACAAAATGACCACCATTAAAAGAGCTTAAAGTGACATTATATCCATATTTTGTTAAAAGGTTATAGGCTTTTTGGGCATTGTCATAAGGAACCACATTATCTTTTAAACCATGTACAATCAAGAAAGGAAGATTTTTAGCTTTTTTAATTTGAGAAGTAGTAATCCAATCTTCTCTAAGTCCACCACCAAAACTTATAGCTCCGTCAAAGATTTTGGGATTATGGAGAGAAATGCCAAAAGTCATAAATCCACCCTGAGAAAAACCAGTTAGATAGACAGCATTAATAGCATACTTTTTCTTTACATCTTCAATAACAGTTAAAACAAATTTAGTGGAAAGTTCACTACTGTGATTTCTATTAATATTTTCTTCAAAGTCAGGGACAGTCCAGCTAAAGGAGGTTAATTTTCCAGCAGAGTTTTCAAAAGGATAAGGAGCCTGAGGGCAAACATAAATAATGTTTTCATTTTTTATGAATTGAGAATACTTAATAAATTGCTTATTTGAACCGCCATATCCATGCAAGCCAACCAGAAGAGTATATTTATTTTGAGGATTATAATTTTCAGGAAGAATGATTCTATACCGCAATTTTACTTCAGTTTGAACATAACCAATAGAACCTAAGAGTTTTTCATTCTTTTCTAAAGCATTTTTGATCTTTTTTAGTGTGCTAACAAACAAGGTGTCATTTTTAATTTTAGTAAAATCAACATCTTTTTCAATGGAAGAGTAATCAGTCATCCCATATTCAACTGATTTTAAAAGAAAGGCACTTGCTTTTTCAGAATTTCCTGTTAAACCATACAAACAAGCAATATTATAAAGAGTCGTTGCATCTTTCATATTTGTTTTCCAATATTCAAGATAATAAGCTAAAGCTTCATTATATTTTTCCTGTCCAATTAATTCTTTGCCAATATTCAGGTTTTGTTCAGGTTCATATTTTAACAAGCTATCAATTTCTTGTTCACTAAATGAAAGAGAAAACAGTGAGTAGAAAGTAATGAATGTTAATATTAACAAGCTAAGCATTTTATTGTTGATCATAAACACCTCCATTTTTAAAAAGAAATAATAACCATATTTTTTATTATTTGCAGAAAGGTAGAAAAACGTCAATAAGAATTTAGAACAATTAAATTATAGCAGAAAATATGTAGGATTTTATTCATTTAAAGATTTGAGAAGAGTATTATGCAGAATTGTATTTGAAGCAACTATTGAAATATCCCCCATCTTCCAATCTTCCCCATTGAGATTAGATATTGTTCCACCAGCTTCTTGAATGAGAAGTATCCCAGCGCTCACATCCCAAGGATTCAAATACCATTCCCAAAAGGCATCATAGATCCCTCTGGCAACATAACAAAGATCCAAAGCAGCACTTCCAGGTCGTCTGATCCCATGAACTTTAGTTATCATTTTTTTAAAAATGTCAATATTGTCTTCATTTGCTGTTCCGATATTATAGGCAAAACCTGTACCTAAAAAAGCGTGAGCCAGGTTATCAGTTAAACTAACATGAATTGGGACATTATTCAGAAAAGCCCCTTTTCCTTTATAAGTAGAGTAAAACTCTTGCATGATTGGATTATATACTATACCGAAGATAAGCGATCCTTTTAGACTGAAGGCTACCGATATACAAACAAAGGGAAATTGATGAACAAAATTAGTCGTTCCATCGATAGGATCAATAATCCATAATTGGTCTGCTTCTTTGATAGAAGGGTCTGATTCTTCTGCCAGAAACTTAGAGTTAGGCATTAGTTTTTGAAAGTTTTCTATAAGGAAGTTTTCGATTTTTTTATCTGTTTCAGTTACTAGATCAAATGCTACGGATTTAGTAGATATTTCTTTAGGTTTATAGAAATCTGTTTTAAGAATATCTCCAGCTGATTTGATTATATCTAAAGTTTTGAGAAAGACATTATACATTTTAGCTCCTTAATCATCAATATCTATTTGTTTGAGTTTTTCTAAGAGAATCGATTTAAAATCATCATAACGATAACCTTTTCTGTAAAGAGTGGTAGCGATTTTTTCATAGATTTGTCTATGCGGTAAAGATTCAAAACGAGAGATTAATTTTTCAATTAAGTCAGAGACAGATTCATTAAGAGATTCTTTACTGTATAATTCTTTTAGAAGAGGAGAATAAATGGATGAGGGGATTTTTTTAAGTATTAATTTGGCTTTAATCTCTTCAGGGCTTTTGTGAAAGAGGATATATTCTTCAATAAACATTTTAGCGTATCTTTGATCAGAGAGGTAATGTTTTTCAATAGCAAAGTCGATTAATTTTTTTTTATTATTTTCAGACACATACCATTTTTTTAGATAAGTTTGGCAATCAAATGTTGTTTTTTCAGCATCTGCAAGATAGTTTAAAAGTTTATCAAGAGCAAAGGCATAGAGTTGTTCATTAATTAAAACAAGTTGTTTTTCATCAAGCTCAATTTCTTCAGCCAAAAGAGAATGAGCGGGCAGAAGCTTAACAGGCAAAGCGCCTAACAGTTCAGATTCTGTCCGCAGTATTCTTAAGTAAGGTTTAAGCTTCGAAATCCTCAGTAAGATCTTCATTGTTATCCATAGAAGCCGGAGTAAAATCAAGCGTTTCTTTAATTTTAGATTCAATTTCAGTAATTAAGTGAGGATTTTCCAAGAGGAAAGCTTTTACTTTTTCAGAGCCTTGCCCGATTTTAGTTTCATTATAAGAATACCAGGAACCGCTTTTAATGACGATTTCCTTTGTAGTAGCCAAATCAAGTAAGATATCAAGTTTTGAGATACCTTTTCCAAAGATGATAGGGAATTCAACAACTTTAAAAGGAGGGGCAAATTTATTTTTAACGACTTTAACTCTGGTGACATTTCCAACCACTTGAGCACCAGTAGAAATCTCTTTTATTCCTCCCCCATTTTTAACTTCTAATCTAAGAGAAGAATAAAATTTAAGAGCAACGCCACCAGTGGTTGTTTCTGGGTTAACATAAGGAGGGGTTCCGATTTTCATACGAGTTTGATTGATGAAGATAACCGCGGTATTTGATTTTGAGACAATAGCTGTAAGTTTTCTTAAAGCTTGAGACATAAGTCTAGCTTGCAGTCCCACATGCGAATCACCCATTTGACCTTCGATTTCCTGTCTAGGAACCAAAGCAGCTACAGAGTCAACAATAATAAGATCAATGGCATTTGAGCGAACAAGGGTTTCAACGATTTCGAGTGCTTGCTCTCCACCATCAGGTTGAGAAAGCAATAAGTTATCGATACTAACACCCAGATTCCTAGCATAAATGGGATCAAGAGCATGTTCAGCATCAACGAAAGCAACGGTACCACCATCTTTTTGAGCTTCAGCGGCAATATGAAGAGTAAGGGTTGTTTTACCAGAGGCTTCAGCGCCATACACTTCAGTAATTCTTCCTTTTGGAATACCGCCAATACCGAGTGCGATATCGAGATTTAGAGCTCCGGTAGAGATAACATCAACTTTAATTTTTGGTCGATCTCCCAAAAACATGATAGTACCCACACCGTATTTTTTTTCTAGTTGCGACATAGCCGATTTTAAGGCCATTTCTTTACCTTTTTCCATAGACATCGTTTCCTCCCTACAGATTATATTCAGAAATTATATTATAAATTGGACCATTAGGAGTCAGAGTACTTTTATAAAACCTGATTTTTTCAAGTTTTATTGAATTCAATACAGAGAGCATTTCTTGATTCCAGATGATTTTTTCTTGATCAAACCAGGGTTTTATCCTGCCCAGAGTGATATGAAATAATAATTTTTTATGATCAATTTGGTATCCTAGAGTTTTGATAAAATCCTTTAAACCAAAGTGGAATTGACTGGTAGCAAAATCACAATTTTGATAATTGAGCCATAAGGTTCTGGGATTATCATTAGGAAACCATTCCAGTTTAAGATTTGACAGAGTCATTGGTTTTAAAAGGGTAAGGTGATCAGAAATGAATTGATCAATTTTAGCCAGGTCTTCATTTTTAGTATCTCCGATAAATTGGAGAGTAAGATGGAGATTTTCTGTTTTTGACCAGGTGATGCCTTTTTTATAGACATCTTGTCCCAATTTGAGATATTGGTTAATCTTAAATCTGTCTTCTTCTTTGATTTCAAAGGCGATAAAAGTTCTATGCAAAATCACTCCTTTTAACTAATTGATTATATATTAGTAATTCATATAAATCTGTCAACAACTTTTTTTATTATCATATAAATCTATTGCATAAAAGCAACAGGGAGATAAATACAACAATAGAAAAAAAATAAGGAGAAAGGAGTGTAAAACAAGAATATATTGACAAAGAGAATAAAATTCACAAAATGGGATTTAAGAATAATACTCTTTAACTTTGCAAGAATGGAGGAACGATATGAATTTAAAATATGATAGCTTAAGATTTGAAGGAGAGACCGTCTTAGTAAAGATTTTGGAGGATGATTTTGCCATCAAGAATTACTATGATATATTTGAAAACAAAGATGAGTTGAAGCAAATTGTCAACCAGTTATTATCAGATTCAGTTAAGTTAAATCAAATCATAGCCCCTCGACTTTATGACATTTGTGAAGAAGCTAAGAAGATCATCAACTTTACAGAAGAGATAGATTTTTATATTATATCCTCAATAGAAGTCAATGCATTTTCGATCAATGGTTTTAGTTATGTCCCACATATGATCTGTTTAACCTCTTCATTGGTACAATTATTATCAGATGCCGAGTTAAAATTTGTAATTGGTCATGAGATCGGTCATTTAATTTATCGTCACAGCCAATTGTATGTAGTGAACAGTTTATTATCCAATCGAGAAGAGAGTGAAGTTCCTGCGCATATAGCCAATGTATTTACACGTTGGAATCAATATGCAGAGATCAGTGCCGATCGTATCGGTTTTATGGTACAACCAGATTTAGAAACAATTGGAAAGGTTTTCTTTAAGTTTGCATCTGGATTATCAGAACAACATTTAAATTTTAACATCAAAGAGTATCTGAAACAACTGGATAAAGTGAAAGAGCTCAATATTGGTGATTTTTATTCAAGCCATCCAGGTCATTTAATCCGTTTGAAGAGTTTAGAGTTATTTTCAGGCTCGAAGTTATATCCTGCCGTCAAGAAAGGGAAACCAATTAGTATTCATTCATTAAAAACAGAGATGGAAAAGATAATATCCTTAATTGAATATCATCCAAAAGATGATGAAGAGAAGAGAGCTGTAGAGTTTATCTCATCAGTTGGATGTTATATTTCATATGCAGATGGAGATATGAATTCACAAGAATGGGAACTGTTATATGAATATTTATCAAGATTTACTTCAAAGCCAGAGCAATATTTAGAATTTAAGAATTTTAAAGAAGTAGAAAAACGAGCAAAAGCTATCTGTAAGAAATATTCAGAGCAGAGTGATGATGATGATAAATACATTTTATTCCAACTAATGATGAAGTTAGTAATAGCTGATGGCAGATTAGAAGAATCAGAAAAGATCAAACTTTTTGAGATTGGAAAAGCCTTAAACATATCTGAGAAACGAGTTAAAGAAATAATCCGTGAAGAGAGCGAGAATTACTTATCCCCTCGTAAGAAACTAACCTTAAACAAGTTTTTTTCAAAGAGTCCTTCACCCAAAAAAGACAATCATAATTAAAAAATAATAAATATTAATTGCAGAGTCTGAGCTCTGCTCCGGTTTTTAAAAACCAGCAGAATATGTCTCCTGCCACTCGACACATCATTTTTCTAAGCAACGTACGTCCATGTGCGTTGCTACTATAAACGCTTCTGGAGAAGCGTTTTACAACTTGGGCGATTCGTGAATCGCCCCTACAATTGAAATTATTCTTTATAAAAATAATCATCATGATCCCAATTTAGCGGATTATTTACTATATAATCTGATATATGTATGAGAGATTCTCCATTACGAATCACATGTTCATAATAATCTCTTTGCCAAACAGAGCTTCCTGATCTATGTTTTATTTCATTGATTTTTTTTGCTGTTATCATTTTAAATTTACCAATTATCTTTGGTAACAGCATTTTTCTTCTCGATTGGGTATGTAGGGGGATTCGTGAATCGCCTTAGCGTTGAACTCTTCTTTTTCGGGCGATTCGTGAATCGCCCCTACAATTGAAATTATTGCATGAAAATGATTTGGCATAACAATAAAGTCAAACAATTCAACATCCTTATCATTTTCTACTTCTAACCAGGTTTCTTTCACAATTTGTCCCATAATATTCAAAAACATTTGATTATCTTTTATTTTGCCGAATAAACATTCATGCTTGTGAGTACACAAGGTTATAAAGTAAAATCCTTCATTTGAATAATCATATCCTTTTAGTCTGATAGATCGACGATGATAGAGTTCAGAATCGAAAGACATTATTTCTCCTGATTATATTTATATAACATATTTAATAAAAGAGCGATTCGTGAATCACCCCTACAAAACTTAAAACACAATAATTTGTCAATCTTTTCTAATTTATTTTTATTATTTATAGTATAAAACAAAAAAGAGCAAGTTCAAAGAAAGAAAGGATCACCATTCTATTTATACCTATTCTAAGTCTTATTAAAACAGATGATGCTAAAAAGTAATTTTAGAAATAGATTATAATCTTAAAGTATATGAACTTTTGGATCGACCAGGATGGTTGATTATTGATAAGGGTAGGGGGAGCTGTCATTACTGATGCCCCTCCCTCCGAACCGTGCATGAGGTTCTCCCTCACACGACTCACCAGAGAATGTTTTACTCTTTTTGACAGTCTAGAGGCAAGCTTTTTTTATCTTACTTCTTTTTTATTGACCAACTCAGGGTAAGAATATTTCTTAGTATCATGAATAAAAAATTATTGCAAGTTTATATTTATGCTATCGTGGCGATGTTGTTTTGGAGCCTAGCTTTTATATGGGTGAAGCAGGTATATGGTTTTTATAAACCGATAACTGTAGTCATACTCCGGCTCGTCTTAGCGTCGATATTTTTAAATATTGCCTCTAAATTATTCTTTCCAGCGCAAAAGATAAGAAAAGAGGATTATTGGCGTTTTCTATTATTGGCTTTTTTTGAACCTTTCTGTTATTTTATGGGAGAAAGTTTTGGAATGATGTATGTAACGGCTACTTTAGCCTCTGTCATAGTTGCTTTAATACCGTTAGTCACTCCATTATTTGCCTGGTTTTTTATAAAAGAGAAAGTAACCCCTTATGAGATTGCTGGATTAATCGTATCATTTTTTGGTGTCCTCATGCTAGTGATGCAAGATTTTCAATTAAGCGGAAAGTTTATTGGATATATACTCATGTTTGTTGCTGTGATAGGTGGGACAAATTATGGGATTGCTTTACGTACATTAACCGACAAATATAATTCAATCACTATTGTAAAGACACAAACTTTGATTGGTGCTTTCTTATTTTTACCCTTTTTTCTTCGTTTTGAATATAGTCATTTTATATCGGTTCCGTTTCATTTGCAACCGGTGTTGTTATTAATATTATTAGCAATATTTCCATCATCAATTGCATTTATCTTATTAACGATCACAGTAAAGAATATTGGAGTTGTGAGAGCCAATATATTTACAAATCTAATCCCTGTATTTACAGCATTGTTATCTTTTTTTATATTAAGGGAACGATTTTCATTATTTAAGGTATCTGCCATTTTGGTCGTAATCTTTGGATTGTTTGTCTCACAGATGCACAGGATAAATTTTAAGAGGTTTAAGAATGAAAAATTTAAGTCTATTACTTAGTTTTATATTATTATTTTGTTTATTGCGCGGATTTCCTTCACAGAGTTATGATTTTCATTTACCGACATCAAGCTTATCACCCTTTGAGTCGTCAGTGGGAGGGGTAAATTTAACAGATAGTAACAATCAATTCATACCTTATACCAATCCGGCTTTATTGAAGGATTACAAGCAAACCATGTTTGGGTTGTCTTTTTCTATACCACCAAGAAAAAAATCATTTAAAGAAATGTTAAAGACAAATCCATTATTAGAGGACTCGAAATTTAGAGGAGTCAGTGTACAAACAAAGCGAGCAGGTATGTATTATCAGGTATTAGCGGATGAACACATTGATGAGACGACAGCATTACAACATACCTATAAAGATTTTAATTTAAGCACAGTAGCAATATGTGTAGCAGATACAGCAGGAGCAATAGATTGGGGCTTAGGTTTAAAATATATATTTGGACGAATGGTTTATTTAAATGAAATCGCACAAGACAGTGCTTATGTTCACCATGATTTTGTAGATTCAAAAGCTAATGGATATTCCTTTGATTTAGGTATTTATCGTAAAATGGGCAATTTTCATTTTGGTTTTGTTGTTTATGATGTATATTCCAAACTGTTTTGGGAAGATCAGAAGAATGTGAAATTAAGAACACGTGCAGCATTGAATGTGGAATTGAGATCAGGCAATTTTTCCTTATTATCAGGATCCAGCAATCTTTGGAATATTCATGAAAGACCTTATTATAATCAGGGGATTCGTTATGATGTAGCGTTGACGTCAAGTAAGAAAAACCCACAAAGTATGAGTATGAGCGCAGGGATGAGCAGTAAGGATTATAAAAATAAAGACACAACCTTATTTACTTATGGAATGTCCTATTATATCAGTTATATCCGAGTGGATGTTGCCATTCAATCGCAAGGATGGAAAGCTAATAACAGTCAGTATTTATTTTCAGTATCTATGGGTGAATAATGTTTAACTTATCGTTTTTAAATGCAGGAATATTATTTGTAACATTGGCGACAGTCATTCCCTTATTAATACATTTATTTAGCAAGCAAAAACCACAAAAGGTATATTTCAGCTCATTAAAGTTTATCAAAGAGAGTTTAAAAGAAAGACAAAAGCAGATTAAGATAAAGAATCTTTTGATCATTATTATCAGAATGCTTATAATCTTATTAACGATCTTAGCAATAGCTCGACCTGCCGTTAAAACTTCATTACAAAAGTCAAAGCAAAGTCATAATGAAACAGCAGTTGCCATAATTATTGATAATTCAATCAGTATGGATTATTTAGTGGATAATGAGACAGAATTTGAAAAAGCGAAGAAGATTTTTAATGAGATCAATGGATTATTAACAGACAAAGACATAACTTTGGTGTTATCAAGAGATAGCCAATGGAACCAATTGAACAGCCGATTGATTTATGGAAAAGCAGGAAAGGAAAGTCTTTCATCTTTATCAATCAGCTATCTACCTTTAAGCCTGAATGAGTGCATTTCAGAAGCAAACCGTTTTTTAAGTGAGAGTAATTATCTCAATAAAGAAATCTATGTAATCTCTGATTTTCAGAAGGAAGAAAAGATAAACAAGTCTGATATTCCTGTTTTTATAATCCCAACATCACAAACAAAGACTCGAGTTAATCTCAGTATTAAAAACCCATCCATTATTGCCTCTCATAAGAATATCTACGAAAAAGAAATAGAGTTTACTATAAAAAATCATTCTAACGACGAGCAAAATGATATCATTTATAAGATCTTTCTAAATGGAAACCCAGTTTCAGAAAAGATGATCAGTCTATTTGGAAATCAGGAGAAAACAGAAACCCAGAGTCTCAGTAATTCAGTTCCTGGCTGGAATGAAGGATGGATAGAGATAAAGAATGAAGTGATGTTACCGGATAATCGAGTTTATTTTTCATATTATATTGAGAGTAGTCCACGAATAGCTTTATTTTCTGATCACACGCTAAATTCATCATTTAATGTAGTTTTAGATTTATTTAAAGGCAAAACAGGAAAGGTTGAACAAGTGAATCCTTCTGGTTTTAGTTCAGAAGATCTAGATAAATATACCTTTTTTATTATTAATTTGAATCATTTTGATGAGAAGCTTAAACAGTTACTCTTGCAAATGGAGGATAAGAACAAAAAAGCGTTAATCCTTCTAAACAGTAATTTAACATCTGAGGACTACCAGTTAATCCAAGAGATCGTATCCGGGCAGGTACAGATAATAAAAGGATCAGAAAAAACAGGAGCAATCAGTTTTATCAACAATCATCATCCCATCTTAAAGTTATTCGACATCAATACATTGAAACTGATAAATATCAATCCAGTGGTCAAGATCCAAAATAGTACTTCAGGAAATGTACTTCTTCAATCTGATCAATCACCATTATTGACAGACAATCATCATTTATTATTAAATATCAATTTGGATAAAGAGAATGGGAATTTTATACTAAGTCCTGCTTTTCCTGTATTATTTTTCCGCATATTTCAATATATGTCTAATGTGGAATTTTCTGATATATTTAAGCCGGTGGGGTCAATGTTAGAAATCAATGAGGGAACAGTATCCATTTCAAAAGACAAAAAGTTTTCGATAAATAATGGACGCTATCAATTCACAGAACCTGGGATTTACAGAGTTCAGGATAGGGATAAAGGGGAAAAGAGTTTATCCATAAATCTTGGAAATTATGAAGAGAGCGATTATACTCGATGGGATACACACAATAAGAACAATATCAATTTCTTAGATGATAAATGGAAGAATGAGATCTTACGCAGTCGATTGGGTTTAGAGATCTGGAAATATCTATTAGTACTTGTCTTTATTTTAGTGGGGTTTGAGATGTACATCATAAAGAGAGAAGAAAACCGTAACAAACAGTAAATTTTGAGTAATTTATTTTACTATTTTCAATAAATAAAAATAGATTAGACTATAAAACAATATTGAGGTATCTCCAAGGGAGCAGTAAGCTACCAGTAAGGTACAAGAAGGATAGTCGTAAAGAAGGAATAGCAAATATTCATTTAAGAGAGAAATAGAAACAACCCCAATATCATAATTAATAATTAATTAAGTTTCGCTTGACAGATGAATGACATATTAGTCTTATTCATAAAGGAGGCATTATGTCATTCAGATATTCCAGTTTTTATATTATTGCACAGTTACTAGTCATGTTTATTGTCCTTGAGCTATTTAGTTATGGTTTAAATATCCTTTTTCCGATGAAAATTGTTTTAAGAATGATCCTTAATAATATTGCATTAATGATTTATCTTTTCTACATTTTTTATTGTTTTAAATACCGTTTAACCATGACAGAAGTCGGGTTTTCAGAGAGTGCTAATATACGGTATGGGATAACTAACCGCAAAGAGATTATTACAAAGGATAATAGAGAGTATCCATGGGATAAAGTGAGTAAAGTGATCAAATCTTCTCAGTTTTTAATATCATGTATCGTTGTGATTGTTGCCTATAATGGTAAAGAGAAGAGATTTGTAATTTCACCTTTTTTTAGAGACAGGCATTTTATTTACAGAAAAATAATGGAAAAAGTTGATCCCTTTTTTATTTCAGAAGAGGCATATGATCTCTTACGATAACTAAAATGACAATTATCATCTTGACAAAGAACGTTTAGTGATAAAAGTCAACTTAATTAAATTAGGGGAATGGTCATTAGTAATGAGTCGTAATAAATCAACAATAATACTAATAGTATTTATTTTATTAACATTGAAGATCTTTAGTGAAAGCAAAATACCTAACGGACTAATCAATTATTCTTTAAACAATCAGTCTTTAAATAATCACCACTTAATATTGGTAGAAAAGTCAAAACAAAAAGCATATTTGTATCAATGTCTTAATGATTCCTTAATATTTCTAAAAGATTTTACAATTACTTCAGGTAAAAAACCAGGAGATAAAGAGCGTTATGGAGATTTAAAAACACCAGAAGGTTTTTATACTATTGAAGGGCAAATACCCCGTCAACGTTTATCTTCGAAGTATGGTATAGGAGCATTTCCTCTGAGTTATCCAAATGCCATTGATCGTTATTTGAATAAAAATGGCAATGGGATATGGCTTCATGGAACAGATAAAGATATAGTCCCTTTAGACACAGAGGGATGTATTCGATTTAACAACAAAGATTTAGAGAGTATTTCTCCATTATTTGAATTTGGTAAAACCCCAGTCATAATAGCAGATTCCATCGAATGGTATTCAAAAGATGAGCTTAATAATGAGAAAGAAGAGTTTATAGACACATTTCTTTCATGGCGAGAAGCTTGGGAATCACAAAATATAGAGTCATACTTTCAGTATTATCATCAAAACTTTTATACCAGAAATTTAAGAATGAATTTTGAACAATGGATTAAGTATAAAGAGAAAATCAATAACAAACGAAGTGAAATAAAAGTAACCATTGAGGATTTGCATTATTTCTATTCAAAGAACTATTTATTAACAGAGTTTAAGCAAACTTATCATTCTAAGACATATTCAGACAAAGGAACAAAGACTATGTTATGGAAGCGTGAACCAGCCGGTTGGGTAATCCTTCGGGAAGAATGGGATGGCTTTACCATTCCAATTTTATCAGATACTCCAGTTGATTTTGATAAACAAATCCCAGAATCAAATGATTTATTAAATATGTCAGTAAAACAGAATGGGGAAATTAAATGAAGATAAAAGCAACACTCTTTTTTATTCTAATTTTTATGGGTTTGTATTCCCAAACAACGGTTGAGACATATTTTAAGAATACTGATTATGAATTGAATGTGTATAACATTCATGGGGCAAAAGCAGGAAAAACATTAATGATCATCGGAGGAATTCAGGGAGATGAGTCAGGAGGATACCTTTCAGCTGATTTATTTGTTGATATGGCTCTAGAGCAAGGAAATTTAATCATCATCCCCAGGGCAAACATACCTACCATCATAAAAAATCTTCGTCAGGTAAATAAGGATATGAATCGTCGTTTTGATGAAGCAAAAACTGATATTTTTGAAGATGCTGTCGTGGAAGTATTAAAGCTCTACATGCAAAAAAGTGATTTTTTGCTCAATCTTCATGAAGGTGGAGGCTTTTATCGTAGTGAATATATTGATGCAACACATAACCAGATGAAGTTTGGACAATGCATTATCGCTGATGCAGACTCTTTTTTTACGGGAAAACACAATAAAACATTATATTTAAGAGACTTTGCTCAAGAAGTATGTGACAATATAAATCCATTAATTGAAGAAGAGGCATTTCATTTTCGTTTTAATAATCATAATACAATTTCTCCAAAGACAGCCCATATAGAACAACGTAAAAGTGCTACATATTATGCATTAACACAAGCGCAAATTCCAGCATTTGGTGTTGAAGTGTCAAAACAATTACCAAGTTTGGAATTAAAAATTAAATTTCATAAAATGATCATTAAAGAATTTATGAGACTCTTAGATATTAAGCCAGATTACCCTTTGGTTGATGAATTAGAGCCAAAACTTGACTATATTGTTTTATTAATAAATGGAAAAAGAGTATTGGCAGAGCCTAGTGAGAGTCTTATCATCCCAGAGAATTCAGAAGTATCCGTACAATTAATCCAGGGAAATGTAAAGAGAGGATTTCTGGCAGATATTGTTGGAGTTGGGACCATGAATGATATGGGAAAATCCTTTATTATCAGTAAAAGCACTACCATAAATTTGAGGAAAGATAACAAACAATTGACCCGCATTAATCTTAACGTGGATAAAACCGAGAAACTTGCAGTAAGAGCAGAGTACCAAGGTATAAAAATCATGATTGATAATGTACCTTATGAAATTTTACCAGAAAAGACTTTAACCGTAGATACACCCAAAACCATACAGGTTGTTGGATCTTTGAATGATGAGAAAGATTTAGTAATAAATTTTGTAGGATATGCGAATTTAAAAGGAACACCAGATGACAAGGGTTATATCATCCACACACCAGAAGATCTAATACCAAAATATTCTTTAAACAATGGAACACTATGGGAAATCGATGTTTATAAAAACCATAAAATAATAGCTAAGCATTACATCAATTTTAATCAGAATGCACAGTATAAGTTACAATACACTTTGAATCAGAAAAGTTACACAATCAATACAGGGGACACTTTATTTTGTAAAACAGGTGATTTATTGTATATCGAAAAAGCTTTAATCGGAGATAGAACAAAAAAAGATATCAAAATAAATATAGCTGGATACATTTCAAATCCCAAAAAGGATGGAGATGATCAGGGGGAAAAGATAGAATTAAAGAGGAAGGACTTTATCGATAAATTTAAAATCAGTCATAATCTTTTTGAGATCCAAATCAATCAAAAGGAAGTGCGTTTAGCAACCTTTTATTTAGAAATTACTAACGATGAAAGATAATCAAAACAGAAAAATTGGAACAGAAGCAGAGATAATTTGTCAGAAGTATTTAATAAAAACAGGTTATGAAATCTTAGAAAGCAATTTTCATAGTGCATATGGAGAGATCGATATTATTGCAAGAGAAGGCAATTATTTAGTGTTTGTAGAAGTAAAATATCGGACAAGTCTTTCTGAAGATAGTGCGAAGAATGCAGTCAGCTATCAAAAACAAAGAAAATTAATAAAAACAGCCATGATCTATTATGCTCATCATGATGAAGCTGAAGCATTATATAGCCGATTTGACGTCATCCTTATCAATCCAAAAGAAGAAGAGAATTCCTATGACATTAAACATTTTAAAGATGCTTTTCGCTCTGAAGATATTGATTTTGAGTAAAAGATGAACCAATCCTTTCCAATTGATACCATTGCAGCCATATCAAGTCCCAGAGGACGAGGAGGAATAGCTGTCCTCCGAGTTAGCGGAGCAGAAGCTTTTCAAGTTGTAGAGAAAATAACAAAGTTAAAGAAGAATTTTTCAGAGCTGAACAGTCATCAGGTCTATTTGGGAAAGATCTATGATGAAGGCCGTTTAGTTGATGAAGTGTTATTGACAATATTTAGAGCACCCAACAGTTATACGGGTGAGAATGTAGTGGAGATATCCTGTCATGGAAACGATTTTATTACCTCTCAGATATTGGAACTTTTATTAAAACATTGCCGATTAGCTAATCCAGGAGAGTTTACGTTAAGAGCTTTTTTAAATCAAAAAATGGATCTAACTCAGGCAGAAGCAGTTGGTAACTTACTAATGGCTCAGACAATACAAGCTCAGAAAACATCATTGATGCAATTGGAAGGGAAATTGGTTAAACGAATTAAAGCAGTATTGGCAAAAATTACTTCATTAAGAATTAAATTTGAGTTATCGATAGATTTTATAGAAGATGAAGTTCCTCTTTATGATCAAGATCAATTAGAGGCTGAGTTATTGGATATCCACAAGGAATTATCTGAGCTTGAGAGAAGTGGTCATGATGGTATGATCATACAGGACGGTTTAAAGATCAGTTTAGCTGGGTCTCCTAATGTGGGCAAATCCAGTTTGTTTAATAGTTTTTTAGAAACAGAAAGAGCGATAGTTACACCGATACCAGGGACAACGAGGGATTATTTAGAAGAAGCTATTTCGTTGAATGGTTATTTAGTTCGTTTTTTTGATACAGCGGGTATCAGAGAATCAGTCGATACAGTCGAACAAATAGGGATTGAGCGATCATGGGAAAAGATAAATCAATCAGATTATATAATTTATTTATCTTCAAAAGATATATCAATCATGGATCAAAAAGAATTTATCGAATCAATACCCTCAGATAAGTTAATCAAAGTCTTTAATAAAGCAGATTTATTAAATGAAAAGGAAAAAACAGACTTAATAAATCAGGGATGGATTCTTTGTTCAACAGTAACTAAAGATGGATTAACTGAGCTGATTAGTTATATATGTTCGTTATTTACCAATATGGATGAAGAAATTTCATCAGGCGTTATAAGTAATGCCCGTCAACTCTCAGCTGTAAAAAAAGCAATAGAGAGTGTAAATCAGGCAATACTATCCTTTCAAAATTATTTCGGAGTCGAGTTTATCGCCTTCGATTTGAAAATAAGCAGTGAAGCTTTAGAAGAAATCATTGGCAGAGTGTCTTCAGATGACTTACTCAACCAAATTTTCGACAACTTCTGCATCGGCAAATAATTCTGAGCTAGTAAAAAACAAGATTGATCTAAAAAATCAATCTCCCTTGTTAATACCACTCCTTTTCTTTATTTCAGGAATATTAATCTCAAGATATTTTATTACTGAGTTTTATCCAATTCCCTATTTAATCTTCTTTTTGGTTACATCTCTTCTTTTTGTATTCTTTTCATATTTTAAAAAGGCTTTACAAGCTCAATGGCTCATTTATATAATTTTTACATTTTTTGGCTTTCTTTTATATTCTGGTCAACATACTTTACCGAATAACCATATTGATAATGTTTTAAAAAAAGTAAACTCTATTCAAAATACGATTACTGGGACTATTGTTTCTGAACCAATAAAAGGATCCTTCAATTTTCGATTTATTTTAGAACTAGAGTCCATCAGTCATCAGCGGGTTCTAGGAAAAATATTGTTTTCATCTAATCAGGAAGGATTGAGAGTTGGAGATAAAATTGAGACTCTCGGCTTAATAAGAACATTTGAACAGAGTAATCCTGGTGAAGTAAACTGGAAAAAGATATATAAGCAAAAGGGGATTTACGGCAAAGCATTCTCATTAAAGAGAATTATAGTAATAAACCATGATCATTTATCCTTTATTCAAAGGGTCTTTTTTCAAATCAGAAAGCAATTAAAAGAACTGATAGTTAAGAAATTTCCTTCAGATTATGTATTTATTCAGGCAATACTTTTGGGAGATCAGAGCGAATTTGTATTTGAAGAGGAACAAAAAACCGTTCAATCAGTTTCATATTATCAAAAATCAGGGCTCATGCATATATTGGCTGTAAGTGGATTCCACACATCGATTCTCTATTTTTCTTTAATGTTTGTCTTCACTCTGGTCAATCGCAGGTTTTCAAATCTTATTTGTTTTATCATATTATTCCTTTACGCAGGAATATGCCTTTGGACGCCTTCTGTAACTCGAGCCATGGTAATGATCAATCTTTTCATACTTGCAGGCTTTTTAAACAGAAATCAGAGCTTTTGGCAGGTATTTTCATTAGCACTCTTCATAATACTATCTGTAAATACCAATCAATTGTTTGATATTGGTCTGCAATTATCTTGTTTGGCAATAGTGGGAATACAAGTTTTTTTAACTTTACAACAGAATTTAAAGGAATTTTTTGGTTATAAAAGCAGAATCGGGAAGATCACATGGAAAAGAGTTTTAATTAATGCTCTGTTTTATTTGGGAGAAAGTCTATTATTCTCTTTCATTATCTGTCTTTTTACTGTGCCAATATTGTTGTATCATTTTAATACTTTTAATCTAAACAGTTTATTGGCAAACCCTCTCATGATCCCGATATTTACATTTCTTATGCCTTTGGTTTTACTAATACTAATTTTACCGACTCAATATCCTGTATTTAGTTTATTAGATTATACTTTTCAGTTTTTTAAAATGCTCTTTGAGAAAACGTTGTTATTTTCTTCTTCCTTACCTTTTATTCATTATTTGTCGATTAATTCAATACAGTTGTTTTTTATGTGTTTATTCCTATTAGGGTTAATCATTCTCGTCTTACATTTTAATAAAAGAAGGATAATATTCCTGAGTTCCTTACTAATTTTATGTATTATTTTGACAGTAATCTTTCAAGATAAAGGTTTAAAAAGAAATGAGATTATTATATTTAATACAGGAACATCAGATGCCAGTTTAATTCATACAGATCAAAATGAAAATATTGTGATTGATACAGGGGATTTAATTGAAAAGAAAGCCTTAATTGAGAATAGCATGATTCCTTTTTGTTTAAAAAACAAAATTAACAACATTGATTATTTAATTTTAACACACCCTCATCAAGATCATATTGGAGGAGCGAAAGCATTAATTACAAAAATTAAAGTGAAGAATCTTTTAGTCACAGAGGCTTGTCTCAAAGACAGTTTAATGAAACCAATCTCTATATTATCAGGAAAAAAGGGTATTAATATATTGGTGGTAAAAGATACATTTAGAATTAATTTGAAGAGTTCTGTTTTACAAATTCTACATCCCGATAAGGATTTTATTTCTGATAATCCTAATAATCTTTCCATAACTACTAGATGGACAGATAAAAAACTCTCTGTATTATTCACTGGTGATATTGAATTGGAAGCCATCGATTATTTATGCAAAAGATATCCGGATGAATTAGATTGTGATGTTTTAAAACTTCCTCATCATGGAAGTCAAACGGGTGCTTCCATTAACTTTTTTGATTTAATGACACCTGAGAAAGTGATAATAACGACTGCACAGAAAAACAGATTTAATTTTCCTCATAAAAAAATGATAGAATTATTGAAAATCAGAGAGATACCTTTTCACATAACAGGGAAAGATGGAGCTTATATACTAGAATATTAGAGAACGTCTGGAAAAACATAGATAGCAGATTATAGATAAAATACACATTTTTGCAATAAACACTTTATAATTTAGTTTCAAATAAGATTAATATTATTTACTTTATATAATATAATTATCGCATTAAATAAGAACAAAACATTAGTTTTATAGAAAAATAAATTATTTCTTGACAAAAAAAAGAAAAGCAACATAATTATGCGCAACTTAATATTAAGGATGGAAGAAGTATGGAAGATTTTGACGTTCTAATTATAAGGTTAAATTAATATGAACGATTAACCATAATACTTTTTGTAAAGAGCTCTTTCCTCAATTTGTAATGAAGTACAACAACTTCAATGAATTAAATTATGGAGGAAAAATGAAAAGATTAAGCATCCTATTAGGAATTATATGGTGCATTTCATCACTCATGGCACAAATCACTTATCTTGGTTCGCCAGATTTTACTGACGAGATTTGTTTATCAGGAACTTCAACTAGTTTTTCATAAGAATATAGCAATGTTTCAGGAGAAATTTCATCAGATCAAAGAATCTGGGTCTATTCGCCTACAAATACGAGCTGGATAACAAATTATGTCACCACAAATCCATCGAGTTCAGGGTTTGGTATCATTGTGAATGTGCTTTTCCAGCAAAATAATACAACCTTACCAAGAACCGGAGGCTTCCGAGTAGTTGTTCAACAAAGAGAAGGTTCAGAGTGGTATAATGTACCAAATTGTACTTATTCAAATAGCATCTACCAATTCTCAGCAGTCAATTCAACAAACATGAACAATTTGCAGACTCAGATTAACAATGCCTCAAACAATGCTAACATTCTGGTGGCAGCAGGCACTTACATTGGTAACTTAGTTATTACAAATAAAAGCATTAATTTGTTTGGTAATGGTGAAGTTATCTTTAAAGCTAACAAAAAAGAACCAATTGTAAAAGTTCTTGTAACTTTAAATGCTTCCAGATGTGTTACCTTTAGTAACATTACTTTTACAGAAGGTTATGGAAGAGTAAATGAAGATATGCAAAGTTCTGGAGGTGTTTTATATGTAAAAAGCACCTATTCAGGAAGAACTGCAGGAGCAAACTTCTTTAGTTGTGTCTTCAAGAATAATGTTTTGAAGAATTACAAATATTCCAGCATGATATTTGACGAAACGATTGGTGCCTGTTTTGAGATATCAGACAATGCCAATGTGTCAGTAAATCAATCTGTTTTTTATGGAAATGTGTCAAACACAGGAGTCATTGCTTCGATGAAAGGAATTTCACTTGAATTTGCAAAATGCACGATAGATCAGAATGAGAGTTCCAAGATAGTTAGAACAGCCGGACAAATCAAATATTATAATTCAGCTATTAATAACCCCACTAATAATAGTGGTTTATCTTATTTAACCTATTTATACTCAGCCTGGTATAATGTTTCAGGTACTCAACCGACAGGAACAAATTGTTTCTTATTGAGTTTTCCTAAATTTGTGAATGCAACAGAACATAATTACAATCTGAGTAAAGGATCAAAGTTAATAGGTACAGGCTATAATTATGTTTTTGATAGTCCTGAGATACCTGGATATGACCAGGACTTATTAACAAAAGATGATGAGACTGCGGATATAGGTGCATTTGATTATGATGGTGATCGCTATATCACCTATAACTTTTCCAATAGTTCTGCAGGCAATTGGCAAAGCTTTCCAATAATTGATGATGGTGATTATACCACTATCAATAATACATCATATCTGAATGATGTTATTGCAGTGTTTTTTAAAGATTATTCATCTGCTAATTCTCCTTTAATTGATGTAAGTTTTCGATATCCAAATAGTAGTTTTATGCTAACTGGAGTATATAGCAATCAAAATCTTTTACTTTGGCATCATATGAAAGCCACATTAGGATATGTCAGCCGTTTTAACAGCTCAACAAGCTTATATTATCATGGCTACATAACCCCTTATACCACGCCTGTACCAATTCCAATAAGTTATCAAGAATGCTGGATAGGTTATTTCCTGCCAAATACTCAAACACCTCAGGCAGCGTTTGGGACAATGCTGAATAACTTATATTATATCCAACATAAAAACTGGACTATGGTCAGAACAAAACCGATACCAAGTGCGCCTTGGTTAGTAACTGTCCATATGGGACAATACTTTACCATCTCTTATGGTGAGATGCTCAAGGTAAAACGTTTTGACAATTCACCTTTAGCTTTTGTTTGGTGCAATAGCAATCAAAACCAGACAGAATATAAAGCAGAAGATACCTCTTATTACAGTTTTGTAAAAGAGCCAGAATATAAAGCTGTCTTTGTCGAATTGGATTCAATCTCTGATGCTAAAGAAGTTGGATTATTTGTTGATGACATTTGTGTTGGCGCAGCTGTCGTGGAAAGCAAAACCGTTATGGTACCTGCTTATATCTCTGATTATCCGGAAGATACTGAAATAAGTGTTGAACTTTGGAATGGGAGTAAAGGAAATAACAAAGTAAAATCCTTTATGCTTTATCAGCAAAAGGATAATCAATGGATAACCTCAAACAGAATCAAGAATACAACTGAGGATTTCCATTATGTTTCTTTTAATAAAAAGCATAATGAGATAGAAGAACCTATCAAAAAGTTTGCCTTAAATAACTATCCCAATCCATTCAATCCAACCACAACCATATCATTTGATCTGCCAAGTGATGACAAGATTGAGATTGAAATCTTTAATATCAAAGGACAATTAGTCAAGACTTTGATAAAAGAAACAAAAAATGCAGGTCATTATCAGATTGTCTGGGAAGGAAAAGACAATCAAGGTAAGGCTGTTGGGTCAGGTGTTTATTTTACTAAAATGAAAACATCTAAGCAAAATCTAGTAAAGAAAATGCTCCTGATGAAATAGCATAGACTGTTCCGGTGATGAGGTGATTTACTTCATCACCGGTTTTTATAAAGGAGAATTATTATGAAGAAAAAATGGTTAGTTTTATTACTTATTACTGTGACATTGATCCCTCTCTATTCGGTTGTTCGCCGAGTATCACTGGATCAAAGCCAGACTTATACTTCTATTCAAACCGCTATTAATGAAGCGAATCAAAATGATACAGTCTTAGTTTATCCGGGTCACTATCTGGAAAATATTGACTTATCCTTTAAAACAGATCTTTATCTATACTCCTTGGAAGCGATGACTCAGGATAGTTCCTATATATCTCAGACCATTATAGATGGGAGGCTGAATGACAACTCAACCATACTCTGCTTTGAACAATGCAATTTTATAACGATCAGAGGGTTCTCTATTACTGGAGGTACCGGTTATCGATGGTGGGGAGTTGATAATTATTATAAAAGCGGAGGAGGTATTCAAATCAATAAATATAGTAACATCAGCCTGATTCATCTCAATATTTATAATAACAAAGCAAATCAGGGAGGTGGAGTTAGTATTAAAGGACCCAGTTCTGTGGTTTTAAAAGGAGTAAATATTTACGAGAATATCGGTAGATGGTGTGCCGGAGGGATTCAGATAACTGCTTATCCTGATCAAGGGCTATCTAATATTATCTTTGATCAAAATGATCGATGCAGTATTTATAACAACGTAAGCACTAGAGGTGTTGATATCGAGTTTACTTACACTCAAGGAGAAACCATGAGCATCTATCTAAAAAAGTTTACTGTTCCTTTCTATGATAGCTATTTTGCAAATTTTTTTGATGATTTTAATTATCAAAATCCATATACTGTTTTTGATGTTCAAGAGGGTTTTTTAACTCCGATACAAGCTGATCTTTACGTAAGCCCAAACGGAGATGATAACAATATTGGTTTAAGCGTAAACTCTCCCCTTAAAACTATAACTTTAGCTTTACAGAGAATAGCTTCCAACCCTGCAAATCCTCATACAATTCATTTATCAGAAGGTATTTTTCAGAATATCATCAAAGAAGAAAATATCCCAATTTCTATCAAAGACTATGTAACGTTGAAAGGAGAATCACCAGAACAAACAAAGCTATATGCAGATAACATGATAAATGATCTTGGCGTTGTCTTTTTTGGATCAAATTCACATAATCTTGTTTTAAAAAACCTTTCCATAACAGGAATAAATACGACCGGACTCTATTACTGGCGCTGTTTCAACAGTTTAGTAGAAAATGTAATTTTTGAAGATTGTATTAGCGATATTAGTATATTTGTGGGAGGGACAAAGGATTCAGAACTAAAATTAAGAAATGTAACCATGAGAAATAACCTAACCAATCGAGGATATTTTGGAATCTTGTTAAATGGAAGAGTGATTGAAATTGACAGTTTAAAAGTATTAGACAGCCGGCGTATTGAAGATGTCTATGATATCTGGAGTGCCGGAGGTATGGTGGACATTGGAATTGCTGATAGTTTGATCATTACAAACAGTGTTTTTATGAACAATCATTTATATAGCTATGAAGGGTATTCAAATTTCAGAGTATTTTCAAATACTCAGGATTTTTCGCCCTATGTAAAAGTGGAGAATTGTCTCTTTGCCAATAATGAAACGATTGGAGGTGCTTATCATATCGCTTTCCCTGAAATAACTAACTTAGATTTTATCAATAATACCTTAGTACATAATTCTGGGGACTATAACTCGCTTTTACAATTAGATCTGATTCATAGCAATGTCATTAATTGTCTTTTTGCTGAGAATGAAGTAGAGAATCAAATCATAACGATAGAAAATTGCTTTGTTGATAATTGCTTATTTGAAAATGCAGAAAACTCAGCAGTAACCTGGAGTGGTCAACCTTTAAACTGGGGAACGCATAATCTGGTTGGAGTTAATCCCATGTTGATGGGGGGTGACCCAACCTTAATGAGTTATTATCAATTAAAAGCCAATGAGACTTTAGGTTATTCACCAGCAATTAATGCTGGAACAACAAGCCATACAATATTACCTGATTATTATCAAATACCTGAATATGATATCATCGGAAACCAAAGAATATATGGTTCAGGAATAGATATTGGCTGTTTTGAAGCACAGAATCAAAACAGCATAGTAGAAGTGACTACTCCACAAATTAAGAAATTCTCCTTAACTAACTACCCCAATCCATTCAATCCAACCACAACCATATCATTTGATCTGCCAAGTGATGACAAGATTGAGATTGAAATCTTTAATATCAAAGGACAATTAGTCAAGACTTTGATAAAAGAAACAAAAAATGCAGGTCATTATCAGATTGTCTGGGAAGGAAAAGACAATCAAGGTAAGGCTGTTGGGTCAGGTGTTTATTTTACTAAAATGAAAACATCTAAGCAAAATCTAGTAAAGAAAATGCTCCTGATGAAATAGCATAGACTATTCCGGTGATGAGGTGATTTACTTCATCACCGGTTTTTATAAAGGAGAATTATTATGAGAAAAAAATGGTTAGTTTTATTGCTTATAACTGTGACATTGATCCCTCTCTATTCGGTTGTTCGTCGAGTATCACTGGATCAAAGCCAGACCTATACTTCTATTCAAACTGCTATTAATGAAGCGAATCAAAATGATACAGTCTTAGTTTATCCGGGTCACTATCTGGAAAATATTGACTTATCCTTTAAAACAGATCTTTATCTATACTCCTTGGAAGCGATGACTCAGGATAGTTCCTATATATCTCAGACCATTATAGATGGGAGGCTGAATAATAATTCAACGATACTTTGTTTTGAACAATGTAATTTTATAACGATCAGAGGATTCTCTATTACAGGGGGTACTGGTTATTTGTGGTGGGGAGTTGAAGGGATAACTGTAAATGGAGGTGGAATTATGATTAATAGTGATTGTTACATTAACTTAATCCATCTTAATATCTATGAAAACAAAGCATATCAGGGTGGAGGAATTTCGATAAATGCTCCAAGTACAGTCAATTTAAAAGGAGTAAATATATACGAAAATATTGGCAGATGGTGTGCTGGAGGTTTACTGCTTACAACACATCCAAACAATGGACCTTCAACCGTTATCTTTGATCAAAACGATCGATGCAGTATTTATAACAACGTAAGTCCCAGAGGCATTGATATTGATTTTAATTATACTCGTGGAGCGACTATAAATATCTATCTCAAGAAATTTACAGTACCACAATACGAAATATATTTTGCTAATTTTTATGATTTATGGCAATTTGACAACCCCTTTACTGTTTTTGATGTTCAAGAGGGTTTTTTAAACCCGATAGAAGCGGATCTTTATGTAAGTCCAAATGGAGATGATAATAATAATGGTTTAAGCGTAAACTCTCCCCTTAAAACTATAACTTTAGCTTTACAGAGAATAGCTTCCAACCCGACAAATCCTCATACAATTCATTTATCAGAAGGTATTTTTCAGAATATCATCAAAGAAGAAAATATCCCAATTTCTATCAAAGACTATGTAACGTTGAAAGGAGAATCACCAGAACAAACAAAGCTATATGCAGATAACATGATAAATGATCTTGGCGTTGTCTTTTTTGGATCAAATTCACATAATCTTGTTTTGAAAAACCTTTCTATAACAGGAATAAATACTACAGGACTCTATTACAGACGCTGTTTCAACAGTTTAGTAGAAAATGTAATTTTTGAAGATTGTATTAGCGATATTAGTATATTTGTGGGAGGGACAAAGGATTCAGAACTAAAATTAAGAAATGTAACCATGAGAAATAACCTAACCAATCGAGGATATTTTGGAATCTTGTTAAATGGAAGAGTGATTGAAATTGACAGTTTAAAAGTATTAGACAGCCGGCGTATTGAAGATGTCTATGATATCTGGAGTGCCGGGGGTATGGTGGACATTGGAATTGCTGATAGTTTGATCATTACAAACAGTGTTTTTATGAACAATCATTTATATAGCTATGAAGGGTATTCAAATTTCAGAGTATTTTCAAATACTCAGGATTTTTCGCCCTATGTAAAAGTGGAGAATTGTCTCTTTGCCAATAATGAAACGATTGGAGGTGCTTATCATATCGCTTTCCCTGAAATAACTAACTTAGATTTTATCAATAATACCTTAGTACATAATTCTGGGGACTATAACTCGCTTTTACAATTAGATCTGATTCATAGCAATGTCATTAATTGTCTTTTTGCTGAGAATGAAGTAGAGAATCAAATCATAACGATAGAAAATTGCTTTGTAGATAATTGCTTATTTGAAAATGCAGAAAACTCAGCAGTAACCTGGAGTGGTCAACCTTTAAACTGGGGAACGCATAATCTGGTTGGAGTTAATCCCATGTTGATGGGGGGTGACCCAACCTTAATGAGTTATTATCAATTAAAAGCCAATGAGACTTTAGGTTATTCACCAGCAATTAATGCTGGAACAACAAGCCATACAATATTACCAGATTATTATCAAATACCTGAATATGATATCATCGGAAACCAAAGAATATATGGTTCAGGAATAGATATTGGTTGTTTTGAATCTCAAAATCAAAACAGTACAGTCGAAATAATTACTCCACAAATTAAGAAATTCTCCTTATCTAACTACCCCAATCCATTCAATCCAACCACAACCATATCATTTGATCTGCCAAGTGATGACAAGATTGAGATTGAAATCTTTAATATCAAAGGACAATTAGTAAAGACTTTGATAAAAGAAACAAAAAATGCAGGTCATTATCAGATTGTCTGGGAAGGAAAAGACAATCAGGGTAAGGCTGTCGGATCAGGTGTTTATTTTACTAAAATGAAAACATCTAAGCAAAATCTGGTAAAGAAAATGCTCCTGATGAAATAGCATTGACTATTCCGGTGATGAGGGTTAGGAATAAAGAGTATGGGTAATAATTAGTTTTCAGTCAGCGTAAGTCAAGTTTGATAAAGAGTCAGCAACTCCTCATATATGTTAAGGAAAAATTCATCATTTAAAAGTATTTTAGTGGATTGAAAAAAACTTATTAAATCAGTTTCTGTTTGTTTATGATAAGCCACTGTTTGCATGAGCATTTCGATCTTATCCATATTTTTCACAAAAAATCCTTCAGGAGTAGAACCTTTTTCAAAGTTCAGCCAAAGTTCATACCATTCTTCATATTCAGGATATTCATGAAGGATTGATATAAAGGTATCAGACTCTTTTTTAAATTTATCCTTTGAGTTTATTGAATCTGAAGGGGTGAAATCACCTATAACAGCTTCGGCAATATCATGAATTAAAGCTGTTTTTAAAACAATTTCAGAGTTTAAGCTGATGGGATATTTCGGGATATAATAAAGGCATAGTAAGGCTAAAGAATAGGAATGATCCGCGACACTTTCACAAAGTGGTTCAGGGATGTCAGAGTTAAGCCATCCCTGCCTATACAAAGTTTTTAATTTTAGAATAAAATTAAAGACAAAAGGGAAACCCTTTGGAAAAGAGTTAGATTGATTTATTTCAATTTTTTTAATCATAGATTGAAGAGACTGTTATAGATGGAATCCGAAGTCAGACCAATTTCAGTTTTAAGTAGATCAGTTCTACCATGTGTAACAAAATGATCAGGGATAGCAAAGCAATGGACAGGGATTTTATTGATCGAGAGTTTCATAGCAATCGTGCTTCCCACGCCTCCAATGATGGCATTTTCTTCAATAACAACGACTTGTTTAAATTCCTTTTTCAAACGTTCTATAAGTTCTTCATCTAGAGGTTTAACAAATTTAAGATTAACAACCATTGGAGTTAAGCCAGTATTTTCAGAACGTATTTTTTGATTTAGTTCTTTAGCAATTCCGACACCAGAGCCTACGCCAAGAATAGCCATATTTTCACCTTCGGTTATGATTTCGCTTTTTCCAAGAGACATAGGTAGAGAAAAGTCATCAATAATTTCAGCACATCCTCTAGGATAACGAATAGCAACAGGACCATCTTGATAGTTCATAGCCCATTCCATAGCATTTTCAAGACCTTTTTTATGGTAAGGGGCAATAACGACCATATTTGGAATCATTTGTAGATAAGACAGATCAAAGACACCGTGATGTGTTGCTCCATCTTCACCGACTAAACCAGCACGATCGAGACAGAAAACTACAGGTAGTTTTTGTAAAGCGATGTCATGAATAACCTGGTCAAAAGCTCTTTGCAGAAAAGTTGAATAAATGGCGACAAAGGGTTTAAGACCTTGTTTAGCCAATCCACCGGCAAAGGTAACGGCATGTTGTTCAGCAATACCAACATCATAAAAGCGTTTGGGGAATTTAATCTGAAAGCCAGTTAAGCCTGTCCCTTCAGACATAGCAGCAGTAATGGCAATAATTTTGTCATTCTTTTCAGCAAGTTTAATCAGTTGATTTCCAAAGATTTCAGACCAAGTACCAGGTTTAACAGGATTTGTTACCCCAGTATTTTTATTAAAAGGTCCAACACCGTGAAATTTAGAAGACTGATTTTCAGCAAAGGAATAACCTTTTCCTTTTTTGGTGATTAAATGAATGAGAACTGGACCAACCATATTTTCTTTTACTTTATGAAAGATTCTAGTCATTCTGGGGATATCATGTCCATCAATAGGGCCGACATATTTAAAGCCCAGATCTTCAAAGAGAATGTTTGGAACAAGAATATTCATAAGAGACTCTTCGAGTTTTTGAGCCCCAGTAATAAATTTTCTTTTTAAATTTGTAGGAAGGGTTTGAGATAGGTCCCAAACTTGTTTTTTCATAAAGTTATAGGATTTACTAGTAAGCATATTTGTTAAATAGTTTTGCAGAGCTCCGACATTTCTGGAAATAGACATATCGTTATCATTGAGAATAATAATGAAGTTTTTTTGAGAATGACCAGCATGATTAATAGCTTCAAAAGCCATCCCACCAGTTAGGGCACCATCACCAATGACTGCAATAGACTGTCCTTTTTCTTTCAGATGTTCTTTTGCTACACAAATACCAAAGGCAGAAGAGATTGAGGTACTGCTATGTCCCACTCCAAAAGCATCGTAAGGACTTTCAAAGATATTATTAAAACCAGAGATTCCACCATAAGATCTTAAGGAATCAAATTGTTCATTTCGTTCTGTTAGAATTTTATAGGCATATGATTGATGTCCCACATCAAAGACAATTCTATCTTCCAGGGGATCAAAGACTTTAAGCAGTGCTATAATAAAATCAGTGGCACCTAAACTGGGAGCAATATGACCACCCGTAACAGAAGTCACTTCAATAATACGTTTTCTAACTTCTTTTGCGAGAATTACTAATTCATTAAAATGCAGTCTTTTAATATCTTTTGGGGATTTAATTCTTTCAAGCATCATGCAACTCCTTTAGGTGAGGGATTCATCAGTCTGGTGATTGAGGAAGACGCAATCTTCAACCCATTTAAGCACCTCATTTAATCCTTTTTTAGTATGAGAGGAGAAGTCTCGAATTTGATCATTTTGTAAATTCATTTGAGTTCGCAAAGCTTTCAAATAGACAGGGATCTTAGTAATAGGAATTTTATCAGATTTTGTAGCAACAATTGTAAAAGGAACATTAATTGACCTGACCATTTCCAGCATGATTAAATCTTTTGGATCTGCTTTATGTCTAATATCAACCAAAACAACAACGCCAGCAAGTTGTTCTCTTTTAGTCAAATAATTCTGAATCATGGGTTTCCAGGTAGCTCTTTCAGTTTTACTAACCTGAGCATATCCATAGCCAGGCAAATCAACAAGAGAGAAAAAGCAATCTGCTTCTTCAGCGGGATTTTGTAGAGAAGTATCTTCAACAATAGCTTTACAGCGAATATCAAAGAAATTAACCAAACGTGTTTTACCAGGAGTAGAACTAATTTTAGCCAAAAGTTTCCGACTTGTCAGGGTATTAATCATAGAAGATTTCCCGACGTTTGATCGACCGCAAAAGGCGATTTCTCTCCAAGGAGAGACAGGATAATCGACTGGTTTTACAGCACTTTTAATATAGTTTGATTCAACGATTCTGATCATAAATTTTCACTATAGATAACAGAAGAGTTTTCAGATTCCCAAACTTCAACTTCATGGATATAAGCTTCAGGAGTATTGAATTCTTTATTAAATTCATTAAAAATCCACAGTGCAATATTTTCAGAAGTGGGATTAATTTTATCAAAGTAAGTCAAATCATTTAGATAGTGATGATCGAGCTTTTCCATAAGATCTCTCAGGTATTTTTTTGCGATGCCAAAATCCAGAGCCATTCCAATTTCATCAATTTTATAGCAAATAATTTGAATTCTAACTTTCCAGTTATGTCCATGCAGGTTTTTACAAAGGCCCTCATACCCATTTAGCTGATGAGCCGCAGAAAAACTTGAAGTCACATTTATTTTAAACATATTAACCTCCATTTAATCCATTAACAAAATAATCAAATTACTTTATTAAAACAAGTATAATCATTTTATTAAAATTGTCAATTTATGATTTTCATGAAAGTAATTAAGGATCGTTCATATATCAAGAATATATGACTTATATAAAAAAACAACAAGAAATATCAGAATTACTGAGAGAAAAAGGCTTTATTAGCGCATCGGGCAAAAGAGAATCTCTATGATTTATTGGCACATGAAATGCGAATTAGTTAGAAAAGATAAGGAGGAATTATGAAAAAGAATAATCAAATCGCTATTCTGGGATTAATATTATTCCTCTTCATCAGTTTAAATGCAAAAAGCAGTAAAGACATAACAGAAGTCTATGAGCAAAATTTAGATGATGTTGATCAAATCACGATCAAGGGAAATTTTTCAGTTTATTTAAACCAAAATGAGAAGACTTCTTTAACAATAAAGGGACCCAAAAAAGAGCTTAGAAATATTATAGTCAAAGTGAAATCCAACGCATTGTCAATAGAACAGGAAAAGACGAGTAATTTATTTTCAAAGTCACCCCATTTTATTATTGAGTTAAATTTGTCACAAATAGAAATGCTTAAAATAGATGGATCAGTCGATTTAAATACTTCAAAACTAATGAAAGGTAATTCGTTTTTTTTAGATATAGGTGGATTAAGCAAAATAGATTTTAATGAACTAAAATATGATAAGATAAAAGTCATTTGCGGAGGGGCTTCAGAAGTAATTTTACGAGGCAATTGTGATAAACTTTGGATAAAATTAGATGGAGCAGGCTTGGTTGATGGGCAAAACTTAAAAGCATCAGATGCATATGCTTCATGTAATGGATTAGGCAATATCATTGTAAATTCAGACAATTTTTTACAAGCAACCATAGATGGGATAGGATCCATACAATATCTTGGAAATCCTCAAATAATTAAGAAGAGCGTTGACGGCTTAGGTACCATTTCGCCTTATAACTAACTTCTCTCATAACCAAATCCAGAGGCTTACATTTATTTGTAAGCCTCTTTTTTTTTGCACTCAAATCGAATAGTATAGAATTATATCGATATTTTAAATTAATTTGAATTTTAGAACCGTTTCTATAGAAGATCATAATGTAAGAATTAACTAAAAACTAACACATCTTTAATCATAGATGCATAAACCATTGGTAATTTATTATTAAAAAATAAAAAAGAGGAGCGCTTTTATGGCTTTAGCCGATTTACATGTTCATTCAGTACATTCAGAACATCCATCAGAATGGTTTTTACAGAGAATAGGTGCAGCAGAATCTTATACAGACCCTGCCTATATTTACTCAACAGCTTTAGAGAATGGCATGAATTTTGTTACGATAACAGATCATAACAGGATATCTGGAGCATTATTACTTCAGAAGGAACATCCAGAGGTTGCTTTTATCAGTGTAGAATCTACAGTCTATTTTCCTGAAGATGGATGTAAAATCCATTTGTTAATGTATGGAATCAGTGAAGATCAATTTAAAGAGATACAAAAGCTACGTAAGGATGTTTATAGTTTACGAGATTACATCATAGAAGAAAATATTGCTTATTCAGTAGCGCATGCTACTTATTCAGTAAATAATAAGTTAAACATAACACATCTAGAGCGGTTAATCTTACTTTTTGATATATTTGAAAGTCATAATGGAGGCAGGAATAAATATCATAATGAGACATGGTTACAGAGTTTAAAATCTCTAACACCAGAAATTATTGAGGAATTAAGAAAAAAATATGACATTGAACCAATCAGTAATGATCCATGGATAAAAGGTTTTACGGGTGGATCAGACGATCATGCAGGTTTTTTTATTTCAAAGACCTACACCTATGGTGAAGCAGAAACAATAGATGAATTTTTAGAGCAAATAAGAGACAAGAGAACATTAGCAGGAGGGCGTTTTAATGATTACAAATCATTAGCCTTTACCATTTATAAAATTGCTTATGATTTTTCCAAAACAAAAAGTGGAGGATTACCTCACCCAATCATTCAACAATTTAGTGATAGTTTGTTTGAGAAAAAATCATCTTCATTTTTTAGTAAAATCAAGATCATCTCCTTTTTGCATCGCAAAAAGCTAAAAGAAGATCCAATAAAAAGGAAAATCTATGAGACCATTCAAAGCATACAAAATTCTGCATATACTACAATGGAAGATAAATTAAATTATATTTATAATCAATTAAGTGATATATCAGACGAGTTATTTATTCGTTTAACCAACAAAGTATTAGAAGATTTAAAGAGTGGAGATTTATTTAATATAGTCAAAGGATTAGCGGGAACATTACCTGGAATTTTTGTATCAATTCCTTTTTTTTCAACACTGAAACATATGTTTTCAGGGAGAGAATTGTTGAATGAATTAGAAGAAAGGTTTATCAAAAAGCAAAAAAAATCAAAAAAGATATTATGGTTTACAGATACAATCACTGATTTAAATGGTGTGTCCTTTATTGTAAAAAAGATAGCTCAATTAGCTTTTGAACGGAAATTAGATATTACATTGGTGGTGAGTTTAAAGCAAGAAGAGATGAAGAATTTAAATTTACCTCCAACAAGCATTAATATTTCATCCATTTATGAAATAGAATTACCTTTGTATGCTTCTATCAAGATACGAATTCCATCTGTATTATCGACATTAAACATCATTAGTCAATATCAACCTGATGAAATATATATATCAACACCTGGGCCTATCGGGTTAACTGGTCTTTTGATGAGCAAACTAATGAGTATCCCAGTAACTGGAATTTATCATACAGATTTTAAAAAGCAATATGAAGCGATAGATGAAGATGGTACAATTAAAGAATTAATTGAGAATAGTATTCGATGGTTTTATATGAATATGGATAGAATAAAAGTACCTACACAAGAATACATTCAGATTTTAGCTAAAAGGGGATATCGAGAAGAGAAGATGAGTATATTCAGACGAGGGATAGAGGAAGACATCTTCTTCCCATTAGCGAATGCACGAGAGAATATGAAGTTAAAATATTCTTTATCAGAGAGCACTTATTTATTATATGCTGGAAGAATTTCCAAAGACAAGAATCTATCATTTTTATGTCAAGTCTTTGAGCAATTGCAGAGAAAGCACAAAAAAATTAAGTTATTAATTGCAGGGGATGGTCCCTATTTAGAAGAGATTCGTAATGAGAAGTCAAATAATCAAGAAATCGTCTTTTTAGGAAAAATTGAGAGGGATATGTTGCCATTATTATATGCAGGATCAGATCTATTTGTCTTTCCAAGTACAACCGATACTTTTGGAATGGTCGTATTAGAAGCACAGGCTTGTGGTTTACCAGCAGTTGTTTCAAATATTGGAGGACCTAAAGAAATAGTTATTCACGAAGAAACAGGATTTATCTTAGAAGCCGATCATAATGAAGAGTGGGTAAAAACACTTGATGGGTTAATATCAAAAATCAACCAAAATGATGAACAGATAAAACAGATGAGAATTAGCTCACATGAAAACATCATAAAAACGTGTAATTGGGATATTGTATTAGAAGACATTACAGGAAAATCTGAAAATTTAGAAAAATCGGCAGAAAACAATCAAATCCCCAAATGGTAAAATCTAGTTTTAGTTATACTTAGCATTCATTAACTGTATAAAGTTAGTTTTGAAAAGCTCCAAGGAAGGAGTAAACAAGGCAACACTGAAGTGTTGCAGATAATAGATAAAAGCTCATATCAGGCTGTTGCCTGTTTGGTAAAAATGAAACACTTTGTTATAAGATTGTCCTTTTCAAAAATGATAACTGTTTGAGAAGATAATGGTAGTGCTGACGCACTACAGATAATGGCAAATCGGAGATTTGCAGATAAAAAATAAGAGATAATCATCATCGTTGGAGGATATCTTTAGGTTGGCATATGTTGAATAAAGTCTTTTCATTTCTTTGAAATGGTATTCTTCATTTCTTTTGCCTTGATGCAAAATAAACGAAGCAAAGAAAAAATCAAGCCCGGAAAACCCCTATCGGGGATCTTGATTTTCATCTCTTTTCATTGAAATATAAATATCTGTATTTTTCTGATGGTATGCCATATAATCTCCAGTCACTCTCAGGGGCTCCACCATAAACTCGCTCTTCGAGCTCAAACATATGGCTGTTCGCACCCCTTCGAGTTTCCTTGCGACTTAACGCCATTTTTCCATGGGCATTGTCTCATTGATACCTGGATATTTAATCCATTTTATGGATTGATTAATTAAAATAGACAAATACACAAGATGTTTCATAGGAGATAAGAGCTTTATAGGTAATAATTTAACGATCAAGATGATCGTTAAATTACAAACAATAGAATCATCAGGAAAAGTAAATAAAAAGCTAGCAAGCTCCAAGGGAGGAGTAAGCAAGCAGTAAGGAAGGTATAAGGAAGACTTAGAATTTATTAATGAGTTATATAAGGGAAGTGCGAGTTAAGGATCAAGAATAATGAATTTCTTTTCTTTAAGTCGCAATCACTGTTATCTTTGTGATTCAATTGAATAAATATTACGAAATAGGAACAGAGAAAACTCAAATCAAAGAGACATTACCCATATTTAACAACTTTATCTTACCTTTTCAAAAATAGATAAATAAATTTTATTGACTTTTACACTAATTTAACTTATTTTTGTTTTAAGATTATTGGAGAATTGATGAAAAATGAACAATTAATAGAGAAATACACTGGTTATTTACATGATTTTCAAAAAAAACAAAATCCATTTAGTGAAAAAGAAAAAATGGAGTTAGAAATAATTAGTCAATTCTTCAATAAATACAAGTTAAAAGATTTGTATTTTCAGTCGATAATTTTGAAGATCAGCCTGATGAGTGAAGAAAAACAATATCAAAAGGGATTAAAGATGATCAAGGAGTGCAAAGCACTTCTTGTTGAAGCTCCTCATGAGAGTATGGAAGCAGAGTTGAACAATACAGAAGGGTCATTTTATTGGAAATATAATGACTATGAAAAATCAATAATAAACTTCAATCGTTCTTTGGAATTATATGAGAAGCTTGAAGATAATATAAATGTATGCAAATTATTAAGAAATATGGGAATTTGTTATTTTAGACTGAATGATTTTAACAAAGCATATCTCAATTTTAGAAGAGGGATTAAGTTGTCTGAAGAAATTCAGTCAGATGAATTAAAAGCATCCATATTATCTTGGTTTGGTATCATGGAATCAGATTTATCGTCTTTTGAGACAGCTACGAAATATCTGATAGAATCAAATCAGCTATATTTAAAAACGAAAAATAAAACTGGAATTGCGACCAATCTTAACACTATTGGGTTAATCTATTTGAAATGGAATAAGCCAGAGGAAGCATTGGATTGTTTTATTAAAGCGAATAATATAGCAAAGAAAGAAAAATCTTTGATTATTATAGCCGATATTATGCATAATATCGGGATGATCTATAGAAAAATGAACAAAAATCAAGAGGCTTTAGACTCATATTTTAAATCGATAAAATTAAGAAAGAAGACTGGTAATCCAGAAAAACTTGCAAATAGTTACAACAACATTGCTAACATTTATGCTTTGATGAAAGATTATGATTTAGCAGAAGATTATTATTCAAAAGCGTTAAGTATAAGAAAGAAACATAAGTTAACTCGTCATATAGCTCGATCTTATCAAAACTATGCAGTTTTTTACCTAGTAAATGGCAATTTAAAAGAATCATATCGTTATGGGAAAAAGGCATTTAAGATAGTTTCAAGTCTTAATTATTCAGAATTATCAGAGTCATCATACAAGTATTTTTCTGACTATCATAAAGTGCGAGGTCATTACAAAAAAGCTTATGAATTTTATCTATTACATTTACAAGAAAAAGAGATATATTTTAATGAACAATCCAGTAAAACCATCATCAATTTACAAAAACGTTATGAGCTGGATTTATTAAAAAAACAAACCGAAGAGCAGTTAGAACAAGAAAGAATAAATGCAGAACTCGCCATGGCAGTCACTACCAATCATGAATTAAATCAACCATTAATGATCATTCAGGGTAATCTAGATTTACTTGATTCATTACTGGAAATGAATGGAAAGACAGACCATCAAAATGAAATCATAAAAAACATTAACTCCAAGATATCTGAAATTGAATCTGTGATAAGTGATTTTAGTCTTCATTCCGGATTATAATTGGTCAATCAGAAGAGAGAACAAAGAATGAAAAATGACTATCAAGCAGAAAAAAGAAGAATCAAAGAACTATTTGAGAACATTCCGTTAGAAATAGTTGGAGGGAAAGAAAATGTTTTGGAAAAGATAGAAGAAGTTAAAAGAATTTCGCAAGAGTGCGAATTTACAGATGACTATTATAGAGCTTTATTGATTGAGGGGCGTTATTATCAATTTAATAATAATTCTACTGAAGCTTTACAAATCAGTAAAAGAGTAATGAACAAAACAAGAAAAAATATAGACAAAACGTTATATATAGATTCATTAATACAAGTTGGGATTATAGTTTCAAATTACAAATCCATAGAAGAAGGATTGAAGTATCTTAACAAAGGATTAGACTATATTGAAGAGACTTGTAACCTATCAACAAGTATCAATTTATACAAGAATTTAGGGATCGTCTTTGCTAAGAAAAACAATAATAATGAATCTTATTTAAATCTCATTAAAGCCTTATCACTGGCAGAATCGGCAGATGATCAAGAGCAAATAGCATCGATTTACTCATGGTTAGCTCATATAGAATACCAAATCACAAACTATGAGGCTTGTTTGGATTATACATTGAGAACTAACGCTTTATGGTTACAATTAAAGAACTATCTTGGATATGCTTATAGTCAAAATACAGCCGGAAACCTTTACATAAAACTGGGAGAATATGAGAAAGCCTTAGAATGTTTAATGGAAGCAGACAGCTATGCGTCAAATTATAATAATGCTCTAATTACAGCAGATATAAAAAACAATTTAGGGTTATTATATCATCATTTGAAAGACACAGAAAAAGCATTGGAGAACTACCGTATCTCCATGACCTATAGAGAAATCAGTGAAAATGATGATCATTTGGCAACCACATTAAACAATATTTAGGATACCCCGAAAAATTCAACACCGTATGACTCCAGCGTAATTTGCCTATTATCTTCACATTTTCCTCGTTTGTATTGTCTTGTTTTTCTTCTTTGAATAGATAAGAAAATTCTTTGGATTAGTGAAGTAATTCTGTAATAAGCAAAGCCATTAATCATAGTATAATCTTTATTATGATCCATCAGATATTCAGAGTAAGGCATGTCTGCTTTAATAAAAAACTTTTTACAGGAATAAATAAAATTAACAAGTATATTCATCCATAAATTCAGTGTCTGAATTCGTTGATATTTAAGAAGTTGTATTTTTTCAAGATTCAATTGCTGTTTAATCTGTCTAAATTGCTCTTCTATTTTCCATCTTTTTGAATAAATCTCCAATACTTTTTGTCCTATTTGCTTCTCAGAGAATAGATTATTTTTAAAACTTGCAAAGAAATAAAAAAAGCCTCCTTTTTTATCATATCTTACTTTTATCAGCCATACTTCTATCGTGTTTGGGTTCTTAGTCGGATGAGGGTCTGTATTAATACGAACTTTTTTAGCTCCATAATTAAATGTCTTTTTCTTATAAGGGCATTGGTACTGATGTTTTAGTTCCATCTCATTCACAACATCTTTAAACTTCCTCTTTTCATCATCAACGATCAGATCTCTGTTTCCAACTGCTCTGATAACAAAACCATTTTCCTGTTCAACAAGCTGGCTCATCAGCTTTTTGTCATCATAGCCTCTATCGAAAACATAAATACCCTTGTTACAGGAAAATATGGTTGATTCAACAAGAAAGATACTTAGTCTTTCGTTTTTAGTTTCATTTTCAATACTGTTTGAATAAACATAGGAATATAAAGGTGAAATTGAAACGCTTCCTGCATTTGCAGTATTAACAACGGTAGCATTAAAACTATAATACCCGTTTTGATATTCGCCAGTTGATCCATCTCTTACTTTTTTGAGATGTTCCATTTTTTTTGCACAGGGTTTTACAATATCACTTTCATCAATTATTATGAGACTTTCTTCCGTTATTTTTTTAGCTTCTGATATAAAATGGGCTTGGTTGAGTTCTTCAAAAAGTTTGGCATTATCAAGATGATACCCTATGCGTTCCTGCTTCTTTTTTAAACACGCTGTTCCTGGTATATACTGAACAATTTGTCTAACAATAGGATTTGAAGCTGAAAGTAGCCCTATAAGCGTTTCTTTAAAGCATTTAAAGTATGGTTTAGAAAGAATTTCTGAGTATTTGTTTAAAAAATTTTCAAATTTATCTTGTATTTTATCGGCAGTTTCATTAATGTGCATTTTAGAGCCTCTCTTTTTGTTTTTTTTCTACAAACCATATTAAAGTTGAGGCTCTACTTGTCAATCTATATATTATATTTATCAATACTTTGTGATTATTTTTTGTCTTTATTACATTTAGAATTTCTTAAAAGAAAATGATGATTTTTTAACTTTTACTTCTGAAAAAAAACGAATTTGAAACTCATAATACTAAAACTAGAGCGAGATAATATTTTATCACTATTTTTACTCATTGGAGGGCTTAGAACCCAGTATTGACGCTTATCTGCAAGATTTCTGAAATATTTTTTCGGGGTATGCCTGCATTAAACAATATTGGCAGAATACATTTAGAAAAACAGGATTTTGATAAAGCAGAAGAATATTTTTTTAAATCTCTTGATATCAGGAAAAGATTAAACCTCATAAATAAGGAGATTGATTCAAACAATAATTTATGCAAGCTGTATCAGTCAATGAATCAGAATAAAAAGGCATTTTATTATGCTCAACTGTCTTTAAAATTGTTAAAAAAGAATCAGGACATCAATTCTGAAATTGATGTTTATTCCATGATGTATTTATTTTATGCAGAAAAGAACCAATACAAAAAAGCATTAGAGTATTTAGAAATGTATAACCAATCAAAACAGAGATTTTTAAATAATGAGAATTTAAGAAATATGGAAAAGATCAAATCAAAATACAATTCAGAATTAATGCAAATTGAGATCAGAGAAAAGACAGAAAAGGTAAAACTAAATTCCGTTATCAATATTGCTATAAGAACAAATGAGAGGATCTCAGAGCCGATCGAGGAGATCAAGCACGAGATCCACGAGTTATTAAAATCTTTTGATGATCATGATAAATATACTAAATATATAGAGAAAATAGAAAAATCCATAATCCGCATTGAAGAAATGCAAAGAAGATTTTTAAGTACTACAACAGTTCATTACAAGCATTACATGGATAATACAAAGATGGTTGATATAGAGGAAAAGCCCACTATTTCGAAAAAATAAAGGGTTTATTTATAATATTCTTCTCTCATTTTCATCAGTTTTACTTTAATATCAAGATTTGAAACAGCAATAATTTGAGCAGCGAGAATAGCAGCATTTTTTGCACCATCAATAGCAACAGTAGCAACGGGTATCCCAGTAGGCATTTGAACAACTGCATATAGAGAATCGACGCCATTTAAAGGGCTGCCAGAGAGAGGAACCCCAATCACAGGTAAGGTTGTGAAGGATGCGACAACTCCAGGTAAATGAGCCGCCATTCCAGCCATGGCAATAATCACTTTTACACCATCATCTTCAGCTTTAATACATAGTTCCTTTGTTCTTTCAGGTGTTCTATGAGCAGAGGAGACAAAAAGGTCATTACTAATCCCAAAAAAATTTAACTGTTCTTTAGCTTTTTCAGCATGGGCCATATCAGATTGGCTTCCAATAATAATTCTTACATGAGACATTTTTCCTCCAAATAAAAGACTTTAGGAAAATAGAGAGCAGACTAATAAGGTCTGCTCTTAGAAATAATTATTTATGATTATTTGCATTAAAATTTGATATACAATCCATAATTTCCTGTGAGGTTGTGGCATTTGTTAATAATTTTACATTTTCTTCAACCATGAGGAATTTTGAGATAAAAGAAAGTGAAAACAAGTGTTGCATATCGTTATGTAAAAGAAGCATAAAGAAGAGGTTTACGGGTTGGTTATCAGGTGCATCAAATTCAACACCTTCAATAGATCTTCCGAAAAGAATTGAGGGGCTTTTAATCTTAGTTGGGTGCATATGTCTGGGATGTAATAAAGCGACACCTTTACCTACAGCCGTAGAAACTAATTCTTCTCGAGCAACAACAACTTCATAAAGCCATCTGTGATCTCTAACAAGTTTCAAATCTTTAGCTTTTTTAGACATAACCGCAATAGCTTCGTATTTGTTATCAGCTTCAAAGTCGAGATGTATATTTTCCACTTTAAAATAATCCTGAAAACGGCAAATAGTTCTTTTCATGGCTAAATAAGCTTCTTCGTTTTCATTGAGTTTTGAAAGCCATTCATCGATATCAGTTTTATCAATTTTGGATGTTTTAGCAGTTTTATGCTCTTTAAAAACACCTGTATTGATCATTTCTAAAACGACACTTTCACTGACCTTTAAATATTTTGCAGCTTCAGTAATCGAGACAAGCTTAGAAGTCGTCATAATTAACTCCCTTTCTATATTTTTAAATACAGATTAGATATTCTTTTTTTTATTTGTCAAGAGAATAAATTCTTGACATTAAATTAAAAAAAATTTTGTTTCAACTTATGGTCAAGAAAATTATTGGTTATTTTATTAGTCTTATCCTATTAGCGGGTTGTTCTTATTCGGTTTACACCAGTGAATACCCGCATTTAAAGACAATACACGTGTATCCATTTGAGAATAAAACAACAGAATTTGTTTTAGCTCAGGACTTACAGAACAGTTTAGTGAACGCTTTTATGAAAGACGGGCGATTAAAAATCAACACACAAAGCCCCGACAGTGATTTAAAAGGTTCAATTCTGGATTACCAGAAGAAAATATACAGTTATGACACCTCTGGCAATATACAAGAATATCAGATTCAGGTATTGTTCTCTTTAGAGTTTAATGATTTGAAATATAATCAGAATTTATATCAAAATAAGACATTATTATTAACGAAAATATATAATGTAAGTGACATAAACACAACAATGCCAAAAAGCGAAGTGGAAGCAATGGAAAAAATTTATACAGATTTATTTGATTTAATCATCAAGAACACGTTGGAATCATGGTAAGAATCAACAAATATTTAGCTCAAAGCCATTTAGGCTCAAGACGCAAAGCAGACGAACTGATCAAAACAGGGTTGGTATTCGTTAATGGAATTGTTTGTACAGAATTATCAACACAGATAGATCCAGAAAAAGACAGAGTAACCTACAAGAATAAACTTGTTAAACCAGACGAAAAGAAGATATTTGTAATGTTAAACAAGCCAAAGAATTATATTGTAACCAAAGAAGATGAGTTTAAACGGAAGACAATATACTCTTTATTGCCTGAGTTTGCCAAAGATCTCAACTCAGTGGGACGATTAGATTTTGAATCAGAAGGTTTGTTAATTTTGACGAATGATGGAGATATTGCCAACAGCATTATTCATCCATCAGCAAAACTACCGAAGACTTATCAGGTAGCAGTGAATGGATTAGTCGGTAATGAGGAATTAAAAAAATTACGTGAAGGTATAGAATTAGACGGGAAAAAGACACTTCCAGCTAAAGTTTTTATCAAGAACACATTTGAATCACACACTGACTTAAAAATAACAATCTATGAAGGGCGTAACCGACAAATCCGTCGAATGATAGAAGCAATCAACTTGAGTGTTACCAAACTAAAACGCATACAAATAGGAGAAATTCTGTTAGGGAAGCTTCCGACAGGCATGTGGCGTTTTTTAACTGATGAAGAAGTTTTATACTTAGTTCTCCATTCCAAGAAGAAAAAGAAGAAGGAAAAAAATGAAAATAGGGTTAACCGGTCTAAATAAATCAGGAAAAACAACGATATTTAATGCATTAACAGGACTTGATATAGAAACAGGTCTTTATGACAGCAAAACCGAGCCGAATTTAGGTACTGTTCAGGTTTTAGATGAGAGAATAACACATTTATCAGAATTGTATCAACCCAAAAAAACAATTTATGCAAATATAGAGTTCATGGATTTTCCAGGAATGCAGGATGATGAGGAAAATCATCAGTTTTTAAGTTCGGCATCAATGGCATTATTAAAGAATTCAGATGCTTTAGTGGTGGTATTAAGAAATTTTTCTGACAATGTTTTAAATGAGACTTATGGGAAACCTAATCCAATGGCAGATTTTAAATCAATCTATGAGCAATTTATATTATCTGATTTAATCACAATAGAGAAAAGATTAGAGAAAATTCTGTTGGGATATAAACGAGGAATAAAAACGCCTCAGATTCAATTAGAAGAAAAAACGCTTAATCTCTTCGCTGAAACTTTGAATCAGGAAAAACCGATCACTTCATTAACTCTCAATGATGATGAGGAAAAATCAGTGAGAGGATTTCAATTTCTCAGTCAAAAAGCAATACTAATTTTGATTAATTCTGATGAGAATAATTTATATCAAAATGAAACTGTTATAAAAGAGCTTTCAGAATTTGCACCCGTCATAGAACTGGCAGGAAAATTTGAAATGGAATTAAGCGGATTAGATGAAGAAGAAGCATCAGCTTTTATGGAAGATATGAAAATCACGGAATCAGCCCTTTTATTATTAACAAGATCAGCTTATGATGTTTTAGGTTTAATTAGTTTCTTTACAGTAGGTAGTGATGAAGTGAGAGCTTGGACCATTCGTAAAGGAGATACCGCAATAGAAGCTGCAGGCAAGATACATTCTGATTTAGCCAGAGGATTTATCCGTGCAGAGACTTTTTCATATCAGGATTTAAGAGATCAGGGCAGTGAAAAACATATACGAGAAAAGGGTTTATTTAGATTGGAAGGAAAAACATATCTTGTTAAAGATGGAGATATTCTGAATATCAGATTCAATGTATGAGTGAAGTCATAAAAGCCAGAAAACCCAGAGCAAAAAAGGAAGAGACAGAGAATAAGACATTTTCTCAGAAACATAGGATATTTAAATTATTTATCATTTTAGTCCATTTTTTGATTCTCATGTCTATCATTGTCAGACATGATTATTTTTTAAATGATGTTGCGATAATTGATAATTTTCCCATGAGTATAAAAGCTATTTTTACCTCTGAATATCCACCTTTAAACAATCTGGTAGGTTATTTTGGGTTATTAGTTTCAAAACAGATATTCAAAATATTTGGTTTTTATTTTTCCTATTTCTTTTTTATTTGCTCTTTATCATTATTTGTGATGAATTTTATCATTAAATCAAAAAAGTTTAATAGATTTCTTATTTATACTTTATTTACAACCTTTTTTTTATCGCTTAATATTGAGTTTTTTCAATCAGAATACTTGGGATATAATATATTAATCGGGTTTTTAGTTCGAAGTATGAAGGCATTTTTCAATCCTTTAGGAGCATTTGTAATCATTAACTTTACTTTTCTATCTATTATTGGCTTTTTTATAGGAATATCGAGAATAAAAGCTAAAGTAATTAACATTTCATCCAAAAAAGAGGAAGGAAAAAAAGAAGAAGAGCCTAAAAAGACAGAAAAACTTCCCGAACCCGAAAAACTTGATTTAACGAACGAAAAAACAGAAGCCGAGCCCGATATACCCATAGAGGATTTGTCAAACATAGGAATCAACTTTTTGACGGATAATGGCAAAAAAAGAAATATAGAACCTCTTATCGAAGACAATTATGAAAATGTTTTAAAAACACCTTATTCAGAAGTTGAATATCCGTTGGATGAAAATGCAGTTTATGTTAAGCCAGTAATAGAAAACTTTTTACTAAAAAATATAGCTCATGATAAGAAGATTGATCGGGCAGCTTTACAAGAGGAGATCAATCAAACCTGTCAAATTTTGTTAAGTAAGCTGATGGAATTTGGAATAGAAGCGAAAGTAATTAATGTAAATATAGGACCAATTATTACACAATATGAATTACAACCAGCGCCAGGTATTAAGGTCAATCGCTTTGTTTCTTTATCAGACGATTTATCTTTAGCTGTAAAAGCGAAGAGCATTAGAGTGCAAGCACCAATACCTGGAAGAGGGTTGATAGGCATAGAGATTCCCAACAGGATCTCTGATGTTATCTATATGAGAGACGTTTTGTTATCAGAAGAAATGAAGGAAAGTGAGGCTTTACTTTCTATCGCATTGGGAAAAGATATTGCAGGAAGACCTATTGTCACTGATTTGGCAAAAATGCCCCATTTATTGATAGCCGGAGCAACAGGTGCAGGTAAAAGTGTTTGTATCAATACAATCATCAGTTCATTACTATTCCGAACAACTCCTGATGATGTTCGCTTAGTAATGATAGACCCTAAACGAATAGAATTATCAGGATATGAGGGTATCCCCCATTTAATTCAGAATGTAGTTACTGATCCAGAAGATGCGATGAATAGTTTAAATTGGGCAGTTTATGAGATGGAAAGACGTTATGAGCTTTTACAGGAATTTAAAGTCAGGGACATTAATGGATATAACCAGAAAATTTTAGAACAATACAATTACGAAGAAGCTTTATTTCACAAATTACCCTATATAATCGTCATTGTCGATGAGTTTGCAGATTTGATCATGACAGCTGGTCGAGAGATAGAATTACCAATAACTCGTTTAGCTCAGATGGCAAGAGCAGTAGGGATTCATTTAATATTAGCAACTCAAAGACCTTCTATTAAGGTGATAACAGGAGTTATAAAAGCAAATTTCCCTGCAAGGATAGCCTTTAGAGTTTCTTCAAAGGTTGACAGCAGAGTAATTCTGGATGCCATAGGAGCTGATAAACTTTTAGGTAGAGGAGATATGCTGTTTCTACCACCAGGAAAAGCTAATCCTGAAAGAATTCATGGAGCTTTTTTATCAGACAGTGAGATAGAAAGTTTAGTTGAGTATTTACGAACACAGCCAAAACCAGCCACTTTGATTCAAATGACCAAACCTGAGAATATAAATTTAGCAGAATTTGATTATGATGATGAATTATTTCCAGAAGCAGCTCAGCTAGTTGTTTCGTCGAACACAGCTTCTGTTTCCATGCTTCAGAGGCATTTTAAGGTAGGGTATGCCAGAGCTGGTCGTCTAATAGATTTACTAGAGCGAGCGCGCGTAATCGGGCCTCATGTAGGGAGTAAATCAAGAGATGTAATCATGAGTTTGGAGGATTTAGATGCTTGTCAGTTTAAGAAAGACAATTAGTTTAATAGTCTTGGTATTAATATTTACTTTAGTATTTGCCACAGACCAGGAAATAATAATACAAATAGCTGAGAAATACCTAAATACACCATTTTTATCTGCAACCATACATCAAACAAATCTTTATAAATTAAATAACAAAAAACTAGAGTCATCAGGAAAGTTATACAAACAAAATACTCAGTATTTATTTGAGTATCAAAAGCCTTATTATCAATTTGTTAAACTAGATGAGAAACAGATTGTCTTATATGATTCTAAGATGAAAGCGGCTCATATCGTTGATGGAGAAAAGGCTTTTAATCCAGGAATCATTTTAAACGAGATTAAAAAGAATAATTTTAAAATTTTAAAGAAGGGATCCATATTGTGTGCTCAATTGGATAATTATAATGAACAATTAAGTGAAATAAGTGTTACTTTAAATCCGAAGACGGAAGAATTATCTACTTTTTCTTATACAGATGGAATGGGGAATAAAGTGACTATAGAGCTTACAAAGCAAAACTTTACAAAATCAGGGAAAAAATTAGATACTATTAATTATCCAAAAGACACTAAAGTTTTTAAGCAATAACTGGAGGCAATCATGATTGGATTAATAATGGCAGGGGGTAATGGAACCAGATTTTGGCCATTAAGCAGAAAGAGTAATCCAAAACAATTTTTAAGATTATTTGATAATCAATCCATGATTCAGTTAACGTTCAATCGTTTACACCATTTTATCAATGCAGAAGATATTTACGTAGTCACGACTCTTGATCAAAAAGACTTAGTTATAGATCACTTAGAGTTAATACCCGAAGAAAATGTAATCATAGAGCCTTTTGGTATGAATACGGCACCTTGTGTAGGATTGAGTGTTCATTATTTATTGAAGAAATATCCTAAAGAGACAAACCTACTTATCGTTCCTTCAGATCAGTTAATTACTGATATAGATTCATTTAGAGAAGCTGTCTTTGAAGCTGGCAAATTATCAGAAGCTGGGAGTCATGTAGTGTTTGGCATTGTACCTTCCTACCCTGCAACAGGTTACGGCTATATTGAAAAAGGTGAAGCCATAAATAAATCAATGTTTCATGTGAAACAATTTAAGGAAAAGCCTGATTTACAAACAGCTGTACAATTTGTTGAGAGTGGAAATTATTATTGGAACTGTGGAATGTTTCTTTGGAAACTAGAAACAATTTTATCTTCTTTAGAGAAGTATTATTCATTAGGCAATGAAATTTTAAAGCAGATAATTGTACTTAATTCATCTTCAGAGAGTTTAGATAAAATAACTGAATTATACAAAAAAATGCCTAAAACTCCTATAGATATCGCTATCATGGAAAAAGTTCAAAATGGATCTGTTATTCCATTAGAAAATATTGGATGGAGTGATGTAGGAAGTTGGTATTCTTTACATGATATTATTGAAAAAGATGCTCAACAGAATAAGTTTTATCATTCTCATCAAACAATCAATTCAGGAAATAACTTTGTATATTCACAAAAAGCAGTTATGTTAATTGATATGCAAGATACAGTAATTGTAGAAACCGAAGATGCATTATTAGTAATGCCGAAGAGTTCATCTGAAAAAGTAAAGGATTTAGTTGACATCTTAAAAAAAGAAAACCCTGATCTTTTATAATGTTATATCTGGTAATTTCATCGTTATTTAGCATAATTATTGCCAATTTACTAAAATATCACTCAAAGAAGAATATCTCTTTTTTGAGTTTATTTTTAGGTAATTATTTATTAGCAGGGCTCTTTGCTTTTATATCAGGAGCAACTCTATTACACATTCATCCAATGAGCTTTATTCCTTGGTCAATATTGATTGGAATATTGTATATTTTTTGTTTTATTCTATATAAAACTAATATTATTCATAATGGCGTTTCTTTAAGTGTCTCTGTCATGAGAATTTCTCTAATAATACCTACAATATTGTCTGTAATCTTTTTTAAAGAACACATTAACCTTTATACAGGATCCGCTATAGTATTGATATTATTAATAATTATATTACTTTCAAAAAGACATTCCAGAGTTAGAATTTTTTTATTAGTTATTTTATTTTTAGCAACAGGATTTTCTGATTTCATTTTAAAAATTAAAGACAGTTTTTTAGTTGTTAATAATACTACTTTTTTATTTTATATGTTTAGCAGTGCATTAGTTTCTACGATAATTCTTATGGTTTTAAAAAAAGAAAAGCTAAGTTTAAATTCTTTATATCATGGATTAATTCTGGGAATTCCTAACTATTTAACAACTTTATTCTTTTTAAAATCATTAACTCAATTACCAGCGGTTGTCTCTTATCCTTTAAATAGTTCAATAATTATCATAGGTAGTTTTATAACCGATCGGTATTTATGGAGAAATAAATTCACTCTTGAGCAGGTCTTATTGTATTCAGGATTAATTTTTTGTATTATATTACTAAATATCGGATTATATATAAATTAATACATTTTATTTCGTTTAATTAGGTAATTAGTCAGTAAATCATTAAATGAAAATTTAGTATTTATTTGTAAATAATCATAATTGAGTTTGTTCAATTCAAACTGTATTTTTTCAAGATGTTCAGAGAGTATTTGCTTATAATCTTTTTGAATTGCCCAAGGATAAAGATTAATAATTTCATCAGTTTCTAAATCATGCATTTCAATTAAGTTTTTAAAATCCATTTCAAATTCTTTTGGATCGAGGATATTAATAGCAATTAAATCATTTTGGTTATATTTAAAATGATTCAATGCTTTAATTAATTCATCTGCATCATCCAGAAAATCAGAGATTACCACAATAAGATTTCTTTTTTTTATTTTTTCTGCAATAAAATTCAGAGAAGATGAGAGATTGGTAATGCCCTGACATTCTATATTATTGAGGGTTACAAGGATTTGTTCAAGCCAGTTTTGTTTAGATTTAGCTGGTAGATAATGAGTGATATCTTCATTAAAAGCAAACAATCCCACAGCATCTCTTTGTTTCAAAGCCAGGTAAGACATTGTAGATACAATCAATTTGGCATAATTCATTTTAGAAATATTTTGGGAAGTATATTTCATTGAAAGACTATGATCAATCAGAAAGTAAATCCTGACATTGGTTTCATCCTCGTATCTTTTGATAAAATATTTATTTGTTTTAGCGAATATTTTCCAGTCAACGTGATCAATTGAATCCCCAGAATTATAAGGACGATGATCTGAGAATTCAACACTAAATCCATGAAAAGGAGATTGGTGTTGTCCGGTAATAAAACCTTGTACAATAGATTTAGTAATTAGCTTAAATTTTTCAATATCATAGAAGATATCAGAATAGTTAATTTTTTCCATTAGGTTTTACTATAAAAGCAAGGGGTATTAAAACAACGTACGAAAACACCAGAATTATTGGCGACAAGGTGCGATCTCCAGAATACAATATAATGTATCCAACCAAGATAAGAACGAGCGCTAGAATGAGGATTATGAGGTTGATTTTTCCAAAATTAAAACGTTCCATTTTTTTCTCCTAAAATTTCCATCTATAATTTAATTGAACAGACCTATCAAAGCTTTCAGCATTTGGCCTATTTAAAAGAATATCATTTGCCATAGCTTTTATTGTAAGTTGTTCATTAATTTTTAATTCAACACCGAGATTTAAATAACCTTCACCATTCCCGGTTAAAGGATATTTTGTAATATTTGAATTATTATCATTAATGGCGAAATCATAATCTCCAATAATATTAATAATTTGTCCTATTGATTTATAAGCTCCTACAAATAGATTAAGATCTTTATCATTATCTTTATTTTCCAAAGAATAATTTAAACCACCATCAATTCCGAGGGATCCGAGCATGGTATAGTTTTTTGAAGCAGTAACAAAAAAGCCTTTTGATTTGATATCATATCTGTTTTCATTTTTATAAAATTTACCATGACCTTGAGAATCAAAACCAATAACAACAGCTGGGTAGCTAATATTTTCATCAAACACTCTTAGTTTTGCATTAAAATCAATTTTATTATGCCAGAGAGGTTCATTACTTCCTACTATTTCCTCTCCCCCATAAGATACACCAAACATAAAGTGATCTAAGAATCCTACAGAAGCACCTGTAATTAAACCATTATTTTTGTAAATCTTAGTATAAACTTTAGCTTCTCCTTTTTGGAGTATTCCTGCGGTAGGTATATTTACTTCCTGAATTCTTTCTGAAAAGAGGTTAAAAAAAAGTACTATAAAAGCGAGAGTAAAATAGAATTTCATAAACATCTCCTTATTGTTTTACTAATATTTTATCGAGGATGTCCTTGATTTTAAGAAAATCGACAGTTGTATTAATACAAGGACCTTCGGGTCTATCATTTAGTAAGCCATAAACAGGGATAGGGAAAACTTCAAGAAGTCCGTCCACTAAATCTCTTTGGCAAGCAATTGCAATGATGAATTTTGGTTTTACATTAACAATGATTCTTCTGGCTAGTGTACCACCAGTTGCAATTGCAACATTCACCTTATATTTCTCTTTAATTTTTTTCATATTCATAATCACACATTTTCCACATTCTCTACAATTGGAAATATCATTGGTAATTCTGAATGTACAATTAGAGTTTTGCATACAATGAGGTAAAAGAACTAGAATCTGTTCAGGATAATACAGGGATTTATTAGCTTTAATAAAAGCATTATTTACATTAACAAAAGACTCTCTAATTTTATCTTTTGATATACCCATCAGTTTTCCAACAAAGATTGTATAAGGAAAAAGAAATGTGATAGAAATTCTAATAGGGTATAAAGCAAGTTTAAACACTTTTTCAAAAAAGCAAGTTATATAGAGAAAAGCTATACCAGAAATAATAATAAAATAAAAAATTCTGAGAGCATATAAAATCAATCCAGCAAGATAGCTACTTACTTCATGTAATCTAGGTGAAATAAAATACCATAGAAGAGTAGTGATGGCCATCAACACTATAAGGGTAATGGAGGACAATGTAAGGAAAAGTCCTTTCCCTTTGGTATTAATTTCAAAGTCCATTGGTAAAACCTTCCTGAATACTTAATCTAGCTCCAATATTAAAATCATGAGCAGACATTATTTTTTTTCCTTCAGGCTGAACTTTTTTAATGAGTAAATCAAAATCATTAGTAGATACAGTAAAACCTATATTTTTAATTATAGAACTAATCATTCCTGGAGGGTATTCAGATTTATTTTGAGTTATTTCTGACTGAATAAGTTTTAGTTGTTTATTTCTATAGAAGGATATTGCTCCAGGATAATCAGCCAAAGACCTAATAAAATTATAAATCTTAAATGCAGTTTTATTCCAATCTATCTTGTTTGTTTCACGTGTAACTTTTTCAGTATATACTGCATTTTCAGTGTTTTGTGATATAAATAAAGAGTTATATTGTTCAATATCTTCTACTGAGTTAATAAATTGTATTAAATGGTACATATCTTCAGCTGATTGACGACTAAGGAAGTCTTCTAATTCAGAAAAATTGAGAGTATTATTAAGAGGATATCTTTTTTGAAACAAGATAGGACCAGTATCCATTTTTGCAGTTATTTTAAAAATTGTAATTCCTGTTTCCATATCGCCATTTTTTAAAGCTGTCTGTATAGGAGTAGATCCTCGGTAAACTGGTAATAAAGAAGGATGAATATTGAGAACGCCATAACTAGGGATTTTCCTAATATCTTTTCCAATAAATCCACCGTAAGAAACGGTTATTATTATATCTGGCTTTAATAATTTTAATAATTCAATGGTCTCTGAATCATTTATATTCAGTGGTTGATGAATAGGAATATTGAATCTCAAAGCACATTCTTTAATTTCAGGAATAGCTAATTGTTTATTTCTCCCTTTAGTTTTATCAGGTTGAGTAATAACTAATTTTGGAATAAATCCATTTATAATTAGTTTTTCTAAAGTAGGAACAGAAAACTGAGGTGTGCCAATAAAAACTAGATTAGAGATCATGTGAAATATTATTCCCTTCGGAATCAGTAGTTTTTGAAAGATCTTTTAATTTTTTTTTAATAATCATTTTTCTGATAGAAGGAATATGATCTATGAACATCACACCGTTTAAATGATCATTCTCGTGTTGCATAACAACTGCGAATAGATCTTCACCCTCGTGAATAACTTCTTGACCTTCAAGATCTAAGGCTTTCATTTTTATAGATTTAAATCTTTTAACTTTTTCATAAATTTCTGGAATACTTAAACAACCTTCTTCGTTAACCTGTTCACCTTCTGCATAGAGAATTTCAGGATTAATTAAAACTAGAGGCTTTTTAATATCAGTTTTTGACCATTGAGGATCACACACAAAGATTTTTAAAGATTTTCCTACTTGAGGTGCAGCTAATCCTAAACCATCTCGTTCATACATAGTGAAAATTAAATTTAAAACAAATTTCTTAATCTCATTTGTTATTTCCATTACAGGAAGTGCTTTTTGACGAAGAACTTTATCACCATAAATATGAATTGGTAATAATTTAGATTTTCTATTCATTCTCTAATTTTCCTATTACAGCACTTCTTTGGAATTCTATACGACAATTATCATCAACACGAATTGTGATAGTATTCTTTTCTTTTTTGATATTGGTAATAACACCAATAATACCGCTTGCCGTGATTACTTTGTCATTTACCTGAAGTGATTCAAGCATTTTTTCATGTTCTTTAGCCTTTTTTTGTTGAGGTCTTATCATTAAAAAATACATGACAGCAAATACTGCACCAAACATAAATAACATACTATAAGTGCTTTGAGTTTTTGATCCTTGAGCAACTTGTGCTAAAATCATTGAATACATATACATCTCCTTTTTCTAATAAAAAAATTTGGGGAATATTCTAATCAGTATTTGAATTAGAATATTCGTATAAATTCCAGCCAAAACATCATCACTCATGATTCCAAATCCGGCTGGTAATTTTTGTATTTTGTTTATAGGGAATGGTTTAGCAATATCAAACACTCTAAATAATATTAGAGCATAAAATGCTATAACCATGGTTTTCGGTAAGAAAATTACACTGATTAAGAAACCTAATAATTCGTCAAAAATTATTTTAGGGCTATCATGTCCCAATTTATATTCAGTAATAGTAGTAACAAATACACCAAAAAAATATAAAATAAAAATAGTTAAAAGAAATAAGAACTGACCGGGTATATAAATAACTTTATTAACTGGGTTATAAAACCAATAATCTGGTAATACTATCCAAATTAAAAAAGTAACAATTGTACCAAAAGTGCCTGGAGCAAAGGGGATATACCCAACACCAAACAAAGTGGAGAATATGTCAGAAATTGAATTATTTAATTTCTTTAATAAGCTCATTCAGTCTATCCTCGTAAACTTTTACATACATTTCATTTCTCGTTTGTTCGATCCATTGTTTATAAACTTCAATCTGTTTTTGTTGCATAATCATTTCTTTTAGTTGTAATTTAACATCTTCATATGCAGTTTGATTATCTTCCAGAATTTGACTAATTGTGAATAAATAAAATGTTTCTTCATTCTGGATAACTTCACTCACTTCATTATTTTTTAAATTTTTAAGGTTATCAGCGAATAATTCTGGAAATTCCTTATTAGTATAAGTACCTATTAATCCATGATTAATCTTTGAAGAATCATCTTCTGAGTATTGAAAAGCTAAATCCTGAAAAGATTCACCCTGAGATATTCTTGCTTTAAGATCATTCATAAATTTGATCTCATTTTCAATATCTTGAGCAGAAGGTTCTACTTTTATTAAAATGTGACTCGCACGAATTTCATCATCTTTTTTATCAGTTTTTTTTATTAAATGATAACCAAAAGTTGTTTCAACAATACCAGAAGTTTCTCCAACTTTAAGAGCAAAAGCAGCATCTTCAAAGCTTTTAACCATCATACCTTTTCCAAAATAACCAAGGTCTCCCCCATTTGCTCCACTAGGGCAATCACTTAATTGTTTAGCTACTGATTCAAAGGATTCACCCTTTTTTAATCTTTTCTGAATTTCTTTAATCTTTAATAAAGCATTCTCTTTTGTTATAGGACTTACTTTTGCATTACGTAAAATTAAATAAGTGTTATATCTTGTATCATGAATGAATAAACTATCTTTATGAGTTACATAAAATGCTTTAACCTCAGAATCAGATATATTAATTTTTTTTCTAATATAATTCTGAATAACCTGATCTTTTAACTGTTGTTCGGTAAGCATAGTTTCATAATATTTTTTTAACTCAGATAGGGTTATATTTGCTTTTCTTAACTCAGAAAAAAAACTTTCCTCATTAGGGAACTGAGATTTTATTGTTGCAATTTGTTTATCAATTGTGCTTTTAATTCTTATATCATCAACAGCAAGGTTTAATTCTTTTGCTTTTTGAATGATAATTTTGTTATCAATCATATCATTAAGAATGTCTTCAACTTTATAGTTGTCATTTAAAACTTTAGCGCTTTTCATCTGATTGATTTGTTTTAGTAAATCACTACTTAAAATGATTTCTTTTCCAGCTTTTGCAATAATTTTATCATTGACTTTAGCAAACATAGACATTGCAACACAAACAATGATTAAGAAAATTAATAATTTTTTCATTGGTACCTCAAAACGAAATAGTAATATTTGATTCTTTTTTTACTTCATTTATAATTTTATTATAGATTTCATTTCTTTTATTCTGTAAAATTGCATGTTCAATATCAATTTTAACATCTTCAAAAGTGCCTTCTTGTTGAGACGAAGCTGATTCAATACTTCTCAAAACAAGATAATCATTGTTATAAGGCATAATAGTTATATCAAAAATTTTAAGTGAATTTAGCGCATTCCATATTTCTTTTTCATTGAATTCATTAACAGATTGAGCCATATAACCACCTGTTTTCCCTATAGGTTCTTGAGAATATTGAATAGCAGCAGGAGTAAATTTTAGTGCTCCTGTATCTAAAAGAGATTTAATATGATTGGCTTCATCAAGTGTTTTTACTAATATTCTTTGAACTTTTATTGATTGAATATTCTTTTTAAATTCACCTTGATGAACGCGATAATAATTAAACAATTCTTCATCAGATACTTTCAAAGCTGATATTTGTTGTGCAATATAAGCGTTAGCTTTCACTTTTTTCTCAGCGTTTTCAATTTTAAATTTTATAACAGGATTATCATTCAAAAAATCATCATCATCTGCTTTATCAGAGAGGAGAGTTAATTCTACCCATTTATTGATAAGATCACGTTTTTGTTCATTAGTCATATTGTTCCATTCAACAGATGGATAGCTGTTTTGCAATACTTCAAGTGTTAAAACATGGTCATTGACTTTGGCAACAATAGTTCCCTTTTTTTTAGAACATGAAGATATAACAAGAATGATGATGAGAAATATAAACAAAAAAGATCGTTTCATGAAACTAGTCCTTTAAAGTTGAAAATTTTATTCTTATTTTTGGTCTTTGAGAAGGGTTTGGATCGTTTATTGTATAGAAATTAAGGCGATTAAAATCTTTATTTTTATAATTAGAACGTATTATTAAACCATTGTTACTTTTAGTTTTAGATATTATTGTCTGAATTGGCCCTGTTATTTTAACAGCTAGTGAATCAGAATGTAAATTTTCTGTAGAAACACTAAAGAAATCAATTTTATTAAACTCAAAATATGTTTGATTGCTTATTTCTTCCTGATAAATACCAACACCGATTGATGGCACTGTTTCTGTATTAGGAAGATCATCATTTTTTTTGTAAAGAATTAGATTTGCACGATTTATAGTAATCTTTTTCAAATCATTCATATCATGAATTTCTGGCGAAACTGTTTGAAATACAGATAATGGTATATTAAATTTTAAAGCAATAGATCTTGGTTGAATATTCCAAAGAGATAATTGACTATCATCAGTATCCAAATAATCTGGAGCATTATGAATATAAGTATCAATCAAAGCTGAACTTTTGTATGTTTTTGTTGTTTCGACTGTTTGATTGTTATTTACTGTTCTGACTTTATAAGAAAATTCAAGTGTTGGGGGTGTTGATGTTTCAGATGAGTATAATTCTAAAAGATGATTAAAAGTAGTTTCATAGGTTTTTAAAAGTATACCATGATTAGTGTTAGAATCCTGTCCCCAATTATAAAGTACAGAAGCAGGGATCTGGATTGAGAGCGTATCAGTCTGAGTATCAAAAACAATAGATTTAATTAAAAGTTCATTATAGTCACCACCTGGATGTGTCCATGTGCTGTCCTTTTGATAATCATCCCATGAGCATTCATTTTCATACCAGGTTTTATTAAGAGTATAAAGATCAATTCTGAAATTTGAATTGTATAAGTGTGTTTTTATTTTAAATTTGATAAAGATGGAAGAATTGATAATATCACTAGAATTTGTAACTTTAGGGATAGAACCAAATTTAATCAAAGTTCTGATTTCTGCTCCATCATAATTCCCCAATAGTAATTTATTATTTTCTGAAAATACTTTAATACTATCACCCCATGTATAAGCAAGTGTAAAACAACTATCAGGTAGTGTGACATCATAAAAATTAAAGTTAGAACCATTAAAACCCAAAAAGCTATTCTTATTCGTACAACCGATAAATAACAAGCTAATGAGCAGACAAAAAACAATCATATAATTCTTCATAATTCTATTATCCTTTTAATAATTTATTAAAATAGTAGTAGTAATAGGGGCTGTGTATATGAGTATAACTAAGAAATAACTTATATAAATTATTAAATGTTAAGTTTTTACACAGACAGATTGCTTGTGTATAAGCTGTGGATAAAAATATAAAAGACCATAAGTTATCCACTACTTTTTTTGTAAATACAGAATTAATCCACTTATACACATTTTTACACAAACTAAGATGTGTATAAGTGTGTAAATCAGAAAATAGATTTATAAGTGACACTTTAATAGTTATTTCCATTTCTTATATTCCTCGAATATCTTTTATCAGTTTTTCTATCTGAATTCTCAAATCATTATCTTCTTTAAAGCGGATTTCTATCATTTTTTTTGCATGAAGAACAGTAGTATGATCGTTTCTTTTATAATATTGAGCAATATCTTTGAGAGATATTTGAGGTATGAGAAGATTAGAAAGATACATTGCGATTTGACGAGGAAAAGCAATATTAACTTTTCTCGTTTTATCTAGCATTTGTGAAGGTGTAATGTTATAAAACTGACAAACTCTTTGAAAAATTGTATCCATACTAATTTCTTTTGCTTTTTCAGAAAGCATATCGGATAGTATTTCTTTTGCAGTAAAAACATCGATTGATTCATGATTGATATGATTACATGAGGAGTAAGCAAGTATGCGAATGAGAGAGCCTTCAAGAGCTCTTACATTAGCAGATATTTTTTCTGCAATGTAGTCAATCACTTCGTCTTTTAATATGATATTTTCAGCCTCTGCTTTTTTCCTTAGAATAGCCACACGTGTTTCAAAATCAGGACTTTTTAGATCAGCCAGTAATCCCCATTCAAAACGGGTAACTAATCGGTTTTCTAAGTCTGGTATGTCTTTTGGAGGTCTGTCTGAAGTGATAACTATCTGTTTCTTCTGTTCATACAATGCATTAAATGTATGGAAAAATTCTTCCTGAGATCCTTCTTTTTTAGAAAGGAAATGAATATCATCGACGAGTAATAAATCAATATTTCTGAATTTATTACGGAAATTTGGCATATTATTACTTCTGATTGATTCAATCATCTCATTTGTAAATTGCTCAGTGGTGATATAAAATATATTGTATTTTTTACCTTCTTCAAGCAGAAAATTACCAATTGCCTGCATTAAATGGGTTTTCCCCATCCCGGATTCTCCGTAGATAAATAAGGGATTGTATGTGGTACCAGGAGATTCAGCAACTGCTAAAGAGGCAGAATGAGCAAAGTTATTGCTTTTTCCAACCACAAATTCTGAAAAGGTATATTTTGTATTTAATTTACTATTAGCAAGTTGTTGTTGATAAAACTCTGTTTTATTACTTTTTGAGGGAATTAAAGCCTGACTGGTAAAGCTGATTGAATACTCTTTTTTATATAAAGAATAAGCTAGCTCTGATATCATTTTTGAATAGTTATTATTCAAAAAATCAACAGCGAACTTAGTAGGAGCTAAGATAACCAGGTTTTTATCATCCAAATCAATTAGTTGAGTTTCGCTAAACCAGGTTTTAAAGCTTTGAGGGTTAATCTGCTTTTCTAGTACATCGAGTATATTTTCCCATATATCCTGATCCATAGCAATCCTTATGAAATTTATTATCCACAACCAAGTGGAATCAATTATAATTATATATTCTTCTGAAAATAAAAGAAATAAATGTCAAAGTCCACAGTTATAGACTGACTTTTTTGTCTTTTATCCACACTTATCCACAATAGAGAAAAATCTTATTTACTGTCAACCAAAAAATAATGATAAAAGCAATTTGTCAAGATATGAAAAAATGTGGATAAGTTTTGTGTTAAGACATTGATAGAGTGATAATGCATTGATATTATTATGGTTATGAGTATATAGATTGTTTTGAATATGTGGATAATTTGTGTATAACTTATTTTAATACAATGAATAAGAAGAATTGATAAAAAGACTAATATTTTTTTATTTATCAATTTCTACGATTCTTTTATTTAAATTTTTAATCTTAATTTCTTAAAATAAATATAAAAATGAAAAAAATCTAATCATTCTCTCTTTAAAAAATGATTAATTAATTATTTTTTATTATTTTACAAAGATTGTCTTGACTTCTTGAAAAAGATAATATAAAATATAGTTTTAAGTTTGATTAGATGAATTTGGATTAAAATTGTCCCTCCTATTTAGGGATAATTGGAAGTTGTTAAAAGGTTTAAACACTAATATGAAAATCGTTTTTAGAAAACATTGTTACGCTATTATATATATTTTGTTAATTGTTTCAGATTATTTCCTCTTAACAATTTGACAAGTTTTCTTCCCTTTTGTATTGTAGAAACTTATCTTCACTATGAAGAAATTAAGAATATTGAGGACATAAATGCCAAAAACTACCAAAAAAGTTGAATTAACAAAAAATAGTAAAAAAGTTAACAATAATACTCCTCTTAATTTTCCTATTGTTGGAATAGGGGCTTCTGCTGGGGGATTAGAAGCATTAGAACAATTCTTCACTCATTTACCTATTGTTAATGGAATGGCTTTTGTTGTGATTCAACATCTTGACCCCACTCATGTTGGCATGTTGCCCGAATTGCTACAAAGAACAACTTCTATGAAAGTTTTTCAAGTCACAGATGGGCTTATTGTAAAACCTGATTGCGTATATGTTATTCCACCAAATAAAAGTATGTCTATTCTTAATAACACTTTGTTTTTATCTGAACCTATTGAAACTCGAGGATTACGCTTACCTATTGACTTTTTCTTTAACTCACTTGCTGAATATAAAAAGGAAAATGCTATTGGAATCATCCTTTCTGGGATGGGGTCTGATGGATCTTTAGGGTTGAAAGCAATTAAAGATTTTAAAGGGTTGGCTCTTGTTCAAGACCCAGCTACCGCAAAATTTGATGGAATGCCTAAAAGCGCTATTGATTCGGTTGTCGCTGATGTCACAGCTTCTGCTGAAGGTTTACCTGTTAAACTTCTTGATTTACTTATGTTCATTCCTACAATAAAACCAGATGTCTTTTTTAAAGATAAATTAAACAAATCATTGGACGAAATTGTTTACTTGCTCCAGCAACAGACGGGACATGATTTTTCTCTTTATAAAAAAAACACTCTATTCCGTCGTATTGAAAGACGAAAAGGTGTTCACCAGATAGATAAAATTAACAACTATGCAAGCTTTTTGAAAGAAAATCCTAAAGAAATTGAGATACTCTTCAAAGAAATTCTGATTGGGGTAACTAGCTTCTTTAGAGATACTTCTGTGTGGGAAAAACTTAAAAATGAAATACTTCCTGATTATCTTTCAAAACTACCCAGAGGATACGTTGTTCGTATTTGGGTTACAGGCTGTTCTACTGGTGAAGAAGCTTATTCTTGGGCAATTATTTTTAAAGAAATTATCGATAAACTTGAAAATAATTGTAATATCTCTCTGCAAATCTTTGCTACTGATCTTGATATTAATGCTATTGAAATTGCTCGTAAAGGACTCTTTTCTTTAAACATTAAAAAAGATGTTTCTTCTGAACGTCTAAAAAAATATTTTACTCTTGAAAATGACCAATATCGTGTGAATTCAGTTATACGTGAATTGATTGTTTTTGCGCCTCAAAATGTTATTAAAGACCCTCCTTTTACTAAACTTGATATTATTTCTTGTCGTAATTTGTTGATTTATTTAGAACCTGTTCTTCAACAAAAAGTAATATCTTTGTTTAATTATAGTCTTAATCCTTCTGGTATTTTATTGCTTGGCTCTGCTGAATCAATCAGTATTCATAATGCAGGTTTTGAAGAAATTTGCTCAAAATTGAAAATATTTAAACGAAATCTATCCAACTTAATGACTAATCAAATTGATTTACCCAGCTCCTTTTACCAAAAAATAGCTACAACTCAAGAAAAAAATACTACTATCACAAAGGATAATATTCAATCTCTTATCGAACATATTATGCTCAATAACTATATTCCCGCTAGTGTATTGGTTAATGAAAATGGAGATATAATTTATATTACTGGACACACTGGAAAATACTTGGAACCTGCTGCTGGGAAAGCAAACTGGAATATTTATTCTATGGCTCGAGATGGCTTGAGAAATGAATTGCCTACTGCTTTTCGTAAAGCAAAAGAAAATTCTGAACCTTTTTCGAGTAATAATATCAAAATCAATTTAAATGGTTCAACTCTTTATCTAAACCTCATCATACAACAATTAAATTCCCCAGACACTTTGAAAGGAAAGTATTTAGTTGTTTTTAAAGATATCCAAGAAAGTATTCAAACTAAACAAACAACTCCAAATTCAAAGAAAAATTCTTCTCTGATTGTTAATGAATTAGAAACTGAACTAAAACAATGCTACCTTGATCTGAATAATACTCTGGAAGAAATGAAAACCTCTCAAGAAGAATTAAAGACAACTAACGAAGAACTACAATCTACCAATGAAGAATTGCAATCTACCAATGAAGAGCTTACTACCTCAAAAGAGGAAATGCAGAGTCTTAATGAAGAATTGCAAATTGTTAATCTTGAACTTCAAAACAAAGTTAATGATTTTATGCTCGAAAACGATGACATGAAAAATTTGCTAAATAGTACTGAAATTGCCACTTTGTTTCTCGATAAAGAACTAAATATTCGACGATTCACTGACCAAGCTACTCAGATCTTTAAATTACGTAAAACTGATATTGGGAGACCTATCACTGAATTGGTGAATGACTTAAAATACCCCAATATTGAAAAAGATGCTTGGGATGTAATCAATAAACTTATTCCCATTGAACGTGAAATAGAAACTAATGACAAAAGATGGTTTTGTATTAGAATTATGCCCTATAGAACTCTCGATGATCGAATAGATGGTTTGGTTATTACCCTGACAAATATATCAAAGTCTAAAATGCTGGAGATAGAGTTGAAAAAAATTAAAAATTTATAAGTAGTATTCATAGAATTATAAATTATTAAACTCTATGCTCTTTAGAGTTTTATTGATTCATTTTCTAAGTTAATAATACTCTTATATTACTTATATCAACTCTTGCTTCCATTCTAAATAACTGTTTTATGATTTTTTATGAAAAGAATGGTTATTGTGAAAGGGGATAACATGAAAAAAACATTAACAAATACCTCTTCTACTAGTCTTAGGCAAAAGGCTGAAGAAATACAAAAAACAAAACTGTCAAAAAATGATCATAAACCTAGTGAAATTGATATGATGAGGCTCATTCAAGAGCTTGAAATTCATCAGATAGAACTAGAAATGCAAAATGAAGAACTCCTCCAAGCTAAAGATTTAACCAAGGTTGCTATAGAAAGATATTCTGATTTATATAACTTAGCTCCTTCTGGCTATTTTACTATTTCTCAAAAAGGCTTAATTATCGAACTAAATAAATATGGTGCTAAAATGCTTGGTAAAGAATGCACTTATTTGATTAATAAACTTTTTGCCCTTTTTATCCCAGATTCTGAAAAACTTATTTTTCATCAATTTCTTGAAAGTATTTTTTCTAATAAAACAAAAGAAACATGCGAAATATTCCTCTCTATTGACAATCTCTCTCCTGTTTGGGTTCTTCTTACTGGGATTTATACACCAATTGATAAACATTGTCTGATCACAATGATTGATATATCTTTTCGTAAACAGTCAGAATTAGCTCTTATGGAAAGTGAAAAAAAATATAAAGCCCTTTATAATGCTATCCCTGATATTGTTTTTATTATTGATCAGTTATCAGGTAAAATTGAAGATGTAAATTACAAAGCTATTAATCACTATGGTTACTCTTACTCTGAATTTCTCTCTATGCTTAACACAGATGTCTCTGCTGAACCTGAGAAAACTATCAAAGCGACTGAATCAATAAATGAGATGATCCCTTTAAGGTATCATAAGAAAAAAGATGGATCAATCTTTCCTCTTGAAATTACTGCGAGTTCTTTTCAAATTAGTAATAAAACTAAGATTTTTGCTATTGCTAGAGATATTACAGAACGTTTGAATTTAGAAAACTGCTTAAAAGAAAAACATTTTATGTTAGAAATGGCAATGGAAGCAGCTAATATGGTTTGGTGGGAAATGGATGTTTCCTCTGGAAATATGAATTTTCACAATAAAAACATTGAAATATTTGGTTATACCCCTGATAAATTTAAACATTATTCAGATTTCACAGCTTTAATCCACTCTGATGATTTAAATCATTCTAACAAAGCTATGAACTCTCTTTTATCTGGCGAAGTAAAAAAATATGAAATTGAATACCGTATTTTAACTAATTCTGGTAAATTTATGTGGTTTTATGATATAGGGTCAATTAGTATAATAAATTCAGAAAATAAACCTGTTTTAGTGGCTGGCTTGATTGTAAACATTAATGATCGTAAGCTCGCTGAAGAAAAAATTAATGGACTTCTCAATGAAAAAGAATTCATCCTTAAAGAAGTTCACCATCGTATCAAAAATAATATGTCCACCATTGATGCTATTCTCAATCTCCAAGTTGAAACATTATCTGATAAAAAAGCAATTTCTGCTATTAATGACGCAAGTAGCAGAGTTCGCAGTATGATGGTATTATATGACCAATTGTACAAATCTGTGAATTCTCAAAAAGTGTCTGTATTAGAATATGTCCCTCTTCTGATAAAACAGATTTTTAATAACTTTCCACATAAAAATTCAGTAGATTTAAAAATTAGTATTGAGGACTTTCTTCTTGATGCTAAAAAAACCTTCTACTTCGGGATTATTATTAATGAATTAATAACAAATATTATGAAATACGCCTTTATAAATAGAACAAAAGGGATGATTAATATTCATCTTTCTTTCAAAGATAATCTTGTAAAGCTTTGCATTCAGGATAATGGAAATGGTATTCCTGAATCAATCGATTTCACGCACTCTCCTGGTTTCGGTTTGATGCTTATTGGATTACTTACAAATCAATTAGAAGGCTGTATTAGAATCGAACGTAATGAAGGAACTAAGATCATTCTTGAATTTGAAAAATAATGACTCTTTGATTATCGATGTCACCTGTTCTTAATGATTTAAATAATCTTTCTATGGCTATTATAGTAATATTAAAAATCTCATTAAACTTTCTTGAATCGTTTCTATTATCTCCGTGATCGCTGATTTTTTTTAGGGTTCATTGTAAAAAACTAATATCCCTGCTGACAACATCTCATTACCTGAATAGAAGTATGTTAAAACTCTTTGCAAAGTCTTTCCATCCTCCTTCCAAACTCATTGCTTCCTTATTCCTTGCTTATTGCTTCCTTGGTGCTATTCAATACAAAATTACCAAGATATTTTTGAAAACTTATTATTTTAACTAACTGAAATTGTAATTATAGAGAGGTAAAAAAAGATTCCTGATTTTCTGAGAAAAACAATATTTTGTGTCAAAAAAAGATAGAATAAACCAGTTTTTTAATTTTAGTGAAAGGACAAACTTTGATAATTATCTATATGGAGAGATCTTTACAAACTCTTTTTTTAAATTAATGAATTGTAGATAAACACTAATCAAGTCATATCAAAATTTATAGGAAAAACCGTAAATAAGAAAACCTTTAACACCGACACCGACTTCAGTTGTGATGGCAAAGTCATTTCCAAGTTTTATTCCTAAAGCATTATAATGCAGAAAAGGAGAAACTTTAATTTCATCATTAACTTTTTTCTGAAGTCCTAAACCTAGCTGAAAATCTGTATATAAACATATATATTTACTTTTAAAATAGTTTATTTTTGGACCAAAGAGGAAACCATATTTGGGAAGATGTTTATTATATTGTGTGAGATTTTCACCTATCCCACCTTCATCATCTTCAGAATCTACAGGAGATATATATTCATAACCAGATTCTCTTATCATTTCATAAAATATAGTTAAAACAAGATCAGGTTTATTATTTTCGACTCTTAAATTGATAAGATAAATACCATTGCTTTCGAATGTTTTTCCTTCTTCTCCAAAAAGAGGTTTAGAAAATATGGAATTAGGACTATAACTCATATTTACTTCTACCCCATTCAAAGAAGTAAGACTATACATCATTAATAAAATAAAGAATAAAACTTTTGTTCTCATTAATATCCTCCGACAAAAAAGACAATTTTTCCAAAAATAATTCATTTCTTAAATATTGTCAAGTAAAGATTATTGAGTAATTGTAATTGACTATTACTATGTGAGATTGCCCATAATTCAAGAAACCAACTGCTTGGGCATTCTCAAAAGTTCAACGACCATCTTTGGTCGTTCCAAGTAAAGAATTCATGAATTAAAAGAGAAAAGTGATAAGACTCAAAATCCCTGAATACATCGTTTATCTGTATTGAAAAGAGGTCATTATTATTTTTCTTGACGGAAATAGCCTGATCAGGGTTTAATAAATTTATATTGTAGATAAGGGTTTTTAATGGATTTAGATAATGTGTTCAGTGTCAGTGAAGTAAATAAGCATGTAAAGAATATAATAGAGAGTTCTGTTCCTAATTTATTTGTTGAGGGAGAGATCTCTAATTTTTCCAGACCATCTTCAGGTCATATTTATTTTAATTTGAAGGATGAGACTTCAGTTTTAAAATGCGTTTTTTTCAAGCCTTATAATATATATTTAAAGTTTTCTCCAAAAAGTGGGGACAAAGTTATCTGTGCTGGAAAATTAACGGTTTATGAGAGAGATGGGGCATATCAGCTTCAGGTTCAAAACATGTATTCAACAGGTGTAGGCTCATTGCAGGTTAAATTTGAAGAGTTGAAGAAAAAACTTCAAGGCGAAGGATTATTTGATCAAATCCACAAGAAGAGTTTACCTAAATATGCTCAAACAATTGGGGTGATCAGTTCGGCAACAGGAGCTGTTTTTCAGGATATTTGCAATGTATTAACCCGTCGTTTCCCAGTTGAAATCATCTTATTTCCTGCTTCTGTTCAGGGCGACAAGGCTGTTCCTGAATTAATCGCCGGATTGGAGTATTTTGAAAAAAATCCCATTGTTGATGTGATCATAATAGGGCGTGGAGGCGGTTCTCAAGAAGATCTGTCTTGTTTTAACGATGAAAGTTTAGCCAGAACGGTTTTTCGTATGACAATTCCTGTTATCTCTGCTGTTGGTCATGAGACTGATTTTACGATCATAGATTTTGTTTCAGATTTAAGAGCACCAACTCCCTCTGCCGCTGCTGAATTGGTCGTTCCTGAAAAAAGCGAATTACTTCAGGCATTAAGCCATGTGAAAGTAAGAATGCAAAAGACACTGAAACAAGAGATCACAGAAAAGCGATTGGAAATTGGTTATTTGGACAAAACAGTGCAGAAATACCATCCGATAAATATCCTTAGAGACCGGTCACAATTTTTAGACCAGCTCACTACAAAGATGCGAGTATTAGAAATTATTTTAACAGAAAAAAAACATCATTTGTCTGAATTAAATATAAAATTAAAGAATGGATTGATTACACGATCACAACAGATGATTCATCAACAAAGACAATTCTTAAATCAATCTAATTCTCTTATAGAGCATACCATGATTTCTGTTTATCATGAAAAAAGAAATCAACTGGAAAAGCTGGATTTAACCTTAAAAGAATTTTCTCCTCAAAGAGTTTTACAAAAAGGTTATACTTTGATCAGAAAAGAAAAAGAATTAATATCATCCATTAAGCAGATAAAAGATAAGGATGAAATTATCGTAGAATTTAAAGATGGAAATGCACAATGTATAGTCAAAGACATAAAAGAATATATTTCATAATCATCATATTACTATTTAAAGTTTTGACCTTAGGAGCTTTAGATAAGATAAGCCTATGGGTGACGCCTTGGAATTTAACTGATAAGGGGGATATCGATCAGTTAATCTATGACTGTAAAGAACTTAAAATCAATGAGATTTTAGCAGAGGTTCGTTATAGGGGAGATGCTTTATATATTCCCAATAAATACAATCATAGTTTTTCAAACCCCGAGCCACGCAGTTATATATTAAACGGAACAAACTTTGATCCTTTAGATTATCTCATTTATCAGGCAAAACTAAATGATATTTCTGTTCAGGCATGGGTAACAGTATTTGTTGTCACGCCCTTATCGACAGACAAATTGCCAAAGAATCATTTATGGTTTCAAAAAAATGATTGGATCACTTACAAATCAGATAAAACAAAGATGAACTCCAATGTGCTGGAAGGGGCTTATTTAGATCCTTCTTTACCCGAAGTCAGGGAATATTTGGCAAATGTGTTTTCAGACATTGTTATGAATTATGATGTTGATGGTATCCATTTAGATTATATTCGTTATCCAGATTCAAGATATGGTTTTCACCCTAATTCTTTGCAAAAATTTGAAGCTCAAACTGCTTTAGATTGGGAAGATTGGCGAGAAAAACAGATCAGTTCAACTGTTCAATTAATCAGAGAAAGATTAAAATCTATCAAACCTTCTGTCCGATTAACAGCCGCAGTAAAATCCAATCCACTGTCAGCACAGAAATATTTTGGCCAGAATTGGACAGATTGGTTAAAAAAAGGTTGGGTTGATGAAGTCTATTTAATGGCTTATCATACCAAAGATGACGATTTTCAAAAGCTAATGGATAGCTTTCCTGAAAGCAGTAAATCAAAAATTATTGTGGGATTACGTTCCTATGAAGATAGTGGACGTTATCCTTCTAATCTTTTATTTAATAAAATCAAAATTTGTGAGCGAAGAAATTTTAAAGGGATCTCGTTTTTTTCATATTCTGGGATAAAGGAATCAGGCTACAGCAAAACTATTTGTCAGGCTCTTCCTAATAATTATTCAGACAGAAGAAAAAAAGTAAATTTAACTCTGATGATAGAAGGTAAAGTTGTTGATATTGACCGAAAGCCAATTTCAGGAGCGAAAATCAAAATAAGCGGATTAGATCGGGTGACTTTTAGTGATCAGGGTGGTTACTTTGTTTTTTACAATTTACCTGAAAGCAATTATACTATGGAGGTAAGCTATCAGGATGCTCAAAAAAGAGTAAAAGCAAAACTCAAACAATCTTTATTTTACCAAACTTCCTTTAATGATATCCAGTTAAAAATTAAGAATAAAAAGCCTTTAGTCGTATCTTTTAAAGGTTATTCTGATAATAAAAATATCTTTTTAACTTGGAAAACATCAGAAAATCGTCAATTTGGCTTATACAGAAAGACAATTTATTCTCCTGCCGGTCCTGCGGATTCATTGTATCAGTTAATTAAGATTTTACCGGAAAATATTACATTTTATACTGACAAGACTGTCCAACCTTTGTTTCAATATGAATATAAACTGGTGGACAATCTTTTTAATATCAATGAAATTTGTCGTATTGAACTGGATTTTTCCATGCATCCTTTAGATTTTATGATTAATAAAAATGATGAATGGACTTTATCTGCCAGAACAGCTGATTCTTTATCTATTCGTTGGTCGATTTTAGATTCTGATGAAACTGTTTTAGCCTATGGAATCAATGATTGGCAAGCTGGTCTTAATCAATTAACTTGGAATGGATTAAGTACAGTGGGGGAGAAGCCAAAGACTGATATTTTGATTTTTGAGTATCAAATAACTGGACAAAAAAAGTGGTTAAGAAAATATTTTACATATAATTAAAAAAAAGAGGAATGTAAGATGCGCGTCGATTTATTAATGAATAAGCTTTGTTTGGTAAAAACCAGAAGTATTGCCAAAAAGGCGTGTGATAACAATGCTATTCGTGTTAATGGCAAAATTGCCAAAGGTAGTTTAGAAATTAGAGAAAATGATCAAATTGATTACGATTTATTTGGATATAAGACAGTGATCAAGATCGTACAATTACCCGAAGGCAATGTTTCCAAGAAGGATGCCCCAAGTTTTTATGAGATTATTAGCCGTGAAAAGGTGATAACAGAAGATTAAACAGGAGATTAGATGAAAAATTTCATTATAGTCATACTCTTAACTCAGTTTTTTACATTACTAAGTGCAGAGACCTTAAAGTTAGAGCACTATTTGTATCCCTTAAAGCATGTGCGGGAAGATGCACGAAAGATTAACGATTTAAAACTTATGTTAAATAAGCTCTATATCGGCTATGGAGATTATGGCATTAATACAGGACCGACTGAAATAATCAGCTATGATGTGCGTAACGGAAGACAAATGACTGAGTTTGTCGCCGATGATGAAGCGATCATGAAATACTGTTTGGCTGATTCAGTCTTAATGGTTCCAGGGGCAGATGCAACGGAAGATTGGACTTTTGGAAACATATATATCCGGCAGAAGAATGATTGGGTTAAACACCGAAATATCCCTAAGGGTTTGCATGTTTTTGATATTTGCTCTTATAAAGGGAATTTATTTGTATCAACTGGTTCAGCCATTAATTTTGATGATAACAATCAGCCTGCAATGGGTTGTATTTTTTCTTCAAAAGATAAATCAAAGTCTTGGGATTTAGTTTATACAACCCCGTCAGATGCATATTCTGTATATCGGGTGAATGAATTAATTGAGTTTAAGGGTTTGCTCTACGCTTTTATTCATAGTTTTTATCAAGTGAATAAAAAGGATTTACCTCAAAAGTATCAGGAGGTCATTGCGGGAGATTCTCTTAGATTGGTTAATATTTTGCGTTCAGATCCGATAGGGAAGAGCGAGCTGATCTGTTATGATGGTACGTATATCAGTAATAAAGACATCATTCCTGAAGATAATATCGGGTATATCAATCCAATTTTGTTTAAGGATCAACTCTTATTGGAATGTTATCAGGGAGATCTTGTTTATTCTATGAATGGTAATAAAGCCTTTATCAAAAAGTTGTATTATCTTTATGATGGTGAAAAGGTTGAAAAAATTGAATTACCCTATGACAGAATCGTTGATTACACAACGGATCAGAAGAAATTGTATGTCTTGGGATTTGTTAATAATAAACCGGTAATAACTGTATTTTCCGATTTTAAAACGTTTAAGACTTATGATTTACCCCAAAAGATTTATCCTTTGTCAGTTGAGATCGTTCTAAATCAGATATTGATCGGTTGTGATGATGGGAATATTTATAAAACAAATCTATCAAAATTTAGTAAAGAAATCCAATATCCCTCCTCTTATGTCTGCCAGTCAGAAAAACCAAAAAATGGGAATCTTTATCAGATCTCTGTAACTGAAAGAAATGATTGGATGAAAGATAGCCGTTTTTCTCTGGATAATAAAGACAATTTGATCGAAATCAATACAGATAATGTTCTCTCTTTCATTTTATTTATAACAGATGATCTCAAAAAAGAAACAATCAATCTGAAGATCAATCAAGAAAAAATAACAATTCCCCTAAAAAAGACAACGAGCAGTCTGCTCATTACGATAGGAAATAAAAATACTGTTGTACAACAAGACCAAACGCTCTCAGAATATCGTTTTGAGCCCAAAATACTAACCGTAGTTGACGATAGTCTGCAAACAGGAGTTGTGAGTTTAAACGAGTTGTATGTGGCTTCTCAGATGGAATACGGAGATTGCGACCTTGTTTTAGCTTATAAGGATAATTTTCAAAGAAAGTTTAAAAACGGGAATTTAACGATTGATGATTTATATGAAAATTGCTATCGGAATAATCTCTTGAAACTCACGCTCAAAGGAAAAGAACTCAAGTTGTTACTCTCTTCCGAAAGTAAACTTGCTAATCAATTGATGGTGAGATTTTCAGACAATGACCGTTCATTAGATAAAATGAATGAATTTTTGAAAGATAATAAGACTTATAAAGTTATGGTGAATGATTATTTAGCAGAGAAGATCGAAAAAGAATTAAGTATTTCTCTTGAAAAAGAAAATCAGTTTATTACGGTTAATCGAGTCATACTTTCCTATTTACTAAAGCACCCTGAACTCAAATTAAAAAACTAAATTAATTGGATTTCTGAAAAATCATTGACAAAATTTACAAGATCTTAAAAATGATTTTTATGTGCATTTGTAGCTCAGTTGGTAGAGCAACTGACTCTTAATCAGTGGGTCTAGGGTTCGATCCCCTACAAATGCACCATTAATTTTTAAAGCCGTCTGTTGAAATAGACAGATGGCTTTTTTTAAATATATTTTGTATTCTGCCACATCGTAGCTTTTTCAATTTCCTGTTGAAGTTCCTTTTCTGTCTTTTCTTCATTACACATCCAGCTGACAGTGAAACTACGATAAATGCTTTGTTCTTGCTCATCGTCTTTTCTTAGTTTATCATTTTGCAGATTATTAAGTCTTTGAAAAATTTAAATTTAATCACTGTAATGTGACAGGTAAAACTGCAAAAAGTGACAGGTATCGTTGCAAATCGTTTTTTCACTATTCAAACTAAACCACTATAATATTGACTCATACTGATTTTATCTTTATAAAATTCCTACAATTATAAAAGTGACACCCACTCTGCAAATTATGACACCCTCGTTGCAAAAAGTGACAGGTGTAATTGCAAATTGTGACAGGTATCGTTGCAAATTATGACACCCTGATTGCAAATGAAAAAACGGTTTGTTTTTTTAACAGAAATAATTATCTTATAAATTATAGTGTGAAATTGTCCATACGAAGGAATAGAATGCTCTATAAATATTGGGCTCATAATCATAAAAAGTTTAGCTCTTGTTATTGATAACTTTGATATTCTGAAAGGTAAGGTCAACTTTATGGTTAAATTACTATTATTTGTAATAAGCATAGTGGGTGAAAATGCACTCGTGGGCTACTATTTTTATGTTCTATGAATGAGCTAGTATTTATATCTTCGATTTTCTAATGATATATGGGACTGAGTGTGGGAGGGCCAAACCTCCCTAGCCCACCAAACGCAAAAACCGGAGTTGCCTCCGATTCTGCTTTCTAAGTTTTGATTATCTGGTTTTTCTCATAAGCAGTTCAGCCATCATATAGATGATCTCTTTGTATTCTGCTACATCATAACTTTTTTCAATTTCCTGTTGAAGTTGTTTTTCTGTCTTTTCTTCATTACGCATCCAGCTGACTGTGAAACTGCGATAAAAAGCCTTGTTCTTGCTCATCTTCTTTTCTTGGTTCTTTGTGTTTCCGTTTTCCATTTTTGACTCCTTGCTTTTTTATTAATTACTCCTCTATTAATAAGTTAGCACAAACAAAGTCAAGTTCTTAATTCACTATCCTGCAACTATTTAATCATATTGTCTGACCTTCGACATATTGCGTGCCTTTGATGCTGACATAGGTTCTTAACTCGCTGTTATCATCTGGAGCATGATAAAAAGCACTCTCCAAAAGTTGTTCATCCTTAAACCTATATTCTTGAAAGCCAAGATAAAGATCTGCCTTTCTCAGGCTTATCTCAAGATTGAAAAAGAATAACCATTCATCGTTATAAGGAGTGTCAGTCCATTTTGGTATATCAGCTCCCTGATATCCTGAAATAAAGGATACAAAGCAGTGATCGGGTTTAAAGTATGAACTTTGAACATATCCTAAAGCACAGGACAATATCTGAAAATAATACTTACCCGGCTGAAGATAAACATTGCAAGAATGAGCGTATATTCCGGCAGGCTGATCCGGAATAGTCTCTTTATAGATCAGGAAACCATCACTCTTAATGTATTTGAAAATGGCAAATTCAGCAGAGGCTTTTGAATCAAAAATCGTTTCCCAAGAGCTGATCAGAACTGGCTTTTTAAAGGTGATTAGCATACCTCCGTCTTTGTAAAAACCATAAGGCTTAGCAGGAGTAGGCTCACCAAGAATATAGCTCTTTAAATCTGCTTCTGATACAAACTCCTCAGCTGGGTCATGATCATGAATCATCTTATGCCACATTTATCAGCTTTCCTTATAAACATAAAGACTTCCATTATATAAGACCATCTGACCTTCAGAGCCACTGGCAGGAAGAGTTGATACCTTCTCTATTAAATTGGCTGTATTAAGCGTAATATTGCCAGACAAGGCTTGACCGTTTATTGTTTGAGTAGTACTTACTTTTCCTGCAAGTGCAGTTGCTAAACCGCTGATTTTGCTTTGATCCAGAGTCGGAATACGATCTGAGCCGAGAGTCCCGGTTGTGATTTTTCCTGCATCTAAACTTGGAATTCTATCTACACCAAGTGCTCCAGAGGTGATTTTACTTGCATCAAGAGCAGGTATCTGAGCTGTCGCAAGAGTGCCTGCATTGATCTTTGAGGCATTTAACGATGGAATTCGGGCATCAGCTAATGTGCCTGAAGTAATCTTTCCTGCATCGATATTTGGTACTTGTGCAGTTGGAAGCAAAGCGCTTGCATCCAGCTGAGCCACACCATTGGCTACACCGAGTTTACTGTTATCTAATACCTCTTTCCAGGTTCCTGCCATGTTTTACTCCTTTGTTTCGTTTTCAAGGTTTTGTAAGATCAGGATTGCTCCTTCTGTCTTTAAAAGCATACGATTAAGTTCTTCCATCTGAGCTTTGATATGCTCATATTCTTTCACCAGCTCTTCTTTCTTTGTCTGGATTTTCTCTTTCAGTTTCATTCTATTTATCCTCCTCTTTTTTATATACATACATCTTGCCTTCTTTCACAAACATCTGACCTTCAATTGGATTCTCAGGAAATACCGAACCGGACAGAATCAGGTTTTGATTGCTTATACCAAGATCTTCCTTTTCGTTGACCGTTGAGTAAATCGGGTTGATAAAAGCGATATTCTTGTCTGTTGACAGGGTTGGAGTAGTCTTTCTGTTTATCAGATCAAGAAAGGTGTTTTGTTTTATTGTCTTTTTCATTTGAGTTCTGCAACCTTCTGAGCAAGCGTATTTGAACTGTGAAGCACATTGGCAAGTGCCTGAAGGGCATCTGCATCCTGAGCAAAGGCGTCAATGAAGTTACCCAAGGTCAACTGCTCTTCCATTTTATAAAGCCTCTCTTCAAAATCAGAATTTACATATATATAGGTATGAGAGTACCTCTTTGACTTTGTTGAATTGCCTGAGATTGCCTTAACTGTGATATTCAACAGATCATTACTTGCTACTCCTTCTAAAGAGGCATTACTTACCATAATATGATTAGAAGTCGAAGTCAGTTCACAGACAATTGAACCATTCTTTTCTACGATTATTTTCCACTCAGAGATATGAATAATCGGGCTGGTGGCGTTAATTATTCTGATACCGCCAGATCTGTTCTGAATACTGGCTGACACTTCTATTTCTGTAAGATCAGGCAGTAGCAGATCAAGTGTGTTGGATATCGTCTGTAAATCGCTGTTTAAAGCATAATCAGGGTGATTGTGACTGGTATTGGCTTTACCTGTAGACAGGTTTGAAAGCATGGTTTCCACATTGGAATTTGAACCATAAGATATCTGGCTTGCTGAATGTGTATGTACAGAATTGGCTTTTCCGGAACTAAGATTGTTCAAGGCTGTTTCAACATTAGAGCCGACTCCGAAAGAGATCTGTCCGGCTGTATGCTTACCTGTCCCGGTATTTACATGAGCGGTAAAATTATCTGTTACTGCTTTTACTATATTGTCGATCTGATCAAGATTATTATTCATCTGCTCAGCCCAACCGGACTCTCCAGCCAGAGGTTTATAAAAATGATAATTGTTGGTTTCAGACATATATGCTCCTAAAATCCGTAGTTATTGCCATAGGCATTTCCATAGCCAAAGACACTATTAAAATCAATTGGAGTCAAAACGGTATAAATGCTTTTGAGAGAGAATTTAAAGTTTCCGGTAAAGGATCTGAACTCATCTTCGAGCTTTGGCAGTTTATTAACCTGAACTGGATACTGAAGGGTTCGTTCAGAAGAATCAAACTCAATATACAAAGCATCATATTCTATTAAGAAGTCATAGAACTCCTCATACTCATCCGGATTTAGAATTGCTTCACAATCGATTATATCCTCATGATAAGGATCTCTTTTTATGATGATAGTCGGATCAAAGGCATTCTTCTTTTCTATATTGTATTTTATCTCAGGCTGATAGAGGACTGTCCCGTTTTCAACTGTATATCCTGAATAAACACCTTTAATGATTCTGATAAGTCTAAAGCCTTCAAGTCTCAACATCAGATCTGCCAGCCTTTTATTAGATATTCATCGTTAACTGTATCTCTTTGAAGTTCGGTTATTTTATATTGTAAGCCTTGTATTTGTAACTTATCAAACAGATGAAGATCATATTTATTCAGGTTATCAATACATACTTCTATTTCCCAAATACCTGAGAAATACTCCAGATAATAGGCTGAGATCAGCTCTTTAAGTTTAGTAATATCTCCAAGCAGAACATCCAAAACCGAAGTGTCAGGAACTGATCTGTTGATCCGTTTTTTCTTGAATTCAATAATATCCTGATCTGCTATGTTAATCAGTGTATTATTGACTTCAGCTTTGTTTATAAGATAGAGCGTGCCTGCATTATCTGTAATGATCGTCAGATGATGTAGCATTAATACGGCTTTGAGCACTTTTAATCTTTCTGTCTGCTCGTTTCCGTTTTGATAAAAGCCTTTGGGAAAGATAGACTCTGGAATGGCATTACCTGTAAAGGTTACAGGGATCTCCTCTCTTGCAGTATTATAAAACAGATCATTATCTGTAAGTGTGGTTGAATATACTTTCCCCTTTGCATAGAGTTCTGTGACTACTGCCTGCTGATAGAAAACCGTATTGGCTTCGATAAATTCATCGCAATCTGCCTGAACATCAAACCAGTCTGACTCTTCATCTACTGCTTGAATGCTATCTTCTACCGGGCATATCGTATTATAGAAGATCCATTTCCTGCCGAGTATCTTCACCTTTTTTCTATTTGACTCATCCGGAATCTCAGAGACAATCAAGGCTTGCAGTTCCACCAGATTATTACTGATATTGCAGAGTCCGTATTTCAGGGAATAAGAATCCCAACCTTTGAATTCAGCCAGCAGTTCTTTCCATTTTATCTTTAATACTTCCAGCTGATTTACCTGTATATTTAAAGGAGTATAGCTGTTATTCCACTGAGCTGGAATACTTAAAGATACTTTGTTTTCAATGCCCTAAAGCATATAGCCCAAAGAGTAACCGCAGGAATAACCATCTATTAAAGCATAAAGCATTTTCAGATCTGAGAACTTAGAAAACAACTTAAGCTTATCATAACAGGTAAAAGAGATAATATCGGTCTTGGCATCATAGGCAGTAAAGGAAGTGTCAATTACTCCATGAAAGATGAGCATACTCTTTTCAAATAGCCTAACCTCATAATGTGAGATATAACGCTCATGTTCATAATTGCCTGATAAGATATGTTCTTCCAGCCAAGCATCTTTAAAACACTCAAATTCTACTCTTCTTGGTTCTCTGGCAAAGTAGTCTGTCCCGGCTATCTGTTCAGCTGAGAGCTTAACATTATCAAGTCCATCAGATAATGTAAGAGTATAAAGCACCTGACCATAATTGTCTTTATTAACAAAATCTACTCGATACATTAGATACTGCTCCTTATGATAGTTCCTTGTTCTGCCTTTTGACTGACCAGAGCAGAATCAGCTTTCTTAATCACTTCATTAGCTGAGATCATATTGACTACGGACAGATTCTTGTTCTTGACTTCTGTTTGCAGATTGATGACTTCTTGTTTTAAATCGGTCAGTTCTGTGAGTAGGTTTTTAAAGACCAGACCATTACTTATCATACCACCTGAACCATAGCTCATACCAGAGACAGCAGGCATAGGAAGGTTTGGCATAGTTAAACCTGTCAAAAGCGTTTTGACTGAATCCAGCGGAGCATAATTTATAAAATCAAAGAATTTTGAACCAAGCTCTTTAACTCTGCTCTTTCTGGTTATGTATTCCTCACCTTCTGCTTCGATCAGGATTCCACCTTCTAAGTGGCTTTTACCTGCAAGCAAACCGCCAAATTCGGCTTTAGGTGGCTTTTGTTTAGAGATCATGGCTACATTGGCAAGCCCTGCTGTAATAGCTGCAACTGAAGCAACCACAGCTAGTGCAGGGCCTATTACAGGAATACCTGCCATTGCTTTATAAGCGGCATTGGCTGAACTGTAAGTATCCACCAGAGCCTGAGTCATTGCCATTGCTTTCCAGATCTTAAAACCCTTCTCACCAAAAGCCTGAGAAGCCTGAGCCAGATTGCCAAACAAAGTAGAAAAGCCTTGCATGGCTCTTTGATTATAGGTCTCCCGAATATGGTGTTTCGCCATTTCAATCTGCTCAGTGATCTGCTGTTCGCTGACACCTGCAGAGAGCAGTTTGTCTCTCTTTTTCTGATAAAACAGATCAATGGCATTAAGCTCGCTATCCATTGTTCTTTCCAGATAGCGTTCTCTTAAGCGTTCAAACTCCTCAAGGGTGTTTTGCTTTTCCTGTTCCAGCTGTTTCTGTTTCTCAGCTTCAGCCAGAGCTTCTGTCTCTCTTTGTTTAATGGCTTTCTCTTTGATTTTATTAGTTTCATTCTCATAGTAGCTTTTTATATTGAGAATAGTCTCTTCACTTGCTTTTAAGGCTTTTGCTCTTTTAAGTTCGGCATCTCTTTCAATATCCAGTTGTCTGAGTTGTCTTTCGCTTTCCTCTGTAATGGCAAGGACAGTGTATTTCTGCTGAAGTTGAAGTCGTTGTTCTGTTTCACTTTCAAGCTGGGTTTTAAGTTTTCCTTCAAGCTCTTTGATCTTGGCATACAGCTCTTTTTTGTTTTCGTAATTATCTGCATCCAGTGTTCCAAGTGCTTTGTATTTTGCTCTGGCTTCAGTAAGTTGATAAGCAAGCAGTTCAGTTTCGGAAAGACTGTTTTCCTTATCTATCATGAGTTTATCGGCAGACCATTGCTTAGTAGCTTTCAGATCCTCAGTTCTGACTTTTTCTCTTAAGGTGCCTTTCTTAACTGATAATTCCTGAAGCTTTGTAAGATCTTCTTTATCAAAGATTACAAACATCTTTTGATCACGTTTGATATTATGTTTAGCAAGCAGTTTATCGACTTCTGCAGATACTTCAGAAAGCTCTTTTTTAGCAGTAGAGTAGTCCAAACTTTGAGCATATTCCCGATTGGTTTTAATCAGCTTTTTCATCTTCTCATCAGTGGTTTCAACTTCTTTATTATAAGTTTTCTGTGAGTCTTTTGCGCTGTCCACACTGAGTCTGTAAGAAGCATATCCAAAGCCGGCAGAGACTAAAGCGGTTACAATCAAACTGACAATCCCTGCTACTGGATTAATAGCCGTCTTAAGCGCAATAAAAGCGGTTGTGAGCACTGTTATGGAGGTTGCCACAGTTCCTATCACAGGTACAGCCAATACTAAAGCTGTTACAAAGCCTTTCATAATAGGAGATAATTTCTGATATCCTTCAAAAAGACTTTTTAAACCTGAGAGCAGTGGTGTAATCAGAACATTGAGCATATCGCCAAGAGACTCCTGAACATCTCCCCAGGTATTCTTATTCTGGATTCTGAGATCAGCCAGAGCTTTTGCTGTTCCGCCATAATCGTTTGTCAGCTTTTCAACAAGATAGGAAACTCCTTCTTCTTTAAGTCGAACATCATCCAGTTCAATACCATATCTGCCAAGCATCTCGGTATGCCCGTTGATAGCTCGACCCATTAGATCAAAGGCAGATTCGATCGTCATTCCGGTAGCTTTATTGGCTTCCGCAAAGTCCAGAATCACAGGTACCAAATCCTTAATATCAGAAGTGTTCATATGGAAAGTTTGAGACAGCTTGGACATTAAAGCAAGGAGCTGGTCTCCTTCAAAGTTAGTCAGACTTTGCATATTTTGAGCAAATTCTGCCATCTGATCAGAATACTCGCCAAAGGCGGTTTTCGATAGAATAGCTGACTGTCTTGCTTCCAGAGAGGCATTAAGCAGAGTATTAACACTGGCAGTAACTGAGCTGATAATCTGAGCAACACCCTGCATGGCAATGGTGACATCCCGAATAGAAGATAGAGCCTGCTCAGTCGAAAGCTTTACCACCGCAGGTTTTTCAACCTCTTGTTTTACTTCTGAAAAAAGGTTTTCCGCAGAGCGTAATTTAGTTTCTGCGTCTTTAGTTTCTATGATTAATTTTATGCTAATTTCTGACATAATTTTTTCTTGACTTTGTTAAAAACCACTATTATTATAGTTTAAAAATTATTAAAGAGGTTATTATGGAGATTAAATCACTTATATCATTTCTTGAAGACCGTGCTGCTGAACCTTATAAGGACATATTAAAAGAAATGCAAGAATTTATAAAAAATTATTACTATTCTCTTTCTAATGAGGATTTGTTAAAGGCTATTAATAAAGTTTATGAATTAGTCTCTAAAAATTCAGATAATCCATTTATTATTAAAAATTATTTAGAAATTCAAGAATTATTTATTGAACTTCTTAATAATAGAGGCATCGAAATCCCACCGAATCCTTATAAACAATAGTTGGAGATCAAAAGCTCCGTCTGTATCTGGTTTTTACCTGATATCGTGTACGAAGCTTCCACTTTCTCAATTACAAAGCCTTTATTCTCATACAAAACGCTGTTAAATCCAAGTTCATTAACACGATCAACTATCCTCCAAAGGAAAGTTCGCTATGATCAATTCTTTGTAATCACTCTTGCCTTCTTTGCGATTGATTCCTTTCATTCTGACAACAGGAATCATGTGAAAGTCTTTGTAAAGCTCTCTGACCAGCGGACTGTCGTCATAACTGAGGATAAATCTGCCTTTGATATTCGAAAGGATATCTCTTAATTTCTCATGAGAAAAGCTCTTGGAATTATCATAGGTATAGCCTTCTGTGTAAGGCGGATCGCAGTAAAAAAAGTTGTCTTTAGTGTCATAAAGCTGGATCAGGTCGTCATAAGACTTGTTTTCAATCAGCACCTTATCCAAACGCTGATGGAGATCTTTTATACGGTCAATCCGGTTCTGCAGACTGCTGATGCCTCTGGATTGTGAAGTGCCGAAATGGTCGCCTTTACTGCCAAAGGATTTGCAGATCAGAAAGATAAAGCGAGCTGCTCTTTGAATCTCAGTTAAGCCGGGTTGAGAGAGCATTTGGTTAAACAGAACTCTGCTGGATAAAAGCATATCGAGTTCTCTTTCCAGTTCGTTAGGGTGATATTTGACTTGCAGGAACATATTGACCAGACGATTATCCAGATCATTATATACTTCAAGTTCTGCCCATTTGTCTTTAAAGAGAAGCATCCAGCCAGCTCCTCCAAAGGGTTCAATATATCCGTTTATGTCTTTTGGGACATACTTGGATATCTCTTTTCTAAGTAGTCTTTTTCCGCCTATCCAGGCAATAAGTGCATCCATAATTATCCTTTTTGCATTTGCTGATGCAGAGCGTATCGCAAATAAAGTTCAGGCAAACTTAAAGTGTGAAAATCACTTTGAGAAAAGCCTATCTGCATCAATATCGTTTCCAGTTTTTCTAAACCGTATTCGTCTTTGTTTGAATTTGAAAGCCGAAACTTGAAAGCAGTTTTTGAAAGCTCTGATAACTGCCTGCGATATTCGTAAAAAAACCAGCAAGCACCTCCAGACCTTCTTCTGCAGTCATTTTATCAGCTTTCTTCTCTGATAATATTTCGATGATTTGTATATCCAGATTGGCAGACTCTAATAGATCCAACAGACCCATTTCAGTGATTTTGACTTCTTTGCCTGAAAGCATATCCTCAAGAGTTTTTCTGAGAACATCATTCTTCAAAACCAGTGAAAGTATCTTTCTGAGCTTATAGTATGAGAGTTCCATTAATTACCTGCCACAAACATCTTGATAGCCACTCCGATCAGCAAGAAAAACTGACTGACAGAAATAGAGGTTAAGATTTTAACATAGGATTCCAGCTGAGCTATTCTGGTGACCATAGAATAAGCAGAAGTGCCGTTTCCATAGACTTCCTTATGCAGATCATCGATTTTCTTTTTTATCTCAGGATCACAAGCGCATGAGTTCATACTAAGCTCCTAAAGGTATTTTATTGAAGAATACAGCTTTCTCTTTGGTCTTTCCGGTAAACTCAGTAGTAATCACCTGAGTATAAAGTCCATCTGCTTCTCCGCTCCAATCCACAGTCCATCTGAGACCATTGAGCAGAACTGCCTGATCCCTTTCTTTTGATACGGCTACAAGGGTTAACTGCGTCATATCTGAGCTTTGCTCTTCCAGCCAGTTCTTCTTCTCTTCTGACATACCGACTATGGTAACCGTAATGGTGTTGCTTCGTTTACCTTCAAGCTGGTAATGTCTGGTTTTGAGTTTTTCAGACTTGGACTCGATTTTAAAAGGCTTTTCGGATAACTCTCCAAGCTCTTCAAACTCCTCTGTTAATGCAGTGTTTAAGGCTGTCTGATTAGTAAACATGGTTGTGATTTCCGCTTTAGTCAGATTGCCTTCTCCAGCATATAAATTACATATATCCACACTGCCGATTTGGTTCAGGAGATCTGCAAGATCTCCCGAACTCATGCCTTGCGGTAAAGTTGGTTTAATAACAGGCATTGCACCTCCTAAATCGCTTTAACTATATTGTTGGCTTGAGAGTGAATAAAGCCGATGATGGCTTCTCTGAACTCTTTGAATTTACTGACAAATTCATCGTCAATCGTGTTTCCGGTTCGTTTGGCAAGCTTTTCAAGTGCCTGAATAATAGCATCAACAATCGGCTCTGCCAGAATAAGAATTGCTTTTTTAAGTATCCATTTCAACATAAGTTAATCCTTTCTATGCAATGTTAAAGATCTTTACAAATTCAGGCACATAGGTAATGCCGGGTCTGATACGAATATACCAGTGGTATTTCCAGTCTGAACCATGATGTTCGACTTTGAGTTCTGCATCAGTACGATATCCGATAATGATGAATTTGGTAAGACCTGCTATGATATGATTATCAGGCAGAAGTCTTGGTTTAACAGGAATACCTGAGAAAGAGACATTACCACCTTCAAGCAGAAGTTTATCTCCCATATTGGTAGGTCTCTTACTAAGCTCTGTTCTGATATGAATAAGATCCTTGTGTGAGACATAAATTTTGAAGTTTTCCTGCTCTTCGAGCATTTCATCAGAAAAAGCCAAGAGCACTTGTTCAAAGCGTTCTGTCCAATCATCATAAAGCTCTTTGTCGATCTCTGTGATATCATTAGCCTCAGTTGCTTTCTTGATGATGCCATTAAGTGCTTTGAGCTTTGGAGCTAGAGAAGCTCTGTCTCCTTTGAATAAAAGGACTCGAATCGCTTTTTCTGCTTTCTTGGCTATATGTTGTTCAACATAAGCACCAAAAGCATCTTCGCCATATTTGTCCTTGTAGAACTCGACAATGTCTCTGCCAAGTGCAAATTCAGCATTCAAGATGCCAGTAGGGCAGGATAAATCGGCAGTTGATACTTCCTGAGCAGTGAGTGCTCCATCCAGTGAGTTTTTGAAGATCAGATCTTCAATCAGACCCACATCGATGCTTTCATCTTTTAATAGAGGAATCACCGATATATCAGATAAAGTATCTCCCGGCTGAGAACCAACCACTTCATCGATAAAGAGAGAGGTGTTATTGGGTGTCAGGATATTCATCGCTTTTCCGGAATCGACATCGGCAATGCCTTTGTAGATTTCTTTGTGAGTAGCTTTAACCAGCAGTTTCTCACCATTGATAATGACTTCTCTGTCTGTTTCTGTTTCAGTGGGTTCACCCTGAATGCTTTTTGATATGGCTCGGTTCATCGTCACATTGAGATTGGAAAGCGATTTTTCAATCGATTTAACTGCATCTCTGAGACTTGCATCGCCAAGTCCTTCTTCAAGACTTTTGATTTTCTTTTCCAGTTCTTCAATGCTGTTTTGGAAATCAGATTTCTGATCCTCATCCTCAAGGGATTTCTTAAGGTTCTTTAAACCTTCCAGTTCTTTGTGAATAGCTTTTAAGGTCTCAGCAGTATCACCAAAGTCATCTGCTTTGCCATAAATAGATACACCGTTAAAGTCGCCTTTAATTACCTTTTTCCAGAGAGAGGAATCAAGATCATCACATTTTAATACCTGAACCCAGGAACCGACTTTTGAGTCAGGGAAATGCATCTTATCCTCAGTTTTGAGGATATAGTTCTCTGCCACAGAAAAATCTTCGACTGGATGATTATTATGGTTGATATCGTTTTTGCCTACCATACCATGTTTTGAGAAGTAATCACAGGCTTTCTGGATCTCCTCAGTATTGTAATAATCTCCCTGAGCATCTTTTACTTCAGGCTCCATTAAGGTTACATAAAGTCTACCTTCAGTGCCATGAGTTTCACTTTTGAACTTTCTGGAACTGCCTTTGACTTTATAACTCTTACCATCTGTAGATTTGACTACAAAGCTCTTCTGGTTAGCCGGAGTCATATCGTCAAAGAGAAGGGAAACCAATTCCACTTCCACATTACGCAGTTCACCTTTTTTGACTATGCGGTTTTTGCCGAACAAGTTCATGTTTTTCAATAGTCCTCCTATCTGCATGATTTAAATATTTTCTCGTCTTCAGTTTCAAAGATGTCTGTCAGTACTCCAAAATCGAAATCCTCAGCAGATAAGTTCCAGTTGAATTCTTTATTGAACTCTTTACTAAACATCATTCCTAAGCGATTTTGGAGGGGTTTAACCACGAAATTATAGAACATCTGCATATCAGACTTGTTATCTCCTCCAAGCTGTCCGGGAATCAATTGCGATACAATTCTGGCAGGCACTCTGTGATAAGCGAATATCCCTTCCCGAAGATCTTTCTTCAAAGAGATAAAAGCGCCTTCTCTATCCTGCTGTCTGAGAGGTTCAAGTCTGATCTTGGCATCTTTGCTTTCTGTTTCGATAAGTATAGTTGTATGTGATTTACTGTTGCCCTTTGCCTGATTAAGCACTTTCTGAATCTCCGTAAAGGCATCGGTCATAACTTCATTGCCGTTTTCATCCTCTATAATTTCATCTCTGAGCGTTCCGCCTTCTACGATCATGAAGTAATCTACGAGCAGACCATTTTTGAAGTTGTTGTAATCAAAGGTTTTTATCTCATTGAGGATTTCGATGTTTATTGCTACCGGAATACAGGCAAGACCCCAAGCGTTGGATTTATGTGTGGCTTTCTTAAAATGAATGATATCTGAACCCGGAAAGAACTTCTTTTTATTGTTCTTCACCTGAATGAAGTCAGGTTTAAAGAATCCAAATTCATCGTAATTCTCAACGATCTGAACTTCAGTAGGTAGCATTCTTTCCAATCCGACCCAATCGCCTTTGGCATTTCTCATTTTAAGTAAAAAGCCATTTCCACAGGTCAGGTAGTATCTTAAAAACTCAGCCAGTACAGAGGCAGGATCTTCATTGCCCGGAAACTCAGCTGATTTAAACCAAGCTTTAAGGTTTGAGTTTTTTACCTCAACTCTCATAAGAGTTGAATTGATCAAAGCAGAAATGCAGGCTTCGTGATATTCATCAATCTCGGTCAGCTGAAGCAGTTTTGCCATAGATACAGGAGCAGGCAGAATTGTCTTTTGTTCAGCTGCTTTGGATAAGCGTCTGCTCCCGATATAGCTTAGTTTTGAAAGTTCAGGCTGTTCATTGGAATAGTTCTTGGCTATCAGATCAAGAGTCGAAATGATACCAATATTAAAATTGCCGATTCTTTGTATTTTCATTCACTTACCGTATAGATTTTTGCTATTTTGACTTTTCTGCCTGAATCAGCTCTGGCATTGTAGTATTCCACTTTAGGAAAGTCTTTCTTAAGCAGGAGCTGATATTGAACTCGGAAGGCTTCCTTGAGGATCATAATCTCAACATCCGGATCTGTAACCTTCTCAGCGTTTATGATCAGAAAGATTGAAATATTATAAACTTCTTCAAGAAAACGCTTGTTGGTTTTCAATATTCCGCTCTCACCTTCTAAAATAACCATAGCAGACGGAAAAGCGGTCGGGATAGATTCTTTATCAAAAGAGATGTTGTTCTCCCCGATACCAGCGTTTTTAAGGGCATTGACGATATGTGCCCGGGTGATCTGGAAACCTGTTATGCTCATAAGACCACCTCGATGGAATCAAGTTGAGCATAAATCCAGCTCTCTTTGTTTTTAATAACCTCAGCAAAAACATTTCGGGCAGGGATACCTTCTCTTTTTATCTTTGCTCTGATCATATAAGCCATCTGCTCAATACTGAGCCGATCTCCCTTTTTATCAGTCCAAGACAGTCTTTTTCTTTCAACCCAGCCTTTTAAAGGTTCAAGCGGAGTCCAAGAAGGCACTTTGCCTCCAAGAACATAAGGCTCATGTGGCACATTTGAACCTACTGTCAGCATAATGCCTGTTTCTTTTTTGGAGATGTCATAGCCTGTATTCTGATAAAAGTCGCCTTTATCTCGAATGTTTTGCTCAAGTATCTTTCTTCTGGTTTCACCTTCAATAACAGAGCCAATTAAATGTAATCTGCTTTCAAGCGCTTTCCAGATAGCCATATAGATGCTCTTCATGATATTTTCTTCTGTCATATCAGTACTGCCCTTGTTTTTTTGTAGTTAAGATCTGAATTGCTTTTCCCGTATTTGAGTTCTTTCAATCTGGCTTTGCCATAAAGATTCAAACAAACAGAAACGCTCTCCAAAGCACGAATTTCCAGATTGTTTTTAAAAGAGATAATCTCATCTCCGGTTAACAGTTCAGTAGTCTGAGCATCAATTCCGGTAGTTTTGATAATACCTGAGCCAAGTGTTTTAAGGTTGATAAACTCCAGAACAGAGGACAAAAGGTAAAAACAGTAGGCATATTTGAACTGGCTGGCATAAGTAAAGTCAGCAGACTCTTCATTCACAGCTTTAGAATAAGTAGCACTCAAGGTCACTTTTTCAAGCCACAGAAGCACATTTTCCTGATGTTCAGACCAGACTTCATTAGTGCTTAACTCAGACTCAAGGTTTAAGACTTTCAGAGCTGTATTGACTTCAACAGGTATCGTAGGCATTACTTATCCTCATAAAGCCAGAGGTTGTTAGGTTTAGAACTGTCGATATCCACATGGATAAAGGTCTTGCCAATGCCGATTCTTCTGAAGCCGGCAATAATGAGTCCTCTGAGTATTTTGATTCGATCAGTTCCATTTAAACAGGCTATATCAACAGCCAAGCCTAACAGATGAGCTGAGTCTTTAACTCCGCCAACAAACTGATTATGTTTCTGGCATCTGTATGCACTATTGATTCGAAACGGTACTTCAGCTATCTCTCTTGCCAGATCAAGTTTAAGTACTAATTCTTCAGAAATTATCGATTTTTGACAGCAGGGACACACAAACTCTTTGAGTTTGAAATACTTAATGCGATTCCAGTTTATTATTTTTTCTTTCATATGAGGTCATTAAAGTATTGTACTGCAATAAAATCAAACTGAGTTGCATTAAATTAACACACAAATTTTTTAAGAAATTAAAAAACACTTGTGCTTTTTTTAATATTCAATATGTTGCATTATTAAGGAGAAATCATGACTAATATATCTAATAAAACGGAGTTACTTAATGAATTAAGAAGTTTTGCAGAACAAGAATGTTCAAAATTCACACAAACGGATGTAAAAAATAATACTAAAAATTTCAATATTATTATGAAAAACAAAGAAAACGGATTAATAAAAGAATTTCTCTCTGAAAAAACTCATACTAAACAATTTGTAATAAATACTATCTTATTAGTAAATTACTGTATTAATATCGTTATGTTAGAGTTTAGAAACAAATTATGGAATTACGAGTATATGGCCTTTTCAAGAAGAATTGGCGAGATTTGGGAACCATTCTGTAAACTTGTATTTGAATACCCAATGATAGATTTACAAATAATTCATCCCCCAAAATTTTCAGATATTATTGGTAAAATAAAAACTCATAATTTTGATTTTATATCTTCATTAGATATTAATGAAGATCAGAAATCTTATTTGATGAATATCTATAATAAGCTTATTCTTTTAGTGGAAAGTGGAGAAATAAACTTAAATTTAGATTTACACTTTTCACAGAATAAAAGCAGGTATCATATTGATTTTAAATCTGGTTTTAGTAGTAATGAAAAAGGGAATACTAATAGATTATTGTTAGTCGCCAGTGTTTATCAGCTGATAAGTGCTTCAGAAAATTTAATAATTTTTGTAAGGCAACAAGAAAAGGATAATAACCACTATCTACAAACTCTCAAACAATCTAAAAAATGGCAAATTTATTGTGCAAATGATGTTTATGATAAAATTCATGAGTTTACCGGGGTTAATCTAAAAAAATGGATAAATGATAATATGAATTGGGAAGAAGATATCTCATTACCTTTTAAAGATTATTTAGTAAAACATTCATTACTAAAGTACTTGACTTGGTAACCTATTAAAATATACTGTTATTAGTATTGATATTATTGAGGTAATAATGGAGAGTGTGTATCAGTCATACTATACAAAATCAGATATAATTACAGATTATATGATAAGTCAGCTTCGTTTAACTGAAAATATGTGTATTCTTGAACCTTCTGCTGGTGATGGCGTATTTATTGAAAAACTTCTAAATAATCAAAAAAATATTAAAGTTGATGCTTTTGAGATTAATCCAGAGGCTGTAAATATCTTGAATAGAAAATTTTCATTAAATACAAATATTAAAATATTTTATTCTAATACATTAACGGATGATAGACTGGATTCATACTCTGATAACGGTGGATTTTACGATAGGATAATAGGAAATCCTCCTTATGGTGGTTGGATTGATCATAATCAAAGAGTTCTTTTTAAAGAAAAATATTATGGCCATTATGCTAAAGAGACTTATGGATTGTTTTTAATTAGATCATTGTTATTGTTAAAAGAAGGAGGAATTCTCTCTTTTATAATTCCGGATACTTTTTTATACATAAATAGACATAAAAAATTAAGAGAATTTATTTTAAATAACACGACAATTATTGAAATTGTAACATTTAATTCAAAATTTTTTCCTAATGTGAATTTTGGTTATTCAGAACTAAGTATTATAACTTTAAAAAAATCAAAAAATGATTCACAAACAGCAAACAACAATTTTTATTTTTATAAAGGGCTAAAAGATATTAATGATCTATGTTCATTACCAAAAAATAGAGAATTACCAAATTGCTTTTTTATCAATCAATTTGATGTTTTAAAAAATCAAAACTACTCATTTCTAATAAATATTGATGGTGGAATAAAAAATCTTATAAATACTCATCGGATAACATTAGGATTTATTGCTGATTGTGTTACGGGACTGTATGTTGGTAATAATACAAAATATATTAAAGCTAGATCAAAGGAAGTAAAAAATTCAAAGAATTATTGTTTGATTCAAAATGATGAAATTGATAGTATAAAAAATCTTGAATACCCATTAGATGGATTTTCTTATGAAAAATATATTCCCTTAGTAAAAGGAAGTAGCCAACAACCTTACATTCGAAGCAATGATGATTGGTTTGTAAATTGGAGTGATAAATCAGTTCTTATATATAAGACAGATTCTAAAGCTAGATTTCAGAATTCAAGGTATTATTTTAAGAAAGGCATAGTGGTTCCAATGGTAAAATCATCAAAGATTAATGCTACTCTAATTGAATCAAGAGTTTTTGATCAATCTCTAGTGGGAATATTCCCGTTTAATCAAGATTACTTATTATATCTTTTAGCTTTATTAAATTCTGAAATTATAAAAAAAATAATTAATACAATTAATCCTACAGTAAATAATTCTGCTAATTATTTAAAAAAAATACCAATAATTATTCCAGACAATAATACCTTATTAATTATAAACGCTAAGGTAGAAAAAATAATTGATTATTGTAAAAGTAACAATCTAAATGAAATCAATAAAATACAAAATGACCTTGACTCAATAATAACGAGCCTCTATCAATATTCGTTTCATAATGAATAAGAATAAAACTTTAGGGCTATATTATCATTCCATTTTTTATATGGTAATTGATAAACAATTTAATGGAGTTACAGTCTATGATTGTCCTGAATTAATACATGAATATGTTCATTATATACAAGATTTATCGACAACTTATGGATTGAATAAAGTTAATTATCTTATGAAAATGATTACTTATTATTTTTATATTGCTCAAAACTCAGAAGAAATAAAAGTACCTGTCATTGATAATTCTGAATACATAATTGAAGTTGAAGATTATTTCTTTTTACTTGATGGAGATATCGAATTAACAAAATACGAACCCGATATTAAAATCATTTCGTATGACTTGACAAACCATTTATTCGAAAAGCTAAAAATAGAAGTATGTAGTTGTATTCTCAAATTCTCAGATAATAAAACTTATAATTTTGGTGCTAGAACAATAAATGAAGGGATGGCATATCTTATTGAGAAAAATTTTTATAACAATAGAAATGCTCCAATTATACCATATCACATATGTGTTATGCTAGCAGATTACATTTATAAAGATAATAATTTATCCGATTTAGATATTCTTGCATTATGTGATGTGTCTTTGATGTACTCTCATCCTCATACTACTTATATTTGTATTCTAAATTTGATGAATCAAGAAAAGAAACATTTTAGCAATTCAAAAGAAATTTATACTTATGTTTTAGAACGAGTAATTTTTCAGGAAAATAAGGATTTGATGGATTTACTAACAGATAGTCATAAACTTGCCCAAGATGCTTTTAGTTGCTTATTTGATGAAAAAGACGAATCTTATATTTGGCTTTCTTCAGTATTTAGTGCAGCATTAAATTTGAGAAAAAAGTCATTCTCATTTATTCTTGAATACATTGAAAACGGTAATAAAATAGAATTTTTCCAGTTATTCCAAATTTTGGGGACACCATTAATTTTTAATAGTTCGAACGAAGCATTTGAAATTAGAAGTACTCTATTACAGGAAAGAAATCCAAGTATTTTAATGGCTTATTTTGAAATATATAGAATATTTAGAGGTCGTTATTCAGAAATTAAAAATAGAATAAACATTTGTAGCTTAATTGAATTTTGTAAAAATAACTCAGAATATAATGTCAATTCAAAATGTTATGTTAACCCTTGGGAGAGAACAATTTCTGATGAATTGTGTCCCTTTTCTGCTGTAATGTCTAAAAGAAGTATAAACAATAAAAAAATCGTTATAACAAACTAATATGAAAAGTCTTATTAGATTGTGAGCATTAGGAGTATATATGAATGTAAACTTAAAAAAAGCTGTACGAATGTTTTACTCAATATCTTCTCTTGAGATGGTTTATTTTGAGGCAATAGCTAATGCATTTGATGCAAAAGGGCATAATATTAGTATTGATATTTTCTTGGAAAAATTTTCAAAACCTGAGACTTTAAAGATCACGATAAAAGATAATGGTGAAGGATTTACTCCGCAAAGATTTAATAAATTTTCTACACTTTTTGAAACAGATGATTACCAACATAAAGGTTTAGGAAGGCTTGTCTATCTTAACTATTTTAAAAAAGTAGAAATATCAAGTGGCTATCCAAACTATAAACGATTTTTTACATTTAATGAAAATTTTAAAAAAGAAAGCAAACTTGTTAAAGAGAATTCTGAAAACGGATCAACTTTGGATTTTACAGGATATAAGCTTAATAGGATTAAGACATATGACTATGTTATACCGGAAAAACTAAAAGATACAATTATTATGCACTTTTTCCCAAAACTGTATTCGTTAAAAGCTAGTAATATACCCTTTATGATTTCAATTTCTTTGAATACAGAGAATGAGGATATAGAGAATAATTTTTTCAATGATACTCAAACAATAACTATAGAAGATCTACCAGAAGTTGAAAGTATACAATTTAGAATTCCTATACTTGATCCTTTTTATCAATTTACTTTATATTACAGTATTTGTCATACTTTTAAAAAAACATCAATTAACACATTAATATGCGTAGAAGATAGAACAACATCCTTGACTTTACCAATCACCAAAGATAACATACCAATGGGGTATGAAATATTTTTCTTTTTACATTCAGACTTTTTTACAGGTAAAATTAATTCATCTAGATTAAAGTTAGAACTCGATGATCAAAATCTTAAAGAGCTAAAAATTTCTTATTTAAGTAAGATAAATGATATTCTTTTAGAAAAAATTGAATATATAAGAGAAAAAAACAATTCGATAAAGGAGTCTTTAAATAATACATACCCACATTTAATCGGATATTTTGATAAAAAATCAATTGGACTAATGGATAAGAATTCGTTTTTAGAAAATGCTCAAAAAGAATTTTTTAAAGATCAAAGAGAAATTTTTGAAATAAAAGAAATTAATGAGAGTAACTTCGATAAATCTGTGGAGTTAGCTTCACGTACATTGACAGAATACATTATTTACAGAGATATTATTATAAAAAGACTAAAAAAAATTGATTCTTCAAACTCTGAATCAGATATTCATAATCTTATTGTTCCTATGAAAAAGATTTTTAACAAGAATGATAAAATTAATTCAATTTATAACAATAATGCATGGATAATTGACGATATGTTTATGACCTATTCTTCAATTCTTAGTGATATTGATATGAATAAGCTAATAGCATCAATTTCTGATAAAGATATTGCTAATGAAGATAAAAAAAGACCTGATATTGCCATAATATTTTCTGATAACCCTGCGAATATAAATAATAAAATTGATATTGTAGTAATAGAGTTAAAGAAAACTGGATTAGATCTTGCAAAAAAAGAAGAGGTGTTCAGTCAGCTAAAACAAAGAGCTAGAACTTTATTAAATTATTATCCAAATAGGATTCAAAGAATGTGGTTTTATGGTATTGTTGACATAGACAAAGAATTAAAAAGATCTCTTCGTGAAAGTGAATTTATTGAGCTGTATTCTGATGATTCTTGCTTTTATAAATCACAAAATATAATTCCAGATTATAATGACGATATAAAAATTCCAATTGGTTTTTATATTATGTCCTTCAAATCATTAATAAATGATGCAGAGAGAAGAAATTCAACTTTCCTAGATATTTTAAAAGAAAGCATAAAATCGTATAATAAAAACACGAATAATTACGATGACAAAGACAATGACGAAGATATATTAGATGAATAAAATATCTTCTTTAGTATTAATCTCTAAATGAGAATTAGATTGAAATAAGTGTAGTAGTCCTACACTTCCAGTGAAAAGGCGGAATGGGAGTATGAGCTCCTGAAACTCCGGTTGGATTGCCATTGTTGTCTCTAACGATTTGAGATTCTGTTACCCAGGGAGCAAGCGCTTTAATGTAGTCTCTGGCAGACTCAAGACTTTGATTTTTAGATTCTAAATCTAACAAGTTATCTCTTACTTCAATAGCAACATCAAGCGGATAAAGCTTATCTTCTTTTGCTAAGGCTCTGCAGATATCAGAGGTTCGATCATCGAGAATGACAACTAATTTGTAAAACTTTGCTCCTGCTTTCTGATAACCTTCAAGCCGGGCAAACTCTCTGACCTTTAATGCAGTATGTTCTGCCAAGCCCTGCCAATAGACTTCTGATTTATTTCCTAAATACTGAAACTGCTCTTTGAGTTTATCTGCGAGCATTTCTCTGGTAAAACCAGACTGAATAGCTTCATTTAAGGTTGTCTTGAATTTGATGGAGATATCTTCATCAAAATGCTTTCCGATCCAAAACAAATTCTGCTCTGCAAGAGTGTTCACCAGCTTTTGCTCTTTCAATCCATATAAGCCTATTGAAACACTGGTTGGCACTTTGATCTTGTTAGTCTTTGCCATAGCCTCTGAGTCCTGAATTCCGAGCATTACACATCGTTTTAGATATGCTTTGCTATCACTTGCTACCTCTGATGCAAAATCGTCTCCTAAATTGACTTTTATGACTTCAAGAATATCTTCGATGTGCTTTTTGTTAATTCTTTCATGTTTTGGAATATCACTTAAAGCTTTAATGGAAAAAAGTGCTGCTTCTCGGATTTCTTTTTTCCATGCATTATTCAGAGTTTTGTAATATTCAAACATCAGCTTATCAAAGTAATCCATCAGAATTTAAAGCTCCTTACTCTTGTTCTGTTTCGACCTGTATCATATTCTGCAAAGCGCTCCAGACATCCAGCTAAGGCATCAGGCCCGTCAATATAGCCTTGCGGATATGTGAGAAACTGATTGATCAAGGTTGGAGTGTCCTGATTATCCGGAAAGACAACTTTACCTGTTTCTATTACAGTGTCTGTTCTTTCTATTCTCAGGTTTTTATTCTGATCATTATTGATTTTCTGAATGTGATAAGATATCGAGTAGAGATTATTATCCTTTGCCCACAGATCAAAGTCTTTCAATATTCTGTCCTGTCCGAAGTTGGTTTCCATACTGGCTCTGAACCTGACTTTGTATTTATTGGAAAGCTCCTGGTATGCATTATAGAAGTAAGAAAAGAACTTGCTGTTTTCGGTTTGCCTGATCCAGACTTTGATTACATAGAACTTATGACCTTCATAGCCAATCGCAATGATCGCTTTAAAACAGCCTTTCTGACCCCAAGCCGGATCAGCATAAAGCCTAACTTTAGAAAATCGCTTTGGCATAATGGAGTATTTAGTGAACCAGTGATGCTTGAACATATTGCCTTCAATCACAGGCTTACCTAAAAACTCTCTCTGATATCCCGAAAACCCAAATTTCTGACGCAGAAATGGAAGCGTTGAGGTTGGATACTGCTCTTCCCATATCGATCGCCCATCTTCGTTTTCCAGCGGAAATCTCAGCAGTATTTTGCCCTTGCCGATCAGATGAGTTGAGTTGTCAGGATTGAAGTTCTGATTTTCAGATTTGAGTTCGTCTTCTATCAGTTGCTGGAATTGACAGATGGCATAATTAGGATGAACTAGATTTCCAAGCCAGAGAATCTTGCCGATACCTGAAGGATCAAGACTGCCACCAAGCTCCTGTGTAATCTTATCAAGTCGTTTTCTGCCAATGTTCTGATTACCGATGTTTTCTTCTTTGTCTATATCATCACAAATGATAATGCCGGGTCTGGTGGAAGTCTTTGGATTGATAGTTCCTCTGAAAGACTGTTTAATCCCTCTTGCTCGTATTCGAGCTTTGTTCTTCAGATAGAAGTCGGACTCATCGGTATCTTCCGGAAACAGATATTCAAAATCTGAAAGCAGGCGTTTATTGTTGGTCAGTTCATTAAAGGTAAAAGCAGTTCTTTCTTCTGCAAGTTCAGAATCAGCTGCAGTATGAATGATGTATCTTTCGCCTTTGATGATTTTCCAGATCGGATAGACTACACCCATTAAAACCGTTTTCCCAAGTCCACGAAAGCCTGTGACTGATGTTACTCCGTTATTGCTTTCTACAATGGTAAACATCTCTTCATGAGCATAGCAGAAATTGTGTTTAAAGATATGCGGAAAGTAGGTTAAACAGAAATAAGAAAAGGATTGCCAGTCTGTTCCAATTGCTAATTTGATTCGTTTTTTCTTTTGTTCAGGTGTATCTTCTGCAAAGGGAAGTACGCTGGCAGTCCTAGAGGCTATGTCTGAAAAGTATTTAAGGTCTTTTTGTGTGATTTTCATTTAGTAGCTGATTAGTTTTCTGTTCTTTTCTTGAAGTATTCTACAAGCCCATCTTCACCGAGAATGCATTTTTGTATCTCTCTGGCAGTTGTCTCATTGCCTTTTGAGAAGTAATAATCGATCTGCCAGTCAAGAAAGCGTTTTAGATAAAGCATAAATTCTTTGGCAGGCTCCATTGTTTTATAATACTGTTTAAGCATGGAAACCAGAGATTGCAGAGCTGTATCCTGCGGATTCTTTGTATATTCCTGAAGGGCTTTAACCAGAGCTCTTTTAACTGCAACTTTAATCTCTTCATCAAGCGTTTGTATCTCATCGAGTGAGGAAGTCCAGTTGCCCTGCTTAATCCAGTTTCTTATGGTTTTATCGGATACAGAAAGGATACGGGCAAGCTTTTTAACATTCGTTTCGCCTTTTAAGAACAATTCTTTGGCAGACTCTTTCTTCTTCTTAAACTCAAGTGAGTTCATGTTTCGCTCTCATCTGCTTTAGAATGTGGATCAATGCACCTTTTTCGTTACTACTAAGGTAGCGGAATTCCGATTTGTTAAACTTGCCCGCAAAGAATAAATACAACTGCTCTCTGCTCCAACCGAGACTGATAGCCAAAGAGCAGATGTATTGACTCTGATTATCCATAGTGTCATTGGGATTAAGCATAATGCCCTGTAATCTGTTTTTAAGATGAACAAGCATGGACAGATTGAGTTTCCGTAGAGAAGATCCAAAACCAAGTGAGTGCATTTTGGAATGTAAGTCGTCAACTGATAAATGGAGATCGTTTTTTGCCAGTAGGATGATCTCTCTGCGGAGTTTTTTCTCTTTCTCAATCTGTCTGCTTGTATTCATAATTATTCATAAAGAGGATCAACTTTGTGATCTTCAAAATAAGCGTTTAAGTCTTTACCATGTACCCGGAGCTGTCCATTGGTTTTAAGTCTGAAAGCCGGTAAAGGTTCTTCAATAGATCTGATCAAACGATAAACGGTACTGATATCGACTGAGAGTATCTCAGCGACTCTGTAAGGCGGATAGCATTTGGTATCATCAAACATTTTCATAATTCTAATCTCCTGCAGTTAAAATAAAACTATTTCTGTTAATCGTCAAAACGGGATGCCTGTATTTGCCATGATATCAAAAAAAGAGCAAAGAGAAAACTCCGGATTCGGAGTGAAGGTCTCAATGCTCTTTTAAAAATCAGCTTTTACATGGCACTAAAATTCAGCAGTACCTGCTGATACGGCTTATCCGGTTCTGGTCTGAAGTAAAAAGCGATATACTGCTTGGTGGAAGTGATCTGGATTGCCTGATCAATAAGTTCCATTGCCATAATCCATTCCGGGTCTTTTATGTTATATTTGCGAAGTCCGAGGATTCTGCTTTTCGCAATTTCGCCTTTTTTATCAACTTGAAAGGCTTCCTTGATGACTGCCTGAAGGTTCAGATTGGAGTTTTCACTCCAGCGTTTCAGGCAATCGTCAATTTTTTGCTTGGCAACTTGCAGCTTCTCGTCAAACTGGATTCGTTCCCGATAGCGAATTTCAACTTTGAATTTGCTGTCAAAGCTGACCAGCTCTGCGTTGCCCTTCCAAGACTCGCCGTACTGGTCAGCCACCTTACTTAAGTATGATTCGAGATCATCTACTATTCTTTGTTTTTCAAGCAGGATTTTATCGTGCAATTTCATGGCTCTGTCCATGACCTTACTGACTAAATCATGTCTTTTTACAATTTGAGGATCAAGAAGTTTAGCAGCATACTCTCTGCCTTGTGCATCATAAAGCACCTTTTCGTTTGGGTTCATAACTTCTCCTTCTGTATGTTGTGCGTTCTCTTTTATCATTTCCTTTATGATATCCTTGTCAAACTTGCTTCCCACAAGATACAAATCTATGTTCTTAACGATCTGATATTTTGAATTTATAAGCTTAACCATGCCGATAGAGCAAAGAGCGGTTAAATATCTGGTTACAGTTTTTTTATGTAGTTTCATCAGATCTGTCAGTTGTCTAATTGACTTAATCTTGCAGGTTTTAAGATACTTAATCATCTGTTTCAGGATATTCAAATCGTAGTTATACTGGTTTGTCTGGTTATCTTCTTTATAATCAAGCTCTCTCACATAAATCCGATATTTGCCTTCTGAAGCAATCGGTTTGATCATTCCGTTTGCTTTCATTCTGCCGATTACTTTCTTAGTCTCCTGAAGGCTTAAACCTGTTTCGCTTGCCACATTCTCAATAGTAAAAGGTTTTTTAAAGTATTCTATGAAATTCCTGACTTTTTTGATATTTGTAATATCCATTGTCCCTCCTAAACAACCTTACTTAAAGATAAGTGTTCTGGCCCTACTTCTTTCAGCTTTTCATTCTCAGCCAGATTTTCAATAGAGTAGAGGATCTTGATCAGTTTTCTGATATTGCCCTTGGTCTTTTCTGATAAGGCTTTAACCAGTCTTGGATCAATCTTGACTTCACAGACTTCTTTGCAGATAAGGTGAATATCTTCTGAATTTAAAGGTTTGAATTCACAGAAGAAATTGCATCGGTCGAAATAGTGAGAATCAAGCATCAACAGCTTTTCTTTTGCATCTGCCATACCGACCAGTATTACAATTGATAGGGTTTCATCAACGATGTCTCTGATACTGCCGAGTATCTTCTGCGCTTTAAAGGCATAATCCACTTCATCAATTACAATAACCGTATTTTCATAGTTTCTTAAAATGTTAAGAGCTTTATTGATGATCATATTTGAGTTGCCGGTGATTTTTGATTTGGGAATTCCAAAATGGAAATTTACCATCTCAAGAAGTTTAGTAGCAAAACTTTTAAGCGACATCGAAGCCTCAAGCCTGAAGTATATATAATCATTTTGAATGGCGCTTAGTCTGGCAAACCTGCTTTTTCCCAAGCCGGGTTCACCGTATATCAAGCCAAGACCAACCATTTCTGTTTTGGGTCTGTGTTTCAAGTATTCAATTAGCTCGCTGGCTCTTTCAACATTGTTTATTCTGGCGAGTCCATATTCTTTCATTAGATCTCCTTGTTTAGTCAATACCGATTGTTTTCATAAAGTTATCGAAGTTTGCGAAGATACTTTTTTCTTCATCTTTTGGTTTTACAGCAGGCTTAACCTTCTCAACTGTATCCATCAGCTGATCCAGTTCCGGATTAGCAGAAGTGCTTGTTTCTTGCGTAAGCAAAGGTGTATTATTAAAGGCTGACTGCTTTTGTTCTAAAAGTGGGATGGTAATATCTGCAACTGCCTGATCCACCTGTTTCTTCAAGAGTGCTGATTTGGTTTTGATGTCTCTTTCCAGTTTTCTCTGAGCATTAAGCTGTTTATGCAGTTCTTTTTCTGCAAGTTCAACATCTGCAGAAGCTTTAATAAATGGATGAGTTGTTGTTCTCATAATTGCCTGACAGATCAAGTTGTCTTTTCCGTCATAAACAAGAATGGATCGCATATCCATCATGTCATAGCGTAGAGTAACTTCTTTACCGATTAGTGAAACCAGTTTTTCATGCCAGAACCACGCATTACTCATACGAATGCCTTCTTTGCCAACGACTCTGTTTTGAACTTTCAGCATAAGGAAGTTAAGCTTACTTGGTTCAATCTTTCTGCTATCAGGTATTTCTGCAGTTTTGAATACTTCAAAAGGTGTCTTATTGTCTAATCCGTAATGAGGAGTTTTACCATACAGCTCTTGGAAGTAAAAACCCATCAGCTGTTTTGCTTGATCCAGTTCCAGAGGTTTTCTTTCCTTCAGATTACGAATCCACTTTTCATTACGCATCAGATGAGCAGGTTTATCTGCAATACTGCCACCTCTGAAAGTATCCATAAACCTTTCAAAATCCTCTTGAAAAGTATTAAAGAACCTTTCTACTACTTTTGCTCTGGCATTATAGGCTTGTGCAAATTCAGCTTCGATACCGAGTCTTGGGAAGATACCGCAGAGTTCTTTTTCAAGATCGTGCTCTTTCCATTGCTCATGAAACAGCTTTGATTTAAAGGCTCTGCCATTATCCAGATAAACAAACCTGGGTTTAGCTCCCCAATTCATAATACCGTTTCTTAAAGCCAGCATGATATGTTCTGAATCTTCTGTATTGGCAATGGAAGCACCAACTGGATATCTGGATGCCCAATCAAAGAACAAGATCAGGGTCATTCGCTTTGGTTTGCCGGTTTTGGGGTCGATAATATCAAAAGCCAATGTATGTCCGTCTGCTACCCAAACATCGCCCACAGATAAAGAATTTGCTCGTAGGATGCTTAACATTCCACAGTCCTTCAGATACTTATTGCCTTGTCTGAGCAGATTCCATTGATCCTGATGCTGTTCTTTCCATTCTTCGCACCAGCGTCTAAGTGATCTCTCACCTGTTGGTGATTCAATCAGATTTAGTCTGGCTAGTTGTTTGAGTTTTCTGATTGCAGAGCCTATCTTTATACGATTGGTATCAAGAAGAAGTGAAAGCAGGTAATTCTTTTCCTGTTCAGTAGCAAACTTATCCATTGTTGTTTTTGGAGCTTTCTTTAAGGCTTTATAATCAAACTGGTTCTTCTCATAGTTTTTAACCCATGCCCTTATAGTGCGTTCAGATTTCTGCTTTTCAAGTTTAAACAAGTCTGGAGCTAATAAACCAGTATTATAAGCCTCAGTAGCATCCTTCCAGAATTGAAGTTTGGATTTGCTTTGATCTAAGCGATTAAGAATATCCTCACATAGTTCTGCTTTTAATTGAGCAATCTTTGCTTCCAGTTCAGAATTGTACTTATCCTCAACAAGAACAGGCATTTTAGTCGTATCTTCTTGAACTACTTCAGCTACAGCATTACTAATAATTGAACCATCCCCTTCCAGACCATCCATTGAAGGTATAAGCTCATCTGGAACATAAAACAACAGCTTTCTTCCACCATTCTCTAAAGTCTGTGACTCGGTTTCCCACTTCTTCTTCTTCACAAGCCGATATGCTCCGGATTGGCTTTTATCAAAAACCTTCATGATATCGGATATTGTGAGTTTCATTTTTACCTTCTTACTTTACTTCGCAATGTTGAAGTTCTGACGAAATCGCCTTAGCAATGTAGTGAATTGCATCAAGTTCCGGATTAAGCATTTTTACCACTTCTTCACTCTTTTTCATTCCCATTTCACCTTTTATGAAATAGTCGATCAGTCTTCTTGAGACTTTTAACTGCTTTGCTATATCAATAATAGTGATGCTTTTAAGCACCATTGCAGCTCTGAACTCTTGGTGTGAATACGAGTTTTTCATTTTACCTCCATTTTTTGATTGACATTCTTTCGCACATTTGCAATCATTGATTTTATAAGTGCATAATAACTTCGCATTGGTGAATAAGTCAAGTAGAAAATGCAAAAACTTGTATATTTTTTACAACGCTTTGCAGGTAAAGGAGATAATAATGGAGATCGGAGCAAGATTGGTCGAACTGATCAAAACACTCGGTATTAATCGAGCACAATTTGCCCGGGATATAAATGTGACGCAAGGGAATATCTCTGATTGGGTCAATGATAAAAAGCCGAGTAAACCTTCTGTTATGGCTCTTGCTAAGATCAGGGAAGTCTATAATGTGAATATAAACTGGTTATTAACTGGTGAAGGCATGATCTTTACACCAGATTCAGATGGTCGCTTTTTTAACGCAGGAAACGATGAAGAAACAAGACTTGAAGAAATCAGCGGATCAAAATCAGTTTTTGAGTACAAATCTTCTGGTTTAGAATCAAGAACGATTGCGCTTCCGCTTTTAGGATTAATCTCGGCTGGAACTCCTCTTGAAATTGTAAATCCAGATTCCTGGAAATATATAGAGATCCCAAAAGCCTTCTTGTGGGATAAATATGACAATTACTTCGTATTCATGGTTAATGGTCAATCAATGGAGCCTACCATCTTTCATGGTGATATCGTAGTAATCCATAAAAGAGATGATTGGTTCAACCTTACCGGAAAAGTCATTGCGATCAGAACAGCTGATGGCATCACATTAAAGAAAGTTCAATACGATGAAAAGCGCAGACAAATTTTTCTCTTACCATTCAATATGAATTTCGATATTATTGTTTTGTCAGAAGAAGAACTGATAAATGTAAACATAATCGGCGAAATGGCTATGCAGTTTAGGTTGTTTAAATAGGAGATATTAATGATAAATTTAATAAAAAAAACAGCGTTAAAAATATCTTCGATTGGAAAAGAGATTGAGAAAGATTTTAAAAATGATAACCAATTAGTTTTCCCCACACAATTTCAACCTTCAAAAGAAAAAGAGATCAGGTACAGTGAACAAGAACTTCGTCAATGTTTCATTGATTCAATAAAAGAAGATAGAGAATTCTATTATTCTGTTGAAACTCCAACTGAGGAAAAATATAGTTTTACTGGATCAAAATTAATATCTGGAAACTTAGATTTATGTTTATATAAACTAGAAAAAAATCAACTAAAAAGAAAAATATGTATAGAATTTAAATCGCATCAAATTAAATCATCATATTTCAATGATTTATACAAAACTACTAAAGAAAAAGGAAATAATATTTATTTTCATATGCTAAAATCAATAGATAATGGTTCATTAACTAAAACAAATAAAGGAATAGGTTTACTTAATAAACTTCAAGAAGATGTAAAAAAAATAGTAAATAAACAAGAGTTTAATGCTGAATCAATTACTTTTGTTATTTTGTCTTTAGATCCTTATTTGTTAATGTATCAAACCATTTATAAAAATGAAATCCATAATGTTAATATTAATAATCGAATAGAAAACTTTCAATATCATATTTCAAAAAAAGAAATAAAAGAAATAAAACTATTTGACTGGGTTATTTTATAGGGAATTAGTATGATAATAAAACCACATGAAGTAAATAATTATCCAATAAACTCTTTCTTTCTTTTAGGATTTGATGAGACGGGTTTATCAAAAGCATTTTCATATTGTTTATCAAAAAATGAATTGTTTTTTAAACATTTTTTAAAGTATATTGGAGTGACTCAGAAAATTGACAAATCATTTTTCAATAATTGTGGAATAGAGATAGAAAAGGTACGAGATGAAGGCAGAACAGATATTGAAATTTATTGTCCAACATTGTTACATATTATTATAGAATGCAAAGTTAGGAATAATACAATTAATGAGCAAAGAACTCAATATTTAGATTCATTTAAACATGAGGTTGTTGAAAAAATACTTTGCTTTATTACCGATATAAACGATTACAGATTTCAGTTTAATGAAAATATTAAAATAAAAAATTTGAATTGGAATGATATTGATATATTGCTTGATAATAGAAAATTTGAGAATAATGAAACAATTGTTAATTTTCAGAATTATTTAAGGAAAGGATATAAATTGAATAACAGAAAAGAAATACTGGTTCAAGACCTAAGTGTCGATATTGAAATTGAAAAGTTTGAAAAATACAACTTATATAGAAGACAAAAGATATTTGGAAGTCCATTGTATTTTTCTCCTTATTATTCAAAGACAACTAAAAATGGAGAAGGAATAAAAACTCTTTCGAGAATATGTGGAATTATATCAGCCAAACCTAATGAGATTAGCTCATTTATTGATGATCTTAATTTGTTTTCAGGAGGCAATAAAGATTTAGTTAATAAATGGCTAACAGGTTTAAAACTAGACACCGATGATACAGTTTATACTTACTTTTTCTTAGATGATCCATTATTTCTAAATACTTCCCTTCTTAAAGAAACGACAAAGAAAAAAGGGCAAGGGAAAGATTGGATTGCTGCAATGATTCCTAGGAATAGATGTGTATCATTTCTTGAATTTATGAAGAGATTAAATGATAAAATTGAAATAGAAAAATAGGAATTTAATTTTTAAGGCTAACGAATAGAGCAAAATTAATATAAACAAATAATTAGCTAAATTTCAGAAAAACCTATTTATACAATAATTATTGTATAAATACTTTTTTAGATGTTTTCCCAATAATATAAGTAGACGCTGAATCAAATGAACCTCCAATTATTCCTCCAATAATTGGCACTAATTTTCCGATATTAATTGCACCTGTTTGTCCAAATTTAGTTAGTAATCGAAATCCAACAGCTTTATTAATCTTTTTCAGTGTTTCGCCAGAAATTTTCTGTATAGCTACTTTAGTCAATTTTGTGCCTATAACGATACCTGTACCTTTTAATATATCCTTTGCACTATTACCCGCCATGCAAGCATAAACTAAAGTTTTTACTTTATCATCATTAAGGTCATGGCCTCCAATATGTGCTATAGCAGCAATCATACGAATCTGAATAAAAAGAACAACTGCAAGGTCAGCTGGTATAGTTACTGGCATGGTAAGTAATCCCCCTAAACCCGTAAGGAATCCTGTTGTTGCTGCCTTACTAACTTGCCATCGCACTAAAGAATCAACTTTTTTATCAACCGCATGATCACCTTTTAAGAAATTCTCTGCCATTTTTGGAGCTGAATCAATAAATGAAAATCCGTTTACGGCACTATTATAAGACCATTCAAGAGCATCTGTTAACTTTTCAAGTGTTAAGTTTTTCATAAAATCTCCAATTTAGTTTTTTTAAATAAGTACTTTAATAATATGAATTGCCAAGCATTTTTCTAATTAATTTATTTTTTTTTCGTTTTTTCGCTTTTTCAGTCGTTTTTGCGAAAAAACGACAGGAAAATGTAAGATTACTTCTTAATATAAAATCAGAACTTTATTATTTTTAAAGAGTTATAAAATCTTTTTTTGTAAAAACGACTGTAAAAACGATCTAAATTTGCAAAAAGGGTGTCACTTTTTCCAGTAAAAAGCCTAAAAAAAGAGGCAAAGCTTGCAAAGTGAAAAAACGACCTAACATTCTATAACTCATAAAGATAAAAATTCGTTTTTACGATTTTTCGCTTGCAGTTTGGGGTGTCACATTACAATCACAATTATTTATAAGAATATTTAAGATTTTTATTGACATTCTTTGATATATTTGTATCCATTGATAACATAATAGTATTGTAACGGAGTATCAAAAAATTACTTTGTTTAAGTAGTTTGTCTTATTTAGTTTTTGTTTGGTGATTCTGCTTGATAGATAATAATTGATATCGGAGATAAGATTGATAGAATTCGTAAAAACATCTGGAATTAATCGTGCTCAATTTGCTCGAGATATTGATGTTACGCAAGGCAATCTGTCAGATTGGATCAATGATAAAAAACCGAGTAAACCCTCTGTAACCGCTCTGGCAAAGATCAGAGAAGTCTATAATGTGAACATAAACTGGTTATTAACCGGAGAAGGTATAATGTTCTCTCCAGATTCAGATGGCCGCTTTTTTAATCCAGGTGAAACGAATAAAGAAGAACTGGAAGAGATAAGCGGTAGTAAAGCAGTTTTCCAATATAAGACTTCGACATTAGAATCCAGAACCGTTGCTTTTCCAATGATGGGTGAAATATCAGCTGGAACGCCTATAGAAATACCTAATGCGGATTCCTGGAAATATATTGAAATTCCGAAAGCTTTTTTAGTTGACAAGTACGACCATTATTTTGTATTTATGGTTAATGGAAAATCAATGGAACCTCAGATCTCTCATGGTGACATTGTAGTTATTCATAAAAGAGATGACTGGTATAATCTTGGAGATAAAATTGTAGCAATTCGAACTTCCGATGGTTTAACATTAAAGAAGATACAGTTTGAAGATAAGAGACGACAGATCATCTTATCTCCACTCAATATGGAATATCGAATTATAGTCCTTTCAGAAGAAGAGCTCGATAGCGTCAATCTGATCGGTGAGATGGTAATGCAGTTTAGGTTATTTAAGTAGGAGAAAGAATGGAAAATGAAGATAATTTAAGTTATGTGTATGCGTACTATGATCCAAGAAACTTCAAATTATTTTATATAGGTAAAGGTGTAAAAGATAGAAAAAAAGAACATTTAAACGAAATCATTAAAAACCAAGATAATAATGAAAATGAAGAGAATAGTAATAATGATTTAATAACAAAGAAAAATGAAATTTTAAAAGCTATTTACGCCCAAAAAGATGATTCAGGGAATCGATTACGCCCAATAATAAGAGTAATTGCATCAAATTTAAGTAATGAACAAGCTGAATTGGTTGAAACAGCTTTAATATGGAGTAATTTTGAGCATTTGACAAATATAGTTGCTGGAAAATTCTCAAAAAATTTTAGACCAAAAAATACATTACATTATGAGCTTCCTGGATTTGATTATGTAAATCAATTTTACTATGTTAATATTGGTCAAGGCGAAGACAGAGACTGGGAAGACTGTATAAAATATGGTTTCATTGCTGCAGGAGGCAGTATAAAATGGAAAAAGAAACTTGATGTGTTAAGTAAAGATGATATTATTTTTGCTTATTATGATAATATTGGTTATCTTGGATGTGGACGTGTACTTAAAGAAAAAGTAAAATTTGTTGATCATACTTTTAATAATCAAAACATAAATGCGTTTAAAGAAGATTTTAAAAATAAAAAAATATTTGATAATAGTAACGATGACGATATAGCTCAATATTGTGTTGCAATTGAATGGTTAAAATTTTATACAAAAGATGAAATTAAAAATACTAATTATTCGAATAGAAATGTTTTTCACGGCCGAAGTGTTATTTCTAAACTTGCAAATCAAAATTCCACAATAGAATACTTACTAAAATTTTTCGAGATTAATGATAATTCAAAAATTAAAAATCTTTGCAAACATATTGAAAATTGAGATAATAATATGGGACATGATGCAACTAATTATATCTCAAAAAAAGTAAAAATCAATGATTTATTAGAATTTATTACTCTTCTAGGTTATGTTAAAAAAAGTAAATATGAATTTTCCTTTTTCAAAGAAGATAATTATAAATATATGTGTGGTATTTATCTTGTTGTATACAATAAAGGGTTTGATGATATTCAAGTTTGCACTCATACTTTATTTGTTTGTTCAACATATGATATAGATTTTCAGAATTTTACTATTAAACAGCTTAAAAATAGGTTCGGTGGCTATTTTATTACTGATAAAGGAAAAAACAGGTATCTTACAATAAACGAACCAGAGAAAATTGGAATTGAGGCGGGATTATTTCAACTACATTATAAATTAGAGAATGAAATATCTCTTGCAGATGCTTATCTCATGACAATAGATAATCCTAATACACCATTTTATGAGTATCTGATAAATTTTTCAAGATGACAGGAACTGATCAATTTAATCCTAATAAATTACCATTAAGTTTATTCTTAACATTACTAACTACCATGCTTGAAGACTATTTCAAGAAACTTTTCATAATATTTTTCAAATATTCTGATAAAAAGGAATATTTTTTTAAAGAGATTAATCTTAAATCTCAAGATGTTTGTAGTATTTATAAAAATGAAATATCATTTGAAGATGCTATACTAACATCATTGTCTTTCCAAAATCTTGATAAAATAAGATCATATTTTTTACAATTGAATAAAGATTATGATTTACACAAAATACTAATACTAAATAAAAAGGATTTGTTTAAGCATTTTAAGTCATTAATTAATTCAAGACATGATTTTATTCATAAAAGGTACATGAAAAGTGATTATACTTTTAAAAAAGCTAAATCTGATTTAAAACTATTTCATAAAGCTACAGATTTAATTTATATGTTTTTTAAAAATAAATATAAATATTTATAATATCGTTTTTTCGATTTTTCGCTTGCAGTTTGTGGTGTCATATTACATTGTCATTGATTACTTGTCTGGATTAAAAGTTTTTTCAAAACCAATAGTTGTGGAGCTAATTTTGGTGTAGTAAATTTAATAAATTAATTGACAAATAAAATGTAATAATTAATCGTATAAGATAAGATATAGTTTTTGAAAATAAGCAAGAATTTATAAATCAATTTAAATACAAAAACTATTCTCTAAAAATGAGGTTATTGCTGGTGCATTATGAATTGAAGATCGATTGAGATTGGCAAAATATTATAATTAACCTTTAGTATTAATTGGATGAAGAAAAATGAATAAAGAGCATCTTCATTTTATGAATGAATATTTTAGGGGCGTTAGCTCCTACGAAGATGTCAGAGCTAACGCCCCTACATCGAAAATTAATTTATTCATACTACGAAGATTACAGAGCTCCGCTCCTATATGTAGCAACAACATCAATTCAGAGCAAAAATATACAAATCATTTCTTCAGTCATCAATTTTTGCATAGGGACGCTAGCTTTTACGAAGATGTCAGGGCTAACGCCCCTACATCGAAAATTAATTTATTCATACTACGAAGATTACAGAGCTCCGCTCCTATATGTAGCAACAACATCAATTCGGATCAAAAATATACAAATCATTTATTCATTCATTTATTTTTACATAGGGACGCTAGTCCTATGATCTTCGTAGCAAATAGAGCAAATCTAAACATAGGGGCGTTAGCCCTGACATCTAAACATAATAGGATTTCAAATGATGTCAGAGCTAACGCCCCTACATCGAAAATTAATTTATTCATACTACGAAGATTACAGAGCTCCGCTCCTATATGTAGCAACAACATCAATTCGGAGCAAAAATATACAAATCATTTTTTCAATCATTTATTTTTCACAAGGGACGTTAGCTCCTACGAAGATGTCAGGGCTAACGCCCCTACATCGAAAATTAATTTATTCATACTACGAAGATTACAGAGCTCCGCTCCTATATGTAGCAACAACATTAATTCGGAGCAAACATATACAAATCATTTATTCAATCATTTATTTTTCACAAGGGACGTTAGCTCCTACGAAGATGTCAGGGCTAACGCCCCTATATCGAAAATTAATTTTTTCATACTACGAAGATTACAGAGCTCCGCTCCTATATGTAGCAACAACATCAATTCAGAGCAAAAATATACAAATCATTTATTCATTCATTTATTTTTACATAGGGACGCTAGTCCTATGATCTTCGTAGCAAATAGAGCAAATCTAAACATAGGGGCGTTAGCCCTGACATCTTCGTAGTAGGAATAAAAATGGCAAATACATACACACAATTATATGTTCAATTTGTTTTCTCGGTTAAAGGGCGAGAAAACTTAATTAAAGAAAAATTCAGAGATGAATTAGAAAAAATAATTTGCGGAATAATTAGCAATAACAAATGTAAAACTTATGCTATTTATTGCAATCCTGACCATACCCATGTTTTTATTGGAATGCATCCCACTATATCACCTTCAAAATTAATAGAACAGGTAAAATCGGGTTCATCTAATTGGCTGAATAGCAAAAATTATGTCATTGGTAGATTTTATTGGCAAGATGGTTATGGAGCTTTTACCTATTCAAAATCGCATATTGACAAGGTTGTAAAATATGTATTGAACCAGCCAGAACATCATAAAAAACAATCATTTAAAGACGAATACCTGTCGTTTTTAAACAAATTTGAGGTGGATTATGATCCAAAATATCTTTTTGAATGGTATGATCATGTATAAAAAAGATCAGGGCTACGCCCCTAGATGTGACAATGAATATCTTTGTAGAGTTTCTCAAATATAAAATAGTGATAAGGGGGCTTTAGCCCTATGATCTTCGTAGAAAAAAAAATATTAAATAAGAAGATAGGGGCTTTAGCCCTGATATCTTCGTAGGAAGAATTATGACACAAAATGAACAACAACAATTGGGAAAAACCCTATGGAATATAGCAGATAATCTGAGAGGAGCAATGAATGCGGATGATTTCCGAGATTATATGCTTTCGTTTCTGTTTCTTCGGTATTTATCGAACAACTATGAAGAATCTGCAAAAAAAGAATTAGGTAGAGATTATCCTAATGATGTACTAAAGGAAGTAATGTCAAAGTTAAAGGTGAAAACTCCTTTAGAGATTTGGTATAAAGAAAATCCAACAGAGATTGAAGACTTTGAAAAGCAAATGAGGCGCAAAGTTCATTATGTAATAAAACCACAACATTTATGGAGTAATATAATCGAATTGGCAAGAACTCAAAATGATGAATTACTGGTAACACTTGAATCAGGTTTTAGATACATTGAAAATGAATCCTTTGAAAGTGCTTTTCAAGGATTATTTTCTGAAATCAATTTAAATTCTGAAAAACTTGGTAAAACCTCCACTGAACGAAATAAAAAGCTATGTACAATAATACAAAAAATTGCAGAAGGAAATACCGGCTTTTTAACTGATTCCGATACACTAGGTGATGCTTATGAGTATTTAATTGGTCAGTTTGCAGCAGGTTCAGGGAAAAAAGCAGGTGAGTTTTATACACCTCAGCAAATTTCTACCATCCTTTCTGAAATAGTCTCTTTAGATAGTCAGAACCCAACATTAGGAAAAAAGAAAAAATTTGATAGAATACTTGATTTTGCCTGTGGTTCAGGTTCTTTATTGCTGAATGTAAGAAAACGGATAAAGGAGAATGATGGAACAATTGGCAAAATTTACGGACAGGAAAAAAACATCACAACTTACAACCTTGCTCGTATGAATATGTTATTACACGGTATGAAAGACTCCGAATTTGACATTTTCCATGGAGATACCTTACTTAACCAGTGGGACATTCTCAATGAAATGAATCCATCAAAAAAGATGGAGTTTGATGCCATAGTTGCGAATCCACCTTTTAGTTTACGATGGGAACCAGATGATACGCTTGCTGAAGATTTTCGTTTTAAAAGTTATGGTTTAGCTCCTAAATCAGCAGCTGACTTTGCATTTTTACTGCATGGCTTTCATTTCTTAGGCAAAGAGGGAACGATGGCAATTATATTGCCACATGGTGTTTTATTCCGTGGGGGTGCTGAAGAACGTATCCGTACTAAACTTTTAAAAGATAATCATATTGATACAGTTATTGGTTTGCCTTCAAATTTATTCTATTCTACTGGAATTCCAGTTAGTATTCTGATTTTGAAAAAATGCAAGAAGCAAGATGATGTGCTGTTTATTAATGCGAGCGAACATTATGAAAAAGGAAAAAGGCAAAACACCTTAAACAAAGAGCACATTAATAAAATCGTAAACACATACAAATTCCGACAGGACCACGAACGTTATTCACGAAAAGTTTCTATGGAAGAAATTGAAAAGAATGGGTATAACCTGAATATTTCAAGATATGTAAGTACCTCAGTTGATGAAATTAAAATTGATTTGAAAGAAGTAAACGCAAAGCTTAAAACAATAAATGAAAATATAAAAACAAACACCGATAAACATAATGAATTTTTGAAAGAGTTGGGATTACCACCAATTTAGAAGCCTCATAGAACAATACCGCAATTACTGTTATTAAATTCGGATACTCTGCTTTTTTATGTGAGAAAGCAGAATATCGATTTACCGAAGAAACAAACCCATGGGAGATAATTATGTTAAATAATCCAACAGATAATCTCGAACCTGAGATCACTTTTCTTTCTGAAACCCCTGAAATTAATGGAGTGTTAGACCCTTCTCTAAATTCTCTTCCTATCAGAAAGTTTAATGCCATTTTTAAAGAAAATAAAAGTCCAATAACTCAGATCTCTTATCGAATGGCATATGGTATAAATTTTTTATATCTTTATATTGAAGCGGATGCTGAACATCTCTATTTCAGAGATCGTGCCTATCAAAATGGTGATGGCTTTGTCATGTTAATTGCTAAGCCAAAACCTAATCATGAACCCGCTGATGAATTTTATGAATTGGCTTGCTCTGCAGTCAATGATCCTCAACTTGAATGGTGTAGAAAGATCTTTTGGAATTATAATGTAGATAAATTATTTGTGCCAACAAGTGATCAAACGATTTTAAAGTTTCATGAAGGCCAAGGAAAGATCAGTTTTGAATTATTATTACCTTGGGATGATGTAAGACCTTATCACCCATGGAATTCAGAAGGTATCGGATTTAATCTAAGTTTTTGTAAAGGGGTTGAACCTAATAATTCTGTATGGTACACCTTATTAGATGGACATACTGGTTCTGAATTTAGTAAAAGAGAATATACAACTCTAAAATTCCAGAAACCTGTTTTACAGGGAAATCCTCAAACCTATGTTTCCTTCCAACATGGGCATATAACCGAAGATGATTCACTTAAACTAACAGCACTAACTGTCTCAAATGACCAATCTACTGAAAATATTGAAGTGTCTGTTCTGTCTGGAGAAGGTAATATGCTAATCAATGAGTATTTGAGTTACCCTTTAGATAAAGGTATCACGATAAAGGACTTTTCAATTCCACTCACCCATTTAAAAGAAGGTGGTTATCAATTAAATTGGCAATCTGAACATAAGAATTACCACAGTTTTGCAGGATTAACGGTCTTGCCTCAATTCAATGTAGATAGTTATTTTAAGAAATTAGAACTATTCAAATCAAAAATATCTCAAGGTACTTATCATACAACACTGTTTACAATTCAAGATATCCAGTCTAAAATCAACAAATTAAAAATATATGAGAGAAGTTATAATGAGCGTATGGGTTTAACAAAATTAAATCAAATGTTTTTATCATTTGAAAAAGGAGTTGATCCCTTAATAGAAAAGATCGGTTTTACTCGTAAAGCCTATCTTTCAAAGGTAGATAATACATTACAACCTTACGTGGTTTATCTGCCAAAAGAATATGAAAAGAATAAGAAATATCCTTTGATGATCTTTCTGCATGGAAGTGCTAGTGATGAAACTAATATCATAGGTTTTAGATCTCTCATTCCTGAAGGATATATTGGTTTGGGAGTATTTGGTCGTGGTCAATCAAATGGTTTTACCCGTGATCATTCTCAAGAAGATATTGCTGAAGCGATTGAAGCCGTAGAAGAAGATTATTCAATAGATTATTCGAAAATCTTATTAACCGGTTTCTCAATGGGAGGCTATGGTGTGTATCGAACTTTCTATGAAACACCAAACAAATTCAAAGCCATTGCTGTTTTTAGTGGAGAAGTCACATTACAAGAATGTGCACCTGGACAAACTGCTATTGATTTCGCTGATATTAAAAATCTAAAAGTTTTTAAGGGATTACCTGTCTTTATCTTTCATGGTGAAAATGACCTCAATGTTTCTTTACCAGATGTTAAATCCTTGTCTAAAAACCTCAAAAAAGTAGGAGCTCAAGTGGAATTTGTCATTGAACCAAATAAAGGTCATGATGAGCCTGGACAAGAGAGTCTTAATCTTTATTATAAATGGGTTGAAAATAACATGAAATAGTCGTAAAGAAAACGAGAATCTTCATTTTGAAAATTTATTCTTAAAAGTGGATTCCGACTGAATTAATCCACTTTAACCTAATCCATCCGAAACTATTTTATTTAGTGTTCCTGCTGAAGTAAAAGCAAGTCTATCTGTTTATAATATTAATGGGCAAAAATTAAAAAAACTGATCAATGATTCTCTTGAAAAAGGTACTCATAAGATCATATGGAATGGAAATGAAAGTAATAATAGAAAAGTTTCCTCTGGCATCTTCTTCTATAAAATATCTGTAGGAAATATAACGATCACAAAAAAATGATGTTAATCAAATAGTATTATAAAACTCATAGAGCTCTCCAATTTTTGAAGGCTCTATTTTTTTGCCCAGATTATTTTTCTAAACAGAGGGATTTTATCCGTATCGTTTTTTATGCTTAAATTTTCCATCTCTCTTTCTGAATTTTTCTTCTTTTTCTTAATCAATTATTTTTGATTGGAGAAGCACCAAGGAAGCAACAAATTAGGAAGGAGTTTGGATCGACTTGCAAATGACTTTGATAGGACTTTAGAAAGAACTATCAACAAAGAGCGAGTAAAGAATGTGATAATGAAGCTTAACTCTCTAGCTAATATAAACAGGGGAGCTTACTATTTCACCCTCATTGGAAAATCATATAGGCATACCTCTGTGAGAAAAGATTTTTCTAAAGAGTAACCTTTTCAATTACAGTATAAGTTGGAACATAATGGTTTTGCTCAAACAATAAAGGGGAACTAATCAATAAATTATCTGATTGTTACAGAAAAGAACGTTGTTCGTTTTTTATCTTGACACAAAAATATAGGCAAGAAATATTAGTTTTTAGGGAGAGAAAATGCAGGTTCAAAAAGATTATGTTCAGTCATCTATACTGGAAAGTGCAAAGCAAGAATTTCTTGAGAAAGGATTTAGAAATGCTTCATTAAGAATGATTGCTAAAACAGCAAAAGTAAGTCTGAGCAATATCTATAATTATTTTGAAGATAAAGATGCTATCTACTGTGCTTTATTTGAAGATATATTAGAAGATATCGAAAAAGGGAAAGCATTTATAGAAAAAATGGAAAGTAGTGAAGATCACTCTGGAGAAGCTCAACATCTGATGATATTGGACATTCCAATTGCTTATGTAAATAAAAATAAAGCAATGTTTAAGCTGCTACTATTTAATTCAGAAGGTTCTTCTTTATATGGATTTCAGCATAAAAGCGGAGATTGGTTTGCCAAGTTAATGGAAAATACTTTTATTGAGCTGAATAAAAAGCATCATTTATCTCATACTCAACCGAGTATAATATTCTTGCATATACTTGGATCAATGTGGATTCATTTAATTGAAGATAGCCTCTTACGTGATCTGAATGAAGAAGAGATTAAGACCAATGCCAGAGAACTCATGCGTTTTGTGTTTCATGGTTGGTTAGGATATTTGGGTATTTCTCCGCACTAATTTTTTTGGTTTAAATAAAGAACAATGTTCACTAATAAAAGGAGAGAAAATGAAAAAAGAAGAGATTAAAACTGAAAACAGAGGTTATGATGTATGTCAATATTGGTGTGCTTTCACCTTTGATAATCCCTTAAGGAGATTTTTTCACAAACCAGAAGAGATGTTTAAGGACTATTTAAAACCTGGTGATAAAGTAATGGATTTAGGTTGTGGAATGGGTTATTTTTCAATTGGAATGGCTCGAATATTAGGAAAGAATTCTACTGTATATTCAGTCGATTTACAGGATACAATGCTTAATAAAGTATTAAAGAGAGCAAATTTTTATGGTTTACAAGATATCATTAAGATAAATAAAAATGATGCTAATGCATTAAATCTGAATGTAAAACTTGATTTTGCCTTAACGTTTTGGATGTTACATGAAGTTCCTGATTACAAGAGATGTCTGCAGAATATTTTTGATGTTTTAAAAGAAGGTGGGAAACTTTTTATTGCAGAACCTAGAATACATGTAAAAAAGCGTGATTTTGAAGATATGTTGAAAATTGCTTTAGATTTGGGATTTATGGTTGATTCTACACCAAAAGTTCGATTAAGTTATGCTGTAGTATTAAAAAAGTAAACAATTTAAACTTGGATAAAGTCTAAGACTAATCATTCAGAGATTTAAGCATAAAGTCTAATGTATTCAACTAATGCAGGTTTTTTTGATAGAGTGTTCAGAGAAGAACTTCTAAATATTATTGTATTAGTATAGTTATTATACAGAAAATAATAAATAAATTACTTTTTTAAATAAAAAATCTTGACAAAAATACAAACATTGTTTATGAATTGTTTATATGGAATAATCTTTGTAAGTTAATGGAAGAATTTTCTGATTATTTGATGGGTTTTCTGTGGATTATTGTAGAGCGTCATAAGTTTTATGAACAAAAAGGAATGGAAATTAAATAGTATCTTAGTTTTCATTCTTTTAAACAAAAACAATAAAACACAGAGGAGCTAGTCATGAAAAGAAGATTTTTTACATGTTTATTCTTGTGGACAATATTATTATTCTACTATACAACTATGTATGCACAAGTCACAATGGAAGGAAGCTATACTTTATCAAACACAGGCGGAGATTTTACCTCATTATCCGCTGTATTTGAGGCTTTGAACACCTCAATCATTGGAGCAACAGGGATAAGCATTGAAATTGAAGCGGGTCAGGTTTTTATTGAGAATAATGGGATCTCTCTTAATAAATCTGGAATAAGCAATGGTGAAATACGATTTATTAAGGCTGGTGTCGGTGATAATCCACTTTTTAAATTTGCAGGAACAACCTCAAGTAGTGATTTTATGATAAAATTAAGTAGTTCTGACTATGTGCATTTTGATAATTTAGATTTTGAAGCAATTAATCAAAATGTTGTGGAGTATGGGATAATCTTAGAAAACGGATGTCAGAATGTACAAATTAGCAATTGTTCTATCGACTTAAAATCCTATACAAATTCATATACATCAAGTGCTATATATTCTTATACAAATTCTGGAAGTATGACAAATTCAAATAACAGGTATTTAAGCAATCATATTCATAATGCACAATATGGTTATTATTTAAAAGCTTATTCTGCTGTTTATCCAGATGAAAATAATATTTTATCCAATGATTCTGAAAATGGGAGTATTCAGGATTGCAAAATAAACGGAGTTTTTACAGAAAATCAAAGGATCTTAACAATAAGCAATCAGGATATCAGTTGGAGTCAAGCTGGAAGTCTTTCTTCAATTTATGGTATTTATGTGTCATGTACTGAGGCTGAACCAGTAGAAATAAGTTATAATACCATACATAATTTATCTTCACCAGGGAGTGTTTATGGGATTTTTGTAAGTGGAAATAGCCTTGTTCATCATAATAATATTTACCAACTACAATCTACCAACAATGTTTATGGAATATACTCAAACTCTCAAACCACTCATAGTTTTTATTCTAACACTATACAAAATTTATATTCTAGCAGTACAACCTCTGCAATTGTTTCAGGAGTAAATTTATCAAATTCTTCTACTGTGCATGTTTATAATAATTTGATCACTAATATCAGGGCACCTTATTCAACTAGAACACCTATCGCAACAGTGGGAATATTTATTGTTAATCCGATAAAAGCTTATCTACATTACAACACACTGGTATTGAATGTTTCTTCATCAAGCAATAATATCAGTACTTGTTTATACCTAAGTGATTCTTCTGTAAATTCAAATTTGTTTGAGCTTTGTAATAATCTAGTGTTAAATCAATCAAGTCCTGGAGGAGGAAGCTCTGCCTCAATTGCTCATATTGGAGTCGCTGTATCGAAATATTCAAGTGCAAGCAATCATAATATTTACTATTCTGGCGTTCCATCAGGGAATCATTTATTATTTAGAGATAATTCAGGATTAAATGCTAAACAGACTTTATCTGCTTATCAAACCTATTTTTCTGGAAGAGAAACTTCAAGTTATACAGAAAATACTGAGTTTGTATCTTCAACCGATTTTCATATTAATTCTTCTTTTTTGACAAATGTAGAATCTAATGCAATCTCAATTGATTATCCAAATGTTATTAATACAGATCTAGAAGGAGTTCAAAGAAATACATCTTATTCTGATATTGGCTGTTATGAAGGAGATTATTCACCAATAACTGATGTATTTCCTCCTAATATAAGTTTTACCGAATTAGCTGACACTTATTTTGTTTCGAACAGACAGTTAACCGTAACCATAAATGATTATAGCGGAATTCCAGTTGAAGGGACTGGTTTGCCTGTTTTATATTGGAAAAAGAATAATGAAAGTTATCAACAAAGTCAGGGTATTTTTGTTGGCAATAATCAGTATCAGTTTGAATTTGGTAATGGTGTTTCAAAGCTGGATAGCATTTATTATTATTTAGTGGTTCAGGATAATGTTTCACCTCCAAATATAATGTGTTATCCCTCATCAGGGGCAGAGGGGTTTACTTCCTTTCCTCCAGCTGTTAGTGGATCTCCTTCTGAACCGATTAACTATCAGATATTGAATTCTGTATCTGGTGATTATTATGTTGGAACAGGGCATGATTTTACAAGCTTTTCAGAAAATACAGATACTGGTTTTTTTAAATATGTGAATGAATTTCCTTTAACAGGGAATACAACAGTTTATGTGACTTCGAATCTTTTTGAATCAGGGGAGATAAATTTATTACAATGGCGAGAAATAGGAATAGGCTCTTATGAAGTTAAGATTAAACCTATTACTGATCAGTTATATACATTAAGTTCATTATCTACATCAGTTTTAATGTTTGAGAATGTACATCATTTAACAATTGATGGATCAAACGATAACCAGACTTGCAATTTAAAATTTATGACTATGAATCAAGATGGGACAGGATTGACTTTTAGTGGTGATTACTCGGATATTAATCTTACAAATCTTAACTTTTGTGGTTTTAATAATAATGTGAATCCAATTGGGATAAGTTTTACAGGGAATAGAGGGCAGAAGATAAACATAGAGAATTCAACATTTGGATTGCTGAAGACAGGGATATTTTCTGAGACTTGTACAACTTTAGAAGAAGTAAGAATTGCTAAAAATCAATTTGGTTCAGATACAGATCATCTTTATCAAAATGGTATTTATCTAAATAAAGGGAATTCTGTACAAATCGAAAACAATCTGATAGAACATATTAGCTCTTCTTCAAACGAAGCAACCGGGATTAAAATAAACTCTTCTTCATCAGACATTTTAATCAGCGGGAATATTATTCGTCAAATATCAGCAAATTCCTCTGCCTCTATAATTGGAATTCATCTTCAAGACGGACCTTTTAATTATATAAGAATTATTAATAATGCAATCAGCAATCTAAAGAGTGGTGGAATACAATCAGATATTAGCGGCTTATCAGGAATATCAGTTTCTAATTCTTCCTTAGTTAAGATTTATCATAATTCAATATATCTTAACAATACCATAAACAATCCTGTAGAGGAGTTTCTTTCTGCCGGTCTTCATATTGGTTATAATAATCATTATTTATTTATTGCTAATAATTTAATAATCAATAAAACCAATTATGCTTCTCAAGAGAATCATTCTTCTTTTTCTCTGTATAATCAAAGCTCATTGTCTGAATTTACAATATTGGATTACAATGATTATCAAGTAAATACAGGAGAGGATTTAATTTATTCCATGCAGAACTATACAACACTTTCAGAATGGAAAGAATCAAATGATAAAGATACTCATTCAAAGAATTTTTCTCCTGGTTTTGTATCTATAGATGATTTACATTTAAACTTTGCATTGACCTCTTTTGATTTTCGTTATGGAACAGATTATATAGATAGTGTTTTTACTGATATAGACGGGCAGACAAGGAATCCATACATACCAATGATAGGCTGCGATGAGTTGATGCATGATTTAACCTTACCAGTCACATTGTCTTCTTTCACGGCAGTTCAAATATCAGAAAATCGGATAATGCTTAATTGGAAATCTCAATCTGAAACAGATTTAGTAGGTTATTATGTGTATAGAAGCCTTATAAACTCGCAAATTAACTCACTAAGGATCTCGAATCTTATCAGAGCTAACAATAGCTCAATCGGCGGGACTTATCACTTTACAGATGAAGAAACACTGTCTGACACTGTATATTATTACTGGTTAAAAATACAGAATTTAGATGGTAGTTCTTCGTATCATGGTCCGATAATTTGTAGAATAAGGGATGATAGTGAATTAATCCCACAAATTCCTCTCATAACAGAACTCAAGAATCCTTATCCAAATCCCTTTAATCCATCAATTGATATTTCCTATAGTTTAAGTGATGATGATTTTATTGGGATTAAGATATACAATATTAAAGGTCAACTCATAAAAACTTTGATAAAGAAGTTTCAAAAAAAGGGAGCTTATCGTATAAAATGGGATGGGAAAAGTTCTGATAATAAAGCCTGTGGGAATGGAATCTATTTTTGTATTATGGAAACAGAACGTGATAAATTTATAAAGAAAATTACTTTAATGAAATGATGAAAACATTCGTTGTTTTACTCTTAATTCTTTTTATTGTTTCTAGTCTGTTTTCAAATCCTGTTATTAATGAGATAATGGTCGATCCGATTGGTTCAGACACTGGATTTGAATGGATTGAGATATACAATCCTACAGAAAATGATATTGATTTATTGGGGTGGGAAATACAAAGTGGGGGAAGTGAATTTTCAAACAATTTCACATTCCCCCATTTTATTTTGAAAGCAGATAGTTTTGTAACGGTTGGAGAAAATTTAGTAGAAGGTTCTAATTTTATATGTAATTTAGATTTTCAAAATGGAGGATCTTCAACTGATGGTGTTAGGATAATGTCTCCTGATGGTTTATACACCGATACAATATTGTATGATTCACCAAACATCAATTCATTGCCTGATGATTTAGTTGATATAGGAACTCAATTACTAAGTATTATAAATTCAGGTCATACTTATGCACGAAAAACCGATGGTTGTGATACAAACAATATTACTGACTGGCAGGATTGTTCATTAAGTACCTTTAATTCATCCAATAACAATTATATAGACTTTAAAGTAACGGATTTATATGTGGATAAACGACAAAATATGACTGTATTACACACAATTGTCCACAACTTATCCACAATTGAAGTGGATAACTCTCGTTCATATTTAGAGGTGCTAATTGATGGTATATCAATAGATTTGCTTCCTATTCCAAATATTCCTCAGCAAAGTTCGCAAAACTTATGCACATTTTTACATATTGAATTAGAAAATGTGCATTCTATCACAGTATTTGTTTACATCTATAAAGATATTAACCTTGTTGATAATCGTTTAACAAAGGCTTTTTTATTTGGATCTTCACCAATTATTATTAGTGAATTTATGTATGACCCTAATAGTTCATGTCCAGAATGGGTGGAATTATTCAATCGTTCTGATTCAACCTGGCATTGTGAAGATTGGGAGATTCATGATACCAGTAATTCTCGAATTAGATTTACAGGTGATCTAGCTCCAAATTCTTATACAGTTATAAGTAATCAAAGAAATGCATTATTAGAATATTATTCTGATATAGAGCCTGAATTAGTTATTCAATGTACATCTTGGACATATTTGAATAATTCTGGAGACAAGCTTGTCATGAGATCTAAGGAGAATGTCATTTTTGATTCATTGAGTTATTTGGGAGATAATCATCATAAAGGTCATTCTTTAGAAAGAATAGATTGTCTTTCAGATAGTGAGATAAGTTGGCAATATTGTACATTACCTCAGGGAGCGACTCCAACAAGAGAAAACAGTGTTGAAAGTAACTATTTTGAATTAAGATTTAGAGTGAAAAGTATCATTCTAAAAGACAACCATCTTGAACATGAGTTATTCATTGAAAACAAGAGTGATGAAATAATTTCTAATATTAACTTAGATATTTATTTTCAACAGGATAACTTTTCTGAGAGTTTGATTAATTCATCAACGATAGATGACTTGAATATTGGAGAAGAGAAAACACTACTAATTAATACTGAATTAGTAAGAAATTGTTATTCTTTTTTTCGATATGAGTTAACCTATGAAGCTTGTGGTCAAACAGGCATTAGTACTTGCTCGAAAGGATATCTTGATAATTTCTTACCTTTTGTAATCAATGAAATCATGTATAACCCTTTGGTAAATGAACCAGAATGGGTAGAAATCCGGATTAATGAATCATTTGATCAGATAGACAGTTTATGGGTTATTTGTGATAAAGATAGCATCAGGATTCCATTGGTATCTTGTGAATATATTATTTTAACCGGATCGAAAAGTGATTCTACTTTTTTAAAAGCAAATTATGAACTTGATGAAATTCCTGTATTCCATGGATTACCTTCTCTGTCAAACAATGGAGAAACCCTATTGTTGAAGGATAAATTTGGTAATTTAATAGAATCTTTTTTGTATTTACCAATTTGGAGTAAAACTAAAGGAGTCTCCATTGAACGAATATCTCCAACTAATAGAGCCATTGACAATAATTGGGGATCTTGTAAATCTTTTCATACCATTGGAGCAGTAAACTCAATTTTTCAGGAAAATATTGTAACTGATACAAAACTTACGATCTATCCCAACCCATTTTCTCCTTATCGGTCGGAATCCTGTATTATTACTTATCAGGCAGAGAAAAGGCTTAGAAATTTTAAAGGAATAATATTTGATTTTTCAGGCAGAGAGATCAAGCAATTGATCGGAAGTATAGAAGGTAGTAGTAAAGGCGTCATTCTATGGGACGGGAAAAATAGTTCATTAAAGCCTGTTTTACCAGGTTTATACGTTCTTTATCTTGAAGGATATTCTGAAGATGGCAAACAAATGTTAAAAAAGCAATATAAAATATATGTGGGTTATTAATAAGGGGTTTTTATGTATGGAAAAGCTATTTCTTATACTTTAAACGGTATAGATGCAGAAAAGTTATTTATTGAATGCGATGTAAGACCAGGTTTGTTCAAGTTTGCAGTAGTAGGATTACCTTCGAATTCTGTAAAAGAAAGTAGAGATCGTGTTGCTTCTGCCATTTCAAATTCAGGATATAAATTTAGTTCTAAAAATTATACAGTAAATCTTGCTCCAGCAGACTTAAAAAAAGATGATGTAGGACTGGATTTACCAATAGCCATCGCATTATTAGCTGCGACAAATCAGTTAAAAAGCATTAAGATAGAAAAACTGGCTATTGCAGGTGAATTGTCTTTAGATGGAGAAGTGAGATCCGTGAGAGGGATTTTACCTATAGCCTTAGCAGCCAAGCGTGACAACATGGAAGGAATCATTGTCCCCAAGGATAATGCCCATGAAGCAGGTTTGATTGAAGGTTTAAAGGTATATCCCGTAGAAAATTTGAAAGATACGGTTGATTTTCTAGAAAATAACCTCAATATACTGCCTGCTATTGTGGACATAGAAAATGTTTTTCGAACAATGAGTTTTATTCCAGATGATTTGTTTGATGTAAAAGGTCAGTTTCATGTGAAAAGAGCTTTGGAAGTAGCAGCTTCAGGAGGTCATAATTTGTTGATGATCGGACCTCCAGGGTCAGGAAAGACTATGATTGCCAGAAGATTACCATCAATATTGCCTGAATTTTCAATTGAGGAAGCTTTAGAAACAACCAAGATTTTCTCAGTTGCTGGGTTATTAACAGAAATTCACAAGGGAATAATTACTTGTCGTCAGTTCAGATCACCTCATCATACTATTTCTGATATTGCTTTAATTGGAGGAGGTACCTTTCCAAAACCAGGAGAGGTTTCCTTAGCTCATAATGGTGTACTATTTTTAGATGAACTTCCTGAGTTTAAAAAGTCTGCTTTAGAAGTATTAAGACAACCTTTGGAAGATGGATTTGTTACGATAGCTCGTGCAACGCAAACACTTACCTTTCCTGCTAAATTTATGCTTATTGCTTCAATGAATCCCTGTCCTTGTGGTTATTATGGAAATCAAATAGAAGGTCATACATGTAGTTGCAGTCAACAACAGGTAATACGTTATCGATCAAAGGTTTCAGGTCCCTTATTGGATAGAATTGATATTCATATTGATGTTCCTCAATTGCATTATCATGATTTAATGTCTGTCAATAGTGGAGAAAAATCAGAAGAGATTCGAAAAAGAGTCAATCTTTGCAGGGAAAAGCAATTGGAAAGGTTTAAGAATGACACTATCTATTGTAATGCTCAAATGTCTTCTAAACATATTAGAAAATATTGTGTTATTGATGAGGATAGTAAAGATTTATTAAAGCATGCTATGCAAAGGATGGGACTTTCAGCCCGAGCTTATGACAGAGTGTTAAAACTTTCCAGAACAATAGCTGATTTGGATGATTCTGATAATATATTGTTTAATCATATGAGTGAAGCGGTGAATTATAGAAATTTAGATAAGAAATATTGGGATTAATCTGTTTAGTGCAATAATGTATAATTAAAGTAAATGTTGCGATATTGATTTTTTAACAAATCAATAATGATATTTTTTATTTTTAAGAATGGTATAAGCCCGATAAATCTGTTCTATCAAAAAAACTCTAATCATCTCATGGGTAAAGGTCATTTTAGAAAAACTCAATAAAAAATTAGCTCTCTTTTTAATACGTTCATCTAAACCATATGTTCCACCAATAATGAATTTAATATTACCTTTAAGTTGTGCCTTGTCAATAAATTGGGTAAAATCTGTAGAACTTAACTGTTCTCCTTCTTCAGATAAAACAATAAGATAGTCACTATTTTGAATTGTTTTTAATAAAATGTCTCCTTCCTTATTCTTAACAATATTAATATTATTAGCTGAAGAAAGAGAGACAGTTGGTAATTCTATTAAATCTACATTAATCCATGAAGAAAGCCGTTTCTTATACTCAAGAAACGGCTCTATAAAATATTTTTCTTTAGTTTTACCGAAACAGATTATTTGTATGGAGGGCATTGTTTATGCGCAAATTGCGCCCATTGCCATACACAGCATTTTTGTTTCTGCGCTATCAGCTCTGGAAGCTATTAATATTGGAGCTTTTGTTCCCATAACAACATGAGCCACTCTCCAGTTACAATAATAAGTCAATAGTTTACCATAAATATTACCAGCTTCAATATTTGGAACGATCAAGATATCTGCTTGTCCTGCAACCTGAGATTCTATACCTTTCATCTGTGCTGCTTCTAAATTGATGGCATTATCAAAAGCCAAAGGACCGTCAATAATACAATTGGTGATTTGTTTTCTTTGATTCATTTTAGATATTACTGAGGCATCCATTGTACAGGACATTTTGGGATTTACGACTTCTACTGCCGCTAATAAAGCAACTTTTGGCATAGGGTTTCCTAAAGCATGAGCCACTTTTACAGCATTTTTTATTATGGAAATTTTGTCATTTAGATCAGGATATAAATTGATACCCCCATCAGACATTAAAAGAACACGTTCAGGAGTCTCATAAGCTAATACATCACTGATTACCTCGCCAGTCCTGAGCCCATAATCCTTGTCAAGTGCAGCTTTAAGGATTAGTGCGGTGTCTGCCTTTCCTTTTAGAATGATCTGCCCTGCGTTTTCGCGTATGAGCTCTACAGACCTTGTGCAAGCCTTAACTATGTCTTTCCCTGTATCAATTATATCAAATTTATTCTCATACTGTGGGAATAATTGTAAAATTAAATTTTCAATTGCTCCTTTATCTCCTACTAGTAATGAATTTGCTAAATCGTATTCTTTAGCCAATACAGCTGCTTCTATAGCTGAATCAGTCTGAGCTGCTGCGATTACGACAGTTTTTCTTTCAGGGTTTTTTTTAACCATTTCGAGCATTTGATTAAAGTTTTCTATCATGAAAGTAACCTCCTAATTTGAATAACGGATAATATAGTCAATATCCGCTTCTTGTTCATCATATGATTTATCAAGTATTTTTTTTAATGCTTGTTTCTGTATTTGTCGGACACGTTCTCTAGATATTCCCATTTCATCAGCAATTTCTGCAAAGTTTTTTTCAGTATAGCCATCTAGTCCAAAATAAGATTTAATTATATGTGCATCTCTTTTATCAAGATTCTTTATTGAATTCTGAATCCTATCATGCAGTTTATTTTTAAAATATAAATTCTTAGGATCTTCAGCAGTCACATCTTCAACATAATCTAAAAGACTGCTCTCCTCATTTTTATTACTATAGCTCAACTCATCCAAAGACAGAGTATTATTTGATTGCATTTTGATATTTCCCAATAGTTTTTCAGAAATATCAGATTCTTCGCTTAAGTGATCCATAGAAGGTTCGTCACCAGTTTGAGCAATATAGCGCTCACGGATAGATCTCAATTTATTAAGAGCATTAGATCTTCCTAAAGGCACTCTGATTAATGAAGTTTTTTCTGCTAAGGCAAAAAGAATCTTTTGCTTGATCCACCAGACAGCATAAGAAATGAGTTTAATCTCTTTTTCTGTATCATATTTTTCTATTGCTTTGATTAATCCGATATTGCCTTCACTGATTAGTTCTGATAGAGATAGACCTCTTTTTTGATAATGAGAGGCTATCTTTACGACAAATTTCAGATTTGCTTTCACTAATTCATTCTTAGCTTTTTCATCTCCTTTTTTTGCTCGTATCGCCAACTCTCTCTCTTCTTCACGAGAGATAGTCGGATATTTTGAAATTTCATTCAAATAACTTTGCAAAGCTTTATCTTGAAATACATTTTCCATTTATTGTCCTTACAAACTAAAAATTATTTTTATGATCAATTACAAAATCAAATAATTCATCATCTACCATTTTATACTTTTTTGCTAATTTAAAAACCAAGATTACGCCTGCAAGGTTTAATCCCATTTCTTGAGTTAACGTACTTATTAATGAAATTCTTGTTACTTCATGATCTGTAAAAACTCTGCGACTGTTTTTTAAGCGATGAGGTTTAATTAGATGATGCCTTTCATAATCACGGATTGTTTGTTCATGTAGTCCTAATTTTTTGGCTACCTCTGAGATAGAATAGATTGCTTTTTCAGTATTCATCATATTATCTTGGTAAACCTGGCAGAAAATCTCTCGGGTCAAGAGCTACTGCACGAACACGATACTCAAAGTGTAAATGAGGGCCATTAGCATTTCCTGTATTTCCTACCAATCCGATTATCTGTCCCTGAGTTACCTCATCTCCAAATTTCACCAGATTTGTTTCATTATGTCCATAAACAGTCATTACAAAATTATCATGTTCAATAATGACAACATTTCCATAACCACGTTGAACCCCAGAGAACACTACTTTTCCAGGTAGAACTGCAAATATTGGTTCTCCCTTTGGAGCAGAAAAATCTAAACCTTTATGCATTCTCCCTTGTCTCATACCAAATTCAGAGATAATTTTTACACTACTTAATGGTAAGACAGGTGTTTTGCTAAATGGTAAAAAAGATTGCTTGTTTTGTTTGATATATTCAATGTCTCTCGTATTCATCCCAGCAGGATCTCCAATATATAAAGATTGTCCTTCTTTAACGGTTAGTGAAGAAAGATTATTCCATTTTTTTACGTCTTCTACTTTGACATTATAATTCTTAGCAATTCTAAAAAGATTCTCTCCTCTGGCAACTATATGAACAGCTATTTGAGGTGTTTTATTTTCTGTGACTGTGGGTGTAGCTTCTTGTGAGTCATCATTTAATGCATTTTGATGTCCTGGTTCTAACCATATTTTCTGCCCTTCTTTGATTTCAAAACTCTTTAAATTATTATAATCTAAAATGTCCACAACATCTAAATTATACATTTTTGAAATTGAATATAATGTTTGACCCTTTTTTACCACATGGTTCTTTTCTGCTAATCTAATAGGTTCACTAAATTCTGTTGGTTGTTCAGTAACAGTATTCACAACAGTTTCTCCAACGGTTAATCTTTGACCTACTCTAAGTTTGTTATTCTTCAAATGATTCAATTTTTTAATTACATCAATAGTTGTTCCATTTCGTCTAGCTATGGAGGAAATTGTATCACCTTTTTTTACTTTATAATACTGTTTCTCCGTTTTTTTAACAATTTGTGTTCTTGGAGTTTCATCTCTTTGTGATCGGTTTTGTTCTTGTACATTTGATCTTTGAGAACTAGTCTTTTTCTTTTCTGTTTTCTTCTCAGATTTTTTTGCTTCAACATTTAAACGTTGTCCAGGTTGAAGTTTATTTGAAGTCATATTATTATAACTTTTTAGTTCATCTACTGTAATCTTATATTTTTTTGCTATTGCATAAAGAGTCTCACCTTTTCTGACTTTATGAGTCTTTAAAGCACTTAGATTTACCTGAAAAAAAATCAGTAGTAAACTAGTTATTGCAACAACTTTTCTATTAATAATATATTTTAAAATCTTCATATTCTTCTTTCAATTCAATTTCAGTATATTGGATGTTATACACCCATGCAAAAGAAGGACCTTTGTTGGATAATTTTCTAAATTGATGGATAGCATCAGCATCACCTATTATAATTATTTCTACTTTTCCATCAATTAGGTTTTTTACATAACCTTTTAAACCCAACATTCTGGCATGAGTGAAGATGTAAGATCTATATCCTACCCCTTGCACTCTTCCTTCAACTACCATTCTATAAGCTTTTTTCATAGTCCTGCTTCTGACTATACAATTTATAGATAATTTTTACTTTTTTTTTATATTTTGTCAATGATTTTCTTGCGTCAGGTAGAATCAAGTTGTAATGATAAACAGATAAATCTTTAACAGTTAGGACATTATCTCTTATAAAATATGTCTTAATTCCTGATTTTCTCATATGGTTTTTTTCAATTATTTCTAATTCTTGTTTCAGAATATATTTTTGATATCTCGTAACAGCATAAAGCTGTTGCAACACCTACATTTAAAGAGTTTTTCCATCCGGACAAAGGTATTGTAAGAATACAGTCGCATTGTTCTAAGATCTTTTTCTCGATTCCCATGGCTTCATTACCCACTATAACTGCTAATGGAAAGCTTTGTTGATAATCATAAAGATTGATGGAAGGGTCGGCTGTTTCTAAAGCTCCAACCACATAACCCTCCTTTTTCAAACTAAGTATTGTTTTATAAAGATCATCTGTTTGTTCCCAATCAATTCTTTGAGAAGTTTGCATCGAAGTATCTATTACTTTTGGATGGTTAGGTATAGGTGTATAACCGCTAAAAAGCAATTTTTCAATACCAAAACACTCTGAGGTTCGAATTATAGATCCCACATTAAAAGTTGACCTTAAATTATGTAAAATCAGGATTAATGGAATTGTCTGTTTTACATGATGGATCCCGTCTTCTTGTCTGATTTGGATTGGTTTTAAAAAATGATGATCTTTCTCTGCCTGCATTAATTCTTTAAAAAAAAATAAGACTTCATCTATAAAATGGTATTTATCCTCGCTGGATTTAATCTTTTCCTTTTGATTAAAAAGCATTTGAAATTCTAATTCATTTTCTAATACTTTTAAATACTCTATGAAATGATCTTTTAACTCTATGAATGCCTTTCTTGTTTTAGTCTGTTCAATCTCTTTTACAAGTTCAAACAAGAATCTTGTTTTTTTAAAGTTTGATTTTCTTAAGAAGTCTCTCATCGCTTACCTGGTTTTCATTTAAATTTAAATTCAGGATAAATCTTCCCTACAACATAATTGTTATCATTCAAATTATCACTGATATGAAAATTCTTTAGAGTCTCATACTCTTCTTTTGATAATAAGTCCAATTGTTTTAGTATTTCCATCACTACATTAGGTAAGATATCTAGGCAACCATCTTCAATTTTTACAGCTAAAGCTATTTTCTCTATTTTAAATCCGATACAATAGACTCCCTCAGCTCCAATCTTACCGATTAGTCTTCCTTTCGTTGCTGACATCAAGGCTGTACAAAATCCATTGGTACCTGAAACCATAAAGGGATAACTCGTCATACTCTTGAATATTCTACGGCAGGCTGTTTGTAATTGGTCTGAATAATGATCATGATTAACCAGATTTAAAAAAGCTATAGCCATATTATAAATGGGCATGGCATAAACAGGAACAGAACAACCATCAATTCCAATCTTGATTTGATCCGATGAATACTCTGATAATTGAGAAATGAGTTTCAAATTCTCGATTTGTAATTGATGATCAGGATTTAAATAATGCTGTTTGTCATAATTCATATGGTTACAAATAGCAATCATTCCACTGTGTTTTCCTGAACAATCACTGATCAATGGATTATCCTCAATACCCATTCTGGCAAGTTTTATAGCATAATCATAACTTAGTGACGTTGCAGAGCCACATAGAAATTCTTTCTCTGCAATTCCTGCTTTTTCCATTATTGATTTGACGGTCTCAATATGAGCTTCTTCTCCATAATGTGAAGCACACATAAGGGATAGTTCCTGATCTGAAAACTTATAATGATCGGCTGTTCCGCTTAAGATAATCTGAAGAGCTTGTATGGGTTTAGCTGATGATCTGAGATAGGTATAATAATACGGATCCCCAACACTGTGAAGGATCTCTTTCTTTTCATTAATAACTACAATATGTCCCCTATGAATAGCTTCTACAACATCTCCACGGGTTCGCTTTACTAATATTTCTGACATAGTTAACCTTTAATTAAAAATAATTGACCTAAAAGGTTACAAATCTTTTCTAAAAAATACTTATCAATGGCATCAAATGGATTTAGATCATGAGAATCTATATCCAGTTCTGCCACAAATTCCTTCTTTACATTAAAAACAGGAACAACTATCTCTGATTTTGTCTTTAAAGAGCATGATAAGTAATTACTTTGAAGTGATACATCGGGAACTAAAAAAGTCTCATTGGTCTCTGCAGCTTGTCCGCAAATTCCTTCTCCATAAGAAATACCAATATGCTCTGTTGGCTCTCCAACATATTCTCCTAATATTAACTTTTTAGATTGAGGTTCTGCGATATAGAATCCTGTCCAATCGTAATACTCTATTTCTTTATCAAGGATTTCTACAATAAATCTCATGACTTTATTCTTATCTTTTTCCTGAACAATTGTTTTTTCAATTTCAGAATATATCTTTTGAAAAACATCTCTTTTAGCAGGATTCATTTCAAGTGCAAAATACTCTTTGACAGCCTCCCATTGAGCAACTGCCCTTCGTAAATGTGGAATAACGATTGATCCTCCTACAATTAAAGCAATTGAAAAGGTCTCTTCCAATTCTTCATCTTTTATACCTGCTTTGAAACACTCAATTAGATGATAATTTATGCAATCATCACATCTTAAAACCATAGAAGAAACTAATCCTAACAGTTCCTTTGTTTTTTTATCTAGTGCTCCTTCTTTGTATGTATTCCAATCAAGATTAAAAAAACGTTTTATATTCTTTTGTCCAAAATTTAAAGTCTTTTCATTTAAGATTTCTCTTTCCAGTATGAATTCTTCAATTGATTTCATTTGTCCTCCAAAAGACTTATTAATTATTTTAAATTAATTTAAGTTGATTATATTCATGATTCTCATAGCTGATCTTTTCGATCTGAATATGAAAAGCTTTTAACTTTTCTTCTAAAATATCGAGTACTGGATTTTCAGTAAAGAAATGACCCGCATCAATTATTGGTTTAACTGAATCTAAGAATTGATGATAATTGATATCACCCGTTACTAATATATCTGCCTCTCTGGCTGAATTTAGAATCATCCCTCCACTGCCTCCGCAGACTGCTACCCGTTGGATCATTGAGTTTTTACTTTCTTTGGGTAACCATAGTTTAACAAATGGTGCTGATAATTGTTCTTTCACAAATTGAGCAAATTCCTCAGGGTTCATATTTTCAAAAGAGTTACCAATATAGCCAAGACCAAAATTCTGAGAATTCTGTTGTAATTTATAAACATAATAAACAGGTGTTTCATAAGGATGAACTTGAATCATGGAACGTATTACATTTGTTAGATAAACAGAATCACAAACAAATTCAAGCTTCTCTTCATGAACCAAATTCAAAGACTCTTTTTCGCCAATAGTTGGATTTACTTTACTATCAGGGAAAAACGACCCTTGTACTTGATAACGACTATTGCATCGACTGTATGATCCTATTTGACCTGCCCCTGCTTTAAATACGGTTGAAAGTATTTGCTCTGAATATTCTGATGGAACATAAACTGCTATCTGAAACATTTCTTTTTCAATGTTAGACTGTAAGAATTGTAAATTAGTTAATTTTAGTCTATTGGCTAAAGCAAAATTCACTCCTTCAGTAACAACGTCTAGATTTGTATGTGCAGAATAAACCACAATATTGTTTTTTATTAGTCTTATTATCTTCGGGTCTGTAACGTTTTTTAAGGATCTAAATATGAAGGGATGGTGTGAAATTATTAACCCTATATTTTCTCTAATGGCTTTTTCTATCACAGATTCTGTCACATCAAGAGTTAATAATATCTTTTCAGTTGTTTGATTGACATCTCCAACCATTACACCAACATTATCCCATGAATAAGCTAATTCTTTTGGAGCAATATTTTGCATGAAACTTATTATCTCTTTTATTAATATAGCCATAATAGACTCCTAGTATTCTCTTTAAAAATTGTTATGATATACTTGTTGTTAATTAAATAACGTTAGTCGCACTCTATTTTTTCAAACTAATTATTTCAGAATAATTGTCAATTAAAAGTATTATCCTTAGTTTGTCTGTGAAGATAATCAGTTTCCTGCTAAATATCATTCCTTCTCTGATGAAGAAAACCTGTGTGTTTAGCCAATACAGTTTTTGTCAGACTCTTATCAGATAATTATATTACTTCATATTAAGAATACCCCACTCTAAAATTTATTTCTTATCAAACCTAATCCAAACTCATACCTAATCCATTTGTTCCTTGGAGCTTTCTCAATCCAGATTGCATAATGTAAAATAAAAAATGTTATGATTGTCATATGAGTACCTCCTTATTGTTTTGCATCATCTTTGCAAAACAAATTTTAGTGAATAATGAGAGGAATATATGACATTAAAAAAACCCTCACTTTCATGAGGGTTATTAAAGAGTTTATTCTAATATTATTATTCAAACTTTTCTGCAGCTAGTAAGGCTTTAACAGTATCCAAAAGCTTGTCTTTATGGATTTTTATCTCATAAGCATCAAAACCTGAATCCTTAGCTTTTTGGCGACTTTCTTCACTGGTAAGGGTTGTAACAGCTACACAAGGAGTACTTAATAATTTTGGGTTCTTTCGTACTTCCTGAACAAATTCATATCCATCCATACGAGGCATTAATAAGTCAACAATAAATAAGTCATAATTTGTCTTGGTTACTTTTTTTAATGCATCTAATCCATCATTTGCTGTTTCAACCTTATAACCAGCTGATTCAAAATATTGTTTCTCCAAAGTTCTAAAAAAAGCAGTATCTTCAACTACTAAAATCTTATATTTGTCATTTTCATTATGCATTCTTCGAATTGCTTTTTCAGGTTCTGCCATTTCGATTATCTGATAAATATCAGGGAATAAAACAAGTTCATTCTGAATGAGAGCCGAGCCTATTAACCCTTTTGAAGTAATATTTTCAGTGTCAATATGAATCTCTGCTTCTAATGAATCTATGATCTTATGAGCAATGATTCCAATAGGCATTTCTAGCATTTTTGGAATAATGACGTAACGGAATTCATTCTGCTTTTCTCGAATGCGTACAGGCAGAAAATGTTCTAGGCGAACAACTCGTAAGCTGCGACCTTCATGCTCTATATATTCTTTTTCTCCAACCATTTCGAAATCTTCATTTTTAAGCTTTTCAATACGTTTGATTAAATCAAGATTAAGTGCAAACAGTTCATTTTCTGCATTTTCAAAGAGAAGAACATTTTGCTTTTCAGAGCTGACTGAGTCCATAGCATCTTCTTCTGCTTTGGCAATCTTCTTTTCTTGTTCTTTCAATGAGGCAAAATTCAATTTAGCTTTATTGGCAATTCCCGCAATATCTAAAATTAAAGAAACAGATCCATCTCCCATAATGGTTGTTCCTGAATAACAGGTTGATGATTTAAAGAAGCGTGGTATTGATTTTACAACAATTTCTTCATTCTCAACAATCTCATCGACAACCAAGCCAAACTCATTAATATCGTGTTTTAAAACTAGTACTCTTGTTACTTCAATTTCTTCATTATGTTTATCTATTCCTAAAACTTCTGTCAAATATACTATGGGCAATAATTTATTTCTCAAACGTAAAACTGGGGCTTCATTTACTTTTTCAATACGACGATTATTGTCACCCTTTTTAACTCGAACAAGCTCTTTTAATGCAACCTGAGGTAAAGCAAAATGCATGTTTTCTGTTTTGATAATTAAAGAGGGGATTATTGCTAAAGTTAATGGTAATTTTAAATTTACTAAAGTGCCATGATCTACTTTTGACTCTATACTGACTGATCCACCAAGCTTTTCAATATTTGTCTTTACGACATCCATTCCAACACCGCGACCAGATACATCTGATACTTTCTCGGCTGTTGAAAAACCCGGTGCAAAGATTAATTCCAATATTTGTTTCTCACTGAGTTTCTTCGCTTCAGTTTCGTTTACTACCTTTTTTTCTATTGCTTTCCTTAATAATTTTACCGGATCTATTCCAGCACCATCATCAATCACGTCAATATTGACTTTACCGCCCTCATGGTAAGCTTTTAACAAAACAGTTCCAAACTCAGGTTTGCCCTTTTTTACTCTTTCATCTGGGAGCTCTATAGCATGATCTGCACAATTTCTGACTAAATGTGTTAAAGGGTCAGATAAGTTTTCTATAATGGATTTATCTAAATCTACATCATTGCCTATGGTTTCTAAGTTTATCTTTTTATTTAATTTTCCCCCTAAATCGCGAATCATACGAGGGAATTTGTTGAATACTAAAGATATTGGCTGCATTCTGGTATTCATGATCTTTTCTTGTAATACAGAAGTTGTCATATCAATATCTTGTAATACAGCTGGTAATCCCGGCACACTCTTTGCAGCTTCAGACGCTAAACGTAATAACTGATTACGAGCTAAAACAAGTTCACCAGCAAATGCCATTAAATCATTTAATAAAGTAACAGATACGCGTAAAGTTTCTTTTTGTTGAACACTACTGTCTTTTTTTACTGATTTTACTTCAACTTCCTCAATTATTTCAGGACTCTCGACAGATTTCTCTATTTGTTTCTCTGTCTGTGGGGTAGGTTCATTAATAACTATTTCTTTTTCGACTATCGGTGGGGCTATTTTCTCTGTAACTTTTTTCTCTGCTTTTGGAACTTCAGCAGGTTCTTCTTTCTTTACTTCTTTTTTGGCTTTTTTTGGTTCTTTATTCTCAGTCTTTGGTTTATCTACTGAATCATGAATGACTCTGAATTCTTTATCTATAAATTCAGGAATATCTAATGATTGTATCTGTTCTTCTGGAACTTCCAAACCTAAAGAAATCAAATCTGGTTCTAATACTGAAGAAAACAAATATACAAAAGACATATCATTTTCATTTATAGTAGGATCTAAACCTGTTATTGTTGAAATATCAGCATAGGATCCGATTAAATTACCTAACTTTTCTATACTTTTAAGATAATCCAAAGGTGTCTTATCTTTTTGTTTCATATCCTTATTAGTATAAGCATGCACTGAATATAGAAAATGACCGTGTGCTAATGCCTTTTTCAAATCTGTAATAGAAATTTGAAACTGCTTAGCTAATTTATCTGGTAAATTTTCTTTGCCTTCTATTTTTAATTCTACAGTGTCTAAAACATCTTCATTCCCATTTAGTATTTTTTCTAAAAGGTCTTTTACAGAAACAGCATCAACCTCTTCACTATTGTCAATATCACCTATCATTTGATTTAGTAAATCTGTACCTTGGAGCAGTGTAGTTATCATAGTTGAGGTTGGTTTTAATTTGCCATCTCGAACCAATGATAATAAGCTCTCCATCACATGACTTAATTCTGTTATATTTTCAAAACCAAAGAAACCTGCAGCTCCTTTTAAACTATGAACAGCTCTAAATATTCGATTAATCAGTTCTTGATCAGGGTTTTCCTTGTTCTGTTCCAGTAGAAGAAGATCGGGTTCTAAACTTCCTAAATGTTCATTGGATTCTTCCAAGAACATTTGTAACATTTCGGGATCTTGTCCAACCATCTATCCTCCTATTCAGGAAACATCAAAATATGAAGTAAGTTTAAATAAATTAAATAAATTGAGTATCGGTCTTGAAACATTGCTTACTGAAAATTTCTTGCCTGCTGCATTGACCTGCTTATACAATCCAACGACTAAGTTAATGCCCATGGAATCGATTTCTGTTACATTTTTTAAATTGAGAATGATTTCATTTGCTTCTGTATTCTTGTTCATTGCATCTTTTATCATCGACAATTGATTCTCAAGATTAGCTGCTACTAAATTATCTTTTGCGATGAATTCTAATCCGTTACCTGTCTGATTAACTTCCATGAAACCTCCCTAATATCTATAATCTCTATATTTTATTAAATTCTGTAATGATTAAATTCTTGTCTGATATAACTAAATGACTGAATTCATTTATTAGAAATAAACCTCTCTGGTTTACCCTTAATTCATCCTCTCTTACTTCTTTTAAGCGTGTATTATAATCAAATCCTTCCCCTTCATCTAAAACTGCGAAACCAAAATATCCTTCTAAAGGATCTGTATAAACTGTCAATTTCACTGTTTTATTAATGTCAAATCTATTACCATGTTTCACTGCATTTGTTAATAATTCTCTGATAATTAGATTATATTCAAAAAATCGATGGTTCTTCATGTCAGGAAAAATACTAAAGGTGAATTGTTGGAGATAATCAACAGCTATCTCTATCGCATCCATGGTGCTTTTTAATGTATAATTTAAGGCATGGTATTTCTTATGATGTAGCTCACCCCATATCTTATTGTGAATTCGACAAAAATCCCCTTCTTCTAATCTTTCATAAAAGTCTTGATTAAACAAAAATATCGGGTTAGGAATAACACCTGTAAAAATATAATCAACATCCTCTAGTGATTTTGTTTTAACTAATACGGGAACTTGAGAAAATAAAGTAAATTCTCGCAAAAAATACCGGATAGAATTAAGATCTTCCGTTAAAAAAGCAAAAAATAAGCCCTTCTGCTGAAATTTCTGAATTGTAATGGCTAAATCATTGATGTCATCAAATTCATACCTTCTTGGTTTTTCTTGAAAATCTGACTCTATACAGATGAGTTTTCTCTTCATCGTTCTCCTTTACCACCTTTTTAATTTATTATCTTTATTTAAATCTAACAGAATTAATTTTAAAAATCAAGCTTTTTTTTACTTTTCTTTTTTGAGTTTGTCAAAAATGGATAAATTAAACTTTACAGAGGAGATTAATTGGGTATAATTAAATCTGGAATTGACATCTCTCATTACGCATAAATTTAACTCCACATCTTTCGTTGGTTTGATCGTGGTACCTAGGGTTACAACGTTCATATCTGCGTTTTTTATGACTCCTAAAGTTGGAATATTGTCATAAAAACTATGATGAAATTCACTGTGAGTCGGATCACTAAAATCAGGCACTTCATAAATCCCCTTAAAAATTGAAGGAATGTACATATAACCACACTTTAAAGAATAAATATTTCTTCTCATTTCCATTCCTGTTTTGAGAACCAATTGATCTTTAAAATTGCTATCCTGTTCGCTATATCTGGAATAATCTGCATCAAAAGCACATAAAAAGTCATTATAACGAAAGGAAATTCCACTTCTAACTATAGTTGGAAAAGTTGTCTCAAAATTGACATATGATTCTTTAAAAGTTGCTTTGGTTGGAATGGTTACACTACTGCCAATGCTAATATAATCTCCCTTGTATAAAAAACCAGGTTGGAATCTAAAGACAGGTTTTATAAAGTTTAAACGGTCAGCCTTTCCTTCATTTCTATATTCAATAAATTGATGAAAATTTAGTAAAGTATTTAATCCAAAGCTATATTTGTCTGTCAATTCGTATGATCCTGTTAACGTTAACTGATGATTTAAATAAGTAGGATCATAGAATAAATCTCCCGTACCATATAAATTCCTGTCAAAAGAATAATACTGAATGGAATTTGCCAGTGAATATGAAAGAGCATAACGATATTTGCTTTTAGTATTAAAATTCATACCCACAAAGGTAATTGGATAAGGAGATTGATAGGTTTGATCAGCTAATTTATTGAATTCTCTAGTATTGTCTTTCACCATTAATTCTAAGTAGAAATTCTTTATATCTTCTCTCAATAAGGCGGGATTATACCATGCTGATTCAACTCCCCCTGAAATGGATATGCCTGTATTTCCTCTACCTGACATGGAGGCATTTAATCTATTATTACTATATTGATCGTATATTCCGCTAAGTAAATCTGGAGATTGGAAAACAGCAGGTTCCTCTCCATAAAGATTAAACGGTATGAAACTCAATAAAACAATGATGAATAAACCCAACTTTATTAGATGAATCATATTACTCTCCTTATTCATCTTCTTGAATTAAGAAAATGGTTTGATCTCGATTGGGACCGACTGATAATATATTAATTGGAATATCCATGATAACTTCAATTTTTCTGACATAATCTTTTGCTCTTTCTGGTAATTCGTCCCAGGATTTACAATCTGATATATCTTCTGTCCATCCTTCAAGTTTGATATAAACCGGTTTAGCCTGTGCTAATAATCGTTGATCAGCTGGAAATTCATATATTGCTTTTCCGTTTATTTCATAATGATCACATATATATAATTCATTGACTCCGCTTAATACATCCAATAAGGTTAAAGCTATGGAATCTATTCCATTGATCATTGCTGAAAACTTTGCAGCTACTGCATCAAACCATCCGCAACGACGTGGTCTGCCTGTTGTAGAGCCAAATTCATTGCCTTGTTTGCGGATTTGATCACCTACTGAATTGATCTGTTCTGTCGGAAAAGGTCCTGATCCTACACGTGTAAAATAACTCTTATAAACACCAACTAATAGATCTATTCTATTTGGGGCATATCCAGAAGCAACCGAAATGCCACCTGATACTGTGTGTGATGAGGTTACAAAAGGATAGGTGCCAAAATAAATGTCTAACAAGGTTCCTTGTGCACCTTCAAACAAGATCTCTTTATTTTCACGATAAGCTTTATCTAAATAATATGGTATATTCATCATATACTTTTTCATTCTGTTTCCGAACTGGAAATATCTCTCACTTAATGCTTTTAAATTTTCCTGACTTTCTGAAATCTTATGATATTTGTAAAGATAATTTAGCTTTTTAACGATATATTCTTTGTTGTCTAAATCACACATTCTCAACCCAATGCGACTTATTGAGTCTGAATAACACGGACCGATTCCTCGTTTGGTCGTACCAATGTTATCATCTTCTTTTAATTCTTCCATCCAGGCATCTATCTCTTTATGTATGGGTAGTACGAGTGATGTTCTTTCGTCAATAAAAAACCTATTTTCAAAACTAACACCATTGGCTTGTAATGCTTCCATTTCTTTTTCTAATTGTTCAGGGTCTAATACGACTCCTGAACCTAATATGCAAACTTTATGCTCATGGAATATTCCCGAGGGGATTAAATGCATGACAAATTTCTTGTTCTCAAACTGTATTGTATGCCCGGCATTACTGCCCCCTTGAAATCGTACAATAATGTCTGCATCTGCAGCTAAAACATCCACAATCTTAGCTTTGGCTTCGTCTCCAAAAATACATCCCAAAACAGCAGTTGAACTCATAACGGCATAACTCCTAAATTTTATTACAATAATTGATTTTTATTATTTCTCTAATCTTTGTCAATGAAAATGTTACTTTACAGTGTTTACTAACCTTAAACACTTCAATTTACTCAATAATGTTTAAAATCTAATTTATTATAAAATGACAAAAAAAAAGAAGAGCAGAGAAAACTCTGCTCTTCTAAACGGCATATTTAGCTTATTTTATAAGCATAACTTTTTTTACAGAAGTAATAGTTGGACTACTTAATTTATAGAAATAAATCCCGTTTGAACAACGATTGCCTTTTACATCTTTTCCGTCCCAATGAATGGTTCTTTCTCCTGAAACGATGTTGTTAAATGAACGAACGACCTGCCCTCTTACATTATAAATATATAATGTAGCGATTTCGTTATCTTTAACTTTTAATTCAATATTGGCTTGACCATGGCTTGAATTGAAAGGGTTTGGATAAGTATTTGTTAATGAAGTGTAAATCACTGGTTGTGGTGGGGTATTTCCGTTAATGGTAACTGAAGCAGAACCATGCCATTCCATATGACTATTTAACTCATAAGATACAATCCAGTAATAATAAGTATTGTTTACTTCAACTTCTGCATCTGTATAATCATAAGTAACTTGATTTGAAGTATTGCTGGCTGATATCAAGGAACTAACTCTTAGTGCTGTTGCCTGATTATTAGAATTATTCCGGTAAATATAATATCCATGAATATTACTTTCGGACTGGGTTGTCCACTGTAATGAAACTGTATTTGAAGAACTTACTGATGCTGTGAATGACGAGAAAGTTACAGGTAAGGTTTGATATGTAAAAATATCACTTAATGAACGAGGCATAATTTCATATGAATCATTATATTGGGTAAATATCCCTTTTATTGTTAATGCACCGCTTGGAACTTCTGTTTCATAAAAGATTTGAGTGTCAACATCAACATAAAGCATTAATGGGCTAGCATTCTCTGTTTGAGCAATTGTTAAAGTTGCTGAAACAGAATGATCTGGCCATAAACCATCTGTAACATTGACATTCTGCAATTCAACTAACATACCTTCCATTTGTTCAGGATTTATAAGTAATTGATCAATTCCAATTACTAAAGCTTCTGGCATGACACCTACACCCATATCAATTATTGAGGTTGGATTGAGGTATATTCTGTTATTCGCTATTGCAACAGTTCCTGTTACATTATAGCTGTTGCCTATTACAAATGGATCTCCAACTAAACTAGTTTTTTTAACATTGATGGCACCATTAGCATCTTGAATATAAGCATCAATAGTTGTGCCACCTACTGGATGGAAGTTTGCTGTGTTAATCGCATCAACTCTGCAAATGATCCCATTATTGGAAGGTGTATTGGCAGTAGTATATGCTGTGACTGTTGTTAATGGTGTGATTCCTGCAAGATATTTAATATGAGCAGTTGTGGTTAAATGATAGTCTGCTCCTGTACCTAAATCTTCTGCTAATAACCAATATTCAACTAAATCACTGTTTGAAACTACTTCATTAGGAATCTTTGATGAAAATTGATTATTACCTAAATTGGTCATTGTTACAATAGTTGGATCGCTATTGTTGATTTGAAAATAAAGTCTAACATTTTTTAAATCATTGTCGTTATCTATAACAGTCGCTGTAATGATATGATCTTCACTTTCTAATGGAAGTGCTGTAGGTGCTGTAAAATTTGAAATTACAGGTGCATATGAAGTTGCTGCACCAGTATTCATTACATGAGAACCTAAATAAGAGAAATCGTCTTGAGCATAAACTATCCATTGAGAGTCATCTGAATTTGTTCCTGAGGCTGTAGCCCAATCTAGTGTTGGAGAAAGAACGGTATCTTTTCTTACCAATGTATGATTGAGAGTAGCTCCGACGGTTCCGGCTACATTCCATGATGTGCCTGGATCAAATAAATAAGTTCCGAAAACATCAATTAGTTCGTTATTTTTGAATAAACCAATTGCATCATCTCCATTAAAATTGGCAACTGAACTTGTTGCATTGGCTAAAGCCAAGATTTGAGAAGTTGAGCTACTGTTAGCAATAACGTAAACACTATTGTTTGCTAAAGAACCAGTTAATGCAAGTGTAACACCCCAGGCTCCACCATTACTGCCTAATTTTACAGAATAGGTGGATAAATCTACGGCTTGACCTGTCCCATTAAATATTTCTATAGCCTTATTGTTTGAACTTCCCTCAATATACTCCGAAATAAATAAATCAGAAGCATTTACGGCAAGTAAAAATAGTGCAAAACTTGTCATTACTATAGATAATAGTATTTTTTTCATATTATTCTCCTTTCCCTTTTTTACGCTATAATTATTATTTATTTCATGTCTTTCAGTCAAGATAAATTTTTATATTTTTTTACAATTACTATAAGAAATGTTAGATGGATCTTTTCTTTGTAGTTGTATTGTTCATGTCATACACAAATTCTTAACTTGAGTTCCAATGAACTATAGGGTTTGCTTTTGCTGGGAATGTAAGAATTTTCCATCAATGTTGTTGGTATAAGGTTAATAATAGGTTTTTAGACTTCTGACAGACTAAATGAATATAAATTTTATTGTTATTTATAAAATAATTCTTCTTCTTAGTGCAATTTGTTATGCAATGTTTTTCTATCAATTCCAAGGATGAGAGAAGCTTTGGATTTATTACCATTTTGTGATTGCAAAACCTGCTGGATATATTCTTTTTCCACTTCATCCAATGTTCTGTCCAATGAAGGGATATAAGGTACAGTAAACTTTAAAAAATCTGGTAGATCTACATTATTTACGATTTGACCATGATGATGTAACACTAAATAATAGATTATATTTTCAAGTTCTTTGATATTTCCATACCAGTGATAATTATAAAATGTATTTAAAACATCTTCACTTAATTTTGGTGTAGAAACAGCAAATTTTGCTGAATAATAATTTAAAAAATGATTTACAAGAGGAATAATATCTTCTCTTCTATCTCTTAAAGGAGGAATGACTAAAGGGTTTGCGTTAAGATGATAAAATAAATCTTCTCTGAATAAACCTTGTTTTAACATTTTCTGAATATCTCTGCTACTAGTTGCAATGATTCGGATATCTACATTGACAGCTTTTTTACTCCCAATTGGAAATATCTGCTTATCCTGCAATAATCTTAGCATTTTTAATTGAAATGATAAGGGAGTATCTGTAATTTCTTCAATAAATAAAGAGCCGCCATTAGCTTTTGAAATTAATCCTTCAATACTTTTTTCCATTTTATCTTCTCGTAATTGACCAAAGCACTCAGGTTCGATTAAATGATCTGGAATAGCAGAACAATTTAAATGGATAAAGTTCTGAATGGAACGATTGGAATGATAATGAATGGTACGGGCAATAAACTCTTTTCCTGTGCCAGGTTCTCCAGTAATAAACAACGTTGATTGATTTTGAGAGCTACATCTAATTATGTTTGATACTCTCTCAGTGGCTTTTGAAATACCAACAATTCCCCATGAGTCTTTTTCTTGTGAGTCATCAACAGAATTAGATAATCTGATTTTTTGTATTACACTATCGACAGCTTTAAAAAGTTCTTGATCTGTAAAAGGTTTGGTTAAATATTCTTCTGCTCCTACTTTCACAGCTTCTACTGCTCCCTCAATGGTGGGATAACCCGTTATCATAATCACTTTTGTTTTTTTATAATGATCTCTTATATGCCTTATTAATTCTAATCCACTTATTTTTGGCATTTTATAATCTGTTAAAACTAAATCTATCGAATGATTTTCTAAAAATAGTAAAGCTTCTTTAACATCTGATGCTGTAAACACTCGAAAACCTTTTAATGTAAGTTTCCGTTCAATCATCTCAACTGTATCGGCCGCATCATCAACAACTAAAATAACTTCTTTATTTACCAGCATGTTCCATCCTTAATATTATTCTAAATACACTCCCAGTTCCAGGATTGCTTTCGACTTCAATTCTACCATTATGTGAGTTTATGATTCCATGAACTACTGATAAACCTAATCCTGTCCCTTCATGAATATCTTTTGTAGTGAAAAAGGGAATAAAGATCTTTTTTATTAATTCTTTATCCATTCCAATACCTGTATCCATGATTTGCATTTCGATACTATTCTCTTTTTTCTCTGTTTTAAAGGTTAAAGACCCTCCTGTTGGCATAGCTTGCATCGCATTAACTGCTAAATTTACCATCACTTGATGCATCTGACCTGCATCAGCTACAATATCAGGTAAGTCTGCAGATAATTCTTTGAAAATCTTTATCCCTTGTTTTATACAACGATTTTCTAAAAAGTATAACCCATCTTCTATGATTTGATTGAGATTGATTAAACTTTTCTTGGGTGGCATTTGACGTGAAAATAACATAAGTTTGCGGACTACTTCCCGAGCATGTAGGGTTGCATTAACAATCTTCTTAATGTCATTTTGAGTTGTTACATCGAGATCTTCAGAATTTCCAATTAACTCAGCAAAACCTAAAATTGTCCCCAAAGGTTCATTAATTTCATGAGCAATGCCAGCAGCTAATTGCCCAATTGTAGCTAACCGATCTGCATGTCTTAATTGTTCTTGCAACTTTGCATTGGCTTCTTCTACTTGTTTTCTCTCTAAGACTAAGGCAATTTGTTGTGAAATTGTCTTTATCAATTTTTCTTCTTCTATTAAAAAAATTACTGGTACTGAATAATTTGGTAATGGGTGATAAAAAACCTCCAGCACTCCACGAGTAATATTGTTTACGATTATTTCTGAAGATAGGGATAACTGACTATTTTGAAATCCTTGACTATAAAAATAATCTCCGTTTATCTGTAATTGAGTGCAGGCTATTTCTGGAAACTGCATAGCTAAGGGAATAATGTTTACAATATCCTGCATAATTTGAGGTATACTTAAATCTGGTTTATTGGCAATATCAACAATTTTATACAAACAGGTTAACTCTTTGATTCGCTCTTTCAACTGATGTATGTAATCAGTTGTCTCTTGTTCCAACTCCGATATATCAATTGAACTCATCTATACCTCAAAAAAAAACTCACATCGTCAAACAAAGACGATGTGAGTATTATTGTCAATTAAATTAACCCTTGATCTAACATAGCATAGGCTACTTTTAGAAATCCTGCAACATTAGCACCTTTTACATAATTGATAAAGCCATCATCTTTACCATATAAACGGCATTGTTCATGAATCGCTACCATGATACCATGTAATCTACGATCAACTTCTGCTCTATCCCATGCAATACGCATACTGTTTTGAGTCATTTCCAAACCTGAGGTTGCAACACCACCGGCATTAGCTGCTTTTCCTGGACCATAGGCAATCTTGTTTTCAAGGAAGACTTCTACACCTTCTGGCATAGTAGGCATATTTGCTCCTTCAGAAACGCAGATACATCTATTCTTGACTAAAGTTCTTGCTTCATTCCCGTTTATTTCATTTTGAGTTGCGCAGGGTAAAGCGATATCACAAGGAATTCCCCATGGTCTTTCACCATGATAATATTTTACTCCAAATTCTTCAGCATATTCTTTTATACGTCCACGTTGAACATTCTTCAATTCCAACAGATAATCCCATTTTTCACCTTTAATTCCATCTGGATCATAAATAAATCCATCGGAATCTGAAGCAGTGATAACCTTACCACCTAATTCATTGATCTTTTGAATAGCATACTGAGAAACGTTTCCTGAACCAGAAACAGTTACAGTTTTTCCTTCTATTGCCATTCCTTTGGCTTTCAACATTTCTTCAGCAAAGTAAACGCATCCATAGCCAGTTGCTTCAGGACGAACTAAACTACCACCCCATTCTAATCCTTTACCAGTTAATACACCTGTAAATTCATTCACAATTTTTTTATAATATCCAAACATATAGCCGATTTCTCGTTTACCTACACCAATATCACCAGCAGGAACATCTGTGTTATGACCAATATGGCGAAACAATTCACCCATAAATGATTGGCAAAATCTCATAACTTCTTCATCTGAACGACCTTTAGGATTAAAATCTGATCCACCTTTACCGCCACCCATAGGCAAGGTCGTTAAACTGTTTTTGAAAACTTGTTCAAATCCTAAGAATTTCAAAATGCCAAGATTTACACTTGGATGAAAACGCAATCCACCTTTGTATGGTCCAATGGCACTATTGAACTCTACTCGAAAACCACGATTAACCATTACATCCCCAGAATCAGTCATCCAGGGTACTCTGAAAATGATGACACGTTCCGGTTCAACGATACGATCCAAAATCTTAGCTTTTTTGAACTGAGGATTGGCTTCATAAATTGGCCATATTGACTCAACTACTTCTGTAACTGCCTGAATAAACTCAGGTTGATCTGAGTTTTTTGCTGTTACTTGATGCAAAAATTCATGCATTGTCATACATTTACCTCCTGTGGTTTTTTATGGGTAATTAAAAAGTATCCAATTTATTTTTTTGATACATTTTTTCTCAATCCATACCCATCTTTTTTCAGCACAGGGTAAAGTTTACTCATATCTATTCTTTTGTCAATAAAAAATTGCGGAATTTTTTCCATCAAATAAAATCTTCAGTTTTGTTGGAGAATGTTTTACTAAAAAGTACTCGCCTTCTTGCTCTGAATCCAGTGATAATAGCCATTTCCAGTCAATTTTATCATTTATGGCTTTATCCCAAATTGTAAGATATCCCACATTCATCGAAAATAAATTATGGAAAAAATGAGAACCATGAGATGCTTCAATAGATAGATTGGGTAAAACTACCTCAACTATCATCTTGGCTTGGCTGATTTGACTCCATACAACAGGAATTCCTAAAAAAGGATCAGATGAACCCCAACGACCAGCTCCAATTAATATATAATACCTGTTTTCCTCACGCATTCGTTGATTGATCTTTTCTAGTTCCATTGACATTTCTCTTGTTTTCATAATGGTAAAGCGATCGGGGGGTATATAGACAATAGTATCTAATTTTACTTCCTCTTCACTGCCTAAAGCATAGGAAGAAAATAAAATTAAATTATCATTCTTTATATAATCTTCCACAGATTCAATTGAAATTCGTTTTTTTACAGCTATTGGACGAATCTGAAGTAAATAAAATAAAACTTCCTTTTTCTCATTAATATCAAAAGCAAATTCGATCTCAATTTCTGAACCCATGATTTCTCGTCCTACTTCCAGGATATCACGAATTATTTCTGCCAAAGGATATTGATCATACTTTAATATGGGGCGATAAGTAATGATTCTTGGACCGGGAGTATAACTCCCACTGAGAAATTCTTTTTCATTTGGTTCCCATACTGAGGTTAAAACATTCATTTCTCCTTGTTTGAGAGTTTGGTCAATTCTGATCTTCAGTAAAGGAGCTTCTTCTCCTTCCAAAAGGTTAAAATCATTTCTGTTTTTATCAATTACATAACATTTTCTTTGTGCATTAGAAACAATATCCAGAGGTTGAAAAAAGTCTATGTGCGGATAATTAGGACAAAAAGCAAATGTTCTTTCCCTTTCAACGGCAGTCTTTCCTAATCCTGCTGAAAGAGTAACGATTCCATCTTCATGTTTCATATAAGTCCCTGGATAAAAATTATAAGACTGAGCAACACCTGATAATAATGGGTAGAAATAATCTTGATGCTGAGAACCAGCGATAACTTGAATGATAACTGCCATTTTCTCTTCACGAGCAGGAATATGCAATGATTCCCGATAAAGACGGGCATTCTTGGCATACATGGAAGCATAGACCAATTTTACTGACTGATGAAGTTGATGCAAACGCTCTACTTTATCAGGATGACTATTTGGCAATAAAAATGTTCTAAAGACTCCTGCAAAAGGATTACTGATTGAGTCTTCTAGTATCGAGGAAGATCGGATAGCCAAAGAACACTCAGAATTGTCAATTATTTGTTTTAAAGCTAAACAAACAGATTCAGGTAAGCTTGCTTGTGCAAAACTTCGATCTATAACTTCATCTGATTCTGTTAAGACATCATTTAAATGAGCATTCAATTCCATGAAATGATCAAATTCATCCGTACTAATAATCACAGCCGTCGGAACTAATACCATTACTTTATTTTTATCATCCTGATAAAAAGTTCTTTTTTCAGATAAGACAAAATTCTTTGTTTCATTTTTACAAAGATAACGATCAATCAATACATTGAGAAATTGTAAACCTCTCCCTTTACCACCCACAGAGCCTGAGCCAATCTTATAAATTCGATCCCCTTCTAAGTGAGAATACTCATTCCAAAGCCACATGCGATTCTTTTGGCGATAAAATATTAAGGCATCAATTTCATTTAAGAACTGTTCTCGTAAACTTGTTGAATCTTTATCTGAACTAATTTCAGATAATATCTGTGATAACATGATTTCACCATGAGTAAAAAGCCAATGATAATAATGATTATTCTTTAAATGATAATAAAAGGTATCCTCAGTTACCTTCTTTAGACAAGAGTAAAAAGAAAGAATATCATTCGCTTGAAAACACGCATCTTCATCTTCATCTTCATCTTTATTCTTAAATCGAAATAGACCAAAACCTACCTGTTTTTCTAGCCAAAGTCTTATTTGTTCCTGTAAATCTGGCTGATGTTTAAACAGAAACTCTGCACCAATCTCCTGAGCCATTTTTTGATATTTAGAATTAAAAGATTGGATTAATATTGGAATATAAGCATTAAGAGTTTTTGAATACTTAGCTAATCTTAATCCATCCTCATGATAGACAACCCCTTGGTATCGATAATTTACATTACTGATAATTCCAATAATGTTTTTCGAATGTTTTGCGATAAAAGAAGATGCTTCATCATAAGAATGATAAAGAAAAACTCTTGGACGGGAGCGCATATAAAGTGTCTTATTAAAGTCAAAATGAACTGTCTTAATAATATGTCTGTTTAAGCTCATTATCTCTTCATATAGCAAGGGTAAAAACTTTGAGTAATAAGGAATATAAGTCTCTACCAATAGAATAACAGGTATCTGACAAATCTCATTGTCATTAAAAAAATTAACCTTATCTTCCCATTGTTTTATTATTGCTAAGAATAATTTAGAATTCCCATTCCAAAAGTAAAAGTCTTTCACTAAGCTTAATTCTTCCTGATGATTCTCTAAATACAGTAAATCAGCAGAACCGCTGATAAGACCTATGATTGGAATTTCAGGTACTTTTTCTTGCAAGGCTAGTAACAAATCTAAAGCAAACTTCTTCATAGATGAAAATTGAATGATTATTAAATCAATAAGAGGAAAAGATAAATCTTCAAATTCCCTTTCTTTCATTTGTTCAAAATAATTAAAGACTTCATTTGGAGTGGAACAATGAACAATATTGGGTAAGATAGTTAAATTTAACAATTTAAAGTCTTCTGCAATTTGTTCAGAAAGCAAGCCATCAGTTTCAAAAACAAAAGAGTCATACAACGATGAAATCATCATTATATTCTTGATACGATACGGCATTAATTGACTAAGGATATTTTCTTCTTCAGACCATTCTATTCTTTTTTTCATCATTTTTGTATTATCGATAAACCAGTTTTACCGTCCATCTTTATAATTAATGGATGATCAAACCTAAGGTGAACAAAATAAGTGCCTTTTTTGAAGATTGTCTGCTCTTTTAACCATACCCAATCAATAAAATCTGTCTCAGAGTAAAAAGGTATTGTAAAATATCCAACATTCATGGCAACCAGATTATGAAAGAAATGTGTTCCTTGTGACGCTTCAATAATGAAATCAGATAATCCGCATTCGATTATCGCTTTTGCCATATTAATATTTGCCCATTTGACAGGAATTCCCAAAAACCTGTCTCTTGTTCCCCAACGGCCAGGCCCTATTAAGACATATTTCCTAAAATCTGTTTTAAACTGTTCATTCCACAGAGATATCTCATTTGCCATCTCTTGAGTTTTTGTTTTATCAAAAGCATCTGAATCAAGAAAGATAATATCATAAATATCGTGAATGATTCCATTACCCATACCATGCTCTGTATAAAGCATCAAATCTTTTTTTACTACTTGCTGAGGATTGATATGATAACTTTCTGAGGCAACAGCTAAAGGACGAATTTGTAATATATAAAAAGTTGGATTCAATCCATATTTAGGATCTTTTTCCAAATTCAATGCATATTCGATCTCAACAGGAATTCCAAATGAAATCTCTCCCATTTCCAATAAATCTGTTAATATTTGAGCCAATGGAAAATAATTGTATTTTAATATACTAAAAAAAGTTAAAACCTTAAAGCCTTTTACTGTCGTATCTTCTGTTAGACGTTCATTTTGATAGTCCCATGTAGAAGCTAAATATTTGATTGTTCCATGTGAATCTGCACAACGAATATCTAGTTTGGATAAAGTGCTCTCTTCGCCTTTTATTAATTCAAAGTCATTATTCTTCAGATCTAATGCATAAAATTCCTTTTGTGAACTTCTCATCATCTCTTCAGGTGGCAGCATCTCATTCTGAGGATATTTAGGGCAGAAACGATAATTCAACTTTCCATCCACAACAGATTTTCCTAATCCCAGAGCAATATTTGCTGTTCCGTCTGAATGCTCAATATAGGATGTTGGATAAAAATTATAGGATTGAGCCACACCTGAAATATGAGGATAATAATATTGTTCTCCATGTATATTACCCACAATTTCTTGTAAAATGACAGCCATCTTCTCATCTTCTGATTTAAAATTTAAACTATCTAAATATTTACGTGTGTCTGTTTGAAACACTGAGGCATAAACTAATTTTATTGCTTCACTTAATTGATGAAAACGCACATTTTTGTCAGGATGGTTATTGGGCAGCATATAGGTACGATAAACCCCAGCTAATGGCTGTGCTTGTGAATCTTCTAAAAGTCCAGAGGACCTTACTGCTAAAGGAAAAGGAAAATGATCTAAAAAAATCATCAATCGATCTATCAATTGTTGACTTAAATCTCCTTGTAAAAAGATCTCATCAATCTCAAGATCTGATTTATTAAAAATATTCTTTATTATGTGATTATTTTCAAGAAAATTATCAAACTCATTTGTTCCTATGATTGCTGTTCCCGGTAAAGCTATATTAATTCCTTGATACTTTTTATCATATTCCATGGTAACCAATAAAGCATTCAAAAAAGCTAAACCTCTACCCTTACCCCCTAACGACCCATCTGATAATCGCACCACTTGATTTAATTCTGTTAGAGAATCAGGATCAAAATTTATAATCTTACCTTTGTTTCTCTCAGTTCTAACGGTTTTAAAGGTATGAAAAATAAATTCTCTCAACTCTTCCTTTGTATTAAAATCTTCCACAACAACTGGTCTGATCTTTTTTGCAATCAGAATTTCGCCATGAGCTATCAACCAATTTGAAAAATGATTAAAGCGACTGTGAAAAACTAAGGATTCCTCTGGTATGATCTTAATCTTCCTCTCAAAATCAGCAATATTTGAAGCAAAATCGATAACGTCCCCATATTGATTACGAAATACAAAATTGCCAAACCCTAAATTGTATTCCATGTAATTTCTTAAATCTGAAAACAAATGTTTGGAATTTTTATTCAAGAAAAAGACTCCATGTTCATCTGCAGTGGCTTTATTTTCTTCTTCTGAGGATTGTAAGATAATGGGTATTTCGCTTTTATCTGACATGATTGTTTTAATCAATTTAATACCTGCTTCAGCATCTTCTACATGATCTTTTAAAAAACGAACGTCAGAGATAACGCAAAGAATATATTCTTTATACCTTTCATAAGCCTCTATAGCATCTTCATAATTATGAGCCAATATTACTTTTGGACGTACACGCATCCTTAATCTTTTATTTATATCACTCACTTCTTCTTCAATTAATTTCTGTGTCTGTTTCATAATAATAGAATAAAGAGTTGGCAAAAAAAGCGAGTAATAGTGAACAGAATCCTCAACCAACAAGACGACTCTCACTAAGCCATTCACTGTATCAAAATCGGCGTTCAATTTATCTTCAATACTCTTAACCATTGCCAGAAATAATTTGGTATCGCCATTCCATAAAAACACATCATCAATATAACGTCTTCCATCTTCATTACTTTCCCAAATCACATAATCTGATTGAACATTTAACAATAACAAAATTGGAATATTTTTATACTGTTCCTTTATAGCTTTAGCTAACTGAAAAGGAGTCATATCACCGATACGCATCATCATGATCACTAGGTCAAAAGACTGTTCGTTAAGCTTTTTTAAAGCATCGCTACCTGTGGCAACACTAGTTACTCTGGGTGCAGTACTTAGATTTAATTGTCGATATTCTCCGTTAATCTGTTCTGATAAACGACCATCTTGTTCAAAGATAAAGGCATCATAAAAAGTAGCAATTAATAGGATATCTTTAACACGTTTAGCCATAAGTTGATGAAATATGTCTTCACCATACTTAAAACGGCTATAAAACTCATCCAAATCTTCTATTTTCATTCTGACTTCCAGTTTAATTTTTTTATAAGTCTATCTGATTTCTGAAGAGTCGTCAAGTAGTAAATATTAGTTTCAAAATAAAAACATTGAAGATTATATATATAATTCTGACTTCCAATTATGAGTAAATTTAAACATTTCAAGATATAAGCTACTTTTCAATAATACTTGCAGTTAACTTCAAAGAATCCATTGTTTTTGAGTATTATTAAGATTTTTATTAATAAAAGTGGAATTATATTTTCTGTAACTTCCTAATATAAAATCATTAAGAAGATCAAGCAACATAAAAATAAAAATAATTAATTAATAATTTGTCTGGAGTTAACTCTAGGAGTTATAATATAAATATAGAAGAATTATAAGAAGGTGAAAGATGAAAATTTCAGAAGTAAGTAAAAAGTATAATATCTCTCAGGATACTTTGCGTTATTATGAAAGAATTGGATTAATACCAAAAGTAAATAGAGAAGCTAATGGTATTAGAGACTATCAAGAAGAAGATATTAAATGGATAGAATTTATTCTATGTATGAGACGTGCCGGGATGGTTATTGAAACTCTAATAGATTATGTTCAGCTCTTTCAACTTGGAGACAGCACAATAAAAGCCAGAAAATTAATAATAATTGATCAGAAAGCTCAAATTGATGAAAAAATAAAAGAGTATGAGAAAATTTCTGAGAAATTGAATTACAAAATAACAAATTATGAAGAAAAATTACTTGAAATTGAGAAATCACTCTCTCAAAATATTAAGAATTAGAAGAAAGACAATAATAATGAAAAATAATTATCCTTTTCGTTATATTAATCATCAGTAGAGTTAGGAATAGTTTGTAGTGCTAAATTTTGGAAACATAATACAAGAATAGGAGTGTTTCATGGAGTTTTTCAAAAGAAAAGTAGAAAAGAAAACAAAATGGATTATTTTTTTTATAATTTTATTCATTAGCTTATTCCAATTTGTTGGTTTATATGCAACGCAGAAAGAAGATACACAAATGGATAATAAGGCTCAAGTGTATTTTACCACAGATATTAGTGAAGAGGGGGTGATGAAATTATAGCTCATAGTCAGATATAATCATAGGTGTTTTTAATCTAAAAAATGATGATATAATCCAAAAAAGATAAATAGGAGAAATAGAATGAAAGTCATTTTAGTTAATGGAAGCCCTCATGCTGAAGGATGTACTTTTACTGCTTTAAGCGAAGTAGCAAAAATTCTTAATGAAGAAGGGATTAAAACAGAGATTTTTCAACTTGGTACAAAAGCTATAGCTGGATGTATTGCTTGTAATACATGTTCTCAAAAAGGATCTTGTGTATTTGAGGATAAAGTAAATGAATTTTTAAAGATTGCTGTTAATTTTGATGGTTTTATATTTGGTACACCTGTACACTTTGCCGCTGCTGGTGGAGCAATAACCTCCTTTATGGATCGAGTGTTTTATACAGATTTGCTAACAGGAAAACAATCCTTTTATTTAAAACCTGCAGCTGCAGTCGTTTCAGCAAGAAGAGCAGGAACCACTGCAACATTTGATCAATTAAATAAGTATTTTACTTTAATGCAAATGCCCATTATATCATCACAATATTGGAATATGGTTCATGGAACCTCTGCAGAAGAAGTTTTGCAAGATTTGGAAGGAATGCAAATTATGAGAACTTTAGGAAGAAATATGGCTTTCCAACTCAAATGTAAGGAAATTGGACTTAAGAATGGTGTAAGTTTGCCAAAAAAAGAAATGACAGTTTTTACAAATTTCATAAGATAATCAATATATAAAAGGAGAGAAATATGAAATACAGAGAATTAGCAAAAACAGGAGAAAAACTCTCAATAATCGGTTTAGGTTGTATGGGAATGAGCTCTGCCTATGGAGACAGAAACGACAAAGAAAGTATAGCCACACTCAATCGTTCAATAGAATTAGGTCTTAATTTTTGGGACACCGCCGATATTTATGGGAATGGTGATAATGAAGAATTAATTTCAAAGGTTCTTGTTCCAAACAGAGAGAGAGTCTTTATAGCTTCAAAATTTGGTTTTAGAATAAAGGGGGAAGGAAATGCATTTATTGATGGAGAGACCTATATAGATGCTTCTCCAAAATGGATGAAGCAAGCTCTTGAAAATAGTTTAAAAAGGTTAAAAATTGAGACGATTGACCTTTACTACGTTCATAGAGTTGATTCATCTATCCCAATTGAAGAGACTATAGGAGCGATGGCTGAATTAGTTAAAGAAGGGAAAATTCGCTATTTGGGGTTAAGTGAATGTTCTGCTGAAGATCTAATCAAAGCTCATAATGTACATCCTATATCGGCTATACAAAGTGAATATTCTATACTAAGCAGAGATGTTGAAAAAGGAATTCTCCCTTTAACAAAAGATTTGGGTATTTCTTTTATACCTTTTGCCCCACTTAGCAGAGGTTTGATGAGTAATAAACTCGATGCCAATACCTTAACAAAATCTGATTTTCGTTCAAAACTACCCAGATATAGTGGAGAACATTGGGATAACAATCAAAAACTAGCTCTTGCTTTTGCTGAGTTTGCCAAAAGCAAAAACTGCACTTCAGCTCAATTAGCCATTGCTTGGACAATCGCTCAAAGTGATAATATCATCCCAATTCCCGGCACGAAGCAAAGAAAGTATCTTGAAGAAAATATAGGTGCTTGTGATGTTATTCTTAGTAACGAAGATAATATAAAAATCGAAGAAATACTTAATGCTTATCCAAATATAGGTCCGAGATATTCTGCTCGAGAGAATAAATTTATTAAAAAATAGTGTTAGCTTGAAATCGGAGGTTGAGTACCTCCGATTTCATTATCACAAGATCATTCAATTTCTTTAAATAAGGTAATCATAAGGTTTTGATATTCATCCAACTTCTTTTTTCCTAAATCTGATATATTAATGGCGGTATTAGGCATTTTGTTGATAAATTGTTTATTAATTTCAATGTATTCAGCTTGTTCAAGTTTAAGCAGGTGTGAGGAAAGGTTGCCTTTGGTTAATCCGGTTTTAAATAGCAGAAAAGTAAAATCAACCTGAGCAAGGGTATTTAGGTAAATCAAAATCATGAGTCTAGCAGGTTCATGAATGACACGATCAATGTCTTCAATAAGTGTATTTATCTCTATTTCTTTATTCATACCAATTCCCCTTCTTTAAGATCTGTTTTATTTTGAGTATTCAATTTGGGATATTTTTTAAGAAATTTAGAGAATGTTATCAATCCAAATGCCAAGAAAATACAACTTATAATTATATAGTAATACTTTAACTGCGATTGATTTGGCTTTATGATGATTCCCACAATTGCTAAGAGTGCTAGGCAGAAAGAATATAAATAAAAACGTTTTAATTGATTTACTTTAGCAAAGACAGAAAAACACAAACTAAAGAATAACCAAGAAATATAATGGAGATAATGATTAATGATTGGCATTAAAATCGAGTTTATTTCAGATGACCAAAAATAATAGGTTATTAAAATCATAGCAATGATAATAGAGTAAAAGCCAATAAAGTAATGTATCGGATTTATGAAGGTTATTTGATTCTGAGCTGGTTCAGTTTTTGACGCATATATTATCAAGAAATAGACAAAGAAAAAAGAGAATAGCAGAGAAATAAAATAAGAATAAACCGGAAGTTTAATTATTATGATAAAAGTGCTACTGATTGTCATCAGAAGAAAGCCTATGGCTAAGTGATAAACTGCTAATTGTTTTTTTATGCTTCCCCATACATTAGAAAATGCAAATCCTAACATCATAATGAACATAAAAGAATAGGTGTTTATCACATTCAGGATGAGTAAAATAAGTGGAATTAAGATGGTCACTAAGTATATCGAGATCAAGTGAAGTAATTTTCTATTTTTTAAGTCAGATCGCTTAATAAATTGTTGAGGTTTAATTCTGCCGATACGGTTGTTTGATACAAAATAACGTAGATTCATAATCATTATTGGTGAGGTCGTGAAAAAGAATCTCACAAATACAGGTATTTTAGGGAATAATAATATCAAAATAACCCCAAAAAAACAGGCAAAAAAGAGATCAATAATTCCATCTTCAAAGTAGTATTGATTACAGAGTTTTCTAAAAAGTTTCTGATTCATACATCCTCCTAAACTTAAACATTCTAGTTTGTATTGCAGACAGGTTAGAAGAACAGATTAGTCTTGTCAAGTAATAAGAATGAATTGTGAAAATTATTAGACTTCATTTTCATAGTAATGTGAGTTAAAGAAGATATTGAAAGCTAATATTTGTTAATGGATTTCAATACTAAAGGTTGCATTCGGGTTACTCATTATAAGTAAACAAAGAATTAGTGTCAGTAAGAATCCCAGGTCTTAAATTATAATGTAAATCGAAAAATCTGGGATATTAAAAAGAATAATTAAAAGTAATACCAATTGACTTTTTGTTTATTTCAGGAGAAAGGGTAAAAGGGGCATCAACAAAATAATAGGTAGCACCGACAGCGATTGCTGCACCGGCAATCACGTCATGGGTATAGTGTTTTTTTGCATAGACTCTGGAATAGCCAACATAGGATGCCATTAAGTAAGAGGGGGCACCGAGTTTCCATCCATATCTTTTTTGAATATAGGATGCACCAGAGAAAGCAGAAGCAGTATGTCCTGAGGGAAAAGAGTTTTCTCCTCCATTGGGTCTGGTTTCATTAACAGTATATTTTAGAGCATATGTAATGAGCAGGGTTGAGCCGTAAGCTTTTGTCAAATCCCATAGTCCCTCATAATCATGGTATGGGTAGATGCTCATCAGAGCACCACTAATGGGTAATTCCAGTTGTAGAATATCGCCAATCTTTTCAGTATTGCTTTTCGCTTGTAGTGTAAAACTAAAAACAAGAGAAAGGATAATAGTAATAATTGATTTTTTCATGAGACTCCTAAAAATTAGCTGTAATATTTAAGCCAAGATCCCCTTTGTAGAAGGGAATGACTGAGACATTATCTTTCCAATCTTTCACAGTTTTTGCTTCTCCCACTAAGGTTCTTCCTTTTGATACGGCAATTTTTCCAAAGACATATCCTAGTCCGATTGCTAAAGGATAGTCACCTGCCCAATGAACACCATTATTGACCATTTCAAAGGATAAAGCAGTCATAAGAGTCCAAGCTAGAGGATCAATAAATTTATATTCAGGGTAGTTTTCTCTGATGACAATATAAGTCATCATAGAAGTAGTCAGATGTCCTGAAGGATAAGCATCATAATGAGAGACATTTTTATGATATTCAATCTGATTGGGAAAAGGTCGCCATTTATCTTCAAAATTGTTTGCTCTAGGTGAGATTCGACCTGAAGTATGTTTTAGTATTTGAACTGTAATTAAACCAGAGGTGATCATCCCTTCAGTAATTTGACTGGCTGTTTGAAGTGCTCTGTTGTCATCAGTTATTAAACCAAAAGTTAAGAAACTAGCAGCAAGTGTAATATCAACCGCTCCATCACCGATAAAATAGAGAGCTGTACCAAAGTCAGCTGGGAATTCAAGAAAAGGGAAGCCCACAGCATTATTTGTTTCAGCACTAATATTCAATTTTTTACCAATTCTTCTAGTCTCATCAATAATGGGTTCATCATAATATATTAAAGCACCAGTTGAAAGAGAGATGAGTGAAAGCCCTTTCCAGTTGGAAAGAGAGAAGGATTGATGATAAAAATCAACAAAATCAGAAGGTATATTTTTCATAAAGTCAAGGGGTTTTGGTTTTTGGTATTCATAGATTCCATGTTTAAGAACATAGAGGGAATCATTTAATTTAACTTCAGCAAAGACATTTGCAATAATAAGCAAAGTAAATAGGACAATCAACAGCTTTTTCATTTAGCCTCACAAATATAATCTATTAAATTTATAGATTTTTTAAAAAGTCTTTTTGTCAAGTAATTTGCCTTCATGCACTAAAGTAGAGGCTTTATTACTATTAATTTCTATTGTTTATAGTATAAAGCAATTTTGAGATAACTCCAAGGAAGGAGTAAGAAAGGCAACACTGAAGTGTTGCAGATAATAGATAAAAGCTCATATCAGGCTGTCGCCTGTTTGGTAAAGATGAAACACCTTGTTTTGAGATTGTCCTTTTAAAAAATTGACATCTATTGGAGAAGATATGGATATTTCTTTGAGATAGTAGTGTTCATTTCTTTTGTCTTGATACTTGGATATTTAATATATTTTATGGATTAATTAATTAAAATAGACAAATACACAAGATGTTTCATAGGAGCTCATATCAGGCTGTCGCCTGTTTGGTAAAAATGAAACACCTTGTTTTGAGATTGTCCTTTTAAAAAATTGACATCTATTGGAGAAGATATGGATATTTCTTTGAGATAGTATTGTTCATTTCTTTTGTCTTGATACCTGGATATTTAATATATTTTATGGATTAATTAATTAAAATAGACAAATACACAAGGTGTTTCATAGGAGCTCATATCAGGCTGTTGCCTGTTTGGTAAAAATGAAACACCTTGTTTTGAGATTGTCCTTTTAAAAAATTGACATCTATTGGAGAAGATATGGATATTTCTTTGAGATAGTATTGTTCATTTCATTTCTTTTGTCTTGATACCTGGATATTTAATATATTTTATGGATTAATTAATTAAAATAGACAAATACACAAGATGTTTCATAGGAGCTCATATCAGGCTGTCGCCTGTTTGGTAAAAATGAAACACCTTGTTTTGAGATTGTCCTTTTAAAAAATTGACATCTATTGGAGAAGATATGGATATTTCTTTGAGATAGTAGTGTTCATTTCTTTTGTCTTGATACTTGGATATTTAATATATTTTATGGATTAATTAATTAAAATAGACAAATACACAAGATGTTTCATAGGAGCTCATATCAGGCTGTTGCCTGTTTGGTAAAAATGAAACACCTTGTTTTGAGATTGTCCTTTTAAAAAATTGACATCTATTGGAGAAGATATGGATATTTCTTTGAGATAGTATTGTTCATTACTTTTGTCTTGATACTTGGATATTTAATATATTTTATGGATTAATTAATTAAAATAGACAAATACACAAGATGTTTCATAGGAGCTCATATCAGGCTGTTGCCTGTTTGGTAAAAATGAAACACCTTGTTATATCTCTGTAAAAATCAAAATATTTTTGACAATTAGTATCAAAATGTTGTATTTATGATCAAAAAGGAGGGACTTAAAATGAGTAAAAAAAAAACGGGAAAATTGAATCAGCATCTAACGAAATTTCAGTAATCAATCATCACTCTGCAGGAATCGATATTGGTTCTAAAGAAAATTGGGTAAGCGTATCTCCTACTATTTGTGAAAATCATATACGCAAGTTTGGTTCTTATACCTGCGATTTAAATGCTATAGCTGATTGGTTAACTTCTTGCAAAGTAACATCAGTGGCAATGGAATCAACCGGAATCTATTGGATTCCCCTCTATGAAATACTTGAATCAAGAGGTTTTAAATTAAGCTTATGCAATGCAAAACATGTCAAAAATGCACCAGGTAGAAAGAAAACAGATAAATTTGATTGTGATTGGCTGAGAAAATTACATTCCTATGGTCTCCTAACACCCTCATTTATTCCGGAGAAGAATATACGAGAAATAAAAGCATTAACTCGTTATAGAGACAAATTAGTTAAAGAGAATAACATACATATCCAGCATATGCAAAAAGCCTTAACTCTAATGAACTTTTATCTTCATCAAGTCATTTCTGACATTACTGGCAAGACAGGAATGAGTATAATAAAAGCAATACTTTCAGGAGAGACAAATCCTGAAGTTCTTGTGTCATATAAAAAGAAAGGTGTAAAAAAAAGTAATGAAGAGATCATTAAAGCATTGAGTGGTAGTCTGCAATTTGAACAACTGTACATTCTCAAACAGGCAGTAAATTTTTATGAATTTTTCTTATCAAAAATTGAAGAGACAGATTCACAGATTAATAATTTATTTTTATTAATGAGTCAACCAATTGATGAGGAAAATATTTCAATTGAAGAAAATGATAGTAATGATATTAATCATAACATCGTTCAAGCAATAGGTGTTGACTTATGTGAGATACCTGGTCTTAATATACTATCAGTGTAACTACTCAGGTATTAATATTATCTGGGAGAAAGTTCAGGGATTTTAGACAGAATATCAAAGATATTTAATCCTCTTTTTTTAGCAGTATCAATAACGGATCTAATGATACAGTAGTCCTGAGCCCCATTTTTAAACTGCCCAGACACTTTAAGTTTAACTTTAACATTTCTAAGAGCTCTTTCTGAATCATTGTTATCCGGAGGAATGACTGTTTCATAAACACAAGGCAAAATATATCCTCTGATTTTTATCAAAGATTTCTGAAGAGTAGAGGTTTCTTTAAACTCTTTTTTGCAAATAGTCATCGCCAGTAGAATATTGATTTTATCTTCAAAGTGTTTCATTTCTGGAGAAGATCTGTCATAATCTATTGTTTGGATTCGCTTGAATTGAAAAATTTCTTTTACCAGGCTTTTGAAATCAGTAGAAAAAGGATGCTTTTCTCTTTCCTCAATATAAGTTAGATCTCTAAGAATATGAGCCAGACAAATCTGATGATTTAAAGCCTTCGTTTTTAACTGAGCGGAAAATCTGTCCGTAACTAACACAGATTCAGGCAAACCGTTTTCCCATATTTTTTGAATTGTCTCGTATCCTCTGGTATGAGAATATTCAAGAAACACATTCTTAATGTCTCTCCAAGCCCAAATCCATCCTTTTTTACCATTGACCTTTACGCTTGTTTCATCAGAACCAACAACTTTCGAGGAGCTCAGATTCTTTTTAATTCTCTCATAGATAACCTTAGATTTATCAGCAAATTTCCTTAATATGTTTTTCAATGATCCCTGGGAAATTCTTATATTAACAACATCAGACAACAGCTGAGCTGTTCTTTTAAATGGAATACATTGGTAAACATTCAAATACGAAACGATGGTCTGAATGTTTTCACCGTACTGAACCGGGGCCGTAACATTTTCAGGATATTCAGCCAGATATTTATTATTACAATCAGGGCAAATGCATGAATATTGCTGAAATTCTTTGATGAATGCTTGTATAGAAGGGATATCAATCACCTGTCGTTTGGAATTTAATCTAAATTCATCATCATTAAAATGATGTCCACAATGACATTGATTTACCTTTAATTCAACAATCTGATCCGGATTTTTTACTTGTAAAAGGGTTTTTCCATTATGACCGGACTGTCCTCCGCTTTTCTTATTGCTTTTTTCTCTTGTACTTTTATTCTTTCTTGATAAGTCCATCGAAGGAGGTATTGATGAATTGTTACTGTTCTTAGGGTTATTTTTCTTTTCGAGAATTTTCATTAAGAAATCAACCTTTTCACTTAAAAGCCTGATTTCTTCTTTGAGTTCAGCTCTTTCTTCTGCAATGCTGATTTTTAACCGGCAAATTTCCAGTTTAAGCCTGTCATTTTCAGCTTTAGCTTCATAATATTTACTTTTATAATCCATAAGTACATAATGAATTAATTAACTATATATGTCAATGTATTTCTTATTAATATTGATAGTTTTTTATAATATATTGTGTATATTCTAAGTTTTAATATATATTATTGGAAAGGTAAATAATAAGGCATGATTATAACAAAAAATGGTGTTTTTAAAACTTAACGAAGGGTACCTGAGTAGTTACCTATCAGTAGAAAAGTTAATTGGAGAAACAGGCTTTGATATGAGTAAATGGAAAAATAGTAAAAATTTTACATCTTGGCTTGGATTATCTCCGAATCATAGAATAACCGGAGGGACAGTTTTTCAAAATAGTACAAATAAAGTTCAAAGTAATGCAGCTTCAATTTTTCGACAATGTGCAACTACATTGAGAAACAGCCATAGTTATTTAGGTGCATTTTTCCGTAAAAAGATGGCACAAATTGGTTATCAGAAGGCAATAACAGCTACAGGCAGAAAAATAGCAGTTATCTATTATACAATGATTCGATATAAAAAATCCTATTCTGAATTAGGAGAAAATTTTTATGAAGAATTGAATAGAAAGAAAATGGAAGATAACTTTAAAAAATTGGCAAAAAAACTTGGTTATGAAATCAAACAAGTAGTTTAATTAAAAAAATATTTTGCAAAAGGCCGTTTTATCATTGGTGGATAAATCCCCGTATAGGAGCTTGGTTGCTTATGCTTTTTTGTTTTGATAACTGGTGAGATATTTGAAAAAATATTATCCCGAATAGGAGATTAAATAGATTTAATAGCATAAGTGCAAAATATTTTATATCATAAAACAATAAAATTATAGTTAAATAAGGATTTTATATTAGATAGAATTAAATAAGACAAATACACAAGGTGTTTCATAGGAGCTCATATCAGGCTGTTGCCTGTTTGGTAAAAATGAAACACCTTGTTTTGAGATTGTCCTTTTAAAAAATTGACATCTATTGGAGAAGATATGGATATTTCTTTGAGATAGTATTGTTCATTTCTTTTGTCTTGATACCTGAATATTTAATATATTTTATGGATTAATTAATTAAAATAGACAAATACACAAGTTGTTTCATAGGAGCTCATATCAGGCTGTTGCCTGTTTGGTAAAAATGAAACACCTTGTTTTGAGATTGTCCTTTTAAAAAATTGACATCTATTGGAGAAGATATGGATATTTCTTTGAGATAGTAGTGTTCATTTCTTTTGTCTTGATACTTGGATATTTAATATATTTTATGGATTAATTAATTAAAATAGACAAATACACAAGATGTTTCATAGGAGCTCATATCAGGCTGTTGCCTGTTTGGTAAAAATGAAACACCTAGTTTTGAGATTGTCCTTTTAAAAAATTGACATCTATTGGAGAAGATATGGATATTTCTTTGAGATAGTAGTGTTCATTTCTTTTGTCTTGATACTTGGATATTTAATATATTTTATGGATTAATTAATTAAAATAGACAAATACACAAGATGTTTCATAGGAGATAAGAGATAATATCGGCATTGATACCTTGTAGATAAGGTCAGTACTGGCAACACTGACGTGTTGCAGATAAAAGATAAGAGATAATCATCATCGTTGGAGGATATCTTTAGGATGGCATATGTTGAATAAAGTCTTTTCATTTCTTGGAAATGGTATTGTTCATTTCTTTTGTCTTGATACAAAATAAACAGAAGCAAAGAATAAATCTAGTCTTTGGTGAATTGCTTTAACATGACAAATTAAATAATGTAATCTTCATTTCTTTCTCTACGGGGTGTTATTATAAAATAATTAAAAGCTGAAAGAAATGTCAAGATTACATCGATTTGAAGAATATACATTAAATTTTCTTGCTGATGTGTTAAGAGAGTAACTAAACAAGAGTCTTAATATTTTGGGCAGTTTCGATAGTTGGAATGGTTTAGAATTGAAATTTACTTAAGTAGGGAGTAAAAAATAGATTGAAAGAGAATTATTTAATGAATGGAAGAAGAGGAATTTTTTTTGGTTTGTTGGGCAAATTGGAGTTCTTTTGAGAAATTGCCAAGAATTTTTAAAATATCCTGATTGAAGTCATAAACACGATAGCGATTGACATTTATATCATTGATTAAAATCGAAAAAGTGAGAAGTTCATGATCTTTGGTTCTGATATAACCACAGAGAGATTTTACTTGATTGATAGTACCAGTTTTTCCTCTGACATTTTTATAGAGAGGTTCATAACGCATGACATTTTTAAGAGTTCCATCAACTCCAGCAATGGGAAAAGAATCATAGAAATATTGAAAATCAGAGGATTTACTCATATTGAGCAGAATAGTATCAAATTGATTTGGTGTGGAAAGATCATGGGTTGAGAGACCACTTCCATCATCGAGGTGTAGATTATAGGTGCTGGCATTTTTTGAAGTCATCCACTCTTTGATGATAGTTTCAGATTCTTTGACATCGTTTGCCAATTGATAACCAAGAGTAAGAAAGAGTTGATTTGCCATATAGTTATTACTTTTTTTATTGATAGGCTGAATAAGATCAGAGAAGGGAGGAGAATTGTAGGTATATATTGGTTTAGCCTGAGTATAAACGAGAGGATGGTCACTAAGAGAAATTCCATCTTTAACGGACAATTTTTCAAGCTTAAAAGCAGTCATGAGGATGCTGAGCGCAAAATTTTCAGGATCGGTCATAGAGAGTGTTTGAATTACGGTTTTGTTTCTTCCTAGGAGACCTTTCACCGTTATTCGATTTCTAAGAGGGTCTTTGTATATACCTATGGTATTTTTTCTCTTTTGCGATGAAATTTTAGCTTGGTTAATCACAACAATATCAGCACCAGCAGGGTAAATACTCACCTGAGGAGATCTGCCTTTTCTACCTGAAGCTTTAACAATAATAGAAAAAGCGTTTTCATTGACTGAGAAAGAGCTTGGTTTTGCAGAGTAAAACAAATTTTGGTATTCTGATTTCCAGCCTTTACCGATCTCATTATTTAAAAAAGCAGAGTTATCAACAATAACCGCACCATTAATCTTTTTGATCCCTTTTTCAGAAAGCTCAGAGACCCAGTTTCTCATAACCTGTAAAGGTTCTTTGTTAAGAATATGTCTGCTTATCGAAGGATCACCTTCCGTTCTAATATATAAGTTTCCGTTTAAAGTACCATTATTAATTTCACCATCCGTCAAAAAGGAAGTTTTCCAAGTAAAGTCATTTCCCAGTTTATCCATAGCAATCGCAGTGGAAAAGAGTTTAAGATTAGAAGCAGGGACAAAACCAGAATCTGCATTTCTGCTATATAATACCTCATCGGTTTTAGTTGAAGAGACTTTTAATCCTATCGTATAGTTATATTTTTCATAGCGAAAAAGCAGACTATCAATCTGATGTTGAAGATGAGACACTGCCACATCAGAGCTTTCTTCCGCTTGTAAGCTATTTTTTTTTATTGGGTTGAACAAAAATAGAGCAGACAAAATTCCTAAGGAAATAAATGAAGCTATTTTTAATTCTTTTATAATTTTCATAAGACACCTTAATTTTTTAAACACGCTATAGGAAAGCAAATATGCTTAATCACTTTTCCCTAATATGATAATATCATAATATTTTAGCAAGGATTTTGTCAAGGAAAAAGGGCTTTAGAGAAAGAGACTGCTTTTTTTGTTTGACATTTTCATAAAACTGAATAAAGTATACTTAATTAAAAGAGTTAGATTTATGGAGATAAAAAAATGAATTTTCAAGATATGATCTTATCGTTACAAAAGTTTTGGGCATCTCAAGGATGTTCAATCCTCCAGCCATATGATGAAGAAATGGGAGCAGGGACTTTTCATCCGGGTACTTTCTTTGGGGCATTAGGCACAAAACCGACATCAATAGCTTATGCGCAACCATGCAGAAGACCAAAAGATGGCCGTTATGGAAAGAATCCAAATCGAATGCAACATTATTATCAATTTCAGGTCATTATAAAACCATCCCCAGATAATATTCAAAATCTTTATCTTGAGAGTTTACAAGAGATAGGTATAGAAATCGAGAAGCATGATATTCGTTTTGTAGAGGATGATTGGGAATCACCGACTCTTGGTGCATGGGGATTAGGTTGGGAAGTTTGGTTAGATGGAATGGAAATATCTCAATTTACATATTTTCAACAAGTAGGTGGGGTAGAAGTGTCTCCAGTGAGTGTTGAGCTGACCTATGGTTTAGAAAGAATTGCTATGTATCTTCAAAATGTAGATAATTTCAAAGAAATAGCTTGGAATGGCACAGTTAAATATGGAGACATATTTTTAGATAGAGAGTATGAGTTTTCAAAGTTCAATTTTGAAGTTTCGGAAGTACCCTTGTTGTTTCAAGCCTTTGGAGATTATGAAAAGCAAGCCAATTTACTTATAGAACAAAAGTTGGTTTATCCGGCTTATGATTTTTTATTAAAAAGCAGTCATGCCTTTAATTTACTAGATGCACGAGGTGTTATCAGTGTAACAGAACGAGCCGGTTATATTGGTAGAATTCGTAAAATGGCAAAAGATTGTGCCTTATTATATTTAGAAACCTATCAGAAAAAGGATTAAGGTGAAATTATGATGGAAAAGTTTGCAAATGAGATCAAAGAAGTATTAGGAGACAACCTGATACAAGTCGTGTTATATAATGATCAGGATCCCTATGCTGATGATATATTAATCATTGTAAAAGATGATAGTTTTCAGAAATTATTGCCTTTAGAGCCGATCATAAAAAAAATGATGGTTAAGAAAATCTCATCTCCTTATATTATGACTCCTCAGTTTATTGAGAGTTCACTTGACTCATATCCTTTGGAATTTATAAACATGAAGACAGATTATAAGAATCTATATGTTACTCAGGATCATTTAGTCTCAATTAAACCTGAAAATGAGTGGGTACGTTTGCAAATAGAGCGAGAATTAAAGGGAAAAATTCTATTAATAAAGAGTAATTTACTTCCGATACATCAGGTAACCAAGTTTTCAGAAAAGTTAATCATTCAATCAATATTTTCATTAAAACCAGTATTAAAAGGGTTTTTATATTTAATGGATCGTCCAATACCCAAGATTTATGATGAGATCATAGATTCGATAGGAAAGGAGACAAATTTTCCATTAGTTTGTATGAAAAAGGCATTTGATTTTGCTTATAATAAAGACCGATTAAAAAACCATAGTGTTATGGATTTTTATGTTCAGTATTTAAATGAGATAGAATTTTTAATAAAGCGAATAGAAAACGATTAAACCAGTAGAGACTAATCACTTGACAAAAGAGATTTTAGTAAAAAAAGTGAATGGATCAGAGAATAATAAGGAGAGAAAATGGAGTTAGACAACCAACTCTTAAAGCAACGCAGAGAAAAATTAGATAAACTCAGTGAGATGGGAATAGATGCTTATCCCCCTCATTGCGAGCGAACACATACAATCAAAGAATTATGGGATCAAGAAGCAGATTTTTGTGAACACAAGCAAGAAGTAAAGATTGTGGGAAGATTGAATGCCAAACGCCGTCAGGGTAAAATTGGCTTTATCAATGTTCAGGATATGTATTCGAAAATCCAGGTATTTGTTCGTCAGGATGAAATAGGAGAAGCGAGCTATGAATTGTTTAAATTATTAGATTTAGGTGATTTTGTTCAGGTCAATGGATCAATGATTCATACTCAAACGGGAGAATATTCTGTTTTAGCTAAAGAGATCGTTATCTTATCAAAGAATTTAAGACCCCTTCCCACAGTAAAAGAGAAAGAAGTTGACGGCAAGATCGTAAGATATGACGAGTTTGCAGATATTGAGCTTAGATACCGTAAAAGATATTTAGATTTATTACTAAATCCAGAAAGCCGTAAGACTTTTGAATTACGGTCAAAAATAATACAGGGTATTCGTAACTTTTTAAACGGTCGTGACTTTTTGGAAGTAGATACACCTGTTCTTCAACCATTATATGGTGGAGCGAATGCCCGCCCTTTTACAACTCATCACAATACCTTAGATATGACGCTTTATTTACGTATTGCAACAGAATTATATCTCAAACGCTGTGTTGTTGGTGGTTTTGAACGAGTCTATGAGATTGGCAAAAACTTTAGAAATGAAGGAATGGACAGAACTCATAATCCAGAATTTACATTAATAGAGATTTATCAGGCTTACTCTGATTTAGATGGAATGATGGAGTTAACCGAAAGTATGATAAGCGGAATTGTTCAAGATCTTTATGGGACACAAAGCATAATTTTTGACAATCAAACCATTAATTTGCAAAGTCCATGGAGAAGAGCATCCATGCTTGAATTGATCAAAGAACATACAGGAGAAGATTTTTCTGACTTTGATTTTGAAAGAATCAAAGCCTTTTGTAAAGCCAGAAAAATTGACATTGCACCTCATGCAGGACCAGGAACTCTAATAGCAGAGATCTTTGATGCTTATGTGGAAGAAAAGCTTATCCAACCAACTTTTGTGACAGATTATCCAATAGAGATTTCACCATTGGCAAAAAATCATCCAGGAGATCCAAACTTGGTAGAACGCTTTGAATTGTTTATCATGGGTCATGAATATGGCAATGCTTTTACAGAGTTAAACAATCCTGTTGAGCAGAGAAAAAGATTGGAGCAGCAATCAGCGATGCGTGAAATGGGAGATGATGAAGCGAATGTAGTTGATGAAGATTTCATCGAATGTTTAGAATACGGGATGCCTCCAATGGGCGGATTGGGCATTGGTGTTGATCGATTAGTCATGTTATTAACCAATAATACCTCCATAAAAGAAGTCATTCTTTTTCCTCAAATGAAGCAGGAATAATCTTAAATATACAAATTTTAAGGCACGAGAAATCGTGCCTTTTTTTATTTATTAAAAATATGGTAGTAGAGACTTTGCATACAATGTCTCTACTTATATATTTTGGACAGTCTCAGCAGAAAACACAGATTTTTTTAAAATTTATCATTGACAGTAATGGTTCATAAGAAAATATGGAGCTCATGAGTGTGGAAAATAATAGGTTATTAATTAAATTTTATAAGCGAAGTTCACTTGATTGTAAAAGATCGAGGTGATAATCTTAAGCATTTATCGAATACGATAAATGCTTTTTTTGTTTTTTAAAAGAGGTCGTAATGGAGATAGATAAGATAATAGAATTAGCTTTAGAAGAGGATTTAGGGACCGGTGATATTACAACAGAGTATTTATCATTATCCAAGAAACATGGAATTGCTTATTTAATAGCAAAGCAAGAGGGTATAGTCTGTGGATTAAAAATTGCTAATGAAGTATTTAAAAAAGTTGATCCTTTTATCAAATGGGTGTCATATAAAAAAGATGGTGATTTGGTAAAAAAGGGAGATGAGCTAGCGAAGGTAGAAGGATATTCAGAGTCTATCTTAAAGGGAGAGCGAGTCGCTTTAAATTTTTTACAGAGATTAAGCGGGATCGCCTCATTAACCAGAAAGCATGTTGATTTAATCAAGCCTTACAAAGCCAAATTATTAGATACTCGAAAAACAACTCCATTATTAAGAGTTTTAGAAAAATATGCTGTGAGAACTGGTGGAGGATTTAATCATCGATTTGGTCTTTACGATATGATTATGATCAAAGAGAATCACATAAGGGCATCAGGATCCATCACTAAAGCAGTAGAAAAGATAAAAGATCGTAATACAAGTTATAAAATTGAAGTTGAAGTAACCAATCTTCAGGAGTTAGAAGAAGCCTTCAACAATCAGGTTGACCGCGTTATGCTTGATAATATGAGTATTGAGCAAATCAAGGAATGTGTTGAGTTATTTGGAGGAAAGGTGGAAATGGAAGTTTCGGGAAATGTCAAATTAAATACCATTGAAGCAATAGCAGCGACGGGTGTTGACTATATTTCTAGCGGTTCTTTGACTCATTCATACAATTCACTAGATATTAGTTTATTATTTAAGGAGTAATCATGCATACACAATTAAACGTATTGATACAGATGCAAAAGATTGACGATGTAATTGGAGAGAAAGATGTTATCAAAAACGCTTTACCCAATCAACTTAATGATTTAAAAAATCAGGTAGCCATTGCATCCCAAGAGTTATCTTTATCAATAAAAGATTTTGAAGAGAACGCCAAGAAGCAAAAAGACAAAGAACTGGAAATCAAAAAGAATCTGGAAAATATTCGTAAGTATGAGCATCAATTGGATTCAATAAAAAACAACAAAGAATACAAAGCATTAAACAGTGAGATTGTTTTTTTAAAAGAGAAGAATTCTCAGATGGAAAATGATCTTTTAATCATTATGGATGAAGAAAGCAAGATCAAAAGCAGAAAATCAGTTTCAGAAAACAACAAGAAGCAAGCAGATCAAGCTTTAAAGGAAAATGAGAATAAACTTAAAAATGAAATCATCAAAGTTGATGTGGAAATTGATGACATGAAAAAGCAACGTAATGAAATAGCCAAACAATTACCCATGAACTTAATCAAGAAATATGCTCAGCTCATAAAGAATAAGAATCGTAAAGCCGTAGTATTCAATTTAAATAATTCATGTTCAGGTTGCGGTTTTCATATACGTCCACAATTATTGATAGAATTACGTCAGCATGACAAGATAAATTATTGCGAGAATTGCGGCCGTATCTTAGTTTTTAATAACGATTAATATTAGCAGAGAAGAATAGATGTCTGCCGGCTTCGGTCGGAGGAAAGTCCGAACACCACAGGACAGGACACTTCATAATGGGAAGGCTCGGTGACGGGTAGCAGCTCCACAGAAACAAACCGCCCTGTAAGAATTTACAGGGTAAGGGTGAAATGGTAGTGTAAGAGACTACCGGGTATTCCGGTGACGGAGTATGCCAGGAAAGCCTTGTCCGGTGCAATGCCAAATAGGGAAGAATTCACAAAGTGAGCAGATTGGTCCGATCTGATTTCTTTCGGGTAGGCAGCTCAAACCGTCTCGTAAGGGATCTCAAGGGATATAGTAATATACGGTTTAGATGAATAGACATCACTTTACGTTGTAAAGCACAGAATTCGGCTTATTTTCTTCTCTGCATTTTTTTTTATTTCATATTGACGAAATTTATAAATTATAATACTTTGAATAAAAAATAATAAGGTTTAGAATTATGTTGGAAAGAATCTCGGATCCGAGTGTATTAACAGAAGAAAAAGAGTTTGACAGAGCATTAAGACCAAAAAAACTCAATGATTTTGTTGGGCAGGACAATATTAAAGAGATTCTTGATATTGCTATAAAAGCTACGAAACAACGAGGAGAGCCTTTAGATCATGTCTTACTTTTTGGGCCTCCGGGACTAGGGAAAACGACTTTAGCCAATATAATATCCAATGAATTAGAAATTAATCTCAAATTAAGTTCAGGACCTGTATTAGAAAAGCCCTCCGATTTAGCAGGAATATTAACTAATCTTTCCCGAAACGAAGTTTTATTTATTGATGAGATACATCGGTTAAATCATGTGGTAGAAGAATATATGTATTCTGCCTTGGAAGATTTTCAAATGGAGATCATTATAGATAGCGGTCCTAGTGCCCGATCTGTAAAAATAGATTTAGATCCTTTCACTTTGATAGGGGCAACAACAAGAGCAGGGTTATTAACTGAACCTTTAAGGGCAAGATTTGGCTTAGTCTTACGATTGAATTATTATGATCAGGCACAGTTAGAGTATATTATCAAGCGTTCTGCTCATTTGTTGAATGTAGATATTGATGAAGAAGGCGCTTGCGAAATTGCTCGCAGAAGCAGGGGAACCCCACGAGTAGCCAACAGATTGCTAAGAAGAGTTCGAGATTATGCACAGATAAAGGGTGATGGTTTTATTAATACAGAAATAGCTCAAAAAGCATTAGAGATGCTCAATGTTGACCATGCTGGTTTAGATGAAATGGACAAGAAGATCTTAGCGACAATCATCGAGAACTTTAAAGGTGGGCCTGTAGGATTAAAAACCATTGCTGTAGCTATCGGAGAAGACCCCGGAACAGTTGAAGAGATCTTTGAGCCTTATTTGATCCAGCAGGGTTTTTTAGAAAGAACTTCTCAAGGCAGAAAGGTAACCTATAAAGCCTATACACATTTGGGTATTAAAGTCAATCAACCTCAGATGACTTTATTTGATTTTTCAGATTAACATGTTAGCTGATTTTTTTTCTATACGGTGGGCTTTTGTAACAACAGCCCTAAAACGGTTTTTACCATTATTAATTTTTATCTTCATCGTAAAAAGTATATCACGAGAAGATATTGGTTCATACAGTATTTTTATTGTATTTGTAAGTGTTTTTTCAAATCTAGCCATTTTCAAATTAGACAAATACTATCTATCAGATGAAACCAAAAAATCATCGTTACCTTTATCATTGATGATTTTATTCTTTTCTATTGGTTTGGGGATAATATTTTCATCATTATCAGGAATATTAGGCAATTTGTATCAATCAAAAGTTTTTTATCAATTGTTAAAATGGGGTGTTCCCATCATACTTATTGAGTCTTTTCGAAGTTTTACAAAGACAATACTAATTAAAAACAAGCAATATAGTGAGATATATTTTTCTGAATTTGTGAATAGTATTCTCTATACTATCATGGCAGTCTTAGTTTTAACTATTAATCCAAGTATTGATCGATTTGTTTTAATTTATTATCTAGGGAGTTTGTCTGAATTGCTCATCTTGCTAATCTATATAAATATGTCTGGTGACAGAATCAAATTGAAAAAGATGTTTTTTAGGCTATTCTTTTCATTCAGGAGCGGTTTAGATAAAGTTAAAAAGAGTTTTATTTCTCTAATTTTAAGCAATTTATCATCATTACTAAAGCTATTGATTCTTGAGTTTCCTATCTTATTTTTTGGGTTGTATTACTCTTTAGATCACATTGGTAATTATCTTATTGCTTATCTATTAGTAACTTTCCCGATAGTTTTTTTTGCAGGCGGTACTAACCAAATATCTTTATCTCGTCTGGTTGTTACAAATAAAAGCGAATTTTTTAGTCAATTAAGCCGATATTTTTATTTTGTATTCAGAGTGGTTGCACCTTTTCTTTTATTATTTATTTTAATACTAAGAGAATGGTTAGAGCCAATCTTTGGAAAAAGTAATATCAGAGAAATTAAGATTATCATGTTAATGTTATTTTTTAGGGCTATCTTGTGTTTAGTTATTGAACCTTTAGGCAGAATTTTTATATATATAAAAAAGTCTCATATTGGTTATATATGGGTGGTAAGTTCGCTAATTATCTTGTTAGCTATCTTACATTTATTTAAAGATTTTGGTTTTATTACCTTAATGAGTATGTATCTACTAATTTGTACAATTATTTTTTTTTCTTATTTTATATTGGTATTCAAACAATTAAACTTTCTTATTGGTAATTTTATAAAGCAATTTTTTTTGTTTATCAGTTCTACACTGATCTTAATCACTCTTTGGAACATAATACATTTTAGTATAAATGTACAAGGAGTATATTTACGTGCGATATTATTTAGTTTGGCAGGAGTTATCGTAAGTCTTTTTTATATACTTTACCTTAAAAAGACAACAAAAATCAGGATACATGAAGTGATCTTGGAAGTATTAAATAGCAGAAATCAGGAGAAATAGATGTTAAAGCGCTTTATGAAATTTTATATACCTCATAAACACTTATTTATTTTAGACATGTCAGTAGCTTTATTGAGTGCAGGAATTACAATTTTTGTACCAGTATTAACCAGAAATTTACTAAAAATATGGATACCCAATCGAGATTACAGAATGATTTTGATCATATTATTTGTCATGTTTGGCATAACGATTCTTAAGACCATTTTTTCAAAGATTAGGATTAAATGGGGACACATATTAGGTGTTCGTATGGAATATGATATGCGTGAAGACATTTTCAGGCATATACAGAAGCTTTCATTTAGTTATTTTGACAATGTTAAAACCGGTCATATAATGTCTCGAATTTCAAATGATTTAAACATGATAGCAGAAGTAGCTCACCATGCTCCTGAAGATTTTCTCATATCAGTAGTGATGATCATCGGAGCGTTTTCAGTTATGTTTTCATTTAATACAACACTGGCTTTATTAACTTTGATTCCTATGCCCATATTAATTTTATGGGGATATTTTTATGGTGGTAAAATGCGATCAGGTTTTCAAAAGGTAAGAAAACGGATTGCAGACATAAACAGTAGTGTTGAGAATTCAGTGCAAGGAATAAGAGAAGTTAAGTCATTTGCCAATGAAGAGATAGAGATCAAGAAGTTTGAAACTGTAAATATAAGTTTTAAAAAAGCCAAAGAAAAAATGTATGATATAATGGCTACTTTTCATGCAGGGATGAGTTTTTTTCAAGATATGTATTATCTTTGGGTGATAGCTGGTGGAGTTTGGTTGATATATAATCATAAATTGGATGCAATTGATTTATTGGCATTTATGATGTTCATTAACTACATATTTGATCCGATCCAGCGACTGGTCAGTTTTATGGAGCAGTTTCAGCAAGGGGCAGCTTCATTTGAACGATTTGTTGAAATTATGGACATAGATCCTGAGATTCAGGACAGAAAAAATGCCAGAGAGATGAGGGATTGGAGTGGAGAAATTTCAGTTCAGAATGTAACTTTTAAATATCCTGGAACAGATAAAAATGTATTAGAAAATATAAGTATGAGAATTCCTTCAGGCAAACGGATTGCAATAGTAGGGGAGTCTGGTGCAGGAAAATCAACGTTAGTTTCATTAATCCCTCGATTTTATGAAGTAAACCAAGGTGCGATTTATTTTAAAGATCAGAATATACTGGATTTGAAACAATCGTTTATTAGGCAAAGTATTGGCATTGTTCAACAAAACGTATTTTTATTTGACAGCACCATCAAGGATAACATTCTCTATGGAAATCCTTATGCCTCAGATGAAGAAGTAATTTATGCTTCAAAGAAAGCTAATATTTATGATTTTATATTAACACTTCCAGAAGGTTTTGAGACTTTAGTTGGAGAACGGGGAGTAAAACTTTCAGGAGGTCAAAAGCAACGAATTGCTATTGCCAGAGTATTTCTCAAAAACCCTCCTCTGCTAATCTTTGATGAAGCGACATCTTCCTTGGATAATGAATCTGAAGCGTTTATTCATGAATCTATGTTAGAACTCAGTCAAAATAGAACAACCTTAATAATAGCCCATCGTTTATCGACAGTTCAATCATCAGATTTGATTTATGTCATGCGAAATGGAGTTATCACAGAGACAGGAACTCACGAAGATTTAATGCAAAAAAAAGGATACTATTATCAATTATATACAAAGACCTTATTTTAAAAAATACAAAGAAAATATTCGTTTTTCAAATAACATAAACTCTGATAAGGCTATGGTAAGCGACATGATAAGTTAAAAAATAATCTCAAAAAATACTTGACTAATGCTATAATATAAAATTAAGTATAATCATAGTTAATTAAGAAAAGGTAGATTTATGTATATCAAGTGTATATTTGGGAAACATAAATGGGGGATGTATCGCTGTCACACGTGCAACAAATATAAACCTTATGCCCTATCTATGGCTTTCAATAATTTAGAACAAAATGTCATATTGATGATACTAAAAAGTAAGCAGATCAGAAAACAAATGGAAGTTTTAAAGAAAAATAACATTTCTCCGCTTTCTTTGGCAGTAAAATATAAAATGCCCAGAATTATCAGTGCACTAATTGAATTGGTTCCTGGAATTTTGGATAATAAAGAAGAGATAAAGCAATTAATCAAGGAAGCTGAAGATCAAGGCAATCAAGAGATCGTTGATTTATTAAAAACATAGAGAATCAGTTATTACCATTAAATACATTCACTTTTGTAAGGTGATTATACTTTTTATAATCAAAATTGTAGAAATTATAAATTATGTTCATTTGAAATAAAGAGAAATATTTTTCAAGTTTTATAAAAAGATAAAAATATCTTGACAAAACTAGCAATCTAAATTTGTTATTGCTAAAAATAAAGAATTAATTAAATTATTAGAAAGAAAGAAATCGGAGGCAAAAATGACCTTAAAACCAATTGAAGATCGCTTAGTTATTGAAATCGAAAATGAAGCAGCTGAAAAAAATGTAGGTGGCATCATAATTCCTGACACAGCAAAAGACAGACCAAACATAGGTAAAGTCGTTGCTGTCGGAACAGATGAAGATCTCCAGAAGATAATAAAAGAAGGGGATCGCGTAATTTATGCGAAATACAGCGGAACAGAAATTGAAGTTGACGGAAAGAAATACCTAATCGTTTCCAAGAAAGAAGTTTTAGCAATTGTTGCTTAAGAAGCTTTAAAAAATATGCCTGCCTACATGGCAGGCTTTTTTTTTCAAATTTACAAATAATTCTTTGACAAGCCCAGAAAAAAATGCTTTGATCTTTAAAAGAATGTAAAATTGGAGGAAAAATGAAGAAAGCAGGAATATTCTTATTACTTTTACTATGGGGTTTAGTTTTATTATGCCAAGTCATTACGATAGTCACAGAAGACTATCCGCCATACAATTATACAAAAAATGATAAAATAACTGGTGTTTCAACTGAGGTTGTTGAAGCAGTATTAAAAGAAACAGGTATGAAGGGAGAATTTAAAGTATATCCTTGGAAGAGATCTTATACTTTAGCCGAAACGGAGGAGAATGTATTAATTTATTCAATTGGGAGAAATAAAGAACGAGAGACCAAGTTTAAATGGGTTGGTGTTATAGCTCCTTATGATGTTTATATGTTTAGTTTATTATCAAGAAATGATATTAAAATTAGTAATATTGAAGAAGGCATGAAGTATAAAACAGGAACAACAGCATCAGATGCAAGAGAAACCTATTTAATAGGTAAAGGTTTTAAAATTGGAGAACAGATAGATAATACTGCAACGAATCCGAGCAATTTAGAAAAGTTATTAGTAAAAAGAATAGATTTATGGCCCATAGCAGAACTAGTAGCTTATTATTTAGTAGAAGAGAAGGGATTAAAACCAGATAAAGTATTACGAAAAAGCTATCACATCACAGATTTATCGAGTGATGGATTATATCTAGCTTTTAGTAAAAGCACATCAGATGAAATTGTTCAAAGATTTAGAGACAGTTTAAACAAGATTAAGAAAAATGGTACATACAGCAAGATTTTAAAAAAATATAATATAAAATCATAAGAGGTAATTATGAAAACAAAGTCAATATCCGCAAGAATCATTATTGGTTTAGTAGTCGTTATTGTAGTCATATTAAGTATTTCAGGAATCATTAATGTGTTGTCAGCTCGAAAAGGATTAGTCAATGACATTAATGCCAAAGTCGATCGCATCACCAATCGTTTAGCCATACAGATGGCATCATATATTTGGGATCTGAATAATGCTGGTGCAGAAGAAGTCTTAAAGTATGAATTCAAAGATAAGGATATCGCAGCTATAGAGATTACAACAGCAGAAGGATCAAACTTTGTACAGTTAATCAGAAACAAATCATGGGAAGTTGAATCTGGGCAAATAACGGAAGACATGAAGAAAGTACTTAGTTTAAGCAGAGAGAAAGAGATTGTAAAAGATGGTCAGGTCATTGCCAAAGTAAGAGTATATTTAACAGAAAAGTTTGTCAATCTTGACATTAGAAATGCGATCGTCACTAATATCATTCAGTTATTTATATTAATCATTTTAATTATTATAATAATGATCTTTTTAGTTAAGCAAGTAGTCATTAACCCTTTAAAACATTTACTACAAAATTTTGAAGCCATTTCAAAGGGTGAAGCAGATTTAACTTGTCGTATAGAAACAAAAACGAATGATGAGATTGGTCAATTAGGCAATTGTTTCAATAAATTTGTTTGTAATTTACGAGATATTATTGAGATGATAGTAAAAACAAATGGAATAGTATTAAATGAGACTTTTTCTTTAGCAGAAATGTCAGAGAGAATGGTTACAAATACAGAAGAAATGAAATTACAATCCAGTAATGTTTCAGCAGCGGTAGAAGAAATCAGTGCTAATGGCAATTCGATTTCAGAATCAACCATGAATGCTTCTAACACTATACAAAATAGTACAACTGTTTCATCTCAGATAGCAAAAGACACAAATGAGATTGCGAGATCAGTTAACAATATTACGGGAAATATAAAAGATGTAAATGCTTTCATACAATCAGTATTTGGTAATGTGGAAAAAATAAACTATAATATTGAAGATGTTGTGACAGGTATTAATAATTCAGCAGCAGCTATAGAAGAGATGAGCGCTTCGTTGAGTGAGATTTCTATGAATATGCAGAAAGCTAACAGTATTTCAAAAGCAGCTGATAAGCAAGCTTATGAAACAACGACGACCATGCAACAATTACAGGTATCAGCTCATGAGATTGGTAAGATCGTTGATGTTATCAATACAATAGCAGATCAAACAAATATGTTGGCATTAAATGCAACGATTGAAGCAGCATCAGCTGGGGAAGCAGGAAAAGGCTTTGCTGTTGTTGCTAACGAAGTAAAAGAATTAGCTAAGCAAACGGGAGAAGCAACTGGTAAAATCGCCCAACAAATAGATCATGTACAACTTTCAACCAAAAATGCAGTTGAATCCATGAAGTTAATTTCGCAAACGGTAAAAGAGCTGTATGAGATCAGTAATGGGATCGCTATCAGCGTGGAGCAACAAAGCAATGCGACCAATGAAATTTCATCAGGGGTATCAAGAGCAGCTGACAGTTCAAAATATGTTAGTCAATTTGCAGGGGATATACGAGCTTCAATGCAACAATTAACAAAGAATGCAGAAGAAATAATGAGAACAACTCAGACGATCAGTTCTAAAACAGATAATACAGCGACATCAGCCAATCAATTTGCAGATTCATCTCAGAATGTAAGTTTAGTTGTGTCTGATATTGCTCGTAACACACAGGAAATCACCTATGGATTAAATGAGATTTCTACCAATATCACCAAGATAGCCTTATTATCAGAGACAAATTCAGATTTTGCTTTTAAAATGAAAGACAGTATGGAAGGTTTTAAGAATCAAATCCAAGAAATGAATCATATAGTAGGTAAATTTAAAATTTAAGGATAACAGAATCATTTAAGGGCTTGAAAAAAATCAAGCCCTTTTTAAATGGTAAAAGACCAATAATAAGTCATAATATATAATCAAATTTGTCAGAGTAATTATAAATATTTTAGAAGTTCATCGTCTCTTACCTGAGCATAGAGTTCAATGTATGGTTTGATAGTGCTAGAGGCAATTTTTGTTATTAAGACTTCTTCAATTTGAAAAAGACCAACGGATTGATTCATTTGAACAAGAATACGAATTGGTTTTTCTTCCCCTGCTATAATCATAACTTTTTTAACAGCACTGGCAGAGTATTTATGAATATCGCCGACTCTTGGTTTATTTAAGAGAAGAGTAGTAATACGAGCTCTACCTTCTTCCATATCACATCCATCTCCAATCATTACTAATCCTGCTTCTAGAGAGTGAATTTTCTGAGTAGCCATGTGTCCAAAGATTCCTTCTAAAGCAATAGATTTAACAGCTACTTTTTTCATAATTTCTTCTTCAGTATAGACTTTTTGAAGAATCCTGTCAACGATGGGGATAGCTAATTCTAAACTGATAAGTTCGTGTTTATCTCTGGTGATGGTCATACCAAGATCATGAAGCATAGATGCTAATAAAACACCAACCCGACTATCTTCAACTGTAGCAATTTCTTCTTTTTCCAGACTAAATTTTATACCCTTATCTTCTAATAGTTTAAACATTGTCATTGAGTTTAGGGTTGCTTTTCTCACATGGACAGGACCATGATCATTATAGCCTAGACGTCTGATAGACACATTATTTGCATATTCTTGAATTGTTTGAATCTCTGCATCATCAAAGATGATTTGAGCTACCTGCTGGGTTTTACCTTCCAGCATTTTCAGCAATTTATGTTCTAATGATAGTTGTTTTGCTGATTTGTTCATATTTTTTCTCCTTTTTACTTACTTAAAATATAAAGAAAAGTCGTTTGTAAACAAATTAAATTGATTGAAAGGCACAAAATTTGTCTATCTTAACAATAAATTAATAGAATTTTATTGTCATATTTTAAAAGGACAATAAAAATGTCACAAAATAGATAATTTATTGAGAGAAGGAAATTATGGTTTTTGATTCAATAGTAAGATTAGGAAAGTATATTCAGTTACACCCCCATTTTTCATTAATAGTACAATATCTAAAAGATATAGATCTTAACACACTTAAAGAAGGGAAACATCAGATAACAGAAGAGATAAGTGTTGGTAAAACAAAATACGGCACTAAAAATGAATCATTTATAGAATGTCACAGGAAATATATTGATATACAAATGGTTTTAAGCGGAAAAGAGCAAATAGGATTTTGTGATATTGATCAATGTGAGAAAGAGCTTTATGATATAGAAAAAGATTTACAGAAATTAAAAGGGAATGTGAATTTTTTAACTCTTGAACCCGGATATTTTGTAATACTTTATCCAGAAGATGGTCATATGCCTTGTTTAATGACTAACAAGGGATCTGAAGAAGTAGTAAAAATTGTTTTTAAAATTCCAGTATTAGGAGATTAAATGAAAAGGGTTATATTAATTCTATTGATGGCTATTCTGGTTACATTGGTTCAAGCTATCCAAATAGGTTCAGAGCTTCAGAAAAAGTTAACTAATTCTGCAATTAGAAATATTGGATTTTTACCCAAAAGACAAAAGAAATCTTTAAACAGTTTATTGAAAAAATATCCTGATGGATTAATGGCATATTTATTGGCATCAGAAGAAAGTGCAAAATTATTATTAGCTAATCCCAAGGAGATAGAGCAACATTATCAATGGTTAATTCAGAATTATGGAAAAGAAGAGGCTCAATTATCAATCAATGATTATTTATCTTACATTGCTAAAATAACTGTATCTGATGAGAGGATAGCATTTTATCGAGAAGAAATGGGGAAAAAAGGTTTATACGAGATAAGAGAGAAGTATACAAATCCTGAAGATCGGGTTCGTGCATTGAATTTATGGTGCAAAAATTATTTAACCTTTGAATCAACTTCAGGCAGAGATTTATCTCCTCTTGACATATTAAACAAGACAAATGTTGGTCGATGTGAAGAGAGTCAGATATTTTTTATAGCAGCAGCCAGAACCATTGGAATACCTTCCAGACCAGCTTTTACCCCATGGTGGGCACACATTGACAACAACCATGCATGGGCAGAAGTATATATTAATGGAAAATGGTATTATTTGGGAGCATGCGAACCTGATTATGATCTAAATCATAGTTGGTTTACCGATCTGATCGATAAAGCCGTTTTAGTCGTATCTGAAGGTTCTTTACCAGATCCATCAGAAGAGATCTTAATAAAAGGAAAATATCAGTCTTACATAAATTCTACTCGAATCTATCAATCAAATCAGAATAGAGTTAGAAAAGTAACCTTCTTAACCAAACAAAATAATCAAGTAAAAAGCAATACAGCTGTAAAAATAATGGTCTATAATTGGGCTTCATTGCGCTCTTTAATGGAGGTCATGACAGATTCAACTGGTCAGAAAGATATATCAGTTGGACAAGGTGCTTTCTTTTTAATAGCAAATCATGAGGATAAGTTTGCCTGCGAATTTATACCTGAGTCTCCCCGAGATACAATAATAGTATTAAACATGGATTCAGACACTTTTAAAGATATAGAAGTCAGTATGACTTATCCAAAACAGACAGAGCATAAATGGACATCAAATGCTGATTACGAGGCAGAACGTGAAAAAGTGAATAAAGCTTATTCATCTCTAATAATAGAACAGAAGAGATTTCCACTACCAGATGGAGAAATCCAAGACAGCCTTTTTATGACAATATGGGATAAATGCCGATTTAACAAAATGCCTTTTTATTTGTTTTATACAAATGAAAAACCAAAAAGCGAGTTTCTAACTTTATTGAATCAAATAGATATCAAGTTTTTTTATCAAGCGAATGAGGATCAATACAAGGCTGTTTATTCATTATATAAATCTGCAATAAAAGATCGAGTAAAGATTGAAGAATCGATTTTTATTAATCTATTAACCCCCACAGTATATTTTGAGGAGATCCCATTAAAAGGATTAAACAATTCATGGGGAAAATGGCGAAATGGAAATATTGAAGAAAGAATAACGAAAATAAATGATAAGATGAAAAGCAAATTCATTTTTAATCATCCTGAAAAAACTGTAATTGGTTTATTGCCTGTAGATGAAGCTATAAAATTAAGATATTTATCAGAAACACAGTATAAAATGATTTTAATATCAGTCTGCCGGTTGAATTATATACCAGCTCAATTAGTTGAATTACCAGGCTCTATAGCCATCTATTATCAAGACAAATGGCAGTATTATGATTTTAAATTGGGGAAATTTCTTAATGATTCAGAAGAGACAGAAGTAAAAGAAACAAAAAATAATGTAGAAATTGAATTTAAGGATGACATGGGTCAGAATATCCTTTTAGAAGAGAATCAGCTTCAATTAACGGTATTTAGGGATGGATATTTTTATTCCAATGAGGAGCAACTCACATCAGATAAAGAATATGTTTACAGGGCATATTTGAAACCAGGAAATTATCAGATTCAAGCAGGATATAGATTAAATGGAGAAGAAACCAGATATAATCTGTATAATATCAATATAACCGATGAATCTTTAGTAAAAAGATCTTTTTTACTGAAAAACTATCCTTATCAATGGAAAGAATTACCAGAGGAATTGAATCATTTAGTCAAACTAATTGATAATTCCTTATTAGATAAGAATCAGATAGTAATATTTGGAGATTATGAACGAGAGATGGTGCACAGATTATATAACAGAGTATGCGAATTGAAGCAAGAGAATAATTGTGTTTGGATTGGTAGTCAGCCTGCATCTGAAAAGATAAAAAGCTATTTGTTAAATAAAGAATACAAACAATTACTATTAATAGAACCTATATATAAGAGCAAGATAATCACTTTATATTTTAATCAAGAGCAGAAGAAATGGTTCTATTTTAATGGTATGTGGGATCAATTACCAAAATAGTAATGTTTTTTAATTGACACAATAAAAAAAATGATTATACTAAAAACAAAAAATGGGAGGTTTTCATGAAAAGAATAACGTTACTATTCGTTTTAAGTATAGCATTTGCTATACCCTGTTTATTAAATGCATCTAGCTTAGACAATTTTACAATTATGACGGAGCATTACCCTCCTTACAATTTTGAACAAGATGGTCAATTAAAAGGATTTGCTATAGATGTTATGGTAGAGATCTTAAAACGGACACATAGTAAAAAAACACTTAAAGACATTCAATTATTACCATGGGCAAGATCTTATAATGATATTCAAGAAAAGCCAAACACTATTTTGTTTAGTATGACAAGATCTAAAGAAAGAGAAAACATGTTTAAGTGGGTTGGCCCTATATCTCCTACTAAGATAGTAATCTTAGCAAAAAAAACATCAAAGATAAAGATTAATAGTTCTTCTGATATTAAGAAATATAAAATTGGTGCCATAAGAGATGATATTGGTCATCAGTTATTAACAAAGAATGGTGTGATAGATATAGATTTATCTTCCGATATGATTACTGACATAAAAAAAATGGATGCAGGAAGAATTGATCTTTGGGCATATGAAGAGAATGTAGCCCGTTGGGAACTTAAAAATCAAGGGAAAAATCCTTCAGATTATGAGACTGTTTACACTCTTCTATCAGGCGAACTATTTATTGCTTTTAATAAAGGAACCTCAGATGCAACAATTATAGAAGTTCAGAATAGTTTAAATGACATAAAAAAAGACGGTACTTATCAAAAAATTGTAAATAAATATTTGAAATAGAGTATAAAAAAGGAGCGAAAGCTCCTTTTTTTTTGGAGAAAGTATGATTAAACTTTATTGGCAGAGAAAATTGAAATCATTATTGGTCATCGAGTTATTTTTATTGTATGCATTACAGGGCATTAATTGCTTTGAAATCCCTGATTTATCTATACAAAGCAAGCATTATATATGTTATAAAGCAGGCTCATCCTTAAAAATAGACGGAGAGATCAAAGAAAGTGATTGGGAAAAAGCTGAATGGTCAGACAATTTTGTTGATATTAAAGGAGAAAAAAAAGGGACTCCTTTTTGTCAGACAAAGGTAAAAATGCTATGGGATGATCAGTATTTGTATATTGGAGCTTATTTAGAAGAAAATGATTTATGGAGTGTATTAGAACAGCGAGATGACATAGTATATTTTGACAATGATTTCGAAGTATTTATTGATCCAGATGATGATACTCATGATTATTGTGAATTAGAGCTAAATTGTTTAAATACTGTTTGGGATTTATTAATTATTAAACCTTATCGCGACAGGAATAGAGTTGCTTATAATAGTTGGGATATTAAAGGGTTAAAAACAGCTGTTTTTAAAGAGGGGACAGTAAATAACAATCGTGATGAGGATAAGTATTGGTCAGTAGAAATAGCCATCCCTTGGACATCTTTAAGCGAGCTAACCCCCAAGCAAGTCCCTCCTATTGACAATGATCTATGGAAGATTAATTACTCTCGTGTTCAATGGCCTTTAGAAAAAACAAGAGAAACATATCAAAAAGTCAAAGGTAAAGCAGAGAACAATTGGGTATGGTCTCCTCAGGGATTAGTAGCCATGCATTATCCAGAGCAATGGGGGACCGTTCAATTTAGTCATATCATCGCAGGAGAAGATCAGGCAGAAGCTATAAAAGATAGCTTAGAAGCAGAAAAAAAGTTTTTAAGAGTTATATATTATGCTCAAAAGCAATACCGAGAAAAACACAAAAAGTTTGCAGAAAGTTATCAAATTTTAAAAAAAGAATATCCCTTTATAAATTCATATTCATCCATTTTAGATCAATACAAACTATGTTGGAAAATTGGAGAATATTCTTATGAAATCAATTTGTTAACAAAGAAAAGAGAACCCATTCTTCATATCTATGAAGATGGTCGTTTGATAGATAGAATTGATTGGGATCATTAATCAGAGTTATTCACTTATACTATCAAAGTTAATACTGAGAGATAGAGAAAACAGATAAATATTAATATGATTAATTGATCAGTTTCAAATAATCTTCAGTCCAATTCTTTATTGCTTTCCAATCACGCTTATCTTCTTCTTTTGCTCCAACCATTTTAGAAATTAGTTTTTGGAAGAAATTTAATTTTGAAAAATCTATCCTGCCTAAAAACCTTCCTTCACATATAGGATTGACCATAGATCTTTCTTTTTCTAAGTATTTTTCTATTTGATCTAAGCTTTTTTTATCTTTTTTATCAAAAGACATTCCAACGGAAAAATAAGCTAATGGCATTTTTTTCAAATCAGTTTGGTGTTGTTCAATAAATGTACTTGCATCTTTATTCCATTGACCCATATAAATAGGACTTCCAATAATAATTGCTTGGTATTGTTTTAAATCAATAGGATCTGACACTTTTTTTAAGTCAACCTGATAATCTTTTTCAATAATCGTGTTTTTCATATATTCAGCAATTTCTGCAGTTGAACCTGTTTTGGAACTGTAAATAATACAAATGTATTTTTTCATGGTTTTCTCTCCTTTAGTGGTAGCATTTAAAATGTTTATTGAAATTAAGCTAAGCATAATTAAAACTGGTATTATGATTCTGTTCATTTCTTCTCCTTTTTAATAATTAGTAATTAATGTTTTTCAGAGATTATTCTGATAGTTTAGTCTCATATTAATCATTAGAAGGCAATTATCCAGAACAGAATTAATAAATTCTTCTTTGTTTTCAAGAATAACTCTGGCAGCTATCACAGTAGATAATTCGCCATGTATATAACGATGCAGGATTCTGCTAATCTGAGAGGCAGATTCTATAGTTAACAGTTCAGGAAACATCTCAAGCATAAGATTATTTAGATAAATTCCTGGTTTTGATAAAAGAGGTTTTACTTTTTCAGGGATTTCCGAATTCATTGGATCGTACCAAATGAGTTTATACCAAGAGATATGATCAAGAGCAAAATTAAGTAAAGAATCAAAGAATATTTTAAATTTTTCTTTTGGTTCATTTGATAGATTGAGAAAGGGAATGACATAATTCATCATTTCATTGAGGGCATAGGTAAGGCAATCCCATAATAGTTCATTCAAATCATTATAGTAATTATAAATATTGGGATGAGAGCAACCCAAAGATTTTGCAATATCTCTTACCGTGATATTTAAAGATCCGTTTTTTTGATAAATAAGAATCATTGTTTTCTCAATAATAGCATCTTTATTAATTTTCATCAGAGAAATTCCTTTCATTACCTTTGGTAATTACCTTTGGTAATGTAGTGATTATTGTCAAGAGTTATTTTAATCCTTGACAAAAAAAACAGAATCAATTAAACTTTAGCAATAGGTTTTTCATCGGTTCTGGTGATCAGAAATGAGGTATAAATGGTAAGTAAAGCGCAGAAAATCAGATTAGGAATATTTTTAATAACAGGGATTACCTTTTTAATAGTACTGTTAGTATTAATTGCTGGGACTAAGCTTATGGAAAAGCGTGACACTTTTTTTGTTATTTATGATGATGTTTCTGTAAATGGATTACAGGTTGGTGGTCAGGTTATGTATCATGGCATCAGAATAGGTAGAGTCGATGATATACGAATACAAAAAAATGATGTGACTAAAGTGATAGTCGAATTATCCGTAAAAAAAGATACTCCAATTAAAGAGGATATTGAAGCGACTTTAGTATCTGTTGGAATTACTGGTTTAAAGCAGGTAGAATTAACAGGTGGTACCAATAAGGCAAAAACTTTAAAACCTCGTTCTTTTATAAAACCAGGAAAGTCATTATTGGATAATATAACAGATAAAGCTGAAGCGATAGCAAATAAAGTAGAAATCGTATTAGAGAATATCATTGGATTAACAAATAAAGAAAATCAAGACAAATTTAGTAGTATTTTAACAAATGTTGATGATATAATTAATAATACCAGAGGACCTATTATGTCTTCTTTCACAAATATTGATTCATTAACATATCAACTTGCTTTAACAACAGTGAAAGCCAACAAATTAGTTGATCGTATCAACTCAATCGTCCAGAATGATAAGATTGATAAGATAATAACTAATAGTGAAATTATTACAAAAAATATATCTGAATTTAATACTAAAAAGATAGAGACTGATTTAGAACAAACGACAAAAAATCTAAATGAAGCTGTTTCAAAAGCTAATATATTAATTAGTAAAATTGATGGACTGGTTCAAAAATCAACACCTGAGATTACAGCTACTATAGAGACTTTACGTGAAACGGTTGATAATCTAAACGAATTCTCACGATTAATTTCAGAGGATCCATCCATATTAATCAAATCAAGAAGACAGACTGTCAATCCATAGAGGTTTAAAAATGAAAAAATTATTACCAATCCTTATAATCTTAATTTTATTATCAGCTTGTGCACATATTCAGGTAGAACCAAAGCGATATTATATCTTAGAATATAAGAAAGTAAAAGAAAATCAAGAGCTTATCCAGAAAACACCGTTTAATAATACAGTTCGAGTGATTGATGCAGAATTATCCAGAACATATGACCGTAAGCAAATAGTATTAAGAACATCTGAAAATATGATTGAATTCAATTATGATCATCTATGGGCAGATCATCTTTCTGAGAGTTTATCTAATTTAATCCAAACAAGGATTAATAGATATAGGATTTTTAATCAAGTTTACAGAGATATGCAACAGAGTGTAGATTTTGAAATCGTTCCTGTAGTTCAAAGTATAGAATTTTTAGATTATGGTGTAAAAAATGGTGCTCATTTAAATATGGATATATATTTAAAGAACATAAAAGACAATAAATATATTATTCAACATCACGTTGAAAGCACCGTTTTGATGTATGATCGTGATTTTGAAATGTTTGTCCAAACCATAAATGATATGGTGATGGAAGAAACCGACAAATTTATAATTAAAACAGTCAAATATTTAAAAAATCCTTCAAAAGCTATACAAGTAGATAGCTTAACTGGAGATTTTGCAGTTGAAAAAACAGAAGAAGATTCTTCCTATGTTCAAGATTTATCTGATGTTGACTTATCTTCTTTGGGAAGAGTTGTTATTGGGTCTATGTCTGATCCAGACTACGAGCCTCCTTTTTCAATAGAAGATTTAAGTGGTAACGATTTGGGAAGTTACAAAATGGGATCTGATGTCTTATTGGAACCGGGAAAATATATAGTTGTAATTGGTAATGGTTCAGCTAATCAAAAGATAAAAAAGGAAATAGAAGTATTTCCTCGTTATAAACTCTATGTAAAACCTGAGTGGGGTTGGTTGACTGTTGATGTTATAGATCAAAATAGAAGTCAAGTCGATCAACGTTATGAATTATTTGATTTAGTAACGGGAGAATCCTATGGTTTTGGATATGGTATTCTTGAAGGCGTCGGGCAAAAATTAGAATCATGGGTCTTAAAACCTGGATATTACAAGATTGTGTTGCAAGGCTATCCTTTTAATACCTATACTGATTTTGCTACTGTTGAAGTTAAACCAGAAAAATCAGAGCATATTACAATAGTTTTTGACACTGAAAATAAAAAAATGCTTGGTGCGGGTAAGATACTACAAGATGATTTACTAAACGCAAAAAATCATTTAAATGTTTCTATCTTAAACCACTTAAATGCCAATATTCAGAGTAATAATGATACTTCAAAATCAAAATATCTTACAACGGTAGTTTTATCAGAACAGTTAGACTCAAAGATGGTTTATGATGTTTTCCCTCATTATTATTCTCTAAAAAATATAACTGAATTAGGTATCACAAAAGATACAGATACAGAAATAAGATTTTCTTCTGACAAGTTTGACTTGAAAAATACATATGTTTATTTCTTTTATAATTGGATTGGAGTTTATTCCAGAGCCGATGTTAATACCCATTTCTTTAATGAATTTATTCATACAAGTGATAGCCAATGGTATAAAAAGTTAGATTTAGATGAAAATGGTAAGTTGTCATATACTAAGAAATTTCAGATAAAATCTTCTTTAACCCCATTAACTTTCAAAGAAGGAGCAGGTATAAATTTAAGACTATTAAATACAAGCCGTGCTAATTTAAATATTAGAAGTGGTTTAGGCTTATTACAAAATATTAATAAAGAATACTATATTTATGATTCGACACTTGAAGATTCCATTATTGTTTACAAAGAACTAGAATCTAAGTATCAAAAAGGTACCGAAGTTTCTTTAAATGGAAATTTTCAAATCTTTTCAAATTTAACTTATTCAACCAATGCTGATTTGCTATTTCCATTTGATAAAAAACTTTCAAGTACTATTAATTGGGAAAATGCTTTTAATTTAAGATTACTAAATGCAGTTTCTTTGGATTATAGAATCAATTTAGACTATGATAAAGATAAGAAAAACTATGTTCAAATGGATCATTCCTTGTTTCTAAGATTTACCTATATATTTACTCAATAATGAAAATAGATAATTTAATAATTCAAGATTCTCAGATAAAATTTAAAGTTGATTTATTACAATCAAGCGTAACAGATTTATATAATTCAATTTTAAAAGTTAATTTATCTCAAATCCAATCAATAGATTTATCAGAAGTAAATTTAATTGATAGTGCTGGAGTGGCTTTTTTAGATGAGATTATTACTGCACAACGAAATAAAGGAAAGACAATACAGTTACTCAATGCAAATGAAACAGTTCAATCAGCAATTCAAATATTTAATTCATTAGATCTCGAAGAGAGCCCAAAGCCTGCTTTTGAAGGCATTTTTGAGAAAGTAGGCTCATCACTTGTCTCTTACTGGGATGAGTTAGTGGAGATGCTTTTTTTAACCTCAGATATAGTATATTGGTCAATCGTAGGCCTCTATGATAAAAAAGGTCAGCGAAAAGGAACATTGATACAACAAGGTGTATTGATTGGAGTCGATGCCCTGCCAATAGTTGGCTTACTCTCTTTAATAATCGGTTTAATAATATCCTTGCAATCAGCGACCCAACTTAAGCAATTTGGAGCTAATATGTTTTTAGCTAATTTAATTGCCATAAGCATGGTGCGAGAATTAGGTCCTTTGATTACAGCGATAATCGTTGCTGGTAGGAGTGGTTCAGCGATTGCTTCAGAGATAGCAACAATGAAAGTAACCGAAGAGATAGATGCTTTAAAAATGATGGCTCTCAATCCATTACGGTTTGTTGTCGTGCCAAAGTTTCATGCTGTAACAATCTGTATGCCAATATTGGTATTATTCTCAATAGGTATAGGCATATTTGGAGGGATGATAATCGCAGTAACATATTTAGATCTCAGCGTCGTTTCTTTTGTAAATACATGTTTGGATGTGATCGATTTAAAAGACATAATTATAACAATGTTAAAAAGTATAGTTTTTGCTTGGCAGATTGTGATCATTGGTTCACATTACGGTTTCCAAGTCACCGGAGGTGCAGAAGGTGTCGGTAAAGCCACAACCATTTCTGTGGTAATGTCAATTTTTTCAGTGATCATGATGGATGCTGTTTTCAGTTTGTTTTATCTGATATAGGAGACTTGAGTGGAATCAGTTATAGAAGTTCGAAATATGGTTGCTAAATACGGAGAAAGAACAATCTTAGATGATATCACTGTTGATATATATAAGGGAGAAGTAACCGTGATATTAGGCACAAGTGGTGGAGGGAAAACGACTCTTTTAAAGAATATAGTACGCTTAAATCAACCTCATTCTGGTAGTGTTAAAATATTTGGAAATGAAGTGACAAAAATGGATGAGTTTGAATTTCAGAAAGTATTAAAAAGGGTTGGAATGCTTTTTCAGAATGGAGCTTTATTAAATTCAATCGATATTTTTGAAAATCTAAGTATTCCTTTAGAACAACATACAAATTTGCCACCGAAGATCATTGAAAGAATAATTCGAAAAAAACTAGCTTTAGTAAATTTGACTCATGCTTTATATCTTTTACCCTCTGAATTGTCAGGCGGTATGAAAAAAAGAGCAGCTTTAGCCAGAGCAATAGCTTTAGATCCGGAAATTTTATTTTTTGATGAGCCATCTGCAGGTCTTGATCCTATTACAAGTGCAAGTCTGGATGAATTGATCCTTGATTTAAAAAGATTGTTAAAGATATCCATTATCATAGTTACTCATGAGTTAGCCAGTATTCATCGAGTTGCAGATAGAATAATCTTTCTTGATAAGGGAAAGTTAGTTTTTCATGGAACGCTAATAGAAGCAAAAGCATTTGATCACCCTTCAGTAAAAAGATTTTTTGAAGTAGGAAAGATTGAATAATGTCTGATTATCAAAAAATATTAAATAAGATCCAAGATAATGTTCAACCATTTTTTGGAAAAGGAAAAGTTGCAGATTATATTCCAGAATTAAGCAGTATATCTGGTGATAAATTTGGGATGGCACTATTAACGACAAAAGGAGAGCTTTATCAAGTAGGAGATGCCGAAGAAAATTTTTCTATACAAAGTATTTCTAAAATATTCTTTTTAACAATGGCTTTGAACCAAATAGGCTCAAAAATATGGCAAAGAGTAGGCAGAGAACCTTCTGGAAGCCAATTCAATTCTCTCATACAATTAGAACATGAAGAGGGAATTCCTCGGAATCCTTTTATAAATTCTGGAGCACTTGTCATTGTTGACATGCTCTGTAGTTTATACGAAGGTCCAAAATTAAATTTATTAAATTATATTAGAAAATTATGTCTAAATCCCAATATTGAGATTAATGACCAGGTTTCAATTTCAGAAAGAATGACCGGTCATCGCAATGCCTCTTTGGCGTGTTTTTTAAAAAGTTATCATAATTTGGAAAATGAAGTTGATCATGTTTTAGATGTCTATTTTAATGGTTGTGCAATAGAAATGAATAGTATTGATTTGTGTAAGTCTCTCCTGTTTTTAGCTAATAAGGGTAAGCAGCCTGATACTGAAAACATTTGTTTAACCTATCGTAACACAAAAAAGGTTAACTCTTTAATGATGACTTGTGGTTTATATAATGAAGTGGGAGATTTTGCATGGAGAGTAGGTTTACCTGGAAAAAGTGGGGTTGGTGGTGGTATTGTTGCTGTTTTACCTGGTAAGTATATCACGACAGTCTGGTCGCCAGAATTAAATAAAAATGGAAATTCTTTTGTGGGTATAAAAGCTTTGGAATTATTAACTACATATTCGCGAAAATCCATTTTCTAAAAAAGAATAAGGAGTATAAATGAGTAATCTTGAAACATATACAATTCATAATTATATGAAAGAGCATAAAAACAGATATCGTTTTTTTAATACTTTAAAACAAAATTTCAAGAAATTAAAGTATGAAGAAAAAACTGATTCTATAGAAAATAGAAAAGAAACATGCAGGATCAGTTATAGGAAAGAGCTTGAGTTTCTTAGGAATAATGTACGTTATTTTCAGATATTTTCAGAATACAAATTAATGTTTAGCAGGGATAATCAATTTAGGAATATATATTTAATTAATAAATATGATCAAAAGAAAAAAAACATTGTCCTTTTAATTGAAAGCCCTCATCGCGATGAATTTCTCTATGAAAACAACAAAGTGAGATTTACTGGTGATATAAATGAAAAGACTAAAGAAAACATTCAAAACTTATTACACATAAAACTCAATATGGAAAAAAACTCTGTTTGGGGCCAACATAATGTGATGATCATTGCTGTGAGCAAATTTCCTCTATCTCTAGGTGTAAATACAGATCTTTTCCGCTCTTTGAATTTTATTGAAGAGATGAAGCAAAATGGGCAGACACTCATTGATGATTTTATAAAATGTTTAGATAAAATCGGTAATCTTGAGTTTGTGATAAATTGCTCCGGTACAGGAACTAATATTCTGGATGGAACTGACGAAAAGATTAAGAAACAGATAGAAGAATTATCTTTAAGTAAATATGGAAAATCAGCAGATAGCATTAAACAGTTCATTGATATTCTTGTAGAAAATGAAGTAAAGAAGCCAATTAAGAATTATATTAATACTTTATTTAACCCTGCAGATTGGCGATAAATTTTTAAGAATTGTTTAAGAAAAAGGGGCACGACAAGATTTCTTATGGAGCTAAATTAAGTTTCACAGGTGAAACAGTATAGCTATCCTATAGTTATTAAAAGCTCTAAAGCCTCTTGCAATCGTCTTAATTTTCTGTATTTTGCCATTAAGGTTTTCAGATATTGAATTTGATATTCTATGCTTAATATAATTACCTATTCCAGTCCAATGTCTATTAAACATCTCTGCTACATTTATCATGTGTTTTAAACCACTTTCTCGAGTATCTTCTACCCAATCGTTGAAATATTTTGTTGCTGTTGTTTCGTCAGTATTTGCAAAAAATCCTTTAAAAGTATCTTTAATTAACCATACCTTACTCGTATCTAAATTCATGTCTTTGACTTCTGCAAACCTTAATGCCTGAGCATCTGACATATTCTCTATGTTCTTTAAAAATAAATATTTAGTATTTTTTAAACGACGATCGCTTATTTTCTCTAATTGTGTTGCTTCTAGTCTTCTTGTTTTATCAACCCCATCATTCAAATACTTCGACAAATGAAATCTGTCATGTACTACATCTGCTTGTGGAAACATTTCCGCACTTATAGTCATAAAGGCTTTCCACATATCCATTGATATTGCTTTTAACTTGTTACAATTATGATTAGTTTTTATTGTTGTTAATACGCTTTTGACGGATTCTTTTGTTCTATCTTCCACTACTTCAATTACTTTGTTATCTGTTATATCTGATACAACCGTTAAATAATGATGTCCTTTTTTCATGCTCTTTTCATCTATGCCAATATACTCTAATTCCAGTTCTTCTCTTCGTGCCATACCTCTTTCTACAGCTCTTTCCATTATTGTATGAATTTGGCTAAAGCTTATGCGTAATAGTTCTGACACTTTGACTTGATTCACGGTGGCTTGTAGTAATGCTATTGAAAAACCCTCAAATAAATAGGAAAAATGACTATTTGATCTTGCCCAAGGCACTTCAATGGTCTTGATTTCATGCTCTTTACAGCTTACACGAGGCACGGAGGCTACATGTTTTCATCTGTCAACTGTCAAGATGACGCCATTTCCTCATTTCTCGATGATTATAAACATAACTCTCTTGATTACATTCAGGACATAGTCCTATTTTTTGATGAATATTTTAAAGTAACTATTACTTCAAATTTCTCGATATCCATTTCTACATTACATACTTCCCAAGGAGATTCTATCCCTAGAAGTTCATTATAAAATTCTGTTGTTGTTTTCATATTATTCTATTTTTTATTTATAAATAATTTTATGTCAATCTATAAATGACTTCACAATCTTTCTTGTTGTGCCATTAAAGTTTATTCTGCTTGGCACAATTTGGTTCGTTTATTTTGTATCAAGACAAAAGAAATGAACAATACCATCTCCAAGAAATATCCATCTCTTCTCTAATAGATGTCAATTTTTTAAAAGGACAATCTCAAAACAAGGTGTTTCATCTTTACCAAACAGGCAACAACCTGATATGAGCTCTTATGATGATTATGACTTTGTGCTTAGCTGTTTATTCAGCATTAGAATACAAAGCGCGTAAAGTATTAAAAGAAAAACTTATTAATAACCCTACTATGAAGTGGGTATTTTCGTGCTTTATGGATGTTGTGATTTTGACTATTAAACCTGACAATCAAATAATTATTAAAAATCTGCAACAAAAACATCACTCTATTTTGCATGCATTAGGACAAAATTATGAAAAATATTATTTGTAGAAAATTTCAATTGCTGAAGGTAGGGTATAAATAAATTTATTGTCAATTATTACTGATAATCTCGATTAAATTGGTAAAATTATCTTTAGACTCTTGACTCTCACATCGGAGTGGTGGTTTATTCAAAATGGGATAGTTGTGCATTTTGACATGAATAATCAATAGAGTTCTTGACAAGAATAAAATAGTAAAATTTATTGTATAAAAAAAGGATAAAAATATGTATCATATTAAAATAAAATCTATTTTCAAAACTCTATACAATAATCGTAAATTTATAATTATTTTTACTTCTGTTTGTTCAATTATAGCAGTATTATATAGTTTATTTGCTACTCAATATTGGACATCTTCAATATCCTTCAAAATGACTGATACTGCTAGCTCAAGTATTCCATTCAATTCAGCAATGCTTAGTTCCATAAGTTCTTCATTTTTAGGTGATCAGACTTTAGATTTAGATACTTATATTGCCATCTTAACCAGCAGGGATTTTAAAACGAAAATTATAAATGAATTTAAACTTATCGATTATTTCAAAATCACAAAAAAAGATACTCTACAAATCAAAGAGTTAGCAATTAAAAGTTTAAAAAATGAGTATCGCGTTGAATTAAATAAAGAAACTGATATCATTACTATCAATTCAACTACAAAAGACAAGTATTTATCATACAACATTGTAAATTATGCATTTAACTATTTTGATCATTATAATCGGGTCACAAAGAAAACAAAAGGTAGAGAAGAGCGAATCTTTTTAGAAGTTCGAATTAAAGAAGTTAATACAAAAATTGACTCTTTAAGTAAAGCTATTGTTGAGTTCCAGAAGAAAAACAACAGTATCGAATTAACAGAACAAACGAAAGCATCCCTTGAAATATATTCTTCAATAGTAGCAGAAAAAACAAAAAATGAGATTGAATACGAGTATTTAAAAAAATACTTAACTGAAGACAATAGCACGCTATCGGAAACAAAAGAAAAAATTAATAGTTATAAAAAGAAAATTGAAGCAATAGAAGACAAATCTTCAAATAATGAGTTATCAAAATTCTTTATCAATTTAGAAAATTTCCCAGATGCATACAGAGAATATGCCATCCTTGATATGCAATTAACAATTCAAAAATCGATCTTTGAGATATTATATCCTCAATATGAATCCTCCAAACTTCAGGAAATGAAAGATATTCCAACAATCGATATAATAGACAGTGCTTATGTACCAGGATTCAGGACAAAACCCAAAAGAATGATTATCTGCATCATAAGTTTTTTATTATCTTTATTCTTATCATCAGGATACACTCTTATTAAAGATAAAATTATTGTTAAATAAATAATGAAATTTAAAATTTCCATTTTTATATCAATTATATTGATATTTTTCCTTTCTTCTTTTCTTTCACTTTTATCAGTTGATAAAATCATTGTTCTATTAATTTTATCTTTAATGGGTTTGTTCATTTTATGTCAAAAAATAAACTATAGAATTCTTTTTATATATTTAGTTCCTCTTCTTTTTTTAAAAACGATAAATTTCCTATATTATATCTTGATTTTTATACTCTTTTTTATCATTATTTTCAATTTTATAAAAACTAAAAAAATCTTGATTCCTTATCCCATATTTTTGGTTTTCCTTTTTATAGCTTCAATTATTGGTTTAGCTGAAGCAAGAGTTTTTAATGAAGGTATAGAATATTTCAATATTTATTTTGTCATTCCATCTGTGATGATCATCTTTATAAATAATATTGAATTTTCTCTAAAAGAAATACATTTATTACTTCGTAATTTCATTGTGATTAGTGTAATATTAGCTGTAATTGGAATATATCTTGCCATAATAACAAATGAAAGAGTTGGTTCTTTATGGATTACAGCTATGACGATAAATGCCTTTTATATGATGTTTTTCTTCATAACAGTGGGATTCCTTTTAATCAGTAAAAACAAAATAAAATCACTTTTTCTTTTTTCTGTATTATTAATCATTTTTGCAGGAATGATCTTTACTTATACCAGAATGGCTCTATTAGGTGCAATTTTTGGATTATTTTTAATATTTATAAAAATAAAGTATTTAAGAAAAATTGGACTTTATTTCTTAATATTTTCACCAGTTTTAATTCCTCCCGAATTGATAGGCAGAATTGCACTTGCCTTTCATGGCGATGTTTCAATCCTGATAAGAATAGTCGCATGGTACTATTCATACGGAATCATCAAGGATCATCCACTTTTTGGAATTGGTTTTAACACTTTTTTTCACTGGTATAAAAATATTGTTCCCCTAAAAATATTGTATGCAGAACATCCTCACAATCTTTATATTAGAATTTTGGTTGAAATGGGTCTTTTTGGTTTTATTTCCTACTTTTCCTTAATATTTGTGAGCATAAAAGACTATTATAAATCAATTGATTTTTCAAAATCATATTCAAGTTTTAGTTACAGTTTGATTATATCTCTTGTTTCTGTTTTATTCTCGTGTTTGACTGATGTTTTTGTTTCACACATACAGATTGCTATTCCCTTCTGGATAATGGTTTCTATTTTGATTAAACTCAATTCAAAAAACAAACAAGAGTTATTAATAGAATTCTGATTTGGGAACATTTTTGCATTAACTACAAACAATCAAATCTAAAGGAAGAGTTTTATGAGATCAGTTGTTTTACTATTTATGAGTTGTTTGTTAATTTTAATTGACAGATGAGCCAAACAGGGAGTAATCCTTACCTTACTTTGGAGTGAATACTGTAAGCAATCTCGTTCTGAATGCTTAATTCCATATCAACATACACAATGAATATTACGTTCTCAGAGAGCTGTTTATGTCAACTTGAAAATGCAATAAAAAGGCAATCTCAAAATGTATGAAAACATCAAATTCAACCTACATTTTTGTATGTTTTTCTGATTGAATTTTATCTTTTATCCGATATGATTGACCTGTAATTTTTATAATTTTTGAATGATGTATCAAACGATCTAAAATTGCATTTGCAATGATAGGGTCACCAAAGATTTCACCCCACTTGCTAAAAGTCTGATTTGTCGTAATAATCGTTGTTTTTTTCTCATATCGTTTAGATATTAATTAAAAAAATAAATTAGCTCCTTGTTTATCTACAGGCAAATAACCGATCTCATCGATAATAAGTACTTTATATTTTGAATAAAAAAGCAATTTTTGATCGAGTTTGTTCTCGTAATGAGCTTTATTTAATATGGAAATTAGTTTGAGAAAATTAATAAAATAAGTGCTATATCTTTTCCCTGCAGCTATTCTTCCTATTGCTATAGATAAATGAGTTTTACCTACTCCGCTTGAACCTACAAATAAGAGGTTCTCATTTTTTTCAATAAATCGTAAACTTGCCAGATCCATAATTTCATTTTTGTTTATCGAAGTTTGAAAATCAAAATCAAAATTATCTAAATCCCTCTCAAAAGGGAAGGCTGCAACTTTTATATTGGCTATTGATGCTCTTTTGTCTTTAAATAAGATTTCTTTGTCAGTTAATGTAGTGAGAGCATCAATAAATGAAATATTATTTTTTGATATTTCATCCAGATAATCAGGCATTATACTTTTGATTTTCTCTAAGTTTAGTATTTCAAGGTTTTTTAAAAGTCGAATATAATTTGTCATTGCTTACTCCTTTCATTTTATCTTTACAAGTTAGTTTTAGCTTTAACGTTTTGTGGATAAGTCGATTTAAAATTTATCCACTATCCACACTGATAGGAGCAACAAAGTGCTTTGCTCCAGCAGTGGTGTGGATAGTGTTCATTTTAGATAAATTTCAGACTTATCCACGAAACAATGTTAAAGCGAACTTTAAATACACAACTATTTGTCTATTAAAGAACAAATGATGATATTTTTTACCAACAATAATCGAAGTTTATTAAAGCTTTTTCAGCTTTAGTGGCTATTTCTTCTTCTGATAAAACATCATTATAGTTTGATCTCATAATTTGAATCATGTGTTCTTTATCTACATTAAAAACCTTATCACTGATTCTGTGTTTGCATATTAACTGTGAATCAAAATATATTTCAAGATCATTATCTTTTGAAATAAAGACATTTACTGTTTTATCAATCAAATCTGGATTAACGGAATATCTTTTTCCTTTATAAGAAATCATAGAATCTTTACCTACTTTATAATTGTTTAATGGACTAGTATAATGAGAAATTACTCTTTCAGAAGCTATAGGTGACAAATATTTTCTTTCTTTTTCTAAGAGAGATATTGGTGTTTGCATGGTTGCTTGAGAGATTTCTTCATTTAATTCTTTCATTACTTTTTTAGCTATCGCCTGAAGTTCTTCAAATGTCTCAAATTCTCCATTATAAGCATCAAGTCTATTGGTTAATTTAGCTAATGCTTCTACCTTCCCTTTTGTCTGAGGACGATAGGGTTGACAGGCTAATGGTTTGAAATTAAAATCTTTAGTAAATTGCTTAAATTTAGTGTTGAAGTTAACTTTATTGATGAAAGTATTATGTGAATCTACTACTGTTTTCATGTTATCAAACAATAACTCATGAGGAACTCCACCAAAAGATTGAAATGAATTTATTAGGCATTTAAACAAGGTAGGTTGGGTTTTATCCTCAATAATCTCAATATATTTTTCTCGCGAAAAACCTAAAACTATTAGAAAAATGTTAAATTCAAAGACCCCATTAAAACGATTTATCATTTTTTTTCTTTCTTTCCAATCAACTTGTGCTTGCTGTCCTGGCTCTGTTTCAAAACGTATTATTGCTTTTTTTTTGCTCTGCTTTTTTATGTTTCTTAACAAATTGTTTCACTAATGAATAACTACCATTATATCCCCTTTCTTTTAGTAAATGAAAAATAGCGATTGCTGTGGCTCTATATAAGTCTGTTTTTTTCAATAATGAGCTCTTCATATTTATGTAACTTGGATTCAAGCTGTCTTGTTTTTCGTTCTATTTCGGTGCTATTTTGAAGATATTTTGAGATAGTTCTTACATCACAATCTAATCTTCTGGCTAGTTCTGCTTTATTCAATGTTATCTCCTTTTTGACATGATTATTAATTTGTCTCATCACATCTTTTCTCATTTTAACCCCCTTGAATTTTCTAGTTTTAAGAGTATTTTTGAGATTGCCAAAATCAAGCATTTTCAAATTGCCTTTTTCATACAAAAACCAATTGCCATGGACATCAGGGAGCGGTAAATCTTATTTAGGTTGTGCATTAGGTATTTCTGCTTGTAGAAATTACTTTCCAGTCAAATACATCCGTCTTCCAGATCTTTTGGAAGAGTTAAGAGTTTCCAGAGGTGAAGGTCAATTTAAGAAATTCATTAAACAATATAAGCAAGTCAAGCTATTAATCATTGACGAATGGTTGCTATCTCCATTAATAGATAATGAGTCTCATGATCTACTAGAAATAATTGAAGCACGCCATGGAGTTACGTCAACAATTTATTGTTCGCAATTTGAACCAGAAGGATGGCATGAAAGAATCGGACAAGAGACTCTTGCGGATGCCATCCTGGATAGAATAATTCATAATGCGTACGATATATTGATTGATGAAAAATGTCAATGAGAGAAAGCTGTGGTATTAAAAAAAAGAATAAATAACTATGAATATCGCTAATTAAACAATACGAACGGGGAGAAATCTCCGTTCGATTTACATTTTAAAAAATAGTGGTTCACTGACTTCGGAAGGGTGGTTCATTTTAATCGGACTGATGGAACAGCCTAATTGGAAAGGTGGTACTATTTAAACGTAATATTCATGTTAGCGAGAAAAGACTTCTTGTAGGAAAAATAATGAAGTCATAAAATCAATTTAGAGATGATTTCTTATCCAAGATGACAAATGATACAAATATACCCCCTGAACATGGCGTAATACTCCGAATTTTGCATCATGAAACCATAATTATGGAAGACAATGTGAATGTTTTCTGTTGAGGAATCTTCCTGATTTCACTTTACTGCAAACTGGAAGCTCGCAGAACGAAGCAGGGGAAATGGCATTTTGATTTGAAGTGATTTTTTTTCTTTTTCATTTTTAATCAAACTTAAAAACTTTAAAGCTATATATACCATTTTTTTCTAACTGTTTTACAATAAGGGTTTTTGTATCAGGTGCAAAAAATAATTTGAATAGATTACTATCATAAACAAGGATATTTGTTTGTTGTTCTTTCGTTATCAAATCAATTTTATTTATTGAATATGTTTTTGATTTCAGATCCTCTGACCATTCCTCTGAAATGTAATAAGCACAATCCTTTCCCAAAGCTAAATCTAAAAATTTGATAAAGGGATCCTCCTCAAGACCTTTGATTGTTATTTTTTCAAACTCTTCCTGACCAGGTTTTTTTAACCATGTTCCTACAACAATTGTAGAGGGAATGACCTGACTTTCCTGAATCTTGGCAGTTCTTTCAGCATAAAGAAACATTTCTCCATATGCATTCTTATCGTACAAATCGTAATTATCAATTAAATAACTATACTTATTGCTTTCTTCCTCTATAGTATAAAATGGTTCTGAGTCAATAATGTATTCCCCATTAAACAAGTTTTTTGTTTGAAAGCTATGTTCTTCGTTTTCAAAATATATCTTTACCAGGTTTTTCTGAAAAATCACAGATTTTAATAGTTTCTTCTTCCCAAAAAAATATCTTTCGACTTTCATACATTTACAACTTTTGTTATCAATGGTATAATAGTTAAAAATCCCGGAATAATAATCTCTTAAGAGGATATAAAAATTATTCTGATCAGCACCAGCATAAAAACAGTCTTCCAAAAATTCAGGTGAAGCTTGTATTTTTAAATGTAATCCTGCTTTAACATAATCTTCAGAATGGTAAAGATCTGAAAATTCAGTTTTTTTAAAATAATAAGAGCTATTCTCTCTTTTTTTAAGAAAATAGGTCATCTGATAATAAAAATCCTTCTTATCGGAGTCCCTATAAAAATTCACAACAAAACCATAGGTCTGATCAGAAGAAACAATCATATTTTCTAAAACAGGAAAACCTAAGTATTGGTTATTGTTTTGATAGAGAGAAAGCATACGTGGATCAAAAGAGAGCATTTGAGTTTTCTTATCAAAAACTGCTTCTTCAAGTATATCTAAAGCCAATAATTTAACATTTAAATCTTCAGATGCAATCGGAACAATATCAGATATATGTATTTTGTATGTATCAACAATAGATTTTTTTTTGGGAAGCTTTGAAAAACCTTTTTTTCTGTAGTATTCATTTAAACAATAACGTACAACATTGTTAATGGTTATTTCGGTTTGATTGTTAAATCCATTTCCAGGATTTAACTCATAAACTGCATTTTTTATATATCTGTTCCAGAAAAAATTTAAAGTATCAGCATCAGTACTTGTATATGATTGAGGGATATTTTCTGCAATAAGATTGCAACTAAGAATTATAAAGAAGATAAGAAATATTTGCTTTTTCATTGAGTTATCTCCGGTTTAGTGATTACAGTCTCATTCTCAAAAGATAAGATAAGTCTTCCATCGGGTAGTAAGGACATAACATAACAATATCCTATTCTCTGTTTAACAAGATTAAGCTTCTTAGACTTTTTATTAAATAAATAAATAAACTTCTCATGATCATTAGAAGTAACAAAACAGATAAAATCTATATTGGTAAAGAAATCATAATATTCAACTAAATCTGCTGAACCCTTAATAGGAATAACAGTTTCATTTAATCCTTTAGAATATACAACAAAATTAAATTCTTGAGGACTATTCTGATAATACCCTTTATCAGTGTGTGTTATTATTATTGGTTCAGATCTAATTGCATAGAATTCATTATTGACAGGGTCATAATCTAAATAAAAAGCATCGGGCATTTTATTTAATTGACTGGTTTTTATATCATACAACCATGAATATCCTGTAAAATGATCACCCCCTTCAGTAAAAAATACTTTTTCTTCATCCTTTGTAAAACTGATATTCCAATAATCGCAGTCCAGATCTTTATGTAAAGCTATCTTTATTTCTTCATTTGATATAGTATTGTACAGAAAAAGTCCTGCCTGATTTTTAACCAACCAAAATTTCCCATCATTTGTTATAGACAAAGGGAAATTACAAAAAGTCTGATTTTCTCCATTAGCATACATTTTTGTTATATAAAAGGGTTTTTTTCTAAGAGAATGCTCTCTGGTAGTTAAATTACAATCTAAATAATATTTATTAGATTCATAACAAGCAAGATTATTCATAAAGCATTTAAAAGTGAATCCATCTTCTGGCAATACATCTTGGTCAATTTCCATATTATCAACTAGTGTTAAATCTCTTTTTGAGATTATAGAGATCACAGGTTCATATTTTTCAAAAATCATCCAGTTATCTCCAATATCATAAGAAACAGCATTTCTTGCTATAGAAACATAATGATCTGATTTTTCAATTTTATCATTTAAAGAATCAGTTTTTGTTGTTATTGATGTTTTATTATTTTTCTTATTGGTCTGACGAGTCGTTAAGAAATAATAATGATTATTTCCAATTTTTTTTAAATAAAAGACATTGCATAAACTATCATAATTAGTTTGTTCAAATGGAAAGATAAAATAGGCTTTTACAACATCCTCAGTCCAGAACTCCAAATGTGAAAACTTATAATTAATTCTCATTGATTTTAAATAATCCTGATTTAGTTTAGCGTTAGTAGAAATAAACAATTTTCTATTATCGGGCAAATCCTTTTTAAAATACTGTTTAAGATAAGGTTCTATCACCGACATGGATATTTCGTATATACCTTTATTATTTACCATTAATCTTGAAATGCCATATTTACGTAAATATTTATTAATACAATATTTAATTGATTGGTTATATTCATAATCAATATTATAGTCTTGACTGCCTTGTGTATCTTTCAGATACTCCTCCCAAAAAAAGTTCAGAGTATCCTGATTGGTACAGGTTCGTAAATAGGTGATTTGGATATACTGCCCATCCACTTTTACGCTATCGATAGCTTGAGCGAATAACAATCCAAAACTAATAAATAAAAAAAGAAATAATACTTTTTTCAACACTAACCTCTCAATAATAGTTCAGATCTAAGGTTGATTAATACTTTTCAAATCCATTTTGACACTTAGTTGGCATGATATCTATAGAACCATATCTTGCTGTTTTTTAGTATAACCAGAGTTCAAAAATAGCTAATTATTTTTTTTGTGTCAACAAAAAAGTTAAATACGCAGGAAAATTATAACTTTTGGTTTATATATTATTTTATATCAGAGAAAGTAAATGCTATAAAAGTCAATCGATAAGAGCGTTATGGAGCGATAGCTGGTAAATACAATTTTATTTTGATAACAGAAGAAAAAGATCAACAGAAGGTCAAAGAGATAAAAATAGAAAAAACAGATAAAAACCCATTGAAGGATGATTATGCTGGTTGTTATGTTATACAAACGGATCATAAAGATCTTACGGGAAAAGAGATATGGGGTTTCTATATGACTCTGACAGAAGTCGAGTCCTCATTTAGATCAATAAAAACAGAGCTTGGTACACGTTCGATCTATCATCAATTGGACAGCCGGATAGAATCACATTTATTCATTTCTGTGTTAGCTTATTCAATTTTAAAGAGTATTACATATAAATTGAATCAGAACAACTTCCGTAAAAGCTGGAAAGAAATCAGAGAAGATTTGTTAACACATATGAGATCAACGATTATTCAGCATGATAAAAAAGGTACAGCTTATTCTATTAGAATTACAGGTACACCTGAAAAAAAAGCAAAAGAAATCTATGATTTACTGGAAATGAAAACGTCATCACATCGAATCATAAAAAGAATCAGAAATTCAGATTGTAGAACCTAAAAAAAAAGTCGATGCCCTATTGATCAGGGTTTCAAGCTCATTTGGCGAAAGTTTGGCTAAAATTAGTAGCAAAGATTGCAAAGTGAAAAAACGACTTAGCATTCTAAAAATCATAAAGATAAAAATTCGTTTTTTACGATTTTTCGCTTGCAGTTTGGGGAGCCACATTACATCTGTAAAGAGAAAGGTACAATTCGATTGTGATCAATCGAGTTCAATTTAAGAGAAATATAAAGCAGGAAGGGAAAGCAGGTGTGTAATAAAGTTTAATAATGACCAGTGAACTTTGTTTTCTGGAGAACTATGTGTTTTTTCTAAAACAAAAAAAGGGCAGAATAAATTCTGCCCTTTCTAAGATATGTATAATCTTATTTTACTAACAAGGCTTTTTTAGTTTGAGTATATTTCCCAGAATCCATTTTGAAGAAGTAAACACCACTGGAGCAAGGTTTGGAATTGAAATCTGTACCATTCCAGACAATAGAGTGATTACCGGTAGATTGATTCATCTGATTATAAATTTTCACTACTTCACCTTTGATGTTATAGATAGTGATTTTGACATTATCGGCAGTTGCCAGAGAGTATACCAGGCTGGTGGTAGGATTGAAAGGATTGGGATAAATGGAATTGAAAGCTGTTTTCACAGGAACAGTAGGAGTGGTAGGATCGTTAGCCTGAACGGTTGCTGTTACAGGACCAAGGATCTGAGAAGAACCGTCACGGTCAATAGCCTTAAGCCAGTAGTAATACTGTCCAGCGAGAAGATTGCTGTCAGTCCAGGAGTAATTGGTTTCAGTTGATGAATTGTTGGCAGTGATGATATTGCTCTTTCTACTTGCTGTGTTAAACTGGTTGTCAGAATTGCTATAAACATAGTATCCTAGCATATCTGTTTCAGACTGAGTTGTCCAGTTTAAGGTGATAGATTGGTTGACTGCACTTGGGACAGCGGTGAAAGAAGACAGTTCAACAGGGAGGGTTTGGGTATCAGAGCTTGATAATTCAGAAGGATTAGTAAAGCCCGTCACGTCAGCAGTTGTAACAGATAATGCGGTAGCCTGAGGATTAATAGATCCAGTTGCATTGGTTAAATCTAAGGTAATAAAATAATAGGTCTCACCAGATGCAACGGCTGAATTGATATCTGAAAAAGTAACTTCCTCAGTTAAAGACTCAACCGTTTTGATGTTGGTGTCAGTTACTGAGCTGAATGTGTCATCAGTTGATTTCCATAATTTAACATTTGAAGCACCACTTGTAGAAGTAAGATTAAGATCTACAGTTAAAGAGGATAATGTGGCTCCTGTTTTGTCAGCAGTTAAGCTAAAACGACCAATTGGTTGATCATTACTTGTTGAGGTGCAGGTAGGAGCTGTATAGGTTGAACCATCAGTGAAAGTGATGGCTGGGTATGTAAGAGTAGTGAATGAAGTAGCAGTTGTTTCAGTTGTCCCTGCAGAATTTGTAGCAAATGCTTTTACATAGTAGGTGGTCCCTGCTGTTAAACCTGTTAATGATTCATTAAATTCACCAGTTGAATAATTTCCATCACTTTGAGTAATAGTAGTAATACCAGTAGAAAATCCAGAATCAGTTGTATATTTAAATCCTCTTGCAGAGCAATTATCACCACTTGTGGCTGTGATGTTTCCAATCAAAGTAGCCGTGGCATAGGAATATGTTGTTGGAGCTGTAACCGTGACGGTGGGAGCTGTAGGTAATAAATCTCCCGTAATCAGAATTTCATCAATTCTACTAGTCCCATCAAAAGCAACGGTTTCCAAATTAACATTGGTATTAGAGGTCATTATCCATCTCAAATACAAAATAGTTTTATTATTACATTCATTTGGTAAAGAAATATTGTTCAAAACACCCTCTGTAAAGTTATCTGCATTCGTAATTGTTGCTCCTGGTACATCTGACCAGTTTGTATCGTTAAAACTATATTGAAGTTTAAAATTTCTAGGACCTGTTTCAGATGATCTTTGATAAGAAGTTAGTTTTAAATTGTTGTACCCAGTTGTGACAATGTTTATTTCCCAGTATTTTGTTCCATTACCGTTGTTCCATCCTGAATTTGAAATGGAACGTGTAGTTAAATTAGCACCTGGAGAATTTATATCAATAGATCCAGTTGAACTTGTTGAAATTACTTTTCCATGATTTGCGGTTATTCCATTATCGAGTGTTGGGTTTTGATCCTCAAAATTCCAGTTAGCAATTGTTGTTATTGAAGATAATAAAACATAACTGACTATTAAGATAAATGCAGTAAAGATTTTCTTCATATATTCCTCCTCTTTTACTTCTTTTCTTTTAAAAAAATGAACACCAGATAAGTTTCTAGTGAAAACTGTGTTAATTTACAAAAGAATGTTTTTTTTGGCAAGTTTTTTTTATTTTAAGAAGCGATGTTTTCTTTTGGTCTGTTAATACATAATCTCTGTAGTCGTCCTACACTTCCAGTGAAACTGCGGAAAAGGAGTATGAGCGCCTGACTGTATATTCTCATGAAATTCGGACAGTTTTTCCGATATTTTTAAGACAATAAAAAAATGACTAAAGAAACACACTATCAATAAATTCTTGATATAATTTTACTAGAATTTTGTCATTAAATTTTCTTTTTTCTTTTAGATATTTCTGAGACTAATTCGTAGCGATACGAATTATGAACAATCCTATCTAAGATAGCATCCGCTAAGGTTGGATTATTAAATTGGGCAAACCAATCTTTTACTGCATATTGACTTGTAATGATTAAAGAGCTCTTGTTTATTGTAGCTTCAACTATTTCCAGTAATTCATATTCATCATTTAAAGTTATTTTTGAAACAAATAAATCATCCAGAATGATAACCTTATTCTTTGTGAATTTTTCTATAAAATTGAGGTAGTTTCCACTTGCTCTGGCATTCCTTATTTCTGTAGTCAGGAAATTCATGCTTTTAAATTGGATTTCGGATTGTAAAAGATCTGTAAATCTTTCTTCAAAACTAAGTTCTAGATAGTTTTGGTTTGTTGATTGTTTTTTAAAGCTCTGTAAAACTCCATTTAACATCAATTCCATCATTTGATTTCGGATTGTTTGATGATAACTCATTCATACACCTTCTTTCCTCCAATATTATCGTGTTTGTTTGTACAATTTTCTGAAAATCTTGTTTCATTGTTTTTTTCATTAAGATAACTCTTGTTTTAATGATTAATCTATATGTTACTATCTTTTTGTCAGAGATTGTCATAAAGTATTCAGAAGCGTATTCCGCTATTTCTATAGTTGAGTTTTCAGCTGACTATAAAATCCCCAGACACCTTCTTGTTTTATAAGTAGGATGTATTTCTTTAATTAATAAATATGTTTTTTCTCCGATTTTCTCTGCCCTTGCTAACAAGGCTTCATCTGTTATTGTATTGTTATTATAAACTTCTTTATGCCTTACTGGCATATGCTCTGGTATTGTTGAGCTCCCATTGATTTCCGTAATCAACAAATGTGATGCTATCAAGACATTCTCATAGAATATATTTATAACTTTATTAGTAACATGAGCTATGACTTCATATCTGATGTATTTATAAGGAACACTATAAGACCGATTCAGATATTCTATATGATAATCATCCTTGACTTTGAATTTAAATAGCAACCTCGGAATATATGGTTCTAAAGGCAAAGCGCTTAATGTGGATTTTGGTATGGAAAGAATTTCTTCAATTTTACGTAAAGAGTAATGCTCGTTAAAATAGAGTTGGTAAATCTTCTTGTATTCTGGCATCTTAACATTCTAATAATTTTTTCTACTTTAGATGATGATCTTGAAATATATTTTGATTCACAGTTAATATGCAAACACAGAATCAGTGATAAGGTTTTTAATGTAGATAAAGAACACATGATTCAAATTATGAGATCAAACTATAATGATTATTTATTCAAGTCCAAAAATAATTTATCACGATTGTTTGATTAAATAAAAAATACCTGACAAATTTTACATATATTTGGACTAACCAGAATAACCTGTTCCCCTACTGTATATGGCACTAAAATCTGTGAACAGGTTTTGTCCAAACACCATAGAAGGAATCCTAATTCCAGAAAAATATCCCAAAGATTTTAAATAATCTCTCGCAACAACATTAGATTCAGGGATAATAAAATCTTTTTTACCAAGAAGTACTTTCTGATTCATAAGAGCTAAACCTGCCTGATTGTTTTGAGCTTGAATAAGTCCCATTCCTAAATCAATTAATAAAAAACCTTCTACTGTCTCTTTGGGTTTAAAAACAAAACAGTTATTTATGAACATTTTTAAAAACTCAAGTCTGTTTTCTCCAGTAATTTGCTTATCTATTGATATGATGGATTCAAAATCATCTGGATGATAGTGGTAAACATCTGAGCTTTCTATTTGAGGCAATTTGTCGGGAGCCTTATAATTAATATACATTTCTCTCAAGGTAAATCCAAGTTTACGATAAACTGGCTCTCCCATATCAGTGGCAAATAGCAACTGCGAAACACAACCCATCTCTTTGCCTAAATCCAACAAAGCTTCTGTTAACTTTCTTCCCAAACCTTGATTTCTATGCTCTTCTAAGACAACAATCATCCCTAACCAGCAGGTTTTTTCAAATAAAAGTTGATGTCCTATACCAGCTAATTTATTATCCTTTTTTAGGATAAGAGGAGAATAATAATCATGTCCATAATAAAAACGAAAAGTGGTATTGAGATCCTGATTCCATAGATGAATATGAAAATCCAAATCTTTCTCTAACATTTTTTCAATAATATATTCTTCTTTTCTCTCCATAAAACCCTCCGATTTAGAGAGTGAATAAAACATTTAAAGGAGATGTCAAGTTAGAAATCTTTTATATTGACAAGAGTAAAAAAATTTATTAAATATTTAAGATGCTTGAATCAAAGCAATTTGTCTCTAAGGTTCATCACCTTTTTTGAGTATTGAAATAGGATTGTGTATTATTTATTTTGGAGGAAAAATGATAATTGAGTTATTGGAAAATAGAAGCCAAGAGAATATTGATAAAATTATGTCAATTCTAAATTTGGAAGAGAAAAACATTGAACGAACAAAATTGTTATTTAGTAAAGCAAAAAATTTGTGTTTGATAAAATGCAATTCGGAAATAACTGGATTCATAAACTTTAAGATAGTACAGGATAAAAAAGTAGTCTATTGCCCAGTGTACACCATGAGTTATCTCGATGAAATAAATGTTCAAAGTATTATAGAATACATGAAAATTAAGTTTTCCCAAAAAGAAATTAAGTACTGTGTTTTTCTTGATTTCTTTGAGGGAGAAATAGTCAGTCATTTTAGTATGCAAAAGAAACCATTCGATAGGTTCATTGGGATGAGTTTAGCAAAACATTTTCCTATGAACATAATGGATACTGATGATATTGTTATTCGCTTAGAAACTTTAGAATATAATGAATTAGTTGCATTACATCAAAAAGCATTCAGAGATGAGGTAGCGTATGCAGGAGAAGAGTGGGAGCAACTGTTAAAGGATTTTTTAACATACACCGATTCTTATATTGTAACTTGTCGAAAATCAGGGGAATTGATTGGCAGTTGTTTAGGCTATCAGAAGGAAAAGTACCATGGGTTGTATTCTTTGTGCCTTTTAGAAGAATTTCATGGCAAAGGATTGGGATTTAAACTATTGGAGAGCTATCTGAGTTTAACACAAGCAGACCCCTATCATTTAGGTGTTTTTTGTTCAAATATAAAAGCAAAAAATCTCTATGAAAAAGTTGGATTTGTGGAATATACCACCGAGTTTATTATCTATGAGTATTAGCTTTATTTTGTTATTTCGTTGAGTCCTAAAAGGAGTACTGCCTCATTTTCTCCAACTTTTAGAACTTGACTCAGTTTAGAAGTAAATGAAAGTTAAAAATTAAAGAGTTCATAGATAATATTTTAAATATAGTATCTAATCTATTTGAGTTAATATCTCAAATTGAGAAAAGGGGAGAGAAAGTTTAATGAAAAAGAGTAATTTTATTCTAAGCTTGATTGCAATTGTATTGTTGAACTTATTTATTCCAGTTAAGGCTAATGCATGTTCAACCTTTGTATTAAAAGATAAAAGCGGAAAATTGGTCTTTGGCCGTAATTTTGATTACCCTATTGGACAAGCTTATATTACAGAAAACCAGAGAAATGTGACAAAAACATCTTTGGTTCAATCTGGTCAAAATACCTTTGAATGGACATCTAAATACGGGAGTGTTTCATTCAATCAATTCGGTGCAGAATTTCCCTATGGTGGCATTAACGAAGCAGGTCTTGTGATTGAACAAATGTGGTTAAGTGAAACAAAATATCCTAAAGCTGATGGCAGATTTGCATTATCAGAGCTCCAATGGATTCAATATCAGCTTGATATGTCGGCTAGTGTTGAAGATGTCATTAAAACGGACAAAACTATCAGAATTTCCAACCAAGCAAAAGCAACTTTGCATTTTCTAGTATGCGATAAAAAAGGAAATGTAGCAACAATTGAATATCTGAATGGTAAAATGGTCAGTCATAAAGGAAAAAGCCTTCCAATCTCTGCTATTACAAATGATTCTTATGAAAGCAGTTGTCTTTATCTAAAGGATCATAAAGCTCTTATGGATAGAAGTCAGATTAACAATAATAATGACTCAAAAAATAGATTTGCAATCATTTCTCAAGAATTGCAACGATATGATAGTAAAGAAAACATTATAGACTATTCGTTCTCAATTTTAAAGAAGGTCAGTTCTAATTCAACCCAATGGTCTATTGTTTATAATGTTCTCGAAGCTAAAGTGTACTTGAAAACAAAGAATAACAAAAATCTTAGGAACTTTAATATGGTTTTTTTTAATTTTAATAATAATACAAACATACGCTTAAATGCTAATATAGATGCGAATCTATCAAATCCAAAACAAGCTTTTGTTCCTTTCTCTTATGATAAGAATTTTAAGCACCTAATTAGTGTTTTCTCAGGATTAGAATGGTTAAAAGATGTTCCTCTAGCTGGAATAGAAAAAATGGCTAAATACCCTGATACCTTGATTCGATATAAAAAATAAACTGGGAAGGGGTCAGAAGAAAGGCTGAATAAAAAATGGAAGAGATTAAACCACACTCTGGAAAATTTATATTTTTTATACCATTTTTAATCGCATAGGATTCCTTTTCGATTTTTATTCGCAATCTTTTTCTATTGTCCAAATCAAAAAAGCATCTTTTTTGTCTTCTTGAAAAGTGTCAAAATGCCCCTTATAATTGGAAATATTTAAAATAAGAGCATGATCATCTGTTTTCATCTCTCGAAGTTTGGCAACCCATTTTAGAGGAACATAAAAGGGAACACGGGGGTCATTAATCCCAGTTGAAGCATAAATATAGGGATATTTTTGAGCCTTGATATTATGATAGGGTGAATATGAAAATAAGTAATCTCTTTCATTTTTAATCAGAGGGTCACCCAATTCCTCATGATGAAATATTGCAGAGGGATCATTATGGTCAATTTGAGGGGTTACTACATCTGTAGCAGGAACTGATAATATCGCTGTATTAAACAATTCAGGTCTTTCATTTATGACGACAGCTACTGCCAAACCTCCTGCACTCCCTCCCTCAATGGCAAGTTTCTGAGGACTGGTGTACTGGTGGTTTATCAGATACTCAGCGCTATTGATTATATCAGTAAAGGTATTCTTTTTATTGAGCTTTTTGCCTTGATGATACCAAGATTGACCATATTCTCCTCCTCCTCGTATTTGAGGATAAGCATAAATCCAACCTCTGTCCATCATCAAAATTTTATTCTTTGAAAAGCTCTCGGGTAGAACTTCACCATATGAACCATAAACATAGAGCAGACAGGGATTGTTCTTTTTGAAAAGATCCTTCTTATAAACGATTATCATAGGAACAGAAATAGAATCTTTTCCTTCTACATATACCATTTCTTGAGTGTAAGCTTTAGAATCAAACCCTTTATAGGGAGAAATTTTATGGACTATCTGCAGATTTTTGGTTTTCATATTTAATTTCATGATTGTTGTGGGAATAATAAAAGAGTCGAAAACAAGATTGAGTGTATCTGTATCAGCTTCATAATTATAATACTCACTAAGATTATAATACTTCTGTTTTATATCAAGTCCATATTCAGTATTTGTAGTACGATTAATGGTTTTTACTCTGGGCATGCCTTCGAACAATTCAGTAACTGCTATATAATTATCAAAAATTGAGACTTGTGTAATTGGTCGATTTGGTTTACCAGAACAGAGAACCCTTTCACTTTTAAAGGTAGAATCTGAGCAAAGGATGAAATCATTATCAGGGTTGTTTTCGTCTGTAGTTAGAAAGTAATCTCCTTTGAAAAAATCTGGAACAGGAGCTGTTCCATTCAACTTGGTAAAGAGTAGTTCGGGAGACTTAGGATTGTTTAAATGAATCTGATATATTTTATGAACATTCCCTTTTTTTTCTGACAGAAAAACAAGTTGTTTGTCTCTTGATAGTTTAAGACTCACAAAACATGCAGGATCGAAATTTTCATATAAGACTGTATCATTACTAACATCCGATTCCAAAGTATGTATTGCCAGTCTGATGTGATGATCCTCTCTGATTTCTTGCAAATAGAGAAGGCCTTTACTATCTGGAAGCCAGACCATATCAACAGCATGCTGGATTTTATCTTTCATTAAACGATCTGCTTTTATCATTTTAATCATTAGTGTATATTCTTCTGTCCCATCAAAATTAGCACTGTAAGCCATATATTTATCATTGGGACTGAATGATTTGATATTGATACTGATCGTTTTTTTGGTTTGATGGAAATCTGCTAAATTTATTAGCATTTGAGTCTTTCCTGTCTCTCGGTGTATTCTGTATTCAACACCATAAGGCACTAATTGATCAGCAGCATAATAATAATACCAATCTCCAATTCTGTATGGAGCAGATACAAAGCCGATTTGAGAATCTCTTTCAAGATTATATACTAATTTGCGATAAAGATAGAAAAAATAACTGTTTACTGATTTATGGTAAGCGATCTCTTTTTTAATATATTTTTGTGTAACTTTATCATTTTTATCCTCCAGATAAGCGTAAGAATCAACCCATGAAGTGTCAGGGAGCTCAACAACCTTATCCTTTTTTATTGTCAGAAAAGGTTTGGGTATTGCATATATTGCAGTAATGCAATAACTAATTAAAATCAAAGTAAATATAAAATGCAATTTTCTTCTTTTAAAATATCCTAATAGATCCATAGGGTCTCCTGAAATAGATTATTTGACTCAATTTATTCAAATCTGAGCCATATATTTTATCTGATGATCATTAATTTCTTTTGTCTGTGAGATGGTTAGATTCTTATCCACTTTTTATTCTCGTAAAATTCAACCATCTTTATGTTATTATTTTGATCCTCATCTCATTGATTGGACAAAAAAATCAAATCCTAATTATTTGAAAACAATTTTTATCATGCTCTCGAAGGTTTTTCAAGTTTCTAAATTCGCTTGTTTGTATAGCTATATCCTTTTAATATCAGCTCATCGAGATGTGTCTCGAGATAACTTTTAAGAGTAGTCAGAAGTTGGATAATAAGGCTTATACTTTAACACAAAATTCCTTGCAGTTTATTACTAATTCATCACAACTATTTTGAAAGAAAGAAGAGCTAATCTGTTCACCCTTTACTTATTTTTAAAAATTTTTATATAGAAAGACATTTATTCTGTCAAGTATTTTTTTTCTCATGCTTTCAAGAAGGCTTGGAGACTGTGCAAAATATATAAGCTCCCATTAAGCGACTCTTGTACTTATAGGCGAGAAAAGAGAACCTATATGCTCCATATCGACGTTTTCTTAACAAAATTGGCAAACGTTAAGGATCGAAAAATCCGAGTATTGATCAATATTATATTTTTTTTTACAATACATTCTTTCATTCCTAAGGAAAAGATTACGGCTCTAACTGTTTTGTGTGATTTTAATTCATATCTTCCAGATAGTACTTTCTCAATTTTCCTGTTAAACCTTTCAGAATGTATATTCTAATTGAATTCTGTACAGTTTTTCCAGTTGAAAACTGGTCAATTGTTTAATTGATTAATATCAACAAAAAGTGAAAAAGGAGGAATTCAAATGAGAAAAGCAGTCTTGCATATATCATCTGGCTAAAAATAAACATCCCTGCCCATGTTGAGGCTTGCCGAAACAGTGGCAGGGATGTTTATTGATAATACTTATAAAGAATCTACCCAAGAAGACCTCCTTATACTATTATATTTAATAGACAAAGGAGGAAGGAGAAATGATTATGCTATCAAAAAAACAAGATATCATTCTACGATGTGTAAGAGATCGAGAATCTCAAACAAAAGTAGCAAAAGATAATTGTATTTCCCGAACTACAGTTGTTAAGTATCTTAATGAATACCGTAGTAAAATGGAGAAACTACATAAAAATAATAGTGTAGATTCTGTCTTACTAATGGAAGATATTGTTTCAGCTCCTAAATATGACTCAAGTAATAGAAAGAAGAGAAAACTAAATAATGATATAATTGATATCATAGAAACATGTCTGGATAATAATTCTGAGAAAATATTAAATAGACAAGGTAAGCAAATCATGAAAAGCATAGATATTTACGATTATCTTATTGAACTTGGTCACGATATTGGAAGAGCGACTGTTTTTGATGCAGTAAAAAAATTAAAACAAAAATCAAAAGAAGCTTACATAAGGATAGAGCATCCCGCTGGAGCTGAATGTCAGTTTGACTGGGGTGAAGTTAAGCTATATATAGCTGGCAAATTAACAAAATTATCATTAAGTGTGTTTAGTTTGCCTTATAGTGACAACGATATGGGTTTTCTTTTCCCTGCTATGAACATGCAATGTCTGCAAACAGCTCATGCCATGTATTTTGATTATCTCGACAGGGTACCTGATACGATGGTTTATGATAATATGAAAACAGCCGTTTCTAAAATTGAAAATTTAGACCATCATCGTCAAAGAATCGTAACTGATGGTTTTAAACAAATGAGTATATACTATCAATTTAACTATCGCTTTTGTAATATTGCAAAAGGAAATGAAAAGGGTAAAGTAGAAAGAAAAGTAGAGTATCTCCGGAGAAAAGCTTTCTGCAGAAATGATCGTTTTGATACTTTGGATGAAGCTAATGCTCATTTCCAAAAAACGTGTCTACTACTTAATAATCAAAAAAGAAGTCCTAGATTATCAAGCCCTTTAGACTTACTTGCAGATGAAAAAAGAGTGATGAAATGTAAACCGCTTGTTAGATTTGAATGTGGTGCTTTTCTCACTTGTAGAGTTGATAAATACAGTTGTGTTACTATTGACAAAACACATTATTCGGTTCCCGAACAGTATACGGGACTTATGATACAAGCAAGGGTTTATGCTTATAAAATTAAACTGTTTTTACCGAATAAAACAGACTCTATTGCTGTTCATGATAGAAACTATAGCGATAATAACTGGATAATCAATATTAATCATTATCTAAACACTTTTTTAAGAAAACCCGGAGGATTTAAACATAGTACCGCTTACAAACAAGCTCCAGATTCTATAAAAAGTATATTTGAAAAGCACTTTCAAGATAACCCTAAAGATTTTATCGAACTTATGCAATACTCAAATACAAATAACAGGAGTCTTGACGAAATTGAAAATGCAATAGAAAAGTTAGCTCTATTAACCTATCGACCGATTACCTCTGATATGATAAGAATGGTAATAGATAAGTCAACGCAAGAAAATCCACCACAAATACTGGGTGCAATTGATAAGATTTCATTAAAACAAATTGCTGCTTATAATGATCTTTTGCAATAGATATTAATAAAGGAGAAACATAATGAAGAATAATACTTTAAATCAAAACAACCCTACTCAGATAAACGAAAACATGCAGTTTGTAAGTAATAGAGTTATTGAACTGACTAAATTGATCCATTTGCCTGGTATTCGATCTTCTTTTAAAGATGAATCAGATTTAGCTCGAAAAAGCCAAGACAGTTATGAGGTTTTTCTAAGAAATATGTTGGAAAATGAGTATCATAAAAGGCAACATAATCAGATGCTTTCGAGGCTTCGTTTAGCTGGTTTTCCGATAAGATTTTATTTGGAAAATCTTCAAACAGACAAACTGCCTGAAGATGCGAATAAGAAATTGGGAACACTGAAGACACTTGATTTTATTAGGAATAAGCAGAATGTCATTCTTGCTGGAAATCCTGGAACTGGTAAAACACATATTGCTACCGGTCTGGGAATAATGGCATGTATGGAAGGGTACAAAGTACTCTATATTTCTGTCCCATCTTTTGTTACTCAGTTGAAAGAAATGCAATCTCAAAAATCTCTCCGACGTATGGAGAAGCTATTTGAAAAATATGACCTGGTTATTTGTGATGAATTTGGGTATATTTCTTTTGATAAAGCTGGAGCAGAACTCTTTTTTACTGCTCTTTCTTTAAGAACAGGAAGAAAATCTACGATAATTACAACAAATTTGTCCTTTGAAAGATGGAATGAAATATTTAATGACCCTGTTTTAACTGCTGCTATGGTAGACAGGTTAACTCACAAGGCGTATATCATAAATATGAATGGAAATTCTTTCAGATTACAAGAAACCAGAGATTGGCTTAATGGTATTAAATTGCAAGTTTAAACTGTACAGTTTTAAACTGGAATTTTGTTCAGTTTTCAATTGACAAATACACAGAACTTTTGAAGTATGATTCTTTGCTAAATGAAGCTATCGGGGCAATATATTATTGTCTATGAATTTTACTACTTTGTCTGTAAGTAAAGTTTTCAGTTTAGTTATAGCTCATTTTCTGGTTGAAATAGATTTCTCATCTTATAGAATTTCCAGAGATGAGAAATTCACTTTAGGAAAGATTTTTTCAATCTGCATTAAATACCAAACTTCAATCACTGACGATTAATGTAGGTGATTAGAATGAAATTATGTAAGGTCTTTGGGGATTTATAAGTGTGATGAATAACCAGTTTACAAATACATATAAGAAATAATTTTTTGAAGCATTAGTATATAAATATATTCTCAAGCTCCAAGGAAGGAGTAAGCTCTTAGTAAGGTAAGAGTAATCTACGAGTTATTATAAAGGAGTTTTTTAATGAAAAAAGAGCAACCAAAAATAGTTAATCTTTGAAGTGATAGGAGGAGGATTAATTCATACAATGGTTCTAATTATTGTAGACCGACCTTGCCTGGCAAGTCGGAGCATGATCTTTGTAATATCTTTCTTCATGAGGTTAATTTTAATTGAAATGCTTTACGATGTTTTAAAACAGACCTGGTATTCAAACCAGTTTATCATCAAAAAGAATATAGAGCTGAAAGTCATTTATATATTGCAGTGATTGCATATTATCTAATGAATTGTATAAAGCTGAAATTTAATGCTGCAGATAAGCATATCTCATGGAGGAGACTGAGAGAATTATAATCGACACACTTTTTAGTAATGATAAAGATGAAAACAAAAGATAATCTACTCATTTCAGTGACCCAAACCTTTTATAAAAAACTATAAATTGAGCTTTAAATATTACGATAAACCCAATAAAAAAGGATAATAAGGCAAAGGTCGTGCAATCTTAAAATAATTATGCTAGTTTTACATTAAATTATGTATTTTTTTATAGTATAGACTGAATTAAAGCTATCAATTTTAGAAATTGTTATAATTATAAAGCCAAAGTTCACTTTTTATAACTGGTTTTCCAGATTATCCATTATTTATATCATTTTGACACAAACAGTTTCAAAAAATGTAAATATTAAGCATAAAATGTAAAAAAATGATATAAATAAAAATATAGATTGACAACAAAAGGCAATTTTAAATTTATGGTTGAAATATATGCAGATCAGAATAAAAAAGCATAGAGTGGAAAAAGAACAAGAAAAGACTTGACAATAAAAGCCAGGTTTTTTAAAAGGAATATATTAAGGTTAGCCGATGTAGCTCAACGGTAGAGCAAGTGATTTGTAATCACTAGGTTGGGGGTTCAAATCCCTTCATCGGCTCCAGTGGAGAGGTTCCCGAGCGGCCAAAGGGAACAGACTGTAAATCTGTCGTCGAAGACTTCGGAGGTTCGAATCCTCCCCTCTCCACCATCTACTTTTTACAGGATTGCGGGAGTAGCTCAGTTGGCTAGAGCATCAGCCTTCCAAGCTGAGGGTCGCGGGTTCGAACCCCGTTTCCCGCTCCATTTTTTTTTATAGAATTCGGATTGCTCATGTAGCTCAGTCGGTAGAGCACTTCCTTGGTAAGGAAGAGGTCACCGGTTCAAATCCGGTCATGAGCTCCATTTTTCTTTTTTTTATACTGATAAAAAAAACGAGCAATAAGCCTGGGAGGAAAAATGGCTAAGGAAAAATTTGTAAGAAACAAACCGCATGTTAATGTTGGAACTATTGGTCATGTTGATCATGGTAAAACCACTTTAACCGCGGCTATTACGCTTTATTTATCTAAAAAAGGTGGCGCATCTTTCCGATCTTTCGATAGTATTGATAATGCTCCGGAAGAAAAAGAAAGAGGTATTACCATTGCTACGGCACATGTTGAATACCAAACAGACAAGCGTCATTATGCACACGTTGACTGTCCTGGTCATGCTGACTATGTCAAAAACATGATTACTGGTGCTGCTCAAATGGACGGAGCAATCCTCGTTGTGAGCGCTGCTGATGGTCCTATGCCACAGACACGTGAACACATTCTCTTGGCTCGCCAAGTTGGTGTTCCTGCTATGGTTGTCTTTTTAAACAAATGTGACCTTGTCGATGATGAAGAATTATTAGACTTGGTTGAACTTGAAGTTCGTGAATTGTTAAGTAAATATGGTTTCCCTGGAGACGATATCCCTGTAATCAAAGGTTCTGCTTTAAAAAGCTTGAATGGAGATCCTGAAGGTGAACGTCAAATCCAAGAATTAATGGATGCAGTTGATAGTTATATTCCCCTACCGGAACGTGACAAAGACAAACCATTCTTAATGCCAGTGGAAGATGTGTTCTCAATTCCTGGTCGTGGAACCGTTGCAACCGGCCGTGTTGAAAGAGGCGTATTAAAACTTAACGATAAAGTCGAAAGAATTGGTATTAAAGATACCGTTGAAACTGTTTGTACTGGTATCGAAATGTTCCGTAAAACTATGGACATGGCTGAAGCTGGAGACAACATTGGTGTTCTTCTTCGTGGTATCGGTAAAAACGATATCGAAAGAGGTATGGTTTTAGCTAAACCAAAATCTGTTAATCCGCACACCAAATTCAAAGGTGAAACCTACATTCTCACTCAAGCAGAAGGCGGACGTCATAAACCATTCTTTAACGGTTACCGTCCTCAGTTCTATTTCCGTACAACCGACGTTACCGGTACATTGAACCTCCCTGAAGGAGTTGAAATGGTTATGCCTGGTGATAACGTTTCCATTGTTGGTCAATTGATCACTCCAATTGCAATGGAACAAGGACTTCGTTTTGCAATCCGTGAAGGTGGACGTACCATCGGTGCTGGTGTTGTTGGCGAAATCATAGAATAAAATAGGGATTTTCAATGAGAGAAATTATCATTCTAGGTTGTGAAGAGTGTAAAAATAGAAATTACACGACCACAAAAAATAAGAGAAAACACCCGAACCGTTTAGAGTTCAAAAAGTTTTGTCCGAACTGTAGAAAACATACAGTTCACAAACAAACCCGATAAATTTTTTGCAGGATAGTAGTTCAATTGGTAGAGCATCGGTCTCCAAAACCGAAAGTTGCGGGTTCGACTCCTGCCTGTCCTGCCATTACAATTGAGTCAGCAGCATTGCTGCTGGCTTTTCCTTGCGTAAAGATAGGAAATGAATATGAATAAGATTAAAAAATTCTTTAAAGATGTGTTAAGAGAAATGAAGTATGTTAGTTGGCCTTCTAAGGATGATCTGAAAGAAGGAACAATAGTTGTAATAGTTATGTCTGCAATTGTATCTAGCTTTTTATTTATAGTTGATTTGATATTTTCAGGCATTATTCATTTCGTTTTACCATAAACAATTAAAGATAGGAATAGGGCAAAAGAATGAAATGGTATGTTTTGCATACATATACTGGTCAAGAAGACCGTGTTAAAGAAGCTATTGAAAAAGGTGTACACGACACTGAGCTTCAGGAGTTAGTAGGTGAGATTCTTGTTCCTAAACAAAAAACTTATCACATCCGAGAAGGTAAAAAAGTTGAGCGTGAAAAGAAAATTTTCAATAGTTACATCATTATTCAAGCCGAGTTAGATGCAAGATTATACACCTATATTATGAATATTCCTGGAGTCACTCACTTCTTAGGAGTAGGAAAAAAAGCAGTTCCCTTATCAAAAGAAGAAGTTGACCGCTTAAAAGGTGTATCTGATCGAGACAAATCTGACAGCAAAACATATGATTTCCTTCCTGGAGATAAAATAAAAATTATCGCTGGACCTTTTTCAGATTTTGAAGGTGTGGTTGATAAAATTAATCAGGAAGCGTCAAAACTCACTGTTAAAGTTACAGTTTTTGGACGCGTTACACCTGTTGAAGTTAACATGGACCAAGTAGAAGTTATTTAAAAGAAATTGAGGTAAATACAAATGGCAAAACCAAAAGACGTCGTAGCCTATATAAAGCTGCAATTGCCAGCCGGTAAAGCAACCCCGGCCCCTCCGGTAGGACCTGCATTAGGTCAAGCCGGTGTGAACATCCCAGAATTTTGTAGACAATATAATGAAAGAACTTCAGATTCACCAGGAATGATTTTCCCAGTAGTAATTTCAGTTTTTAAAAATAAGTCTTTCACATTTGAGATTAAGACTCCTCCAGCTGCTGTTTTAATTAGAAAAGAAGCAGGTTTAGCTAAGGGTTCAGGTGTCCCAAATAAAACAAAAGTTGGAAATATAACACAAGCACAAGTTAAAAAAATTGCAGAATTAAAAATTAAAGATATGAACTGTTATTCCTTAGAATCCGCCATGAGTATGATCGCAGGAACTGCAAGAAGTATGGGTGTGACTGTAAGCGAGTAAGCACAATGACTTGCAGGAGATTGTATTCAAAGGAGTTTCAATGGTAAGAAGTAAACGGTACAAGAAAGCGCTGGAATTGGTAAATCGCCTAGATTATTATGAGCTTAATGATGCTCTTAATCTACTAAAGGGAATGCCAACAGCCAAATTTGATGAGACTGTTGAATTACATATGAATTTAGGTGTAGATCCGCGTAAAGCAGATCAACAAATTCGTAGTTCAATAGTTTTACCTAATGGAACCGGTAAATCGGTTCGTGTTTTAGTATTTGCTGAAGGCGATAAAGCTGATGAAGCAAAAAAAGCGGGTGCAGAATTTGTTGGAGTCGAAGATCTAATAGAAAGAATTTCAGGCGGATGGTTTGATTTTGACATGGTAATTGCTACTCCTAATTTAATGGGAAAATTGAGTAAAATCGGTCGTCTTTTAGGACCTCGACAATTAATGCCGAACCCAAAAGTTGGAACTGTTACGATGGATGTAGAAAAAGCTGTCAGAGAAGCTAAAACCGGTAAAGTAACTTACAAAGTTGATAAGTTTGCTAATTTACACATTCCTGCCGGAAAGATAAGTTTCACAGTTGAAGCTTTAAGAGAAAATGTATTAGCTTTAGTTAATGCCATCCTGAAGGATCGTCCAGCCGCTTTAAAGGGTCAATTTGTTAAATCAATGACATTGACCACGACCATGAATCCCAGTATTAAGTTGAACGTCAATAACGTATCACTTGAGTCAAAGAAGTAGGAGAGCAACATGGTAAAAGAGTATAAAGTAACAAGAGTCGACGTTTTAAAAAAACGTTTAGAAAATGCACGCGCGATCGTACTGGTGGATTACAAAGGAATTAACGTAGAATCAGATAATTTACTGAGGACTCGCTTAAGAAAGGCTGATGTAGATTATTTCGTGGCTAAAAACACACTAATTAGAATTGCTCTCAATGATCTTGGAATAACGTCATTGGATGGTGAACTTCATGGACCTACAGCTATTGCAGTCTCTAAAAAAGATGAAGCTTCTCCAGCCAGAGAGATTTCGAAATTTGTTGAAACAGAAATGGATAACAAGGAATTGTTATCTTATAAAGCCGGTCTCATCGGCGATCAAATATTTACACCGGTTCAGTTGAAGCAACTAGCTGCTCTTCCTTCACGTGAAGAACTTATTGCCAGAGTATTGGCCGGATTTAATGCACCTATCACTGGTTTTGTCGGTGTATTACAAGGTGTCATTAGAAAATTTGTGTATGCAGTTGATGCAATAGCTAAAAGCAAAGCTGAACAAAATTAAATTATATACCAATTGGAGGAAAAATGTCTGATAAAAAACAACAAATCATTGATATTCTGAAAGATATGACTGTACTTGAACTCTCAGAATTAGTTAAAGAATTAGAAGAAATTTTTGGTGTTAGCGCTGCCGCTCCTGTTGCAGCTGCTGTAGCTGCAGGTCCTGCTGCTGTTGTTGAAGAAAAAACTGAATTCACCGTTATGCTAACTGCAGCAGGTGAAAAGAAAATCAATGTGATTAAAGTTGTTCGTGAATTAACAAGTCTTGGCTTAAAAGAAGCAAAAGATCTTGTTGATACTCCACCAAAAGCTGTAGTAGAAAATGTAAGTAAAGAAGAAGCTGACAAAGCGAAAGCTAAATTAGAAGAAGTCGGTGCTACTGTTGAACTTAAGTAATTTAAAAAATAGCTATACAAGGGAACGGTTTTTTACCGTTCCCTTCTGCTCATATATGGGTTACGTTATTTTATCATTTTTTAACTATCAAAATTCTAGCCGTTTTTAACCATTAACCAAATATCCTGCGAAAAGGAGTGGGCTTTTGAAAACAATCAAAAGTTATTCCCGTATAACTAAAAAGTTTGAGGAACTTGGTATTCCAAAGGTGGAAGTTCCAAATCTTTTAGCTGCACAGATAGAATCTTATGATGATTTTTTACAAAAAGATGTGCACCCTGCGCAACGTAAAAAAATAGGATTACAGTATGTATTTGAAAATACGTTTCCTATTAATGATTCTAAAGGGCTCTTTAAATTAGAATTTATCGAATATATGGTGTTGAAAGAAAAATACGATACAGATGAGTGTATCGAAAGAAATCTTTCTTATGAAGCACCTGTTAAAGCCAAGATGCAGCTGGTCATCTATGATGACGAATTGTACAAACAAACAAAAGAAAAACACATCAAAGATGTTGTTGAACAAGAAGTTTATCTCGGAAATATTCCCTTGATTACAAATCAGGGTACTTTCATAATAAATGGTGCAGAAAGAGTGATTATTTCACAATTACACCGATCTCCTGGAGTTTTCTTTACAGAAGAAAAACCACCAGCTGGTAAAACAACCTATTCTGCAAAAATAATTCCTTTTAAAGGTTCATGGCTCGAATTCAATATTGATACGCATGATATAATGTATGTTTATATTGATAAAAAGAGAAAGTTCCCTGTTTCTGTGTTATTACGCTGCTTAGGATTATCAGAAAATAAAGACATCAGAAATCATTTTTATAAATCAGAAACAATTGATGTAGTTGAATCTAAAGGACGTTTTGTCTTTGAAGATATTTTTGATAAAACAACTGGAGAAATTATAGTTGATTCTTCAGCAGAATTAAATCAAGAAATGGTTAGTGACCTTTTAGAAGCTAAAATTACAAAGATCCAAGTATTAACTAAAGAGTCAGAATCATGGCGTAAAATATTAGAAAATACAATGGCTAAAGACTCAACAAATAATCAAGCTGAAGCTGCAAAAAAAATATATTCTATTATGCGCCCGAGTGAAGAAATTACTGATGAAGGTGCTTTGCTTTATTTCCAAAAACTTATTTTTGATGAAAAAAGATATAGTTTAGGTGAAGTGGGTCGTTATAAAATTAACCAAAGATTAGGTATTGATGTTGATATATTTACTTCAATACTTACAAATAAGGATATTATCGCCTTAATTAATCATTTAATTAATATTTATGCTGGTGAAGAAGAAGTTGACGATATTGACCATCTAGAAAACCGTCGTGTCAGAACCGTTGGTGAATTGATGGAAGAACAATATGTTACTGGTCTTGCCAGAGTTGCCAGAATTGCCATGGAAAGAATGAATCTCTCAAATATTGATGAAGCAAATGTTCATGATTTAATCAATTGTAATGCTTTAATAAGTGTCGTTAATTCATTCTTTTTAACAGGACAATTATCACAATTTATGGAACAAACAAATCCATTATCTGCCATTAAGCATAAAAGATCATTTTCTGCTTTGGGACCTGGTGGATTAACCAGAGAACGAGCAGGGTTTGAAGTGCGTGACGTTCATTATTCACATTATGGACGTGTATGCCCGATTGAAACACCTGAAGGATCAAATATAGGATTGATTGTTTCTCCTGCTATTTTTTCAAGAATAAACCGTTTTGGCTTTTTAGAAACTCCTTACATCAAAATTGATAATGGCAGAGTGACAAATCTCGTCGAGTTTTTAAATCCTGCTGAAGAAGATAAGTTTACCATTGCTCAAGCTAATGATAATATTGCTTCGGATTGCAGTTTAATAGACGAATTTGTTCTAGCTAGAAAAAAAGGGGAATTCATTCAGGTACGCCCTATTGATGTTCAATATATGGATGTGTCTCCACAACAGATAGTTTCTGTTTCTGCTGCATTAATTCCTTTCCTTGAACATGATGACGGTAATCGTGCTTTGATGGGATCTAACATGCAACGTCAGGCTGTTCCTTTACTCAATCCTCAAGCTCCGGTTGTAGGTACAGGTCTTGAAAAGATAGTAGCAAAAGATTCAGGTGCATGCGTTTTAGCTCCGTATGATGGAATCGTTGAAAATGTAACATCTGCTTATATTGATATAAAAAGAAAAGATTCATCAGAAGATGTTATTGATTTAAGTAATGAAAATAGAGTATATCTCAAGAAATTTATTAGATCCAATCAAGATACTTGTATTAATCAAAGACCAATTGTTCAGATTGGTCAGGAAATTAAAGCTGGAGATATTATTTCTGATGGTCCTTGTGTGGAAGGCGATCGTTTAGCACTTGGCAGAAATATGCTTGTAGCATTTATGCCATGGTATGGTTATAACTATGAAGATGCGATCATATTAAGTGAAAAAGTAGCTCGTGAAGATATTTTGACTTCGATTTATATTGAAGTCCAAGAAGTATTAGTTCGAAACACAAAAAATGGTCCAGAAGAATTAGCTTATGATATTCCAAACGTACCAGTTGTTGCAGCCAGAAACTTAGATAAAACAGGAATCATTCGTGTTGGGTCAGTTATAAAAGCTGGAGATATTATTGTTGGAAAGATCACTCCTAAGAGTGTTGAAATTGATCCTTCACCAGAAGAAACTTTAATGAGAGCCTTATTTGGTGATCGTGCTGGAGATTTTACAAATACTTCACTTAAAGCAAAACCTGGTATGGAAGGTGTTGTTATAGATGTGAAAGTATTTTCACGTTTAGAAGACATTAAAGATTTCGAAGAAGAAAGAAAAGATGAGATTCATCGTATTAAACGTGAAAGAGATGAAAGACTTCGTAAGATTGATGATTTCTTGAAAAAACGTTTAATGTCTTTACTTGAAGGAGAAATTGCTAAAACCATTATGGATGATAAACGCGAGTTTATGATTACACCTGGCAAAAAGATTAGCAAAGATGATCTTAAGAAAATAAACTTCAAAAAGATAAATCTTGATTTTGAATTGGTTGAAAATCAACAAAAAAACCAAGAAATATATTATGAAGTCGTGCAAAAAGTAAAACATGCTCATGAAGAGACTGATAATATTTATAAGAAGAAAAGAGAAAGACTGAAACATGGAGACGAATTACCATATGGTGTTCGTAAAATGGTAAAGGTCTATATTGCTAAAAAAAGAAAAATCCAAGTTGGGGATAAAATGGCAGGTCGCCATGGTAATAAGGGTGTTATTTCAAAAATATGCCCTATTGAAGATATGCCTTTCTTAGAAAATGGAACATCCGTAGATATTATATTAAATACTTTGGGTGTGCCATCTCGTATGAATATCGGACAAATCATGGAAACTCATTTAGGTATGGCTGCAAAAACATTAGGCTTTGATGTTGAAACACCTGTGTTTGACGGTGCAAAACCTGAAGATATCGTTTCTGAATTAAGTTTAGCAGGATTACCAATAGATGGTAAACAAGTCTTATATGATGGAAAATCAGGTGAACCATTCAAAGAAAGAGTAACTATTGGTGTGATTTATATGATGAAATTAAACCATTTAGTTGCAGATAAAATGCATGCTCGTTCAACTGGTCCATACTCTTTAATAACTCAACAACCTTTAGGTGGTAAAGCTCAACATGGTGGCCAGAGACTTGGAGAAATGGAAGTTTGGGCTCTTGAAGCTTACGGTGCATCGAGATTACTTGAAGAAATGTTAACTATAAAATCAGATGATGTTGATGGACGTATCAGTGCATATAAAGCCATTACAACCGGACAGAACGTACCAAGACCAGGAACACCCGAATCTTTCAATGTATTGATTAGCGAATTGAAATCCTTGTGTTTTGATATTGATTTTATAAGTGACAAGGATTAATTAAGGGAGGTTTCACTGTGACAACTGATATAAAAAAAGACAAACCTGCAATAATATATGATGCGGTAAGAATCCGTATCGCTTCACCAGAAAAAGTCCGTTCATGGTCTCGTGGTGAAGTAACAAAACCTGAGACCCTTAATTACCGTACTTTAAAACCAGAAAAAGATGGGCTTTTTTGTGAAAAGATATTTGGACCTGAAAAGGATTTTGAATGTAGTTGTGGTAAATATAAGAAAAGAACAGTTCAACCAATTGTTTGTGACCGATGTGGTGTAGAAGTCACATCATCAAGAGTTAGACGTACCAGAATGGGTCATATTGAATTAGCCGTTCCAGTAGCTCATATCTGGTTTGTTAAGAGCGCTCCTTCAAAAATCGGTACATTGCTTGATCTGACAATAAATAAACTGGAAAGAGTCTTATATTATGAATCATATATAGTGATTGATCCAGGTGAAAGTGATTACGAAAAAATGGACTTGATTGATACCGATGAATACTATGAAATCATCGATAAAGTTGGTCCAAATTTTAGAGCACGAATGGGAGCAGAAGCAATACGCGAGTTATTAGAAGATATCGATCTTGATAATGAAGCAAATGATCTCAGAACAAGAATAAAAATGGAAACTTCTTTGTTTAAAAAACAAAAAGCTATCCGTAAATTGAAAATAGTTGAAGCTTTTTTACGTTCAGGCAATTGTCCTGAATGGATGGTTTTAGAAGTATTACCAGTTTTACCTCCTACTTTAAGACCCTTAGTTGCTCTTGAAGGCGGAAGATTTGCAACAGCAGATTTTAATGATTTGTATAGACGTGTAATTACACGTAATAATCGTCTAAAGCAATTAATTGAAATTCATGCTCCTGAAGTTATCTTAAGAAACGAAAAGAGAATGTTGCAAGAAGCTGTAGATGCTTTAGTTGATAATCAGAGTAAAACCAGACCTGTAAAAGGCAGAGGAAATAGACCATTAAAATCATTAACAGATCAACTTAAAGGTAAACAGGGTCGATTTCGTCAAAATCTTTTGGGAAAACGTGTAGATTATTCTGGTCGTTCTGTAATTACAGTAGGACCTCATTTAAAATTGCATCAATGCGGTTTACCTAAAGAAATGGCAATCGAATTATTTAAACCATTTATTATAGAAAAATTAGAGAAGTATGGAGAATCTGAGAAAACTAAATCTGCAAAAAAAATGGTTGAGAAAAAACAACCTCAGATTTGGAAAGTATTAGAAGAAGTTATAGCTGATTATCCAGTGTTACTTAATAGAGCACCAACGCTTCACCGTCTTGGTATTCAGGCATTTATGCCAATACTAACTGAAAGTAAAGCAATTGAGCTACATCCTATGGTTTGTACACCATTCAATGCCGATTTCGACGGTGATCAAATGGCAGTTCATGTTCCTTTGAGTTATGAAGCTCAAATGGAAGCTAGAACTTTAATGCTATCATCTAGAAATTTATTGTTACCTGCAAATGGTAAATTAGCAATGGCTGCGAGTCAAGATATTGTACTCGGTTGTTTTTATCTTACTACAACTAGGACAAAAGATCCAGAAGATGTAAATAAATTAAGAGCATTTAGTTCTATTGATGAAGTCACGATGGCTTATGAAACAGAAGAAAGCTTTTATAATCAAAAAGGCAGAACTATAGAAGGTCGCAACTTTGATTTGCATACCTGGATTAAAGCAAGAGTTAAAGGGAAAATTCATATTACTACAGTTGGTCGAGTTATTTTTAATTCAGTCTTACCTGAAGAAATTGAATTCCAGAATTATACTCTTGATAAAGGCAAGTTAAATGAATTAGCCATGATTTGTTATAAAAAAGTTGGTCAATCCAGAACAGCAGTATTTTTAGATGATATGAAAAACATAGGATTCAAGTTTGCAACAAAAGCAGGAATAACCTTTAGTTTTAGTGACATTATTGTTCCAGAAAGAAAGAAACAAATTATTGCTGACACTGAAAAACAAGTTGAAGAAATCTATGAGATTTATTTGAATGGTGGTATTACTGAGAACGAAAGATCATCTCGTATTATTGACAAATGGAAAATGGCTACAGAAAAAGTAACAGATGCTTTGATGGAAGACTTGGTGTTAGATCGTGATGGTTTCAACTCAATCTACATGATGTATTTGTCAGGTGCACGTGGTGGTAAAGACCAGATTAAACAGCTTGGAGCTATGCGTGGTTTGATGGCAAAACCTGCTAAAAGTACAAGTTCAGGTGAAGCAGAAATTATTGAGACACCAATTAAGTCTAATTTCAAAGAAGGCTTAACAGTTCTTGAATATTTTAATGCAACGCATGGTGCTCGTAAAGGTTTGGCAGACACTGCATTAAAAACAGCAGATGCAGGGTATTTAACAAGACGTTTAGTTGACGTAGCACAAAATGCCATTATTCTAACAGAAGATTGTGGTACCATCGAGGGATTAGTTGTTACCCCATTAAAAGAAGGATTGGAAACAGTTCAAACAATAAAAGATCGTATTGAAGGTCGTTTTGCAGCTGAAGATATATATGATCCAATTACAAGTAAGATTTTAGTTGGTCAGAATGACTATATAAGTGAAGAAAAAGCAACAATAATCCAACAAAGAGGCATTTATCAAGTAAAAATTCGTTCAGTACTAACTTGTGAAGCAGAAAAAGGATTGTGTGTTAAGTGTTATGGTAAAAACCTTGGAAACAATAAACTTGTGAAGATTGGAGAACCAATAGGAGTTATTGCGGCTCAAAGTATTGGTGAACCTGGAACACAGTTGACCCTTCGTACTTTCCATATAGGTGGAACAGCCAGTACAGATGTCGAAAGAGCAGAAGTATGTTCTAACTATGATGGGATCGTTAAGTTTGTTCGTATGAATTATGTAACGAACAAGAACAGTGAATTTGTATCTGTGAGTCATTTAGGTCGTATTCAGATACTAGAGGAACATGATCATAGTATAATTCTCGAAGAATATAAAGTCGAATATGCAGCAACTATTTTTGTTCGCGAAAATCAGAAAATTGCAAAAGATACCCGTTTATTCAGTTGGGATAATTATAATAATCCTTTAATTGCAACATCAGAAGGAACCATTAAGTTTGAGCATTTTATAAAAGATGTAACATTTAAAGAAGAGTTCAATGATTTAACAGGAACTCGAGAAATAACAATTGTTGAATCAAAAGATCGCCGAACCCAGCCACAGCTTGCTATTGTGAATCAAAGTTCAAAACGAGAAGAGAAGGTTCCCCTTCCAACCGGTTTGATATTAGATATAGAAAATGGTGATTATGTTAATGCTGGTGATATCATTGGAAAAACTTCACGTATAACTATCAAACAGAGAGACATTACTGGTGGTTTACCACGAGTACAGGATCTTTTTGAATCACGTGAACCAAAAGATAAAGCTTTAATTTCTTTCATTTCAGGAAAAGTAACTATTGGTGATTTAACTAAATCAGGTCGTGTTATTTATGTAACAGCAGACTCAGGTGAAGAAGAAAAATATATAGTTCCACCAGGAAAGAGAATAATAGTACATCAAGGCGATATAGTTGAAAGTGGTGATGCCTTATCAGATGGTGCTTTAGATCCTCAGGATATATTAAAGGCTAAAGGTATTAAGGCAGCTCAATTCCTAATTCTTAATGAGATTCAGGAAATTTATCGTAAACAGGGTGTAAAGATTGATGATAAGCACATATCTGTGATTATTCGTCAGATGTTTAAGAAAGTCAGAATTATTGATCCAGGGCATACGATGTTTCTGGAAGGTGAAGTTGTCGAGAAGATCTCTGTATTAAAAGAGAACAAACGAGTCGAAGATAAAGGTGGTAAAGGTGCCATTTTCGAACAGATGCTTTTAGGTATAACCAAAGCATCGTTGTTAACAGACAGTTGGCTTTCAGCTGCTTCATTCCAGGAGACACCACGCGTGTTAACTGAAGCAGCAATTGAAGGAAAAGTTGACCGACTCGAAGGCCTGAAAGAGAGTATAATTTTAGGTCACAGAATACCGGTTGGAACTGGAACCAGGTATTATAATGAACTTGTGCAGAAAGAAATCAAAAAGGGCAAAACTATCAAAGAAATCATTCACATGTTCGCTCATAGTGAAACTTATGAGGAAAAAGAAGAATCCATAGATGAAGTCTTGGATTTCTAAATCAATGAATAATTGCTTGACGAAAAGAAAAAGCTAAAATTCATTGTTTAAGTATCTCAGAACTAAAAGGTTTTGAGAAATTAATAAAGGAGGAAAATGTGCCAACAATAAACCAATTGATCCGTAAAGGACGCACAAAAATTGAAAAGAAAAAGAAAAATAGAGCACTTTCTGCATGCCCTCAAAAACGTGGTGTTTGTACACGTGTTTATACAACTTCTCCCAAAAAACCTAACTCTGCGCTTCGTAAAATCGCCCGTGTAAGATTAGTTAACGGTATCGAAGTTACTGCATATATTCCAGGTGAAGGTCATAATCTTCAGGAACATAGCATAGTTTTAGTTCGTGGTGGTCGTGTAAAAGACCTTCCCGGTGTTCGTTATCATATAGTTCGTGGTGCTTTAGATTGCGCTGGCGTTGATAAAAGAGTTAATAGCCGTTCAAAATACGGTAGCAAGAGACCTAAGAAATAACGGAGGATTTTCATGCCAAGAAAAGGTAAAGTCATTAAGAGAGAAATATTACCCGATCCAAAATATAAAAGTGTACTTTTAAGCAAGTTTATCAATTGTGTGATGAAACGCGGGAAAAAAAGTATTGCTGAGAAAATTGTTTACGGTGCATTAGAAATAATAGCTGACAAGACAAAGAAAGACGGTATAGAAGTATTTACTGAAGCATTGAACAATATCAGACCATTAGTAAAAGTAGTATCTCGTCGAGTTGGTGGATCAAATTACCAAATACCAATGGAAGTTTCAGAGAAAAATGGAACAGCTATTGCTTTTCGTTGGATAATTAGTGTTTCACGTGGACGTTCAGAGAAAAATATGAGAGAATGTTTAGCTGGAGAATTACTTTCTGCTTTTAAAAAGGAAGGTACGAGCTTTAAGAAACGTGAAGATACTCATAAGATGGCTGAAGCTAATAAAGCTTTTGCTCATCTTCGTTGGTAGAAAAAAAGAAGAAAAAGTTAAAATATATACATGCCACGGGCGTAAGTCCGTGGTATGTTATTATTAGAAATTAGATGGTGTAGAGGAATTATGTCTGAATTAACAAATATTCGAAACATTGGAATTATAGCCCATATAGATGCAGGAAAGACCACTACAACAGAGAGAATTCTATTTTATACAGATTCTATCCATAAAATGGGAGAAGTGCATGATGGTAATACAACAACAGATTGGATGGATCAGGAGAAAGAACGCGGAATAACAATTACTTCAGCTACAATAACCTGTTTTTGGAAGAATAATCAAATAAACATAATTGATACTCCAGGTCACGTGGATTTTACAGCAGAAGTAGAAAGAGCTTTAAGAGTTCTGGATGGATCAATAGGGATCTTTTGTGCTGTAGGAGGCGTCGAACCACAATCAGAAACCGTATGGCATCAAGCAGACAAGTATAATGTACCTCGTATAGCCTATATAAATAAGATGGATCGATTAGGTGCAGATTTTGAAAATGTATTTGATATGATTAAAAGTCGTTTAACACCCAATGCAATATGTGTCCATTTACCTATTGGTAAAGAGGATAATTTTCGAGGGGTGATCGATTTATTAGAGATGAAAGCATACTATTTTGATCAACAAAGTTTTGGCAGGGATTATCATACTGAAGAAATTCCTGATAGCTTATTGGATTCAGCAGAGATAGCACGAGAGGCACTAATAGATAAAATTGCAGAGTATGATGATGAATTAATGGAGAATTTTTTAGAAAATATTAAAATCTCTCCCTTAATAATAAGAAGAGCTTTAAGAAAAGCAGTTTTACAGAATAAAGTAATACCAGTTTTTACAGGATCTTCATTAAAGAATATCGGCGTGCAACTTTTATTAGATGGAGTAAATGATTTTTTACCTTCACCATTAGATATTGAAACAACTATTGCGATAAATAAAGAAAATAATGAAACAGTAGAAGTGAATCCAGATCCAAACAGTAAGTTTTCAGCTTTAGCTTTTAAAGTACAGATAGACAAATTTGTAGGAAAACTGGTATATATTCGTGTATATTCAGGTTCTTTAAAGAAAGGTGAGATTTTTTATAATCAAACAAATGGTAAGAAAGAGCGAGCAGCTCGATTATTGCAAATGCAATCCAATCGTAAACATGATATTGAGATTATTAGGGCTGGAGATATTGCAGCGGTAGTAGGGTCTAAGTTTACCATAACAGGAGACACAATAACTGAGGATAATTATCCAATAATACTTTCAAAGATGGAGTTTCCTGATTCAGTGATAGCTATAGCAATAGAGCCCAAAACAAAAGCAGATCAGGATTTATTATCTGATGCATTAATCAGGTTTCAGGAGGAAGATCCTACTTTCAAAGTAAGGCAGGATAAAGATACTGGTCAGACTCTATTAACAGGAATGGGTGAATTACATCTCGATATTATACTTGATCGATTAAAAAGAGAGTATAATTTGAATTTAACTCAGGGTAATCCTCAAGTAACCTATAAAGAGACAATCACAGAAATTTGTGAAGTTACTGAAGAATTTCGAAGAGAATTAAATGGTAAAGTAGCATATGCGAAGATAAAATTAAGATTATTACCATATAATTCAGAAAATGATAAAAATAATCTTGACAAGAAGAAAAATATCTTTTTAAATAGACTTAAGCCTGAAGTTTTTCCAGAGAATCTAATAAGTGCAATAGAAGAGAGTGCTTTAAATTCTTGTACAGATGGTCCATTGGTGAGTGGTCAGGTAGAAGGGTTGAAAATTGAGCTTATTGGCGGAGATTACAATCCGACAGAATCTAATGACATAGCTTTTCGGATAGCAACAGGGATGGCGGTATCAAAAGGGCTTCATCAAGCTGGTACCACAATAATGGAACCAATCATGTTGGTGACAATAATTACACCCGGGGATTTTACAGGAGACATCATAGGTGATGTTAATTCAAAGAGAGGTAAGATACATGAGATTAGGTTACAAAATCTTAAGCAAGAGATTGTATCAGAAATACCTCTTAGTGAATTGTTTGGATATTCAACACGAATACGCTCCTTATCTCAAGGGCGGGCAGTTTTTACAATGGAATTTCTTAAGTATGAGAAAGTTCCTTTTTCTGTTCAACAAAATATTTTAAAGAAGATAAGAGGTTACTAATGTTTGGAGGAATTATGGAAATAATGTTGTCATATGATGAAAAAGTAGCAACAATGAAAGTCGATGGAATCATAACCAGTGATAATTCTTATGTTTTTCAAGAGAAGTTAAATGAAGTATTAAAATCAGATGCAAAGAAACTTGAGATTGATTTATCAGCTTGTCGTAATATGAGCAGTATTGGGATTGGAAAATTATTATTGTTTTATAAGGATTTTATTAATCGAAATGGCGAAATTGAAATAGTTAAATCTTCTCCAGCAGTATATGAGCTATTTACCACAATTAAGTTAAATCAATTAATTAATATTAATTTATAATCTGATAATTTAAGGTTATAATGGATTATAAAGAATGTAAGATATTAATTGTAGATGATGATATTGATTTATTGGATGCATTAAAGACACTTTTAACAAACTACGACTATCAGGTCGATGTTTCAAATAATGTCAATGCAGCCCTTCAAAAGGTAACAACAAACAAATATGAACTGATCATAAGTGACATCGAGATGCCTGGAAGGAATGGACTGGAATTTCTTGAACAATTAAAAAAAGGAATGTTAATTGAAATTCCTGTCGTATTGATGACAGGGCATTTATCTGTAGATTATGCCATAGAAGCCGTTCGTCTAGGTGCGGCAGATTTTATAAAGAAACCTATTGAAGCAAAGGTTATTTTGAAGTCTATTAATCATCAAATTATCAAAAAGAAGTTACAACAACATCAGCAAAAGTTAGATGATAAAATCACAGATTTTCGGGCAACTTTAGATTTTTCTACTTTTGATTATCTAAATCTAAACATTCCAGAGCACATACTAAATTTTATCAGCAAGAATATTCGAATACCCTTAAAAACAATCAATGAAGTTTCAATTTGTATAGAAGAGATGATCTCAAATGCTTTTTTACATGGAACTTTAGAAATTCCTACAGATATTAGGAAAAAATCTTATGTAGATTATGTGAATTACATAAATTTATTACTTGATACAGAGTTAGGGAAGAGATCGGTTCTTTGTGATATTTCCTTTCGCAAGCAATCAAAATTACTCTCAGTATCAATAAAGGATCAAGGAAAAGGATTTAATCATGAATTCTTTGTACGTAATAATCATCCTTTATTAAATTTCGATTCAGCTACCGGTCGAGGTCTCAATCTGATTCAAATCTTATCTGATAAAATCTTTTTTTCTGATAACGGTACGCGTATAACTATTGAAAAGATTCTCTCCGATAATGAATAATGATAATACAATAAAAGATATATTATTAAAATCAGATCAATTTTTTAAAACAAAGGGGATTAAGAATTCAAGATTAGAAGCAGAATTAATTCTCTCTCATTTTTTAAAACTATCAAGATTTGATTTATATTTAAAATTTGATCAAAATATCTCAGATTCAATGATTCAAATACTTCGAGAAGCCGTAATGTTACGGTCAAAGCATAAACCCTTGCAATATATTACGCAAACCACTTATTTTCATAAAGCGGAATTATATTTAAATGAGAAGGTGCTGATACCAAGACCTGAAACAGAACTAATGGTAGAAATGATATTAAAGAATCATTCAGAATCAAGAGCGTTTTTAGATATTGGAACAGGTAGTGGCGCGATCACAATAGCTTTAGCTTTAGAGATAAAAGGAGCAACCTTTACGGCAGTCGATATTTCAGAAGAAGCTTTGATTGTAGCAAGAAAGAATGCAGAAAATAATCATGTAAATATTAATTTTAAACAATCAGATTTATTCAGCTCAACAAACGAGACTTATGACGTAATAATATCAAATCCTCCTTATGTTTCAGAAGAAGAGTATGCTGTTTTAGAACCGGAATTATACTATGAACCAAAGTTGGCATTAGTTTCAGATAACAAGGGACTATCTCATATATTTAAAATAATACAAGAGGCACAAAGTCATTTGAATATAGGTGGATATTTATATCTAGAAATTGGATCGAATCAGGCAGAGGAAATCAAAGATTTTGCTTGTCAATTTACATATGAATCTATAGAAGTCTTTCAAGATTTAAATCAATTTGATAGAATAGTGAGGTTAAAAAAATAATATGGATAATTTTATTATAGAATGTGAAAAGAATTTAAAAGGTGAAGTGCGTATTAATGGGGCAAAGAATGCAATATTAGCAATTATGGCTGCCTCACTTTTAACAGATGAAAAAAGTGTTTTACATAATGTTCCCAAGTTAATAGATTTAAAAACAATGGCACATTTGATGAGAATAATCGGTGCCAGAGTTGATTATGATAATGAAACAATGACTGTTGATTCTGCTCATTGCAGTTATTTTGAAGCACCTTATGAGTTAGTTAACAAAATGAGAGCTTCTGTTTATGTATTAGGTCCATTGCTTTCTCGATTTGGAAAGGCAATCGTTGCATTTCCAGGGGGATGTGCAATTGGAAGCAGACCTGTGGATTTACATTTGATGGCAATGGAGAAATTAGGAGCTCAAATATTAATTGAGCATGGGAATATCATAGCTTCAGCTCCAGAGGGATTAAAAGGAACACAAATAGATTTCCCCACATCTAGCGTTGGTGCTACAGCTAACACGCTCATGGCGGCAGTCTTAGCACAAGGAATAACTATAATAAATAATGCAGCTAGAGAGCCTGAGATTTCACATCTTATTGATTTTTTAATATCTATGGGTGCTAAAATTGAAGGTAAAGATACTACAACATTAACAATAAATGGTGTGGATTCATTAAAAGGAACTGAGTTTGAAATGATGCCAGACAGAATTGAAGCAGGAACTTTTATATTAGCTTCAGCGATAACTCGTTGTCCGTTAAAGATAACAAACTGTTCAGCAGAGCACTTAACTGCGTTATTAACAAAAATGGAGCAAGCGGGTTGTCATTTTAAGATAGAGAAAAATTCAATTTTAGTAATTCCTGCCGAAGTTATAAAACCAGTAGATATTGTAACAGAGCCTTATCCAGGATTTCCTACAGATTTACAAGCACAATTTATGGTGTATATGGCACTTGCAGAAGGTAAAAGCCACATAACAGATACAATTTTTCCAGATAGATTTATGCATGCAGCAGAACTAAATCGATTACACGCAGATATTAATGTGCGAAATGGTGTTGCTACAATCAATGGTGTAAAAGAATTAAGTGGTGCTGAGGTTATGGCAACCGATTTAAGAGCAAGTGCTGCATTGGTTTTAGCCGGATTAGTAGCTCAGGGTGAGACAAAGATTTCCAGAATTTATCATATTGATAGAGGATATGAAAAAATAGAAGAGAAACTAATAAATATTGGTGCGAAAATACGTCGTACAATAGCTTAATGGAGTCATCATGATTTATGCAGTAGCTATGAGTGGGGGTGTTGATAGTTCAGTTTCAGCCTATCTTTTAAAAAAACAAGGTCATCAGGTTATAGGCTTTACAATGGTTCATTTTGATGATCAGAATCCTCCATATAAAATAGATATATTAAAAAAGGCAGTATCCGATGCAAAGGCAGTTGCTGATCGAATTGGGATAGAACATTATACAATTGATTTAAAGGAAGATTTTAGAGCAATTGTTATTGAGGATATGATAAGACAATATCAGGCAGGTTATACACCAAATCCATGTACTTTATGCAATCCAAGAATAAAATGGGGTAAGTTTGTTGATAAGATTAGAGACTTTATAGAGTTAAACTATCCAGATGCCGGATTTATGATGGCAACAGGGCATTATGCACAAAAAAAGCTAATTGATGGTTTATCTGCATTAATAAGACCTTTTGATTTGAGTAAAGATCAAACCTATATGCTATGGCGCATAAGCCAAGAACAACTTAGTATAACAGAATTTCCATTGTTTGGAATACCAAAATCAGAAGTAAGGGTTTTAGCAGGAGAAGTAGGTTTATCAGTTGCAGAGAAAAAGGATAGTCAGGACATTTGTTTTATTCAGGACAAGTATTCAGATTTTATCAGAAATTATATAGACATAAAAGAAGGACCAATATGTTATGAAGACGGCTCTGAGATCGGGAAACACAAAGGATTATTGTTTTATACAATTGGCCAACGCAAGGGTCTCCCTGCCTGGAGAAAGCCTCTCTACGTTAAGAATATTAACTCACAGAGTAACACATTAATCGTTACAGATGATCAAAATCAATTACAATCAGATTGTTTTAGTATTCATACTTTTAATTTTATTCGTGAAACAATGCCAATCAAGATAGAAGGGTTACAGGTAAAGGTTCGTTATAATAGTAAAGAAAACGAAGTTAACTTTTTAGAATATCAAGAAGATAGAATAATAGTTCATTTAAAAACTTCAACAGATTCAATTACTCCTGGTCAATCGGCAGTTTTTTATAGAGATAATGAGTTGGTTGGTGGTGGTATAATAGAAAAAAACTTATAAGGATATAAGCATGAAAGTATTAATAACAGGTGGGGCAGGTTTTATCGGTTCTCACTTAACAGAGAAATTGTTAGGGTTAAATTATGATGTTGTTTGTATAGATAATTTTTGTGATTTTTATAATCCTGAGATTAAAGAAAGCAATGTGTATTCATTTAAAAATAATCCTCGATATCAATTATATAGAGAAGATATTCGGGATTTGAATAAAATGGATGAAATATTCAAACTGGAAAGACCCGAAATGGTTGTGCATTTAGCAGCTATGGCAGGGGTTCGTCCTTCTATTGAGAATCCATTATTATATCAAGCAGTTAATATTGAAGGAACTTTAAATCTATTAGAAATGGCAAAGAAATATGATTTAAAAAATTTCGTATTTGCTTCTTCATCTTCAGTGTATGGTAATAATGAGAAAGTACCTTTTTCTGAGACAGATAGTGTAGATAATCCAATATCACCTTATGCTGCTACAAAAAAAGCAGGAGAATTACTTTGTTATAATTATCACCATTTATATAAGATTTCTTTTGCCTGTTTACGTTTTTTTACGGTATATGGACCGAGACAAAGACCCGATCTAGCAATTCACAAATTTACTCAATTGATTTTGGATAAAAAATCAATCCAGGTATTTGGAGATGGGTCAACTCAAAGAGATTATACCTATATTGATGATATTTTAGATGGAATTGTCAAATCTATGGGCTATATACAAACAGGGTTACATTATGAGATTTTTAATTTGGGAGAATCTCAAACGATTTCGTTAAAAGAAATGATAGAAACTATCGAGAATACTTTGGGGATGAAAGCAAAAAAAGAAGTTAAGCCTATGCAGATGGGTGATGTAAATCGTACTTTTGCAAATATCTCAAAGAGTAAAAAAGTTTTAAGTTACAATCCTACAACTCATTTTAAAGATGGGATCAAGAAATTTGTAGATTGGAAGTTAAAGAATTATTAAAAATCATCTAGTTTAAGGAAAGAGAAAATGGAAGTTATGAAACCAAAAGTATTTATCTCACGTTGTATTGAACAAGAAGCTTGTCGATGGAATGGTTCAATCATTTCATCAGCTGAGATAAGGGATTTAATACCTTTTGTCGAAGTAATCAATGCTTGTCCAGAAGCGGATATTGGATTAGGGATTCCACGAGATCCAATCCGAATAGAAATGCATGAAGAAAAGATATGTTTAGTTCAACCTTCCACAGGGATCGAATTAACTGATAAGATGAAGGTTTATGCAGAAGAGCAGAGCCATTTGTATCAAGATGTAGATGGATTTATTTTTAAAAGTAAATCTCCAAGTTGTGGAACATCTGATGTAAAAATATATAGTGGACCTAACAGCAAAGAAAAATCATCATATGGAAGTGGGTTGTTTTATTCAGAGATTAAATCAACTTTTTCAAAAAAAGCAATTGAAGATGAAGGTCGATTGACAAATCATAAGATAAGAGATCACTTTTTAACCAGAATTTATGTAAGTGCACGATTTAGAGCAATAAAAGCAGATCTACAAATGAGAGATTTGGTAGATTTTCATTCAAGGCACAAATATCTTTATTTAGCCTATAATCAAGCTCAAATGAGAGTATTAGGGAAAATCGTAGGTAATCTAGAGAAAAAATCAAACGAGGAAGTATTTAATCTTTATGAAATTGGGTTGAGTCATGTCTTCTTAAAATTACCGAAGTATTCAAATATAGTCAATGTATGGATGCATATAATGGGATATTTTTCTGATCAGTTATCGACTCAGGAAAAGAAGCATTTACTCTTAAAAATGGATCATTACAATGAAGATCGAATTCCAGCTTCTGTTGTAACAGAATTACTTTATTCATTAGCTATTCGATTTAATCAGGAATATATAATAAATCAATATTTCTTTTATCCCTATCCTTTGGAATTAATGTCAATCCACGACAGTGGAAAGAGAAGAATTTAGCATTCATAAGAATTATTTAAATATAAGACCGTATAAATAGAACCTTACTTTTTTTCATAAGAATTCAAAATAGGCATATCAAATAAAGATTTATGAGTTTACTATCTTTTACACTCTTCTGTAAGTAGGATAAGCCAGATTAATATCTGAATGTTCAGAAAATTGTATTAGTATTTGTTCCCATATATTTTCAGCACCATCTCTTCTTTCTCTGATTTGCGTTAAATAGCGGAGAGTCAGCAAAATTCCACTATCTTCAACAGAAGTATAAACTTTGGGAGAAAGGTTATTATAGAAAATAAGGAATTTTTTTGAGGATTCGATGATTTCTTTTTCAGCTTTTTGAATAGTAGTTAATGCTGACACACTAATAATTTCCTGTAGAATTTTTTTTGCTTCCTGCCAGTCACTTTCAAAAGTAATTAAAACAGGGATTTCATTCCAAATATATTGAAAACCGCTATCGTAATTTGAAATTGGGGAATTAAAAATAATACCATTAGGAATATGGATCATTCTTCCAGTACTTTGGTCGGCATTTACCCAATTACCAATTTCCAGAATAGTGAATTGAAAAGGACGAATATCAATAACATCCCCAGAAAAGCTATCAATTTGGATTCTATTTCCCAAAGCAAAGGGTTTTCTCCATAGGATAAAAATCCAACCGGCAAGATTAACAAAAATATCTTTTAATGATATTGCCAATCCAGCACTGACTAAACCAAGATATGTTGCTAAAGATTGAACGCCTTCAAACCACAATCTCCCAACTAAAATTGCACCAATTGCAACAGACAGGTAATCAATAGTTTTTCCTGCACTAAAGCGAGTTTTTGGATCAGATATTCTTCTTTTTACCATTCGACTTGTTATCCAATTAATCAGATAAATTAATATAATTATTAATACTGAACTAATTAACTTAACCCAAAGCATATGGCTGATAGTAAAGCCCATTTTTGATAAGTATTCCATAAATACTTTCCTCCAAAAATTAACAAGATAATTTAGAATAAATCCTGACAAAGGATTTCCTTAAAGTATTATTTTGATAAACGTTTTAATAAACTAAAAAGGATATCCAAAATTGAAATAGCAAGTATTTATAGATTATTGTCAAGTAAAAACAAATAATTTTTATTTACCCAAGCTCTATATACTTAGTAGAGCATTAAGAAAAAAATATAGAATGAGTATTGTAAGCTTGATCTGTTTGATTTTTCAATAATAATTATGGTTTTATGGATCGTAATCTTTTTTATGATAAGTCGCCAAATAATGATAAAAAACTTGACTTAGTTTTGATTTTAATGAGAATAATTGAATGTCAAAAAAGAAAAATGAATTTATCTTAAATTAATATAAATAAATTCGATAAATTAAAAAGGAGATACAATTGAAAAAAAGGATTATTATAATCATAACCTTAGTATGTTTTTATACCATCATATATAGCATCAATCAAAAAGTTGAAATCAATTTAAATGATAATCAAACTGAGATTCAGAACAATAATAATGAATTTCTCAAATTGTATAATAAGTATCTAGATTACAGTTTTGAAAAGGGCAATGGTTCATCAGATTATTTTCAAAAACTATCCGAAAACGAATTAAAGATAGCTTATGCAGATTTTATCAATTTAATTTATAATGATTTAGAAAGTTATAAAAAAATGTATTTTGAAAATTTAAATTCGATTTATTATCAAAAAACAGATAATAACGAATATTATAACCTCTTATGTGAGAAGTTTTCACTTAGATTAGATGTTATGACAATTGATAATTTTAGATCTATACTCGGTCAAGTTCTTGAACAAAAATTTAACATTCCTGCAAATCAATTATCAATTTATAGAATTATTGGAACTCCATCTAAAATTGAAGAGATCTTACCTTACCATAGTGGTTATAACATTATGTATGTTACCTTTGATATAAAAAGATTTGTAGGTTTAAATAAAATCAATACTACTAAAGAAAGGATAAAAATCATTGGAAATAGAGAATTCTTAAACAATATAAGTGTAGATAAGGAATATTTAGTCAACTACAATTTATCACCTACTAATAAAATATTTCTAATGAATACGGATTTATATAATATGTTTGAAATAAATAATAATAGTATTGAGTTTACAAATAATGAATTAAATTATGATGAAATTGTTAGCAGTAGAGATTATCTTCACCAAAATGGGATAAGTTTATATTTCTTCAGAGAAAAAAGCATATTACAACTTTCAGAATTTGAAGATTCTGTTAATAACATTATTAATATCTTTGGGTTGAAATAATGCAATTACTATTTATTTGGATATGTTGATGAACAGATGGATTTATTTTAGTTAGAATGCTCTTGTTGATGTTAATAAGTTGGTAAAGAATCTAACTTGAAATGTGTCAGAATGATTTAACACGAAAATTGAGAAAGTCTTGTCTGGAAGATACGAATAATAACACACAAAACAGTCAGAGTAAAAAATTATACATTATAATTATAAAGTAAAGAAAATAATAGAATTACCAACAAAATAATGAAAAACAATAATAGAGAGTACACTCATAAAGCATTTTTATGTAACGTAATGCTGACAAGATATAATCTTCGAACGAAATCGTAAAAAGTTCAAATAATCCTTGACAATTTATAATATAATATTATTTTTTAAAACAGTAGAGAGTATTGAGTAAGGAGATAGAAGATGGACAAAAAGGACATCATTATCGATGCTGCAAAGAAAGCATTTCGACAGTATGGGATTTTTAAAACCACATTAGAGGATATCGGTTATAAATGTGGAATGAAGAAAAATTCGTTATACTACTATTATAAAAACAAAGATGAGCTTTTAAGAGCAGTTACTCATTCAGAGTATTGCGATTTTATAGAGATGCAGTTAGAATTTGTCAAAACAGAACTGCCAATAAAAGAAAAGATGAAGAAGTATTTCTTGTTTCGTTTAGCAGAATCAGTTAAGTTTTTTACTGATTATGATTTAATTAAGATGGAAAATCAGTTAGCTTATCATAATATTTTTCATGAAGAAGGAGATTTTTTAATCGGAGAGGAATTGAGAATATTAAATTTACTTCTTGAAGGGAAGTTAGATTCAACTACTGACATGGATTCTTTAATTATGATGATTACTTCAATTAATCAGGGTTTGTTGTATAAACAACTTTTTATGAATAGAAGTGAGTCCGATGTCAATGCAGAGATAGATTCTATCATACATATTTTATTTAATGGAATTAAAACGATTTAATTAAGATATTTATTGGGAAAAAACCTGGATTATTCCAGGTTTTTTATATAAAGAAATAGGGAAATTCCTTATTTGTATATTTTATTATTGATTCTAGCTTGAATAAGATACAATAGTTCACAGGCACCATCTCCAGTATCTGTTCTAGATAAACTGGTACCTCTAGTGTAATAATAATTACCTTTAGTACCTCTTACAGTAACCAGATATCCATACAATTGAACTTTATCGCCTTTTTTTACAGATCTGATTACAGTTTTCATTTTTTTATTTTGAGGAATGATATGAATATTGGTGGCATGGGAGATAATATAATCCATAGAAACAGAAATAGGTCCATTAATTTTGTAAAGTAAAAAACGGAGGTATTGCTGATACTTCATGTTTTTTAGGTTATCATCATTTGTCATTTCACCCCAGCAGATACCAACATCCATAGGAACCAAATTTCCATCTATACCTTGAAAGTATTTTTTACTGGAAACAACAATACCATTGATTTGGAAAACAGCCAATGATTTTATTACTAAGTTATAACCTTTGAGTTTAAAGTTATTAATAATAAAAATACTATCTCTTTGAATGGGTTCCATTTTTAAATCAATTGGAATGTCCGAGATTTCATCAGCTCCTGGGAATGCTATCCATTTAATTAATTGAATAAATAAGATTAAAACGATAACCACCAGTACAGAAAAGATTAATATTTTTTTCATAGATTAATCCAGAAGTTCCAAAAGATTAAAGACAGCTAGTCCGATTACAGTATCAGCTGCTCCATAGTATAGGAAGATATCGCAATTTTCTTTAACAAAGCCATCAGAGTCATATTCCAAAGGGATCATTCCAGAAGGGAAAACGACATTTGGTACTTGTCCTGTTAGCTCGTAGAGTTCTTGGGGTTCAAGAATATTATATTTGCCTCTTTTAAGCACTTTTTCAGGATGTGATAAGTCAAGGAGAGAGTATCCAGCCTGATAAATGTTTGAAGAGCCAAAATGAGTAGCCACCCCATGGTATATATGAAGCCACCCCATTCGAGTTTTAATTGGAGGCGGTCCTGATCCGATTAATTCATCCCAATAATGAGGACGACCACTGAATAAATCAGATATTTTCTCCCAATTAATAAGATCCTTAGATTTTGAAATGGTAATAGTAGATCCTGTTTTTGGTCCATTTTCAAGAAGAACTTTATTAGGTCGTTCAAGTCTATAGTAATGATTGTTGATTTTCTCAGGGAAAAGAACGCCATTTCGTACATCAGGATCGGAAATCAGGCTAATAAAGCTTAATTCGTCAAAATTTTTAGTTTCCCACAAAGCGAGAAAGCAACCAGAATCAGAATCAAGAGCCGTGATGATAAAAAATTTTCCATCAATATAGGAAATTCTAGGGTCGTAAATATGATAAATAGCCATATTTAATTTATTTATTCCATTCAATAAAACAGGTTTAGTTTCAATCTTGAAATCAATTCCGTTATCACTGAGTGCTTTGACAATTAATGTTTCTCTAGCTCTATTTTGAACTCTGAGAAGTAATAGAAATTTGTCATTGAAAAGAACCGCTCCAGGATTAAAGACAGAGCTGACATCGGTTAATTCTGGTAGATCAGAAATTATATTATTTCTGGTAATGATAGGGTTATTTTTATGTCTAATCATATTCTTTCACAGTATTTTATATGATAATTTTTAAGGATTTTTTTATATTCTTCAGTTCTTTTCAGGAAATCTTCCCATGGCTGTTTTCTACCAGAGTTCCAAGCTATTTCAGCTAAGGCTAAAAGTCTTGGGAAAGTCATATATTCAACATCATCAGGAGTTTGCATATACTCAGTCCAGAGGTTTGCCTGTACACCAAGTAATAAATGTTGAGTTTCAAATTCAATATGTTGTTCAGGGTCGAATTCATACACTCTTTTCAGGTTGGTTACACCAAAAGCACCTTTTTCATCAGGAAAAATGCTTTGTTTCCAATCAAAGTATAGGGTATTATTAGGGCAGAGGATTACAGATTTGTTAAGACTTACAGCTTTTTGAATGGCTTCTTTTCCATCACCCTGCCAACACATAATAATTGTTTGATCAGATAGTTTTCCTTCGTTGATTTCATTCCATCCGATTAGAGTTTTTTTATTTTTTTTAAGTAGAGCTTCTAAAAAGGTAGTAAAATCATGTTGCAGTTCTCGTTCATTTTGGAAGTTATTGTTTTTTAGATAAGATTGGCAATTAGGACAAGATTTCCAATTGGTGTCAGGACATTCATCACCACCTATATGGAAATATTTAGAAGGGAACAAAGGGATGATTTCTTCTAATAGTTCAGTGATGAAGGATCTGACTTCAAATTTACCCATACAGAGTACATTTTCAGAGACACCCCATTCATTCCATACTTTAGTATCTTCTTCAAAACAGGATAAAGAAGGATAAGCAGCAATCATTGCCTGAGTATGTCCAGGCAGATCAATTTCAGGAATAACTTCGATAAATCTTTCTTTTGCATAAAGAACAAGATCATTAATTTGTTCTTGAGAATAAAAACCTTCATAAATTTCGCCATTTTGATTTCTTTTGGAACCAATTTCAGTTAACTTTGGAAAACGTTTACTTTCAATTCTCCAACCCTGATCATCTGTTAAGTGCCAATGAAAGCGGTTTAATTTTAAGATTGCCATTTGATCGATTAATTTCTTAATAAAAGATATAGGCATAAAATGTCTGCTGACGTCTAAATGTAAACCTCTCCAGTGATAGATTGGATCATCTTCAATTTCACAAAAAGGAAGGTGATCATGATAATTGAAGAGTAGTTGTTTCAAAGTCTGAATTCCATAGAATAATCCAGCTTCGTTATTGCCAATGATTTCAATTCCATAGTCATCAATAGTTAAACTATAAGAATCTTTAGTAATTAATTGGGAGTTATCAATATCAAGCGCGATTTCCAAGCCTTTTGTCTCTTTTTTTATTTGGAGATTCAGATTTAAAATTTGTAATATTTCTTTTTGTAAAACTGATGCACATTTATTTGCTTTAGAAGAAGGGACAATAGAATAAGTTTTGTCCAGTATTAGGTAATCATCAGGGAAATCATCGAAATATTCAATTTGCATAGGATAGGGAATTATTGGTTCCAGATTTTTCATAATCAATTCCTTTATCATCACTGTATTTTAAATAAATAATCAATGAATGAGATAAAGTATGTTTTATAGGCAATTGTCAAGAGGAATTCACAAGGGTAATCTAAAAAACTGTAGAATAGGTAATAATTACTTAATTTATATTGGTTTTCATAATCAATTATGAAGGAGAAACACCAAGGAAGCACCAAGGAAGGAATAAGGAAGGAGTTAGCAAGGAGATAGAGAAGAGATTAGTCTTATTTTCAAGAAGTGTATGTTAAGTATAGATTTGGTTTGAATTTTTTTTCGAATTCGTTTTGCATATTACAACATAATAGAAGAAACTATACTGCAAGTAAGCAGAAATCATCAGTGAAATTATGCTTATATATATTGACAGAAGCAAGGGAGATATTATTATCTCATTTTGAGAAAATAAAGTTTTGGAACAAATAATGATGATAAAAAAGAAAAGGGGAAAGGAGAACTTATGCGTAACAGAATATTTTGTGTAATGGCTATTATGTTTATTAGTTTTTTCACATGGTTATATTCAGTAGAATCTTTAGTGATAATTGAATTAAAAACTAATGCGAATAAGAATAAGCTAGAAAAATTGAAATTGAATTTAGCAATGCGAACAAACGATATATTAGTTTGTGCAATAGAAAATACTGAGATATTGGATCAGAATCAAGTGAAATACCGCCTTTTAACGGGTGATATGGAGCAAGAACCTATCTATTTAATAAGTACAAAGAAACCTTTCAAATTAAATTACCCTTTATCAAAAACAGATGTGTTATATCAGGATGATCAACTTATATTAGCTCGAAATTCAAAGATAGATGCAGTAGAATTTGCCAAATATAATCTAAAAGTCGTGCAATTAGAGAAAACCAATCAGGTATATAAAAACATCACAACATCATATCATAAAGATATTAGCAGTGATCGAATTTATGATCCTTTAGTCATTAATGCTATTAATGCTGATTCAATAGCATATTTTATACAGCAATTACAAAATTTTCAAACAAGGTATGCTTTTCATCCAAACAGATTTGCAGTAGCAAACTGGATCAAATCTCAGTTTATTAGAATGGGTTATACAATGGTAGTAACAGATTCATTTTTTCAAACACAATATCAGGTATGGCAAACTAATGTGGTTGCCATATTACCAGGAACAGAGTTGCCAGATCAATATGTTGTCATTGGAGGGCATCATGACTCAATCGTAAATACAGGTTATGAGCAATCTATGCTCACAGCTCCAGGGGCAGATGATAATGCATCTGGTTGTGCAGCAGTATTAGAAACAGCACGCGTGATGAAGCTATTGAATTATCAACCCAAAACATCCATACGTTTTTGTACATATGCTATGGAAGAAGAAGGGTTGTGGGGTGGTAAATGGGATGCTTCAGTTTCCAGCATGAATAATATGAAGATAAGGGCACAAATAAATAATGATATGATAGCAAACCAGAATAGTGATAATTGGAGAGCTCATTTACAGACATATTACGGAGCTGAATTCTTAGGAGAAATAGGATCAGATATTTTAACAGAGCTAACAGGTGTTACTCCAATAGTTGAAAATAATAATACAGCAGGGTCAGATAGTTGGGCCTATTGGGCAAATGGTTATCCATCCATTTTTTTAGCTGAAGTAGAATTTAGTCCAGTATATCATACGCCAGGAGATCTCATAGGTATTCTCAATTTTCCTTATGCACGAAAAATGGTGCAATTAGCCGCAGCAATGACTATGGAGGTTAGTTCTCTACCATCTGAGCCAGAGAGTTTCCAAGTAATTGATAGTGGAACAGGCAATAGTTTAGTGGTTTGTTGGGATCAAATTCCCGATATTGGAGCTGTACAATACCATATAGAGGTTTTGAATACTCAGACACAACAAATGCAATCATTTGTCACAAGTCAAACAAACTATATAGTTACAGGTTTAACTGAGAACGTTGAGTATGAAATTTCACTCTATTCTTCGATAAATAATCAAAACAGCATAAAACAAATAAGAATAGGGACTCCTTTGCATATTCCCAGACAGATTTATGATGTAGTATTAATACCCACGTCAAGTGCCATTTCATTATATTGGCATTCGAATTTTGAGCAAGACATCTCTCAATTTAAGGTTTATCGGAAATTAAATGAGAATGATACTTTTCAACTTTATCAAACAATTCCAGTAACCGTAGATAGTTTGATTGATGTCAATGTCGTTTCAAATCAATGGTATTATTATACAGTAACAGCAGTGGATATTGATCAAAATGAAAGTGAGCAAAGTATTGTTTTAAGTGGCAGGAAATTAAGTTTTGATCAGGGATTGTTAGTGATTGATGACACATATAATGGGAATGGTTCACTGTTAACGCCAACAGATACACAGGTAGATGAATTTTATTCATCATTATTGACAGGCTTTCAAAATAGTAATTTTGAAATAGATAATAATACAACTATTACTCTTTCTCATTTAGCACCTTTTTCTACAGTATTGTATCATCGAAATACCACGAATAATACTAATATATTACAAAATATTGAGGTATTTAAGGAATATTTGAATCTTGGAGGAAAGCTAATCATTTCATCTTATAAGCCATCTCAAATATTTGATTTTAATGTAGGATATCCACAAACCTTTCAAGAAGATAGATTTGTATATGATTACTTAAAGATTCAATCATCCTCATTTATTTCAACTGCAAGATTTCAAATGGCAGTCCCAACCATGAGTAGTTTTCCAATCGTAGAAGTTGATACAACAAAAATACATCCAAGTTTTCATAATCGTCTAGCATCCATAGAATCTATTGTTCCTAACAATGAGGGATATTCAGTCTATCAATACGGATCAGGTGTTGCTAGTAGCGATCCTATTGGGAGTATGAATGATACGCCAGTGGCAGTTTTATATAATGGAAATGATTTTAAAACATTTACGATGAGTTTTCCTTTATATTACATGAAAGAGGTTGAAGCGAAGGAGTTGTTAAAAAAGGTATTAGTCGCTTTTGGAGAGACATCCTCAAATGAAGATAATACAAATTTAAGTTTACGAAACACGGCCTGTTTGTTATCAAATTATCCAAATCCATTTAACCCAGAAACCAGAATTAATTATTATTTACCTCAATCTGAAAAAGTAAAAATTGCTATATATAATATAAAGGGACAACAGGTTGCCCTCTTTGATGAAGGGACAAAAATCAAGGGTTTACATCAGTTAGTATGGGCAGGGAAAGATTCAGAGAATAAAACAGTGTCATCCGGGATTTATTTTTATACCTTAATAACTAATAATCGAGTGATAGATTCCAAGAAAATGATATTGATAAAGTAATAGACAGAGATAATAAGTACTTCGAAAGAAGAGAAATATTAAGCGGGAGAATTAATTCCCGCTTAATTTTATTCTTTACAAAATTCGTTGGCAAGCATGATTCCGTGAGCAGTGGCGTAGGTAATGGATCTTGTCCAACCAGAACAATCCCCAATAAAGTGTAATCCTGGAATCAGAGAATTGTTTAATTTGTTGCTATAAAACTTAACTTCAGTTCCATATAACAGATTATCTGGATTTGCAACACCTGGTATAACTTTATCCAGAGTTTCAATAAAATTTAATATTGAGACAGTCGTTTTTCTTGGGAAGGCAAGATTTAGATCACCTAAGATAAATTGTTGATCATCTAAAGTAGGCTGTACCCTATATAAACGTTTTGTTCTTTTAGAATCTTTAAAATTACCAAAAGTTTGCAAGATAACCCTATCATTTCCTGCGAGTATATTTGTTAATTTAGCAATGTAAGAACCATAACTGACTGGGTCATTAAAAGGTTCAGTGAAGCGATGAGTGACTAAAATGGCAAAATTAGTATTGGTAGATTTTTCATATCTTTTTGCATGCCCATTGACCGTAACAAAATCTTCATACCGTTCAGTAACAACATAACCTGAGGGGTTGTTGCAAAAGGTTCTAACAGAGTATCCGGTTTGACTTTTTAAACGGACTTTGAATTCATACATTTCTGTGTTCAGATCTTCAACGATATGATTAGGTAGTTCGAATCTAACTCCCAGATCAACTTGCATATTATCCATGATTAATTTCGGGTTTTTATTAATAATTTTTTGAACGAGTCGATGTCCGCTTCTACCAACTCCGACAATGACCTGATCAAAATCATATTTTTCGGAATCAGTAAGAATTGTAAATTTATTGTTTTGCTCAATATCGGTAATTTCTGAATTAAAGTGAAAATGAAAATGCGTTATTTGACTTAATTCATGAAAAATATTGTGTAAAACAGTTTTTAGTTCATCAGTTCCTATATGCCAGAATTTTGAAGAGACCGGTTGGAATCCTTCTTTATAGAAATTCTTAAATATAGTCTGATTTGCAAATGAATCCCCTTTTTCAATTTCGTTTTCCGAGCAACCAGTATGAGATAGGTAATATTGAACAACTCTTTCCTGTAAGGCTAAATCAATTGTCAAATCACCACCCATTTCTTGAGAGACAAAGATTTTGCCATCAGCTCTGATTCCTGATACTGAAGTAGAATATATATCTTTAGCTTTTTCAAAGATATGGATTTCATGTTTTGATTTGATCATATCCAATAAGAAGCCAATTCCTGCAGCTCCAAAACCTACAATAGCTATTTTCATGGTAGATCCTCCTTCATAAATGCATTGGTTAGTGTAGTTAAATTTACAAATTAGTCAATTGAAATATTAGGATTGAGAAAAGAAAAAAGATTGACAAGAATAAATTCATGAATAGATTCAAGCATTAAGGATAAATAAGATATGCAAAAAGAAATGAAAACCATGTTAAAAAGACAAGATATATTAATATCGGTGATAGTCCCATTTTATAATAGAGCAGTTTACATGAGAGCCTGTCTTGATTCGATTTTAAAGCAAAGTTACGGTAATTTTGAGCTGATTTTGTTGAATGACGGGTCAACAGATGGTAGTTTAGCAATTGCTGAATCCTATTTTGACAAGCGAGTTAGATTGATCAGTTTAGAGCATCAGGGTTGTTGGAAGACAAAAAATGAAGGAATACACCAAGCAAAAGGAGAATTTGTTGTCTTTATAGATTCTGATGATTTTATAAGTCAGGATTATTTATTAAATGGAATATTGGGGATTCAATTAAATCCAAAGCATGATTATTATTATCCAATTAGTTTGACGATAACAGAAGAAGATGGTAAAGTAAGTAATTTAGTCTGGAAGTATTTAAATGTATCTTTTGACGAACGATGGAGATTGGTGCATTTGTTTTATCATAATTGTTTTGGAGGGGTTCCACATGCAGGAGCATTTATAAGAAGAGATTTGTTTGAAAGAAATGGTTATTATGAAGATAATCATATCAATATGTCCGACACGGTATATGTGGTAAAAAATGCATTAAAGACAGATTTCTATTGTTTGGAGAATCTCAAATACTATTATAACAGGCAACATGAAAATCAAACAAACAAAATAAGCTTGCCGCGTCATGAGACCATAGCAGGATGCTTGTACTATATCACGCAGAATTACAACGCAGAGGTGTTGTTCCCTGACGAGAAGGGTATTGATGAGTTTATCTTGAATCGTCGATTTGTGGACCGTTTTATGCAGGAAGGGCAAGATGATATCAATGTCAAAGAAATATATCAAAAGTATGCCATAATTTATTTAAAAAAGCTTAGGGGTAACTACTCAGGTACCCTTCGTTAAGTTTTAAAAACACCATTTTTTGTTATAATCATGCCTTATTATTTACCTTTCCAATAATATATATTAACACTTAGAATATACACATTATATTATAAAAAACTATCAATATTAATAAGAAATACATTGACATATATAGTTAATTAATTCATTATGTACTTATGGATTATAAAAGTAAATATTATGAAGCTAAAGCTGAAAATGACAGGCTTAAACTGGAAATTTGCCGGTTAAAAATCAGCATTGCAGAAGAAAGAGCTGAACTCAAAGAAGAAATCAGGCTTTTAAGTGAAAAGGTTGATTTCTTAATGAAAATTCTCGAAAAGAAAAATAACCCTAAGAACAGTAACAATTCATCAATACCTCCTTCGATGGACTTATCAAGAAAGAATAAAAGTACAAGAGAAAAAAGCAATAAGAAAAGCGGAGGACAGTCCGGTCATAATGGAAAAACCCTTTTACAAGTAAAAAATCCGGATCAGATTGTTGAATTAAAGGTAAATCAATGTCATTGTGGACATCATTTTAATGATGATGAATTTAGATTAAATTCCAAACGACAGGTGATTGATATCCCTTCTATACAAGCATTCATCAAAGAATTTCAGCAATATTCATGCATTTGCCCTGATTGTAATAATAAATATCTGGCTGAATATCCTGAAAATGTTACGGCCCCGGTTCAGTACGGTGAAAACATTCAGACCATCGTTTCGTATTTGAATGTTTACCAATGTATTCCATTTAAAAGAACAGCTCAGCTGTTGTCTGATGTTGTTAATATAAGAATTTCCCAGGGATCATTGAAAAACATATTAAGGAAATTTGCTGATAAATCTAAGGTTATCTATGAGAGAATTAAAAAGAATCTGAGCTCCTCGAAAGTTGTTGGTTCTGATGAAACAAGCGTAAAGGTCAATGGTAAAAAAGGATGGATTTGGGCTTGGAGAGACATTAAGAATGTGTTTCTTGAATATTCTCATACCAGAGGATACGAGACAATTCAAAAAATATGGGAAAACGGTTTGCCTGAATCTGTGTTAGTTACGGACAGATTTTCCGCTCAGTTAAAAACGAAGGCTTTAAATCATCAGATTTGTCTGGCTCATATTCTTAGAGATCTAACTTATATTGAGGAAAGAGAAAAGCATCCTTTTTCTACTGATTTCAAAAGCCTGGTAAAAGAAATTTTTCAATTCAAGCGAATCCAAACAATAGATTATGACAGATCTTCTCCAGAAATGAAACACTTTGAAGATAAAATCAATATTCTACTGGCGATGACTATTTGCAAAAAAGAGTTTAAAGAAACCTCTACTCTTCAGAAATCTTTGATAAAAATCAGAGGATATATTTTGCCTTGTGTTTATGAAACAGTCATTCCTCCGGATAACAATGATTCAGAAAGAGCTCTTAGAAATGTTAAAGTTAAACTTAAAGTGTCTGGGCAGTTTAAAAATGGGGCTCAGGACTACTGTATCATTAGATCCGTTATTGATACTGCTAAAAAAAGAGGATTAAATATCTTTGATATTCTGTCTAAAATCCCTGAACTTTCTCCCAGATAATATTAATACCTGAGTAGTTACGCTTAGGGAGTTGGAGAATGATTAATAAAGAGGAAGCCTTAATACTTTTAAAAGACCATTTAAAATCTGAGAATCTGATAAAGCACAGTTTATCTGTTGCTATCGTAATGAAACACTTAGCAAAACATTTGCATGAAGATGAGGAAAAATGGTATATTACCGGTTTATTGCATGATATTGATTATGATATGACTTTTGATCAACCAGAAAAGCACAGTCTAATTGCTATGGATATTTTGAAAGATACTGATATTTCTGAAGATGTGAAGCAGGCTATAAAAGCCCATAGTGGAAACTTTGAGATAATCAGTTTATTAGATAAATGTTTATGGGCTTGCGATCCGATTACAGGATTAGTTTTAGCTTCAGCTTTTATGATACCTGAAAGGAAAATCTCGTTATTAAAACAATCTTCTTTATTAAAGAAATATAAATCAAAAAACTTTGCAGCAGGGGCTAATCGTGAACAAATCTCTTCCTGCGAGACAGTTGGGATAAGTTTAACAGATTTTTTAAATTTAGCAACAGAAGCGATGTCAAGTATAGAAGAACAGTTATTATAGAATAAAAAAGGGTTGATCTATAGATCAACCCAAGTATATTTAGGACAAGACTTTAATTTAAAAGAAACCTTTTGATGTTTGGTTTATGTATTGTTGATTACTTTGGATTTTTGAGTCAATATCTTTTATATTTTCAGCTTTATCAGTTTTACCTTTAGAAAGCTTAAAGAATTCATCAGCTTTTTTAAAGAAAGTATTAGCACTAGCTTTTGTTTGATCTCTTTTTGCAATCGTTTGATCTAATTGTTTGCCGTAGAGATTACCACTATCAGTTTGTTTTTGTAAATCGATATAGGCATTAAATCTTTCGATTCCACGTTTTTGGTAAATCATTCCAAGTATAACATGAGCTTCAAATAAGTCAGGATTAGATTTAAGAGAAGCATTTGCAGCTTCTTCAGCTTTATTAAGATCATTCATTGAAAGGTAAATATCGGCAATACTGACATTAATTTTTGGGTTATCGGGTAAAAGAGTTTTTACTTTAAGATAGGTATCCAAAGCTAATTTATTATACTTATCAGCTTCTTTTTCAAGCGAGATTGCTCTATAAGCAGAGGCTAAGTTTAAATATGCTTTTGAATTATTCGGATCTTGTTGGATTAATCTTTGGTAGTTTTCAATAGCTTTATCTAAACGATTGGTTTTTTGATAACTAATTGCTAATTTTCTTCCTAATTCTTCGTCATCAGGATTTTGATTTGTTAGAAATTCAAGGTGAGGGATGGCTTTGTCATAATCTTTATTATCATAGGTTAGGTTAGCATATAAGAAATGAGCTTTATCATAATCTGGGTTTATTAACAATGCTTTATCACAGGCAATTTCAGCTTTTTCAAGATTTCCTTTTTCTTTATAACCATTGGCAATGGTTAACCAGATATCTGGTTCATTTTTAAATGTAGCTAAAGATTCAAGAGTTTCGATAGATTTATCAATATCACCAGATTTAGTATATGTCTCACTTAACCAGACATAGTATTTATCAACATTTTTACTGAAATTAATCGCAGAGATATAATATTCTATAGCTTTATGATAATTATTCTTATAGTAATAAATCATCCCAAGATAATAGAGTGCTTCCGAATTTTTTTCATCAATATCGAGCACTTTATTAAAGTTACTCTCTGCAGTATCATATTGCTTAAGAGTATAGTTTTGTTCAGCAATTGTGAATATTTTTTTTAATTCTTCGCCAACTATTTTTTCAATTCCAGCAACTAATTTGGTTCGAAGAGTTGCATCTCTTTCATTACCATTTTTTGTGACAGTAAAACTAATTGGGTAAATGTCTCCGGATCTTAAGCTAAAGATTTTACATTCAATATTAAAAACAGAAGGAGAAGCAGATTCTTGGATCCAGCCCCAAAGCACAAAATTTACATTAATTTTTGTGCCAAATTCTCTTACAGTTTCGATCTCTAATTCTTTAAGAGAGACATTAATTTTCATTTCTTTGAACATCTTTTGAGATTCTTTAAGAGGCATTAACTGTAATATTGAGTTTCCTGCGAAAACATCACTTATGTTTTTTTTCTCAAGCATGGTTTGGATATAACTACTGTTACGATCTTCTTTATCGAAACCAATGACTGCGATTTTTTCAGTTTTAGCGGCTAAGAAAGATAAGCAGACTAAAATGAGCAACATGAATAAGACTATTCTTTTCATTCAGACCTCCGATTTTTTCATCTTATACTCTATTTTTTTTTAAAGGGTAAAAATTGCAAGCATTTTTTATGAAGAAGAAATTGAAATATCATTTAAGTGAATTGATTTTTCAGATTTAAGGGTAACCTTGCCATTAAAGCTAACATTTTCATTAAAAGTAAAATTACCAGTAACAGATAAATACTGACAATTTTTTAAAGAAGGTATTTGATTGCAATGGAAGGCTAATTGATCAATGGTTTCATAATAACGAGGATCTAATTCAACAATAGGAAGCTCATCTCTATTGGTAAACAAGGTATAATCAGGAGTCAATTCGTAAACATCAGACCATACTACAAGCATGTCCTGAGTTTTTTTTACAGGGATAAAACGATCACGACCAACCAAGACAGCTTTAGCACCATTGAATAAACTAATAGCAGATCCCATAGCTGTTTCTAATTGAACTACATTTGTACCATCTACAGTTTTTGGATTAACAATAAGAGGAAGATCTATTAAATTATTGTTTTGATTCATATAGTCTTTCAAGGATTTTAAATTGATCCATAAGTTATTTGTGTTAAAAAATTTAAAGGTTTCAATATTTTGAAATTGATGAATTTCATCTTCAGGGCATTGTGCTAACTCTCTCAAGACTAGTCTTCCGTTTTTCAATTTAGCTAAATGTCCGCCTTTTTTATCCATTTCAGTACGAGCACAAACTTCCATAATAAAAGGAATTTCTTTAGATAACATGAGTGTAAGGATTTTTTCATCAAGTACAGCACCTAAGTTGTCAGAATTGGAAACAAAGAGAATCTCTTTACCCTGAGATAATAGTTTGTCAATTAATCCTTCCTGAGTCAGACAGGTATAAAGATCTCCGTGACCAGGGGGGTTCCAATTAGAATCGACATTTTTATGATCAAGAGGCATAAAGTTATCTTGTCTGATTTTCGGGAATTTATTTTGAACAAAGTCTATGGGTAGATTTTTAATAGTTAAGTCAGAATATTTTTTTAAATAGTTTAGAGTGTCATTTTGAGTATTAAAGCTATTCATAAGAATTAGTGGTATATCACAATGTGTTTTTTTACGTAACGATAAAATCTGGTTTACAATAATATCTAAGAATGTTAAATCACCTTTTACTGGTAATAGAGATTTTGCTTTTTTTAGTCCCATACTCGTTCCAAGCCCACCATTTAGTTTAAGAACAGCAACTTTGTTATAAGCCTGAGGATTTATTTTAGATAATTGGGAATAGATCAATACAGAGTCTGAATCAGGGATTTCAATATCATTAGCAGATAATTTCCCTTTTTCTCCCTTGATATATTTGCTGTAATAACGAATGAATGTATCAATAACCAAGTCGTTCAAATTTTCATTTTCCATTAATTTTTGGAATACATTTGCATTATCATTCATATAACCTCCATGATATTCTCAACATATGATCCTAATTGATAAAGATATCGTTAATAATATATTTGTCAAATAAAAAAGGAAGAAAAATATATTTATGTATTAGAAAATATTAGGACTATGTTAGTGGTTATCTTGATTTTGCAATGAATATGAGAGAAGAAGTAAATAATATTATCTCAAAAATAAATAAAATGGTAATAAGATGCTATTTTTTTGTTTGTTCTTCTTTTAGTTTTTTCCACCAATCCAAACGTTTTTTAATATCTCTTTCAAAACCATATTCTGAAGGGGTATAATAGTCTTTTTCATTCATTTTATCAGGGAAGTATTTTTGATAAAAATAGTGATTTTTATGATCATGATCATATTTATATTCTTTGCCATAGTCAAGATCTTTCATAAGCTTGGTAGGCGCATTTCTAATAACTAATGGAACAGGATAATGACCTGTTTTGAGAGCATCTTCTTTTGCTTTAAGGTATGCTGATTCAAGAGAATTACTTTTAGGAGCCGTAGCCAGATAAATGACTAACTGAGCAAGGTGAACATTACATTCTGGCATTCCGATAAAATGAATGGCTTCTTTGACTGCGATTGCCTGAAGAAGAGCCTGAGGGTCTGCTAATCCTACATCTTCAGAAGCAAATCGAGTTAATCTTCGAGCTATATACATAGGATCTTCTCCAGATTCCAACATTCTTGCTAACCAGTAAAGACCAGCTTGTGGATCAGATCCTCTTAAGGATTTATGTAAAGCTGAGATAAGGTTATAATGCTCTTCTCCTGATTTATCATAGATAAACATTTTTTTTGATAGAAAACTTTCAAGATCAACAGGATTATAAGGAAGTTTTTCAGGTTTATGTTTAATTAGTGAATCAAGAATATTGAGTGATTTTCTTGCATCTCCTCCAGAAAGATCTGTGATAAACTTGATTGAATCCTTATCAAACCAGTTTTCTTTTTCTTCATTTATTAATACTCTGGTTAGAATGCTTTTAATAGCATCATCTGATAAGCTATTTAAAACAAGGACATGACATCTTGACAATAGAGCTGAGATTACGTAAAAAGAAGGATTTTCTGTGGTAGCTCCAATGAGAATTATTGACCCTGATTCCACATAATGAAGAAAAGCATCTTGTTGAGATCTGTTAAATCTGTGAATTTCATCAATGAAAAGGATTGTTGGTCTGTAAAAGACTTTCATTTGTTCTTCTGCTTCTTTCATAACATCTTTTACTTCTTTAATACCTGATAAAACAGCACTGAAAGAAACAAATGAATAATCTGAATGTTTTTTTATCATTCGAGCGATAGTCGTTTTTCCTGAGCCTGGTGGTCCCCAAAGAATGAAAGATTGGAATCTGCCAGATTCAATCATAGATTTTAAGATGGAATCATTAATTAATAAATGTTCCTGCCCGACAATCTGGTCAAGAGTTTGAGGTCTATAACGTTCAGCTAAGGGAAGCAGAGAAATATCATGTTTCATTTTAATCCTTTTACAATCATAGTTTGATAAAGAAATATCGCAGCTTTTCCAATTGCTGCAAAGGGTTCTTTTGTAAGAAAATTGTTCAATTCATTAGAATCAAGGCAGGTTAATTTATCATGTTCTTCTCTGTGAGTAGCTGTCAATGACTTTACTTCAAATTGTTTACTATCTAAATTTAGTTTAGCAAAAAAAAGAAACTCAGTTTTATTATTGTAATGAGACACTGCTGTTCCCAAACAAATTAAAGAATCAATATTATTAGTAGTAATTCCTGTTTCTTCTTCCATTTCTTTCAGAATTAGTTCAAAGGGGTGTTCTGGAAGATTATTCACTGCTTCGAGGGTACCACCGATAATATGCCATTCGGATTTACCCTCAGCCATTTTTGAACTTCTTTTTCCAATAATAATTTTATTATCTGTTGTTTCCATGACAACACAGGCAGCCATACAATTAGCCATTTCTTTATTATTATTTTGAAATAAATGTCTGTTTTTTACATTTGTTCCTACAAATGATTTATAATTTGTTTCTTGTATAACACATTCTAGTGAAGAGCTTTTTAAACTCATATTTATCAAAGAGTAACATTGACCATCATAGAGTAATTGATTTTCATTACTCATTTCAAGAACCCAAGTATTATTTATTATATTATTAGTGTTTTGGGAGTATCTTTTTAACTCAGGTAGTAGATTTAATTTAATCTGTTCTTTATTGAAGGGTCCTTTAAACAGGATCGAGAATTCATCATTATCTTCTTTTAGATTCATAAGATTTCCTCATAATTATTAATAACCCTATTAGCACATTGTGAATATAAGTCAAATCTTTTTATCCAAAGTTTTTTGATTTCCAACTCAGATTTTCCAATTATCAAGGGTCTGTCTGTGTTTTTAATTCTTTCCCAAATACAATCCCAATCAGTATTCATAAAAATAGTATTACATTCAGAATCTTTAATAAGAGTTCTATTAAATTCTGATTCAATAATTCCTCCCCCAGTTGATAAAACAAAAGTATTATTCTTTAATATTATATTTAGGGTATCAGATTCAAGTTTTCTAAAGTAAGATTCACCATATTTATTAAAAATCTCCAGAATAGATAAGGAACATTGTTTTTCGATAAAATCATCCAGATCTATAAATGGTAAAGATAGACTTAAGGCGAGTTTTTTCCCTATGTATGTTTTCCCTGCACCCATAAAGCCAATAAGAAGAATTTTATTTGTCATTTTAAAAAAAAAGGGCAGGTAAGATTCCTGCCCATATAATCATTTCGATATTATTCTTCAGAATCGTGAACTTCAGCTTCATGTTCTTCGAACATATTGTTGTATTTAGTGTCATCATATCCATAGTTTTCATCTTCAATTGCTTGAGCAAGTTCATGATCAACTTCGTTGTCCTGATCAACTTCACCACCTGTTCTTTCGATCATTCTATCACGATGAATTTTCTGATATTCTTTCATGAGACCTTTATCTCTACTAAAGAACCATGCTTTTACACTAAGAATCAAGCGACGATTGTCTTTATCGATTTCAATGATTTTCATATCTAATTCTTCATTGATATCAAAAGCATCTTCAGGTTTATTAATTTTTGGAACCGCAAGATGAGAGATAGGAACAAAACCTTCGACAATTGTATCCTGATAAGGGATATCAACTAAGATCCCTTTAGGGATACATTTCGAAACAGTACCTCTGACTTCAGTATTAATTGGTAGCATTTGATCTATTGATTCCCAAGGATCTGAATGCATTTGCTTAACACCTAAAGCCACACGATGAAGAAGTTTATCAATAGAAAGAACAACAGCTTCAACTTCTTGTCCTTTTTTTAATATCTCTTTTGGATGATAAATTCTTTTTGTCCAAGATATGTCAGAAATATGGATTAATCCGTCAATATCTTCTTCGATTTCAACAAAAGCACCAAAAGGAGTTATATTTTTTATTTTTCTATTAACAATTGTGCCTGCAGGGTAGCGATCTTCGATTGTTAGCCATGGGTTAGCTTGCATTTGTTTCATTCCCAATGAGATTCTTTGGTTTTCTCTAGATACGCTGAGAACGATAGCTTCAATAGTTTCATCTTCTTTAACGATTTGTCTTGGATTATTAATTTTACGAGTCCAGGACATTTCGCTTACATGGACAAGACCTTCAACACCTGGTTCAATTTCAATAAATGCACCATAATTAGTAATGTTAACTACTTTACCTTTTACTTTAGTTCCTTCAGGGTATTTCATTTCTATATTTTCCCATGGATGAGGAACTAATTGTTTAAGGCCAAGAGAAACTCTTTGATTTTCTTCGTCAAAACCTATAACTTTAACTTTTACTTTATTTCCAATATTCAGCATTTCTGAAGGATGATTGATTCTTCCCCAAGACATATCGGTGATATGTAAGAGACCATCAATCCCACCTAAATCAACAAAAGCACCGTAATCTGTAATATTTTTAACTTCACCATCAAGTTCAGCTCCGATTTGAATGCGTTCTTTGAGAGTTTCTTTTTTCTTAGCGATATCTTCCTCAAGAACTTTTTTACGAGAAACGATAATATTCTTTTTATCCTCGTCAATTTTAATAATTTTTAATTGAACTTCTTTGTTAATGAATTGATCAAGATTTGGGATGTTTTTGAGTGAAATCTGAGAACCAGGTAGAAAAGCTTCTATACCTAATACATCTGCAATCATTCCACCTTTAACTCGGCGTCTTAAAACACCAGAGATTGTTTCATTGTTTTCATATACAAATTTTAATTTTTCCCGGTTAAGGATAAAGTCAGCACGTTTTTTGGACAACTTTGGCTTTCCATCAGATCCCTCAGAGGAAATAATGTAAACTTTGACTTTTTCTCCCTTTTCTGGCAATTTTTGATTGATAAATTCATTAATGGAGATAGAAGCTTCTGATTTGTAGCCAATATCAACCAAGACTTCCCTTTCGTTGACGCTGACAACAACAGCTTCAACTATTTGGTTGGGGCTAAAGCTGTTAAATGATTGTTCCAGCAATTCAGCCATGGAATTTGGTTCCTGTTGATTTGATTGATTTTGTTCTTTGTCCATCAAATCGTTTTGATCGTTAAAACTCATATGATTCCTCCTTATAACCGGGAATTTCTTCAACGCATTTAGCGAAGTTAGAATTATTCCCAACAATTTCTATTATTTTATTATATACGTCTATAATTATCCAATCAGGAGTTGAAGCACCGGCCGTTAACCCTATGAAAGGGGTATTTTCAAACCATTGAGAGCAGATTTCTTCTGCTGTTTCAATATGATACGTTTTTGTATAAGCTGAACTCAAGGTAGCCAACATTTTGGTATTTGAGCTATTTTTCCCACCAATGACTATCAAGACATCACTTTTTTTTGCTAATTCAATGGTCGCATTTTGTCTGATATTGGTGGCATTACATATTGTATTGAAAACTCTTAATTCATTCACTTTTGGGAGAAGAGCGTTTACAAGTTGTTCCAAATTTTGGCTATTCTGAGTCGTTTGGCAAATAATAGCAGCTTTAGCAAATCGAGTTTCCGGAAGGGATTCTAAATTGTCATTAATAATAAAAAAATCTCCCTTAATGTAGGATTTTAGAGCTATGATTTCAGGATGATCGGGATTTCCTAGAATAAAGATTTCATAACCTTCTTCACCTGCTTTTCTAGCATATTCAAAAGCCTTGGAAACATATGGACAGGTGGCATCGATTATTGGTATATTTTTATTATTTATTATATCTAATTCATAAAGAGGAACGCCATGAGAGCGAATAATAACAGGTCTATCATCGAGTTGATCAATATTATCAATCTCAAAAATACCTTTTGAGTTGAGATGGTCAACCATTTGAGGGTTATGTATGATGGGGCCGAGAGTGAAGGCACTCTTATAAGACTGAGCAGCTTCTTCAGCGAGCTTGATCGCTCTTTTTACTCCAAAACAGAAACCCGAATTTTTTGCGATTTTAATTTGCTTCATGCTTTAACTCATTTATTTTGTCGAAAATATAATCAGCTACCTTTTGGTAGTTTTCTCTTTCTTGCTTCCAAGAGAGAAACAGATCATGTGATATTTTTTCACCGATCACAATTTTCAATCTTTTTTTTCTAAGTAAAAGATCGAGAAAATGATCAGAATCTTTTATGCAAAGAGGAACAACATCTTTTTTTAATAGTAAGACCATCATGCCTATACCAGCTTTTGCTGTTGTACCATTTCTTGTTCCCTGAGGGAACATTAAGAGTGAATTACCATTATTTAAAATTTTGATACACTTTTTAATAGCCTTTAAGTCTGTTTTGCCACGATTTATGGAAATAGCGTTTAAAAAACTGATAAATGCACCTATAGGTTTAAATTTAAACAATTCAGACTTTGCTAAATAATAGATCTCAGCAGGAATGACAGATCCAATATAAGGGGGATCAAAATTCGAAATATGATTCGAAGCGATGATAGAACCCTTTGCTTGCTCTAATCTTTCTGGATGAATGATTTCCACTCTTAGGAAAATCTTCATTCCTACAAAAACAACTTTGGTAATTAAATTATAAATAATCCGCAATTTCTTCGTTAATCTTCCTTAATATATATTTGACTTGTTGATTTACAGTCATATTTGTTGTATTGATTTCTATGGCATCGAATGCTCGAGTCAGTGGAGCAATATCCCGAGTTGAGTCATTAATGTCTCTCCATGCTAATTCTTCCATAATTTCATCTAAATCAGCGAGAGGATTTTGTTCTTTTAATTCAATCCATCTTCTTTTAGCTCTGGTTTCTAAATCTGCGACCATATAGAATTTAAAATCAGCATCTGGGAAAACGATAGTTCCGATATCTCGTCCGTCTAAAACAACATTGTTATCTTCTGACATTTTACGTTGTAACTCAACCATCTTTCTTCTGACACATGCTATGGTAGCGATTTTAGATGACAGTTTGGTGATTTCAGGTTTTCTAATATCTTCCGAAATATCTCTATCATTCAGAAACAAGTGATAAGACCCTTCAATTTGTTTAAATGTCATCTTTAGTTTTTCTAGCATTGTTTCTAGAGCAAAAAAGTCTTCTAGATCAATTTGTTTTTCCAAAGCGAATAAGGCACACGCTCTGTACATAGCTCCAGTATCTATATAGAGACACTCTAATTCTTCAGCGAGAAGTTTTGCTGTTGTACTTTTCCCGGAGGCTGCCGGGCCATCAATGGCAATAATATAACTCTTTCCCATTTTACCTACTTTAGACTATAATAATCCATGATATATTTTTTGCACGTATTCGTCAATCTTTTTTTAATGATATTATAAATATAATGATTAAGAATAGTTTAAATAATATTTATGTCATAAGTCATAAATTTGAAAAATTATGATAATTTCAAAATAAGAGAGAAAAAGAAAAGCAGGTCAACAGACCTGCTTTTCCTATATTTTGATTTAGATGAATTATTTCATCATCATAATCTTTTTAGTTGAGATGTATTTTCCAGCTTGCATACGATAGAAATAAACACCAGATGAGCATGATTTTGAATTTGAATCTTTACCATTCCACACGATTGTATAACGACCAGCTTCAAAGTCTTTGTTAGTAAGAGTAGAGATTTTTTGTCCTTTGATGTTATATATCTCGATCTTAACTGGTGAAGGTGTTGCTAAATCGAAAGCAATGGTAGTTGTTGGATTGAATGGATTAGGATAAGCTAATTTAAGTTCAGTTACAAGAGGAATAACTGGAATATCACTACCTGGATTAGTTTTAACACTAACAGGACCGTAAACTGATGATGTTTGATCTAAACAATAAGCTTCTAACCAATAATAATAAGTTTTTGAGCTTTCAATATCATTGTCATCAAAATGATAAGTGTGTGCTGTTGGTTGGTTTTGAGCCTGGATAACAGTATTATTCATTTTAACAGCTGTTAAACGATCATTTGATTCGCTTCTGAAGATACTATAACCTAAAGCATCAGATTCAGATTGAGTTGTCCATGTTACATTAACGAAATTACTTACATTAAATGTAGCAGTGAATGAAGATAACTCAACTGGAAGAGTATAAGGGTTAGTACCAAACATAACTGCTAAACCATCTAACACAGGACCAGTTAAACCATTCATATGATATTGAATACCCTTTGTGCCATCAGCATTTTCGATACCTATTGTAGCAGAATGAGTGGAAGTGAGATCCCCAATAATTTCTTTGTATTGCATTTTTATAATACCAGAAGAATATAAAATAACTTGAGCTGTAATTTGCATTGTTGGATCCCAATCACCAGTTCTACCTAAATTCATATAAGTGAGGATGAATTTGTCAGCATCAGAATATGTGTAAACTTTTGTTTGATCTGGAAAATATTCCATATCATCCCAGAATAAAGCTATAATTGCATTTGGCGCTGCAGCTGTTGGTATAGCAGCATTACTAAATGCAGATGAACTTGCTCCAAGTGAGATAAACCCATTGGTGTTAAAATATAATTGGGTGTAGTCAACACCATAGAAATTGAAGTTAAAGTTAAATGGAGTTGAATATCCATCATCCATGCTTTCACCATAACTACCAGTCCAAGTTCCTGTATATTCTGTATGAGTAGAAGGATTGATCCATTCATAATTTGTTTTACTTGGAGCATTGTTTGCTAAAGAGTTTGCAAAGTAATAACCACCAGCAGTCGTTTCACTATCGCCACCACCATAGTTATAATCAATACTAGAGCCACTGATTGGAATATTGTGAACAGATTTTGCTAGGTCATCAGTAATTTTAAGATTAGCAGTAAAAGTACCTGGAGTAATTGGATTGAAAGTAACAGATACCGTAATATTATTGCCACCATCAATTCTTGCAGGATATTCGTTAGTATCAGTTAATGTATATTGTGCAATTCCAGTTCCAGTTAATTCAATTGAAGCAATATTTAATGTTCCTTGTCCTGCATTGCTAATTGTAAAGGTCTGACTTAAAGTAGTACCAACGCTTATTGTTCCAAAATCTTTTGTAGAAGGTGAAACTGCAAAAGCTGGATCAACAGGAGTTTCTGTAACTGCAAAATCATCAAAATTCATATACCAAGGATTATTACTAGCTAAAACTTGGAAGCCAATGTAATAGACTCCTGATACTGGAGGTTGAAATGCATTTTTAACTAATTGCTGATAAGTAACATTAGCAGGATTATCAATACCAGCAAGTACAGTAGTCATTGCACCAGAAGTAGCTGAAGTACCAACATACATTTTGAAAGAATTCCATCCAGTATCCCCTTCAGTGTTATACATTATGCTAAAATCATACAATTTTGATGAATCAAGATTTACGCCACGAGAGAATAACCAATCAGAAGCCGTTGCACCATAAGCGCAAGTTACATAATCAGTTCCTGAATATGGTGCTCTGCCATGATCCTGAGGAGTGATTTGAGTTGACCATTTAGTACCAGATTTTGTCCACCCAATAGGTAAGTTTCCAGCAACGGTGATGCTTTCGAAATCCTGAGTTACTGGAACATCTACAGGACTAGTAGGTGTAGTAGCGTTAGCAGTTATACCTGTGGAATAAGAGTAGTAGGTTGTTCTATCTGCAGAGATATAACTCCAAACTTTATAGTAATAAGAAGTTGCTTCAGTTAATCCTGTATGATTAGTTAAACCAGCAGCAGGACCAATATATAATACAGTACCACCTCCAGTGATAGGATTTCCAACACTGTATCCTGTGGCTAAAGGTGTTCCAAAGGAAGAGGTCGTATTCCAAGCAACCATAATATTATCCGTATTTGCATTAGCTGTAGCTAATAAGTCAATTTGACTTGGACTGGAAGCTGTAGCTGTAAATGTTGCAGGGTTGAGAGGAGCAGCAGGGAGAGTTGTCATTGATCCAGTTAAAGGACCAGAAACTAAATATTTAGGTGCATTTAAACCACTAGCATTATATGAATAAACAGTAAAATAATATTCTGTTTCTGCTGTAAGTCCTGTGGTATTAAATGATGAACCTGAACCAACTGCAATGATGGTTCCATTACCAAGAGCAGCCCCAGCTGAATAATATGCACCATCTGTTGGAGTGGTATCATGATCTCTATCAGTGTGGCGAACAACTAAATAAGCTTCAGCATCGCTGACAGTAAAAGATCCACCAATTGCAGTGGCAGTAGGAATTAACGATAAATTTGTTGGTTGATTTGAAGGAGTTACACATTCAATTTCTTCTAAGAAATCACCTTCATCAGCACCAATGTCTGGTCTTGAGTCACTACGAAGATTTCCATCAATATCATTTGCAGCCCATGTTATTGCGCCTTCAAAGAAACTTCCACGTGATTCTACTGGTGTAGCAGCATCTGTTTGGATATATAAATTTGAAGCTGAAGTGAAACGTGGATTGGTAGGACGACTATCAGCATCATGTGTAGTAGCAAGATACCAAGCATCTATTGTTGAATAATCTGTGGATGAACCACGAACTACAAAACCATTAGTTGCATTATCAACATAATAAATATTATTGTTTGCTAAAGAACCAGTTGCTCCTATTAAAGTAGCACTGGAAAAATATGTACAAACATGCTTGTAAGTAGTTTGAGCAGGGGTGAAATTTGCAATAATATTACTTCTAAGATAATTTACTGCTGAGTTGCCACTAAAATAAACACCAGCACTATAGGCAGTAGCAGGTCCAACAACACGAATACTATTAAAGTCAACATAATAAGTATTAGTTGCAGTTGATCCACCAAGATAAATTCCATAAACTAAATATGAAGTAGAACCTGATCCAGTATAAGAACTAGTAATACCCCATATCATATTATTGTAGATTTTTGCACTATTTGTAAAACTTGAGGCAAGGCTAACATTCATACCATAGATACCATAAGTTGAAGAGATACTGCTTTTGATATCATGAATTTTATTGTTATAAATATTGTTAGCACCATAACAATTAGTCATATAAAGACCATAAGCGTAGCTATAGGAATTGGAAGTTGTTACGTTTCTGATTTCATTATTAAAGATATTAATTCCTGATTGATAAGTGGCATAAAGACCATAAGCAGTAGTAGCTCCACCTAAATCATCTGCAATATCTCTACCAATAGAGCAATTGCTTATTTCAGTGTTAAGATCTGGATTAGTTGAAGAACTTCCAACAAGATGAATACCATAGCTACTATTTGAGAAAGTGATGTTATGGTATCTATTATAAGAGTTTGCTCCAGCAACAGATGTTGGCGTTGAACTGTAATACTGATAAATACCTTTAGTAGAGGTGTTTAACTTATTAAGAGTAATCGCACAATTTTTTATAGTGTTATTTTGAGCACCATTAGTAGCTGAAGCTGATTTAATATAAAAACCATATTCTACTTGAGTAGTTGATGTTATATTTGCAGCATTTTCTTGAAGATCAATGCCGTCAAATGTAACATAATCACTTCCGCTTATTGTAAAAATTGCATCTGACGAACCAAGACCTGTACCGGCAGTAATCAGAGGATTAGCACCTATACCTGATCTTTGGAAAATTATAGGATTATCAATAGTACCTGTTGCACTGATTGTAGGGCATAATTCAGTTGATGTAAAACCAGCTTCGACATTAAACGTGATTCCACCTGCCCCAACGCCAGAGTTATTTAAAGCATTGATAGCTGAAGTAAAAGAAGTGTAATCTCCGCTTACTCCAATAGTTTTTGTGCCAGTTAAAGGAATAGGTGTTTCTTCAATTGTTAAGTTATCAAGCCATAAGTCATGGCTACCCCAAGCTGAAGTAACTTCTAAAGCGATTTGAGCGTTAGAAACAAGATAATCTCCTCCTAAATTGAAATTCAACTTAGTCCAAGTAGCGCCAGTAGCGCCAATTGAACCTGAGATATTTGTCCATGTACCACCACCATCATTAGAAGCCCATACTCGTAAAACAGCAGAGCCAGAGTTATAGAAATAGTAAAAACTAATTCTTGGATTTCCAGCATCTCTTAAGTTAATGTCAGAAGAAGTTAATCTAAAAACATTATTTGCAGATGAGTTGTAATCATTAAAATGGGCAACAGCAGTTCCAAAGGCTGTACCTGATGGCTTTGTGCCATCTCCAGCAGGAGACCATGATGTAGTCCATACTGATTTTTCCCAAGTTTCAGTATCTGTGCCTGATGGATGTGTTTGAACCCATCCTTCAGGAGCTGTTGGAGTTCCACTCCAAACACCTTCAAAACTTTCATTAAAATAGGTTTGAGCCATCATCATTCCTGCTAATGCTAACAGGATAACCATAAAACATAGTTTTTTCATATAACCTCCTCGATTATTTAAACTTTTTAGGGATTTCAACACGAATATCTAACAAATATAAATTTTCTGACAATTTTCCCTAATAACTGTGCAAATTTTTGCATATATTCCTTATGTTGTCAATAAAAAAATAACCTCTTTAGTTCTAATTAGATAGTATATGTTTGACTATGCCATTATGTATCAGTGCTGTAACTTTGGTTGTCAGTGCTATCTGTATGAAAAGTATAATGATCATTAGCTTTTTGACAGATATACCTAATGAATGTAAATAAAAAAAAGAAAGAAAAAATATTTTATAAATGAATAAAAAGAATATCAAATTTAGTCGATTATTGCTGAATAATCATTTTTCTTGGTTATTTAAGTAATTTTGAAAATGATCTGCTATATTTATTTCGATTCATCTGGAAGGAGAGAATCATGGGAATTATAATAAAAATTTCTGACTATGTTTTGTTAAAAATTACTATTTTCTTGAGAAAAGTATGACTACGCTATACAAATTTGAAGAAAAATAAGAGCAGAATAATAGATTGTATTAAAACAAAAATTAATTATTATATATTTACTATATGTAATAGATTTTCAGACTATAAAGTACAAAAATGCTGAAAATTACAGAAAATACTATTTTTAACAAAACTTTATTTTAATTTAATTCAAGTTATTCTCATTTTTTTGTTGACATTTCTTAAAACATTCTTATATTTTGTATAGATAGGTTTATATCTTGTGAGTGGTTGGTTCATAAGAATGAAAAGAAATAGGGGTAAAAAATGAAAAGAAGTGTCTTAATGTTTATCAGCGACAAACGCGGTTCATTGTTTTCGGTGAAAGTTCCTTTGATTAAAGAGAGTTATACCACCGAAGAGATTGAAGAAATCATTGCAAAAGGTTTAGAGCAAAAGAAAGTTGAAATGACTAATGTCATTAATTTAGCCTTTAACCCAACACCTTGTGAAAACCCTGATGTACCGGAAAAGTCAGTGGTTTGGGACAAAGAATTAATGCCAGAGCTTGTTGAACTTTTGAAAAAGAAAATTTTTAATACTGAAGATATGGTTCATATTTCAGTAGAAATCTGCCGTTCTAAGAAAAGACCTGTAAAGAATTAACCAATCTTTTTTTAAAGAGTTATAAAGGTTTCTTTATAACTCTTTTTTTTTGTGAATAAAGCAAGAAACTTATTTTTTCCATTCTTTAGCAAGTCCTCCTAGAGATGTTTCACGATAAGGTGCCTGGAGATCATGCCCTGTTTGTGCCATTGTTTCTACAACTGTGTCAAATGAAATACGGTGTTTTCCATCTGAAAACAAGGCAAAGGAGGCACATTCCAAAGCTCTAGCCCCAGCAACTGCATTTCTTTCAATACAGGGAATTTGTACATATCCATCAATAGGGTCACACGTTAAACCTAAATGATGTTCCAAACCCATCTCTGCTGCATACTCAATCTGTGCAGGTGATCCTCCCAATAGTTGAGCTGCCGCAGCAGCAGCCATGGCACAGGCTGCACCAATTTCTCCCTGACAACCCACTTCAGCCCCTGAAATTGAAGCATTATTTTTTATAAGATTTCCTATAAGTCCTGAGGTTGCTAGAGCATTATATATTCTTTTATCTGAGATTTGATATTCTTGTTTGAGAAACATTAAAACTGCCGGTAACACACCAGCAGAACCACAAGTTGGAGCTGTCACGACCTGATGACCAGAAGCATTTTCTTCTGACACGGCAAGCGCATAGGCAAATAGTGAGCCGATTTCACCTAGAATCATTCCCACATTATTTGCTTTTACGTGATATTGTGCAGCTTTTCTGGGAACTCTTAATGGGCCAGGTAAAACACCTTCATGTTCTAGACCACTGTTTATACAATCTTTCATGGTCTTCCAGATAAGCTGAAGGTACTCCCATATTTCTTCACCTTCGCAAAGCTCTACATATTCCCAAAAAGTTCTACCTTCAAACTCACAATATTTTAAAAGTTCGGTCATAGAAGTTATGGGATAGCATTTATTCGGTCTCAAGTGAAAACTAACCTCATCACGAATGGTACCTCCCCCGACACTATAAACTCGCCATACTCCGATTTCAATATTATTTTTGTATGCCAAGAAGTCCATTCCATTTGGATGTAACGGCAAACTGATTTCGGGAGACCAAATAATTTCAGTTTTTGTAGGTTTCAGAGTCTCTTCTATGATTTTATCAGTAAAGTGACCTTTACCAGTTAACGCAAGACTTCCATAGAGGATGATTTTATAGGAATCAGCTTGAGGATAATTGGTTTTAAAATTATGAGCAGCTTTCTGTGGACCCATTGTATGACTACTGGAGGGGCCAACACCAATTTTGAATAATTCTCTTAATGATTCCATAAGCTAACCTAAGTACAAATGTTGAATTAAAATTTTAAAACCAATAAATATCAAAATAAAACCTCCAACAATTTCGACCTTATTCCCGAAAATATTACCAAATTTATCGCCTAAATACATCCCAAAGATAGACATTATAAATGATACTACCCCTATTAAAATGACTGGGGTAATAATACTCATACCCAAAACTGAAAAACTTAGTCCTACTGCTAAAGCATCAATACTTGTTGCAATAGCCAATATAAAAACAAGGAGTATATTTCTTGGATCACAAGATTTTTCCGCTTTTTTTATTATTGCTGATTCATAAATCATTTTACCACCTATGAAGGAGAGAAGTAAAAAAGCTATCCAGTGGTCATACCCTTCAATGTATCTTTTAAAACTTAAGCCTGTTAACCACCCTACTACTGGCATTAACGCCTGAAACCCTCCAAAAAAGGCACCTACTCTAAGAGCATATTTAACTCGAAAGCATTTTAACGTAATTCCACTGGAAATGGAAACAGCAAAACAATCAATCGATAATCCTAAAGCAATAAAAAGTATGGTTAGTAAACTCATGCACCCTCAATACTAATTTTATTTTTTATTGTAAAAGAAAATAAATGCTTTTTTTTGACAATAGAAATAAAAAGCTTTTATTCTTAAGCTTGCACTAAAAAAATGAAAACATGTGAAAATAAGATTAAATGAATCATTTATGCAGATTATTTGTGTAATTGAATCTGAAGACTTTAAGCTTTTCATATTTTGTAAGAGGAATACTAGGTTTTTATAACAGACTTATATATGGTTTACTCATTTAACTCATATTTTACCATTTCAACATCATTCATATACTCAACAAAAGAAATATTGGAAGTGCTTTTAAATTTATTCAGTGAATTTGTGATTCGTATAATCCCTTCAAAAATCTTATTTAGATAGTTCTCTTGTTTTGCTGAAAGAGTATAGTTGTTTAGAGAGTTTATGAGTAAGTCCAGATTTCCCTGAATAAGCATAAGAGGCTGATTTATTTCATGGTTTGCTGTGACAGCCATAGCAATCACTGCTTTTATCTTTTCTTCCTGAATATTTGTTTCATTAGAGAATTTAGTAATCATATTTTCGTATTGTAGGCGCAAGTTATTGATTGTTTTTCTATCTTCTTCGTTAGTAATTTGATCGTTTAATTCCATGGCAAGTTTAGTATATTCGAGAGATTTTTTATAATCTTCAATGATTTCATAGTAATTTGCAAAAAGAAGATGAGCTTCTTTAATCAATTTTTTGTCATTGATTTCATAAGCTAATCGATAAAGATCTTGAATACATGATTTGGCTTTATCAGAATTTTTTACATCCATATAGTACTGAGCAAAACTTTTGAAGCAAAGATATTGCACTTTTGGCATAGGATATTTTTGGGTTAAATGATAACCTTCCATAAGGTATTTGAAAGATTGTTTATAATCTCTTTTTTTAAGATAAATGAAAGAAATGTTGAGCAGGGTAACGATATTTTTGTCTGCCTGGGTGATTTCGTTACGATTTTTTAATGCAGACAAATAAAATTGGATAGCTTTGTCATAATCAAAAATTGTTTGAAAAATCATCGCCATGTTATTATGACTATCTGCTAAAAGACTTAAGGCTTTTATAGATTTGGCTTTAATCTCGGCTTCTGTAAAGTGTTTAAGGGCTTCTTCATGATATCCCAGAGATTCATAAATCAAGCCAATAGTATTTTGATTACTGCAAAATCCGAGTAAATTATTAATGGTTAAATTTATATTTACTGCTTCTGTTAAAGCTTCCAATGCTTTATTAAACATTCCCATTTCATTTTGGAGGATTCCATACCAAGAACATATGTCTGCAAGGAGATTATTGTCTCTTATTTCATGCCGATTTTCAAAAGCGTAATTTAAATAAAAGAATGATTTATCATAATCATTCTTTTTAAAGTAACACATCCCAATTAAGAGATTTATATTAATGCATAATTCAGGATTATGAGAAAATTTGATAGATTTTTCAAGAAAGGAAAGTGCTTTATCGTATTCGCTGATATTCCAGAAGTAATAACCAATATATTTATGAGCAGTTGCTTTTATAATATCTTGTTGTTTATAGTCAACCATAAGTGATATCAGATCATTAAAAATTTCTCCAGCTTTATTTTTATTTCCAGTATGTAAGAAAGTAGAAGCGAGCAAACCTTTTGCTTTGATTTCATACTCAAGTAATGAATTTTCAACAGCAATATTTAAGATTTGATCAATCTGATAAAAAAAATCTTTTTTTGGACTAAGTCTTTGCGATTCAAGTTTATAAAATTTCTTTTCTAAATCAGTAATAATTCGATTCAACTTGTCTGTTTTTCCTTTCTGATTTTTAGAATAAATTGAAAATACTAAATACAAAGAAAATAGTCAATCTTTTTATTTTAAAAAAACTTAAAATTATTTAAGCTTACACCTAATATTCTATACAGGGATCTTGCAAATAAGCTTTTATAGAGATTTCTAAGCTCTCAAATTACATTGTCTAATTGAAAATTATTTCTCTCTCCAGTTTTCCTATTATGAATAAATTAATATTCTCTATAGCAGATATACCTGATTCAGACTGTCTGTTCGATCATAATAAATATTATAAAATGATTAATGGGAGTCTCTCTGATACCATCTCTTTACTGTAAAGACTCCTTTCTTACCTTATGCCTAAGTTATTCCATCCTTGGTGCTTGTTCTATGAATATACCATAAAAACTTGTATCACACTTATAAATAAAAAATCTTAAAGTCTTCAAATTCAATTAAACAAATAATCGCTTTTTATGATATATGTTATCGTTTTTTTACTACGTTTTCAGAAATTTCCGTGGTTAACGTCTTTTAATTGTGGGTTCATAAAATAACTTGTCACAAAATGACATCTCGATTGTTATATATTATAGAAAGTCTTAAAATTCAGAGGTGATGATGCGTGTAATCATGGACTGGGAAAAAACAAAATACCCTAAAGGCGGTAAACAAGATGGTATAGTTTATTGCTACAGTTCCTATGGAAATGCCTGTGTCGGTAGGAATTACGTTCCTGTTCCCTTTATGAAACAAAATGCTAATATTATCTCAATGGAAAAACTCACCCTTTCTATTTGGAAGATCCTGCCTCAACGTTTTAAAAACGATCTGAAAATCTATGCTATGAAATATAAAACCCAAGATCCCAAATTAAGAAGGAAATTCCTCAACTGCTATGGTATATTTCTCAAGATTATGCATAAAATTGAAAAGGACTATCAATTCTCCAAAATAAAAAATTCAGGTTATGATCTTTATCAAAAAATCTTTGGCTCTTTATCTGTTGCTGATTTCATCAATATGAATTATCTGCCTAAAATCAAAAAATATCATCATCTCACAGCTAGATTAATACAAATAACCTATGAATATATTGAGGATTACAAATCCCTTATAGATCTTTTTATCCATCAAAATCAACTTCTTTCAGCCCCTTTTGGTTAGCTATTAGCTCTCTTTTTGTAAATATTACTTTGTAAGCTACATTATTTTCGCTCCGCACGCTTCTTGTTTGCAGATAATTAGGAGTAATCTGGAAGTTTTCACAACTAAACTCAAATCAACAAGCTCTCTACAAAAGGCTAACTACACCGCAGTCATAGATCCAGCTTTTTTTAGGATATCCTAAAACTTTAAATAATTTATTTGACAATAACAAGTTTAAGAGTTATTTAAGAATTATCCAGATTTATGGAGGTTTTATGCCAACAATATTAATAGCCGGAAAAGCAGGTGAGGGCGTTAAGAAAGCAAGCTCAATTCTGGCTGAGCAGTTAAATCAAATTGGTTACAAGTGCTTCCAATATGATGATTATCAATCTGTCATTAAAGGAGGACATAATTTTTCTCTGATAACTTTTGAAAGAAAAGCTGTTTATAGTTGTTATCAGCAGGCAGACATTGCTTTTTTTACAGATAAAGAAAGTTTAAAAATACATCAGGAAAGGATTCAAGATAATACTTTAATCATCATTAATTGTCCTGAAGAAATGAAAAAAGCCGTTTGTATAGATTTTAAAAAGAGTTTCTCAGAAAATCAAATTGAAGAATCCTTTTATGGTGTTACTGCTATTACTATTGTTTTAAAGTTAATTGGTTATTCAAAAGAAAAAATTATTGAAGTAATAGAGCATTCTTTTAAACGAGATCAATCGAGAAATCAAATTGTTTCTGAGATTTCTCTTTCCTTAATGTACGATGAATTTAATTATGATTTAAAACAGCATAAACCAGTAACCTCACGATTTTATTCTGGGAATAGTTTAATCGCATTAGGCTTGATAGCTGGTGGCTTAGATTATTATACTGGTTATCCCATGACACCTGCTTCAACCATACTGCATTATTTAGCTAAGAAGAAGGATGAATTTGGGATTATTGTACAACATGCAGAGAGTGAGCTTGCCTCGGTGAATATGGCAATAGGCGCTGCTTTTTCAGGTGCCAGAGCTGCAACAGGGAGTAGTGGGGGTGGTATTTGTTTAATGGTTGAAGCCTTTTCAATGGCTGGAATGACTGAAACCCCTTTGGTGTTAATAAATTCTTCAAGACCAGGACCTGCCACAGGTATGTCAACCTATTCAGCTCAATCTGACTTAAAATTTATTTTAAATATGGGTCATGGCGAGTTTCCCAGAATTGTAGCCAGTCCTGTTAACTTTGAAGATGCATTTTTTCTGTCAGCAGAATTGATGGATTTAGCTTGGAAATTTCAAGTCCCTACCGTCTTATTAACTGAGAAACATTTATCCGAATCCATGATGAATGTTGATATTGATTTAAATGATTATAACCCAATAACTACAGAATTTTCTGACGATGATAATTATCTGAGATACAAAATTTCAGAAGATGGACTTTCTCCTTTAGCTTTTCCTCCTTCTAAATCGATGATCAAATGGAATAGTAATGAGCATTTAGAAAATGGTGTACGGACAGACCAAGCTCAAGAAGCACTTCAAATGATAGAAAAAAGAGTAAGAAAAGGTAATTATTTAAAAGCCTATATCAATGAGAATATCAAGATGATTGATATGATTGGAAATGAAGGATTTTTACTTCTCACTTATGGTTCAACTGGCCTGTCTGTGAGAGAATCTGTAAAGCATTTAGAGTTTAATTGCAGAATTGTACAGATACGATACTTAGAACCTTTTCCAAAGGAACAATTGGACGAGATATTAACTGAACCTTTTATTGTAATAGAACAAAGTATAACTGGTCTTTTTGCTGAATTAATCAAGGAGAAAACGGGTAGAATAGCTAAAAGTGTTATCAAGCGATATGACGGACGTCCTTTTGATCCTCTTGAACTTGCTAAAGAGATTAAGGAGAGAATCAATGCCTAATAGACTCACTCAAAAAAAGAATACATGGTGTAGTGGATGTGGTAATTTTGGAATATTAAATGCCGTACAAAAAGCCTTTGATCTTTTTGAAAATGAAACTAATAATGGAGAAAGTTTAGTCATGACCTCTGGAATTGGTTGTCATGGTAAAATTTTTGATTATTTAAACACTTCAGGTTTTTATTCTCTTCATGGCAGAGCTATTGCAACAGCTCAGGGGATAAAACTAGGGAATCCAAATCTAAATGTAATTATGTTTGGAGGAGACGGAGACTCAATGGGTGAAGGTCTGGAACATACTTTGTTTGCAGCAAAAAGAAATGAGAATATCACTTTAATCCTCCATAATAATGGAGTTTATGGTTTAACAACTGGTCAGTTTTCGCCTTTGAGTAAAATTGGGTATAAGGGTCCCTCAACACCTTTTGGTAATCCTGAAAGTCCGTTTATACCAATACCCATGATATTAGAAGCTGGAGCAAGTTTTGTTGCTCGTGCTTATTCTGCAAAGATCAATGATTTGAGTCAATTAATTCTCAGAGGGATCAAACATAAAGGATTTTCCTTTATAGAGGTTTTACAGCCATGTGTGAGTTTTAATAATACTTATCAATATTATAATGAAAAAATTAAGCCACTGGAAAAGACAAATTTAACTTTTGAAGAAGCTTATTTATTCAGTAAATCAATAGATCCAATATACACAGGATTATTTTATCAGATCGGAAAACCTGTATATAGTGATCAGGTGATTCCTGAAAATTACCATCCTGAAGAGAGAAAAAAACAAGAAAAAAGAATTTCAGCATTAAGAAAATATTTCTAAGGAGCAGTTATGTCTATATCAACAAAAACTGGAGATAAAGGAACGACTTCTTTATGGTCGGGAGAAAGAGTCTCTAAAGATGACTTAAGAGTAGAAGCTTATGGAACCGTTGACGAATTAGATTCTCACTTAGGTGAATCAAAACATTACGTTAAGATAGAGAGGGTAAAAGAGATCATTGAAAGAGTACAGAATGATTTAATGAAAGTAATGGGAGAGTTAGCTTCATTAAGCAAAGAATATAGCCTCCCTTTAAAACTGGAAGATATTAACTGGTTGACTGATTGTGTCCATAGTTTTGAAGTAGATGTTCAGTTGAAAGGGTTTGTCATTCCAGGAAATACGATTCAGTCTGCAAAGCTTGATATTTGCAGAACAATTACCAGACGAGCAGAACGTCGAATCATTGAATTAAGTCATGAATCTGAGGTCAATACGTTAGTTATTCAGTATATGAATCGATTATCGGATTTATGTTTTATTATGGCAAGAGCTGAGGAGAAATTAGTTGGTATGATTAAATGTAAATTGGATAAGGATTGTTGATTTAATAGAATAAAAAAAAGAGCTGGCTATAAAGTCAGCTCTTTGTATATTGAAAATTTGTTTATTTACCGCTGGTCTCTTTTTCTAATTCTTCAAATGACTGAGTAGCTCTAAAACGATTGTAAAGAGCTTCTTCTTTTTTAATGCGATCCACTAAAGATTTGTTTACATCAGCTTTTGGAATGCCATATTGTATAAAAGCCATATAGCGATTGTTTTCCATGGTATAGACATCTCTTTTTGTGATAGTAGCTCCATTAAATTTTTGATTTGCAATAATTTTTGTGGCTGTTTCAGTTAATGCAGTCACTTCAGGATTGTCAACTCCTGCTTCAGACATAAAGTTTTTGGTCATAGTTTTGACATGAGTTTCAATGCGGACAGCAGCTTCAGCGATTGCATTTGCTCCTGCAGCTTGTTCAGCCATGTTTCGATTTGTTTTTTCCGCATTACCATAAGTGAACATATACGTGTCATTTTCTGTTTCCTGACCATACCATGCTGGTTCGAAAGCTTTTTTGGGTTCTTTAGCTGCATTGTTTCCGCCACAAGCTGAAAGAATAAGACCCGTTAAAACAATGAGTAAAATCATCATTGTGCTTAATTTCATAGTTACCTCCAAATTTTTGATTTTAAATATCATTCCATCATATGATGGTTTTCTGATTTGTGTCAAGATTTTTTCTGATATTTTTCTAGTTATATAGTTATTTATCAGCTAAGTGATTGATTTTTTGCTATTTTGAATATATTTTAAAAAAGAAAAATGAGAATTTTCTTATAAGAATATTTATAAAAAAGTACATTCTATGATTAGAATTGAAATAACTTGCAGAAAAAATTAACAAAATTATTATCGCTTCTTATGAATAGATCAAAAATTGCTGGAAAAGAGGATTTATGAGATCTCATCTCTTACTATTTATATTTCTTAGTTTTTTTGGGTTGTTATACTCAGACGTTTATAAGATTTATCCAATTGTTGATGGCTCTGTAGTTGCAGGCTCTGCTGAGGTGATCTATTTAACAGTTAAATATGATCGTAAAGATCTTTTCTATAAAGATCAGAAGATTGAAGGTTTTTCTACTGATCGAATGAATTTTTTAGATAAAACAGCCACTGATAACTGGTCGATGAAGAGTTCAAACATCAGTGATTATCTGTTAACAGGGATGGCATTAAGTCCATTTTTATTATATAGTTCACGAGATATTCGCGACGATAAAGGTGATATCGGTGTTTTATATTTGGAAGCTGTTATGGTTAATGGAGCAATAACTCAAATGATTAAAAATACAGTAAAACGAAAAAGACCCTACTTATATAACGAGGAAGTCCCTTACTCCCAAAAAATGCAAACAGATGCCTATCGTTCTTTTATTTCAGGGCATACTTCAACAGTTTTTATGTCAGCAGTTTTTACTATAAGGGTTTTAAAAGACTATAATATTAATCATGATACAAGGCAATATGTTCAAACAGCTTTGCTAAGTACTGCCATATTAACAGGGTATTTACGTTATCAAGCAGGTAAGCACTTTCCGACAGATATAATAGCCGGATCAATCATTGGAAGTGCTGTGGGTTATGCGATTCCTGAGATTCATAAAAAAAATAATGAGAAAAACAATATCAGGTTATATCCCCTAAGAATTGGTCTTAATTTTTAAACTTTCAAAAAATTCTGTAAGGTAAGGTTACGTTAAGTCCTCAGCATAAAAGTAAATATCATTTTTATTGAGACAGATTAATAAAAAATGTTAAAACACAATAAGACAATAAACAAATAATTTAGAAAATTTAATCATCCATGTAACTCAGGACAGGACTGTATTAGCAGTATTTTTTGTAAGTTATTAAAATGATATAAAAAAAATAAATACAAAAAACTTGCTCATTTTTAAGAGATTATAACATTTGTTCTTATTGACATAATGATTTGGAGGCTAGGATGTCTGAGAAGATGGTCAAGTCCAAAGATGGACAGATATTGACAGACGGCGATGCACGAGAGTTGATGGAAGTCGAAGTCACAGAAGAAAAAGAAAATGTGGACTACAAAAAATCACCCGTGTACATTTATTACGAATGGTGTAAAAAGTGTGGTATCTGTGTTGCATTTTGTCCTACAAAGTGTTTAGGCAGAAAAGCAGACGGAACTCCTTTTGTTGAGTTTCCCGAGAAATGTATTCACTGTGAAACTTGCGATCGCTTATGCCCTGATTTTGCGATCACCGGGGCAAAACGATAAGGAGGATTAACATGGCAAAAAAAGAAAAACAAGTTGTACAAGAAAATCAAATTGAAAATGTAGAAGTAAAAGAAACAGATATTCGTAAAGTCGTATTAATGCAAGGTAATGAAGCTGTAGCTATGGGTGCATTAGCTGCAGGATTAAATTTCTATGCTGGATATCCCATTACACCTTCAACTGAGATTGCAGAGATACTCTCTAGTGAATTACCAAAACGAAATGGTAAATTTATTCAAATGGAAGATGAAATTGCCAGTATTTGTGCTATTATTGGTGCTTCTTTAGCAGGAGCTAAATCCATGACTGCTACCAGTGGTCCCGGATTTTCTTTGATGCAGGAAGGTATTGGATATGCTAAGATTACTGAAACGCCTTGTGTGGTTGTTGACGTGCAAAGAGGTGGTCCAAGTACGGGTCTTCCCACCAAACCATCACAGAGTGATATTATGCAGTCAAAATGGGGTTCACATGGCGATGCTCCTGCGATTGTCCTTTATCCCCATACTGTAAAAGAGTGTTATGAATTAGCTATTCGTGCGATAAATTTATCAGAAAAATACAGAACCTGCGTTACTTTATTATTGGATGAAGTATTAGGACATATGCGTGAAGCTGTGAGACTTCCTGATATTTCAAATATCAGAATCATAAACAGATTGAAACCAACCGTTCCTCCTGAGTGGTATAAACATTATGATGAAAATCAAAAGTATTTGTCGCCTGTTGCCAGTTATGGAGAAGGGTATCGTTTTCATGTGACTGGTTTAGCCCATGATGCTTTAGGTTTCCCAACTAATAAAGCATCTGAAGTTGCAACTATGATGAAAAGATTAAAATGCAAGATCACACATAATATGCGTGATTTAGTACAGATAGAAAGTTATATGATGGAAGATGCAAATATTGCAATATTTGCTGCAGGAATATGTGCTCGTTCAGCAAAAGCAGCAATCAAACTAGCTCGTGACTATGGATTAAAAGTTGGATTATTACGTCCAATCACTATCTGGCCCTTCCCTGATGATGCTGTTCGTAAGATGTTACGTGACGTGGACACAGTTATTGTGCCTGAATTAAATGAAGGTCAATTGATCCATGAATTACAACGCTTAACCAAAGATAAGGCTGATGGGAAATTAATCCCTATTCAGCGAGTAGATGGAGAAATGATTACTCCCAATGACATATTTTCTGTAATTAAGGAGGTACATTAAGATGGCTAATATACCACAACGCGTGATTCATAAATATTTAAGACACAATAAAAAATTCCCTCATGTATGGTGTGCAGGCTGTAGTAATGGCATTGTATTGGGAGATATCATTCGTGCAATAGCCGAACTGAATTTAGACAGAGATGGGATCACTATGGTATCAGGTATTGGATGTTCATCAAGAATGCCTGTTTATGTTGATTTTAATACCTTACATACTTTACACGGTCGTGCCATTCCCTTTGCAACAGGGGTTAAGTTTCAAAAACCTGAACAAAAAGTAATCGTTGTTACTGGAGATGGAGATGCGACAGCTATTGGTGGTAATCATTTTATTCATGCTTGTCGTAGAAACATAGATATTACCGTTATTCTGGTAAATAATAATATTTACGGAATGACAGGTGGTCAATATTCTCCTACGACTCCAACTGGAGATCGAGCTACTACCTGTCCTTATGGAAACATTGATCCTGTATTTGATATTTGTGAATTAGCCATGGGAGCAGGAGCAACTTTTGTTGCTCGTACTACTGCTTTTCATGCAATTGAAGCTCAATCCATTATAAAACAAGCTTTAGAACACAAAGGTTTTTCATTAGTTGAAGTAGTTTCAGCATGCCCTGTAATTTATGGTCGCTTAAACCGTAAGGGTGGTCCTGCCGAAATGATGAAACAAATGAGAGACAATTCTGTGCCATTACAAGCTGTTGCTAAAATGACTGCTGAGCAACTTGAAGGTAAGATTGTTCGTGGTATCCTGAGAAATGTTCAGAAACCAGAGTATTGTGAAGCTTTTGCTAATTTATGCAGTCAGTTTAAAACCGAAGAGGAGGCCTCAAAATGACAAAAGAATTTCGTAAAGAAGTGCGTTTTAGTGGCAGTGGCGGTCAAGGTTTAATCTTAGATGGTATTGTATTGGCTAGAGCAGGTGTTTTAGATCATTATAAAGTTACTCAAACTCAGAGCTATGGACCTGAATCTCGAGGAGGTTCCTCTAGAGCCGATACCATCATCTCTGAAGGAGATATTCATTTTCCAGAAGCTCAGAATCTCGATATACTCATTGCTTTAACTCAACAAGCTTGTGATAAGTTCATCTTTGAGTTAAAAGAAGATGGAATTTTAATCGTAGATTCTGGATTGGTAAAGAATATTTCTGCCTCTGTTGGAGAAACTTATGAAGTTCCTTTTTCAGAGATTGCGTTGGAAAAACTCGGTACAGACTTACCAATGAATATCTTAGCTTTATCTTTTATGGTTCGAGCTACAAAAATAGTAAGTGAAAAATCATTAGAACAAGCTATCAGAAATTCTGTTAAACCCGCTCATATCGATTTAAATATGAATGCTATGAAATTGGGTTTTGAACTGGTAGATCAGTATAAATAATCATTTCAATAATTGTAAATGCCTGCTTTATGCAGGCATTTTTTGTAATGAAATTAAGGATGGATTAACAACCTCCTTACAAAAGTCTTATAAGGTTTCATAGTGAAACTGAAAGGAGAATAGGCATGGTTAAGAAGATTAGTCACATCGGAATCGCCGTTAAAAATTTAGAAGAAGCTATAAAATTTTATGAAAAATTAGGATTAGAATTAGAAGCTATTGAAGAAATTCCATCACAAAAAGTTAGAGTAGCATTTTTGCCAGTAGGAGAAGTGCGTATTGAATTATTAGAAGCCACTTCAGAGGATAGCCCGATTGCAAAATATATTGAAAAAAAAGGTGAGGGTATTCAACATATCGCTTTTCAGGTTGATGATTTAACTGAAAAATTAAAAGAAGCAGAAGAGAAAGATATCATCTTGATTGATAAAGAACCTCGCGTAGGGGCTCATGGCGCTGATATTGCCTTTTTACATCCAAAATCAACATATGGGGTTTTAGTAGAATTCTGTGAGGAAAAACACTAATGGAAGAAAACAAAGTAATCTTTTCAATGGATAGAGTCGGAAAGATTTATCCTGGTAATAAACAGGTGTTAAGAGACATTTCTTTAGGATATTATTACGGGGCTAAAATCGGTGTGATTGGCTTAAATGGTTCTGGTAAGAGTAGTCTTTTAAAAATAATGGCTGGTATAGACAAAGATTACAATGGCCGTATTGCTATGTCGAAGGGTTATACTATTGGTTATTTAGAACAGGAACCTCAGTTAGATTTATCCAAAACAGTTTTAGAATGTGTTCAAGAAGCTGTTCAAGATAAAATTGATTTGATGAATCGTTTTAATGAAATCAACGAAAAGTTTTGTGAACCCATGAGCGATGATGATATGAATAAATTATTAGAAGAGCAGGGTGAATTACAAGATAAACTCGATGCTATGGATATATGGGACTTGGATTCTCGTTTAGAAATGGCTATGGATGCTTTACGTTGTCCTCCAGCTGATATGCCTGTTAATGTGATTTCTGGTGGTGAAAAAAGACGTGTTGCTTTATGTAAACTATTACTTCTGGAACCTGATATTTTGTTGTTAGATGAACCAACCAACCACTTAGATGCTGAAACAGTTTTATGGCTAGAAAATCATTTGTTAAATTATAAAGGTACTGTCATTGCTGTGACACATGATCGATACTTTTTAGATCATGTATCTGGTTGGATTTTGGAATTAGATAGAGGTTATGGGATACCCTGGAAGGGAAACTATTCTTCTTGGTTAGAACAGAAACAACAAAGACTAATGGAAGAAGACAAAAAAGAACAGCGTCGTATTCAAACATTAGCTAGAGAATTAGAGTGGATTCGTGCCACTCCTAAAGCTAATCATGAAAAAAATAAAGCGCGTATTACCAACTTTGAAAAAATGGCGCAGGATAGTATGGAAAAAAGAGCTGATACTAGTGAATTAAACATTCCTGTCGGTCCAAAGTTGGGTAATAAAGTCTATCATGTGGAAAATCTTTCCAAATCATTTGATGGAAAGCTTTTGTTTGAAAACCTGTCTTTTGATATTCCTGCTGGTGCTATTGTTGGAATTATTGGTCCAAATGGTGCAGGTAAGACTACTTTATTTAAATTACTTACAGGCAATGAGACCGCTGATGGCGGAAAGATAGAAACTGGAGAAACTGTTCGAGTTTCTTTTGTGGATCAATTAAGAGATATGGATGGTAATAAAAGCATGATCGAACTGATTGGACAGGATCGTGAAGTCATGAATATTGGAAATCGAGAGATCCCTGTCAGACAGTATATCTCTTGGTTTAATTTCCCTAGTTCAGATCATTATCGGAAAGTTGGAGAATTATCTGGTGGAGAGAGAAACAGGGTGTATTTAGCTTTAACTCTGCAAGATGGCGGGAATGTTTTGATGTTGGATGAGCCTACCAATGATTTAGATGTAAATACTATACGTTCCTTAGAAGAAGCTATTCAGGATTTTCCAGGGTGCGTTATGGTTGTTAGTCATGATCGCTATTTCTTAGACCGAATTTGTACTCATATTTTAGCCTTTGAAGGAGAAAGTCAGATTCGTTGGTATGATGGCAATTTCTCAGAATATGAAGAAGATAAACTCAGAAGATTAGGTGATAAGGCTTTGATCCCAAAGCGAATAACCTATCGAAAATTAACCAGAATATAATTAATTATTTATTTGTTAAGAGCAGGCAAAAAAACCTGCTCTTTTTTAATTATTCTATTATTTTAAAAAAAGTTTAGCCAAAAAAGTTTTTTTTATGATGACAGCATGAAAAGGACACATTTCATGACAGCACATACATTTAATACACTTTGACTTATTGAGAGTTGGTTTCTTTGCAATACCCACAAACTCAAGGGCTTGCATTGGACAACTTTTAACACAAATACCGCATTTTTTGCATGAATTTAAAAAGTATGGGTAATAATTAAACAGTAAATTAAAGAGTTTTTGAGTGCCTTTTGGTAAAGAATCAAGAAACTTTTGGCGGAATAACACTTCCTTTATCTCTACATCTTTAATGATGGAGAAGTTCTTTTCTGGAATTGCTTTAATATTTAAAGGCTCAATGTTTTCAATTTTTAAAGCTTCTTGGATATAATCTAGCTGATCAAGAGAAAAACCCATCATTTTAGAAGCTAAATAATCGATAGAAGATGCTGATTCAGAGAAAAAAAGACTGTTAAAAGCCTTTGGTTTACCCGCTGAAGGTCCTTCTCCTTCCATACCGACTATCCCATCAAGAACATTAAAGAGAATCTTATCCTTTATTTCCTCATAGAGGGTGGTTAACACCTTTGCAAAGAATTTAGGGTGGGGGAACTTTTTATGCAATTCAGATTTATAGAGTCCTGGGATTAAACCAAAGAAGTTTTTTACTGCCCCAGTATAGAGCATTAAACTATGTGTTTTCATTTTGGCAAGGTTAACAATACCATCCACTTCAAAAACTTTCTTCTCGAAATATAATGGCAATCCGTCAATTTCTTTACTAATAACACCTTCTTTTCCAAAATCTATTAATGATATACCATGTTTTTTGCAGATTTCACCTATACCTGTTTCTTTCCATACCATTGAAGCAGAGACAACTCCGCCTGGACTGTCTCCAACTAACAGCTGTTTATTTAGACCTTTAAGAGCTATGATACAGGCTTCTAATACTATTGGATGGGTCGTTACTGCTTTTTCTGGTGAATGAGCACCAAGCATATTGGGCTTGATTAGGATAGTCTCGCATTTAGAAAGTTTTAGTTTAATCGAGTCAATCTGAAAGACTTCACGAAAAAGTGAAAGAATCTCTTCTAAATCGTATTGGTATTGCTTATATAAATAGACCTTAGAAATTATAGGGTTTTTCATAAACAGCTCTTTCTGTAATAATGGCTGTAATCAGATTTCCTGGTGTTACATCAAATGCTGGGTTAAATACTTTTGAGTTCTCAGGAGAAATTGGGATTCCCTTTATTGTTGTAACTTCAAACGGTTTTCTTTCTTCTATAAGGATCATATTTCCATTCTCACAGGTACGATCAATTGTACTCTCAGGAGCAACTATATAAAAGGGAATTTTAAAGTAATTTGCTAAAATCGCTAAATTGAATGTTCCTATTTTATTTGCAGAATCGCCATTTATACAAATACGATCTGCACCTGTCAAAATACATTGTATTCCTTTGGTTTTTATGATATGCGCTGCCATGTTATCAGTGATAAGAAACGCCTCAATTTTAGATTTTTCTAGCTCCCACATGGTCAATCGTGAACCTTGCAACAAAGGTCTTGTTTCATCAGCAAAAACAGTTATTTTTCTATCTTTGGATATCCTTCTTAATACACCAAGTGCAGTTCCAATCCCATATGTAGCTAGACCACCTGTATTACAATGTGTAAGGAATTTTGTATATTTCTTAGAGATTGTATTAAAACCATTTTCTGCCATTCCATTGCAGGCATCATATTCATAATGAAACAAACTATCAACATATTCATGAAGTTTTTGTGTTATTTGTGTAAGTTCTGTCACTGAGATTATTTCTCTGATTGTTTGTGTTGCATTGAACAGATTTACAGCCGTAGGCCTTGATAATTCTATCTCCATGATAGCCTGCAAGAGATTTTCAAGATAGTCCTGCTTATTTTCAAATTCTAGGCTAGCTAACCAACAAGCCCCTCCTGCAGCGATACCAATAGCCGGTGCACCTCTGATTCTTAATGCTTTTATTGCTTCAATCATTTGTCTATAATCTGTAATTTCAATTTGTTTTTCTTCTAAAGGTAATAAAGTTTGATCTATGATGAGAAAAGAGCTTTTTTTTCTAAGAATAGAATACACATCCATTAATTTTTCCTTTATATGCTATGAGCTTAAATTTTCATTGTTTATAATTAGTCTTTGCCAACAATGGCAATTTGAGTTATTCTTTGTAAAAGACTTTTTCTGGGAGAACCTTTACCAAGAGATAAATCAGATAAAACTACACGATTTGTTACACGGCTATAATTTTCACCTGAATAATTTTCAATATAACGATACAAACAATGAATTGCATATGCATCACCCTTCTCATTTCCAATATAGAGCATGATATGCCCTGGAAATCTTAAAAGAGTTAATCCAGGAATGGCATGATTAGTGATAAAATCTAATTTTTCATTATCTGAGAAATCACTTCTACTCAGAATGTTTTGCGAAACAAGGGCTTGTGATCCCCCATTCCTAGGCATATCTATACCATAGAGTGAAAAAGTTAATTGGATCATTTTTGAACAGTCAACAAATTGATTTTTATCTCCCCAACCGTATGGTGTATTCATCCATTTAAACATATCGAGTATAAGATTTCTTGAGGTAAGTGGTTTAACACCTTCTACAACATCTGCTTTATCAATAAAAGCAAAGGACAAACTGTCATTCATTGGTAATACGATTTTATAAAGATGATTATTGGTTTTATCTAGAATATAAAATTTTGATCCCATACGTGATGAATTTATATAATTTAATTTTAAAGAATCAGCCCAAATATCAGCATATGGATTTTGAATGGTAATAATGGGATTGGTGAGTAGTGTGGATTCGTTGTTCAGAAATGTAAAATGAGAGGATGGAACCCAACCAGAGGAGGATTGATTTATCTGATATATCCACATTTTATCAGGACTATAACAAAACGCATAAATGATGGCTCCCATATCATGAGCATTATTCTGCATATAATCGAACTCGTCATCAAAAGGCTTTTCTGTTAAGTTTAAAGAATCAGGTATCATTTTTTCGTCAGAAAATCGATTAAATATGGCATACTGTGAGATTTTTAGTGAAGAGAAAGCTACAAGGGAATCTGGAAATAATCCGACTATTCTCTCTCTATCTCTTATGTCTGGTTTTTCTCCCGTAGGAGTATAGAGCTCTTTTTTTATCAAGTATCTTTTTGTTTCCTGCATTTGATTCCAAGCTAATGTATTTAATTCATTGTTTTCTGATAAATTATTGCCTTGAATCAATGTTTGCACTAATTGTTTTTTTCTTATTGATTGATTAATGTTTTCAATATCAAGAGATGTGTATATGAGGGAATCAGGGTTCTTTATTTTTGAAATCCAATAACCAGGATGTAACATTTGATTGGAAACATTTGGCATGATATGAGGAGAAAAATAATACGCATTATTTTTATAATAAGGATATTCTTTTTGATAAAGTGATTTATGAAGACTGCACCCTGTCCATGCAAAACAGGATAAAATATAAGCAAAGATTAGAATTTTTCTCATTAACACCTCTAACAAAGAATATTATTGGAGAGTAATGTTTTGTCAAGAAATATTGGTTCAAAAAAAAAGAGCAGGTATAATCCTGCTCTTAAATTATTATTATAGTTTTAAACTAAAGCTTCAACTTCTTTACGCACAAATTTGATGAGTTCATTTAGGTAATTCTCATCGAATTTAAAACGTATTCCTGCTATTTCATATAATTTATTCACTGGAACTTTATATCCAGAGGTAAGAAAATCTTTATATTGCTGAATGGCTCTCTTAGGATTTTCGCGATAACTTTTATAGATAGCCAAAGCTCCCAATTGAGACATACCATATTCAATATAATAAAAAGGTGCATCAAAGATATGTAATTGGAACATCCAACGGATTGCTTTTTCTTTTTCCAAATCTGTCCAGTCAACTCCATAGTTAAAACGATCCATTAATTCTGAGAATTTTGCATGTCTTTCTTCAGGTGTATGTTCTGGGGTTGTGTAAACCCAATGTTGGAAAGCATCGACTATCATGCACCATGGGAGAAAGGTTAAAGTGCCTTCTAATTGTTCTTTTTTAGCTTTTATTAGATCATCTTTATCCTGATAGAACTCATCCCAGAAATCCATAGTAAGCAGTTCCATTGACATGGATGCAAGTTCTGCAATTTCGCTTGGTGTTCCTTTGTAGTAATCATTTTTTATGGAAGACATTGACATGGCATGCATGGCATGTCCTGCTTCATGTAATAAAGTGGTGACATCATCATGAAGCCCAACAGAGTTCATGAAAATAAAAGAAGAGTTTACATTGCTGATTGGGTAATTGTAGCCACCGGGTGCTTTTCCTTTTCTGTTTTCAAGATCAAGGTATCCGCTGTTATTCATCTTACTTAAAGTTAAAGAGAATTCATGGTCTATTTTATCAAGAATATTAATTGATTTTTCTATAAGCTCTTCAGCCGTTTGGAATGGTTTTAATATTTTACCATCTAGATCAACAGATGTATCCCAGGGTTTTACAGAAGGTAAGTTTAATTTCTCTCTTCTTTCTTCATTTAACTCAACAAGATAAGGTAAAATTGCTTTCTCAACGCCATTGTGGAATTCGATAAGATCTTGAGGTGTATAAGAAAATCTTCCCTTTTTCTGATGCATATAATCTCTGAAATTATCAAAACCTGCATTTTTTGCTTCTTGAGTTCTTAATGCTCTTAATTCATCATAGAGTTCATTGAGCTTGTTTTGATCTTCTTTCATACGATCCATTCTCAAATGCCATGCTTCTTCTCTAACAGCTCTATCCTGATCTTTTAAGAGGATATTTAACTGAGCCATTGTTTTTTCTTCACCCTTGTAATTTACAGTCATTTTACCATAAATTGAACCATATTTCGTTTCGAGCTCAGTAATTTTTTCCTGGATAAGGACGTTTTCTTCTCTGTATAATTCAATATCATTAGCGATAATTTGATTGAGCAAACCAAACTCTTTTTCATCAAGTTGATTTCTAAATTCCGAGTTATAGAATTTTTTCTTTAACTCAAAATCATAACTTTGCATCGGAGAAATGATATTGACGAAAAACTCATTATAGGCTTTTTCACGACTCTCATCGTCAGCCTGACAAGTCATTTTAATATAGCGCCATGCCATTTCATCAGAGATTAATTCATCAAATTCGGACTTTTTCTCAATAAATAGTATTAAATCCTCCTTAGAATTAATCTTTTCTTCCAGTAAGGATTCCAATTCCTTTTTTACGATTTCCCATTGATCAATTTTTAATTCATTTGAATAAAATTCCATGATTTTTGGGCTTAGCTTTTGTTCTTTCGGCATAATAGTCTCCTTGTTGCTTTGCAATTAAGTGTAAGTATATAGGCTTATCCATTATTGTCAAAGAATAAAAAAAAAATAACTTGATCATAAATGATGCTTGTAGTATTTTAAAAAAAAAAGAAGAAGAAGGTTGAGATGAGCCAGCGTACTAACAAATTTATTATGTTTTTCAGTTTGTTTCTAGTTGCTTTTTTTTATCATTATTTTAAATATAAATTTCCTGAACAAAATACAGTTGTCGCCCAAATCGATAAAACCAAGATTAGTTATAGCCAGCTAAAGAACTTTGCTAAAGAATCAGGTTATACTTTAAATAAAGATAATCGCAAATTTTTACTAGATCAGTATATTAATCATCAGGTGATTTTGAGATATTCTGAAGAATCTGGAATTCGTAAGAAAGATCTCGAAGATCAATTTAAAAATGAAAAAGAAGCAACTAAAAAGAGAATAATTATAGAGAATTATTTCGATATTATGGCAAAGAATGATCTTACCGTTAGTAATGAAGATATTAAAAAATACTATCAAACCCATCGTTTACTACAATTAAGAATGGTTACTTTTTCAAAAGACGATTCATTATCCTTGAATAAAATTGGAGATTTTTATAAAAAATTGAATAGAGGAGATGATTTTAAAGATGTTTATTTAAGTTATTTCCCTGAAGCAAAATCTAGTAAAGCTGGATTAATCGGGATTATCGATGTATATGATATCCCCTTAAAAATCAGATCTTTAATTTTAGCTTTAAAGAATAGGGGAGATTTTACTAAACCTATAGATATTGGTGAATATTATGCAATTTACTACTTAGAAAAAAATCCTTCTTTTGGACAATCTAAGAATTTACTAGTTCAAAAAACTAAAGAAGAAAAAATTCTGATTTTTCAGGATAAATTAAAAGGGTTGATTCGTAATAGTATTCAATATAATGAACAATATATAAAAGCAATCTATGAAAATAATATTGATCTAAACTCACGTGAAAACCAGTTTAAGATTATTGCTGCTTGTTCATTCTCTCATTCAAGATTAACTATAATCGCTTTTCTCCTTGAGTTAAAAGAACAGCATAATATCACAGATATGTCTTCCATCTCTTTAGATGATCTCAGAAAAAATCTCGAAGAAATATTTATGAATCATGTTATCTTAGATTTGGCAAAAAATAATGATTTGAATAAGAATAAAGACTTCCTGAAAATTTTAAACAAAGAATATACCATATTAGAAAGAAAACAGGCTCAGGATACCATTACTTATATCATAGAAAAATTCTATAATGAAGAAAAAAATAGCATCACTGAAGAAGATTTATTGACTTCATTTAAAAAGAATTATGGACAATATCATAAATCTGACTTAATTCAACTGCAACAAATTATTTTTAAAGATAAGGCTACAGCAGAAGAGGTGAATAATACTCTTAAAAAGAATAAACAATTGGATTTTGAAATCCTCGTTACCAGATATTCAACAGACCCTTATGCCAAAAAGTATATGGGCATTACTGCTTATACTTTTGCAGAAAAACTATCTGAAATCTATCCAAATATTGAAAAAATGAAAGTCGGTGATATCTTACCACTGAGACTGGAAGATGGCCATTATATTCTGGAAAAGATTTATGCTATACAGCCAGGTGCAAGAGTTCAAATTGAAAGTGTTCAGGAAGATCTCATCAATAAAATTCTTATTGAACGGTTAAATCTCTGGGTTGATAGTTTAGTTAAAAAATATAATATTAAAATAAAGAAAAATTATAAAAATCTTGAAGTAGGGGACAGGCATAGAAAATGGTCTATCCTCAGATGGTATCGATCTAATTAAGTCTTTCTGTTCATTAATACTTTAAGAAGTTTTTCTCGGATATTAATATGCGAGAAAATTGCTTCAACAACAAAATTTATTAGAGGCAGATTGAGATTTAATTGAGTAAATTTCATCACGGTTTTTGCCATGGAAACACCTTCGACTTCCATTCCAACTGTTTTTAAAGCATCATCAGTACTCATTCCTTGTGCTAGATATTTCCCAAACTTCCTGTTTCTACTGTTTTCAGAAAGACAAGTGGTAATTAAATCACCCATCCCTGCTATGCCATAGACAGTCTTTGGATTTACATTTAAAAAGGCCATCAAAGTTTCAAATTCATTTAATCCCTGAGTCATGATTAATCCATAGATATTAGTTTTAAAACCTAGCCCATCAGCAATACCAATAGCAATAGCAATCAATCCTTTTAATGACGAAGTAAGCTCAATCCCTTTAATATCTGTGCTGAATTCAAAGAATAACAAACTATTTTGCAGTTTTTGCTGAAGATAAAAGAGTAACTCTATGTCATTTGAAGCAAGAACCGCTTTTGCCGGTAACCCTTCAGCTAGTTCTCTTGCTATGGTAGGGCCTGAAAGATTTGCAAAACGTATTTTAGGTAAACAAGATACTACAGTCTCTTCAACCGTTTTCAGATTATGATGGTCAACTCCTTTTGATACATTAACAAAAATAAATGAATCATATCCATGCTGTTTGAATTCCAGTGAGATATCATGCATTTTTCGAGAAGGAACTGCTACAATAACAATATCTTCAGGATCGATTGGAGAAGAGAATTTCTTCTCTGCCATAATGTTGTCTGGTAGTTTTATCTTTGGTAAATAATCTTTGTTTTCTCTGTCTTGATTGATACAAATGGCTTCAACTTCTGTTAAAGTCCACAAATTCACCTGGTTTTTTTCTGCAAATAGGATACCAAGCGTTGTTCCCCAATTTCCTGCACCCATAATAATGACTTTCATGATCAGATCCTCTTAAAATTGATAGCAAGGCTCTTTGTCGGCATGACCAAAGACCAATATGCCTTTTTTGGCTTTTAGCTCATTAATGACACGTTTTTTGACGTTAAAAGTAGTTTTACGACATAAGTCGTAGGCAGAAATAACAGAAAGGTTTAAATGATATCTTGAGGGAATGATGTCACTTGCAAAGATAAGAAATAATTCTTCATCTTCTACTTGGACGATTTGCATGCCTTCACTATGACCTTTAACCAATTGAAGTGTAATACCCGGAATCAATTCCGTATTACCATCGGGAAGGTTGAGTTTAAAAGAATCACTGAGAAGACTGAGATGTTGTTGAAAAGGATAAGCTGGGGCATTTAGCTCATCAGGATTTGTGGCTGAAAACCATTCTTGTTTTTGAATATGATGATATGCATTTGGAAAAGTCAATTCATTTGGGAAACTCTCGTGCAAAATCCCACCTAAATGATCAAAATGTAAATGCGTAAGGATCACATGATGAATGTGTTCTCTTTTTATTCCAAGAGAAGATAACTCTTCTAGTAAGGTGAATTGAGAAGGCCGATATATCTTTTTCTGTTTATCCGTCAAAATATTACCAACACCTGTATCGATCAGAATATTCAATTGGGGCGTCTGAATCAAAAGACAATTCAAAGACATAGGAAGACAGAATTGTTCATCATCCTGTAGATCTTTATGCCAGATAGATTTTGGAAATACACCCAACGAAGCGCCGGCATCTATGTAATAGCTGCCGGCGCTTAATAGGCTGATAGAAAAGTTTTTACTCTTCTGAATGTGTCTCATGATTTTTATCTTTTCTGATAGTTTTTACACTTTTGAAAGACTTAGTCGTTTGATTTTTAGGCGCTTGAGCTTTGGCTAACGATATGACTATCCTTCTTGAATTTCCTTCTCCTATTGTGGTTGTTTTCAGTCGTTCATCTTCAAGAACCACCTGATGCACTAATCTTCTGTCTCCAGAATGCATAGGTTCCAGCACATAACTCTTTTTGGTTTTAATAACTTTCTCAGTAATCATTTGAATACGTTTCAATAGGTTTTCATTTCTTCTTTGGCGATAGCCATCCACATCTATGCGAATAATGTTCTTGTCAGCTTCATTTTTAAAAATGGCACGATTGACAATGTATTGTAAATTATCAAGAAATTTTCCATCTTTTCCGATTACAAATCCCGGATCTGATGGATTACTTATACTCATATTAAAATTTGCATCTTCTTTTATTATCTCAATCGAATCAAATTCAATGCTCATTCTGGATAATAATCCTTCCAGAAAAGATCTCATTTTGTCTTCCAGTTCATCAATAAAGAAATTGACAATGGCTGGTTTTCCACCAAATAAACCCAGAAAAGCTTTGCTCTGGTGCTGGATGATGTCATATGTGAATTGATCATCCGTTATCTGGTATTCATTCTTTATTTCTTGAATAAGAAAATCAACGCTTCTTCCTGTTTTTTTCAGGGTTTTCATAAATAAGCCTTCTTTTTTTGCATATTGTTTTGAATAACAGTTTGAATGATCTGCAATAAGTTAAAGACCATCCAATAAAGAACCAAGCCTGATGGCATGGATTTAAAGATAAAGAACATCATTACAGGCATGATATAGAGCATCATTTTTTGGGATTGCATTGCTGCTTGTTGTTTTTCGTCCATTTTTTTAAATTCATCAGTATCTGTTTTTGGCATAGACATTTTTTGTTGGACAAACATTGAAATACCCATTAAAATTGGAAGAATCCAAAATGGATCTGGCTCTGACAAGTCTGTTAAATAACTAAAAAATGTTGCTTGTCTTAAATCGATTGCATATCTTAACACTGGATACAAAGCAAAGAAAATCGGCATTTGCAGAAGTATGGGCAGACAACCACCCATCGGATTTACTTTGTGTTCTTTATATAACTGTCTTAATTCTTGATTTAAACGAACTGGATCATTTTTGTATTTCTGCTGAATCTCTTTCATTAGAGGGTTAATTTCTTGCATTTTTTTAGCAGATTGCATTGTTTTGTGGGTTAATGGAGAAAGTATCAATTTTAATAAGAGTGCAAAAATTATAATTACAATACCATAATTTGGAATAAATTTGTGCATAAAACCTAAAAGTTTTAAGAAAAATTTACTAATAAACCTGATCCATTTTCCACCTAATTCTGCTATCTCTTCCATTCCGTTATTAAATTTGGATAAACGATCATAATCTACTGGACCAAGGTATAATTTATAATGATCTTCAAATTGGGATACAACTTTTGAAAACTCAACATTTACGCGAAATGCAGGACTTTCATTGACCTGAAAGATATCAATATCTTTTGTTTCAATTTTCTTTTCTGGGACAAGAGCATATAAGAAATATTTGGAACGAACAGCCGCCCAGTCAAGTCTGCCAGCTGACTTTTTAGCCTTATCCATTTTTCGAAGAAGAGTCTCCTGTCTTTCGTTATTGATCTGAGTAATGACTTTAAATGTATTTTTCTTATCTTTGACAGACGCAGGATTATCTTCAGTTAGATTGATTCCTGAGTCAAAAGAGATTTGATAACCGGTTAAAGATGAAACATTATTGGCTTTAATTCCAAAATCTAAAACATAGTCATTTTTAAGAGTAATTGTTTTTTCAAAAGTTTTATTGCCTTTTGCGTCTTTTATAAAAAAGAATAGTGTTTGTGAAGAATCTGTATTAACAATTTCATATTCCATAGGAATATTAGCGAGATCCTGTGCCTGATTATTAAAACGGAGTTTAACATCAAGAAGGTTTTTATTTTTTGGAACGAGCTGAACCAGTGTTTTCTTGTTAGATTCAGTGTACTTTTTCATGGTGATATTGTTGATTTTACCACCTAAATTAGTAAAGGTAACGTCTATAAATTCATTTTCAATTTTTATATCTTTAACAACTGGGATGTCTTTGTTTATTAATCCTTCTGTAATAATTATATTATCAAGAGAAGGTTCTTCACTCGAAGTATTTGTTTCAGCTTTGGCTTGAACTGTATTTTTAATATCATTTTGAACCGGTGGTTGAGGTTTCCAAATATAATTCATGCTTACCCAATAAATAATCATTATTATTAAGACAGCGAAAAGGGTTCTTTTTTCCAATTTTCCTCCTGTTTATAGTAAAGGATCATCCCCGCCCGGATGAAAAGGATGACATTTTGATATGCGAATGATAGAGAGAATTAGCGCTTTATGTAAAGGATATTTTTGAAAAGCTTGAAGAGCATAATTAGAGCAAGTTGGCCTGAATCTGCAAGATGAAGGTAATATTGGTGATAATACAATTTGATAAGCTCTAATCAACAAAAGGAATGGTTTATTTATCCAAAGCATAATGCGTTAATTTTTTAAATACTTTGTTAACATCATTTTTAAGTTCTGTGTAACTTGCATTTACTGAATCCGGTCTGGCAATAATATTAACCAAATAATGGGATATATCAGGCTGATCCAATAAATCCTGAAGGATCGCTTTTAATCTTCTGCGTATTTTGTTACGCATCACGGCGTTACCTACCTTTTTACTTACGGTCAGCCCAACAGCCAATTCTGTGTTATTCCCATCTTGAATGTAAACAATCAGTAGATAATTTCCGTAGATCTTACTCTGACTATTTCTTAATTTGTTAAATATCTTTTTTTGCTTGATCCGAAGCATCAAACACAGAGAACTTTTCTACCTTTAGCTCTTCTGCGCTTTAACACTCTGCGACCATTTTTTGTTGACATACGAGCACGAAACCCATGAACAGATTTTTTTCTTCTATTATGTGGCTGAAATGTTCTTTTCATTTTATTCCTCCAATTTAATCCTTTCTATTCTTTAAAGCACCAAAGTAAATTTTCGGCTTGAAGTGTCAAGAATAAATTGATTATTAGCCGTTACCTATTATGAGACTGCCCAAAATATATAAGCTTCCTTTAAGCTACTCTTCTGCTTATAAGCGTGAAAATGAACCTATATGCTTCAAAACATTGTATTCTTGACATATTCTGCAATAAATCTTTACTAAAAAAAGAAATAATTTAATCAAATCTTCTCCTAATTCTGAGTAACATCTATCTTTCTCCCTGATAATAATTTATAAATGGAATTATAGCCCATAAAAAAATGGCGTGTTATGGAGCGAGTTCGGCTCGGACTCGAATACTTGAAGACAATACTCATTTTATCTACAAATTCCTATACCTCATCAATCTAATACAAGAAATAATCCAGATATAAGTGTTACAATTGCCCATGAAAAAATGGCGTAAAGTCGTAGTGAAACTCGAAGGGGAACGAACAGCCATTCTGATTGAAGACAATGGTTTACCTCATAATTTAACTTACCCATTGGCAAGCTATAGCGGAGTCCCTGAGCGTGACTGGGGATTAAATGGCATACCATCAGAAAAATACAGATATTTATATTTCAATGAAAAGAGATGAAAATCAAGATCCCCGATAGGGGTTTTCCGGGCTTGAACTTTCTTTGCTTCGTTTATTTTGCATCAAGGCAAAAGAAATGAAGATTACATTTATTAAAATTTGTCATGTTAAAGCAATTCACCAACGAAGAAGCTTAACTTTTATCTTTTATCTATTATCGGCAAATTCTTGATTTGCCATTATCTGTAGTGCGTCAGCGCTACCATTATCTTCTCCAATTAGATGTCAATTTTTAAAAGGACAATCTCAAAACAAGGTGTTTCATTTTTACCAAACAGGCGATAGCCTGATATGAGCTTTTATCTGCAAATCTCTGATTTGATATTATCTGCAACACACGAGTGTTGCCATCATCTAATGCGTATTATCATGGATTGGAAAAAACCCAAGCTAACAGGCTATCTAAAACCAATATACAAATGCTCCAAACGGATCCCAGATCAGTAAATTTGTTTAGAGATGTTTATACTTTTATTTCTGATAATTGATAAGAAGATTCATTAGGTCTGCTTGAAGAAAATGAAAGATAAAATTAAAGCAATAGGTCACTAAATAGAGCATTAAGGATTTGCCTTTCATAAAATTATGAAAAATATCTTGCCAAAAACTCTGATCTGATAATTTTTGCTTTTAAATAGAAGAATAGTGAGGAAATATTATGGCATCTGTATCCGATATACGCAACGGGTTATTGATCCAGTTCAAGGATAGCATTTACGAAATTATTGAGTTTTTACATGTAAAACCTGGTAAGGGTGGTGCTTTTGTCAGAACAAAACTTAGAAACATAAAAAGTGGGAAAGTACTCGAAAATACTTTTCGAGACAAAGATGAATTGACTGAAGTAAAAGTTGAGAAATTTCGAAAACAATTCTTATACAGAGAAGGCGAACATTTAGTCTTCATGGATATGAGTTCTTATGAACAAACTCCTGTCGAAATGGAAGTTATTGGTGATAAAGATAAATATATGCTCGAAGGTATTGAAGTCGAAATGTTGATGGATGAAAACGGTCAAATACTCGGAATCGACTTGCCAATCACCGTCGTTCAAGAGATTGTTGAAGCTGAACCAAACGTCAAAGGAAATACAGCATCAGGTGGTGGAAAATCTGCTAAAACTGAAACTGGTTTAATGATCACCGTGCCTTTCTTTGTTGAAGCTGGCACAAAAGTAAAAATCGATACACGCAACGGATCTTATATCGAACGTGTATAAAAATCGCTTGACATTTTTCAAGCGGATATATTTATAACATATAGAATTAAGGAGGAATCAATGGCTAAAGGTAAATCATTTGCAGCAAAACTTGCGCATGAACAAAGTTCTGAAGGAAAAGTCATTTGTCCAGTTTGTAATACAGAAATTAAAAAGATAAAACTAATTTTATCACGTGAATCCAAAGCTAACACTTGGGCTCCAAAATATGAATTTCGTAACATTTGTAAATGTAATGAACAAGATATTTTTACCGGAAAAATTTTATCATAATATCCGAATAATGCACTCTTTTACCCTCTTATTCTTCAAATAAGAGGGTGTTTTTTATTTTTTTTTAAATAATGTGTTACATTTTGGATTTTAAGAGTTATATATAGTAGAGATAATAGAATTGATACAAATCTATTTTTGATTAGATTTGGCTGGAGTTGTAATGAAATTTAGAATTGTTCTTGTCGCTTTTATGGTTTTATTTTCTGTTTATTGCTTTTCTACCCCGGCTCATCCATTAAAAACTAAAGGTATTCTTAAACAAAATGAAAGATCTAGCGAAAAATTTGGACCCCATACAGGTTCTAAAAGAAACCTTCCTCAAAATATCCTTGTTCTGATGTGTAATTTTACTGATGTTAAAATGGTTTCTGAGCCTTCCTATCCCGATTCAATTGTTCATGATGAAATTTATTTTACAAGATATATGAAACATCTTAAAAATTTCTGGTTAGATGCCTCACACGAAGCCTATAATATTAATTTTACTGTTCATCCTGAAATCATTGAACTAAATAATACTATGGGATATTACGGAGATGATAGTATTGATGGTGAAAGAAGACCTCAAATGATGAAAGATGTGATCAATCTCGTTGACCCTGTCATTGATTTTAATCAGTATGATGCTTTCATTCTCTTCCACGCAGGTGGCGGTCAAGAAAGTGATATTAATAATACTCAGTCTCAAGCTATATGGAGCACCTTTTTGTCTCGCAGTGACCTGAGAGAATACTTTGATAAAGACAATATGAACTATCAGGGTATTGCCACAAATGATGGCAAGTTTATCTCTGAGATGGTTATCTGCCCTGAAAGTCAAAGACATCCTGATTTCCCTGTTACTTCCGAACCTATTACTGATGCTTACATTTATGATATAATGGGTGTCTTAGCCCATCAGTTTGGACATCAAATTGGTCTCCCTACTCTATTTGATAATGATTCTTCAAATGGTTCCTCTGCTGGTATTGGTGACTTTGGTTTGATGGGTACTGCCGTCTGGAATAACAATGGGAAAATTCCTGCCTTACCTTGTGCCTGGGCAAGATACTATATGGGTTGGGAAAATGCTCAAGATATTCTGACTGATCAGACTGATCTCAAAATTACTTATCCAATGGCTAACTTTCCTGGAAACAATGTTTACCCTAAACTTTATAAAATTCCCATCTCTGACAAAGAATACTTTCTGATTGAAAACAGACAACAAAACTTTATTAAAGATTCTGTCTATACAGTAACTCCTGATGTCCCAAACGGATATTGGATGCAACTAGCCTTACATACTTTTACCTTAGCTCCTCCAGAAATTCAGGATTATTATCCTGATACAGAAATTCCAATGGTTAATATGATGGAAAACAACCTCAAAGGAAGTGAATGGGATTACTTCTTGCCTTATATGGATGCTCAAACTCAGGATTATCAGGATGGGTCAGGTATTTTAATCTGGCATATAGATGAAAACATTATTGATCAGACTTTTTCTCCTGACTTTGAAATAAATCATCCAAACGGGGATGCCTTGCATAAAGGTGTTGATCTTGAAGAAGCAGATGGGATTCAACATTTGGATTCCCCTAGACCAGATTACTATATGAGAGGTTCGCCTTACGATTCCTATCGCTTAGATAATAAAAATTATTTCGGCAAACAAATTAATCCTTTCAACAATTCAGTTTCTCTCCCTACATCTGATAGTTATTATGGAGGACAATCTGTTGAAATTTTTAATATCTCTGAATCTGCTGATGTGATGAATTTCTCTGTACGTTTTAATAATCAGATAAAATTCGAGGCTCTCTCTTCTCATTTCTCTCCTTTTGTTGGAGAATTACAGCATTCATCTAAACAAACAATCTATTTTGATGATGGTGCTACCCTATATTATTCTGAAAATGATTTGATTAAACCTTCGATAAAAATGGGTACCCTTCAGGATTCTCTTTATAATTATTATACTTTTAATAAAATAAATAATAATATTCTTATCCCAGTGATGTCAAAACAAAATGGCATAGCAAAACTTTTTGTCTGGGATGGAACTAATATGTCTAATCCTGTCAGTTTTGATAATCAACTTTGGGCTTCTCATCCAATTTCAATTTCTGATACGCTCTACTTTGAAAGCAAAATAATCAATTCGATCTTACCATTGAATAATAATCTAAATCAAAATTCTGAATTGGTCTTTCTCTCAACTTTATATGATACGCTTTATACCTGCTCAATAACAAATTCTAAAATAGTGTCTAATTTGACTTATAAAAATAATACACTTCATTTTATAATTAAAAAACAAGATAGTTCTTTCGCCCTAGCTTCATACAATATGGATACAAAAGCTTTTGACCAATATGCTGTTGAACTTTCAGCCGATAAAGTGATTGCTCTGATGGAAGCTGATTTTACCAAAGCTTCAAATAGTCAATTTGCTTGTCTCGAACAGACAACTAATAGTGAATTTAAATTACATTGTTTTAAAGAAAACGGCGTTCAGTTGATGGGATTTCCTGTAAATATAAATTCTCACTCTGTTTCTATACCTTTGATAAGTGATGTGGATAATAATAGTTTCCCAGATATTTTGGTTGGAACTGAAAATGGATATGTTGCATATGCTTATAATGGTACTATCCTCAATGGATATCAGGTAACAGACTATCCTGATTCCACAGGAATAGCCGGGGGTTTTATCTCTCTAAATAAAGAGAACAAACCTTATCAGATTGGCACAATCTCTCATAATCGCCTAGCCATTTGGAGAGATGAATTAAAACCTTTAACTGGCTATCCCATTTCCTTCTCACAAATAATTCATTCCTGTCCTTTCCCTTATCTTGAAAATAACAAACTATATCTTTATAATAGTGGTGAAAAAGGTTTTGTATATTCTCATTATTTACAGGATATTGGAGATTATCAGATTGATGATGAAAGCTGGCTTTACGCTTATGGATCTTTAGACAGGCATGCTTCCTGGGTTGAAAATGCTTATGTCCCTGTTCCTACTTCTGGAAAATTGATTAAAGCTAAAACATTTGTTTATCCCAGTCCATGGAATGCTTTGCATTCCAATCCAATTACCATTCAGGTAACCACAACTTTAAACTCAAATGCTAAAGTGAAAATATACGATATTGCTGGTAATTTGGTTTATAGTAAAAATGCTTTTTGTTCGGCATTTATTAGTAATAAAGACGCTTTTGTTATTAATCCCAAAAAGATGTCTTCAGGTGTTTATTTTGCTGTTGTTTCTGTTGATGGGGAAACAATGACTATTAAATTCGCTATTGAAAAATAAAGCATTGACGAAAAATGATGCTTTACAAATTATTTGAATTATTGGAGGAAATATGCTAAATAAAATTTCTTATTTGATCGTTATCTGTTTAATGATCAGTTCAACTCAGATTTTTGCTGAATCTATTGATAAACATGCTGGAGAATATGGCTTTCAAATGCTTAAAATTTGCTCAAATCCTGAATTTTCAGGACAGGGTCAAACAGGTACTTTATATAGCCCCTTTGCCAGTGTATTCTTTATTCAACCTGCTGCTGCATTAAATAATAAAGGAAATAATCTGGAAGTGTCCACAACAGCACTTTATGCTGATACTCAATTAAATTCTGTCGCTTGGAAAAGCTCACATTTAAATCGGTCCATCGGTGTTGGCGTTCGCTATTTAGATTATGGGAAAATTGATGAAAGATTAGATTCAGGATTGTTGGTGGGTAGTTATAACCCAATTGATATTCAACTTGTTTTCAATTTTGCTCAGAGAATATACAGCAATCACTTGATTGGCATAAATTTAAATGGTTTGTATGAAGATATTCAAACAGCTTCTGCTGCCGGAGTAAGTGTGGACTTAGGCTATATTTATGAAACACCTATAAAAAATCTAAAAATTCTTGCCGCTGTTAAAAATATGGGTGGAACCAATCAAATGGAAAGTGAGAGTATTAAGTTACCTTTTTCTTATGAATTTGGCGTGGCAAATTATATGAATATACTTCCTGATATTAATTTGAATTATGAAGTGAAATCTCTTTATTTTATTGAAGACAGTAATGCAAAACTATATACAGGTGCTACCTTAGATTTATATAATATGCTCTATTTGAGAGCTGGTTATAAAATAAATCATGATAGTGAAGGTATTAGCACTGGTGTGGGTGTTAAATGGCATAATGCCTCCATTAATTATTCCTTTATTCCTTCAACCAATGATTTGGATGATATACATAGCATTAGTGTCGGTTGGTCTTATTAATTTTTAAAATTTCTTTGTGTTAATCTGACCCATTTTATAAATGGGTCAACGCTTTTTTAATATTCGGGAGGTTGATATGAAAAAAACATTGTTGATAATTTTAAATATAATGGTGTTTGTTACTTGTTTTTCTATGGAATTTGTCCCTAATGAAATCATAATAAAAACAAAAAAAACCTTGAATTCCAGCAAGACAAAAACTAATGTTTCCAGTATTGATAGAAAATTATCTAATTTTTCAGTTAAAGAAATTAAAGCCTTTTCCAAAAAAAAAGACAATAGAATTTCTATCATTCGCTTTAACGATAATGTCTCTCTGGAATCTATAAAAAATGCCTTAAAAAATGATAAAAATATTGAATATATTCAGCCTAATTATTTAAATTCATTTTATGCTACCCCCACTGATCCTCAATATTCAAACCAACGTATTGCCGCAGAAATGATTAAACTGCCTCAAGCATGGGATATGACGACAGGTTCCAATCAGATCATTGTAGGAATTATTGACTCAGGGTTTCTTTTTGAACACCCTGATCTTCAAAATAATCTTTATACAAATGCTCAGGAAATCCCCGATAATGGTATTGATGATGATGGTAATGGATATGTTGATGATGTGCATGGTTGGGATTTTGTTGATGCACCTTATATGGCAGATATTGCCTTAGGCGACTATTTGGAAAGAGATAATAACCCTGAAGATGAAAACTATCATGGCACACATGTAGCAGGAATTATTGGTGCCGATACAAATAACCAAATTGGGATTTGTGGCACTGCCTGGAATATTAAAATACTCCCTATAAGAGCAGGATTCCGAACAACTCAAGGTCAAGGATATCTGGAAGATGATGACGCTGCTGCAGGCATTATTTATTCTGCTGATATGGGATGCAGAGTCATAAACTTAAGCTGGGGAGATAAAAACTATTCCCCCATTATTGAAGATGCTTGCAATTATGCTATCTCAAAAGGGACAATTATTGTTGCTTCTGCTGGGAACGACCCCGTTCCAACCGTTAGCTATCCAGCTAAATTAGAAAATGTAATCTGTGTGGGTGCTGTTAATGAATATCAGGATCTTGCTGGTTTCTCAAGTTATGGACCAGATTTGGATATCGTTGCCCCAGGTAATAATATCTTGAGTACTTATAGTTTAACAGAAGAATATATGCAGATGTCTGGCACTTCTATGGCTGCTCCGTTTGTTACTGGAGCTATTGCGCTTCTTTTAAGTTATGAAAATAATCTAAACCTTGATCAGGTTCGTTCTAAACTGCATCAAAGCGCAAAAGATATTGGAAATCCCGGTTTTGATAATATGTTCGGTTCCGGTTTATTAGATGTATTTAAATTATTATCTCTTCGTGATACTCCTTTGATTAATATTAACTTCCCCTCAAACAGAGAGTTTGTTCATGAAGAATTTGATGTTATTGGTTCTGTTTCTGCTCCAAAATTCTGGAGATATTCTCTAATGTTTTCGGATAAAGAAAATCCTGAACCTTCTGATTGGAAAGATATATTAACCCATGATAATACTCCGTCTTATATATATACTGAAAAAAATAATGAAGTATTAGGGCATTTTCATTTTGTCCCTCTTTTTAAAGATAGTGAATATAGAATCAGAATCAAGGTTGAAACGACTGATGGCAAAAGCTATAATAAAATTATTATTGTAACAATTGATCGACAAGCCCCAAGTTTATTGCCAAATGGCTATATAATTCAACCCAGATGGGTCAACAATCAATTAAAATATTATGTTTTTCTAGCGTTTACTGAAAAAGTTCAAACAACTGTTGAGTTTAAAATCTCAAATATCTCAAGTGGTTCTGTTAGCTCTAGCATTCCTGATTCAGCTTTCATTTTACCTCTCCCAGAAAACATGCCAGAAGGCGCTTTGACTTTAAAAATCATTGCCAAAGATTTTTCTGGTTATGACTATGAAACTGATTGGTTAAATCCAAATGTTAATATTACTTATGGTGAGATATCCTCAGAAGGTTATTTAGAAACTGCCTTTAGTCAGGGATTAATGTTTACTAGAAATACTTTTGATTTTAATAATAACGGTAAACAAGAAATTGTCGGTATGAAAATTGATAATTCTGTAAATAGCACTGTCAAAGCTTATGAATATGCTAATGGAACAATTATACCCACTTTTACCTTTTCAGAAAAATTTAATCCTCTCTTTTTGGGGAATTCAAATAGTTCAGGTATTGAACTACTCGGCTTAAGATTAGATCAACTTAATCTTTATGAAGCTTTGAGTAATTACCAATACCCTGATTTACCTCTTTGGAATTTGACTGATGTTACAGGTGCAATCTATAGTGATTTTACAAATGACGGCATTCAGGATATTATTGCTGTAAGAAATTTACCCGATCAAACAGTGATTGAAATCTATAAAAGGTTACAAAATACTGCTATAGGTTTTAGTAAAGAATATACATTAACTAATGAATCTTCAATGGTTTCAAGAAAAATGTTTATTCCTAAAATAGTTGCAGGAAACCTTGATGGTGATAATTATTCTGATTTAGTAACCGCTGACGTTGATGGTAATATTTTGATATGGGAACTGATTAATGATGTGCCTACTGTTTCTAAAACTTTTAGAATTCCTATTTTAAATGCTTATTATTTGACTATTGCTGATATTGATGGCGATTCAAAAAGTGAATTGTTTGTTGGTGGTTATATTAAATCAAATGATTTTAATCAGACTTATTGGTATTTTGAAGGTTTCAAATCTACAGCAAACAATACTTATGAATCAATGGGACAAATATTCTTCGGTGTCGTTACCATTGGACAAAGCTCAGTTTCTTCTGCTGATATTGATGGGGATTCAAAAAGTGAAATATTCCTGGCTTTACCACCAAATATTTATGTAGTAAAATACGAAAATAATAAATTTGTCCCTATTTGGCATGGTAATGGTGAAAAAACATTCCAGATTGCTGCCCTTCCAAAAACCCTTCAAACACCTGGGGGATTCCTTATTAATAAATCAATAAATGATTCTCTTATGTGTTGTTTTATGACTCCTGATGTGCCTTTTACAGGTCCTGACTACCCAAAATTGTTTAAAGCAAATCCTATTGCCGATAATGGCGTTGAGCTCAGCTGGAAAACATCCGATGCAGATTACTACAATATCTATAGGCGAGATAGTGAAAACAAAACTGTTTTAAAGATTGATTCAACTACTCAGAGTAACTATACTGATGTGCTTGATGGTTTTAATTCTTTCGATTATTCTGTCACTGCAGTTAAAGAATCATTAACCCCTCCTGAAAGTCACTTCTCTCCCTGGATTAACGTTCAAGTCACAAACCTAGGTATTCTTTTATCTGCTAAAATGATCAATATCAATACCTTATTATTGACGTTTGATCAAAAACTGCATTATAGTTGCATAAACAGAGGTAATTTTTATATTTCTTCTCTTCAGGCATATCCAAGTTCAGTTATTCTGATTAATGACGATAAATCTCTTGTTCTGCACTTTGATAATAACTTTGCTGCCTTTTCTCCTATTACCCTGAATTATCAAAATATATTAACGGTTAATAATTACCACATCCCCGACACTTCTGTCATAATAAATTATCAGATAGATATGGTTACGCCAAATATTTTGTCTGTCTCTTTACTAGATAAACAAAGTGTGATAATAAAGTTTTCAGAAACAATGGATCAATTATCTTTAAATAACATTGGAAACTATTCTCTTGAATCCCCAAAAGGTTTGCCCAATTATTCTATAATTAACATAACAACATCAGATTCTTCTGTTACCCTTCACTTAAATGAGAATATTTCAAATTCAATCTATCCTTATTTTATTAAAGTTCAAAGAATAAAAGATCTTGCAGGGAATGTTATTCTGAATAATGAAAGCAGACACTCTTTAATCTTGACAGAAATCAGGGATTTAACTTTTATGGAAACATATCCTAATCCATTGAAATTAAAGGATTTTAAGGAGGTACATTTTGTGCACCTGCCTACTTCCCAAAGCGGAGAGATTAAAATATATAATCAATCCGGTGATCTCGTATATAAAAGCGAGATCAATAATCAGTCAGAATTTATTTGGGATGCTAATAATTCAAGTGGAAATAAAGTCAGCTCTGGTTTGTATTTCTACATAGTCAGATTAGGAAATGATCTTAAGAAGGGCAAATTAGTTGTTATTCATTAAGATTTTTGAATGAAAATTCGGAAAGGAGTTCTTCATGATTTCTTTAGACTGGAAAGAAAGACTGGTTTTAGATTCTCAGGATTATATGAAACGTAAAATTCCTGTGGGAGATTATGATTTTGATATTATATTTAATGCTTATCCAGAACGCATTGATAATAAAATTCCCCGTGATGTGATTGTCTTAGTCGCTACAACAATTGCTTCAAAAATGTCAAAGAATTATGATCAGTATAAACCATTCTTAGAATATATTTGGGATAAAAAAGGTGAAAATGGAAAGCTTGCTTTTGCTTGTATAATTAGCCGTTTCGTAAGAAAAAACCCAGAAGAGTATTTGGAATATATTAAACCCTACCTCTTTAAATCTACTCAGATCAACGATGTTCATGTCATTCTTGAAAAAGTTGTTTATCCTCTATTAAAAAAGACAGGAGCTCAGTATTTTGATATCCTGATCCAGTGGATTCGTGAAAATAATGAGATTGTCAGCCATTCTATTATTAAAACTATTGTAAAAGTCTTTAAAAATGATCCTGAGTGTATAAAAAAATTCACTCAAAAAATGGAAAACAGATGGTTAAATGCAAATCCTTACTTAATTAAAATCAACTCGTTCTACCTTAAGCAACTTCAAAAAATCGACGAGAAAATGTATCTTGCTCTCTATGATAGCTATAAAACTACGAGAGAACCTATCTTTGTTGAAATCCTCACTGGTGGATTGTCTGTTTATTCACCTTTGTTAGAATCTTACTTTGAAAATTGGGCGAAAAGCGGAAATGCACGCGTTAAGAAAGCTGGTGTCACCGGATTAAAATTCTTAACAAAAAAGAAAGGGAGCTGAAGTTTATGCCGGAATATATTACTATCGAAGGAATGCAGAGACTCCAACGCCGGGTAAATCATCTTATTGAAGAAAGACCTGATGTAATTCAACAAGTAGTTACTGCCAGAGAATTAGGCGATTTAAGCGAAAATGCTGAGTATCATGCAGCAAGAGAACGCCAAAGAAATATGGATAATGAAATGACATGGTTAAGAGATCGAATGGCAAGCCTGAAAGTGATAGACCCTGTTACTATCCCAAAAGATGCTGTCAGATTCGGCGCTTTTATTAAACTGAAAGAAAAAGATATTCCTGAAATTCAAATTTATCAATTGGTTGGTGTGGATGAAATCTATGACAGAGAAGATGGTATTATGCTCGTCTCTGTTGCTTCACCTATGGGAAAATCTCTCATAGGTAAAAAACTAAATGATTCTGTTGTCGTTAACGCTCCTAAAGGAGATCGATTTTTTAAAATATTAGATATATACTAAGCATCCAATTAAAAGGAGTTACTATGAAGAAATCTGATGAACTCAGAAAAAAACTCAGCTATGAAAGAAAAAACTTCTGGACTGATACCACAAAAAACGAGCAAAAAGCCGCTCTTAAATTCGCTGAAAATTATAAGAAATTCCTCTCTCAATGTAAAACTGAAAGAGAAGTCTTGGAGTTTACTAATGAAGAGCTCAAAGCTAAAAACTTCATTAATCTGGATATCCCCCAAAAAAATAACCAAAATAAACGTGTTTTTAAAATTTTTAGAAACAAAATCATGGCGGTTGCTGTTATTGGAAAAAAACCAATTTCTGAAGGAATTAATATTGTTGCTTCACATATTGACGCTCCAAGAGTTGATTTAAAACAAAACCCATTAGATGAAGATCGAACTACCAAACTTGGAATTCTGAAAACTCACTACTATGGCGGAATCAAAAAATACCAATGGATGTCCACTCCTTTGGCTCTACATGGTGTCGTTATTAAAGCTGATGGTGAAACTATTCAAATTAATATCGGAGAAAATGAAAGTGACCCTGTTTTATTAATGCCTGATTTACTTCCTCATTTAGCTCGTAAAGAACAAATGTCAAAAAATATGAGTGAAGCTGTCAATGCTGGTCATATGAATGTATTATTTAATTCCATACCTTTTTTTGAAGATAAAGAAGAAGTCAAAGAAGCTGTTAAACTTAACGCTTTAGCTTTACTCAATGAAAAATACGGAATCAAAGAAGATGACTTTTTATCTGCTGAACTCTATCTCGTCCCTGCTGGAAAAGCCAGAGATACAGGAATAGACAAAAGTATGATTGTCGGTTATGGCCAAGACGACAGAATCTGTGCTTATACTTCTCTTGAAGCTTTACTAGATGTAATGGAAATGGAACCTAATAAAACTTCTGTTATCTATTTCTTTGATAAAGAAGAAGTTGGATCAGATGGAAATACTGGCGCTTCCTCAATTTTCTTTAAAGATTTTATTGGTGATCTGTTAAAATATAATTCTGAAGATGTCAGTGATTATAATTTAAGAAAAACTATCATTAAATCTTCAGTTTTATCTGCCGATGTTAATGCTGCCATCAATCCAAATTTCGCAAGTGTTCATGAGTGTCAAAATGCCGTGCATATGGGCTTTGGCGTAGGGGTCGCTAAATTTACCGGTTCAGGTGGTAAATCTGGCTGTAATGACGCAAATAGCGAATTCATGGCTAAGGTTCTAAGAGTATTTAGTGAAGAAAAAGTTAACTGGCAAATTGGTGAACTCGGTAAAGTCGATGAAGGTGGCGGTGGCACGATCGCAAAACTTTTGGCAAACCATGGCTGCGAAGTAATTGATTGCGGACCTGGTTTACTTAGTATGCACTCTCTTTATGAAATCTGCAGTAAAGCTGATTTGTATTCAACTTATAAAGCTTATAAAGCTTTTTTATTAAAAGCATAATCTTTGAAGAGGAGCTTGCTCCTCTTCCATTTTTTTAAGGCACTTGTGAAATATAGTCTTTTAATTTGTTTTTGTTTCTTCTGGATAAATGCTTTTACTTTATCCCAAAATGAAGTCGCTGACTCGCTGTATCAAACTATTTCGAAACAGCTCAAACAGGAAAATTGTCTTTCTGTTTGCTTTCAAGTGCAAGAATCTAATACTAAATATCTTTTATTTATCCTTTCCAAGAATGCACTGAAAGAAAATTATACTGTTTGTTTAAATGCTGATTCTGCCGATGTCTGCGTTCAAATCGAATCTAATACTTTTGAAACTTATCAAAAAAAGAAGATTTTGTTCTATAATAAAACAAAAAAAATATTTGAAAATGAATATATGATAACTTATATTAATATAAAAAAAAATAGACTAATTGCAACGGAATCTCTAACTTATATGGTTAATCCCAACATTGCGCAATCAACTGTTAAATGGTATGACCCATTTTTAATGATGGCTGTTGTCGGTAGTTTAATCTATCTAATATATTATGGAAATCAATAATCGAGGTTAAAATGAAATTAAGTAAATTATGGCTTTATGGTGGTTTGTTGATACTCTTATTCTCCACAGCGTGTTCATTAAATAATGATTTAAGTGTCCTTTCTTCTCAAAATAAATGGGAAACTGCTCAGAATTATTTTCAAAAAGCTAAATATGAAAAGGCTATCCCATATTACCAACAACTTATTCTTGAAAGAAACTCTGCTTATACTGCTGAATCCCAAATGAAAATAGGTGATTGCTATTTTAATATAAAAAAATACAATGACTCAATATTTGAATATCAAGAACTCCTCAGATTGTTTCCTGATTTTAAAGATGCAAACAATGCCCAATATAATATCGGGTTAGCTTATTTTAACTTATCGGAAGGTCCTCATTATACCCAGGATGAAACGAATAAATCTATTGATGCTTTTCAAGAGTTTATCGATAAATATCCTTCAGACCAAAGAAGAAATGAAGCCTATAATTATATTCAAAAATGCCAAAATAAATTGATTGAAAAGAATTACCTTGCTGGTTATATCTATTATAAAATTGAAGATTATAGCTCTGCACTAATGTATTTTAATGAAATAATTGATCTTGGAAATAAAGATAAACTGGAATTGAAATCTTTATACTACTCAGGTATTATTTATTATGAACGTAAAGAATTAGAACTTCTCTATAATATTCAAACAAAACTTAAAGATAATTTTCCTGATGCAAAAGAAACTAGAAGAATTATTGAAAAAACGGTAAATCTTGATAAAAAACTAAAAAAATGATCAACACTGCTCTCTTCGGAGGAACATTTGACCCAATTCATTTGGGTCATTTAGCAGTAGCGAAATCAATTTGTGAACAAATGCCAATTGATGAATTCTGGTTTGTTCCCTCTGCTCTTCCTCCTCATAAAAATTCTTTTATGTTTTCTTATCAAGAACGCTTTGAAATGATAAAAGAATTAATCTCAATGGATTCTCGATGGTTTATTAGTGATCTTGATCAACAAGGAGAAAAAAGAAACTATACTATTCATCTTATTGAAAGATTTAATAAATTCTTTCCCAATAGAAAATTATACTTTGTTATTGGCGAAGATATTGTTATACAATTGCCGAGTTGGAAAAATTTCGATTCATTAATTAATACGATAGATTTCATTGTAATAAATCGTCCTGTGATGAATCCTATTGACCATAAATTACTACCTTTTTTTGATAAATTGCATTTTGTTAATATGGAACCTATAGATATTTCCTCTACTCAAATCAGACAAAAAATTCAAGATAAACAAGATTTATCCTCTTTAATCCATCAAAAAACTATAAACTATATTCAAAATAAACTCAATTTTAATAATAAATAACCTTTAAAGTAACTACTCAGGTATTAATATTATCTGGGAGAAAGTTCAGGGATTTTAGACAGAATATCAAAGATATTTAATCCTCTTTTTTTAGCAGTATCAATAACGGATCTAATGATACAGTAGTCCTGAACCCCATTTTTAAACTGCCCAGACACTTTAAGTTTAACTTTAACATTTCTAAGAGCTCTTTCTGAATCATTGTTATCCGGAGGAATGACTGTTTCATAAACACAAGGCAAAATATATCCTCTGATTTTTATCAAAGATTTCTGAAGAGTAGAGGTTTCTTTAAACTCTTTTTTGCAAATAGTCATCGCCAGTAGAATATTGATTTTATCTTCAAAGTGTTTCATTTCTGGAGAAGATCTGTCATAATCTATTGTTTGGATTCGCTTGAATTGAAAAATTTCTTTTACCAGGCTTTTGAAATCAGTAGAAAAAGGATGCTTTTCTCTTTCCTCAATATAAGTTAGATCTCTAAGAATATGAGCCAGACAAATCTGATGATTTAAAGCCTTCGTTTTTAACTGAGCGGAAAATCTGTCCGTAACTAACACAGATTCAGGCAAACCGTTTTCCCATATTTTTTGAATTGTCTCGTATCCTCTGGTATGAGAATATTCAAGAAACACATTCTTAATGTCTCTCCAAGCCCAAATCCATCCTTTTTTACCATTGACCTTTACGCTTGTTTCATCAGAACCAACAACTTTCGAGGAGCTCAGATTCTTTTTAATTCTCTCATAGATAACCTTAGATTTATCAGCAAATTTCCTTAATATGTTTTTCAATGATCCCTGGGAAATTCTTATATTAACAACATCAGACAACAGCTGAGCTGTTCTTTTAAATGGAATACATTGGTAAACATTCAAATACGAAACGATGGTCTGAATGTTTTCACCGTACTGAACCGGGGCCGTAACATTTTCAGGATATTCAGCCAGATATTTATTATTACAATCAGGGCAAATGCATGAATATTGCTGAAATTCTTTGATGAATGCTTGTATAGAAGGGATATCAATCACCTGTCGTTTGGAATTTAATCTAAATTCATCATCATTAAAATGATGTCCACAATGACATTGATTTACCTTTAATTCAACAATCTGATCCGGATTTTTTACTTGTAAAAGGGTTTTTCCATTATGACCGGACTGTCCTCCGCTTTTCTTATTGCTTTTTTCTCTTGTACTTTTATTCTTTCTTGATAAGTCCATCGAAGGAGGTATTGATGAATTGTTACTGTTCTTAGGGTTATTTTTCTTTTCGAGAATTTTCATTAAGAAATCAACCTTTTCACTTAAAAGCCTGATTTCTTCTTTGAGTTCAGCTCTTTCTTCTGCAATGCTGATTTTTAACCGGCAAATTTCCAGTTTAAGCCTGTCATTTTCAGCTTTAGCTTCATAATATTTACTTTTATAATCCATAAGTACATAATGAATTAATTAACTATATATGTCAATGTATTTCTTATTAATATTGATAGTTTTTTTTAATATATTGTGTATATTCTAAGTGTTAATATATATTATTGGAAAGGTAAATAATAAGGCATGATTATAACAAAAAATGTTTATTAAAAAATAACAAAAATGGTGTTTTTAAAACTTAACGAAGGGTACCTGAGTAGTTACCCTTTAAACATCTATATTTTTATTAAGACTGTTTATGTTTTAAATGCTTAAGATCTTTTTTAGTTTTATACTTTTAAGGATAAAATATTTTAAAATTTCAAATAAACAATCCATTCGTTTTTTTCCATTAAAATTAAAAAATTAAATTCATTCTTGACAAAGAAAAAAAATATTACTATGATATGCTACGGTTTATATGACTTTAACAAAATTAGGGGGGGGGGTATGAAACGTATTATATCAATATTATTCATAATTCTTTTATTAGAGAATTTTGGGTTATATGCACAATCAAACGGAGATTATCGATCTGTTTTTTCAGGAAATTGGAATGATCCAACAATCTGGCAAATCTATTATATCGATGGGTGGACAGCTACAAATGAATATCCAACCTATTCAAATAATAGTCAAATTACCATACAAACGGGTCATGAGGTTATCCTGAATGTTTCCACAACGTTAGATCAACTAATTATCGAAAATAATGCAGTATTGTCTATTCCACAAAATATTGAACTTAATCTTAATAATGGAACTGGAGATGATATCGTTTTAAATGGAACAATGAATTGGACAGGAAGCTTAACAATTTGCGGGAATTCTTCTTTACTTATTAATAATACTGGAATTCTTAATATTTTGGGAGATACGGGAAAATCTGTTAGGTATGGAACTGGATATTTTAACAATTATGGAACAATTAATTGGATTGGTAATGGTAGCTTTTATGGTGGTTCTAAAATCTTCAATAATTATTCAAGTGGAATGATTGATTTTAAATCAGACGCAGGTATCTATAATGATTATGGTGGAGATGGCGTTTATAGAATTAATAATTCTGGGACAATTCGGAAATCTGCTGGTGTAAACATTACTGATTTAAACTATGTTCAAATTTATAATACTGGAAATATCGAAATCGAATCAGGAGCTGTGAAAGTTAGTAATTATGGTGAAAGTAATGGAATCATTACAATTAATTCAGGCAAATGTTTTCAGGTAAATGCAAATACTTTCAATTTACTGGATGATGCTTTAATAAATGGTTCTGGAGAATTTTTAGTTTCAGGAGGCTCATTAAAAGCAGGAGGAACAAATACCGGAGCTGATTTTGGTGCAGATGTAAGTTTAAATTTTACCGGTGGAAGTATAGATAACTCGGGGAAAATTAATATTTATGGAACAATGAATTGGTTTGCTGGTACAATAACTCTTAGTACTCTGAATATCAAAACAGGGGCTACTTTTAATATTGAAGGAGATACTAATAAAAGTTTAAGATATGGAGCCGGATCAATTAATAATAATGGGACAATCATTTGGACTGGTTCTGGAAATATCTATGGTGGTTCCAAAGTAATCAATAATTATTCTGAGGGAGTTTTTGAAATACATAATGATGCAGGTTTTTATACAGATTCTGGTGGTGATGGAAAATTTTGCTTTAATAATTATGGATTACTAAAAAAAACAAGTAGCTACTTAACATCAGATTTCAATTTTATAGAATTGAATAATTATGGAAGTGTTCAAGTGGAATCAGGAATCTTAAAACTTAATAATGGAGGATCTTATACAGGATCAATAACAGTAAACACCGATGCTGTTTTAAACTTTAGCGGAGGCAATCATTCTATTATGGATGATGCTACTTTTAATGGAGATGGTATTTATCTATTGAGCAATGGATCTCTAAATGGAATAGGAACCTTATCAGGGGGCACTTTTAATCAAAATTCAACTCTGAATATGACCGGAGGGAATATTAGTAACAGTGGAAAAATTAACATTAATGGCACCATGAATTGGTCAGCTGGAACCATTTCAATTGTAAATTTAACTATTGGCTCTACTGGGAATCTAAACATTATTGGTGATTCACAGAAAATCTATAGATATGGAGCTGGTTCTCTTAATAATTATGGAGTTATAAATTGGAGTGGAAATGGTAATATCGTTGGGGGGTCAAAAACTTTCAACAATATGGAAAGCGGAATATTTAACATACAAAATGATAGTTCTATAAATTCTGATTTTGGTGGCGATGGTCTTTATACTTTTAACAACTACGGACTTTTAAAAAAATCAGAAGGTAGTGGTTATTCCTTTTTTAATTATGTTAGGCTTAATAACTCAGGAACACTTCAGGTGTTATCTGGAGCTTTTAGCATTGTTTCCTCAGGACAATTGAATAACTTTTCTTCAAATATGCTGTCTCAAGGTACCTTTGATATTCATACAACATTCAAATTTAATAATGCTAATATTGTTACAAATAATGCAAATATAATCCTTAATGGAAGCGAATCTCAAATTCTGGATCAAAATGATAATAATGCTTTACTAAGTCTCTCCACTATAAGCTCTGCTGGAACTCTTGAACTAAAGAATGGAAGAAATTTCGTATCAAATGCCTCAAATATTAATGTTAATGGTGTATTAAACTGTGGAAATAATATTTTTAGTAATAATGGAAATTTTTATCTTAATGATAATGCTTCATTAATAATTGGTCATTCAAATGGAATTTCATTAAATGAATTAACTGGAAATATTCAAAGTAGTGGCTCTCGTGTTTTTTCTCAAAATGCATCTTATAAGTATAACGGATCAGTATCTCAAATCTGTGGGAATGGTCTTCCTGCTCAAGTTAAAGACTTTGAACTCAGCAATGCAGCAGGGCTTACACTTTCATCAAATTTAATAATTAAATCTCAATTTAATTTATTAGATGGAATTATTCATACAAATCAGTTTAAGATTATACTTGGCATTGCAGAAAGTGAAAAAGGTGTTTTAAACAAGGGCAATGGCTGGATTAATGGAATATTTGGGAGATGGATCAATAATGAAGAAACGAATCCAATTCTTTTCCCCATTGGTAATATGCAGTATTACAGACCTTTAACAATTGTATTTACAGAACCTGTAACACATTCAGGGATTGTCATTTCTGATTTTGTATCCTCAAATCCAGGCTTAGAAGGTTTACCTCTTGATGATAATAGTTGGATGATAAATAATATTGCTCCTGAAGGTTATTGGTTAACTCAAACAGATGAAGGACTTACTGGAGGAATTTATAATTTGTTTCTTACAGCAAAAGGGTTTAATGGTCTTGGTAATGTTGAAACTCTTCGAATTTTAAAAAGAAACAGTATCGATGAAGACTGGACGTTGTCTGGTATTCATGAGAATGGAAGCGGCTCAGCTTCAGAACCAGTAGTAAAAAGAAATGATTTGACCTCTTTTTCTCATTTTGCTATTGGATCAGGTAATGATTCAACTCTCCCAGTTACTCTGTCTTCCTTTAATACTATTTGTTCTTCAATTGAATATGTTAATATCCAATGGATCACTCAATCAGAAAGTAATCTGTTGGGATATCACATATACAGAAATGATACAAATTTACTAAATAATGCGCAAAGAATAACCAATTCACTTGTTCAAGCTAAAAATCAATCCAATGAAAATACCTATACTTTTAAAGATTCAGAAATAGAAAAGAATCAAGAGTATTATTATTGGTTGCAATCAATTGAAAACAATGGTAGTTTTGAATTCTTTGGTCCTTCCAGAATAATTACTCTTGATGACCCCGATATTCCTGAATATCCTATCTATTCTGAGTTATTAAATGTATATCCTAATCCTGTAAGTCATTTATCTTCCGTTATAATTAAAGTTAAAATTAAAGAAGATGAGAGTGCCTCTCTTAGCATTTATAATATCAAGGGACAACTCATTAAATCTTTTCTTTCAATAAACCCAGGTATTCATCAAATAACATGGGATGGACGTGATAATAATAAAAAGCATTGTTCCAGTGGTATTTATTTCTATAAATTAGTAAGTCCCACCTACTCAATGACTAAAAAAATGTTAGTTATAGAATAATTTTTGAAAACTGAAAGGAAGGTATTGAATAATACCTTCCTTTATTTTTTTAACTTTACTATAAACAATATCTCCTTTTTCGAATACTTTAATAAAAAAAGAGAGAAATAAAAGATAGTTATTGACAAATTTATTCTTTTAATTTAATTAGAGAACAGGGGTTCTTTAATGCAAGTATTAAAAGATGAGATCAGGGAATCAATCATCAGCAATGCTGAAATGTTATTTTTGGAAAAGGGATATCAGAATACTTCCATGCGGGAAATTGCAGGGTTGGTTAATGTGAGTGTAAGTAATCTTTATAAGTATTTTCCTGATAAATTCAGTCTTTTTAAAATATTCGTAAATCCTGCTTATGCTTTGTTCTTACAAAGAATGGACCAGTTTTTTGAAGAAGAAAATGATGGTAATTACACTGAAGAAAATATCCGTTATGTATCAGAAGGATTATATCATCGAATCCTTAATAATCGTACAGCATTTTTGTTATTAATGGAAAATCAGGATGTTCCTGATTATGGCGATTTTAAAGAGAAACTATATGAGAAAATGTCTTTTCACCTTATTGAAGGCATTGATCAAAGTAGTGGATATGAACCTTTTATCATTAAAATCATCGTCAAGAATATATGGGATGGTCTTTTTATAATATTTAAGAATTCAGGAGGTCATCAAAGAGATTTGGACAGAATTTATTTATTATTAAAATATCATTTTATGGGATTATCTCTTTTCCACGATAAAGAATGAAAAATTTACTTAAATAAAGAACGTTAGTTCTCTTATAGGAGGAAACAAATGGACATAATCAATTTATTATCAGAACAACACCGTGCTATGAAACGTTCAGAGATTAGAGAGTTATTAAAATTAACATCTGAACCAGGCATGATATCATTTGGTGGAGGTTTACCTGACCCTGTTCTTTTTCCGAAAGAAAGGATTTTGGAAGTGACAAACGAAATATTAAATGAAGATTACATTAATGCTCTTCAATATGGGACAACAGAAGGAGATAATCTTTTAAGAGAGATATTGACCCAAAGATATCAATCTTTGGGTTTTATGATCAAGAAAGAAGAACTAGTTATTGTGAGTGGCTCACAACAAGCTCTTGATCTTGCAGGGAAGATTTTTATCAATCCCAGAGATAAGATAATCTGTGAGGCACCTTCTTATCTTGGATCTTTAGGAGCTTTTCTATCATATGGGGCAGACATCCAAGATATTCCTCTGGATGAAGAAGGTATGTCCTTTATAGAATTAAAGAATTGTTATGAAAAGCTAAAAAAAGAAGGAAATCTCCCAAAATTTATTTATTTGATTCCGGATTTTCAAAACCCATCTGGAATACACATGAGTTATAAACGACGCCAGGAAATTATGAATTATGCGCTCCAGGAAGACATTTTAGTGATAGAAGACAGCCCTTATCGTGAATTTAATTTTGATAGTGAAGTCATTCCTTCACTTTTTGAAATGGCTAAAGGAGAAAATGTTATTCATTTTGGGACATTTTCAAAGACCTTTATGCCTGGATTTAGAATTGGGTGGGTAATTGCAAAAGAAGAAATTATTGATAGATTTGTCATTGCTAAACAAAATACAGATTTGTGTAGTTCTCCTTTAACCCAAAAGATAGCTGCCAGATTTTTGCAAAAAGGTTATTTTGATGAGTATCTTCAGAGAGTGAAACACGAATATAAAATTAAAAGAGACTGTATGCTGAGAGATTTCAAGGAATTTATGCCTCCAGAAGTACAATGGAATTCACCAAATGGAGGATTATTTTTGTTTATCCAATTACCAAACTACATAGACAGTTCTGAATTATTAAAAACTGCAATAAAGCATAAAATCTCTTTTGTTCCAGGAAAAGCATTTTTTGTAGAAGGTAAAGGTGCTAACTTTGCCAGAATCAACTTTTCCTATTCTTCACTTGAAATAAACAGAGAAGGAGTCAAAAGATTAGCTCAATTAATCAAAGATGAAATACACAATAAATCATGAGTTGAATATAAAAAAATCAGAGTGTGATAAGAATCACACTCTGATTTAAAAAATGTATTAATATCTTTAACTTAAGTTAGAAGCCTGTTCCAATATAAATTCATTGGTTTTTTTTTGTAAATCAGATATTTCTTTAGCTTGTGTGATACTTTCTCTATAGATTTGCTCATCAATTCCCCATTCAGTTTTAAGTAAATCAAAGAATTTATTTTCTTTATCAGTAGGTGTATGATCATTATATATGAGAAAAGACAATTCCAAAAAAATTGCTTTTTTAACGATAAATGAGCTTTCTTTTAAACTTTGTAATGTATTTTGAAGAGATTTTTTATGAGGTTTATAATCTTCGATATCAAGCATAGTTTCTCGAAGATATAAATTGAGAAAACTTTTTTCTTTATCATTAAAGTCTAAATCCAAATTAAACAGATGAAAAGCTAAATCAATAAGTGCTTTTTTTTCATCAAATTTTAATACCCTAAGATGCATGAATACCTCTCATTCTTCTTTAAATTTTACCATTTTAATGTCCATTTTTTGTTCATCATTTTTTAGATAAGAAGTTATATCAAAATCCTGACTGTTTTTATATTTATCTAGGATTTGAATCATTGTATCGATAGCTTTGTCGAATTTTTTAATAGGCTTATCTGAAAAAGTGATTTCCTTTTCTTTCAATTCCTTTAAATGTATTTCCAAATAACCTTTCAAAGTTGTCAGAGGTTGTCTTAATTCGTGATTAGCCGTAACAACCATAGCTAAGACAGAATTTTTTCTTTCTAAGTCTAAAATCTGCTGTTGATACTTAATGATTTTGATTTGAGTATTGACTCTGGTCAGTACTTCTTGAGGATTATATGGTTTAATAATATAATCAACGCCACCCACTTCAAAGCCTTTAACCATATCATTGATTTGATCTAATGCTGTTATAAAGATGATGGGAATATTTTTAGTGCTTTCCATTTGTTTTAACTTTTGAGTGGCTTCGATCCCATCCATTTCAGGCATTACAATATCCATTAGTATCAGAATAGGTCTTTCTGTGATAGCTACATCCAGTGCTTGTTTTCCATTACGGGCTTTTAAAACCTGATAATAAGGTAATAAGTGATCTTCCAGAATTCTCAAGTTTAAGTTTACGTCGTCCACAATCAAAATTTTATCCATTAATTTTTCCTCACCTATTTTAAATAATAATCAATTTGCAGAATTAGTCAATCTTTTTTACTCATTTTTAATAAATTAAAAAAATATAAAAAATAGATCAGTTTGAAAGCTAATTAAGTCATTTAATCAATTGTAACTTTATTTTTAATCTGTTAATTCTTTTTGATAAATCTATTTTTTTCTTTTCAAAATCATTAAATTCAAGAAAAGCAAACGCTTTTTCAGAATAACATAAAGCATTAGAATAACATTTTCTTTTTTCATAAAGAATAGCTAATTCAATCAAACTGTCATAATCAGCCATTGTTTCCCATAATGGTTCGGCTTTTTCAGATAAAGCTAGTTTTTTATACAATTTAGCTAAATAATAATCTGCTCTTGGAGCTTTGTTCAGATAAGCTTTTTCATAAAGATTTAAAGCAATAGAGTATTCCATGATTTGTTCAAACAAACGTCCAAATTCCAAGCAATTAAGCCAATTTTGTTCAGAACTTTTCAAAGGATCTTTAAAAATATCAATGATGATAGCAAACAGAGATAACAAAGAAGATATATCATCCTCATTATGGTAAAAAACTGGGATGAGTTTTTCAGGGTTTCCATCTTGTTGGTATTGGGCATATAAATCAGGTATCAAATAACCTGGAACATCCTCTTCGCAATTTCTAATTTTATCGAGAAGTTTATACTCTATACAACTTAAAGAGAAGGAATCAACCATTGTTTTCCATAATCTTCTGGCAATAGGCAGTAAATCAAGATGGGCAATTTCTTTTATATTAGTTAATTTTCTTTGTAGAATCAATCGACTCTGTAATAGGGGAATATCAAAAGATTTACCATTATAAGAGATAAATAGTTCAGTTTCCTTAAAAATATTTTCCAAAATATCGTACAAAATACATTCCTGATTCATTTCTTCAATAAAATATTGAGTTAAGATAAATGAATCCTTTTTGATGCTTCCTATACCCAGCATAAATACAAAAGTACCTTGTGATCTGTTTAACCCGGTCGTTTCCGTATCAATAAAGAGGATTTTTTCAGGGTTAAGTTCTTTTTTTAGAAATATACGAGCATATTTTCTTAAGGGTTTTGATAAGTAAGTATCTAATTCATTCTTTATTAACTGAGAAATGGGATAATGTTTTTCTCTTACAAAAATCTGGGTGTTTTCAATATAATGACCATCAATAAATTGAGTTAAAGGGATAAATGGCTTGGACGTGACATTATTATTATCTGTGAGTGAGTTAGCGATCAGATCTTGCCAGTAAAAGTTCATTTCAACAGCCCTTCTATGATGGTTTTAACGATAGATTTAGCACCCCATCCGTTTTCTGCTACTGCTCCGGTGCACGAAGGACAGCCATCTGTACAGGAACATTCATTATTGATTTTTTTTGATTCTTTTAATAATTGAATATGATGAGAAAACAATTTTTCAGAAAGTCCAATTCCTCCTGGGACAGAGTCATAAAAGAGAATACAGGGAGCTTGATCAGCAAATACTGCAATAGATTCTTTATGAATACCAATGTCATTTTTTTCACACATTAAAAACAGTGGTGCAAGGTTATGAAGTAAATAGGATAACCCGCTTAACCCACTTTGTATTTTAACCATAGCTTCAGCTTCATGATGACAGGAAGGACAAAGAGATATCAAATTGTTAAATTCATTAGCATGATTTACATTTCTATAGAGTTTAAAAGGAGTTTTATGATGAATCTCTAAACGAGGAGGATTTGACACCCCACAGCTTTGACAAGTAAATTCATCTCTTATTAATATTTTTTGTCGAATATTTTCCCACTCTTTTCCATATTTGTTAACATCTTCCAGCCAGAGATTTTCTTTTTTTAAGTCATCTATAATGTCTGAACTGATATTGAACCAATAGCCTGTTGTTAACAAAGTAGAAGGAGGCAGGTCAAGTGTCCCATAATCTAATATTTCTCTGGTTACCCAGTGTAATTTTCTAAAGCCGGTGATAATATTTGTTACTTTTAATTTTCCATAAAATCTGGTGGAAGAAGCGATATTTTCTATTTTAATAATTTCAATCACTTCGACTTCCGTTTTTGTCATATGTTCGGTATAATAACCCGGATCTTCAAGGCATAGAATGATTTGACCTTTTTCTATGTTGAGAGATTCCACTAAATAAATATTTCCTTCTTGAAGATAAACAGCACCAGGATGAGCCATCCAAAAAGCACTTTGTTTATCAATTTTACCAATGATAATCCCGTCATTTATCAAGACAAATTGAGTTGGGTCAGCAACTCTCATACTAATGTCTTCTGCTGGATATTTTTCTGAAATCCAATAATATTTATTTGAACTAAGTTTTGCTTTATTCATTCTTTGAAGAAGGTTTAACCAGAAGTTTAATTGTTCTGAACTTAGATCTCCATAGTTTTCATCAATTTTAAAAGGTAATTCAAAAACAGCAGAACTGAGGTGAGATAATAGAATATAGGGATTATTGGGCTCAATCAAAGCCTGCTCAGGAGACTTTTCAAATAAATAATCTGGATGGTTGGCAAGATATTGTTCAAGGGGATCAGAGGTTGTTATCATAATAGTCAACGCAGTTTTGTTTCTTCTACCTGCCCGACCTGATTGTTGTCTCGTTCCAGCAATAGTGCCCGGGTAACCACAGAGGATAACAATATCAATCCCACCAATATCAATTCCTAGTTCCAAAGCATTGGTAGCAATCACTGCCTGAATATTCCCTTTTTTCATTTCTTGTTCGGTGATTCTTCTGGTTGAAGCCAAATAACCACCTCTATACGTACGAACATTTTCCAGATTTTCTTCTTTTCTTTCGAGATAAGTATAGACCATCTCAACGACTTTTCTCGATCTGGCAAAGAACAGGATTTGCAAGCCTGTTTCTTTAAAATATGATAATAATCGAATAGATTCTTGTATGTAGCTTCTTCTAATACCTAATTCTTTATTGACAAAAGGGGGATTGTAAACAAGAAAATGCCGATCAGCTTTTTGTGAAGTATCAATGTCAATAATGGTAACTGGTTCTTCAATCAATTTCTCTGAAAACTCATTAATATTGGAAATGGTAGCAGAACAAAGAATGAATTGCGGATGAGAACCATAAAAATGGCAAATACGTTTAAATCTTCTTATCAGATTTGTAAAATGAGATCCAAAAATTCCTCGATAGGTATGTACTTCATCAATGATAACATATTTTAAATTTGAGAAAACCCTGGACCATTCAGTATGGTTTGGTAAGATCCCAATATTGAACATATCTGGATTTGAAAGGATGATCCTTCCATTTTCTCTAATTCTTTTTCTTTCTTCACGGACAGTATCTCCATCATAAACTCCACATTGGATTTGTACGCTAGATAAATTATAAAGAAAATCTAGATAATTTGTTAACTGTACTTTTTGATCGTGACAAAGCGCTTTTGTTGGGTATAGCATGATCGAACAAGAATTTTTGTCGTTTACAATGCTGTTTATAATTGGGGCTAGAAAGCATAGGCTTTTTCCACTGGCTGTACCAGTAGAGATTGCAATATGTTTTCCTTCAAGACAAGCCTGAACAGCCTGATATTGATGTTGATAAAAAGAATGTATTCCTGTATTTTTTAATACATTGATCGTTAACTCTGACAGAGAGTCTGGAAATCCACTGATAATCGCATTTTCAGCATGACTATAATGAGAGGCTACAAAGCCTTCCCTAAAGTCGGGATCACTTAGAATATTATGTACAAAATTATCAATATTTTTATTACTCATTTTTCAAGGATAAATGATTGCTTAATTTTAACAAGAAAAATTTCCTTGACTTGAACAATATCACGCAAAATATTGATAAAAAAACTAATTGAGAGAAGGAGGACAACCTTGATTCAGTTAAATATAGCCCCCGAAAAAATCTCAGTAGCCAGAGATTATGCAAAAAGTATTACGCATTCTATGTCATGGCTTTTAGATGGTTATAGTTCTGTTACAATAGAAAGAACGGTTCTTAGATTTTTAGGAATAGATGGTGCCACAGAAGATGGGACACCTTTACCAAATTTGATAGTAGATTTATTAAAAGAAAAGAATGTTTTAGACAGAGGCGCAGCTTATTGGATCTGCAATGCTATGGTTCAGAGTGGATTAACTGCACAAGCAGTTGCAGAACAAGTGATGCAGGGGAAACTAAGCTTAATAGAAATTCCACCTCAAACTCCTGAAAAAGTCATAGCTGTTATGAATGAATTAACAGAAAAGATGTTAGAACACATACGAAATCACAGAATGTATCGCCGAGCTCAATATGATAAATTCGGTCCAAGAAAAACTCCAAGTCTCTATGTGATTGTAGCAACTGGTAACATTTATGAAGATGTTACTCAGGCAAAAGCAGCTGCCAGACAAGGAGCAGATATCATTGCCGTGATTCGTTCAACAGCTCAATCATTATTGGATTATGTCCCTTATGGTGCCACAACAGAAGGTTTTGGCGGAACATTTGCAACTCAGGAAAACTTTAAAATCATGAGAAAAGCTCTTGATGAAGTTGGTGAAGAATTAAAAAGATATATTTGCTTAACAAATTATGCATCAGGCTTATGTATGCCTGAGATAGCAGCAATGGGAGCTATGGAAAGATTGGATGTCATGCTGAATGATGCCATGTATGGGATCTTATTTAGAGACATCAATCCTAAAAGAACCATTCTTGATCAATATTTCTCCCGCATGATCAATGCTTATGCCGAGATAGAGATTCAGACGGGTGAAGATAATTACCTAACGACTTCAGATGCTATAGAAAAAGCTTATACTGTCACAGCTTCACAATTGATTAATGAATCTTTTGCTTTATTATCTGGCGTGAAACATGAGAAGATGGGCATCGGTCATGCATATGAGATTAACCCTGAATTAGAAGATTCATTCCTTTATGAAGTCTCTCATGCTCTTTTGACCAAAACTCTATTTCCAGTTTCACCAATCAAGTATATGCCTCCTACAAAGCATGTGACGGGCAATATTTTTCAAACCTATTTGATAAATGGTTTATTTAATTTTGTTGCTCAATTGACAGGTCAAGGCGTTCAACTATTAGGTATGTTGACAGAAGCTGTTCATACTCCTCATTTAGCTGACAGAGCTTTAGGTATCGAAAATGCAAATTATGTATTCAATACCATGCGTCATTTTAATCAAGAGATTACTCTTGATCCACAAGGTGTCATTAATACCAGAGCAGTCAACGTACTTGAACAGGCAACAGATTTTCTTAAACGTGTATCTGAACAAGGTTTATTCACAGCTTTGGAAAGTGGTGAGTTTGCCGATATCAAACGTCCGGACACTGCAGGTAAGGGATTGGACGGAGTCTTTAAAAAATCAGAAGATTATATTAATCCTTTCATGAATAAAATGAAAAATGAATTAGGGCTAAATTAGGAAAGGAGTTATTATGTCAGTAAAAATAGATCCAACTTATATCAAACCTTATGGTGATACTCTTAATGATGGAAGAATACAGTTTTCTTTTTCAATGCCTGTCCCAGCCAATGAAGCAGGTAAAGAAGCTGCCAGACAATTATTAAAACAAATGGGACTGGAAGATATTGAAATCTGTTATATAAATGATTTAAAAGAAGGGTTTGCCCATATCGTAGCTTATGCTACCACTCATGCTTTTGTTGATACAACAAAGATTCAGGTAAAGGTTGTTGATACCCCAGTGATGCATATGGATGAAAATGATGAATATATTGAGAAGAATATTGGTAGAAAGATTACTGTTATTGGAGCTTGTATTGAATCTGATGCCCATACTGTTGGTATTGATGCCATTATGAATATGAAGGGATACAATCATCGATACGGTTTAGAACGATATAAATTTATCAATGCTGTAAATATGGGTGCGCAGGTTTCCTCAGAAGATCTTTTGGCAAAAGCCAGAGAAATGAATGCGGATGCGATCTTAGTTTCACAGATTGTTACACAAAAGAATATTCATATAAAAAATCTAACCCGATTAATAGAAATGGCAGAATCTGAAGGACTTCGTCACAAGATGTTATTTATCTGTGGCGGACCAAGAATTACGCATGAATTAGCTATAGAATTAGGCTATGATGCAGGATTCGGCTCTGGTAGTTATTCCACCGATGTCGCTTCTTTTATTTCTATAGAATTAGCTAAAAGAAAGTAAGTTTTCTTAAGTATTGATAGTTAAGCCTCTCATTCATCTGATTGAGAGGCTTTTTCTTTTGTATGATTATCATTAATGGCAAAGTTCATTTAGACTCAAAATCCATTATTTCTACTATAAATATTCTAAAACATAGTCAAGAAATGATTGAGATTAACTACATGGAACAGTTGTTTGATATCAAATCCTATCGGAAAGTCGCTTAGGGGAATAGAAAAATGCACAGTCTCTATCTAGTTTATATAGAGTAATTGATAATTTTATTGACAAAGAAATATATTATTGTTTATTTTGTGAAATCCAAAGGAGATTAAAATGTTAAGGAAGAAAAATAATCGAGGTTTTACACTTATAGAGTTAATGATTGTTATAGTTGTCATTGGAATATTAGCCACAATAGCGGTTCCAAAATTTATGAGTGTTACGCGCAAAGCTAAAGAGGCTGAAGCAAAAATGGTTTTAAATCAAGCCTATTCTCTTCAGGAAGCATATAATCGAGAAAATGATACTTATGCAAAATCATTAGAAGAAACAGGATTTGAACAAGAAAAGCTGATATCTGAAGGAGGGAAAGCTCGCTTTATCATTTCATTAACACAATCAGATGATAAAACCTTTGAAATTACAGCAACCTCTGTTGTTGACTTTGACAAAGATGGAATTTTCAGCGTTTGGGTAGTCAATCAGGATGGGAAAATAACTAACAAAGTACCGGATTAATGAAATCAAAAATAGAAGGTTTTGCCCTAATTGGAGTATTACAGTTCTTTGTTTTGATTTGTCTATTAATCACAGGTTTATTAATGATCAATAGTATCAGGCTAAGATTTATTTCACGAGAAAAAGATAAAATACAAAGCCGATATAACGCAGAAAGTGCAGTTAATCTTCTTATAGACAGTTTAGAAACAAAAGTACCAAATGTTAGTAAATCTTCATTAACGCTTCCCTGGGGAGATGTTTGTGATTATCAGCTTATTAATCATGGTTTATTTAATAAAATCATCGTTACAGGATATAAGAATAAATCATCCAGTAAACTGAAGGCTTACCTGGGAATCAAACCAGAAGGAGACCTGAATAGTGCAATTTATATTGGAGATGGCTCATCATTTCTTACATTATCAGGAACATCTGTTTTAAAAGGTCCTATCATTACTGGTGAAAGAGGGTATCAAATACTCCCTTTCAAAGGGAAAAGTTTCTCTGGAACAATTGAAGGTGAAAACAGAAAAATTCCAAACATAAAATTACCTGAGATGAATCAAAAAAAAATACAGGATATTTTTACTTATGCTGAAAATATAATAAAAACTAAAAATGACCCTGAAGTATTTTTTTCTGATAAGGACATTATGTTTAATAAAGATCAAACTATCTCAAAAAAAAATACATATATTTCTTCAAAGAATATCATTTTTAACGAAGGATCTAATTATAAAGAAGGCTGTATCTTTATAGCAGGAGAAAAAATTATCCTGAATGGAAATATCCTTGGAAGATATGGAATTTTTATTGGACTGCAAAATGTAGAAATTAATAATTCTGTTTGTAATGGTCAGTTCTTTGCTAAAAGAGAAATTGTTTTAAAAAAACAAAGTGAGTTGAAATATCCATCGGTTATTTGTCTTTACAATTCATTATTAGACTATTCAGGGCAAGTTGTAATCCAAGATAGTTCAATTGTTGAAGGAACCGTTATCGTAAGTCTTGAAAAAGAGAACGATAAGCATCAACCTGAATTGATACTGGGAAAGGATTCTGTCATCAATGGGTTGATCTATAATAACAAAAAGACTCAGTTGAATGATTGTATGATTAATGGTACGCTGATCACTAATCAATTGTATTTTTATATATCACCCTCCCATTATATAAATTGGATGATAAACAGTAAAATCGATTTTTCACAAAGAAGAAAAAATATGATCATTCCTGATTTTTTAACAGATTACAATAAAATGGAAATTTTACAAATCTATGAAGAAAAGTAAAATTATAAACCAAAAAGGCGTTACTATACTGGAAAGTTTATTCTCTTTGAGTATTCTCATGCTTGCAGGTATCCTTTTTTCTCATTTATTCTTTAGGATCAGTCTAGCTTCTACAGTTGAGAATAGGATTAAGGCTGTAAACACAGCTCAGAACATCGTGGAAGAATACATTTTTCAACCGACTGACCAAATAGAATTTAGTGATAGTCTATATATTATCCAAAAAACAAAAACCGATTATAAGAAATATGAGGTGCTGAAATTAAGTGTCCAATTCAAAAAAGACAAGGCTTCTTTAACCCGATTTTACTATCTAAAAAGAAAGAATCCGGCTTTACAATAGTCGAAGTTCTTATAGCAATCCTGATTATTTCCATTATCTTTGGGCTAATGGGTAATCTTCTGATCAGGATGGTTCCGGCTTATCAAAAAAGGGTAAGACAACAGGATTTGTATCAAAAGATATATTCCTATAAAAAACAGCTAATCAATGATTTTTATTGCTGTGATTATTTTGTTTGTGAAGGAAAGATACTCTCTGTTTTTAAAAATGGTAAAAAGAAAGCTGACTATTATTATCAAAATGGGATTCTGATGAGAAATATAGAACCCTTTATTAAAATGGATAATGCAGAGATTAATCTTCATTTTTTGTTTATTGATGGGAAAAAAGAATATTTTTTTGATGAAAAAAATGAAACTGATTTTGGAAATCAAAATTGCCAGATAATGAAAGTTCAAGTTAATCATAAGGGTAAAGAAATCTTGCATTTCACACAATCCTTGAGAAATTCACTCTATATGGGAGATGACAATGAGCAATCCTCTAAATGAGTTAAAAAAGAAAAATAAAAAAAAAGAGACAGGGTTTCAAATTTTTCAAAGTCAAAAACCAGGGTTGAGAGATATTACAGAGTTTACCAAAAATCTATCTGTGCTAATTAACTCTCGGATTACTTTGTTAAAAGCGTTAGAAACAATCCATCGCCAATCTGGAAAACCTATCATGAAAAAACTAACCGCTGAATTAATCAGTGATCTGAAAAAAGGAAAATCTTTTTCTGTTGCATTATCTCTGCATTATTCTTTTTTTGATCCTGTTTACATCAAGTTAATTGAAATTGGAGAAGAGTCTTCCGGTCTGGGGAATGTCCTTCATTCCCAAGCGGAGTATATGGAAAAAATGTATCATTTAAGACAGAAACTGATTTTATCCCTTATGTATCCAGGATTTTTAATTTTATCATCCATCATCGCTGTTTTATTTTTTATTCTGTTTATTTTGCCCTCTATTGCTGAGATTTTTACCGATTTTGGAGCAGAAATTCCTTTAAGTGTAAAGCTAATCATTGGTTTTGGAAAATATCTCCCTATAGCGATTGTTGGTCTGGTTATAACAATAGCAGTTGTCTATTCTGTTTACAGAAAGAATAAGCTAAATTGGATCAATATTGCTTTTTTTAGAAAAATATTTTATACTGTACCATTTATGGCAAAAACCATTCAGAAGATATTTATTTCTAGATACTTCAGATCTGCAGGACTTTTGATTAAAAATGGGATGACAATCAGTCAGGCTTTAAACATCTCTTTAAGTGTCACTTCAGATCAGAACTGTGTACAAACGATGCAGGAAAGTTTGCGTTCTATTGATAAAGGCCAATCAATTTTCCATTCTTTTAAGAAAAGTAATTTATTCCCTGAAACAGTGACAGAACTGATCTCAGCTGGAGAAACTAGTGGGAATTTGGATGAAGTTTTTGTTTATATTTCTGAATTTTATGAAAAAGGTAACTACTCAGGTATTAATATTATCTGGGAGAAAGTTCAGGGATTTTAGACAGAATATCAAAGATATTTAATCCTCTTTTTTTAGCAGTATCAATAACGGATCTAATGATACAGTAGTCCTGAGCCCCATTTTTAAACTGCCCAGACACTTTAAGTTTAACTTTAACATTTCTAAGAGCTCTTTCTGAATCATTGTTATCCGGAGGAATGACTGTTTCATAAACACAAGGCAAAATATATCCTCTGATTTTTATCAAAGATTTCTGAAGAGTAGAGGTTTCTTTAAACTCTTTTTTGCAAATAGTCATCGCCAGTAGAATATTGATTTTATCTTCAAAGTGTTTCATTTCTGGAGAAGATCTGTCATAATCTATTGTTTGGATTCGCTTGAATTGAAAAATTTCTTTTACCAGGCTTTTGAAATCAGTAGAAAAAGGATGCTTTTCTCTTTCCTCAATATAAGTTAGATCTCTAAGAATATGAGCCAGACAAATCTGATGATTTAAAGCCTTCGTTTTTAACTGAGCGGAAAATCTGTCCGTAACTAACACAGATTCAGGCAAACCGTTTTCCCATATTTTTTGAATTGTCTCGTATCCTCTGGTATGAGAATATTCAAGAAACACATTCTTAATGTCTCTCCAAGCCCAAATCCATCCTTTTTTACCATTGACCTTTACGCTTGTTTCATCAGAACCAACAACTTTCGAGGAGCTCAGATTCTTTTTAATTCTCTCATAGATAACCTTAGATTTATCAGCAAATTTCCTTAATATGTTTTTCAATGATCCCTGGGAAATTCTTATATTAACAACATCAGACAAAAGCTGAGCTGTTCTTTTAAATGGAATACATTGGTAAACATTCAAATACGAAACGATGGTCTGAATGTTTTCACCGTACTGAACCGGGGCCGTAACATTTTCAGGATATTCAGCCAGATATTTATTATTACAATCAGGGCAAATGCATGAATATTGCTGAAATTCTTTGATGAATGCTTGTATAGAAGGGATATCAATCACCTGTCGTTTGGAATTTAATCTAAATTCATCATCATTAAAATGATGTCCACAATGACATTGATTTACCTTTAATTCAACAATCTGATCCGGATTTTTTACTTGTAAAAGGGTTTTTCCATTATGACCGGACTGTCCTCCGCTTTTCTTATTGCTTTTTTCTCTTGTACTTTTATTCTTTCTTGATAAGTCCATCGAAGGAGGTATTGATGAATTGTTACTGTTCTTAGGGTTATTTTTCTTTTCGAGAATTTTCATTAAGAAATCAACCTTTTCACTTAAAAGCCTGATTTCTTCTTTGAGTTCAGCTCTTTCTTCTGCAATGCTGATTTTTAACCGGCAAATTTCCAGTTTAAGCCTGTCATTTTCAGCTTTAGCTTCATAATATTTACTTTTATAATCCATAAGTACATAATGAATTAATTAACTATATATGTCAATGTATTTCTTATTAATATTGATAGTTTTTTATAATATATTGTGTATATTCTAAGTTTTAATATATATTATTGGAAAGGTAAATAATAAGGCATGATTATAACAAAAAATGGTGTTTTTAAAACTTAACGAAGGGTACCTGAGTAGTTACTGAAAAAGAACTTGATATTTTTTTTGAAACCTTAAGTTCTTTGATCGAACCAATAATCATCGTCTGTGTTGGTATGTTTATTGCTTTCATTATAATATCATTATATTTACCGTTATTTGATATGGTAAATATAGTATCCTACTAAATAAAGAATCGAAAGATAAAAGAGAATGAGGAGTATATTATGAAAAAAACGATGTTTGTTTTATTATGTCTATTTTTGACAACCCTGTGTTTTGCGGACAGCTATTCTATCGAAAATAAATTGGGAATTGGAATTTCTAATCCAACTCAGGCTTTAGAAGTGAATGGAAGTATTTTAGGGGGGGAAGTAACAGATACAGATGAAGGTAAATTTTTTACCAAATGGTATATATTTGAAAAAGATAAACTTGAACTTGGTTGGGTAAACTCAGGAACTGCTTATCATACTGGCTTTTATTTAGATGATTTATCAGGTAATGTTTTTTTTAGAAGTTTTACTACGGACATTGGAGGAAATGGTCCTGACTTATCCCACTATATTATGCTTTCCTCTAATGGATTAGGTATAGATACTCAAGATTTCCCTGATGATTGTCGTATTGCAGTAAAAGGTAATATTGCTATCGGTGATTATACGGGTAATAGTATTGCAACTACTTCTAATTTCTGGAATCAGATAGAAAAAGATAAAATGGTTTTTAATTGGAAAGAGGGAACTACAATAAAATCAGAAGGTTTTTATTTGGATAAAGAAAATGGTAGTATCAATTTTAGATACATAGAACAGAATCTTTTAGGCAATATATATAGTAAAAAATTTGACATCACTTCTATTTATTTTTCTCCACAAGGAATAGGTGTTAAAACAGATAAGCTCCCTGTTGGTTGTGCTTTAGCTGTAAATGGAACGATCTATGCCACTGAAATAAAAGTAAAAAATTATAATACTACCACTGGTTGGCCTGATTATGTTTTTAAACCAAACTATGATCTTAAAACCTTAAATGAAGTTGACCATTATATCAAAAAAAATGGGCATCTCCCTGAAATGCCCTCAGCGAAACAAATCAACGAAGAAGGTGTGAGTATTGGTGAAATGCAAGCAAAACTTCTGCAAAAAATTGAAGAACTCACTCTTTATATGATTGAGATGAAAAAGGAAAATGAAGTCTTAAAAAAAGAAATCGATCAATTAAAGAAATAAGATTTCATGCAAAAAATACCTGTTATTCCCAAAGTCGGGCAGATACTGTCCGAAGCCATTAATCTGAATGCTAGTGATATTCATTTTGAAATCTATGAGGAGCAATTCCGAGTTCGTTTCAGACTAGATGGATTCTTGAAAACAATGGAAATTCTACCCTATTCTCAGAAAGATGAAATCATTTCCCGCATTAAAATCATGGCAGATCTGGATATTGCTGAAAAAAGAAAACCTCAGGATGGAAAAATCAGCTTTAAACATCATGGATCCGATATCGATATTCGAGTCTCTGTTCTTCCAACTAGATTCGGCGAAAAAATCGTACTTAGACTCTTAAACAGAGAGAGTATCCGTTTGTCGTTGGAATCCCTGGGCCTTAATGACGAAGAAATGAAATTAATAGATCGATATATTCGATTACCTTATGGAATGATTTTAGTTACAGGTCCCACTGGTAGCGGGAAAACTACTTCATTATATTCTGTTCTTAATGATATCAATCATGAAAATATCAATATAACAACCATTGAAGATCCTATTGAATATTCTTTAACAGGAATCAATCAGACCCATATTCGAGAAGAGATCGGTTTTACTTTTGCTTCTTCTCTTCGTTCCATATTAAGACAGGATCCCGATGTGATTATGATTGGTGAAATGAGAGATTCAGAAACAGCGGATATAGCCATACGTGCCTCTTTAACCGGACATCTGGTCTTTTCAACCCTTCATACGAATGATGCTCCCTCAACTTTGATACGTCTTATCCATTTAGGGATCGAGCCTTTTCTGATTTCTTCCTCTGTTCGATTGATTATAGCTCAACGATTGGTAAGAAAGCTTTGCCCTAATTGTAAAACACCTGAAACCAATACTGAAAGATATCAGCAATTCATGAATATTGATAATCATACGACATATTACAAGGCAAAAGGATGTGAAATCTGCCATAATACAGGACATATCGGTAGAACAGCTATTTTTGAAATCCTGCCGGTTACAGAAGAAATTTCAGAATTGATTCTAAAAAATGCTTCTGTAAAAGATATAAGAGAAACCGCAACAAAAACCGGAATGAATAATCTATTGGAAAGTGCTTTGATTAAAGCAGGAAAAGGAATTATTAGTTTGGATGAAATTATGAAAAAAGTTTATTATAAACCGGAGCTGCATTGAGAACCTTAATATCAGACTCTCTTTCAATACCGGGTATGCTCAGGAGTATCTTGACTCAAGTAAAAAAGTGTCTGAACTCACCCTCCAGCTTAATTTGTTTAATCTTTGTAACAACATTAATATTGAATTTAAACTCCATTGAATTAAAAAATTCAGATGATTTAAAAAAGGTGCTGATAAAAAGCGAATCAGCAGATTCAGTAAAATCTCACCTTCCCTATAATCCTGCACTTTTAAAATGGCAAAAGCAAACTAAATCAAAAAATATTACTGAAATTAAACCAGAAATGAAAAATCTGAGTGATCTCAGTCCAAATATGGACAAAGTCATTGATCGGATTAATGTCAAAGATATGGATCTGAAGGATGTTTTAAGAGGACTCGCTCATCAATATGAAATCAATCTTGCTGTGGACAATAATGTTAAAAAACAAGTAACATTAACCTTCCGAAATATCAAAGTTCATGATTTTATTGAATTTATTATTGATGAATATGATTTGATGCAAATTATCAAGGGTAATGTGCTGTGTATTTCCGAAAAGCAGATTCAACCAATTATTATAAAAGAAGAAGAATTAAATGTTCAGGTTAAAGATAATAAACTGTCTCTGGATCTGAAGAACAAGGATATACAGGAAGTAACTAAAAAAATCTCTCAATTATCATCAAAAAATATAATTCTCCAAAATGGGATATCTGGTCCAATTAGTGGTTATTTTTCTAATGTTGCATTAGATGATGGGATTAAAATTCTTTTTGAAAACAATGGATATAAAGTACGGAAAAAAGAAAATATCACCTATGTTGATATTGATAAAGTAAATATTCAGGGAAAAGAAGCCCTCAAAAAAAATACCTGGATAACTGTTGATGATAATAAAATCAGTTTTGAATTGGAAAATGCCGATCTTGTCAATGTCATCAAAGAGCTTTCCCGTCAACTCGAAACCAATATTGTCTTATATGGTGAACCCACTGGAAAGATTACAGCTAAATGTAATGGTTTGAGTGTTGAGGAAACCTTAAATTACTTCTTTAAAGGTACAGATTTTACTTACAAAAAAGAGGGAGATATCTTCATAATCGGAGATAAGAAGAATGCGAGTTTGGTAACCTCTAAATTGATTAAATTGAAACATATCCGCTCAGAAGGTATTGCGGATATCCTTCCTGATAATATTAAAAGAACCACCACCATAGAGATTATTAAAGAACAAAATGCAGTCATGGTCGTTGGAACAAATGATTTAATCTCTGAAATAGAAAATTACTTAAGTAAGATTGATTTTCCAACACCTCAGATCCTGATAGAAGCTTTAGTCGTGGATTTTAATACTACTGATATTAGTGAACTGGGTATGATGATTGGTTCTAAATCAATCCAACCAGACTCTGTAAAATGGTCAAATTATAACTTCCTTGATCTGGGTATTGATTCTAAAGGACGTTTCTATAGTCAAACTGATGGCGTGAAAGCAAATGAAGTTTTGAAAGATATCAGCAGTTGGGCAGGTGTTTCAAATCTGGGAAAGTTGCCCTCAAACTTCTATATGAAGATACAGGCATTAGAGAACCAAGGGAAGGCAAACGTGCGCTCAAGACCCCAAATCGCAACTCTCAATGGACATTCTGCTAGTATTAGTATCGGTACAACCCAGTATTATATCTTGAAAACTGTCACACCTGTGACTTCTGCTCAATCAACCGTGACTCAGGAATCTGAACGGTTTGAAAAAGTGGAAGCAAATGTGACCTTGTCTATAGTCCCTTGGGTTAGCGCATCAGGGGATGTAACCGTAGAAATAAACCCGGAATTTAAAACTCCAGTTGGATCTTTTACCTCAAGTACTCCTCCAACAATCAATAGTAGAGTCTTGAAATCAACAGTTCGCCTAAAAGATGGTGAGACAATAATTCTTGGTGGGCTGATACAGGATTCAGAATCTAAAAACTATTTTAAAGTCCCTATATTAGGCGACCTTCCTTTTATTGGAAGATTATTCAGTACAAGAAATAAAAATAAAAGTAAAAGTGAATTGATGATCTATATCACACCTCATGTTTTCTATGGGGATAATGGAGAAATTGAGAAATGGGACAATATTCGTAAAACTTATGATTTTATGGAGAAAAAGTAATGGGACTTATATTAAATGATCATACGATTTTAAGAGCAAATCAAAATCAGATCATCAGAAGATCATTTAAAACCTTATTGAGAATTCACTTCCTTGATAAAATTAACCATTATACATGCACTTTCAACGAGTACTTAGTTCAATTGTCTCCAAAACAGAAAAAAACTTTAAGTGTATCAAACCTGTATATACTATTACCATTAACTGACTTTGATTTTCATTATTTAGAAGTCTCTTCTGAATATTCTGAAAACGAGATGATCCATCTTTGCGAACAACACTGTCAGCATCTTGATCATGCAGATCAGTATTTATTCAGATATTATTGGACTAAATCTGAGTATCATTACCATATTCAAATAACTGCTCTGGATAAACAAAAACAAGAAGAATATATAAGACTTTTATCAGAATATAATTTCTTTCCTGTCTATTTTGGAAATGGTTTGGAAACACTAGGTCTGGCGATGATGAATAAGCAGTCAGATGAAAACATCTCACTCGATTTTAATAATGGGAAATTTCATTTTATCCTTAAAGAAGGAAATCTGATCTTTTCAAATCAATCAAAACAGAGTCTCTTAGATTTGAACCTGAGCACCTTGTTTGTAGATGGATTTTATTTGAATGAAAAAGAAACCATTTTTGATCAAATATACTTTATTGAGATGAGTATTCAAAAGTTAAATCAAGAATTAACTGACAAAAAAAGTTTGCGATTATTTTCTCAAAAAATATTAATCTATACAGTCATTGCTCTCATTATATTTTTATCATTTCAACTCTTTATGCAAGATAAAATCGAGGATGTTAATCAGATCAGAGATCTTGTTATAATAGAAAAAAAACTATATGCAGACAATAACAAATCGGCTCATGTAAATCAAATCAAAAATGATACCAGAATGACTAATTTTTCAGGGATACTGGAATTAATCGGAAAATCAGTTCCAGATAGAATAACCTTGAGTGAAATTTTCTATGATCAGGAATCTAATAAAAGAATTATTGTTAAGGGAAAAAGCAGAAATAATGACGATGTTCTGACTTTCGTCGATAACATAAGAAAACTTCAATATTTTAAAAATCTTATTATTAAAGAGATAAAAGATCAAAAAGAACAAAATATGGAAAATCCAGTTTCATCTTACTTGTTTACTTTGGAGTTAATAACAAAATGATCAAGAAACATACAGTTAATCGGTATTCAATTCTTTCTCTTTTGTTATCACTTATTTTATTAACAGGGTTATATTATGCTTTACCTGTAATTTTTGATAAAATTGGCTCTCTTTATTCTTTATTCAGTTACAATGATCTTCAAAATGAATTAGTCTATTATAAAAACTTAAATATTAAAACATTAAAAAACTTAGATAATCCGATAAATTCCAAGAATCTAATCAGAAGTTTATCTGAAATAATCAATAAAAATGAAATGACAATAGAGTCATTACATCAAAATGAAGCGGATGATAAATCTACAGTTAACAACTATCAGATAATCTTAAAAGGGAATTTTAAAAATACTGGATTTTTTTTAAGAGATTTTGAAAACTCTAATCTGTCTAACCAAATAATAAAAGTGAGATTATTTAAAAATGATCAGAATGCTTTACTTACCGAACTTTGTTTTAAAAATTAAGAGGGTAGATATGCAAACAAAACAAATCTTTATGATTATCCTCTTCATACTGGCAGCAATTATATGGGGAAATTTTATAATAAAAATGATCAACGGGCTATCCACAGATAAAGATGTCGTGACAAATAAAACATTACAAAACAAATCTGAATTCCAAAAAATTGAATTTAAGGGTGATTTCAGAGATCCCTTCAGTGAAGCGATGCTTGTAAAAACAACCCAATCTTCAAAGTCTATTTTACCTGAAAACTCCCAATCAAAAACAGTTCAAATAAAAGATCTCCCTCGCATAGAGTTAGCTGGAATAGTCGGAGATACAGCCATACTGAACGTAAATAATCAGACTTATTTTGTTAAAGCAGGGGATATATTGGATTTTGGCAAAGTCATTGCACTATCTGAAGATGGTGTTGAAATTGAAATTAGTAAAATTAAATATAAATATTATGTAAAGAATTGAGGTGAAAATGGAGAAATTTTCATTAAATTTATGTTTGAAATTTTGGAGGAGAGAATTATGAAAAAAAGAAAATTTAGTTTTTTAACTTGTTTATTTTTAATACTTTTATTAACATGTAATTTTGCATTATTGTTTTCTGAAGAAACATTTGAACAACCAACAGCAAGTAATTTTGCATCAAACTTCAGTAGTTCTGTTATTCAAAATATTTCAGAAAAAGTCAATAAATCCACAGGTACCGTAAACTTCTCTGTACCTATTTCAATTTCTAATCTTAGCTTAAACTTAACTTATTCTAACAATGGCGTAAATGAAATTGTAAAAAAGAAAAATGTGTTTACTCCGACCAGTGTATTAGGTTTAGGATGGGATCTTCCTAAAAACAGTATCGTTCGTTTTCACAATAATACAAAAACTATTACTGATGATATTTTTTATTTAAAACTAAACGGGCAGTTCATAAAACTAATTTATGATGGCAATAATGGAGATGTTTTAGATTATGTGGCAGAAACAGATAATACATTGAGAATTCAGTACAATTCAAATACTAATACAGATAACTGGGTAGTATTTAGCGGAATGCAGAAAATGATTTTTGGTGAAAATGATGACAGTAATCATCCTTTTTCATCAAAAGCAAAGACTATTTGCATAGGTAATTGGATAGGTAATAGTATTATTTCAAAAGATGAAAATGGTGTTAATTGCCAAAGCAATTTTACAACAGAATGGTTTTTAACAACAGTTACTGATCAGTTTGACAATGCCATTCATTATACTTATAACCAAGCAATTGAAAAAGTAGGTTTTGGAGATGTGCCATACACTCAGGCGGTTTACTTATATTCAATTTTCAATGATTATGGTTATTCTATAAATTTAAACTACGAAGACAAAGAAATTTATGAATATGCTGATCCTCATACTGAAATGACTGAACCTGAAATCAGAACAGAAAATGGAATTGCAACAAAATTCTATGATGGATATCAAGAACAATATGAAAAGAAATATTTGCTTTCTATTTATCTAAAAAAGGACGATAGCATTTTAACAGAAATTGATTTTGATTACAAAGAAAATAATCTTATTAGCTTCATCAATACAGATAATAATTTTAAGAAAAGATTATTAAGAGGAATTCAAATATTAAACAATGAAAATGAACTACAATCTTATACAAAATATTCTTATTATGAAAGTGATGACGCTAGTGATCAGAATAATATAATAAAACATAAAGGCTTTATTCAAACGATTCAGACAGAAAAAGGAGCAAATGTAACTTATAGTTATGAAAAGAAAACAATAAATAATAATTATGCTTCTATTATAAATCCTGGAACACAATATAATTCTCCAAAAGTTTTCCCCCATAATAATTATATTGTAACAACTTGGAGAGAAATAGGTACAACTAATATTTTAGTTGAAGCTAGATATTGGAATGGCAATCAATGGCATAATTTCCTTCAACCATTTACTATTGAAAATGTTGAAAATTATTATAAAGAAGAAGATGGAGTTAAAAAAACTGATGATATTAATGTTATTCTTGAAAATAATTTTTTTGCTATTATGAACAGAACACATTGTAATACTGGAACATCACGAGATTTATACATCTTTAATTGGGATGAAAATACAAGCAGTTGGAAAAATCCAGTTACATTTTCAATGCCTTTTAGCGGAGACAACAATGAAGGCAAAATTCTCATGGGCTCAGGAGATAGATATATTGTAGCTGTAGGAAGCAAATCTGGATTTGTTTATAGGTTCACAATGGATTACAACTTAAATTGGTCAGGTGGTTTTGATCAAGATTTGGGAGAGCCTGGTTTAGATGAGACAACTATTGCTAATACACCTGGATATGAATTAATTGCATATAAAAATTACTACTTAATAAATTTTCAGACATTAGGTATTATTAATATTTACGATAGGTATTTATGGGGCTATTACATTGATCAAAACCTTTCTTGGACTTTTTTTAATTTACCAACATTAAATTATTTCTGTTATACTGATGATATGTCTTCAAATTCTCAGTGGTTACCTTTGGCAACAGGATTTATTGTTTTAGCCTCTAATCAAGGTGAATATTATTATAATTGGGATGAAAATTTTAATGGACAGAGAATACCAATAGGCAACTCATCTGTTGATATAGGTCTTGGTGGGAATGGTGACATGTTTGGAGTTTTTAATTCTGGTGTTACATGGGGGCTTCGTTGGAATGGTCTTTCAGTATGTAAAAAAGATAATTTTGAAGGAACACAATCTTGTATTGGAGATGATGTAATAATTAGAAAAAATTATAGTTCAGATGGATGGGTGCAGTTTTGGAAATTTAATGTTAATAATAATTCATGGTTAATGGACTATAATAATACAAATTTGTGTTTTCCAAGAACTATTAAAACAAAAGGCAATTTAGCAGGAGTTACCTACAAACTTAGCAGCAATGATAGTTTTGATAATGGAATAAAGTTTTTTAGTAGAGACAATACAGGGTGGCACTTATTAAGTACATATAATAATAGCTCATATCAACAACTTTCATTTCGTGTAGGGCAAGATTTTTTTGCGTATGAAGAAAATAATACATTAAGAATTAATATAGTTAACGACCGGGATGAGCTTATTCCTGTAGATATTCCTGCAAATATTTCTAATCTTTCAACTCTATCCATTATTGATTCAGACTTAAATAATTTATGGCTTTCAAATTCATCTTCACTAGAGCCAAATTGGCTAGCTGGTGCGACATATCTAAAAATTTTAAGAATTAACAATGAAATGAAAAATTTTGAATCATTTCCAGTAAGTGAAATTTCTATAAATGCCGGTTTACAAACACTAAATACAATGTTTGAATATTCAGATCCATATTTTCTTAACAATTCTATTAATTTCGGAACCTTGACTACTATGAATAATGCCAATAATTGCACTTTAGGAAAAATCGTTCAGAACTCATGCCGTACAATTAATGATGATGTAAGATATTGGGGACTACCATGGACAGTTTTTATGTATGATTCTGAAAACAATTATTTACAACACACTCTGACAAATTATGACATAATTCCTACATATAACGTACAAGATGATAGGACTTATAAAATAATTAAAACATCCGAGTTTGCATACAAAAAACCTAATCAAATTTTAGTAAGTGAAACCCATTACTCATATGATGAGTCAACAGGAACCAATAACAAATATAAAAGAGGCAGATTATTAACGGAAGAAAATTCATGCATAAATGAAAAAAGAAAAGAATACAAATACTTTGATGAAATTTATACACCTTATGTAGCATTCCCAGCTTTTAATCCAATAATAGGAACTGTTAGCAAAATCGAGGATGTTATAGTAAGTGCATCTGCAAACACCTTTTTACCATTAGAAGGCAATAAATGGGTTCAGTCTAAAACTTATCAATGGGATGGGATCACTCCTTATCAAAATTTTACATGGTGGAATGATTCTGAACCAGATGATAATAGCGGATGGATTAAAACATCAGAAATTACTCAAATAGATGCAAAAGGAAGAGTTATTGAATCTCAAGATATGTTTAATACTCTTTCAATGGTTAAATTTGGGTATAATGATGCAATTCCTGTTTTAAGTGGGACAAATTGTAAATATAACGAAGTCTTTTATCAGAATTATGAAGAGGTCAATAAAAATAATGCATGGTATTCAACAAAAACAAATCAATCGGTATCACAAGAAGAATCCTATACAGGTAAAAATTCATTAAAATTGGTTTCAACAAATTCTAATACTGCACAAAGTTATTTGATTTGTAAAGAATTGTTGATAGATGTAAATTATAATAAAAATAGTAAGATTCTCTTTTCAGCTTTTGTTAAAGCAGATTCATTTGATGATTTGCATATCCAATTGAAGTACTGGCTTGATAGCGATGATGATGATAGTGAGGATGATGGAGAATGGAAATATCCTCCTTGTGTTTACTATACAAATGAAAACTCAGGGAGATGGAAAAAACTGGAAGTTCTTTTGGATTTAACTACGATTGACCAGCATCAACTGATAAAAAAAATCATTGCTATTGGAAGACATCAGGGATCGAATTCTAAAATTAGCTATTGGGATGATATTCTTGTACAACCCGTTGAATCTTCAATAACTACTACTGCTTATGATCCGATTACTTTACAAAAAACATTTGAAACAGATGATTCTGGAAATACCATTTGTTATGAATATGATAGGTTTAGTAAATTATCAGTAATACACAGTAAAGAAAATACATTGATGACTGGGAAAGATTATCATATTTCTAAACAAGAAAACTACCGTTCATTTACTGATCCAAATATAAATTATAGTTTTGCTTCACAATACGGATTCTTTGAAGGTTTTGATAATTTTAACAGTATTAATAAATGGTCAACCTTATCTGGTAACTGGAATATAAACAGCTCATGCCTAAAACAAAGTGAGATACAAAATACAAACGCAAAAATCTATACTCAGATTGATCAAACTAACAACATGATCTATTCATGGGAACAGAAAGCTCTTTCAGGCTCAAATTGTGGACTTCATATTATGGCATCAAATACTGGATCAAACATGGGAAATAGTTATTTGATTTGGACTAATGGAAGTAAAGTGTTATTTTATGTGTCAAATAATAATAGCTTGACTTTAAAAAAACAAAGTGAAAGTCTTGATAATGTAAACGGAAGATGGACAGTAATTTATTATAATAAACAGATTTCTGTTTATATAAATGGTAAAAGATCCTTGTTTGTAGATTTAGTTCAAGATGGGCTACCTGTTTATAATACAGGTACATATGTGGCTTTTAGAGCTTATAATACAATAGTAAATTTTAAAAGTCTAGCAGTTTATAATAATCCCTCTGCTTCAGTTGTTTATTCTGATTATTTAGAAAGAGAATTACAAAAACAAACCCTTGATAAAGGTGGAATTATTGTTGCTCAAACAATTTATGATGCTTGGGGACGTCCGTCAGTCACTACTTTACCAGGATTATATGAAAATGAACACTTTAATCTAAAACAAAATTATGCTAATTTTAATTTTTTAACTGATACTATGTCTGGGGACATTTTAACTAAGGTTTCAGATGATTATCCCTATTCACAAGTAAAGTATGAACGTTCACCTTTATCAAGAAAAATTGAAGAGGGAAGTCCAGGAGCAGTAAATGCTATTAAAAGTCAAGGTAGTCATTCAGTAAAATATTTTTATGATCTAGATCCTAGTCCTTATATGACTAGCTGTAACTATTCAAACGCATCTTGTTCTAAAACTGTTGATCCAAATGGGATTTCGGTTGTTCAAATCAAAGATAATGAAGGAAAGCTTTTATATACCATTGCAGATGCAGATGCAGTTAATGGAATAGAGAAAAATATTACTGGTTATGCCTATGATAGTAAGGGAAACTGCACACAGATTTTTAACCCAAATTATTATAATCCTCCGAGTGGTATGGAGAGTTCGGATTATATCATAACAAACACTTATAATGGTGCTGGGAGAAAAATTAGTACTAACAGTACAAATATTGGTTCACAAAGATCATTTTATTCTAAGAAAGGACGATTAATATTTTCTCAAGATCAAAAAGGTATTGATCAGGGTTATTACAATTACGTTAGTTATGATCAACTAGGAAGAGTGATCGAATCGGGTTATAAATATGGTTTATGGCTCAATTTCAATGATCCAGAAGATAATGATATGGGTTCTCAGCCTGAAGATAGAAATGCTGGGATATGGAGAATTCGAAAATATTATGATATTAACGGAACAATTTGTGGTTTGAGAGGAGGGTTGTATGAAGTACAAACGAATAATGATGAAGACCCTGAATCTGAAGTTATAGAAAAATTTAAATATAATAAAAAAGGAGATATTATTCAGAAAACTGAAAAAATACTCTCGTTTGATGATAATTTTAGCTTTGTGACAAAATATGATTACGATGTGGCTGGGAATGTTATAAAAATAGACTACCCAAATTATACAATTAAAGAGAATTTGATATTAGATAATGCCAGCCTAACAAATGAATGTTATTATGCGACTAATTCTATTACAGCAGGTTCTCCAACCAACAATGTTACTCTCTCAGCTGATAATGTTTTGTTTAAATCAGAAAACGAAATTACCCTATCTCCAGGCTTTGTTGCTCCATTAGGCACAAATTTTATGGCTGAAATCGGAGATATCTTAGTTAAAGAGGCTAAAATTGTAACATACTCCTATGATAATTATGGCAGATTGAAAGCTATTGGTAAAGCTGATGAAGAAAAATATTATGCAGAATACAATTATGATATTAATGGTCAAATAATTCAAGAAAAATTAAGCGTAAAATTAAATCCAATATCTGTAGGATATACATATAATATTAGTGGTCATTTGCAGGATTTATCAACTCCAAATGATATATTTTTAGAACACATTGTGTATGAACCTAATGGAAATATTTCTCAGTTAAACTTTAAGGATTATACATATAATTTTTCTTACAATAATTTAGGGCGACTTACTTCAGCAGATAACGATAACAATAATGATTTTGATTATTCAGGTATTACATACGATGCAAATGGCAATTTCTTAACCTTAGCTAAAGGTAACAGTTTAAAAACTTATGTTTATAACAGTGGAACTGATCAGGTAAAAAATACAACAGGAAGCTCAATCAATGATTATCAATATGATTTAAACGGAAATGTCAATGTATCAACTCCAAAAAGTATGACTATCGACTATGATAAATATACAGGAAGCACAATAAGCATTTCTCTGCAGGTAAATAATGAAAATCCAGAATATATCTATTATAGTTATAATAGCTCTGGCGAAAGAGTTATGAAACAAGCAAATTTACAGGGAGGTATTTTAAAAACAGCATATCTTCGTGGACTTGGAGACTACCCTATATTTGAAGTGGATGAATCAGGAAATGTTTTGAATTATATCTATTCTCCAACGGGACTAATCTGTAAATCAAAAAATAATAATGAATTCTATGTCATTAAAGATCATCTGGGGTCAACTCGTAAAGTCCTTTCTGCAGGTGTTGTTGTTACTTCCTACTATTATGATGCTTTTGGTAATATCATGGAGTCTTCAATTTCTGAAGACATTTCCTATCAATATACCGGTCAGGAATTTGATGAAGAAACAGGATTACATAATTTCCGAGCCAGGCTGTATGATTCTGAATTGATGCGTTTCTATTCTGTGGATCCTCAAGGACAAACTCCTTCCCCTTACCTTTTCTGCGGGAATTCACCAGTTATGTACACAGATCCTGATGGGGAGTTCTTTTTTGCTCCAATAATTATTGGAGCTTTCATAGGAGGATACATGTCAGGAATGAATTCTTATGTATCCGGCGAAGGGCTATGGTATCAAGAAATGTTCAAAGGTATGGCTGTTGGAGCCGTCGGAGGATTTCTAGGTGCTTTTGGAAATCCTGCAAACCTTGGCTCTTCTATTGGATGGGGTGCTGTTGAGGGTGCAGCAACTGGAGCATTAAGTTCTGCTTTAGATAAGAGAAGCGCAGCAGAAGGTGCCTTAATTGGAGCTGGATTTGGAGCAGTTGGTGGGTTTTTAAGATCAGAGCATTTTAGAAATGCTATTAAGGGAAATGGATTTATTAATGATGAGACCAGATTTAACAAATTATTAGCTGAGGGTAACTATGATGAATTAGCGAAATGGGGAGGTGGAAAGTTTGTGTCTAAAACGAATAAAGAATTTTGGGGAGACCAAATATCATGTTCTGGAGGAACAGAAAATGCTACTGGATTAATCTACTATAATGAGGATTCTTTTAGTGACGCAAACGAAAAAGGTAGAGTAGCAAATTCTTTTGCCAAGTTTAAAATTGTAATGTTGAAGGAAAAGCAGTTAGCTAATGAATGGAAAATGAACAGATTGGAAACTAAAATTAATCCAAAAGGAGATTTCTCTTTGCAGAAAGCAGAAACAAAATCTTGGCTATATATGTACAGAAATAGAGGCTTATTAGGCTCGTCTAATCCTGGAGGTAGCTTCATGATTAAACAACAAGAAGCTTACAATTATGAGTTTTCAACTGAAGGTATTCGCCCTCTATTTAAAGAATTAGCTATTCAGAAAAAATGGTGGCACTTTATATATTCAATACCGAGAATCTATTAAGAGGTAAGACATATGAATGATATTAAGAAAATATTTTGTTCAATCAGTATTTTAATTTTTTGCTTAAGTATTTACGCAGCAGAATTTATTGGTGCTTGGTCATTTATTTTTGTAAAAAGAGTAATGGACCCAATTCCTGATTCTGTTTTAAATTAATACTATGCCAGGGGAAATGATCTTTAAAGTAAAAGTAAATAACTCTGGTGAAATTATTGAATGCAGTTTACTAAGCTCAACTTATAGTAATGAAAATACTATATATAAAAATATCACAAAGAATATTACAAAATGGCAAGTTATGCCATTTGATTCATCACTTAATGAATGTATATTTGAAGATTTGGTTATTCATGTTTATCCTGATAGCAGAGGGGTTCCTGTAATAGGTATATTTAATTTTTTGCAATCAAGTAAAATGACTACTTCTGGACGTTATATATTTACAAATATAGAAGAAAAAAAAATTAGACTTTCATCAGAATTTTTGTTTAAAAAAAAAATAACACTAGATTCTAAATATAAAGATATCATAAAAAATGATACTCTGATTGTTGATGTCTATCTTGAAAAATCGATTATAATTTCGGATTACAAAGTGATTAAAAGTATTGACAAGAGTATAGATAAAGCAATTGTCAATGAGATGAAGAATTATTGGTATTTTTTACCAAAAACCAATAAAAAGGGAAAATGGTTAAATTGTTGGGAAAGAATCAAAATAACAAAGGATGATATTGTTTTTGAATAAAAGTTCAACATGTTTTCAGGTTCTATCCTACAATTTTAATTTGTATTATATGATGTCACTTTCATATTCCAGATAAAAATCTCGTTAAGAGGTGTATCTAATAAAAGAACAATTTATTATAAGTGTGTTGCGAAAATACTACTATTGCAACAGGCTATATCTTCTATAAACCTTGTGTTCTTATGATTTCAATTTGTCATACAATTTCAAAAAAAGCAGGATATAATCTTTACTGGATTAAAGCCTGCCTCAAGAACTTATATATGTATTCGATTTGATTCCTATTTAAAAAGATTCAAATGGATTGACAATAACTTGGTTACAGTCACAGTCTCTTGTTCATATCAAGTATGACGTTGCCATTGGGATTTACATGCTGATAAATGAGTGGAGTTAGTGCCCTATAATCTTCTGTGGACATTCAATATCACCTCAATTACTTGGAAGTCAGCAGAAGAAAACACAAAAACCTATAGATATGATTATGAATATGATGATCTTTACAGATTAAAATCTGGTATTTTCCGCTCAAAAACAAATTCAGCAGCTTGGACTTTAGCCAACGGTGCATACAATTCAGAAAAAAATCTTGTATATGATTATAACGGCAATATCAAATCTCTACAACGAACTGATAATAATGGTGTTCTGAGTGATAACTTAGGGTATGAATACAATGGTAACAAAATAGTTGCTGTAAACGACTTGAATCAATCAGATTTAGGATATTTTAAAAACGGAACAGAAAAAAAATCAATAACTGGTTTACCAGAGTATGAATATGATCAAAACGGTAACTTAGTACTTGACAAGAACAAAGGAATTACCGTAGAATACAATTTTAATAATCTTCCTGTCTTGATAACTTTTAATTCAGGAGAGAGAATAGAGTGGCTTTATACATCATCTGGTCAAAAGATTAGAAAGAATGTCTATAGTCAAAATGGTAATCTTGTATCAAAAACTGATTATGTAGGTGGTATGGAATTTGAAAATGAAGTTTTGACTTTTATCTCAAACGATGAAGGGCGAATCAGACCATTGGTAGGAACAGTAACTGAGTTTAAGTATGAATATGACATCAAGGATCACCTCGGCAATGTCCGTATGACAATAACCCCAGATGACAACGTGCCGAAGATTCTACAAGAAGATAGTTACTACCCCTTTGGCCTAAAAATCGCTGGCATGACTACTATTACAGGCTCTGAGAATAAATATACCTACAATGGAAAAGAGCTTGTCGATGATTTCGATCTGAATTGGTATCACTATGGTGCAAGGTACTATGATCCCACTCTCGGTAGATGGCATAGCATCGATCCAGCGGATGAGTTCCATAGTCCATATGCATACTGCGGAAACAACCCAATCAATTTTTATGATCCTAATGGAATGTGGGCAGATCCAATTCAAAATGGAGAATTAAGGGGATGGTATGGTAACAATTGGAATACTAGAGCTTCAACTTTTGGTATGGTTAGAAAATATTCTGATGGGTCTCCTAAAAATCACAGTGGTTTTGATATATTTGCAAAAAAAGGAACTGATACCTATGCTTGTTTGACAGGGAAAATTATCGCATTAGGCAAACAAAAAGATTGGGGAAACTATGTTGTTATTAAAGCAAATATTTGTAAAGAAGCAAATGGCAAGCAAGTTACAGAAACAAAGTATTTTTTATATGCTCATCTTAGTAAAATATTAGTACAAGTCGGTGATGAAGTTAAAGAAGGAGCAACAATTGCAAAAACAGGCAATTCAGGCAATGCTGGAAATGATCCAAAAGAATTTCATTTACATTTTGAAGTAAATATGAATTGGGAAAATCCACTAAAGAGAGAAGATCCCCAAAATTATATGAGTAAAGAGTTTATGCAAAAAGAACCTAATAAAGAAAATCAGACAGGGAATTAATGGAGTTATTATGAAAACATTTTTTACTATAATGTATATTTGTTTTTTTTCATATTTGTTTGGAGAACAAATTGTGTTTAATAAGGGTAACCTCTCTTTCAAAATTTCTTATGAAGAATCATCATATAGCTCTTTATTTGAAAAACAAAAAGTAATTGATGTAGATTCTTTATTTGTTATAAATGAGAGATCTGATTCTATTTATGTATTTTTTGTAGATAAAAGAATGATATTCTTTTGCTCCAAAAAAAATGATTGTTACAATCTTTTCGATGTTCAAGGTGATGAATATGAAATGTTTTTTTATTTTTTCTATATAGATTTAAACAATGATAATTTAAAAGAAATAATAATCTTTTCTACTAATGATGAAGAGGGTAGAGTTTCAATATTTAAATTTGATAACGAATACAAAGATCTAAAATTGATTTTTAAGCATGATTATTATTATTATAAATTCTCAGAAGGTATAACTGATGATGTAAAAATAAAAAATGGAAAAATTTATTTCTTGTATTCTCCTCCATCAACAGAAAATGAAAAATTTATATTAAAAAAGGGAATGATTGATTTTACAAATGATAAAAGTAAGGAAATTTATTTTAGTCCAATATCAATAATTACAAAAGAAGAATGGGAAAAATTTTAACATTGGTTACTGGAAGCGAAGCTGTCACCAGCGGAAAAGAACCATGTAAGTATTATAGATTATCAACAACATAGAAACATGATAAATCTGAACACTCAAATATCAGTTGCTTTCTTTTACAATTTATTTTTCAAATTGAGACAGTGCTGTAAATTTATTAATAGATTAGAAGACCATTAGCTGTTGTTGTATCACCCGATTTATAACTGATTGATTTGAATCTGATTCCTCTTTCATTCAGGGTTGAAATTGAATATTACGTTCGTGGAGAGCCACCATGTCGGAGAAATAGAGCTATGTTAACGGACAGAAAACCACCTAAATGATGGTTCGAGTATTTTGATAAGATTTCCTCATATTGAAAAGAGAAGACTATAAAACGTAATCTAATGATGAATTGTGAGTTATGAATGATAAATGTGGGAGAGTAAGCTACCCCGCTTATCAAAAAAATAGTCTGCAAGTAAGCTTAGTATCCCATTTTTTCCTTGACGAATAACTTTAGTTTTCCTAATAATGTGAAATGATGGATTCTGGAAAAAAATCAGGAAGAATGTTTATGAGTATGATGGAGGAAAATTTACACTGATAACCAAAACTGACGATGTTAATGGTGAATCGTAAATTATGAGTGGTAAACGTAATCTAATGGTGAATGGTAAATTATGAGTGGTAAACGTAATCTAATGGTGAATGGTAAATTATGAGTGATGAATGTTGGAAATCCTGATAATGTTTTTGCTGAAGCTTCATTGCTTCGCAGAACATTTATGATGAATGGTCTGACAACAAAGTAAAGGATAATAAATGGAGAATATCATTAAAGAAAAAACATTTATTATTGTTTTGAGAATAGTGAAACTATATAAATATCTACAAGAAAAGCATGAGACAGTCCTATCAAAACAATTACTTAGGAGTGGAACTTCAATTGGTGCAATGGTAAGAGAAGCTGATACTTTTTCTCATCCAAAGCGAAGCTAGCCTGAATAGCTAAGTAGAAAACAATCATGTTAATAATTAAACCTTTAGCCCAGATCAGAATCTGAGCATTAAAACTCGGTTTCAAAAAACAACAAGATACAATCTTTCAAGAGCACTTTCATTACATATAGCTTCGCATAATATAATGAAACTGCTTATTAGCTTGTTTTAAGGTAAAGCAAATTGTCGTATTTGGTTCAAATTATCTGCAAACAAGATGTTCGCAGAACGAGTTATCTTTCTCACCATAGGGACTGGATGAGAAAGAGACAAGAATTTCGAGTCCGAACCGAACTTGCTCAAAAAGAGGTTAACGCCACTTATCCGTTTTTATCAGGGAGAAATATAGTTGTTACTCAGAAATAGAAGAAGATCTGATGAAATTATTTCATTATTTGTAAAGATTTATTACTGGATGTGTCAAGAATACATCGATATGGAGCTTATAGATTCACTTTTCTCGACTATAAGTTCGAGAGTTAGTTAATGGGAGCTTATCTATTTTAGACTGTCTCCTTTCTTACAAAATCTAATAAAATAACATTTTTATTGACAAAGCATAAAGCATTAGTAAATTTAATTCTGGTTGTGAAGGAAAATAAATAAAGTTGTCATAAAAAGGGTAGAGTTTATTGAAAGATAAGTATTGATTTTAATAAACCCTTTTTTAAGAACAAAAGGGGATATGTGGTTTTCCGGAAATATTTCTTATTAATATTCCTTTTAGTATTAAATATTCTTTCATTATCTTCCACCGAGAAAATCACATTAAAAGTCTTTGAATTACCAGACACCAAGAAAACAGATCCGGTCACAAAAGCAGATATTGCCGTTGTTGACGCATTTAAAAAGAAATACCCACATATTGAATTGATTGCATTTTCCGGGATTAAAATTGAGAATATGGATTTAGATGCAGGTCCATTGATGGCAATAGCTGGAGGTGTTGCTCCCGATATTATTTATGTGAATTTTAGACAATCAGACACTTATATACAGAATAATTTTCTTTATCCCTTAGACGAGTTTGTTAACAGAATGTCAGAAGAAGAATTAAATCTAAGGGTAGAAAAACCTGTTTTCCCAGTTATTAAAAGAAAAAAGATAGGTGACAAACAAGAACATTACTGGATGTTACCCTATGAGACGCTAGTACGAGTTTTATTCTTTCGTAGGGATTTATTTTATAAAAGAGGTTTAGATCCAAACAAGCCTCCTCAAACATGGGAAGAGCTTTTGGACTATTCCCGCCGTCTGACTTCTCCCAAAGATGGAATTTATGGTTTATACTTAGCCTTAGGACCTCAAGCAGCTTATGATTGGATCACCTATTTGTGGAGTGCCGGAGGAGATGCTGTCGTTTATGACACAGAGAAAGATGAATGGAGAGCTTCATTTGCTGATTCATCTGGTGTTAAAGCTATGGAATTTTATCTTAAGTTGATGACAACCAAATGGAAAGATGCTTACGGTAAAGATCAGGTTGGATTTGTAACCAGAGAAGGTGATTGGGGACGAATGTTTGAAGCCGGTAAAATCGGTATGCGAATGGATTACCTCAGTCATCAGAATTTAGGAGGCAAACTTGATCCAAACCTTGTCGGTATGGCACCCTGTCCCAAAGGTCCGGATGGATTAAGAGGCGCTGAGATAAACTGTCGAATGATGGGCATCTTCTCAGGAGCAGGCATTTCGAATAATGCAGGGATTGGTGATAGAGATCCTGTTAAAGTTCGTGAAGCAGCCTGGAATTATATACGTTTTTATGATAGTGAAGAAGCTAGAAAAATCAGAATCAAGTTTATGATTGAAGCTGGTTATGGAAGAATGCAGAACCCATTATTTTTAAAGCGTTATGGTTATGATGAATATTTAAAATATACACATAAAGAATGGATCGATACCTTCGAAGAAGCAGTTAAAAATGGAAAGCCAGAACCTTACGGAAGAAATTGCCAAAAGGTTTATGAATATATGACAATTCCTCTGGAACAATGTATTTCTCTTGAAAATCAGGGAAAGCTGGGTCATACACCTTCTCAAAAAAGAAAGAATATAGACAGAATATTAAAAAAGGGAGAAAAACGTACCAATGAATTGATGATAGGTAAAACCCCTGAAAAAGAGAGAATAAAAAGAAACAGAATCGCTTCTCTAATCGCAGTCTTAATCTTTATTGTATTTATCTTTTGTATCATTTATCTCTGGAGAGTTTTTTCAAAGCAGGCTCGCATTTTACCAGCAGTCCGAAAAAACAGTCATGCAACCGTCATTTTATTGTTATTACCGGCAGTTATTTCAATAGTTTTATGGAAATACCTTCCTATGATCATGGGTTCAATGATGGCATTTCAGGATTATAAGATCGTTGGGGATTCTTCATGGATAGGTTTTGCAAATTTTGCAGAAGTGCTTTATGATCCTTTTTGGTGGTCAGCTCTAGGTAAAACCCTTTATTACATGTTATTATCTTTAGGTTTGGGATTTTTCCCGCCAGTTCTTTTAGCTATCCTTCTTCAGGAAGTATCTCATGGTAAGATCTTATATCGATTAATTTATTATTTACCAGCCATTATCAGCGGTATCATAGTTGTTTATTTATGGAAATTGCTATATGATCCTTCAGATGCAGGGATATTAAACAGGATTTTATTATCTGTAGGCTTACCAAAGAGTCAGTGGTTACGAAGCGAGCAATTAGCCATGCTATGCGTCGTTCTTCCCTCAATATGGGCAGGAGTAGGTCCAGGATGTTTAATTTATCTGGCAGCCCTAAAAGGGATTCCAGATGACATCTACGAAGCTGCAGATATTGATGGTGCAGGATTTTTCCGAAAAATCCGATATATTGTTTTACCTTCGTTAAAGCCTTTATTAATACTTCAATTTATTGCTGCTTTTATTGCTTCTGCTCAACAAAGTGATTTCATCTTGGTCATGACTTTTGGAGGTCCAAATGAAGCGACGAAGGTAGCTGATTTATTAATCTTTGAAAAAGCTTATCTCTATTTAAAATTTGGGATAGCCACAACGATGGCTTGGATGCTTGGCTTTATGTTAATCGGCTTTACGATGATTCAATTAAAGAAAATCTCTAATATGGATTTTAAAACCTATGATAAATAAGGAATTGATATGCCAATAATTGGTTCAGTCGGCAGAAAATCAATATCAATGAGGGTCTTGAATATTAGTATTCATGCTGTTTTATTTATAGGGGCGATCACGATGATTTACCCTTTTTTATTGATGATTTCTTCTTCTTTTAGAAGCCATATTGATATTAATGAGTTTAGCATTGTTCCTCATTTTTTTTATAACGATCAAGCCTTGTTTCAGAAATATGTGGAATCTCATCTAAATGAAGAATCAAATCGACTAACCGATCAATTGAACAATCGCTTTCTGACTTTTGAAAATGTAATAGTTCCCGATAATGTTTCAGAACAATTTATAAAAGACTGGGAAGCCTATTTAAATGAAACTGGGGAAAGTCAAAGCATCTATGATTTTTATGTTAGTGAGCAGTATGGCAGGGGAATTTATTCAAGTACACAAAGACAATTTAGAAATCTGATGAAAGAGAAATATAATAGTGATTTAACGAAATTAAATCATCATTTTGGAACGTACTTTGTTACTTGGGATGAAGTTTTGATTGAAGAAAAGGACATTAGTTCAAAGAATTTTTCCTCTAATGATAAAGGTATCATGGGAGAATATAATCGATTTAAACTCTCTCTTCCTTGGTATAAAAGAGAATATGTCAATCTGGATGGATGCTTTATCTCTCAGGAATTAATCCCTTTGTTTCAAAATAATTTACAAAGTTTAAACGATTCTTTAGGTACTCATTTTAATTCTTGGGATGACATTCGATTAGAACAAACCATTCCCCAAGATGCTTTAAGAGAGTATTGGCTTCATTTTGTCAGAAAATTGCTTAACATACATTTTATTGGATTATTGCCTGATGAATTACCTCACTATCAGGAATATCTCAAGCAAAAGTATGGCTCAATAGAGCTATTAAATCAAACTTATCATAGCCAGTATTTAAGTTTTAGTTCAATAACTTTACCCGATCAATATCCGCATAGTGGTGCTATTGTAGAGGATTTTTCCATTTTTATTGAAGGTTATGCAAGAGCAGAAAGTATCTATATCAAATCGGTTGATCTTTCATTTAAGCAATGGCTAAAAAACAAATATCAAAATATTGATCAGTATTCTCGTGTTTACAAACCTGGATTTACAGACTTTAGTCAGATTAGTTTACCTGAACTATGTCCCGAAGACAACCTGAATATGAAAGCAGATTGGATCAGGTTTATTAAAGGTCAGGTTGATTATAAGCAGATTATTCTGAATATAACGGTTCAATCAGAATATCTTTTATTCTTACAAGAGAAGTTTCCTGATCAAAAGGGATCAATCGATTTAAAAAAAGTCAATCAGTTATTTGGAAAGGATTGGGCACAAGAAATAGATATTTATCCTTCTGAAAGATTACCCCTTAATGGAAGTGAAAAAGAGATTTGGATAGACTTTGTTAAGAATAAGGTTGATGGCAAGTATTTGTCGATCGACAGTCAGTCCTCACAATCGAATTGGCAATCTTTTTTAAAGAATAACTATAAAAATATAAAGCAATTAAATCAATCTTATGGGCTGTTACCTTTGGCTTTTAATCAGATAAAAGTATCCCATCTCGACATTATCTATCATAATTTCTTAACTCATAAAAAAGAAATTCGCAAAGAGTTTTTAACCAGAAATTATATTAACGTTCTGGATTTGATCCTTTACAATGGGAAAGCACTTAAAAATACTCTGATTTACTGTTTGATGTCTATCCTTATCGCATTAATTGTCAATCCTCTTGCTGCCTATGCTTTAAGTCGATTTAAGCCTGCTTTCACCTATCAGCTTCTAATGATATTTATGCTAACAATGGCATTTCCAGCAATGGTAATGGGCATCCCCAATTTTATCATCTTAAAAAAGCTTAATCTCCTAAACACATTTTGGGCATTGGTATTACCTGCAGCAGCAGATGGATACTTTATTTTTCTATTAAAAGGCTTTTTTGATTCTTTACCAAAAGAAATCATAGAAAGTGCTACCCTGGATGGTGTATCTGAAACAAGGCTTTTTTGGCAATTTATAATGAGTTTGTCAAAACCGATTTTAGCAGTAATTGCTTTAGGTGCTTTTAATGCGGCTTATCGAAATTTCATGTTTGCTTTTATCGTATGCCAAAATCAGGATATGTGGACTCTCATGGTTCATATCTATAATTTAATACAACGCAGTGCTTCAGGTGTTGGGTATGCTTCTTTGGTAATCGCGGCTATACCAACTCTTGTAGTATTTATATTCTTCCAAAATATAATAATCAAAGCGATTGTTGTCCCCACAGAAAAGTAATAAAAAGGAATAAATTATGTTAGATGAAAAAATTTATCAGGAACGCATTAAGCGTTGGATTGACCGGTTAAGCAAAGAAATCTATCCAAAATCAGAAAAAATGAAGGTACAATATATTTGCCATCAAAATGAGCCAATCAAACCTTCTGATTTTGAACAATATACCTGGCAGGAGCTTGCTGAAAAAGAAGAATGGGGTAAAACCTGGAGTTGTTCCTGGTTTATCTTTTCCGGTATGGTACCAGAGTCTTTTCATGATCTCGAAGTCGGGGCGTATATTGATATACAAGGAGAAGCCTGCGTTTTTAAAAATATTGGAGAGCAGACAGCCAATTTAGCAGATCTAAACAAACCATTAACTCCTTACATTGGATTAACCAATAAAATTGATTGGGATCATAAAGCAGGTAAATACTATGTTCCACTCTTTACAAAAGCCCTAGGGGGTGAAAGCGTTCGGCTGATCGCAGAAGGTGGAGCCAATGGCTTGTTTGGTAAAGATAAAGATAGTTATTGTCTGGAAAAAGCTGAGATAGTAATCTTTGATCGAAATAAATACATACTAACTACTGATCTCAGAGCTTTGTTTTCTATTTATGAAGGATTACCAGAAAGATCAGTTCGACGAAGAAGGATTTTGTTTGGATTAAACAAAGCTGTAAATCATTATCAACAGGGAAAAGGAATCGAAAAATGTCTTGAAACTTGTAAGGAATTATTATCTATTCCAGCAAGTTCCAGTAGTTTAAATGCTTGGTCTATCGGGCATGCTCATATAGATTTAGCCTGGCTTTGGCCAGTTCGTGAAACGAAAAGAAAAGGCAGTCGTACTTTTTCAACAGTATTAAGAATGATGGAAGAATATCCTGATTATAAGTTTGGGGCATCTCAGGCGCAATTATATCAATGGATAAAAGAAAATTATCCTCATTTATACTTTGAGATAACAGATAAAATCAAAGAAGAAAAATGGGAATGTCAAGGAGCAACCTGGGTTGAAAATGACACCAATATGCCTTCTGGTGAATCCTTGATCAGGCAATTTATTTATGGGAAAAAATTCTTTAAAGAAGAATTTCAAAAAGATCTCAGGTATTTATGGTTACCTGATTGTTTTGGCTTTACAGGTTCTTTACCACAGATCATGAAGCATTGTCAGGTTGATTATTTCATTTCTCAAAAATTATCATGGAATGAGACCAATAGCTTTCCTCATCATACCTTTATCTGGAAAGGGATAGACGGTACAGACATAAAAACACATTTTATCCCTACCAACGAATATAATTTTTCTAACATGCCTAATCAATTCATTTTGGCAGAAAATAGATTTGCTCAGGCAGATATTGCTAATGATTTTCTAAATCTTTATGGTATCGGTGATGGTGGCGGTGGCCCTTCCAGAGATCATATAGAAATGGCGATTCGGTTAAAGAATACCGATGGAATACCGAAAGTCAAACTTGCTTTTGCTAATGATTTTTTAAAAACACTTGATGCTGTTAACACAGAGGAGATGCCTGTTTGGAAAGGAGAATTATACTTTGAACTCCATCGAGGCACTTATACCACACAAAGTAAGATGAAAAAACTGAATAGAAAACTGGAAAGCAGATTACAACAATTGGAATTTTTATCTGTTTTATATTCAAGCGATATCTGTGCAGAGCTTGAAAGTATTTGGAAAGATACCTTGCTTAATCAGTTTCATGATATTATTCCAGGATCATCCATAGGCTGGGTTTATAAAGATGCTCATCTTTTATCAGAACAAAATCTTAAAAAGCTTGATTCTTTAGAATCTAATATATTAACTTGTTCATTGGGTAAAGAACAGGGGAATTTCTATCATTTAATAAATTCTCAGCCTTGGGATAGAAAAGAAATTGTTCAAATAAAAATGGATAAACCCGTTAAGGCTTATAACGAAGAAGGGCAGGAGTTACCCAATTGTTGCCAAAACCATATTTCCTATATCCTGATCAATATCCCAGCACTGGGAAGTCGATGTGTTGAGCTTAAAGAAACAAAATCAGAATGTGATTGTATCGTTTCAGACAAGGATCATTCAAGCTTTGAAAATCCTTATTTGTTTGTTGAACTAGATCATGAGGGATGTATAGCCAGGATTTATGATAAACAGGAAAAAAGAGAAGTCTTATCAGGAAAAGCGAATGTTTTAAGATTGTGGGAAGATGAACCGAATAACTGGGGAGCCTGGGATATTAATCATTTTTATAGGGAAACGGAACCCGAACAGGCAAGATTAGTTTCTCAAAAAGTGGTTGTGAATAATGCTTTTATTAAAACTATAGAACAGGAATTTTCTATAGGAAATTCTACAATAACTCAACAAGTTAGTTTAACCTGTACCTCTAAAATGATATCTATTTGTAATGAAGTTAACTGGAATGAAAAGCATAAAATGTTAAGAGTTTGTGCAGAACCCGATCTTACTGCCATGAATGTCAGCTCTGAAATTCAGTTTGGTCTTATTGATCGACCAACTCATCAAAACACATCTTGGGATAGAGCAAAATTTGAAGTGTTAGCTCACAAATTTATTGATATATCTCAACCAAATTATGGATTTGCTGTTATTAATGATTGTAAATATGGTCATTCTGTGATCAATAACAGTCTTGAAATAAACTTATTACGTAGTCCTGCTGATGTTGATCCTGAGGCAGATATTGCCATTCATAATTTCTCATTTGCTTATTATCCTCATGCCGGAAATCTGACGAATTCAGATGTTGTTCAAAAAGCTCATTTATTCAACTCTCCATTAATACAGCATATTAGTCAAGCAAAGCCAGAAAAAGCAGTGACTTTGGATTTCAGTTTTAACACTAAAAATATTAAAATTGATACTGTAAAACAAGCCTTTATAGATAAAAATGCTATTGTTCTCAGAATGTATGAAACAGTTGGAAGTACGGACAGTATTGTGTTTAATTTTGCAAAGCAGGAGATGACTGCCCTTTTATCAGATGCATTAGAGGAGAACTTACAGGCATTAACTATTTCAGATCAATCTTTAGAAATATCATTTAAGCCTTTTGAAATTAAGACACTTATCTTGAAATAAACGCGATCACACTATTTAAAGCGAGCTGTTAGACATGTCATTAACAGCTCGCTTTTTTTATGAACATGGCTTTATTGCTAATTTAATACTTGTCATTCTGACAACAAGTTTCAATTGTTTATAGTATAACTAAAAATTGAGATAACACCAAGGAAGCTCCAAGGAAGGAGTAAGGAAGGAGAGAGTTAGCAAGGAGGTAGGAAAGAGATTCATATAAGAAAAAGAGAGATTATTAGTTGGGAATCTGGAAAATCTCACAAAATTCAAATTGTACAGAATTCGATCAATTTATCTGTAGCAGGATTGTAAAATATATGAAATTCAACAATTTGGGCAGACACACAGGTCTGCCCCTATCATTTACATAACACAATGACGGACTCGCTCCATAAGTAATTTAAAGATCTATTTATTCTGGATAATTATTTGTGATAGATGGAAGAAGGATTTGAGATTTAGATATTATTACTTTTTTAAGTAAAGATCTAATATCGGTATGTAACCATTAATTACATTAAAGAGAAAGATGGTTATTGACAAAATGTTAAATTCACTTTAAAGAGATACTAATAAAATTACTTATTGAAAATTGCAAACAATTTGAGTGCTTTTTTAATGAGAGGGGGGGGGCTAATTGGCAAAGTTAAAACCAGTGAGATTAGTATTAGGTGGTGGAGGTGCTTTAGGATTTGCACATATCGGTGTATTAAAAGCTTTACAAAAGGATTATCTGATCAAGGGAATTATTGGGACAAGTATGGGCGCTATCATAGGTGGGTTGTATGCCTATGGCTATTCACCAGAAGAGATTCTTCATATTGCTCAGGAAACGTCTTTTAATAACTTTTTGAGAATAAATTTTGATATGTTGAAGAATGGTGTATTAAGTACCCGAAAATTATATAATTATTTTTCAAAGCATTGTAACAAAGTAATGATAGAGAATTGTAAGATTCCTTTTGCTGCAATCAGTTTTGATTTAAAACATAAAAGAACGGTGATATTGAAAGATGGAGATTTAGCTTCTGCCATGATTGCTTCTTCTAATCTACCCTTTTTAAATCGGCCTTATAAGTATGCAGAAGGTGATTTGATTGATGGAGGAGTATGCTATCCATTACCTGTAGATTTTTCAGATTTATTTCCCAGAGATTATCCAGTGATAGCAGTCAATGTATTGCCAGATTTACCAGAAGATGCCATCATCATTACAAGACCGGAGCATAATGAGATTGATTCAAAATATGGGAATCTGCTTTATAATACCATGGCTTGCAACTTATACAATCAGGCAAATTTAGCACTTGTTTCTTTACAGAACAGAAAACCTGATATTTATATCTCCTGTTATGATGATCGATTAAAAGCATGGGACTTTCATAAGTCAGAAGAGTTTTATCTATTAGGATTATCAAGGGCGGAACGAGTTTTAAAGTCTGAGAATAAGATAAGCTTATTAGAAGAAATGATTTTAAAAACGAGAGAGATTATATTAAAGAGATAGATTGTTATTTAAAGAGCCAGACTGGCTTTGTTAGCTGACCTGTTTCTTTAAAATTTTGAGTGATTTCATTTAAAAGAGAATCGTATTTGTGATATTGGTTAGCTTCCGTTAATCCTTGTAATTTTTCATCACTCAGGTTCATTTGTTCTTGCAGATCTTTGACCATTGAGGCAAGACTATCGAGATCATTTAAGTGTTCTTCCATAATGCGGTAGATTTTTACGCTAAAATCTCTGTAGTGTTGAAGTAATACATTTCTGCAATAAGTAACCAATTCATAGTCTTTTTCAGTAATAGCTTTTTCTAAAGCTTTTTCTTTTTCGAGAGCTTCCTGCATATGCAGATTTAGCTCATGCAAGAGACTATTCGAATGCTTGGTTATTTTTTTCATTTTACCCTCTATTAAATAATAGCACAAATCCAAATGAAAGTCAATAGGAAATTTATTTTTTTTGAAAAATACTTGACTAAAATGATATAGAAAATCTGATTATAGTGGAGGATAGATGAGATCTTCATATTTGATGTGCTTAATAGCAATCCTTTTCTTTTCTACTCTGGAATTTTCAGGTAAATTATTTGATAGTCAGATAACGCCATTAACCATAACAGGCTATCGTTTTTTCATTGGCAGTTTAATTTTATTTGTTCCTGCTCTATATCAATATCGAAAAAAGAAAATGCAATTAAAGGCTATTGACTTCTTAAAAATTTCATTACCAGGAGTTCTAAACATAGCTGTGAGTATGTATTTTCTTCAATTAGGGATATATTATGGGAAGGCAGTTATCGCTGCAATACTAATCAGTTCAAATTCAATTTTTGTTATAATTTTTGCTCAATTTCTTTTACACGAGAAGGTAAGTAAAGGACAATTAATCGGAATATTAATTGGTATCAGCGGTTTGTTATTAGTCATCATGGGTAATAGTGCCAGTGGAGATGTTAAAGTTATCAGTGTTTCATTGGGAATTCTTTTCTCAGTTTTAGCTTCAATTACATTTGCATTATTTACTGTCATCTCAAAGAAAATGATCAGAACATACAGTAATACAGTTTTTAATGCAATTTCATTTTTTTCAGGATCCATTGTTTTATTAGGACTGGGAGTAATTTTAAAAGTAGATTTAAATCCTGTTCATAGTATGAAAGATGGGATAATTTTAGTATATTTGGGATTATTTGTATCTGGATTGGCTTATTTATTATTTTTTCAGGGTTTAAAGAAACTCCCTGCATCTGCTGGATCCATGTTTTTTTTGTTAAAACCTGTTTTTGCTACTACATTAGCTGTTTTATTGCTTAAAGAAAGTTTTTCTATGTTACAGGGATTTGGTGTTGTTTTAATATTATTTGGAATGAGTTTTGATCATCTTTATAAATTTGTTAAAAGCAAAAGGTCAGACAAAACACTTTTGACTAGGGAATAATATGATAATATTAAGAATAAGAGTTATAAAAGTAAAATAAAAAAAAGGGAAAAGTATGAATTTACCTGAATATCATGGTCATTCAATTGTGAATTTGATCAATAGTTTACTAAAGACTTTTGGACATGAAACCAAGTATCCTGAGTTAAAGGATTTTTCATTTAATTTTGATCAATATAATAACGTCATTTTGATTGTCGTTGATGGTATGGGATATGAGTTTTTAAAAAGACAGCGTCCTAATCTGATAACCAACAATATTGAGCGAAGATTAACCTCAGTATTTCCCACGACAACTGCCAGTGCTATCAGTTCATTTTTAACAGGGGAAGCCCCTCTTCAGCATGCCATGACAGGTTGGTATATGTATTTTAAAGAATTAGGTGTTTGCGGAATGCCTTTACCTTTTTGTTCTCGATACGATTATAAGGATTTTGAAGCTTGTGGTATAGCCCCTTCTTCTATACTAGATTTTCAGAATATATTTAATGATTTAAATCTACCTTATGTGATCATATCACCAGAAAAAACGATTCATTCATCCTATTCAAATCATAGTTTTGGAGAAAAGAATAAAGTTGGTTACACAGATGCTCGTCATTTTTTTGAAGTATTATCAAAAGAAATACAAAGAGAAACAAAAGAGAAAGTACTAAATAATAACTGTAAAATGATTTATGCATATTATCCATATTTAGACGAAACAGCCCACATGAAAGGTTTAAATTCTGTAGAAAGTATCAAAGTATTTGAGGATTTTTCAAATTCATTGGAAACCATGATTAGTAGTCAATCTCAAAAGAATTTATATATAATAACAGCTGATCATGGATTAGTCGATATAAAAGAGAATAATAAACGTTACTTAAAAGATTATCCACAACTTTCAGATTGTCTTATTTTACCACTATGTGGTGAAGCAAGAGTTCCATACTGTTATGTGAGACCCGGGAAGACAATTCAGTTTAAAAATGTAATTCAAGAGGAGTTTGGAGATATTTGTCGCTTGATGCCATTAGAGGAAGCAGTTTCTTTGAATTTATATGGATTAGGGAGTGTTAACCCAAAGTTTTATGATCGAGTGGGAGATTTTATTCTTCATTTTAAGGAAGAATATATTTTGATAGATCATGTCCTGAATGAAAAAAGTTTTTCCTTTATCGGTTATCATGGAGGATTGTCAAAAGAAGAGCTTTATGTGCCACTAGTTCTGATCCGATAAAACTATTGACAAAATATCATATTACAAGCAATAAGTAAAAAAAACTATTATCGGAGGGATTATGGTTTGTAAAAAATGCAAAGCTAAATGTGAAGAAAATTCTATATATTGTGAACAATGTGGTCATCCGACAGGAATAGTAAAAGAACAATACTCATCCATAAAATTTTTCTTTTCAGAATACTCAAAGAATAAGTCAAATTATACAAAACATATTGGTTATTCCTTCGTTGCACTAATATTTGGCATACTACCTATCAGTTTATCCATATGGTTTAGTGTAAAGACAAATTTTATAGAGAACGAGCTTATTCGTTACTTTGTTTCTAATCTTCTCTTCTTGATATTTATACCCTTTTTATTAACACCTTTTTCTAATAAAAACGGTTTTGAACAAGAAAGTAATAGTTTTACCCAGTATTTTAAGAATTTGAGTGCTTATGGAAGATATTTTTTATTAACATTAATTGGAATAGTCTATTTGATGTTTTTTAAATTTATCTGTCAAGGAGATGCCATCTTAAATTTGGTTAGACTAGTTATGGTTATTTATGGAATAGCGATAATACTACCTGTTTCATATTTAATGGAAAACAGAGAGATGAATGTCATTCAAGGGGTTAAGAAAGGATATCAATCTGGAAAACATACCGTTAGATGGCAGTATTTTTTTCTTAGTTTTTTATTATTTATTTTAAATATTGTGGGATTATTGGTAGCTTTTATTGTTTTCAGATTTAAATTTTATTCAGAATCAATGAACACGATCACTCAGTTATTATCCTTTGGAATTGCAGGATTTTGGTTATTATTCAGTATGCCTTTTACATGGAATACCATTCAAAAATATAATCGTTTTCTGGATTCTCAAAAAGTGTTTGATTATGAGAATAAATTAGTTTAGGGGTTTTTAATGAATATATTCGAAACCCATGCTCATCTTGATTTTTCAGATTTTGATAAAGATCGAGATCAGGTTTTAAGAGAAGCTGAGAAAGCCGGAGTTAAAAAAATCATCAATATTGGAATCGATCGAGAGAGTTCAGAGCGATCGATAAAATTAGCAAAAAAATATCCTCAAATATATGCAACTGTAGGTTATCATCCCAGTACAGTCAATACCTTTGATGAATCAGTCATTCGTCAGTTGGTTAAACAACCCAAAGTTGTAGCCATAGGAGAGATTGGGTTGGATTATTATCGTAATTACAATCCAAAGTCAATGATGCAGGAAATCTTTGAAAGGCAGGTAGCTCTTGCCAAAGAATATAATATGCCCATTGTTATCCATGACCGCGAAGCTCATGAAGATTGTTTTCAAATATTGAAGAAATATAATCCAGAGAAGGTAGTTTTTCATTGTTTTTCTGGAGATGTGCTCTTTGCCGAGAAGGTGTTACAGGAAAACTGGTATATCAGCATAACTGGAGTGGTTACTTACAAGAATTCTGGTTTAGGAGACGTTGTTAGAGTATTACCTAAAGACAAATTTTTTATTGAGACTGATTGTCCTTATCTAACTCCTGTACCTTATCGGGGAAAAAGAAATCAACCATCTTATTTAATCTATGTCGTTCAAGTTATGAGTGAGATATTACGAGTAACTCCTAATATAGTAGCAGATCAAGCTTATCAAAATGCTTGTAATTTTTTTTCAATAAAGGGTTGAATGTAGTAAAAAGTCATTTTGAAATCCCAAAAGAGTAACTATTTTAATAAATAGGTAAAAAAACATTTACAACAATCCGATACTATAGTATAAATGTAATAATTAAGAAAAAAGGTTGTGACATGTTAAAGTCGATGAGTTTGTTGTTTTCCAAAGATCCTCAGAAGATATTTCAATTTTACGATGTAAAAGCAGATGATAAGAACAAGATAATCCAGAGACTATGGCAGTTGGAAGCTTATCCTGAGCTTTTAGAAATTGTAAAGATGGATAATACAGTTCGAGAATACTTATTAAATGATATGATGAAAGCCAATTTGTTAGATTTACAAAATTGTGAACAAATCTTAGTATGGCTTAATGTATCTAAGCTTCAATCTGACCTTATCAATTATATAAAGAACAAATTTAATGTTAAAGAAATAGAACAAATTATTAAAAATGGAAATTTAAATCCAAATGCTAGAAAGAATTTGGAAAAGATAGCCATTCAAAAGTCCACCAATACACAGGCGGGCTTCAAATATATACCAGATGAACGTTATATGAAGCTACGAATGATTCTTGAAGATTCTGACTGGTTTGAAGAAAATCAGTTAATTTATACACAAGATTTAGAAGAAATAGATCAACCATTAATGATAAAAACTTTTTTGGAAAATTATACATTTCATAATCATACAGAGAAGATGCATAATGTGAGAGACTTTATTATTAATAATCGATTAATAGAGAATGATCAAGAAGACTTAATGAATATTATCATAAATTTAGCTGATTTTTCTTATCGGGAGAAAATCCGATTATTGTCTTACTTAAATCATCCTGAGTTATATAAACCAGAGTTTTTTATACCCTACACCGATTTTTATTATCATGATTTTGAACTTTTACAGCCAGTATTTTCACAGCCTGTAATAAAATCATGGATTCAGCATTATTATTCAAGTAGCTGGTTAATTGATTTATTATGGTTAAGAAATAATTATGAGCAATTTGAATGGATCTCTGAGTTTATTAATAACAATGCTTTAGGAAAAGTATTTGAAAATCAGAACATATCTGAGATTGAGTTACTAACCACAAGACTGAATTATACTTTAACAGATATAATCAAGGATGCTAACATCATGCATAATTTAACAGTAAGTTCCTCTCAATTGGAACAATTTATTACTCATGGTATTAATGATGATCTTTTTGATTTAGAGTTTTATTTAAAGCCTTTAATTATTGTTGGAGGTGAGAAGAATTTTAATTTTATCAATAAATTGTTATCAAGAACACCTGTAGAAAGCATTAAAGAAGCTTATGATACGATTGAGAAAAAGCATTTGAAAGTAAAAAGAGATACTGAAGATGCCAATAAACTAAAAGAAACAGTAAATCAGGAGATTAAAGAGAAAGAAGGATTAATTTTTGCAGGGCATTATCAGATTGCTTTTCAATTATGGATAGAAACCGTGTCCAGATTAAATTTTATTTCACCAAAGATAAAAAGCTTTTTTGTCGAAAATTTACCTGATATAAAAGCATATTTAACTGATTGTGATAAAGAGAGTAAATTGATTATTTGTAAATTGATCAGCTCTTTACAACTTATGCAATTTAAGAACGTCTTGGAACAAATGATTAAATCAGACGATTATACCTTGCAGATTCATGCTATTGCTGCTTTAAAAAATATTGAACACTCAGATATGAGTAAACACATCAAGAGTTTTTCAGAATCTCAGAACATCTTAGTAAAACAGGAATTCTCCAGATCTTTGAATCTATTCCGATCCAATTTAGATGATAGTATCCTGATCAAATTGATTTCTGATAGTAATCCATTAGTCAGTGAATATGCCTTAAATCATGTATCAACTTTATCAAAAGACAAGGCGTTGAAAATTATTGGAGAAATTATTAACAAGATTCCAAGTAAAAATAGAGGTCATTTAGCTAAAATTTTAGGAAATTTTAGATCGCCAAAATCCGTAAAATTATTAATTGATTTATTAAATCATGGAGATAGTAATCTTTATAAAATTATCATACAATCTTTAATAAAGATCAATCATCCAACCAGTTTAGTGATATTGCAAAATATGGACTTAAATAAGAATTTTATTTTGGAGATGGAAAGAGCTCGTGCCTTAATTTTATTGGGTGATTATAATGGCTGGAATCATTTACGGAAGTATTTTAATATCAGTCATTCTTCCATTCAAAATTTGGCAAAAATGATTTATATCGAATTATCTGGTATGGATCAGATTCGAGCGATACAAAGATTATCAAATGACAAGAACCCATTGATAGCTGCTTATGCATCGATAAAAATATTTTATTTTAATGAATTAGAAGGGCAAGCTCTTTTTGACGCTACTTTACAAAAGAATGATATAGAAAAGTTGTATTATTTAACTATGGTTATTGAACAATTACCTTATAATCAGAATAAAAATAAAATATTATTAATTTATCGAGTGGATTCGGTAAAATGTAAGACAATTGCTGCTTTGGTTTCAGCAAAAAATGGAGATTTTGAACTGTTTAAACTTTTAGATAAGGAAATTTTCAGAATGGATGAATCAAGTCAGGAAGAAATGTTGTCTGCTATCTTTGATTATCCAGTTAAACAAGCTTATCCATTTTTAATAAAATTATGTCAACTCCAAAATCCAAAGATCATTAGGAAGATTATTGATTTAATTCATTTCTTTGAAATACCCAAGAATGATCTATTCTTAAGAGAATTATGGTTTAAGAGTAATTCAACATCTATGATAGCATTAATTGATTATATCATTGATTCTCACAATGACGATATGTACAATTTTATCAAAACCCAATTAAAAGCTGTACCTTTTGAGGTTCAAACACATATTGCCAGAGCTATGATCCAAGTAGAAAATCAGGAGGAAGCTTGGAAAATTTTAGAGACTTTAATTCGAGAAGATGATTTAGATATAAAAAAATCAGCTATGGATGCTTTGTCAAAGATAGAAGATGTTCGTAGTTTTGAGATTTTATGTAAATTTACTGCTTCACCTATAGAAGAGATTCAAATAGAACTCATAAAAGCAATCAGCAATACTGGTAATCCTGAATCATTAATATATTTATCAAAAATGTCAGATTCAAGCTCTTCTCGAGTTAAAATAACATTGGCTAAATCATTGGGTAATTTGCCCTTTAATGAGAGTAAGCAGATCCTCGAAAAGCTAAAAATTGATCGAGATGAATATGTAAAAGTTCAGGTAGATATTTCATTGGAAAAAATCGATAAAGGCTCTGATCCTGATAAAGTACCATTTTTATTCTTGATTTATGGTATTTTCAAAGAGAGTTCTTGGATTTTGAGTGAAGTGTGGTTTGAAAAAGAATATAATATGTTTAAGTCTCAATATAGTAATTTTTCTTCAAAACCATTAAACAATTTTAACAGAAAAGTTGTGCTGGAACAAGAAGATTTTTTTGAAAAAGAACAGCTTATTAAAATGCAAGTTGAAAAGCAATTACTACAAAATACTGATGTTGAGAATATTGTTCAAATTAAAAAAGCAGCAGAAATTGAGCTTTCAAAATTAGTAATAAAAGAAGAACTGATCATATCTTTATTAGAATTGGTCGAAGTTGATCTAAAAGAAGCTGAATATCAGATATTATTTGATATTATTAGTGCTGATGATGAAGATTTAATTAAATCTATTTTACTAAACTCATGCAAATCTGGCTCGTCATTTTGGTTTGAATATCTTTTTAAAATCATTAATAGCAAATATAGTACTAAATTTATAGATTTAATCATATTCTCCTTATTTAAAAAGGATGATTTTAGAGTTTTAGTTTTATTTTCTCAATTATTAGGTTCTGAACGTGGTCGTTATTATTTTATCTACTTAATTAATTATTATATTATTTATCAGAAAAAAATACTACCAGAACTTGCAGACAGCATATATCGAAACATTACTCATTCTGCTATAGATCCAAACCAAAAGAAATCATTGGCAGATATCGTTCAGAAAATGTTTACAGTGAAGGGGTTGCAATGAATCAGGGGTTCGAAAGATTATATGAGATTGTAGAGAGATTAAGAGATCCTGAAACAGGATGTCCCTGGGATTTAAAACAGACTTCTAAATCACTAATACCCAATTTTATAGAAGAACTATATGAAACTATCGAAGCGATTGAACATGAAGATGGGGTTCATTTATCAGAGGAATTAGGAGATCTATTGCTTCATATTGTCTTACAAATAAAAATTGCAGCTGAACAAGGTTTGTTTGAAGCTCATGAAGTCTTTGATAAGATTTGTGATAAGTTAATTTTACGCCACCCACATATATTTTCTGACACGACTGCGAAAGATGCTGAAACCGTAAAGCAAAATTGGGAAAAGATTAAATTGGAAGAAAAAAGGCATGAAAGACAATCCATTTTAGAAGGAATACCTGAAGCAATGCCTGCTCTGATTGTCGCCCAAAGAACTCAAGATAAAGCCTCTTCCATTGGGTTTGATTGGCCTACCATTGATCCAATTTTTGAAAAATTAATAGAAGAGACTGACGAATTAAAAGAAGCTATAAAAAATGATCATGCTGAAAATATTGAGGAAGAGATCGGTGATCTTTTGTTTACTATAGTGAATTTATCCAGAAAATTGGGATTTGATGCTGAAACAGCTTTACGTGCAAGTTCAAAGAAATTTACTAATCGTTTCAAAAAAGTTGAAGAGCATTATAAGAAGAATCATTTGGACATGGGAAATTCCAGTTTGGAGGAGTTGGATGAAGTCTGGGACGCAGTTAAGCAGACAATCCGTTAAATATCGTTTAATTCAAGCTTATTTTATTTTAGGCACTGTTTTATTAATCATATTTTTCATTTTTTATACAGATTCATTAAAAAAACAAGTTATCAAAGACACTAAAATCATACCTAATTTATTCAGTAGATTTATTTTGACTACAGGAAAAGATAATTTCGATGCTCTATTACTTCAGTATTTCACTGATGAGGTCATATCAAAAATTGATTACCCTATTATAATAACAGACTTTAGAAAATCTCCAAAATATTGGAGAAATGTTGGTTTTACTGAAAGAAAAATTAACACAAAACTTGATCGTGAAAGCAGAATGTTTTTAAGAAGAAAAATAAAAAACATGGAAAGTAAGGGTCACGAAATCCCTATTATGATAAATAAGGATAATCACATTATCATTCTGGGATATACCTACTATGACGATTCTTTAACTATAAAAAAACTGAGATTTTTGCCCTATATAGAATTGTTTTTAATACTAATTTTTATTACTATTGGAGTATATGGGCTATCTTTTATAAAAAAAACAGAAAAGGATATATTATGGGTAGGCTTGGCAAAAGAAACAGCTCATCAGTTTGGAACTCCAATTTCATCATTAGTAGGCTGGATTGATTATTTAAAAACCAGGATTGATAAGATCCCTGATCAACAAGATCTCCTTCCAATGTTAGATCATATGCATTCTGATATTGATATTTTAAAGAAAGTAGCTTCCCGATTTGGAAAAGTAGGATCAAAAATTAATCTTCAAACACATAATCTGGAAGCGATTATATCTGAGTCAATAGCTTATTTTAACCAACGCCTTCCACATTTTAACAATAAAATTGAAATCCATTTTATTAGTAAAATTTCAAAGCTTCAAATCAAAGTAGATCATGAACTTATTCAGTGGGCAATAGAAAACTTACTCAAAAATTGTATTGATTCTATGCAAAAAAAAGGTGGGAATATTTTTATTACTGCTTTTCAAAGTGAAAAGAATATCTATGTTTTATTTAAAGATGAAGGAGTTGGGATACCTAAAAACATGTATCATAGTATTTTTGAACCAGGAGTTACTACCAAACAAAGAGGTTGGGGGCTTGGCCTGAGTTTGACAAAAAGAATCATTGAACAATATCATCAAGGGAAAGTGAAAGTACTAGATTCAACAGTAAATGAAGGAACTACAATTGAAATGAGTTTACCCATTCAACTTATTGTTTCCGATATTAACCTTTCATCTATAACAAATCAGACAAGTCCTATATAGGAGGCTTTATGTTTGTATTACGAAAAGAAGAGATGTCAGAACTCGATAAGTCAACGATGCGAGAATTTTCTATGTCATCAGAACATTTAATGGAAATAGCAGGAAAGAGTTCTGTAGATAAAATTATTGAGATTTGTCAAAAACAATTTATAAATCCTCAATTTTTAATATTATGTGGTATTGGCAATAATGGTGGAGATGGATTTGTTATAGCTCGTTGGCTCAATCAAAATAGTTATAGTTGTGTCATTCTTTTATTAGGAGACCCAAATAAAATGAGTCAAGAAACTCATAAAAACTACTCAAGATGTCAAAAGTTAAATATTCCGATTCATTGGATTCAAAGTGATAAATATATTCAAGACATTCAAATGAATTTTGATGTATTAATTGATGCTGTTTTTGGAATTGGGTTTAATGGAGAGATGGATAATTTTTTCCGAAAAGTTTTTACAATTATTCAGGAACGATCAAAGTTATGCATATCAATAGATATTCCTTCTGGTATAGATTCCAATACTGGAAATGGTATCCAGGAAGCTATAAAAGCTGATTATACTTTAACGATGTCTTCTCCAAAACTAGGACACTTTTTTAACCGTGGTAAGGACTATACAGGGAAATTAATAATTATTGATATTGGAATTCCAATTTATTTATATGATAAAATCAAACCTTCAATTAATTTGATTGATGAAAATAATGTTTGTTTTCCCATCAGGTATGCCTCTGCTCATAAAGGAGATTATGGGAAAATTGCGATTATTGCTGGCTCTTCTGGATTAACAGGATCCGCTATATTAGCTTCTCAGGCTTGTGCTCGCGCTGGCGGAGGCTTAATAACTCTTTTTCATCCTGCAAGTCTATCCAATGTGTTTGAGTGCCAACTTGTTGAAGTAATGAAGAAAGTAATTCCTGAAGTTCAAGGTTTACCTGATTCTGAATCTCTTATAACATTATTGGCAGGATATGATGCTATATTAATTGGCCCAGGTATTGGGAAATCTGATTACAGTAAAAAACTATTAAAAATCGTTTTGACAGGATTGTCAAAACCTTTAGTTATTGATGCCGATGCTATTAATATATTATCAGAAAATCGCGAACTCATAGACTTCATAAAAGAAAAGCCAATATTGATTACCCCTCATCTAGGTGAGTTTTCCAGATTTACTTTAGTAGATTCAGAAACTTTAAAAAACGATACTATTGAATATTTGTTTAAATGGACAAATGAACTCAATATACCAATTCTCTTAAAATCATCAACTAGTATTTGTTCTTTTAAAAACTTGAAATATCTCATAAATAGAGGTAATGATGGGTTGGCAACAGGTGGAAGCGGAGATGTATTGTCAGGTATTATTATCTCCTTTTTTGCTCAGAATTTAAAAAATAAACAAAAGAGATATCAAGAAACTTTATCAAATGAAATTCTTCAAGAATTATTAGTAGAATCAGCATTTTCAGCTTCATGGTTAATGGGCTATACTGCTGAAAAACTTTCATTGAAAAGAAAGACTCCTTCAATAATTCCATCTGATATCATTGCCAATCTATTTGTAATTGATTGAGTTTATTATTGACAAGAGATTATGAATGATTTTAATAACACAAAAACATAATTAGGTGGATAGTGATGGATTTTTTTTCAATTATTAAGCTATTTGGGGGATTAGCATTGTTTTTGTATGCTATGAAAACAATGTCCGACAATCTACAATCAGTAGCTGGCAACGAAATGAAAAACATTTTGAAAAAGTTAACCAATACTCCTTTAAAAGGTGTATTAATTGGTGCAGCAGTCACTGGGATCATTCAAAGCAGTAGCGCTACAACCGTTATGATGGTTGGCTTGGTTAATGCCGGAATAATGAGTCTTAGCCAAGCAGTTGGCGTGATCATGGGTGCTAATATTGGAACAACAATGACAGCTCAATTAATTGCATTTAAAATTGGTAATTATGCCTTTTTATTTGTCATTATTGGTGTCATCTTATTGTTTTTAAGACAAAATAAGTCTATGGAAAAATGGAGTTTTGTAATACTCAGTTTTGGCTTATTATTTATTGGTTTGGATGTTATGTCTGAAGCCGTAAAACCTTTGCAAAATTCTCAAGCAGCTAAAGATCTGTTAATTTTATTGTCGGGTAATCCAATAACTGGAATTTTAACTGGAACTCTATTTACCATGATGATTCAAAGTTCTTCTGCATCTATCGGTATTGTAATTGTTTTGGCAACCAATCAATTAATTCCTTATGAAGGTGCTTTATATTTGGTGTTTGGTGATAATATCGGAACGACCATAACAGCTTGGTTAGCTAGTATTTCTGTTAATAGAACAGCTAAAAGAGTCGCTTGTGTTCACACTTTATTTAATGTTTTTGGAACTGCTATTTTTGGTCTTTTAACCTATCTTGGGATTTATACCCAAATAATCAATTACATTACTCCTGGAGACATTTATAAAGGTGAGGGTATTGCTAGGCATATCGCTAACGCTCATACTTTTTTTAATGTTTTGAATACACTCGTTTTCTTACCATTCGCTGGATTATTAGCTTATGTTGCTAAGAAATTAATTCCTGGAGATACTTCAGAAACTTTGTCAATGGGCGAACCTCGTCACTTAGATTATAATTTGATCTATACTCCTGAAGTTGCTATTGAACAATCCATTAAAGAAATGCGTGAAATGCTTCGTTTAGTAAGACTCTCCATTCATATGTCTATGCATTTATACTTAGAAAGAAATTATAGAAAAATTGAGAATATTGATAAAATAGAAAATGCTATTGATAACCTACAGAGAGAAATTACTCTTTATTTAGTTGCTATCAGTGAAAAATCTGTTTCTGATTCTATTGCAAAAAAGATCCCCCCTTTACTTCATACTGTCAATGATATTGAGAAGTTAGGAGATCATGCTGTTCAGATCAGTGAGATCTTACATAATCAAATATTGAGTCAAAAAGTGCCTTTTTTTGCTGATTTTAGTAAAGAATTAGATGAAAATCATCAAAAAATACTATATATGATTGACCTTACTTTGAACTATATGAAAGATTTTAACCAAAAACATTCTTATATGATCATCGAATTAGAAGGCAGAATCAATCAATACCATAATGACACTAGAAAAAGAGTTATGGAAATGATACAAAAATCAGAATGTGACCCAGTTAGCGGTTTAAATATTATCGATTATATTGATACTATAGAAACCATTGCTGATAAGTTAAAAAACATTGTTAAAGCTGGATCTCATGGATTTAAATATCAACCAATAGACAAACAAAATCTTAATACTTCTTTAATCGATTAATCCACAATTTTGAAAAAGACCGAAGAATGATAATCTTCGGTCTTTTTTTTTAACAGACTGAATATTGTGATTTTACTTGACATTTTAGTATGAATTTCATTTTATTATCAAAAACAATAGAGTTATTTGGAGGATTTTAAAATCATGTATATTACGAAATTAGAACACATGCTTAAAGAAGCAAAAGCACGTCCTAAAAAACGGTTAGTTGTTGCTTTTGTAAACGATGTTCATACTTTGGAAGCTGTTAATGAAGCAACTAGTCTTGGAATTGTTGATGCTACTATTACTGGTGATCTTGAAACTATTCACAATATGTGCATTCAGATTAATATAGATATTGATAAATTTGAAGTTATTCATGAAACAAATGAAATGGAAGCTGGTTTAATCTGTTGTGACCTGGTTAATCAAGGGAAAGCTCACTTAATCATGAAAGGCACTATTAGCTCTGATAATTATATGAGATGTATCCTGAATAAAGAACGAGGCATTATGTTGCCAAAATCTATGTTAACTCATATTTCTGTTATTGAACCCACAGGTTTAGGCAGATTACTTATCGTTGGTGATGTCGCAGTGATCCCTTTACCAGATATTGAACAAAAGATAGTCATTTTAAAACATATTATTAATACTGCACACAGTCTTGGGAACTCAAAACCTAAAGTTGGTCTTTTAGCTGCAACAGAAAAAGCCAGCTATAAAATTCAAGCTTGTGCTGATGCAGCAATAATTTCAAAAATGGCAGATAGAGGTGATATTAAAGGGGCTATTGTTGATGGTCCTTTAGCTTTAGATGTATTGATTGATAAAGAATCAGCAGAAATTAAAGGATTAAAAGGTCCAATTTTAGGAGATGCTGACTGTATTCTTTTCCCAAATATTGAATCAGGAAATGTTTTTTATAAAACATGTACAAAGTTGTTAGGCTCAGAATTAGCCGCTAACGTTGTGGGAGCTAAAGTTCCTGCAATCTTATCTTCTAGAGGAGATTCCTCTCTTACTAAATTGTATTCAATTGCTCTTGCAGCATTAATAACCAAATAGATAGGGGATATGATGGAAATTCGTACTCTTGATCAGTTAGTTGAACAAGTTAAATTGTTGCCAAAAAAAAGAATAGCTATTGCTGTTGCTGAAGATCAAAACACTCTGGGTGCTATAAATGAAGCTGTAGAAGCAGGATTTGCGATTGCAATAATGATTGGAAATAAGGAAAAAATATTAAAGATCTGTAATGAAGAAGGCTTAAATCCTGATAAATTTACAATAATTAATGAGCCTGATGAAGCAAAAGCTGCTATTGAAGCTGTCAGAATGGTAAAAAACAATGATGCTGATGTCCTTATGAAAGGTCTGGTAAATACAGATAAATTTTTAAAAGCTGTTCTTGATAAAGAAAAAGGCTTATTACCTCCAAAAACTGTAATGAGCTATGTATGTGCTGTAGAACTGCCTAAATATCATAAGTTATTGTTTGTTACCGATACCGCAGTTTTACCTTTCCCAGATTTAGAACAGAAAATTGCAATGGTTAAATATTCTGTCAATATGGCTAAAAAGTTTGGAATAACAAAACCTAAAGTAGCTCTTTTAAGTGCTGTGGAAAAGGTCAATTCTGCCTTTCCTGCTACAATAGATTATTCTGCTATTTGCAAAATGGTTGAAAGAAAACAATTACCAGATTGTATCATTGATGGCCCTTTAGATTTATTCTTAGCCTGTGATTCTGAAAGTGTTGAAATTAAAGGGGTTAAAACTCCAATTAATGGAGATGCTGATGTATTAGTTTGTCCATCTATTGAAGCATCAAATATCTTCTATAAAGGTTTAATGCTCTTTGCTGGTGGAGAATTAGCTGGATTACTTCAGGGTACTACAAAACCTGTGGTTGTAATGTCTCGAAGCGAAAGTAAAAAATCCAAGTTTTATTGCATTGCATTATCATGTTTAATGGCAGAATAAGAGATCATTATGAAAATAGCCATTGGATCTGATCATGCTGGTTTTGAAATGAAAGAATTTCTAAAAACCCTTCTTAATGAAAGAAAAATTGCTTATGATGATAAAGGCGCTTATTCCATAGAATCAATGGATTATCCTGATACTGGAAGAGCTGTCGCTCAAAGCGTGGCTAATCTGGAATGTAATCTGGGTATTCTTTTTTGTGGCTCTGGCATTGGTATGAGCATCGTTGCCAATAAAGTTAAAGGGATTAGAGCAGCCTTATGTCACAGTGTTGAATATGCTAAATTATCTAAAGAACATAATAATGCTAATATTTTAGTTATGGGAGCTCGTTATTTATCTAAAGATCAAATCAGAGAGATAGTATTTACCTGGTTAGATACAAACTACAGCGAAGACCCAAGACATCAAAAAAGAATTGATAAGATAGAAAATTAAAGAGAGGAAATTATGGAACATTTAAAAAACTATGATCCTGAACTCTATGCTGCTATGCATAAAGAGTTAACTAGACAAGAAGAAAATCTTGAATTAATTGCATCTGAAAACTATGTTTCTAGAGCTGTTATGGAAGCGGCTGGTTCTGTTTTAACCAACAAGTATGCTGAAGGATACCCTTACCGTTGGAGTAAAAAAACTGGTAAAGTAAATTATGATTTATATGGCCGTTATTATGGCGGTTGTGAATATGTAGATGAAGTGGAAAAATTTGCTATCGAAAGAGCAAAAGAGTTGTTTGGTGCTGAACATGCCAACGTTCAAGCTCATTCTGGCTCTCAAGCAAATATGGCAGCTTATTTTTCTTTAATAAAACCTGGTGATACCGTGCTTAGTTTAGAACTCGCTCATGGCGGACATTTAACTCATGGACATCCTCTTAGTTTTTCAGGCCAATTCTATAATATTATTCATTATGGTGTTAATCAAGAAACCGAACAGTTTGATTATGAAAAAATTCTTGAACTTGCCAGAGAACACAAACCTGCCATGATATTAACAGGTGCTAGTGCTTATCCACGTAAAATTGATTTTGCTAAATTTAGAGAAATTGCTGATGAAGTTGGAGCAAAATTAATGGTTGATATGGCTCATATCGCTGGTCTGGTTGCTGCCGGACTTCATCAAAACCCTGTGCCTTATGCTGATATCGTTACCACTACAACTCATAAAACCTTAAGAGGCCCTCGTTCTGGTCTTATTCTATGTAAGGATCAATTTGCTCAGGCTGTTGATCAAAAGGTTTTTCCTGGGATTCAAGGCGGTCCGCTAATGCATATTATAGCGGCTAAAGCTGTAGCTTTTAAAGAAGCTTTATCCGATGATTTTAAAATTTATCAGTCTCAAGTAATCAAAAACGCTGCTGCTTTATCTAATGAATTGATGGCTAATGGATTCAAACTTGTTTCCGGTGGTACGGATAATCATTTAATGTTAGTAAACTTAGGAACTGAAGAAGAGGGTAATCCTTCCGGAAAGAAAATGGAAGAATGTCTTGATTTAGCAGGAATCACTGTAAATAAAAATACTGTTCCTTTTGATACTCGTTCTCCATTTGTTGCATCCGGTGTTCGCATTGGTACACCTGCTGTTACAACTCGTGGAATGAAAGAAACTGAAATGAATATAATTGCTTCATTTATTAAGAAAGTTTTATTAAACTACTCCAATGAAGAAGAATTATCAGCAATAAAAGAACAAGTTAGACAATTAACTATGAAGTTTCCACTTTATAAAGATCTTGTATAGATTTAAACATCCTAAGGCAACCGAAAGGTTGCCTTTTCTTTTATACTTTTTTTCTTCTGAATTAGAATCTCTTTACCTTCTCAATGATTATTAAAATCTAGCCATTCTTTACTTCTCTCTTACTGCTAGCTTACTCCATCCTTGGACATATGTGTTTTTTATTTGATAGTATAAAGTATAATAATTAACCCTTAATTTTTTACAATTTTTCTCTCTTTTAATCATAAAATATCAGTCTTGTTGATGTTTGAATATTCTTTTCCAATAGAGCATACTATCCGAAAAGTCAGAGCCACTAGTCCGAAATTATAGAGCCAGCTCTCCGATGTAAGATCCACTTGTCATAATAAAAGATAATACTCCATTTTAATATATACACAAATTAAGTGTAAATACAAATTTGGAGGTCACAAATGACCAATTATCGAGAGATACTACGCTTATACCGTCAAGGTATTAGTCTTCGTGGGATATCACGAAGTTTATCCTGTTCACGTAACACTGTGTCACAAGTCATTCAAAAAGCAAATGAAGCCGAATTAACCTGGCTTATTGCAGAAACCCTGACAAATCAACAAATCGAAATTCAGTTATTTCCTGATTTCTATTTAAGAAAACAGCAACAGGAACCAGATTTTGTTCAAATTCACAAGGATTTAGCCAAAAGTGGTGTAACATTATCTTTACTATGGCAAGAATATTCAGACACATGTAGAGATAAAGAACAAATACCCTACAAATATTCTCAGTTTTGTAAATTGTATAATGATTTTTCCGTAAAAACAAAAGCAACTATGCGTATCCATCATAAACCTGGTGAGAAAATGGAGGTTGATTGGGCTGGTCAGACTGCAATGATAAAAAATAATATCACAGGATCTCCTATTAAAGTATACATATTTGTTGCAACACTTCCTTATAGCGGATATTCATATGTAGAAGGCTTTTTATCTATGAATACCGAAAGTTGGATTCAAGCACATATCAATGCGTTCAATTACTTCAATGGTGTTACTAAGATACTTGTTCCAGATAATCTAAAAACAGGAGTAGATAGGATTCATTGGTTTAATCCAGTCATAAACAGAGTCTACGGTGATATGGCAGCTTATTATGACACAGCCGTTATTCCTGCAAGAGTAAGGAAACCTAAAGATAAAGCAAGTGTAGAAGGAACGGTAGGCGTTATTTCGACATGGATAACAGCCTCATTAAGGAATATCCTTTTTTTTACTCTTAATGAGTTAAATGAATTAATCAAAGAAAAGCTAAATGAGTTCAATAGAAAGCCTTTTCAAAAGAAGGAAGGAAGTCGTGAGAGTGTTTTTCTGGCAGAAGAACAAAATGAATTATTACCCTTGCCTTTATCAAAATATGAACTTGCCATATGGTCAAAAACAATTGTACAATATAATTACCATGTTTGTATAGATAAAATCAATTATTCAGTACCTTACGAATATATAAAGCATGAGTTAGACGTGAGAACTACCATTAAGACAATAGAGATCTTTTATAATGGCAACAGAATAGCTTCACACATTAGAAAATATGGTAATGCAGGACAATATCAGACTTTCCCAGAACATATGCCAGAACAGCATCAAAAATATCTTGAATGGAATACAGAAAAATTTATTGCGTGGTCAGATGAAATTGGATCAAACACAAAAGCTGTAATAAAAAGCATTATTTCCTCATGTAAAGTAGAGCAACAAAGCTATAGAACATGCATGACCTTATTGAAATCAGCTGATAAATATTCAGCAGAATGCCTTGAAAAAGCTTGCGAAAGAGCATTAACCTATTCTCCTAATCCAGGAGTTAAAACAGTTTATCAGATTTTAAAAAGAGGATTTGATATGATATCTGTTTGTTTTGAACCTTCAGAAACAGTAGCACCGTCTTGTCATGGTTTAACCAGGGGTTCATCATATTATGGGAGGAAAAAGAAATGATAGATCGTCAAACAATAAATCAATTGTATGAAATGCATTTAAGCACTATGGCTGAAAGTTTTAAAGAACAAATAAAGGATCCGGCTTATAAACAATTATCTTTTGAAGAGAGATTTGCTTTTATAGTAGATAAAGAATGGATTAACAGAAAGAACAACAAATTAGCAAAATTAATCAAAACTGCTAATTTAAAATTTACAAATGCTTGCATAGAAGATATAGAATATCACGATGACAGGAAAATCGATAAACCATCAATATTGCGGTTATCAACATGTGAATATATAACATCAACATACAATATAATAATTACAGGGGCATCTGGAAGTGGCAAATCATATATTGCATGTGCCTTAGGTATGTCTGCTTGTCGTAAATCATATTCAGTAAAATATATAAGACTACCAGAACTTTTTGATGAATTAGAAGTAGCAAGAGGAGAAGGTCGGTACAAAAAAGCAATAAATCAATACAAACAAGTAAAACTTTTGATAATAGACGAATGGTTATTAACTCCTCTTAGAGGACATGAAGCAAATGATCTGTTTGAAATAATCGAGTCTAGATATCAAAATGGTTCAACCATGTTTTGTTCTCAGTTTGAAATTGAAGGATGGCATGAGAAGATTGGACAAACAACTCTTGCGGATGCCATCCTTGATAGGATAGTTCATAATGCTTACGATATATTAATTGAGGGAAAAATGTCAATGAGAGAAAGAAAGGGGTTTAAAAAATAATGATAATTTGTCCGAGTAGTTTTACCGATCTCTCGGACAAATTTTTAATGAAAAGTAAGAGAGTTTTATGTGGCTCTCTTAACGGAGGCTTGGCTCAATAAATTCGGAGCATATGCTCTATTAAATCGGAACGTATGCTCTAAACGATCGGTATATTCATGTTTTCTCTTGAAAAAAAATGATTTTCAAAAATATAATTTACAACATTAAGTTTGGTATGATATATTGAAATGTACAATAGATGAGGATATAATGTTTAATATATATCAAATAGTTAATAAAAAATTAGAAAAAATGTAAATTTATGTTGACAGATATTTCCATGTTTGATAAATATAGTGCATCTTTATTTTAAGGTGCTGTAAAAATGTATGTTTTGTTGAAAAAGTATGTGTTTGTTTGTATTATGGCTATGATTCCTTTTCTGGTAGCTCCTTGGATCATTATTATGATTATAATCAATACATCTTTATGCTGTTTTTGCTATTACAAAATGTATGGTGCTTTCAAATTTCCTTAAATCACTGCCAATTGAGTTTACTCAATTGGTTATCATTCCAAATAATATAAAATTAAGGAGAAACTCATGAAAAAAACATATATTCTTGTCATTATACTTATAATGATGACAATGACTTTATCTGCTAATATTATAAATGATAATACTCAGACTAATAATAACAATGAAGAGGTCATTTTTACTACTGTTACTTTATCCATCACAACAACCTTGAGCAATACTTCCTACTATGGAACTGTTATTTGTGATCTGATTAACCCTGCAAATGGAAATATTCAAACCTTTACCAGCTCAAACGGAATTATTACCGCTAGTGTTAGTTCAGGTGTTTATGATATGAACGTTTATCATAATAGCGACAATTATGAGAGAAAGGAATATCGTGCCTATAATCTAAACAATTCGATTAACAATTTTTCAATTTCATTAATCTACAATCCCGACAAAACAATCATAGTCCCAGATGATTATAGCTCGGTGAATGAGGCAATCAGCCGCATACAAAACAATGGAAAAGTACAACTCAGAAATAATTATTATCAGATTGATCCCTGGAAATATAAAAAGCTTAAGATTGAAAGCATCGGTTCATTAGTTACCGTTAGCAGACTAGAACTTTCTGGATCAAACTTTGATAATAATGTAGTATTAAAAGGACTAACTTTTCAAAATCTAATTTCACATGATCCCTGGTCTCCAGGTGGTGCTCTCAGCTTAAAAAATGGAGCGTCTCCTATTGTTGAAAATTGTAGTTTTATTAATAATGAAATTTCTTTTACAAGTTATTCAACACTTCCTGCTCCGGAAAGCAAATATCATATAGGTGGTGCAGTATTCATTGAAGGAATCAATAATCAAACAAATACTCCCATCTTCAAAAATTGCATTTTTACTGATAATAAAATCTCTGGTGGTCATGGTGGTGGAGCTGTGGGCTTATATGGTCAAGCTCAATTCACGGATTGTACTTTTACCGGAAATATGGTTCAAAGTACTTTAGGAAATGATTCTTATGATGGATTAACAGCAGGTGGAGCTGTTCTAGGTTGTTTGCAAACTGTCAGTGGAGAAATTCTTTTTAGAAATTGCCAGTTTAATAACAATTTAGCAAATTTATATGCTTCTGATGTTTACATAATAAGAGCCGATAACATTCAGAAAATCAATTTTGATAATTGTGGTTTTTCAAACAATGTATTCTATGGTATGGAAAAACCTGCTGTCAAGATCTTCACAGAAGAGTCAAGCTACTTATTAGTTAGCAGCAATGCTCAAATACAAATAACAAATAATACTTTTAAAGATCAAATCTTTGGAGGAATTGATATTGTTGAAAAGTATGCTTTAAATCGTATCACAGTTAAAAACAATGTGTTCTACAATATCTCAAATACCGGAGGTTATGGTTTGAGAATTGCCACAAAAGGCGGATCTTCTACAAATCCTCAACCGGTAATTATCAATCAAAATACCTTTAAAAGTATCGTAGGCAGAGGAATACAATTCTATAATGGCCGTTATTACACAGTTGAAAATTGTGCTTTTGAAAATTGTAGCACCTATGGCATTGATTGGAGTTACCAAACTGATGGGCTTACCTTAAAATATTGTTACTTTACTTCAGATTACAATGATGTAGATCATGAATCAGGTGCATTTTCAAAACAGCATATCATTTATGATGCGAATCAAAACATTAGTTCGACCAACTTTGCACCCATTTGGTCAAGATCAGTAAAATCCATTTGTATTGATAATGGAAACCCTGATAATGACGGTGATGGACTTCAGTGGTATCAAGACGCAGACGACAGAGAAACTGATGGCACACGCATGGATATCGGAGCTATACCGACCCTCTCCCATGGTGCTTTCGCTCACAAAATATACAAAACCACCAATAGTAACTATAGTTGGATTTGTTTCCCTTACGTTGATAAAAGATACACTGCCACGAGTCTCTATGATGTAGATCAACTGTATTATTTATTTCAGACATATCATGATAATAATCTGATGAATACAACTCCTCAGGTTTTGAATAGAATCATGTGGTTTTATAACACTCTAACTACTTCAATATGCAATTACTATTTTGGTAACTGGCAATTATATAATTCAGAGGTTAAAAGCCAATATGGTTATAAGGTTGAGTTGGTAGATTCTCAACTCAATCTTCCTTCACTAATACTTGATACAGCTGGTTTTTTATGCGGAACGAGTGGAAATAGTGATCAGACAATTCATATTGATGCAAAACCAGCAGGAAGTGCTTATCGGGAAATATGGGTAGGATATTTTAAAGTAGAAAGTGAAAGGCCAACAATAGCTCTTTCTCAAGTAATCGATCAACTGATCGAAATTAAAACGCAAAAGTGGTGTATGTCCCGAGCTAATACTTCCTTGCCTTGGACTTATTCTGCACAAGACCCTTTCTTTAATTTTGGTGAAGCGGTTGTTTTGAAATATGTAGGGACCTCTGCGATCAATTTTACTTGGCAAACATTATCTTTTTTCCCTTCTTTTTCTTATTCTGAACAAACACCACAATACTTTACTTATGAAGAACAAGCAGATTATACCCCCATCTATGTTCAGTTAAACCCAAATAATTCTAAAAGTAACATTAATGGTGCTGAATTGGCTTTGTTTATCAATGATAAATGCTATGGGGCAGAGGTAGTAGTAGGAGATGTTGTTCAGATCAATGCGTATATAGAGGGTGTAGATCTAAATAATGCTGAAGTTGAATTCCGCTATTGGGAGCCAGCCATGAAAGGGAACTCTAAGAAATTAAACCAATATGCTGTTCTAAATAACGAAACTAATCAATTTGAAAGTAGAATGATAGAGTTTAACGATCAGCAATCCTTCTACACCGTGTCCTTTAAAACTAATGACATTGAAAATGGACGTTATCCTCAAAAATCATCTTTAAGTGGAAACTATCCAAATCCTTTCAATCCTGAAACAACAATTAAGTACGCGCTTGCAGAGCAAGGAAATGTGAAATTGGATATCTATAATTCTAAAGGTCAATTAGTAAAAACTCTTGTCAATGATGTTCAAACACCTGGATTTAAATCAGTGATATGGAATGGAAAAGACAATCAAGGTAAAAAAGTATCATCAGGCATTTACTTCTATCGGTTAGATACAAAAACCGAAAAACTTACAAAGAAAATGCTCTTGATGAAGTAGAAAACCCCAAGGAGAGGAGATTAATCCCCTCCTCTCCTCCTATATAAATTATTGGAGTATAAATGAGAAACATCGTTTTATTAGCTTTTTTAATTAGTTTATCATTCAGTTTATTTTCTGCCATTATTGAAGTCTCTGTGGATGGGACAAAACCCTTTTCCTCCATTCAAATGGCTATAAACTCTTCAAGCGAGAATGATATTGTCAGAGTCTGGCCTGGTATTTATCGTGAAAACATAAATTTCAATCATCATAATATCACTTTGCAAAGCTTATATCCCATTACAGGAGATACTCTTGATATTCATAATACCAAAATCATAGGAAACCACAGAGATTCAGCAATCAGAGCTCAAGAAGGAGTCACTGTTGTCATTGATGGTTTTACTATTATGAATAATGAAAATGATGAAGATGAATATGTTGATTGGGTTGGTGGTGGTATTTTTATCTTATCTAGTAATATTCAAATAAAAAATAATATAATAACCAAGTGTACAGCAGGTCAAGGGGGAGGGGGAATTAGTATCTCAGATTATTTACCCGAACCCAGTTATGTATATTTAGAGAATAATCAAATCTTCAATTGTAAAACTTATGGTACGGGAGGAGGATTATCTATATCTCAGAATAGTTCTTTATATTTTTCAGAATATAACAGAAATTCAATTTACAATAATTATGCTTCCTTTGCAAAGGATATTTCCATTTCAGGAGCTGTAGAGGATATAGATATCTATTTAAAAATTGGGAGTCAGCAATTAAACTCAGTCGATCAATATTTTATTGCTAACTTCTATCCTATTGCTCATCCTATACCAGATATTAATGTTACTGTTGATATCCTTCAAGGGTTTTTACCAAACATAAATCACGACTTATATGTAGCGCCTTGGGGCAATGATTTAAACTCAGGTTTAAATCCAAATAATCCCTTAAAGACTATTGATTATGCGACAAAGATCATCGCTTCTGATTCAACAAATCAAAAAACAGTTCATTTAGCTGCTGGAACCTATTCCCGAACTCTGAATCAGCAGAAATTCCCTTTCTCTATTAAACCAGATACTAAATTGATCGGTGCAGGTATGGATGAAACAATCTTCGATGATGAAAATCATGGAGTAGTATTAGCTGGGCTTGTTTATGAAAAAGATGTTGAAGCGGGGAAATTTTCACTAATAAATTGTGGAAATGGTCAATCAGGTTCTTCATTAGGTTTTAGAGGTAACCATGTGAACATCTACGATATAAAACTCTCTGATAGCAAATTGAATGATGGTACTGGAATTGGTATAGGATTATCCAATTATGGTTTTATTAAAAATATAATCGTAAAAAATAACTCCAGTTCGACCTCTTCTATGGGGATGTATGTCATAAATAATAAATATACAAATATTGAAAATGTGATTATCGACAGTCTTATAACTACCCATACACAAGGGGGTATGGTAGGAGTCTATATTGTTAATGTTGAAAACCTTGTTGTCAATAATATGTCTATTACAAACTGTCAGGCTTTTGATCCATGGGTCTTTCAATTGGCAAATTTCATTGAAGACGTTCCCACTGAGCTTCATGATCCAATTTTGAATAATGTATTGGTGGCTAATAATCATACGACTCGTGGAGATTGGGATTTAGCCAAAGTAATCTTTGTGGATAATTACAATACTATCCATTTAAACAACTGGACGATTGCTAATAATACAAACTCCAATAAAGTGTTGGGAATAGGATCAGATGCTATTTTGAACAATATGATCTTGTATAATCCTGAAATGCCCTATGAAATTGAATATGGATGTGAACTTATTCCAAATATCAATGGAAGTATCAATAACTCTCTTATTATGAATGGAACTGATAAAATCATCTTTCATAACAATCAAGATCTGTTAAACCTAAATCATATTCTTACCGGAGATCCTCATTTCATTGGTGTATTTTCAGATTCCTTAAGTAGAAATATGATGGATTATTATCAACTCAGTTCCGTTTCTGAATGTATCAATCGGGGAACTGCTGATACCACAGGACTAAATATTCCAAAGAAAGATTTATCAGGCAAGCAAAGAGTTTGGGATGGTCGAATTGACATGGGTTGCTTTGAATATGGAGCACCTTATGTTTCCAATACAGATGTGCCCGAAGTTCAATTTACAGGTTACAACTTAAAAAACTATCCCAATCCGGTCACCTCAGCTATCTCTTCCACCATAATCTCCTTTGATTACCCTGAGAAGTCAAAATATGAACCACAAATTGAGATCTATAACATAAAGGGTCAAAAGATTAAAACAATTAAAACGGGTAGCAGTTTTTATGATTTAGCCGTAAAAGCTAATCTGAGTAAAGAGAATCTTAGCCAAATAAAAAGCAGAAACTTTTCCGTTATCTGGGACCTGACCAATGATAACAACCGGAAAGTCGCATCCGGAGTTTATCTCTATCGGGCAGTGATCAACGGAAAAGTTCTGCAAACAAAGAAAATGCTCTTGATGAAGTAGAAAACCCCAAGGAGAGGAGATTAATCCCCTCCTCTCCTCCTATATAAATTATTGGAGTATAAATGAGAAATACCATTTTATTAGCTTTTTTAATTAGTTTATCATTCAGTTTATTTTCTGCCATTATTGAAGTCTCTGTGGATGGGACGAAGCCCTATACCTCCATTCAAATGGCAATAAACTCTTCAAGCGAGAATGATATTGTCAGAGTCTGGCCTGGTATTTATCGTGAAAACATAAATTTCAATCATCATAATATCACTTTGCAAAGCTTATATCCCATTACAGGAGACACTCTTGATATTCATAATACCAAAATCATAGGAAACCACAGAGATTCAGCAATCAGAGCTCAGGAAGGAGTCACAGTTATCATTGATGGTTTTACTATTATGAATAATGAAAATGATGAAGATGAATATTTTAATTGGTCTGGCGGAGGAATTCTCGTTTATAATAGTCAGGCAATAATAAAAAATAATATATACACGAACTTAATTGGTTTTCGGATAACTCAATTTTTAATAAGATGCAATCGAGTCCCAATAAAGGATGCTAATTCTTCTTTATCATTCACTGAATTTTTAAAAAAACCTAAAATAGCCTCTTTAAAAACAGTAAACTTTTCATAAAACTTGTTATTGATAACCTTAATTCTCATAAATTTCCATAATCTTTCAATTAAATTCAAATTTGGTGAATATGGAGGCAAAAAGATCACTTCGATTTTTGAACTTTTAATATATTCCATCACTTTCTTATTTCTATAATACCTCGCATTATCAAGTATCAAATAGATTTTAGATTTATATTTATAAGAATTCTCAATTTTTTTAAAAAAACTAAGAGTATTGTCAGCATTTAAAGTAACATCTTCATGAATAATAATATCTTGGTTTTTTGGATTATATGCCCCTTGAATATTAATTCTGCTTCTACCTGTATTACTTTTTATTTCTATACGCTCACCTTCTTTAATCCATGCTTTGCTACATACAGTATTATGCTGAGGATGTACTCCATCCACAAATAAGATAACTTCATCATCTTCTAAATTTTCTTCCAGATCTTCATACATTTCTTTAAATTCTTCTTGTTTTACAGGATCTATCCCAGATGGTACTAAAGTCGTATATTTATACTTATATCCTAATCTGTGTAAAAGAGCGATTGCTCCTGACTCGCTGTATTCAATCTCCATGTTTTCTTTAATGAAAAGGATCAATTGTTTGCTGTCGCTCATGATGTTTTCCAAAAGGTACTGTTCAATTTGTGCAATTTGATCATCACTTAACTTACCTGAATACAATTTATAGTCATCACCAAGCCAGCTATAAAGAGATGTTCTGTTTTTGAATTTCCTAATCCAGTTTGATACTGTGCCTTCATCAATTAAGAGTATTTTGCAGATTTCTGAAGAGGTATAACCATCATTAAAAAGTAAAATACATTTTATCCTATCGCAGAATTTACTGTCTTTTGTTTGCTTATGGAGACTTTTTAGGTCTCTTATTTCTTGTTCACTTAATTTATTTATCATACAGATAATATAAGTATATTCTAAACAAATGCAAATTATTTTTTTATATAATTTATACTATTTATGAGATTTATTTTTATAGACACTATTTATAGACCTCTTGTCTTTAAATCTTAAAACCAAATTGATTTGAGTATAATAACAAAATGTATGATGGGACAAGGGGGGGGAGGTATTAGTATTACAGGAGCTCCCCATAACGCTACAGCTTATTTAGAAAATAATAAAATTTTTAATTGTAAATCTCTATTAATGGGTGGAGGATTATCAATTTCGGGAAATAGTATAGTTACATTTTCTGAAATTATTAGGAATTCGATATTTAACAATTCTTCTTTGTGTGGAAAAGATATTTCAGTAGATGATTGTCAATATGACACAGAAATATATTTAGATAAAAGTAGTGTAGTTTTAGACAGAGCAGATCAGTTTTTTATACTTCATAATTTTTCTGGTCCATATTTAGGTACTCAAGTTACGGTTGATATCCTTCAAGGGTTTTTACCCAGCATAAATCACGATTTATATGTAGCACCTTGGGGTAATGATTTAAACTCAGGTTTAAATCCGAATAATCCCTTAAAGACTATTGATTATGCAACAAAGATCATCGCTTCTGATTCAATAAATCAAAAAACAGTTCATTTAGCTGCTGGAACCTATTCCCGAACTCAGAATCAGCAGAAATTCCCTTTCTCTATTAAACCAGATACCAAATTGATCGGTGCAGGTATGGATGAAACAATCTTCGATGATGAAAACCATGGAAAAGTTCTAGGTGGGAATGTTTTTGAAAAAGATGTTGAAGCTGGGAAATTTTCACTAATAAATGGTGGTAATAGTCAATCAGGTTCTTCATTAGGTTTTAGAGGTAACCATGTGAACATCTACGATATAAAACTCTCTGATAGCAAATTGAATGATTCGACAGGAATTGGAATAGGTTTATCAAATTATGGATTTATTAAAAATATAATCGTAAAAAATAACTCCAGTTCGACCTCTTCTATGGGGATGGATGCAATAAATAATAAATATACCTATATTGAAAATGTGATTATCGACAGTCTTAAAACTACCCATACACAAGGTGGAGGGGTCGGGGTCTCTATTGTTAATGTTGAAAACCTTGTTGTCAATAATATGTCTATTACAAATTGTCAGGCTTTTGATCCATGGGTCTTTCAATTGGCAAATTTCATTGAAGACGTTCCCACTGAGCTTCATGATCCAATTTTGAATAATGTATTGGTCGCTAACAATCATACAACTCGTGGAGATTGGGATTTAGCTAAAGTAATCTTTATGGATAATTACAATACTATCCATGCGAACAACTGGACGATAGCTAATAATACAAACTCCAATAAAGTGTTGGGAATAGGATCAGATGTCATATTGAACAATATGATCTTGTATAATCCTGAAATGCCCTATGAAATTGAATATGGATGTGAACTTATTCCAAATATCAATGGAAGTATCAATAACTCTCTTATTATGAATGGAACAGATAAAATCATCTTTCATAACAATCAAGACCTGTTAAATCTAAATCATATTCTAACCGGAGATCCTCATTTCATTGGTGTATTTTCAGATTCCTTAAGTAGAAATATGATGGATTATTATCAACTCAGTTCCGTTTCTGAATGTATCAATCGGGGAACTGCTGATACCACAGGACTAAATATTCCAAAGAAAGATTTATCAGGCAAGCAAAGAGTTTGGGATGGTCGAATTGATATGGGTTGCTTTGAATATGGAGCACCTTATGTTTCCAATACAGATGTTCCCGAAGTTCAATTTACAGGTTACAACTTAAAAAACTACCCCAACCCAATCACCTCAGCTATCTCTTCCACCATTATCTCCTTTGATTACCCTGAGAAGTCAAAATATGAACCACAAATTGAGATCTATAACATAAAGGGTCAAAAGATTAAAACAATTAAAACAGGTAGCAGTTTTTATGATTTAGCCGTAAAAGCTAATCTGAGTAAAGAGAATCTTAGCCAAATAAAAAGCAGAAACTTTTCCGTTATCTGGGACCTGACCAATGATAACAACCGGAAAGTCGCATCCGGAGTTTATCTCTATCGGGCAGTGATCAACGGAAAAGTTCTGCAAACAAAGAAAATGCTCTTGATGAAGTAGAAAACCCCAAGGAGAGGAGATTAATCCCCTCCTCTCCTCCTATATAAATTATTGGAGTATAAATGAGAAACATCGTTTTATTCGCTTTTTTAATTAGTTTATCATTCAGTTTATTTTCTGCCATTATCGAAGTCTCTGTGGATGGGACAAAGCCCTATACCTCCATTCAAATGGCGATAAACTCTTCAAGCGAGAATGATATTGTCAGAGTGTGGCCTGGTATTTATCGTGAAAACATAAATTTCAATCATCATAATATCACTTTGCAAAGCTTATATCCCATTACAGGAGATACTCTTGATATCCATAATACCAAAATCATAGGAAACCACAGAGATTCAGCAATCAGAGCTCAGGAAGGAGTCACTGTTATCATTGATGGTTTTACTATTATGAATAATGAAAATGATGAAGATGAATATGTTGATTGGGTTGGTGGTGGTATTTTTATCTTATCTAGTAATGTCCAAATAAAAAACAATATAATAACCAAGTGTACAGCAGGTCAAGGGGGGGGAGGAATATGTATCTCAGATTATTTACCCGAACCCAGTTATGTTTATTTAGAGAATAATCAAATCTTCAATTGTAAAACTTATGGTACGGGAGGAGGATTATCTATATCTCAGAATAATTCTTTATATTTTTCAGAATATAACAGAAATTCAATTTACAATAATTATGCTTCCTTTGCAAAGGATATTGCCATTTCAGGAGCTGTAGAGGATATCAATATCTATCTAAAAATTGGGAGTCAGCAATTAAACTCAGTCGATCAATATTTTATTGCTAACTTCTATCCTTACCCTCCTCCTATACCAGATATTAATGTTACGGTTGATATCCTTCAAGGGTTTTTACCCAGCATAAATCACGATTTATATGTAGCACCTTGGGGTAATGATTTAAACTCAGGTTTAAATCCGTATAATCCCTTAAAGACTATTGATTATGCAACAAAGATCATCGCTTCTGATTCAATAAATCAAAAAACAGTTCATTTAGCTGCTGGAACCTATTCCCGAACTCAGAATCAGCAGAAATTCCCTTTCTCTATTAAACCAGATACCAAATTGATCGGTGCAGGTATGAATGAAACAATCTTCGATGATGAAAACCATGGAAAAGTTCTAGGTGGGAATGTTTTTGAAAAAGATGTTGAAGCTGGGAAATTTTCACTAATAAATTGTGGCAATGGTCAATCAGGTTCTTCATTAGGTTTTAGAGGTAACCATGTGAAAATCTACGATATAAAACTCTCTGATAGCAAATTGAATGATTCGACAGGAATTGGAATAGGTTTATCAAATTATGGATTTATTAAAAATATAATCGTAAAAAATAACTCCAGTTCGACCTCTTCTATGGGGATGGATGCAATAAATAATAAATATACCTATATTGAAAATGTGATTATCGACAGTCTAAAAACTACCCATACACAAGGTGGAGGGGTCGGGGTCTCTATCACCAACGTTGAAAACCTCGTTATCAACAATATGTCTATTACAAATTGTCAGGCTTTTGATCCATGGGTCTTTCAATTGGCAAATTTCATTGAAGACGTTCCCACTGAACTTCATGATCCAATTTTGAATAATGTATTGGTAGCCAATAATCATACGACTCGTGGAGATTGGGATTTAGCTAAAGTAATCTTTATGGATAATTACAATACTATTCATGCAAACAACTGGACGATTGCTAATAATACAAACTCCAACAAAGTGTTGGCAATCGGATCAAATGCTATTTTGAACAATATGATCTTGTATAATCCTGAAATGCCCTATGAAATTGAATATGGATGTGAACTTATTCCAAATATCAATGGAAGTATCAATAACTCTCTTATTATGAATGGAACAGATAAAATCATTTTTCATAACAATCAAGACCTGTTAAATCTAAATCATATTCTAACTGGAGATCCTCATTTCATTGGTGTATTTTCAGATTCCTTAAGTAGAAATATAATGGATTATTATCAACTCAGTTCCGTTTCTGAATGTATCAATCGGGGAACTGCTGATACCACAGGACTAAATATTCCAAAGAAAGATTTATCAGGCAAGCAAAGAGTTTGGGATGGTCGAATTGATATGGGTTGCTTTGAATATGGAGCACCTTATGTTTCCAATACAGATGTGCCCGAAGTTCAATTTACAGGTTACAACTTAAAAAACTATCCCAATCCGATCACCTCAGCTATCTCTTCTACCATAATCTCCTTTGATTACCCTGAGAAGTCAAAATATGAGCCACAAATTGAGATCTATAACATAAAGGGTCAAAAGATTAAAACAATTAAAACGGGTAGCAGTTTTTATGATTTAGCCGTAAAAGCTAATCTGAGTAAAGAGAATCTTAGCCAAATAAAAAGCAGAAACTTTTCCGTTATCTGGGACCTGACCAATGATAACAACCGGAAAGTCGCATCCGGAGTTTATCTCTATCGGGCAGTGATCAACGGAAAAGTTCTGCAAACAAAGAAAATGCTCTTGATGAAGTAGAAAACCCCAAGGAGAGGAGATTAATCCCCTCCTCTCCTCCTATATAAATTATTGGAGTATAAATGAGAAACATCGTTTTATTCGCTTTTTTAATTAGTTTATCATTCAGTTTATTTTCTGCCATTATCGAAGTCTCTGTGGATGGGACAAAGCCCTATATCTTATGCTGATATCGTTACTACAAAACTAATAACATTAAAAGGGTGCTATTTCAGAACCAAGATAAAAAAAAGCTCAGATAACTGAGCTTTTTATAATTATATTTTTAAGAAATTTTTCACAGGTTTGTTTTTTATTCATATCCATTTGGATTTTTTGATTGCCAATTCCAAGAATCTTTACACATATCTTTAATTGTCAATTCTGCTTTCCAGTTGAGTTCGTTTAAAGCTTTCAGTGGGTTCGCAAAACACACCCCAATGTCGCCAGGACGTCGTTCTGTGAACTTATACGGAATATCTACACCGGTAGCTTCCTTGAAGGCATTTACAATATCTAGGACACTATAACCCACACCTGTACCAAGATTGTATATTTGTACACCTTTAAATATAGATATTTTCTCTAATGCCTTTAAATGACCAATAGCTAAATCTACGACATGGATGTAATCACGAATACCTGTGCCATCTGGAGTATCATAATCATTACCAAATATATTTAGTTGCTCTCTTTTACCAATTGCAACTTGAGTGATATAGGGTAGAAGGTTATTTGGAATACCATTTGGATCTTCTCCAATAATTCCACTTGAATGTGCTCCTATAGGATTAAAATATCTTAACAAGATGATAGACCATTTATTGTCAGAGATAAAAAGATCTTGCAAGATTTCTTCTATCATCAATTTTGTTCTTCCATAAGGATTCGTTACTGATAAACTGAAGTCTTCTGAAATTGGAACGCTTTTAGGGAGACCATAGACAGTTGCTGATGAGCTAAATATAATCTTTTTGACATTATAAATCTGCATAGTTTTGCATAGATTGAAGGTACCTGTCAGATTATTGTGATAATACTCTAGTGGAATTTCAACAGATTCTCCAACAGCTTTAAAACCAGCAAAATGTATAACTGCATCGACCTGATTTTCCTTAAATACCAGATCTAAAGCTTCCTTGTCTAGAAGATCAACCTTATAAAACTTAAAATCTTTTCCTGATATTTTTTTTATTCGATTTAATACCTCTGGTTTACTGTTTGAGAAGTTATCTAAAATGATGACTTCATGATTTGAATTAAGTAATTCAATACTTGTATGGCTTCCAATATATCCTGCTCCACCCGTTACGAGTACTCTCATTAATTTCTCCTAATTATTCATATAATTTCTTATCAAATAGATGAAAGACTTTGTCAATATAAAATTAATAAAAAAATGCCTATGAAGAAGAACCTCATAGGCTGAATATATCTAAAAATGAATTTGATTATAAACAAATATACTAAATCTTGTGTCCGAAATCTTTCGGAACTCTGTACGAATTCAACAGAATGACCAGACTCTGAAAAGGTGTACTAGACAATTCTGATGACTTAAAGCTTATGTTATCATTTGAGCTCAAAATCTGTCTGAAACTAGTACGGCTTTTGGCAAACCATGTTTCCATACTTTTTAATTGTTTGGAACTACAAGGCTCTTTGTTCTTAAAATTAAAAAAAGAGAGTATTCAAAACATTTAAATTCATGTCTTAAAATACTCTCGTTGTATAGTTAATCAGAAATTACTAGAGGGCAGATCTTTACTTAATCTCTCTATACCGTCCCTAAGTAGTGGTACGTGGAAATTAATCAACAAACCTGTCTCTATTCCTGATAATTTTAGATAAGTTATTAGCTGAGCTTTATGTATGGGCAAAATCTTTTCAACTGACTTCAGTTCAAGAATAATCTTATTCTCAACAATGATATCTATACGGTATCCATTAAGAATATCAAAGCCTTTATAATGGAGAGGTAAGATTTTTTCCTTTGCAAAAGAAATATTATTTAACTGAAACTCATAACAAAGGCAATCTCTATATGCTGATTCTAATAAGCCAGGTCCCAAATGTTTATGTACTTCAATAGCTAAACCAATTATCTTTCTCGATAGTGTGTCTTCTGGCATAAATTCTCCTTATATAAAACAATCGCTTTGCTAGAGACTAAGAGAATAAGAAAGAGGTGGTAGTAAGTTATTAATAAACTTAAAATCATATTCTTTTTCTATCTCTTTGTCCTCTATGTCTCTTTGTAAAAAAACAATCGTTTCACTAAAGATTTAGGGAATAAGAAAGAGGTGGTAGTAAGTTATTAATAAACTTAAAATTATACTCTTTTTCTATCTCTATGTCCTCTATGTCTCTTTGTAAAAAACAATCGTTTCACTAAAGACTAAGAGATCTGAGAGGAACACTAAAGAAAACCAATATTAATTATTAGCTTTGAGCTTATATTCCATTATTACTATTCTCTATGTCTCTTTGTTTAAAATACAATCGTTTCGCTAAAGATTTAGGGAATAAGAAAGAGGTGGTAGTAAGTTATTAATAAACTTAAAATCATACTCTTTTTCTATCTCTTTGTCCTCTATGTCTCTTTGTAAAAAACAATCGTTTCACTAAAGATTTAGGGAATAAGAAAGAGGTGGTAGTAAGTTATTAATAAGCTTAAAATCATACTCTTTTTCTATCTCTATGTCCTCTATGTCCTCTATGTCTCTTTATAAAATACAATCGTTTCGCTAAAGACTAAGAGATCTGAGAGGAACACAAAAAGAAAATCAATATTAATTATTAACTTTATGCTTTTAATTAATCACAATTTTTCTCTTTGTCCTCTATGTCTCTTTATAAAAAACAATCGTTTCGCTAAAGACTAAGAGATCTGAGAGGAACACTAAAGAAAATCAATATTAATTATTAACTTTATGCTTTTAATCAATCACAATTTTTCTCTTTGTCCTCTATGTCTCTTTGTTTAAAATACAATCGTTTCGCTAGAGATCAAGAGATTAGAGAGTTTAGAAGTAAAAAAGGCTTTATTTTTATTTTTTTCTATCTCTCTTTGTTCAATTTAAGTATTTAATCACGGTTATACAGATCTCTTGTATATACCTTGTCTTTTACGTCCATTAAGCTTTCGCACATTCTATTAGAAACTATAACATCAGATAGTTTTTTAAATTCATCCAAGTTTTTGATAACTCTAGAATGGAAGAAATCTTCCTTTTCTAAAACTGGCTCATATACGATTACTTCAATACCTTTTGCTTTGATTCTTTTCATGATTCCTTGTATTGAGGATGCTCTAAAATTGTCAGAATCTGTTTTCATAGTTAAGCGATAAATTCCAACAATTTTAGGATTTCTGGAAATAATCATATCCGCAATATGATCTTTTCTGGTTTTATTAGATTCGACAATTGCACTGACGATATTATTTGGGACATCTTCATAATTAGCTCTCAGTTGTTTTGTGTCTTTGGGGAGGCAATAACCACCATAACCAAAAGATGGGTTATTGTAATGATTGCCAATTCTTGGGTCAAGACCAACTCCTTCAATAATTTGCATTGAATTAAGTCCTCTTATTTCTGCATAAGTGTCTAATTCATTAAAATAAGCGACTCTGAGAGCTAAATAGGTATTTGAGAAAAGCTTGATTGCTTCGGCTTCAGTTGGATCCGTAAATAAAACAGGGATATCTTTTTTAATTGCACCTTGAACCAAAAGTTGAGAAAAGATCTTTGCACGTTCTGAACGTTCTCCAACAACAATTCTTGAGGGATATAAGTTGTCAAAGAGTGCTTTCCCTTCTCGTAGGAACTCAGGAGAAAAAATAATATTGTCTGTCTTAAATCTTTCTTTAATTTCTTTGGTATAACCTACAGGAACTGTCGATTTTATGACCATGGTTGCAGTTGGATTAATTTCTTTAACTTGAGTAATGACACTTTCTACTGTATGTGTATTGAAATAATTCTTTTCTGGGTCATAATCGGTTGGTGTAGTAATTATGATAAATTCTGCATCTTTATAGGCTAAAACAGCATCAGTTGTGGCTAATAAATTTAAATCTTTTGTTTTTAAATATTCTTCAATTTCTTTATCAACAATTGGAGATATTCTATTATTAATTTGATCAACTTTTTCTTGAATAATGTCAACCGCGATAACCTCATGATGCTGAGCAAATAGGACAGCTATCGATAAACCAACATATCCTGTGCCTGCTACAGCTATTTTCATAAGAACCTCTTATAATTTTTATATTTTTTTTTCGAGTCATTAATAATCAAACATTTCTTTCCTTACTAGAAATATACTCTAATAAAGGGATTTTACAATGAATTGAGAGGGTTGTAAATTATCTCTAAAATTATTATGTTCTTGTTCCATTCGTGACCATTAGTGGACAGACTCTTTTTTTACCACGATTAAGTGAACAATAAACATCTAAAAAATATATTTAAGCCACCAACTAAACACCGGCACTAAAATTTATTAACTAATAGAACACAGATAAACTTGATTCAGAAAGATAACCGCTGATATGCAATAATGAGTTAACATTACAAAGTCATTAGAGGACTCAATTATTCAAAAAAATTTATGATAGAACCTTAGTTGCAAAATTTGTTCGAAATAGATTAACTATTCTTTCTGAAGTTTTTCCGTCCCAGTACAAAGGTATTTTACCAATTTTTAATTTTCCATTGATAATTTCATTTACTTTTATTATTATGTCTTCAGTACTGAGCGTTACCAGTTGATTAGTTCCTTCCCAAATCGTTATAGGGCGTTCCGTATTCTCTCGTAAAGTTAAACAAGGAACACCAAAATACGTCGATTCCTCTTGAATACCACCTGAATCAGTTAAAACAAATTTTGCGTTGATTTGTAATTTCATAAAGTCATAATAACCTATTGGATCTGTAAAGATTAGTGTTTTTATCCCTTTTATTTGCTCTTTGAAACCAAAAAGGCTAATATTTTTTAACGTTCTTGGATGGATAGGAAATATCACGTACATTTTTCGAGCTATTTCTTCTAAAGCATCAATAATTATTTTTAAACCCTCTGAATTATCAACATTTGAAGGTCGATGAAGAGTTATTAAACAATAATTATTTTTTTTAATCTGACAATTATTCTGTTTATTCAACTCTGTAAAGATATTTGAACTTTCAGCTTTTTTTTTATGATTTACAAGAGAATCAATCATTATATTTCCAACAAAATGAATTTTCTCTTGAGGTATCCCTTCTTTGAGTAGATTCTCATTTCCATCAAGTGATGGTGTTAATAACAAGTCTGAAATAGCATCAGTGGCTAATCTATTAATCTCCTCTGGCATACTTCTGTCTCCACTTCGTAAGCCAGCTTCTACGTGAGCGACAGGGATATGTAGCTTCACAGCATCCAATGCGCATGCAATTGTACTATTTACATCCCCAGCTACTATTACCCAATCAGGTTGATCTTCTATTAAACTTTTTTCATAGAGTTCCATAATTTTTGCTGTTTGATATCCATGAGAACCTGAACCTACTCCAAGATAATAATTTGGTTCCGGTAATTCAAGATCGACAAAAAAAACCTTAGACATTTTTTCATCGTAATGTTGACCAGTATGTATCAAACGAACATCAAATTCTTTAGGATACTTCATGAATTCTTTAAATAAAGGAGCCATTTTCATAAAGTTTGGTCTAGCTCCGACAATCAAGTGAATTTTCTTCATTAATATCCTTTATTAAGTCTTGAATAATTGTTTTCAATTTATTTTTGATATAATATCATAAATAGTAATTACAATATTCTTGTGTTTTATAATACAAAAAGATTATCAGCAGTGATCCCTTTGCACGCATTTCTTGTATCAAGAATATCTATACCACTATCGACCATTTCTTCATAATTGATATTACTATGATCAGTTGCAATAATGATTAAGTCATAATCTTGATAATTAACCTTTTTTAAAGGGATGTATATTTTATTATTGAGTTCATTGTGGAATTCATCAACAAAGGTGTCAAATATATCAAAATCTGTCATCGTTGCTTCTAGTCCGATAATGAGGTTTTGAACTGGGCTCTCTCTCATATCTTTAATGTCTTTTTTATAAGCACAACCTATGATTAATACTTTACAAGCAGATAACGCCTTTTTTCTTAAATTCATTACTCTTGAAGCTCTATTTATTACATATTCCGGCATAGCAATATTGATTTCACCCGCTAGTTCAATAAGTCTTGTATGATAATTAAACTCTCTGGCTTTCCAAGTTAAGTAAAATGGATCGATTGGAATACAATGACCACCTACTCCAGGACCAGGGTAAAAGGCCATAAATCCATAGGGTTTTGTTTTTGCAGCATCTATGACTTCCCAAATATTAATTCCCATTCTATCACATAATATTGTTGTTTCATTTGCTAGAGCTATATTTATATTTCTAAATGTATTTTCGTAGATTTTTTCCATTTCAGCAACTTCTGGAGAAGATACCATATGAACAGGAGCATCGAGAATATATTCATAAAAACATTTGGAGACTTCATTACATTGAGCAGTCATACCACCAACCACTTTTGGTGTATTGTGTGTTTTATATGTTTCATTACCTGGATCTACACGTTCTGGAGAAAAAGCTAAATATATGTCTTTTCCAATAATAAAACCTTTTTCTTCAATTCGAGGAGCAATTATTTCTCTTGTTGTTCCGGGATAAGTTGTACTTTCTAAGACAATTAAGGTTTGAGGCTTTAAATGTTCTTTCATTGAATTCACAACATTCACGATAAATGATACATCTGGTTGATGGTATTTATCTAAAGGAGTTGGAACAGCAATTAATATAACATCCATTTCTTTGATTAAGGAGTAATCATCCGTGGCCTTTAACAAGCCTTTTTCTACAATCTCAATTAAATCACTATCTTCAACATCACCAATATAATTCTTACCAGAATTAACATTGTTTATAGAGTGTTGACTGACTTCAAAACCAGTGACATAATAGCCTTTTTTTGCAACTGTAACAGCCATTGGTAATCCTACATAGCCTAATCCGATTACACCAATCCTTGATGTTTTCTGCATAATAGATGATATTAAATTCATACTGACTCCTTATATTTTTAAAATTGATTTTTACAACTACGAAGAAGAGCGGACACTCTTTCATTTATCCACGAATAGGCACTAATCTACACGAATAAGATATTAATACTAATAGCTAAAAAGCTTAATTGTATCCTCTCGTTTACATTCGTGCACATTGGTGTTCATTATTGGACAGACATCTTTAAAATCAATTAATCAGCACTAATAAACCAGAATATATGAGAATCTAGAGTATAAATACTGAGTTAATAATAATCTATAACATTTTTTGTTTTTGATTCATTCGTGCAAATTCGTGTCATTGGTGGACAGGCTTTTTTCTTTTTTAATCCACGAATAGGCACCAATCCACACGAATAAGATATAAATACTAACGTATTAAAAGTATTATTGTATTTTCTCGTTTCCATTCGTGCAAATTCGTGTTCATTAGTGGACAGAAATTACTTGTTTAATCCACGAATAGGCACTAATCCACACGAATAAGATATAAATACTAAGTTAATAATAATCTCTAACATTTTTTGTTTTTGATTCATTCGTGCAAATTCGTGTCATTGGTGGACAGGCTTTTTTCTTTTTTTAACTACTAATAAACACTAATCTACACGAATAATGGAGAAGTTAGTAATGAACGTAAAGAGATTGCTGATCTTTGCCAATCTTTTGATACTTTTAGATTATGTTATTTGTATCCTTTTGTTTTCATTCGTGATCATTCGTTTCATTAGTGGACAAGCATTTCTTATCGTTATGTTCTATTCGAGTTATTCATGGTCAGACTTTTTATTTTTCAAAGATAATGTCTTTTAGTTTAGGTAATTGACTATCCTTTGTTGATAGTATTGGATTCATTACAGATGGCCATTGGATGTTAATCTCTGGATCATTCCAAATAATCCCTGTATCAGCATTTTGAGCATATTCTGAAGTTGCTTTGTAATGAATTTGGGCAATCTCTGACAATGTATAAAAACCATGTGCAAAACCCTCAGGAATAAATAACATATATTTATTCTCTTCAGTCAATTCAACTGCAAAATATTTTCCAAAAGATCTAGAGTTAGGTCTTATATCGATAGCGACATCATAGATCGATCCTTGAAGGCAACGCACTAGCTTTCCTTGTGCAAAGGGTTCCTTTTGAAAATGTAATCCTCTTAAAACCCCTTTTTGAGAGCTTGAATGATTATCTTGAACAAAATCCACACATACACCATTATCATAAAATTCACTTTTCTTATAGGTCTCCATAAAAAAACCACGTGAATCTCCATAAATCTTTGGTTTTATTAAAAATAATCCATCAATATCATTTTTTATAAATTCAAACAAAACTCCTCCTTTTTATCACTTGTAAAAAATAATCTATCACTAACGAACACGAATTTCCACGAATACAGAGATAATACAGAGACTAATATTTATTAACAAATAGAACACAGATTAAATTTATTCAGAACGATTGCTATTGATAAAACAATAGAGAGTTCAGAACAACAAATTCTCTTTTAGCCACCGAAAGTACCAAAAAAACAGAAATGATAACGATAAAATGAATCATTAAAGCATTCTATTTGTTTATTTGAACATGAAATATTTTTAGATATAAGTTCTTGTTCCATTCGCGACCATTCGAGTCATTGGTGGACAAGTTTTTCTTTTTTTTTAACCACGAATAGGCACTAATCTACACGAATAAGATATAAATACGAAACAGCAAAAGCCTTAAATATTCGTTCTTGTTCTATTCGTGAACATTTGTGTCATTAGTGGACAAGCTTCTGTTATCGTTTTGTTCTATTCAAATTATTATTGGACAGCCATTTTTGAAATGGGGTTAGTATCTGATCTTGCCTTCAGCTACTCTCCTCAAATGTTCTCCATAAGTAGATTTCCCGTATCTGCAAGCAGATTCCATCAATGTCTCATTACTGATCCATTGGTTTATATAAGCAATTTCTTCAGGTGAAGAAACTTTCATTCCTTGTCGAGTTTCTATCGTATGAACAAAATTGGATGCATCTAACAAACTATCCATTGTTCCTGTATCTAGCCAGGCATAACCTCTACCAAGTAATTGAACATTGAGTTTTTCATTTTCTAGGTACATTCGGTTTAAATCGGTGATTTCTAATTCACCTCTATGTGATGGTTTAACTTTTTTTGCCATCTCAACGACAGTATTATCATAAAAATAAAGACCCGTAATGCAATAATTTGATTTTGGATTTTCAGGTTTTTCTTCAACAGAAATCACTTTGCCTTTGTTATCAAACTCAACAATTCCAAAACGTTCAGGGTCATTTACATAATATCCAAAGATTGTGGCTAAACCTTTATCAGCATTATCTACCGCCTGATGTAGAAGAACTCTTAACCCATTTCCATAGAAAATATTATCACCCAAGATCATAGCACATTTGTCATTTCTGATGAATTCTTCACCAATTAAAAACGCTTGTGCTAACCCATCTGGTGAAGGTTGCTCTTTATAACTAAGTTTGATTCCAAATTGACTACCATCACCAAGAAGTTTTATAAAATTTGGTAGATCAATCGGAGTGGATATTATTAAAATATCCTTTATCCCCGCTAACATCAGCGTAGATAAAGGATAATATATCATTGGTTTATCATAAATCGGAAGTAATTGTTTACTCGTAATCATCGTTAAAGGATAGAGTCTTGTACCAGAACCTCCAGCTAATATTATTCCTTTCATATTTACACTCCTTTCAATAGTAATCTTTAAAAAATAAAACAACAAATATGAACGAAAAAGATAATAAAAGACATCAAAAAATATATTTTGCCACCGAAAGCACCGAAAATACTGAGATGAAAACTATAAAATAAAGCATTCTATTTGTTTATATGAACATGAAATCTTTTGATATATACTCAAATCAATTTGGTTTTAAGATTTAAAGACAAGAGATCTATAAATAGTGTCTATAAAAATAAATCTCATAAATAGTATAAATTATATAAAAAAATAATTTTCATTTGTTTAGAATATACTTATATTATCTGTATGATAAATAAATTAAGTGAACAAGAAATAAGAGACCTAAAAAGTCTCCATAAGCAAACAAAAGACAGTAAATTCTGCGATAGGATAAAATGTATTTTACTTTTTAATGATGGTTATACCTCTTCAGAAATCTGCAAAATACTCTTAATTGATGAAGGCACAGTATCAAACTGGATTAGGAAATTCAAAAACAGAACATCTCTTTATAGCTGGCTTGCTGATGACTATAAAATGTATTCGTGATGATCAAGTTGCACAAATTGAACAGTACCTTTCGGAAAACATCATGAGCGACAGCAAACAATTGATCCTTTTCATTAAAGAAAACATGGAGATTGAATACAGCGAGTCAGGAGCAATCGCTCTTTTACACAGATTAGGATATAAGTATAAATATACGACTTTAGTACCATCTGGGATAGATCCTGTAAAACAAGAAGAATTTAAAGAAATATATGAAGATCTAGAAGAAAATTTAGAAGATGATGAAGTTATCTTATTTGTGGATGGAGTACATCCTCAGCATAATACTGTATGTAGCAAAGCATGGATTAAAGAAGGTGAGCGTATAGAAATAAAAAGTAATACAGGTAGAAGCAGAATTAATATTCAAGGGGCATATAATCCAAAAAAACAAGATATTATTATTCATGAAGATGTTACTTTAAATGCTGACAATACTCTTAGTTTTTAAAAAATTGAGAATTCTTATAAATATAAATCTAAAATCTATTTGATACTTGATAATGCGAGGTATTATAGAAATAAGAAAGTGATGAAATATATTCAAAGTTCAAAAATCGAAGTGATCTTTTTGCCTCCATATTCACCAAATTTGAATTTAATTGAAAGATTATGGAAATTTATGAGAATTAAGGTTATCAACAACAAGTTTTATGAAAAGTTTACTGTTTTTAAAGAGGCTATTTTAGGTTTTTTTAAAAATTCAGTGAATGATAAAGAAGAATTAGCATCCTTTATTGGGACTCGATTGCATCTTATTAAAAAATTGAGTTATCCGAAAACCAATTAAGTTCGTGTATATTTTCAATAATATTACTATAGTTATAATATTAAGCATTGATTATGATTAGACAAAGATTTTCGTAACTAACACAGATTCAGGCAAACCGTTTTCCCATATTTTTTGAATTGTCTCGTATCCTCTGGTATGAGAATATTCAAGAAACACATTCTTAATGTCTCTCCAAGCCCAAATCCATCCTTTTTTACCATTGACCTTTACGCTTGTTTCATCAGAACCAACAACTTTCGAGGAGCTCAGATTCTTTTTAATTCTCTCATAGATAACCTTAGATTTATCAGCAAATTTCCTTAATATGTTTTTCAATGATCCCTGGGAAATTCTTATATTAACAACATCAGACAACAGCTGAGCTGTTCTTTTAAATGGAATACATTGGTAAACATTCAAATACGAAACGATGGTCTGAATGTTTTCACCGTACTGAACCGGGGCTGTAACATTTTCAGGATATTCAGCCAGATATTTATTATTACAATCAGGGCAAATGCATGAATATTGCTGAAATTCTTTGATGAATGCTTGTATAGAAGGGATATCAATCACCTGTCGTTTGGAATTTAATCTAAATTCATCATCATTAAAATGATGTCCACAATGACATTGATTTACCTTTAATTCAACAATCTGATCCGGATTTTTTACTTGTAAAAGGGTTTTTCCATTATGACCGGACTGTCCTCCGCTTTTCTTATTGCTTTTTTCTCTTGTACTTTTATTCTTTCTTGATAAGTCCATCGAAGGAGGTATTGATGAATTGTTACTGTTCTTAGGGTTATTTTTCTTTTCGAGAATTTTCATTAAGAAATCAACCTTTTCACTTAAAAGCCTGATTTCTTCTTTGAGTTCAGCTCTTTCTTCTGCAATACTGATTTTTAACCGGCAAATTTCCAGTTTAAGCCTGTCATTTTCAGCTTTAGCTTCATAATATTTACTTTTATAATCCATAAGTACATAATGAATTAATTAACTATATATGTCAATGTATTTCTTATTAATATTGATAGTTTTTTATAATATAATGTGTATATTCTAAGTGTTAATATATATTATTGGAAAGGTAAATAATAAGGCATGATTATAACAAAAAATGTTTATAAAAAATAACAAAAATGGTGTTTTTAAAACTTAACAAAGGGTATCTGAGTAGTTACAGAAATTAAGTAGTCAAAAAATAATTGAAATTGCTTGAATTAATTGGAAATATATATTTGTTAAAAATATCTTTTGAATATACTATATAAAATATTAAATATTTTAATTTTCTTTAAATAGTATTTTAAATATCCTTTTATATTGTAATTTGTATATTTTCTACAAATATAGTTATAACCATGTTTGTAGTAGTCATCCCAAAACTCATTTCTTTTAGTTGAAGGCATAGTCGGATGTTGTAATTGAGGTTGTAAACAATCTATTGTATTACTCTGCACAAGAATAAGATCATCTTTTATCTTGTTAAAAACAAAATTACCTTTTTCACTGTTTAGTAAAACAAGAGATACTCCTTTATTATCATCGAAATCGGGATTACTTTTATCAATACCCCAAAAATCAGCAATTGTTATATCTGAAACACGATTAAAATTCGTATATTTACAATTATGACAACAAGGTCTTAAAGCGTAATTAGCATAAAATATATATTTATGTTTTTGAGATCTAGGTGATAAATAATCTGATTTATAATTAGAAAATTCAACTAATTCATTATGACCATGCCAGCCTTTAACTTTAGATCTAAAAGAATATTTCAATATTTTACTTCTCTTACTCAAATCTAATACATGGTGTTTCCACATTAATGGACTTGGTGTACCGTGACAGATAATATCAATTGTATATAAATTAATATTATCTAGAGATTTGCTTTTTAAGTATGATAATAATGCGTCTACTTGACATGGCGTTCCAGAAAATAATATTAAATTATCAAGAACCATTTTAGAAATTTCTAAAAAAGTTGTATTTAGATCACTTTGAACATATTTTGATCCTCTGAATTTATTCCTAATATCTTTTGTAGTAGCTTTGCTATGTTTTACATAAAAATTATCATCTAATTCAACACCATAAACTATTCCATTACTGTCAATAAAAAAGTCTGAAAAAGCAGTAAAAGCTCCTCCAGAAGTACTATTTAAACGAATTGAATCAGATTTGTGTTTTACTGCATAAACTAAAGCTGTATTTTTTGATTTATTGATGTAGTTATGAAATGCACAGACCTGTTTACATTTATTGCAATCAATACAAATATCTTGATTAATAACAGGGTATAAAAACCCCTCGGTATCAGGTACCATTTCTATTGCGTGAAAAGGACAGATATACTTACATGCAGAACAACCGCAACACTCTTCCTTTTTATCATAACATGAAATCATTTATTCTCCAAAATTGTAACTACTAAGGTACATATTTATAAATTAGGTTACAATCCATAATCATGTTTAAAAATTCCATGACATTTTTCTTTCTTTTATTAATCGTATCAATAACTGATCTTATAACACAATAATCCTAAACACCATTAATAAACTGTCCGGACACTTTGATTTTAACCTTAACATTTCGGATCATCTTTTCAGATGCATTATTATCAGGAGGCACATCTGCTCTAAAATGTAAGGCAAAATAAACCCTCTGATCTTTATCAAAGATTTCTGAAGAGAAAACTTTTTGTATACTCTTTTTAGAAAATAGTCATGGATAGTAGAGTATTAATTTTATCTTCAAAGTCATTAATTTCAGGAGAAGAGTCATTATAATCTATTGTCTGGCTTCGCTTGAAATCAGTAGAAAAGTGATAATTCTCTCGTTTCTCAATATCAGTCAGATCTCTGAGAAGATGATCTAGGCAGATCTGATTAATTAGAGCTTTAGTTTTTAACTGAGCTCCAAGACATATCAATTGATGGCTGAATTGATGAATTATTGCTGTTCTTTGGATTGGATAGTATCTCAACCATTTTCATTAAAAAAATCAACCTTTTCTTTTAGATGTTTGATTTCAGCAAATAACTCTTTTTCTCTTCAGATAAGCTGAGATGTAGCTGGTAAATCTCCAGTCTTAGCCTTTCTTCAATGACACTTGTTTCATAATATTCTTTTTTATAAGCCATAAGTACATAATGATTTTTTTTTCTATATATGCCAATGATATTCTTCTTAATATTTAAGACACTCCGAAAAATTCAACACCGTATGACTCCAGCGTAATTTGCCTATTATCTTCACCTTTTCCTCTTATGTATTGTTTTGTTTTTCTTCTTTGAATAGATAAGAAGATTCTTTGGATTAGTGATGTAATTCTGTAATAAGCAAAGCCATTAATCATAGTATAATCTTTAGTATGATCCATCAGATATTTTGAGTAAGGCATGTCTGCTTTAATAAAAAACTTTTTACAGGAATAAATAAAATTAACAAGTATATTCATCCATAAATTCAGTGTCTGAATTCGTTGATATTTAAGAAGTTGTATTTTTTCAAGATTCAATTGCTGTTTAATCTGTCTAAATTGCTCTTCTATTTTCCATCTTTTTGAATAAATCTCCAATACTTTTTGTCCTATTTGCTTCTCAGAGAATAGATTATTTTTAAAACTTGCAAAGAAAGAAAAAAAGCCTCCTTTTTTATCATATCTTACTTTTATCAGCCATACTTCTATCGTGTTTGGGTTCTTAGTCGGATAAGGGTCTGTATTAATACGAACTTTTTTAGCTCCATAATTAAATGTCTTTTTCTTATAAGGGCATTGGTACTGATGTTTTAGTTCAATCTCATTCACAACATCTTTAAACTTCCTCTTTTCATTATCAACGATCAGATCTCTGTTTCCAACAGCTCTAATAACAAAACCATTTTCATGTTCAACAAGCTGGCTCATCAGCTTTTTGTCATCATAGCCTCTATCGAAGACATAAATACCCTTGTTACAGGAAAATATGGTTGATTCAACAAGAAAGATACTTAGTCTTTCGTTTTTAGTTTCATTTTCAATACTGTTTGAATAAACATAGGAATATAAAGGTGAAATTGAAACGCTTCCTGCATTTGCAGTATTAACAACGGTAGCATTAAAACTATAATACCCGTTTTGATATTCGCCAGTTGATCAATCTCTTACTTTTTTGAGATGTTCCATTTTTTTTGCACAGGGTTTTACAATATCACTTTCATCAATTATTATGAGACTTTCTTCCGTTATTTTTTTAGCTTCTGATATAAAATGGACTTGGTTGAGTTCTTCAAAAAGTTTGGCATTATCAAGATGATACCCTATGCGTTCCTGCTTCTTTTTTAAACACGCTGTTCCTGGTATATACTGAACAATTTGTCTAACAATAGGATTTGAAGCTGAAAGTAGCCCTATAAGCGTTTCTTTAAAGCATTTAAAGTATGGTTTAGAAAGAATTTCTGAGTATTTGTTTAAAAAATTTTCAAATTTATCTTGTATTTTATCGGCAGTTTCATTAATTTGCATTTTAGAGCCTCTCTTTTAGTTTTTTTTCTACAAACCATATTAAAGTTGAGGCTCTACTTGTCAAACTATATATTATATTTATCAATACTTTGTGATTATTTTTTGTCTTTATTACATTTAGAATTTCTTAAAAGAAAATGATGATTTTTTAACTTTTACTTCTGAAAAAAACGAATTTGAAACTCATAATACTAAAACTAGAGCGAGATAATATTTTATCACTATTTTTACTCATTGGAGGGCTTAGAACCCAGTATTAACGCTTATCTGAAAGATTTCTGATTTTTTTTCGGGGTATGCCTGAATTCTACTTAATATTTATAGTTTTTACACTATAATATGTATATTTAAATGAAATTCAATAATAAAATTATATTTAAAAATTGGTGATTTATTAAATGTAGCTTAACTTAAGACGGAAATTGTTAATGGAAAAGATTTATAGTGAAGGTACCTGAGTATTTACAAAAAAACTATCTTCTCATAATTAAAGAAAATCTTTTAACTAAATTTCTCATTTCGCTTTTCTCAAATAATAAACCAAAAAATAAAATTAATGATAGTGTTACAAAGCTCACAATAACAACAAGTTTACCTAAACCAATTATTGTAAAAACTTGAAAATGTAAAAAATAAAAAAGAGTATATACTATAGAAGATATTAAAAAAATATTAAAAACTCGAAAAATGGATTTTTTAATGGAAGTTTTAGTTAATTTACTGGGTATATAAATTAATAAATCAATATCTCTATAAATATTAGATAATATTGAAGCTATTAAAACTCCATAAACACCCCAGAAATTTACAAAAATTACTCCAAAAACTAAAATTATTAATCCTTGAATTGATGATTGAATAATTGTCTCTTTATACAATCCTGCAGATATAACTAACATACCTTCGGGAGTTTTTATGTTAAACAGTAAACCATTTAGTACAAACAAGAATCCTAATATTGGAAGATCATATGAGATATCAGTAATCCCTTTTGTATAGAGTCTTATAAAAGGCATTATTGTAATAAATGTAATTGAATAAAATAAGGTTATTATTGAGTAATAGAAAAATTCGAATTCTCTAAATGATTTTTGTAAGATTGTGTTTTCATTTTTGGCAATAACATTTCCAAATGAAGCAGCTAAACCACTCATAAAAATCCCAAGTAAACCATTAATTCCAGCAATAACCATATTAAAAATTACATATATGCTTACTACTTTTAGGTCTTTTATAAAAAACGTTAAAATTATTATTGGAGCACCTAGTTGGATTGCTTTTAATATTTGTAAATATAGTGCATAATAACGTTTATTAAGTAAAGAATAATCTGGTTTTGCTTTGAAATTTAGATATTTATATTTAAATTTAGTATATAGCATTAGGATGAGAGTTCTTAAAAATATTGAGAGTAAAGAAACTACTTTTAAAACCACAATACTTGTATTTAATTTAGCCAAAATAATAATAATTAGTGTGGATGATATTAAGTGAATGATAGAAGCTAAAGAAATAATATATGTTTTTTGGTCAGCTGTTAATAACACACGATACTTAGAAAGAGTTAAAAATTCTAGAGCACCATTAAATCCTGAAATTAATACTAGTATTGAAACTGAAATAGGAGTAAGAGTATTTGTTTTTACCGCTAAAGGGAAAACAATTGCTAATAAAATGGTTAGAAGGATAAATAAATATCCTGATTTATTATAAAAATTCTTTGCTGCCACAATAATTGAATTAACTAAATTGTAATTTCTAGATGCTAAAGGTTGGTATAATGCATATATCGCAGCTCCAGATAAACCAGCTTCAACAAGAGTAAAATATCCAATAAATTGCATTATTGAAGAAAGTAATCCATTAATTTCTGAGCCGTAATATTGTAACATTACTCTAGGGACTATAAAACCTGAGATCATTACAAATAGTTGCATTATTGAAGAAGATAATGTGTTATAAAAAAAAAGTTTTGATCTATTCATTGGTAATACTTAATGAGTTTTTTAAGTAATTAAGTGACTGTAATTTGATTTTATCAAGTAATTTAAATGGCTCTGTGTAATCTAAAGAATTCGTATAATAATCACCTTTTCCAGAGTAAAAAATTCTATTTTCTAGATTCAAATTGTTTAATAAATTTAGCATTCTATCATTTCTGTTATCATTTAGAACAATGTTAAAATTTTTTTGAAATATTATAGAAAAAGCAGTGCCATGAAAAGAGTTAGTAACAATATAAGAAGCATCCCTAAAAAGACTAACAAATTCAGATGGTCCGATACTTTTTAATAAATTTGTATGTATTGAGTTTTGAAATAGATTTCCCATTAAGGTAACAATCTTTAAATTAAATTTTTTAGCTACAATTTTAGCAATCTCAGCTAATTTTGGATTAATGTTTAATTGGTAAATAAGTAAATAATTCTCTTTTATAATTCTACTTTTTATAGCTATACGACAATATTCCTTTTGATCTAAAAGTAGAGTAGGATCAAGAGTAACAATAGACTTCGTGTTTGAGTTATTGATTATAAAATCTGATAAATTACTTTCACGAACAGAAACATGATTGAAATTATTAAGAAGTTTTAAAAAATTAATCTTTAAAATATCGTTTTTTAATAAATTTATATCTCCTATGCTAGCAGCATAGGAGATTTTCACTATGTTTGAGTCACAAAATTTGCAGAAATAGGAATCATCAAAATTATTAGATAATTCAGGATTCCAAATTTGGTCACTACCACAAACAATGTGAGTAAATTCTTGGTTAAAATCTTTTAGCTCATAATAATTTGTAATTTTATTTGTCAAAGATAAGTTAATCTTAGAAAAATGCTTAAATTTAGATACTTTATTTTTATAATCTTTTTCATGAAATAAAATATAAAATAAATACTTGAGTATTGTTTTTAAAGGCTTAGTTTTTTTATTTAATAAGATTGATTTTTTTATTTCAATTATGTCATATAATTTTTCATGAAAATCGGGAACATAATTTATAATTTGTGACTCAATTTGTAATTTTTTAAAAGTTTCTTGAAGTGCAAACACTTGTAAAACAGCACCGTAGTTTATAGCAAAATGATATGTTAAAATCCCAAGCTTCATAAGGTTCTCCTATAACATTAAAAGGTTCTGTAACAAGAACCACCTCGATTTTATCTTTATTTCATTTATTAATAAACAAATAGAAGTTGTTTTGAAATTCTCCCCTTAAATTGATATAACAAGGAAGAGAACTCAAGTGAAAATAATTGAAAATATTGTAAAATGGATTTGTAGTTACTACTCAGGTACTAACTTAGAATTGGGGTTCAAAGATATAATCTGGGTTAAAGTACCTAAAATATTCCGATTTCTTTTAATGCAAGTATCAATTACAGATCTCAATATGCAAAAGATAGAAGCCCCAGTTTTAAATTGACCTGATATTTTCTGTTTTACTTTTATGTTTCTTATAGCTCTTTCGGATCCATTATTATCAGATGGTATTTCTTTTATGTATATGCATGGTAGTATATAATTTCTGACTTTTCTCAGAGACTTTTGAAAAGTTGCAGTTTTTGGATATACTTTTTTAGGTATGTTAATCGAAAGATATTTATTTAGTTTATCCTCAAAACACTTGGTTTCAGGAGAATTTACTTCATAGTTTTTTACTTGATTTCTTTTAAAGCAAAAAACATCTTTTATAAGTGCTTTAAATTTATGTGAAAACGAATGATTATCCTCTTCCTCAAGATAGGTGCTTTCTCTAAGCAGATGGGCGAGGCAAATTTGATGCATTTTAGCCAGAGTCTTTAATTGCGCACTTAATCTGTCAGAAACTAAAACAGAAGCAGGTAAACCGTTTAACCATTCTTCATTTATAGTTTTAAAGCCACGGCTAGCAGTGGGTATTATATAGGTATTTTGGGAGTCTTGCCATGTCCAAATCCATATTTTTTTACCATTTTCTCGAGCTCCCGTTTCATCTGAACCGACAACTCCTGATTTTGATATTTCATATTTGATTCTATCATGGACAATCTTTGCTTTTTTAGCCACGTTAGTTAACAAGTTTTGGATACTGCCTTCAGACAAATTGATACTGAAAATATCTGAAAACATTTTTGCTAATTGAGCATAAGGAATATATTGAGAAACTGATAAATAGGCTACAAGTGCCTGAATTCTATTTCCGTATTGAATAGGAGCTGAAACTTCTTGAGGATAATCTCCAACTTGTTCAATATGGCAATGAGGGCAAGTACATGAATATTGCCGATATTCATGATATACTGGTTGAATTGGTGGAATGTCAACGACTTGGCGTTTAGACTTTAATATAAAATCTTCATTGGAAAGATGATGACCACAAACTGCGCAATACTCACTTTTAATATCAGTTATAATATCAGGATCACTACTCTGTAAAAGTGTTTTTCCTTTATGACCATGTTGACCACCACTCTTTTTACCACTGCTTTTTCTAGTGCTTTTATTATTACGTGAAATATCTGAAGATGGAGGCATCGATGAATTAACACTGTTCTTTTTATGCCCTAGATCTTCTATGATTTTGAGCAGTTGTACTACTGTTTCTTTAAGGGATGATACTTCATCTGAAAGGCGTTTGATCTCTATTTCACGTAGTTTATCCCTTTTACGTAGTGTTACAATTTCTTCATTAAGAGATCTTTCTCTTGTTTTAAAGCTTCATTCTTAATAACTAATTTATTACTTTTAATATATACAATTGTATATAATACATAGTTTTAGCCAATACATTTTTTATTTATTTTACTATTTGCTTACATATACTTTCAAAAATAATATCATAACAAAATGAGCTAAAAACGTTTTAAAATTTATGATCGATACGACTACTAATAGTGTGAAATTTGACAATACGTTCAGAAACTTAAGAATTATAGAAAGAATGTATATAACTATTAACTCGAGATATTAAAAAATTAAGAACCTGAGTAGTTGCCTATAAATTAGTTAATTTATTAATTTGCATTGTAGTTCCACTCAATAGATTTTTTGTATATTCATCATATCTAATAATACATAAACCCCAGTAAATTGTTAAATAAACAAAAAATGATGGTGTGTGTATTAGATGGCTAAACATTGACATGACTGAGAAGATTATTAGTGATGAAAATAAACTACTTGAAAACTCTAATTTTAACTTAAAACTCTTATAGAATAGCCTAAACAGACTTATAATAAATGAGAAGTAAAAAGTAAATCCAACAAAACCAAAATCATAGATCACTTCAAGAAAATCATTATGAGCGGAAAAATTTGAAGCACCAGAAAAGAAAACACCATTAGAACCAAAGCCAAATATAAGATAAATAAATGAAGTATTTTTGATAGCTTGTATCACATCTTTATATATAGTCAACCTTCCTGATCCTTCATCATATTGTAAGGAATTAATCCTATTTAATATATCAAGATCAAGTTTATTTAAAATGTAATAATACGAAAAAAATAGTAATATAATTAAAACTAGAAAAGCAAAAACAAAAATAGTTTTCTTTTTTCTTTTATTTTTATGAAATAATTCAATATAATAATAACCTAATATAGATAAAACTAAAGAAATAAAGGCTGTTCTTTTTAATGAAATCAAGACACATAAAAATATAAATAAAATCATTATGTTTTTAATATGACTTTTTCTAATTTCTAGAATAAAGGGTATAAACATAATTAAATAGTAAATTGAATTAACTGCAAAGCTAGCTTGATTAGACGAATTTATAAATTGAGTCGTAAAACGTAAAGTGTAATAATATCTAAAAAATATGTAAAGAAATGGAATAATTGAAAAGATTATAATTGTTTTAAAAAAATTGAGTTGTGATTTAGCACAAAAAACAGTTAAAATCAAAAATGACCACCAAATGGATTGAATTGAAAATACAGAAAGAGTATTTGTATAGTAATGATTATTCAACAAACTGGAAAAAAGAGAAGAAAAACATAAAAGCGTTGAAAATAAAAGAATTTTTGATGTTGTACTATACTTAATAATATTTTTATTAATAAGAAAAACTACCAAAATATTAATAGAAAAAATAATAGGGTTAACTAATAAATGATTAAAAAAAATTGAATTTACTCTATAATAGAATAGAAGGTTAGATAAAAAAGAATATGTTATTCCTAAAATTGAAAAAAGATATATATAGTAATATATGTTTTGTTTTTTATTATCAAGAAAATTCAAATTTACCTCGTTAATTTTGTAACTACTCAGGTTCCCCTATTAAGATGAAGAAAGTTCTGGGATTCTGGAAAGAATATCAAAAATATATAAGTTTATCATCTTAATCGTATCAATAACAGATCTTATAATACAGTAATCATGAACACTACTAATAAACTGACCTGACACTTTGAGTTTTACTTTAACATTTCGAATAGCTCTTTCAGATGTATTGTTATCAGGTGGAATGTCTACTCTATAAATGCAAGGCAAAATATGCCCTCTGATTTTTATCAATTATTTCTGAAGAGAAAACGTTTTTTTATACTCTTTTTGGCAAATAGTCATGGATAGCAGAGTATTAATTTTATCTTCAAAGTAGATCATTTCATGAGAAGAGCTATTATAATCTATTGTCTGGCTTTTCTTGCATTGAAAAATTTCTTTTATCAGACTCTTGAAATCAGTTGAAAAGGGATGATTCTCTCGTTCCTCAATATCGGTCAGATCTCTAAGAATATGAGCCAGACAAATCTGATGATTTAAAGCCTTCGTTTTTAACTGAGCGGAAAATCTGTCCGTAACTAACACAGATTCAGGCAAACCGTTTTCCCATATTTTTTGAATTGTCTCGTATCCTCTGGTATGAGAATATCCAAGAAACACATTCTTAAGGTCTCTCCAAGCCCAAATCCATCCTTTTTTACCATTGACCTTTACGCTTGTTTCATCAGAACCAACAACTTTCGAGGAGCTCAGATTCTTTTTAATTCTCTCATAGATAACCTTAGATTTATCAGCAAATTTCCTTAATATGTTTTTCAATGATCTCTGGGAAATTCTTATATTAACAACATCAGACAACAGCTGAGCTGTTCTTTTAAATGGAATACATTGGTAAACATTCAAATACGAAACGATGGTCTGAATGTTTTCACCGTACTGAACCGGGGCCGTAACATTTTCAGGATATTCAGCCAGATATTTATTATTACAATCAGGGCAAATGCATGAATATTGCTGAAATTCTTTGATGAATGCTTGTATAGAAGGGATATCAATCACCTGTCGTTTGGAATTTAATCTAAATTCATCATCATTAAAATGATGTCCACAATGACATTGATTTACCTTTAATTCAACAATCTGATCCGGATTTTTTACTTGTAAAAGGGTTTTTCCATTATGACCGGACTGTCCTCCGCTTTTCTTATTGCTTTTTTCTCTTGTACTTTTATTCTTTCTTGATAAGTCCATCGAAGGAGGTATTGATGAATTGTTACTGTTCTTAGGGTTATTTTTCTTTTCGAGAATTTTCATTAAGAAATCAACCTTTTCACTTAAAAGCCTGATTTCTTCTTTGAGTTCAGCTCTTTCTTCTGCAATGCTGATTTTTAACCGGCAAATTTCCAGTTTAAGCCTGTCATTTTCAGCTTTAGCTTCATAATATTTACTTTTATAATCCATAAGTACATAATGAATTAATTAACTATATATGTCAATGTATTTCTTATTAATATTGATAGTTTTTTATAATATAATGTGTATATTCTAAGTGTTAATATATATTATTGGAAAGGTAAATAATAAGGCATAATTATAACAAAAAATGGTGTTTTTAAAACTTAACGAAGGGTACCTGAGTAGTTACTATCAACCTTTTTGTGTAGAAGATTGATTTCATCTAATACCTCTTTTTTTCTTCAGAAAATCTCAAACTTTGCTGGCAAAACTCCAGTCTTAACCTGTATTCATTGGCCTTAGCCTTATAATATTCTTTTTTATAATCCATGAGTACATAGTATCTTTATTGACTATATATGTCAATGAAGATCTTCTTATTATTTATAGTTTATTATTCTTTAACATGCATATTTAAAATGATATTACAATAATAAAAAATGTATTACAAAACTAATGATTTATTAATTATAGCTTAGCTTAAAGCAGAAATTGTTATTGGAAAAGATTTATACAGAGAGTACCTGAGTAGTTACTTAATTTTTATATAGATTGTTATTATCAGTCAAAATTTCTGAGTAAACCGAAACTACATCATAGCAATGAGATATCATATCTAAATGAAATGGATATTTTTTTAGATTTTGATGAAAATTATGAAGTAATTGAGGATTTGTTAAAAGTAATTCAATAGAATTTTTAAGATAATAGTTATCATTCGACTCCTTATAAATAATACCTGTTTCATTTTCATTTATTAAATCTTTAAATCCTACATTTTCTGATACAATCAAAGGTATTGCAAATGAAATTGCTTCTAATCCTATAAAGCCAAAAGTTTCTTGACACTTGCTTGGAATAACCATTATGTTTGCATTTGAGAATATTTCTAATAAATCTTGATGAGTGAAAGTACCTTTAAATCTATAGTAATTTTCATCATATAGTTTCTTGTTAATATTAGAATCATTACCATAAATTGTTAAAATCCAATTTGTATAGCTAATTTTAAGCGTCTCAAATACATTTATTAAATCATGAAATCCTTTCATTTTATTCAAGTATCCAATATAAATAAAATTAATTGTATTATTTGAAGGGAAAGTATATCTAATAACATTTCTAAAATCTTTAATTTTGCTATGGGTAACATGCATAACTTTATAATTAATATTATGTATATTTAAATATTTCGAATATACATTTTTTGTATTATTACTATTAAAAATGATGATATCTATATAGTTATAAAAGGAAACATAATAATTTCTAAAATCTGTAAATATTTTTGCTTTAATTACATTAGTATAATTGGAAGAATATTTGTTTGATTTTTTTAAAAAAGATTTACTATTTTTTTTTAATTTTATTAATAACTTTACTATAAAAAATAAAAAATTCACGAAAATAAATAATGATTTTATATTTAACAATTCAATATTACGTTTAAGGATTAATTGAAGTTTTGAAATTGAAATGTTACAAGAAACACATGCAAATCCATTTTTAAAATTAGAACAAATTTCATTTTTTTCATTAAAAAGATAAATTTTTGGACAGAAACTATAATAATCGTGAGTTGTAAAGACTATTTTTATGTTTAATTGTGAAGCAATTTTCAATAAAGATAAGGGAAGTCCTATAAATGAGTGTAAATGTAAAACTTCAATTTTATATTTTTTTAAAAATTGTTCATATTGATTATTTAAAACATCTTTATAAAATGTTTTATTCGTTACTCCCTTAAAACTTACTACAGGTGGGTTAATAATTTGGAAAATATTAAGATTATCTAAAGATTTGTAAAAAATTATTTTAGACACTTTTGAAAATAAAGAATATCTTCCTGGAATTAACATCATTACATTATGTCCCAATTTCTTTTGTTCCATAGCTAAATCTCTGGCATAAATCATTAAGCCACCAGAATGTAAAGGTGGTAAACCTAAAAAGTAATGTATAATGTTCATAACATAATATCCTATTTTAAACAATAACCATCAGGAACTTCATTATTATCATGAAGACTTTTACGAATAGCTTCTAGATAACCAAAGCCATATTTAGAATCAGGTTCAAGATACCCTCCTTCTGCCCATTCATTCCATGCAAAAATAAAAATCATATCTTTGTTATAAATTTCTTTTGCTCTTTTAATCTGTATGGTTAAATATTTTCTAAATATTTCTGGAGTTGCACCATATATTATAAACCCATTTTCTTTATGACGAGGAGTATTATCCCAATCAACAAATGCTCCAGGAATACATTTTGAAGAAATAGGCTTTCTTTCAAGAACTTTATCCCATACATCTTCATAAGATAGTATTTTGATTTTTTTGGTTGGTCTTAAATTGTTAATATTGAATCCAAATCTTTTTTCTAAAAAAATTGATAAAGATTTTTTTATACTTCTAAGAAATAAATTATTATTAGAGATTTTATGTTTAGCATAATTTGGTTGAAATTCAATATTATATGTAAATATATTATCATCTTTATTATTTAGTAACTCAAAACCAATATTTTGGTATGCAAATTCAATGCCATCAAATCCATTTTCTTGAGCTAAAAAAATCCAATAATTCAACATTTCATTTAAACAATTAATTACTTCAGGTCTATAAATAACAAATAATGGCTTATTTTCAGATTTGATATATCTTGAATCACGTAAAAAAGGTAATAAATAGTCAAAGTGAGATTTCCATTCTTTTTTATCACCATATTTTTGAGGGATTAATATCGATTTCTCTTTACCTACCCATGCTTTTGTCCAAGGTTCATTTGCCCAGCACATGCAAAATGGTAAATCAATCTCTTTATTATTAAGTACTTGTTCTAAAGGTTTTTCTAGTAGTAATTTCCCATTAAACCAGTAATGATAATAACAAAAACCGTAAATACCATATTCTTTTGCAATTTTCACTTGCCATAATTTTACTTCATCAGATAAAAGATTATAATAATTATTATTTAGTGGGATTCTAGGTTGATAATGATTATTAAACAATGGCTTAGCATTCTTCATGTTTGTCCATTCTGTAAAATCCGAACCCCACCATTTTTCGTTTTCAGGTATTAAATGAAATTGTGGTAAATAGAAGGCAATTATTTTCATTAATACTCCTTATTAATTGACTTCAGAATATTTTTGTTTGATTTTTAAAAAAAGAGCAAAAATATAGTAAACAAAATTTTTATTATCAGATTCCCATTTTAATTTCAATTTTAAAAAATCACCAATACCCGTTAAATTGTATAATGCATCAAGTAAAGAAATATGTAACTTATGATAAAATGGACTTGATATTGTATTCAAACTATTATATTTACTCCAAAATTTTAAATCGAAATCTGATAAGTGATTTACTAGAGTTGCTAATGATTTATTATAAACTTCTCTAAATGTATTATTATTCTTGATTAATAAATAGTCATAAAGACCAAAAAGAGAAAAAATCCAACCATTAAGAATTACATCAGAGTTAGTAAATTCCTTTAAAAAAATCTCATTATTAACATAGCTAGTCGTACCGCCTTTTTCTATAGACTTTATCAAAAAATTAAGTGCTTTTTCTGCTGATAATATATACTTTTGATCATTTGTTAGCACATAAGCTCTCAGTAATAGTGAAGCACCTTCTCCTTGAGCCATTGATGAGTAAGGATGCTCTGGTAATTTAAATGAAAATGTATCCCATGAACCATTACTATTTTGATTTTTAATAGCCCATTCTACACATGTAAAGAATTTATTCTTATAAATATCAAGTTTTGTTAATAAAAATAAATCATATGAACCTAATCCATATTGAAAAATTTGAATTGAAAATTCAATTTCATTACCATTTTCAAGAATATATAATGGTATTTTTAAATTATTAACTAATGCTTTGTCATATAACACTTTATTTGTTAAGTCATTGTAATAACCTTGAATTTGATTTTTAGAATAGCATTTACCTATTCCTTGATTAACATGTTCAATACTTAATCCAAAGAACATTTTTATCCATCTTTTAATTTTAAAGAAACTTAATTTCAAGCTATTCTCCTAATAAGTTTATAATCTTTTTTATATTATGATTTACAGTATACTTGCTGGATTCATTTATACAATTAATTTTCATTGGAGAGATTAATTCAATATTTTGAGACAATTTGATCAAAATCTCGACTAATTCTTTTGTGTTTAAAAATTCATAAATCATTCCAGTTATGTTATTAGTAATAATTTCTTCACAAGATTCCCATTTAGAAGAAATAACTGGTAAACCAGCAGAAAATGAATCTATTATTGTTCCAGGAATCCCTTCTGTTTTATATCTTGTTGGAAATACTAATAATGAATAATTTTTTAAGGTATCTACTGTTTTATTAAAATTTACTATTCCTTTGTACTTTATATAATTTGGGGAGTTTAACAACAATGTATCAAAATCAGTTTTATAATCATTTTCGATTTTACCATAAATATCAAGAGTAAATATTTCGTCATTGTATAAGGTATTAACTATACAAATTGCCTCAATAATATCTTCAATCCCTTTTTCCTTCATAACTCTTGATAATGTACAAAGTTTATGTGGCTTAGAATTTGAAAACTTCAAATCATCAATTTTCATTATTTCTACATTTTTAAAATTTGGGATTTTTATAATATTATTTAAACCATGAAATTCTAATTGAGATTTTATGACATCTGTTTCAACTATTATATATTTAAATTTTTTCAAAGTACCTATCATTTTAGGTTTTAAATTGATCAGATTTGCAAGCCAACCACCAATAACAATATAATATATATTCTGTTTTTTTAAAAAAAAAATAGTGTTCAGGAGTTTACAAAAAAATTGAATTCCATTATATGAAGGCAATATTAAAATGTGATCACAAAAAAAGTAATGGAAAAACACATTAAATATTTTTAAAAATAATAGCTTATTTTTTGTTGTATCAATACGGTATAATTTATCTGAAGGATTCAAATTTTTTCTTAAATGATCATAAATAAGAAGAGTTTTAATTGATTGACCATCTGTGTTTGATTTATTATTATTAAAAAAACCAATTATACATATTTTTTTCATAGTATCCTATTTATTTAAAATTTTTTGAATTATCAAATCATATTGTCTTGATAATAATTTATAATCAAATAACATGGCTGCTTTTTTTGCATTAACTCCATAGAGATAACATGTTTCTTTATCATTGAATAAATAGTTTATTGATTTAACTGCTGAATTAATGGTTTGTTCTTCACATACAATTCCACAATTAAATTTATTAATAATGTTGTAATTGTTGCAATAAGTTTGAATAATACATTTACCAGCTGCTAGATATTCGAAAAGTTTATTTTGACTCTGTCCATATTTATCTAAAATTGTACTAGAATTATGTAAAAAATTTATATCAGATTTTGAAAGAATTGACGGAATATATTTTTTATCGACATTACCTTTAAAAACAACATTATTGATATTTTCATTATTTACTTTCAATTTGAGAGTATCAAGTTCATCACCGCTTCCAAAAATGAGAAATTTTATTTTTTTATTATCAAGAAAAATTTTTGCTACATCAAGTAAAAATGATATATTATTAACCCTTCTGATTGAGCCAGTATAGACAATTTTAAAGGTAGACTTACAATCTATATCTATATCAAAATATTCGTTTTGTATTATATTTTGTGTAAACTTTTCTATATCAACTCCATTGCTAATATGGTAAACCTTCTTTAAGTTTACTTCTTTCTCCCAATTCTTATCGATAAGATACTGCTTTCCACCCTCCCATGTCATTACTATTGCATCAGCTCTTTTATAAATCCATTTCTCTCCAAGGTATAAAATTTTAGATAGAAAAGAACCTTTTCTTAGAATACCATATGCTATTAAACTTTCTGGCCATAAATCTCTTACTTCGCAAATACATGGAATTTTAAGTTTTTTTGCAATTTTTATACCTGCAATCATCGTTAAAGGATGTACACTTGATGCTAAAATGACATCAGGTTTACCAAATTCTTTTACTAATTGCTTAGTAACAGGAAAAAGGTTTAAGTAAAACAAAAGCATATTTTTAACTCTGTCAATACCATTTCCAAGTGCTATAGATGTCTTAACAAAAACAAATGGAATATTATCAACAATTTGAACACAAAATTTCATATTAAGTGTGTTCTCGAATTCTCTTGAATTATGGTAAGAATTTGCACAAATAATTAAAGGTTCATAATCTTTTTTTAGTAAATTTTCTGCAAACCAATAATGTCTGCCTCCTTTACTTCTGTGCATTCCTGTTGCGTAATGATTTATCATCCAAATTTTTTTTTTCAATTTTCAATATCCTTTTGATTTCCTTTAAATACACCCATAGTTGTTTGTTCCATTGAGTAAATACTTTTGTTTTCAAATTCTGGTAGTAGTGAATTAAATTGACTTATCAGGTCTATAATAAATGAAATGTTATAGATAAATTCAATATTATACTTAAATCATTGTTCCCAATGAATTGCATTTCAACCTCTTATTTGCGCTAGGTCAGTTAAACCTGAACGAACATCATGACGATGTTTTTGATTCTGAATATAAAGAGGAAGGAAATTCACAAGTAATGGTATTGAACCTACAAAACTCATATCACCTTTTAGTCAATTAATTAATTCCGATAGTTCGTAAAAGGTGGATGCCTTGATAATTTTTTCAAATATGGTAAGTCTTTGAAGGTCAGGTAAAAGATTTCCATTCTTGTCATTTTTATTATTCATTGTTCGAAATTTATAGATTGTAAAGATTTTCATTAAGCCCAAGTCGTCTCTCTGTAAATAAGACTGGTGAACCATGAAATGATCTTACAAGTATTAATAATGATAAAAGTAAAGTACTTAGACATAGTAATGTAAACAAAGAAAAGACAAAATCTAATGTCATTATAAAGAGCTGTAATACAATTATTACTCCATTAAACTTAGTATATCTTTAATTTCGAGAAGTTGTTTAATCTGCTCACCACTAATCTTTTTATTAAACTCATCATCCATTAAAACCATCAAAGATAATTTTGACAATGAGTCCCATTCTTCGATATCATTTAATAGTGTTTCTTCTTTTAATGTGCCTTCTTCTAATTCAAACATTTCTTCAAGCATCGCTAATTTTTCATGTGTATCCATTTTATTCTCCTATTTAACTTGTAAATCCACTATCTATAACAATATTACTTCCAGTTATGAATAATGAATTATTGCTTAGTAAAAAAATTATTGATTTTGCTATATCAAAAGGTTCAGGAAAACCAAGTAAGTATTGATTAAATTCTTGACAGTATTGTTCATATCCCGTTCTTTCTTTATATCTTTCAAACATTTCTGTTTTAACAAAGCCTGCCACTATACTATTAATACGGATTTTTTTCTCGCTGAGTTCTTTAGCTAATGATCTTATTGCTCCATCCAGTGCAGCTTTTGATGCAGAATAAGCTGTTTTAGATTTAAACCCTCTAATACCAGAGATAGATGACATTGCAATAATACTTAAATTTTCATTAAAATGTCCTTTTTTTGTAATACAGCGTGTTACTTCAATAAAACTATAAAAATTTGTTAACATCAAATCATGTAAAAAATCAAATTTAGTCATTTTAAGAGGGCGCATAGCAGAAATACCTGCGCAATGAACAAAACCGTCTAGCCTTCCATTTTCCTCAGTTATTTTTTTTATTATTGATTCAATACTATCAATTATTTTTAAATCAAAAACATAATAACTATGCCCTTGCCCTTCAAGTTGTGAAAAAACTTCTTTTAATCTATCTTCATTTCTTGCAAGCAGTATTACTTTAGCCCCAAGCTTACTAAGTAATACTGCCGTATCTTTTCCAATACCAGATGAAGCTCCAGTTATTAAAATATTTTTATTTAATAAATCGAAAAGGTTAATCATGTTTTACTTCACCATCTTTATAATAATCATTACTATGAAAAATTGGTAATATATTATTTAAATCAATTTTAATATCAGCGATAGCAAATGATAATCCTATTCCAAAAGCAGATAAAAGCATATTAAAATTATCTTTAATGGAATTAACTTCATTTAGGTATGATAGGGTTAATGGAATTGAAGTGCTACTAGTATTTCCATACTTATGCATTGATATTGGAATTTTACTATTTTTTGTTTTAATCTTTTTTGCAATTTGCTTTAAAATATATTGATTTGCTTGATGTAAAATAAAAAAATCATAGTCTGATTCATCTTTATTTTTTGCTATCATGTACTCTTTAATATATTGAGGAACTTCCATTATTGTAAAAGCAAATACATCTTGACCGTGCATATATGTATCATAATCTGATCTAACATTTCCATCGTTCCACATAACCCGTTCATAAGAAGATCCAATATTTCTGTAAGCTCCTGCTGGAATTATAATCTTTTTAAATCTATCGCCAAAAGACTTAAACATAAAATCCATAGGCTCAACATTGCTTTCTTTTTCTAAAAAAGTAGCCGTTCCGCAATCACCAAATATCATAGATAATGAACGATCTAAAGAGGATATTCTTTTTGAAGGTGTTTCAGCTACAAGCAATAATGCTCTATCGATACTACTTGAGGTCATCAAAGATGTTATAGTGAACAGTCCATTGATATACCCAGAACATCCTAAATTTATATCAAAACAAATACAATTATCAGATAAATCTAAGCGATGTTGAAGTACAAAAGCTGTCGCAGGCATTCTATAATCAGGAGTTTGAGTTACTAATATTAATGCTCCAATTGATTTAGGGTCAATTTTTTTCGTATCAATAATTCTTTTAGCAGCTATATAAGCTAAATCTGAAGCTGTTTGTTCATGTAAAGCTTGAAATATAGACTCTACCCCGGTTTTATCAATTATTTTATCAACAGCTTCTTTCCCAAAATCTGAATATCGATCAACTGATTTTACTATGTTTTCTGGTAATACACAAGATATTGCCTTTATTGAAATATTTTGTATTTTTCCATTTACCATTTATATCTCCAATTCTTATTCATTATTTATATAATTCAATTCAAAATGATCAGATAAGATTTTGATCTTTTATATGAGCTTATTTTTAGGCATAGTAATAGTAAAAGTAATGTAATTATTTTTACTACTGCCCTTAGGTTTAATTATGACTGTAAAATCTTTTTATAAAGTATCTCTAAAACCAATATTGATTATCTACTAGATTAGAAGAGCTTCCTTTTGAATGACCTGGTGCATCTGTAAGATTTCTATAGTGTCTCATCCATTCAAATCTATGATTTTCAGAAAAGGTAATATCTGCTTTAGTTACATATGGTAAGAGAGTTAGAATTGATCTAATGTTATCTTTATCAGAATGAAGAATAACAGAAGATATAACATCAAAAAATTTTGAAAAGTTATTAGATGGGTTTTTTATTGCTTCAGCACATTTCTTACTACACTAAACTTTTGTATCAATCACTTCTTTAAAGTAATTTACACTACTTATAAGGTCATAATGCTCAAGAGAAATAATAATGTAATCAATAATTATGTTTTTTTAGTTTAGAAATCATCGACTAATATATGATTTTCAAAAGAAACTATAACAATATAATGATCAGCTTCAGATATTACATATATATATGAAAAAGCAGAATTGATACAAAAGTTTGTATACTCATTATGAAAAATTATTTTTTTTTGCAGGATTACCAAAAACTTTTGTGCCTGGCTTAACATTATTGATAACTATACTGCCTAATCCGATATATGCATCATCTCCAATTTTTCTTTCAGGAGCAATTACAACATTACATCCTAAAAAAACTCTTTTCCGAATATCAACACCTCGAGTAATACCGCAAAAAGAAGAAATGGTAGAAAAATCTCCAATTTTTGCGTCATGCCCAACAGAAGATGATAACAAAGTTACAAAATCCCCAATTTTCACATTAACAGTTATTCTTGCTCCTGGATATGCTACAAATCCTTCACCAATTATATTAAAACTCCCGATTTGAGATGTAGGATGAATAACGCTTGTAAACTTTGCTTTTTTTATTTTCAATTTCGATACAATATTTTCTTTTATCTTTGGGTCTGCAATAGCTAGAGCATATACTTCATTTTCTGAAGGGACCCATTCAGATATCTTCCCAATAACAGAATAGTCACATTCATAGTTTGATAACGCTTGTAAATTATCATCAATAAACCCTTTAATTATCCATTTTTTTCTTATTAAATTAATATCTTTAATCCATTGAAGAAGTTCTCTACCAAACCCCCCCGCTCCAACTATAATCAACTCATTCATTTATTGAGCTCCCTTTAAATTCTTCCATTGTATCGACTGATGTAGATGATATTCCTTCACGATTAATAACTTTTATAACCGTATATATCAATATTTTTAAATCGAGAGTAAAGAAAAGATTATCAACGTAATAATTATCTAAAGTAAATTTCAAATCCCATGAGATTGCGTTTCTTCCATTAATTTGAGCATATCCAGTTAGACCAGGTTTCACTAAATGTCTTTTTCTTTGTTTTTCGTTATATCGAGATAAATATTTTACTAATAAAGGTCGAGGTCCTATAAAACTCATGTCTCCTTTTAAAATATTTATCAACTCTGGTAGCTCATCAAAGGATGTTGAACGTAGAAATTTACCAAAAGATGTTAATCGTTCAGAATCTGGAAGAAAGTTACCTTCATTATCTTTTTTATCATTCATGGTTCTAAATTTGTAAATTGTGAATATTTTTTCATTTAATCCTGGCCGTTTCTGTGTAAAGAGTACAGGTGAGCCTAGTTTTATTTTTACAAGAAGAGCAATTATTAATAACAAAGGTGACAATAAAACAATTAATACTAGAGAGAAAACAAAATCAAACCATCTTTTTATAAACTTTTTGTACATAGACGTAACCTAAAATAAGTTTTTAATTATTGAGCAAATTCTAAATAGATCATCATCTGTCATTTTTGTATCAGAAGGTAAACATAAACCGTAATTAAAAATAGTTTCTGAAACCTCATATCCAATAAAATCATATTTTTCAAAGAAAGGTTGCAAGTGCATTGGTTTCCAGATTGGGCGAGATTCAATATTTTCTGCTTCAAGAGCGAGCATGATATCAAGGGGAGTAATTTCTAATTTTGAATTATGAATGTTGAATGTTGAATTATCTTCTGTTTTTACATTTTGCATTTTAAATTTTAAATTGTTTTTCTGAATATTCTGGTTATTGGGTGAGTTAACAAGGATACAAGTGAGCCAGTAATTGGGTTCATTCCAATCATTGACTGGCATGAATTGTATTTCAGGAATATCAGCTAACTCACGCTTGTAGTATTCAAAAATATATTTCTTTTTTGCAATTCTCTCATCCAAAACCATTAACTGACCTCTGCCAATAGCAGCCAATACATTAGAAAGACGGTAGTTAAACCCAAGTTCACTATGTTGATAATGTCTTGCTTGGTCTCTGCTTTGAGTTGCCCAAAATCTAGCTTTTTTTATAGCTTCTTCATCATCTGATACGAGCATACCCCCACCAGAAGTGGTGATAATTTTATTCCCATTAAAACTCATAATAGCAAACTTTCCAAAAGATCCGGTAGGATTTCCTTTGTAAAGAGTTCCTAAGCTTTCAGCAGCATCTTCAATGAGGGTGATGTTATATTGTTTGCATAGATCTATTATTGGATCCATGTCAGCAGAAAATCCATAGAGATGTACAACTATAACTGCTTTAGGAAGTTTTCCGATATTGTTATATTTTTCAAGTGCCTGTTTCAATGTCAATGGGCACATATTCCATGTTTTATAATCACTATCGATAAAAACCGGGGTAGCGTTTTGATAAATAATAGGGTTTGCAGAAGCAGAAAAAGTTAAACTCTGGCAAAAGACAATATCATTTTCGTGAATATCCAGATATTTTAAAGCTAAATGTAGAGCTCCCGTACCAGATGAAAGTGCTGCAGCATGTTTTACATTTACTCTTTCTGAAATTTCGTTTTCAAATTCATCTACATTTTTTCCAAGTGGAGCAATCCAATTAGATTCAAAAGTTTCTTTAACAAAATTTTCTTCATATCCTTGAGAGGACATATGAGGAGAAGCTAAATAAATTTTTTTCATATTTTTACTCTTTTATTTGAATTCCTGCATTATAAACAGGATTGTTCAACCTTGGATTTATAATACATTCAAAATTTATTAAATTGTTATCGTATTTATCATAAATTTGCTCATCTATTTGTTGATTAATAAAATAGTTATTAGATGCATCAATATCAGAATTTAAAACCTGACCCCAGATTGTTGGATATATATAGATATAGTAATTAAATTTTGAAAGAAAATTATTGTGATTAATTACTCCAGAAGATTTTGTAAACTGAGAAGAAAAAAAAATGTTTGACATATCTGACAGAGAAAAAATATTATATTGTGCATTCAAACTTCCATCAGTTTTCATTATTGATATATAATCTTTGTAAAACTTACTATTCCTTACATTACAATTTAATCCATGATTAACAAAAGAAATTGAATTTTTGATAAAATAGGAATCTGATACATTGGTTGTAATATTGTAAGAGTTTAAACCATATTTGTTTTCTGCAACAATGTTTTTTATGAAAGTTAAAATGTTAGAATCATTTGAATTATTTGTTACATTGATTGCTCTGTCAATAGAATTTTTTATAAGACAATTAGATATGTTGATTGATCCAGTATTCACAATGATCGAACTGTTTGTATTTGCAAAAATACTATTTGAAATACTGGTTGAATAATTACTAATGTTTAATCCTGATAAAGAATTTTTTAATAGTATATTAGTTAACTGTAATGATGTTGAATTAATAAAATCAACTTTACTAAAATAGTTAGTAGAGTCTAATTGACAGTTAGAATTAATAGAATTTATTGAATAATTTGAGTTAAATTTAACATATTTAAAATTTGAAAAAGAATTATATACTCCATTATAAAATGATACTTTCTTTAATTGTAAAATTGTAATTAAAGTACCAGGTTCAAAATTTATTGGACTTGTAACGGCTGTATTTTCTAAAAAATTATATTGCTTCCCTGCTTTAAAGGTCATTGGTGTAGAAATAACTGAAGGCATATTTTCTGAAATAAGGATGGGAATGGGAGAAGGGGTATTTAATGATGAATAATGGGGAGAGGGTTCTGTTGCCACAGATTCACATTGAAGTACAGAGTGATTTTCATTTTTACTTAATAATTTATTAGAATTGAACTTTTCTTGTAAGGATGTTTTAAATTTTATATTTAGAATTTTAGATTCCGAAGTCTCATCATGAAGCTGATTTTCTCCTTTTTCCAAATTCACATTATATATATATTTTAGAGACCAGCCTTCCTTGAGGAAGGCGATATTGTATTTGCCTGAACTGAGCCCTTCAATCTTGAACTTTCCTTCAGCATCGGTTGTTGTATATTTAACTGGCGTTTGGAGTCTGTGATCGAACTCGGTTTCTTGAGAGATTTGAACCCCAATTTGAGGGTATTCCTGATTGATACGAACGATGGTTGTATCTAAGTAAGCTAAGTTGTATATTGCTACAGTCATACCGCTAAAATCAATTGGAGTCAAGGATGGGTCTGCTGTATCATTGACAAGTTCTACCTGACCGGAAAGGTTTGCTTGAGTTGAAGGAGCTGTTGTACAAGAGAGGAGGAGTATAACCAATGTAAATTGTAAAATATAAAATGTAAAATGAAGAAATCTGGGAGTATCTTTAAATTTCTTGCTAAGCATAATGAATGTCTTCATTTTTTTCCTTTTTTTCCATTTGGTGTTGATTAGAGGATTTAATTATTTTTACCACAGAGGGGCACTGAGATACACAGAAAACTATAGTATAAAGTTTGTTTGAATTGATTATAAAATACATCTTTTAAATTCTAACTTGTTGATTGAACCAAAATTTATGATATAACCAATTTTTAAATTTGTAGCTTTCAGATAATGCATAAGCTGACTCATATGTGACACTTCAATAGCCTTATTTGCTTTTAATTCAAGAATAATCTTATTATCAACGAGAATATCAGTTATGTATTTACCCATTATTTCATTTTTATAAAACACATCAAGTTCTTTCTGTTGTTCATAGTTTATCTTTGTCTGTCTGAATTCATAACACATTGCATTTTCATATATTTTCTCAAGAAAGCCATGACCTAAAGTTTTATGAACCTCTATCGCTATTCCAATTATTTGTTTAGAAAGTTCTTCTTCATAGATCATATAATAACCCTTACTGATAAGTAATCATTCATATAGTTCCCTACCATAGAGAATCACAGAATAACACAGAGATGATTCTTAAATGTTTGTGCTTCTGTGCGTTTCAGTGCGATTCAGTGGTTAATAATAAGATATTTTAAAGTATTTTCTACCACAGAGTTTCACAGAATAACACAGAGAGGATTAGTGTATGTACCTCTGTGCGTTTCAGTGCGATTCAGTGGTTAATAACAAGAAAATTTTTAAAGTATTTTCTACCACAGAGTTTCACAGAATGGCACAGAGAGGATTAGTGTAGTACCTCTGTGCACATCAGTGCGATTCAGTGGTTAATAACAAGAAATTTTTTAAAGTATTTTCTACCACAGAGTTTCAGAGAATAACACAGAGATGATTCTTAAATGTTTGTGCTTCTGTGCGTTTCAGTGCGTTTCAGTGGTTAATAATAAGATATTTTAAAGTATTTTCTACCACAGAGAATCACAGAATGGCACAGAGAGGATTAGTGTATGTACCTCTGTGCACATCAGTGCGATTCAGTGATTAATAACAAGAAATTTTTAAAAGTATTTTCTACCACAAAGATTCACAGAATAACACAGAGATGATTCTTAAATGTTTGTGCTTCTGTGCGTTTCAGTGCGATTCAGTGGTTAATAATAAGATATTTTTAAAGTATATTCTACCACAGAGATTCACAGAATGGCACAGAGAGGATTAGTGTAGTACCTCTGTGCACATCAGTGCGATTCAGTGGTTAATAACAAGAAATTTTTAAAAGTATTTTCTATCACAGAGAATCACAGAATAATACAGAGATGATTCTTAAATGTTTGTGCTTCTGTGCGTTTCAGTGGTTAATAACAAGAAATTTTTTAAAGTATTTTCTACCACAGAGAATCACAGAATGGCACAGAGAGGATTAGTGTAGTACCTCTGTGCACATCAGTGCGATTCAGTGGTTAATATTAAGATATTTTTAAAGTATTTTCTACCACAGAGAATCACAGAATAATACAGAGATGATTCTTAAATGTTTGTGCTTCTGTGCGTTTCAGTGCGATTCAGTGGTTAATAATAAGATATTTTAAAAGTATTTTCTACCACAGAGATTCACAGAATGGCACAGAGAGGATTAGTGTAGTACCTCTGTGCACATCAGTGCGATTCAGTGGTTAATATTAAGATATTTTTAAAGTATTTTCTACCACAGAGAATCACAGAATAATACAGAGATGATTCTTAAATGTTTGTGCTTCTGTGCGTTTCAGTGCGATTCAGTGATTAATAACAAGAAATTTTTTAAAGTATTTTCTACCACAGAGATTCACAGAATGGCACAGAGAGGATTAGTGTAGTACCTCTGTGCACATCAGTGCGATTCAGTGGTTAATAACAAGAAATTTTTAAAAGTATTATCTACCACAGAGATTCACAGAATGGCACAGAGAGGATTAGTGTAGTACCTCTGTGCACATCAGTGCGATTCAGTGGTTAATAACAAGAAATTTTTTAAAGTATTTTCTACCACAGAGTTTCACAGAATAACACAGAGATGATTCTTAAATGTTTGTGCTTCTGTGCGTTTCAGTGCGATTCAGTGGTTAATAACAAGAAATTTTTTAAAGTATTTTCTACCACAGAGAATCACAGAATGGCACAGAGAGGATTAGTGTAGTACCTCTGTGCACATCAGTGCGATTCAGTGGTTAATATTAAGATATTTTTAAAGTATTTTCTACCACAGAGAATCACAGAATAATACAGAGATGATTCTTAAATGTTTGTGCTTCTGTGCGTTTCAGTGCGATTCAGTGGTTAATAACAAGAAATTTTTTAAAGTATTTTCTACCACAGAGTTTCACAGAATAACACAGAGATGATTCTTAAATGTTTGAGCTTCTGTGCGTTTCAGTGCTGTGTGGTTAATATTTAGAATATCTTAAACAGTTTTTTCCATCACACAAAATCAAATAGAAACTATAAAAATGTAAATTATTCATTAGTTAAGAAATGGGCGGTTTTGAGTATGTTGGAACTAGGATACGCATGATGGAGTCTAGTAATATCTCATCTTCTACATCAGTGATGCCCTGAAGAGCTTTGATTTGTTTTTGTAGAAGATCAGGATTTAGATTAGTTGGTTGGCCAATAAAGATTTTTTCATGGACTGTATTGGAAAGTCCTTCTTCTGCCATGAGGAGTTCTTCGTAGAGTTTTTCTCCAGGACGAAGACCTGAGTATATAATGTTCATGTCAACTCCTGGTTCGAATCCGGAGAGCTTGATAAAGTCTCTGGCAAGATCATCAATTTTTACAGGCTCACCCATATCGAGAACAAAGATTTCTCCTCCCTGAGCGAAAGTTCCTGCCTGCAGAATTAATTGAACAGCTTCTGGGATAGTCATAAAGTATCGGATAATATCGGGATGAGTAACAGTTAAAGGGCCACCTTCATCAATTTGTTTTTTGAATAAAGGGATCACACTTCCATTGCTTCCCAATACATTACCGAAACGCACTGCTACAAATTCTGTTTCACTTGTTTTATTGATTGTTTGACATATCAGTTCACAAACTCTTTTTGTTGCTCCCATGATATTGGTTGGGTTTACAGCTTTATCTGTTGAAACCATGACAAATTTTTCAACCTTAAATTCACAAGCTAAATTAGTTGTATTTAAAGTTCCAAATATATTGTTTTTAACAGCTTCAAATGGATTGCTTTCCATGATAGGTACATGTTTGTGAGCTGCTGCATGAAATATCAATTGTGGATGGTATTTCTCAAAAACCCTTCGCATTCTTTGTTCATCACGAACTGAGGCAATTACTACTTCTAGTTGTAGATGAGGATGTTTTCTTTTTAACTCTTGTTGTATATCATAAGCTCCGTTTTCGTAAATATCCAGAACTAATAGTCTTTTTGGTAGATAGGTAGATATCTGACGACATAGTTCAGAGCCTATGGATCCACCACCACCAGTCACTAGTACCACTTTATTGTGTATAAATCCACTAATCCCAGTCATGTCTATTTGAACAGGATCTCTACCAAGAAGATCTTCTATCCTGACATCCCGCATTCTTTTAATATCCACTTTACCATCAATTAATTCAGACATTCCAGGTAAGGTTTTTAACTTACAATTGGTTTTTTTACACTGGTCAACAATATGTTTAAGTTTTGAAGGTTTTGCTGAGGGCATAGAGATTACAATCTCACTGATATTCATGTCTTTGGCAATTTTGACAATATCAGAAGTTGTACCTACAATATTAACTCCATGTATTCTTTTTCTTTGTTTTGAAATATCATCATCGATTATTCCAACAGGTATTTTCTGAAGGTGTGGGTTTTTTTGTAATTCCTTGATGACCATCGCCCCTGCATCACCAGCACCAATTATTAATACGCGTTTTCCAACCTGAGAAAAATTAAAAAACCTAACTTGAAGGCGTTCTAAAATTCGTAAAGAAATACGGGTAGAGCTAACAGTTAAAACGGTAATAAACAAATAGATTAAATAAAAACTTCTAAATAAAGGAATATTAAAGAAAATAAGATTAAGAATTAAAAACGAGATTGTGGTTAGAAATTGAGCAGTAATAATCTTAATTAAATCATCAATACCAGCAAATCGAATGATGCTATTATATTGATTAAATAAAAAAAGGAATAGAATGTTAATTAACGTTAAAATGGGTAGAGCATGTTTGAGGGTTACTAGGTAGTCGCCAAAAATTCTAAAATCCAATCTGAAAAAGAATGATAGTACTATAGATGCACTGATAACTAGGATATCAATTAAGAGTAAAGATAACTTATTTTTTATACTAATAATAAAGTTTTTGATAGATTTCTCCAAAAATTTAATATATTAAATGTAAAACGTTTGTCCACAAGCGTTTCTAAAACGTGTTTGAGCCACTGAGTTCACTGAAGAACACTGAGAAGAGGGATTTTTTAACTACTAAATGGACTAAAAAGAACGAAAAGTAAAAGATGGAACCATGGATTGCACAGATGAACACGGATGAGAACGATTATTTAACCACTAAATAGAATAAAAGAACGAAAACGACTTTTTTACACTCGCTACGCTAGAGTACAAGAGGACACAGAGAGAAGAGAAGTGATGGTTGACTATTGAGGTAACAGTTGCATTATTCATTATTCAGTGCCAAAGACGTATTAGTCACTGAGTACACCGAAACACATTGAAGAAAACGATTATATAACCACTAAATGGACGAAAGGAACTAAAAGTAAAGGCTGGAACCATGGATTGCACAGATGAACACGGATGAGAACGATTATTTAACCACTAAATAGACTAAAAGAACGAAATGAACATCTGGGTCCACTAATCTGAACTAATTGATACGAATTTAACGATTAATTTCCCACATGCTGCGATAGAGTTCATGCAATAAAATTCAAGAAAATCAAAATTTGGTGCATTAGTCCTGTAATCTTCGTAGTAAAGAGATAGGCTTAAGACATAACTCATTGTAATGCTGTTCTGTGGTTTTTACATTTTACATTTAAAATTTGCAGTTGAATTATTCATTACCCAAATATTCATGAATTTGCTTAAATATTTCCGTTGCAAAATTTAAAGAGGTTGTTGCCTGTTCAAAATCTGCATCTTCACCAGGATATCTGAATGCAACTGCTGCCCGACTAAGATATCTAAGTTTGTACTCATCCAGAAAGATTGATTGATTATGTTGTTTTATTTGCAGATAAAGATAATTTAAATCATGGATTTTTGATATAGATATCTCCATTTTTATCATAAGGGCTTTTAATGCTTTCTCAATACATTGTTGAGAATGAAAACAAACTGCATCAAAGTTTGGCTCATTTTTGATAGAATTTTCTCTAATTGCTGTTGATAGATCCTTTTTTGATTTTTCGAGCCACTCATTTATTATATTCATAAAGAACCTTTCCCTGATTTACAATTTCCAATACAAAAGGATCTCTGGATTTTAATCTGTCAGAAAAATCAGTTTCATCTTTAGCTATTAAATCAATGGGAATTTTTGGTTTTATACTGTTCAAAATTTCGACAGATTTTTTAAAACTACTTCCTGAAAAATTCATTATAATAAGAAGATCAACATCAGAATCTTCTGTTGCTTCATTTCTGGCATAAGAGCCAAATAAGATAATTCTTTTGGGAGAGAATTCTATTACTATCTGATCTGATAATTCTAAAATATCTCTTTCTGTTACCATGGCACACCTTTCAATACTTACAGATTCTATAAAAATTTTAATTAAGGCACTAAATAAAACGGCTGGAACCACGGATTGCACAGATGAACACAGATGAGAACGATTTGTTTGACCACGAAATGAACATCTGGGTCCACTAATCTGAACTAATGGATACGAATTAAACGATCAATTTTCACACATGCTGCGATAGAGTTCATGCAATAAAATTCAAGAAAATCAAAATTTGGGGCATTAGCCCTGTAATCTTCGTAGTAAAGAGAAAAAGCTAAAGGCTTAACTTATGACAGAGTCTTCTCGAAATTATTCATTACTGAAGGCATGTTTTTGTATACAGCTTCGCCCCATGACTTCCCCAAATATTTCAATTTAGGTTTTAAAAAGCCTTCGAGCATCACTACAAAAAATTAAATTATGAAATAGTTGTCAAGTTAAATAGTCTTTTTTTAGAATTTCATAAAATGGAATATGAACAAATAGGAATTCAAAAGACAATAGAATAGTAATATAGATAAACCGATGGTCCTAAAGTTTAAAGTTAAATATAACAGACTCTTAATCAGCTTTAATTATTAGGATTAGTCATTCTCCTGATTTGAAAGAGTTATTACAATTACATATTACAAAATAAATTAAAGCCTTTTTTATATTTTTTGATTTTATATGAGGTCAACTGAAGGAGTCTCTTCTAAAAATCCTGTATTTAGATAAAAAAAAATGAGATTCACTGTCCGAATTCATGAGAATATACAATCATACTTCTTTTATTATCTTGAATGTAACTCTTTTCCTGTTCATTCCAAACTCAAACCTTACTCCTTCCTTGGTGTTCGATCTATAAAAATTAATAAAAAATAATCTGTCACAAAATGATATCTCAATTGTTATATAATATAGAGAAAGAAAAATTCTGAGGTAAACATGCGAGTAATCATGGATTGGGAAAATACAAAATATCCTAAAGGCGGGAAATTAGACGGAATAGTTTATTGTTACCATTCCTATGGAAATACCTGTGTCGGTAGGAATTACATTCCTGTTCCCTTTATGGAACAAAATGCTAAGATTATCTCAATGGAAAAGATAACACTCGAAATCTGGAAGATTCTTCCGCAAAGGTTTAAAAATGATCTGAAAATCTATGCCATGAAATATAAAAACCAAGAACCAAAAACAAGAAGAAAACACCTTAATTGTTACGGGATCTTTCTAAAAATAATGCATAAAATTGAAAAATATTACCAGTTCTCTCACATAAAAAACACTGGTTATGATCTTTATGTAAAACTCTTTGGCCTTTTTTCTGTTGCTGATTTCATAAATATGAAATATCTCATTAAAATTAAAAAATATCATCAACTCACAACTAGAATTATTCAGATAACATATCAATTTTCAGAGAATTACAAATTATTACTAGACCTTGCTTACGATCAAACTCAGCTTCTTTCAGCTCCTTTTGGTTAGCTGTTCGAATATTTTTTTTATAACTGGTTCTCAACTACCATTTAATAAAGGATAAATTGAAGTTATATCTTTTTGTGTATATACAGTAAAAGAGTTGCTCTTAAATGTTTGATTAGATTTATCATTACTCGAGTTATCAGAGTAAGGGTTGTTTATGTTTTACTTCTGCTATGATTGACAGGTTAACTCACAAGGCTTATATCATAAATATAAGTAAAAATTATTTCTTATTACAAGAAACTAAAGACTAGCTTTATGGTATTAAATTGCAAGTTTAAACTGTACAGTTTTCAATTTATAAATACAGCATATATTTGATAGTATAAAGTATTGAATATACCGATCGTTTAGAGCATACGTTCCGATTTAATAGAGCATATGCTCCGAATTTATTGAGCCAAGCCTCCGTTAAGAGAGCCACATAAAACTCTCTTACTTTTCATTAAAAATTTGTCCGAGAGATCGGTAAAACTACTCGGACAAATTATCATTATTTTTTAAACCCCTTTCTTTCTCTCATTGACATTTTTCCCTCAATTAATATATCGTAAGCATTATGAACTATCCTATCAAGGATGGCATCCGCAAGAGTTGTTTGTCCAATCTTCTCATGCCATCCTTCAATTTCAAACTGAGAACAAAACATGGTTGAACCATTTTGATATCTAGACTCGATTATTTCAAACAGATCATTTGCTTCATGTCCTCTAAGAGGAGTTAATAACCATTCGTCTATTATCAAAAGTTTTACTTGTTTGTATTGATTTATTGCTTTTTTGTACCGACCTTCTCCTCTTGCTACTTCTAATTCATCAAAAAGTTCTGGTAGTCTTATATATTTTACTGAATATGATTTACGACAAGCAGACATACCTAAGGCACATGCAATATATGATTTGCCACTTCCAGATGCCCCTGTAATTATTATATTGTATGTTGATGTTATATATTCACATGTTGATAACCGCAATATTGATGGTTTATCGATTTTCCTGTCATCGTGATATTCTATATCTTCTATGCAAGCATTTGTAAATTTTAAATTAGCAGTTTTGATTAATTTTGCTAATTTGTTGTTCTTTCTGTTAATCCATTCTTTATCTACTATAAAAGCAAATCTCTCTTCAAAAGATAATTGTTTATAAGCCGGATCCTTTATTTGTTCTTTAAAACTTTCAGCCATAGTGCTTAAATGCATTTCATACAATTGATTTATTGTTTGACGATCTATCATTTCTTTTTCCTCCCATAATATGATGAACCCCTGGTTAAACCATGACAAGACGGTGCTACTGTTTCTGAAGGTTCAAAACAAACAGATATCATATCAAATCCTCTTTTTAAAATCTGATAAACTGTTTTAACTCCTGGATTAGGAGAATAGGTTAATGCTCTTTCGCAAGCTTTTTCAAGGCATTCTGCTGAATATTTATCAGCTGATTTCAATAAGGTCATGCATGTTCTATAGCTTTGTTGCTCTACTTTACATGAGGAAATAATGCTTTTTATTACAGCTTTTGTGTTTGATCCAATTTCATCTGACCACGCAATAAATTTTTCTGTATTCCATTCAAGATATTTTTGATGCTGTTCTGGCATATGTTCTGGGAAAGTCTGATATTGTCCTGCATTACCATATTTTCTAATGTGTGAAGCTATTCTGTTGCCATTATAAAAGATCTCTATTGTCTTAATGGTAGTTCTCACGTCTAACTCATGCTTTATATATTCGTAAGGTACTGAATAATTGATTTTATCTATACAAACATGGTAATTATATTGTACAATTGTTTTTGACCATATGGCAAGTTCATATTTTGATAAAGGCAAGGGTAATAATTCATTTTGTTCTTCTGCCAGAAAAACACTCTCACGACTTCCTTCCTTCTTTTGAAAAGGCTTTCTATTGAACTCATTTAGCTTTTCTTTGATTAATTCATTTAACTCATTAAGAGTAAAAAAAAGGATATTCCTTAATGAGGCTGTTATCCATGTCGAAATAACGCCTACCGTTCCTTCTACACTTGCTTTATCTTTAGGTTTCCTTACTCTTGCAGGAATAACGGCTGTGTCATAATAAGCTGCCATATCACCGTAGACTCTGTTTATGACTGGATTAAACCAATGAATCCTATCTACTCCTGTTTTTAGATTATCTGGAACAAGTATCTTAGTAACACCATTGAAGTAATTGAACGCATTGATATGTGCTTGAATCCAACTTTCGGTATTCATAGATAAAAAGCCTTCTACATATGAATATCCGCTATAAGGAAGTGTTGCAACAAATATGTATACTTTAATAGGAGATCCTGTGATATTATTTTTTATCATTGCAGTCTGACCAGCCCAATCAACCTCCATTTTCTCACCAGGTTTATGATGGATACGCATAGTTGCTTTTGTTTTTACGGAAAAATCATTATACAATTTACAAAACTGAGAATATTTGTAGGGTATTTGTTCTTTATCTCTACATGTGTCTGAATATTCTTGCCATAGTAAAGATAATGTTACACCACTTTTGGCTAAATCCTTGTGAATTTGAACAAAATCTGGTTCCTGTTGCTGTTTTCTTAAATAGAAATCAGGAAATAACTGAATTTCGATTTGTTGATTTGTCAGGGTTTCTGCAATAAGCCAGGTTAATTCGGCTTCATTTGCTTTTTGAATGACTTGTGACACAGTGTTACGTGAACAGGATAAACTTCGTGATATCCCACGAAGACTAATACCTTGACGGTATAAGCGTAGTATCTCTCGATAATTGGTCATTTGTGACCTCCAAATTTGTATTTACACTTAATTTGTGTATATATTAAAATGGAGTATTATCTTTTATTATGACAAGTGGATCTTACATCGGAGAGCTGGCTCTATAATTTCGGACTAGTGGCTCTGACTTTTCGGATAGTATGCTCTATTGGAAAAGAATATTCAGTATAAATATTAATCCTTAATTTTTACAATTTTTCTCTCTTTTAATCATAAAATATCAGTCTTGTTGATGTTTTCTCGTGAAAAAAAATGATTTTCAAAAATATAATTTACAACATTAAGTTTGGTATGATATATTGAAATGTACAATAGATGAGGATATAATGTTTAATATATATCAAATAGTTAATAAAAAATTAGAATAAATGTAAATTTATGTTGACAGATATTTCCATGTTTGATAAATATAGTGCATCTTTATTTTAAGGTGCTGTAAAAATGTATGTTTTGTTGAAAAAGTATGTGTTTGTTTGTATTATGGCTTTGATTCCTTTTCTGGTAGCTCCTTGGATCATTATTATGATTATAATCAATACATCTTTATGCTGTTTTTGCTATTACAAAATGTATGGTGCTTTCAAATTTCCTTAAATCACTGCCAATTGAGTTTACTCAATTGGTTATCATTCCAAATAATATAAAATTAAGGAGAAACTCATGAAAAAAACATATATTCTTGTCATTATACTTATAATGATGACAATGACTTTATCTGCTAATATTATAAATGATAATACTCAGACTAATAATAACAATGAAGAGGTCATTTTTACTACTGTTACTTTATCCATCACAACAACCTTGAGCAATACTTCCTACTATGGAACTGTTATTTGTGATCTGATTAACCCTGCAAATGGAAATATTCAAACCTTTACCAGCTCAAACGGAATTATTACCGCTAGTGTTAGTTCAGGTGTTTATGATATGAACGTTTATCATAATAGCGACAATTATGAGAGAAAGGAATATCGTGCCTATAATCTAAACAATTCGATTAACAATTTTTCAATTTCATTAATCTACAATCCCGACAAAACAATCATAGTCCCAGATGATTATAGCTCGGTGAATGAGGCAATCAGCCGCATACAAAACAATGGAAAAGTACAACTCAGAAATAATTATTATCAGATTGATCCCTGGAAATATAAAAAGCTTAAGATTGAAAGCATCGGTTCATTAGTTACCGTTAGCAGACTAGAACTTTCTGGATCAAACTTTGATAATAATGTAGTATTAAAAGGACTAACTTTTCAAAATCTAATTTCACATGATCCCTGGTCTCCAGGTGGTGCTCTCAGCTTAAAAAATGGAGCGTCTCCTATTGTTGAAAATTGTAGTTTTATTAATAATGAAATTTCTTTTACAAGTTATTCAACACTTCCTGCTCCGGAAAGCAAATATCATATAGGTGGTGCAGTATTCATTGAAGGAATCAATAATCAAACAAATACTCCCATCTTCAAAAATTGCATTTTTACTGATAATAAAATCTCTGGTGGTCATGGTGGTGGAGCTGTGGGCTTATATGGTCAAGCTCAATTCACGGATTGTACTTTTACCGGAAATATGGTTCAAAGTACTTTAGGAAATGATTCTTATGATGGATTAACAGCAGGTGGAGCTGTTCTAGGTTGTTTGCAAACTGTCAGTGGAGAAATTCTTTTTAGAAATTGCCAGTTTAATAACAATTTAGCAAATTTATATGCTTCTGATGTTTACATAATAAGAGCCGATAACATTCAGAAAATCAATTTTGATAATTGTGGTTTTTCAAACAATGTATTCTATGGTATGGAAAAACCTGCTGTCAAGATCTTCACAGAAGAGTCAAGCTACTTATTAGTTAGCAGCAATGCTCAAATACAAATAACAAATAATACTTTTAAAGATCAAATCTTTGGAGGAATTGATATTGTTGAAAAGTATGCTTTAAATCGTATCACAGTTAAAAACAATGTGTTCTACAATATCTCAAATACCGGAGGTTATGGTTTGAGAATTGCCACAAAAGGCGGATCTTCTACAAATCCTCAACCGGTAATTATCAATCAAAATACCTTTAAAAGTATCGTAGGCAGAGGAATACAATTCTATAATGGCCGTTATTACACCGTTGAAAATTGTGCTTTTGAAAATTGTAGCACCTATGGCATTGATTGGAGTTACCAAACTGACGGGCTTACATTAAAATATTGTTACTTTACTTCAGATTACAATGATGTAGATCATGAATCAGGTGCATTTTCAAAACAGCATATCATTTATGATGCGAATCAAAACATTAGTTCGACCAACTTTGCACCCATTTGGTCAAGATCAGTAAAATCCATTTGTATTGATAATGGAAACCCTGATAATGACGGTGATGGACTTCAGTGGTATCAAGACGCAGACGACAGAGAAACTGATGGCACACGCATGGATATCGGAGCTATCCCGACCCTCTCCCATGGTGCTTTCGCTCACAAAATATACAAAACCACCAATAGTAACTATAGTTGGATTTGTTTCCCTTACGTCGATAAAAAATACACCACCACGAGTCTCTATGATGCAGATCAACTGTACTATATTTTTCAGACATATCATGGTAATAATCTGATGAATATTATCCCATCAAAAGTTTTAGAAAGAGTTATGTGGTTTTATAACACTCCAACTGGTTCAATATGCAGTTATAGTTATGATAACTGGTATTTATCCAATTCAGAGGTTAAAAGCCAATATGGTTATAAAGTTGAGTTGGTAAATTCTCAACTCAATCTTCCTTCACTACTACTTGATACAGCTGGTTTTTTATGTGGAACTGATGGAAATAGTGATCAGACAATTCATATTGATGCAAACCCAGCTGGAAGTGCTTATCGGGAAATATGGGTAGGCTATTTTAAAGAAGAAAGTGAAATGCCGACAATAGCTCTTGGTCAGGTAATCGATCAGCTGATCGAAATTAAAACACAAAAGTGGTCTATGTCTCGAACTAATACTTCCTTGCCTTGGACATATTCTTCACAAAACCCTTTGTTTAATTTTGGTGAAGCGGTTGTTTTGAAATATGTAGGGACCTCTGCGATTGATTTTACTTGGCAGACACTATCCTTATATCCTTCTTTTTCTTATTCTGAACAAACACCACAATACTTCACTTATGAAGAACAAGCAGATTATACCCCCATCTATGTTCAGTTAAACCCAAATAATTCTAAAAGTAACATTAATGGTGCTGAATTGGCTTTGTTTATCAATGATAAATGCTATGGGGCAGAGGTAGTAGTAGGAGATGTTGTTCAGATCAATGCGTATATAGAGGGTGTAGATCTAAATAATGCTGACGTCGAATTCCGCTATTGGGAGCCAGCCATGAAAGGAAACTCTAAGAAATTAAACCAATATGCTGTTCTAAATAACGAAACTAATCAATTTGAAAGTAGAATGATAGAGTTTAACGATCACCAATCCTTCTACTCCGTGTCCTTTAAAACTAATGACATTGAAAATGGACGTTATCCTCAAAAATCATCTTTAAGTGGAAACTATCCAAATCCTTTCAATCCTGAAACAACAATTAAGTACGCACTTGCAGAGCAAGGAATTGTGAAATTGGATATCTATAATTCTAAAGGTCAATTAGTAAAAACTCTTGTCAATGATGTTCAAACACCTGGATTTAAATCTGTGATATGGAACGGAAAAGACAATCAAGGTAAAAAAGTATCATCAGGCATTTACTTCTATCGGTTAGATACAAAAACCGAAAAACTTACAAAGAAAATGCTCTTGATGAAGTAGAAAACCCCAAGGAGAGGAGATTAATCCCCTCCTCTCCTCCTATATAAATTATTGGAGTATAAATGAGAAATACCATTTTATTAGCTTTTTTAATTAGTTTATCATTCAGTTTATTTTCTGCCATTATTGAAGTCTCTGTGGATGGGACAAAACCCTTTTCCTCCATTCAAATGGCTATAAACTCTTCAAGCGAGAATGATATTGTCAGAGTGTGGCCTGGTATTTACCGTGAAAACATAAATTTCAATCATCATAATATCACTTTGCAAAGCTTATATCCCATTACAGGAGATACTCTTGATATTCATAATACAAAAATCATAGGAAACCACAGAGATTCAGCAATCAGAGCTCAAGAAGGAGTCATCGTTATCATTGATGGTTTTACTATTATGAATAATGAAAATGATGAAGATGAATATTTTAATTGGTCTGGCGGAGGAATTCTCGTTTATAATAGTCAGGCAATAATAAAAAATAATATAATAACAAAATGTATGATGGGACAAGGGGGGGGAGGTATTAGTATTTCAGGAGCTCCCCATAACGCTACAGCCTATTTAGAAAATAATAAGATTTTTGAATGTAAATCTCTATTAATGGGTGGAGGATTATCAATTTCGGGTAATAGTATAGTTACATTTTCTGAAATTATTAGAAATTCGATATATAACAATTCTTCTTTATGTGGAAAAGATATTTCAGTAGATGATTGTCAATATGACACAGAAATATATTTAGATAAAAGTAGTGTAGTTTTAGACAGAGCAGACCAGTTTTTTGTACTTCATAATTTCTCTGGTCCATATTTAGGTACTCAAGTTACGGTTGATATCTTTCAAGGGTTTTTACCCAGCATAAATCACGACTTATATGTAGCGCCTTGGGGTAATGATTTAAACTCAGGTTTAAATCCAAATAATCCCTTAAAGACTATTGATTATGCGACAAAGATCATCGCTTCTGATTCAATAAATCAAAAAACAGTTCATTTAGCTGCTGGAACCTATTCCCGATCTCTGAATCAGCAGAAATTCCCTTTCTCTATTAAACCAGATACTAGATTGATCGGTGCTGGAATGGATGAAACAATCTTTGATGATGAAAATCACGGAGTGGTTTTAGCTGGGATTGTTTATGAAAAAGATGTAGAAGCTGGGAAATTTTCACTAATAAATGGTGGAAATGGTCAATCAGGTTCTTCATTAGGTTTTAGAGGTAACCATGTGAAAATCTACGATATAAAACTCTCTGATAGCAAATTGAATGATTCGACAGGAATTGGAATAGGATTATCCAATCATGGTTTTATTAAAAATATAATCGTAAAAAATAATTCCAGTTCAACCTCTTCTATGGGGATGGATGCAAGAAGTAATAAATATACCTATATTGAAAATGTGATTATCGACAGTCTAAAAACTACCCATACTCAAGGGGGAGGGGTCGGGGTCTCTATTGTTAATGTTGAAAACCTTGTTGTCAATAATATGTCTATTACAAATTGTCAGGCTTTTGATCCATGGGTCTTTCAATTGGCAAATTTCATTGAAGACGTTCCCACTGAGCTTCATGATCCAATTTTGAATAATGTATTGGTCGCTAACAATCATACAACTCGTGGAGATTGGGATTTAGCTAAAGTAATCTTTATGGATAATTACAATACTATCCATGCGAACAACTGGACGATTGCTAATAATACAAACTCCAATAAAGTGTTGGGAATAGGATCAGATGTCATATTGAACAATATGATCTTGTATAATCCTGAAATGCCCTATGAAATTGAATATGGATGTGTGGCTATACCAAATATCAATGGAAGTATCAATAACTCTCTTATTATGAATGGAACGGATAAAATCATCTTTCATAACAATCAAGACCTGTTAAATCTAAATCATATTCTAACCGGAGATCCTCATTTCTTTGGTGTATTTTCAGATTCCTTAAGTAGAAATATGATGGATTATTATCAACTCAGTTCCGTTTCTGAATGTATCAATCGGGGAACTGCTGATACCACAGGACTAAATATTCCAAAGAAAGATTTATCAGGCAAGCAAAGAGTTTGGGATGGTCGAATTGATATGGGTTGCTTTGAATATGGAGCACCTTATGTTTCCAATACAGATGTGCCCGAAGTTCAATTTACAGGTTACAACTTAAAAAACTATCCCAACCCAATCACCTCAGCTATCTCTTCCACCATAATCTCCTTTGATTACCCTGAGAAGTCAAAATATGAACCACAAATTGAGATCTATAACATAAAAGGTCAAAAGATTAAAACGATTAAAACAGGTAGCAGCTTTTATGATTTAGCTGTAAAAGCTAATCTAAGTAAAGAGAATCTTAGCCAAATAAAAAGCAGAAACTTTTCCGTTATCTGGGACCTGACCAATGATAACAACCGGAAAGTCGCATCCGGAGTTTATCTCTATCGGGCAGTGATCAACGGAAAAGTTCTGCAAACAAAGAAAATGCTCTTGATGAAGTAGAAAACACCAAGGAGAGGAGATTAATCCCCTCCTCTCCTCCTATATAAATTATTGGAGTATAAATGAGAAATACCATTTTATTAGCTTTTTTAATTAGTTTATCATTCAGTTTATTTTCTGCCATTATTGAAGTCTCTGTGGATGGGACGAAGCCCTTTTCCTCCATTCAAATGGCTATAAACTCTTCAAGCGAGAATGATATTGTCAGAGTCTGGCCAGGTATTTATCGTGAAAACATAAATTTCAATCATCATAATATCACTTTGCAAAGCTTATATCCCATTACAGGAGACACTCTTGATATTCATAATACCAAAATCATAGGAAACCACAGAGATTCAGCAATCAGAGCTCAGGAAGGAGTCACAGTTATCATTGATGGTTTTACTATTATGAATAATGAAAATGATGAAGATGAATATTTTAATTGGTCTGGCGGAGGAATTCTCGTTTATAATAGTCAGGCAATAATAAAAAATAATATAATAACAAAATGTATGATGGGACAAGGGGGGGGAGGTATTAGTATTACAGGAGCTCCCCATAACGCTACAGCTTATTTAGAAAATAATAAAATTTTTAATTGTAAATCTCTATTAATGGGTGGAGGATTATCAATTTCGGGAAATAGTATAGTTACATTTTCTGAAATTATTAGGAATTCGATATTTAACAATTCTTCTTTGTGTGGAAAAGATATTTCAGTAGATGATTGTCAATATGACACAGAAATATATTTAGATAAAAGTAGTGTAGTTTTAGACAGAGCAGATCAGTTTTTTATACTTCATAATTTTTCTGGTCCATATTTAGGTACTCAAGTTACGGTTGATATCCTTCAAGGGTTTTTACCCAGCATAAATCACGACTTATATGTAGCGCCTTGGGGTAATGATTTAAACTCAGGTTTAAATCCAAATAATCCCTTAAAGTCTATTGATTATGCGACAAAGATCATAGCTTCTGATTCAACAAATCAAAAAACAGTTCATTTAGCTGCTGGAACCTATTCCAGAACTCAGAATCAGCAGAAATTTCCTTTCTCTATTAAACCAGATACCAAATTGATCGGTGCAGGTATGGATGAAACAATCTTCGATGATGAAAACCATGGAGTGGTTTTAGCGGGGATTGTTTATGAAAAAGATGTTGAAGCTGGGAAATTTTCACTCATAAATGGTGGCAATGGTCAATCAGGTTCTTCATTAGGTTTTAAAGGAAACCATGTGAACGTTTATGATATTAAAGTGTTAAAAAGTAGCTTAAATGGTGTCTCAGGTTTTGTAATTACAAAAAGTAATCAAGTATTAATTAAAAACATAATCGTAAAAAATAATTCCAGTTCGACTTCTTCTATGGGGATGTATGTCATAAATAATAAATATACAAATATTGAAAATGTGATTATCGACAGTCTTATAACTACCCATACACAAGGGGGCATGGTAGGAGTCTATATTGTTAATGTTGAAAACCTTGTTGTCAATAATATGTCTATTACAAATTGTCAGGCTTTTGATCCATGGGTCTTTCTATTGGCAAATTTCATTGAAGACGTTCCCACTGAGCTTCATGATCCAATTTTGAATAATGTATTGGTCGCTAACAATCATACAACTCGTGGAGATTGGGATTTAGCTAAAGTAATCTTTATGGATAATTACAATACTATCCATGCGAACAACTGGACGATTGCTAATAATACAAACTCCAATAAAGTGTTGGGAATAGGATCAGATGTCATATTGAACAATATGATCTTGTATAATCCTGAAATGCCCTATGAAATTGAATATGGATGTGAACTTATTCCAAATATCAATGGAAGTATCAATAACTCTCTTATTATGAATGGAACAGATAAAATCATTTTTCATAACAATCAAGACCTGTTAAATCTAAATCATATTCTTACTGGAGATCCTCATTTCTTTGGTGTTTTTTCAGATTCCTTAAGTAGAAATATGATGGATTATTATCAACTCAGTTCCGTTTCTGAATGTATCAATCGGGGAACTGCTGATACCACAGGACTAAATATTCCAAAGAAAGATTTATCAGGCAAGCAAAGAGTTTGGGATGGTCGAATTGACATGGGTTGCTTTGAATATGGAGCACCTTATGTTTCCAATACAGATGTTCCCGAAGTTCAATTTACAGGTTACAACTTAAAAAACTATCCCAATCCGATCACCTCAGCTATCTCTTCTACCATAATCTCCTTTGATTACCCTGAGAAGTCACAATATGAACCACAAATTGAGATCTATAACATAAAGGGTCAAAAGATTAAAACAATTAAAACGGGTAGCAGTTTTTATGATTTAGCCGTAAAAGCTAATCTGAGTAAAGAGAATCTTAGCCAAATAAAAAGCAGAAACTTTTCCGTTATCTGGGACCTGACCAATGATAACAACCGGAAAGTCGCATCCGGAGTTTATCTCTATCGGGCAGTGATCAACGGAAAAGTTCTGCAAACAAAGAAAATGCTCTTGATGAAGTAGAAAACCCCAAGGAGAGGAGATTAATCCCCTCCTCTCCTCCTATATAAATTATTGGAGTATAAATGAGAAACATCATTTTATTAGCTTTTTTAATTAGTTTATCATTCAGTTTATTTTCTGCCATTATCGAAGTCTCTGTGGATGGGACAAAACCCTATACCTCCATTCAAATGGCGATAAACTCTTCAAGCGAGAATGATATTGTCAGAGTGTGGCCTGGTATTTATCGTGAAAACATAAATTTCAATCATCATAATATCACTTTGCAAAGCTTATATCCCATTACAGGAGATACTCTTGATATTCATAATACCAAAATCATAGGAAACCACAGAGATTCAGCAATCAGAGCTCAGGAAGGAGTCACTGTTATCATTGATGGTTTTACTATTATGAATAATGAAAATGATGAAGATGAATATGTTGATTGGGTTGGTGGTGGTATTTTTATATTATCTAGTAATGTTCAAATAAAAAATAATATAATAACCAAGTGTACAGCAGGTCAAGGGGGGGGAGGAATATGTATCTCAGATTATTTACCCGAACCCAGTTATGTTTATTTAGAGAATAATCAAATCTTCAATTGTAAAACTTATGGTGCTGGAGGAGGATTATCTATATCTCAGAATAATTCTTTATATTTTTCAGAATATAACAGAAATTCAATTTACAATAATTATGCTTCGTTTGCAAAGGATATTTCCATTTCAGGAGCTGTAGAGGATATAGATATCTATCTAAAAATTGGGAGTCAGCAATTAAACTCAGTCGATCAATATTTTATTGCTAACTTCTATCCTTACCCTCCTCCTATACCAGATATTAATGTTACGGTTGATATCCTTCAAGGGTTTTTACCCAGCATAAATCACGACTTATATGTAGCGCCTTGGGGTAATGATTTAAACTCAGGTTTAAATCCAAATAATCCCTTAAAGTCTATTGATTATGCGACAAAGATCATAGCTTCTGATTCAACAAATCAAAAAACAGTTCATTTAGCTGCTGGAACCTATTCCCGAACTCAGAATCAGCAGAAATTCCCTTTCTCTATTAAACCAGATACCAAATTGATCGGTGCAGGTATGGATGAAACAATCTTTGATGATGAAAACCATGGAAAAGTTCTAGGTGGGAATGTTTTTGAAAAAGATGTTGAAGCTGGGAAATTTTCACTAATAAATTGTGGCAATGGTCAATCAGGTTCTTCATTAGGTTTTAGAGGTAACCATGTGAAAATCTACGATATAAAACTATCGGAAAGTAAATTAAATGATGCGTCAGGAATTTGTTTAGGATTATCCAATTATGGTTTTATTAAAAACATAATCGTAAAAAATAATTCCAGTTCGACCTCTTCTATGGGAATGACTGTCTTTAATAATAAATATACCTATATTGAAAATGTGATTATCGACAGTCTAAAAACTACCCATACACAAGGTGGAGGGGTCGGGGTCTCTATCACCAACGTTGAAAACCTTGTAATCAACAATATGTCTATTACAAATTGTCAGGCTTTTGATCCATGGGTCTTTCAATTGGCAAATTTCATTGAAGACGTTCCCACTGAGCTTCATGATCCAATTTTGAATAATGTATTGGTAGCTAACAATCATACAACTCGTGGAGATTGGGATTTAGCTAAAGTAATCTTTGTGGATAATTACAATACTATCCATGCGAACAACTGGACGATAGCTAATAATACAAACTCCAATAAAGTGTTGGGAATAGGATCAGATGTCATATTGAACAATATGATCTTGTATAATCCTGAAATGCCCTATGAAATTGAATATGGATGTGAACTTATTCCAAATATCAATGGAAGTATCAATAACTCTCTTATTATGAATGGAACAGATAAAATCATTTTTCATAACAATCAAGACCTGTTAAATCTAAATCATATTCTTACTGGAGATCCTCATTTCATTGGTGTATTTTCAGATTCCTTAAGTAGAAATATGATGGATTATTATCAACTCAGTTCCGTTTCTGAATGTATCAATCGGGGAACTGCTGATACCACAGGACTAAATATTCCAAAGAAAGATTTATCAGGCAAGCAAAGAGTTTGGGATGGTCGAATTGATATGGGTTGCTTTGAATATGGAGCACCTTATGTTTCCAATACAGATGTTCCCGAAGTTCAATTTACAGGTTACAACTTAAAAAACTATCCCAATCCGATCACCTCAGCTATCTCTTCTACCATAATCTCCTTTGATTACCCTGAGAAGTCAAAATATGAGCCACAAATTGAGATCTATAACATAAAGGGTCAAAAGATTAAAACAATTAAAACAGGTAGCAGTTTTTATGATTTAGCCGTAAAAGCTAATCTGAGTAAAGAGAATCTTAGCCAAATAAAAAGCAGAAACTTTTCCGTTATCTGGGACCTGACCAATGATAACAACCGGAAAGTCGCATCCGGAGTTTATCTCTATCGGGCAGTGATCAACGGAAAAGTTCTGCAAACAAAGAAAATGCTCTTGATGAAGTAGAAAAATATAGATGAGACTGTGCACCTTTTAATTTAATTAATTTCTTACTTATCTGCACAATACTATTTTGATATTTAAAAAAACTGGTCGAGTTTCATCGTTTTTTCCTAAAACTTCATTTTGACATTATGTTTTTATTTTCTTGTTTTTTTAAACCAATATTAGACACGTCTAAATACTCTAAAATCATAATACACCTATGACAAGAAATGCTTATAATAATATTAAATAAATAGCTTTACATAATACTTAATAGTATTATAATGGTTTATAAATAAAATATTATTAAGGTGTTAATATGATGAAAAAATCGACTCATAATTTGTTTGAATTTATACCAAACAAAGATAATTATTGTATTAAAATTAAGGTTCCTATTGTTTTAGAAATTCCAAAAACTGAGTCCAACAGAAAGCTTCTGGCTGTTTTTTTGAGACTTATTTTTTTTGCTTGTTGTGAAAACTTGTTTACTTTTCAAGAAATAGCTAACATTCTGGGATTTAATGACAGAAGGGATATTGATAATTACTACAGAGAGTTTAAGAAAAAAGGCTATGACTTTCTTGGCTTATTAACTCGGAAAGTAGATTTATCCAAGTATGTCGACATTATTCAAAAAATTGTGATCGATAATCCTTTTTTAACAGTACCTGAACTATTCCTGATCTTTAAAGGTAAGTTTCCATTAGTTAAAATGTGCGCAGTATCTTTTAATAAATACCTTTCACAAGCGAATACCTGTTTAATTTTACAAAGTATCCATAAAAATATCAGTAAAAAAGGCAACTATTGGGATAAAAATCATTTGTTTTCATATCTCTTAAAAAACAATGAGAATCCGGTGGTAAAAAAAAGAATTGAAGAGATGAAAGAATCCGAGATTGAAACAAAACCAGAAAAAGTATCAGTCAAAATTAAGTTAAGTACACAAACTAAAAGCTTTTTAGTAAAATTTTTAGTAGGTGCTTCTATGAGTTATCAAATGATAGCTTTTATTATGGGTATGTCGAAATCAAATGTTAGAAAACTGGTGTATAGAGATCCATACTTTTATCAATTATTACTGAGTTCGATAGTTAGATACAGCGGTATCATTAGTGTTGATGAAAAATATGTTAAATTGAATGGTGTTTTTCTATATGTTTTTTCGGCTGTTGATGATAAGACAGGTATTCCTTTGATGGTTCAGCTATACCCTCAAAAGAATGCTGATAGTTGGAAGATTTTTTTCACACTTTTCAAAAAACATTATGGCAATCCTTCTTTAATAATCAGTGATGGCTGTCCATCGCTGGCAAAGGGCAGAAAAGAGGTGTTTCCTAAAGTAAGTTTTCAATACTGCAAATTCCATAAGATGAAAAACCTGATTAAAAATATATATCAAAGTGAAAAAGACATTAAACTAATAAAAAAAATAATTAACAAACTCAAACAAGTTTTCAATAGGCAAACTGTTGGAGCTAGAAGGAAAGCACTGTTAGAATTAGAAAAAATGATTACAGGTACTGCTAAAGAATATTTCATTTCCAGTTTTGTGGGGCAATGGAAACACTTAACCAAGAGCTATACATCTAATGCGGCTGAAAGATGGAATAAAAAAATTGATAAGGTTATTTCAGGAAAATACGGACTAAAAACTCCTGAAACGATTGAACAACTTGTTCATTGCTTATGGTTCAGAGAACTTATCACGAATGGCAAAGTTCATTTAGACTCAAAATCCATTATTTCTACTATAAATATTCCAAAATATAGTCAAGAAATGATTGAAACAAACCACATGGAACAGTTATTTGATATCAAAGCCTATCGGAAAGTCGCTTAGGGGAAAAGAAAAGTGCACAGTCTCTATAGATAATGAGAAATATAACTCAAAAATGTCTTGACATTTAAAAATTTACATTTATGCTCGTATTATGAAAAAATGTAGAATTGTATATTTAGTTATAGTGGTTCTTTCTGGATTAATTTTATCCAGTTGCAATGTCTTTTCAACAAGAAAAGCAGAAGATCCAAATAAAAGAGTTGATTGGAACAGTTTCCAGACAACTCCTGTTAAGACTTTAGAAAATTTACAATACTCATATAATTATAGAGAAAATGTTTACAATTACAGCAGCTTGTTTTTTGAAGACTTTAGATTTTATTTTGATTCGCAGGATGCAAATGATTTTAATATCCCATCAAGCTGGAGTAAATCTGCTGAAATTGATATGTTGCTTAATACTTATCAAAGAATAGATTCCGGGAGTTCTATGCAACTGGTTTTAAGCACAATACCTGATCAATCAGATAATATTCAGGCAAATCAGGCATGGTTGTATCGAACATACGAATTAACAGTGAGACACTCGATTGAAAATATGCCAGAATTATTTATTGGTAAATTTAGATTGTTTTTAATTAAGGAGCAAAGTGGTTTTTGGAAGATTAAAGAGTGGAATGATTATCGAACAACCTCACCCTATACTTGGGGAAGAATGAAAAATGCGTTTTCGTTATAAACTGTATTTTCTAATTATCATAATAATCTTAATCTTTGGATGTAGTAATCCCTTTAATCCAGGATTTTCTCAAAATAGAAACGTTAGTGTAGAATATGTGTATAAACCCACTACTCCTGAAAATGTTTTAAAAAATCTAATAGAAGCTTACAATCAGAAAGATTTGAATATTTATAAAAATTGTTTATCTGATTCTTTTCGATTTCAATTAAAAACTTCAGATATTCCTGAAATTGGTATTGACTGGTGGGGATATGAACAAGAAGTTGAATATCATAACAATTTATTTGGAAAAGGTTCTTCAGACGGGTCATTTCCTTCCCCTGACAATATTGTATTAACCTTAGAAATCCCTCCACAAAGCAATTGGGAAAATGATACACAAACAGGTCATGAGAAATGGGTAATCATTGCATGCCCATTTTATCTTCACTTATTTTACAGTAATCAAACTGATATTTCTGCCAGTGGATTTGCGCGTTTTTACTTAAAACAGGAAAATGATCAATGGGTTATTGCCATGTGGGTTGATGAGAGTTATTTATAAACTGTTATGCATAGAATTTTAGCTATTGATTACGGTGAAAAAAATATTGGAATTGCGGTAAGTGATCTTTTACATTTATTTTCTAAACCGCTTACCACAATTACTAACTTAGGTTTTTCATATATTGTAAAAAAATTATCTGAATTAATTAAAGAGCAAAATGTAGGGCTGGTTTTACTGGGATTACCTTTGAGTGTTGCTGGATTGGATACTCAGAAAACTGCTCAGGTAAGAGCTTTTTATGAGCAGTTAAAGCAAGAATTGACAGTTTCTATTGAATTATGGGATGAACGTTATACTACTATGGATGCAAGAGATTTACTTATAAAAAAAGGAATAAAACAGAAAGCGGGCAAAAAGATTATTGATCAAACAGCCGCAGCTATGATTTTAAAGAACTATTTAGAAGCGAGAAAGTGATGAAAAGAATTATATTAGAATCAAGATTTGTTTTAGTGGTTAGCTTGATGTTATTTATACTTTTAAGTATATTTGGGGTTCTGTTAGTAAAACCTGTAACAATTAAATATACTATTGTTGACATATTCCCTGGTCAAACTGCCAAAACAATTGCTAAAACTTTGGAAAAGCAGGGTGTCATTGGAAATTCTACGGTATTTTACATATTATCAAGGTTAACTGGTGATGATAAACGCTTAAAACAAGGCGCATATTTATTTACAGGAAAGATGAATATTCTCGAAGCTTTACATAAAATTGTTTCTGGTGAAATATTAGTTCAAAAAATTACAATACCAGAAGGCTCTTCTATCTTTAAGACTCTAAAGATCATCTCAGAATACAAAATTAGCAGTTATGATAGCCTGTACGCACTGTGTACAAACAAATCGTTTGTTAAGCAAATTACAGGGTTTGAATGTGATAATTTGGAAGGATTCCTTTACCCAGATACTTATATATTGAATTTCAGAAGTACTGAAAGAGAAATCATCGAAACAATAGTAATTAATTTCTTCTCAAAGATGAAGGACTCAAATATTGATTATTCAAATAAACATGCTTTTTATGAAATTCTAAAATTAGCTTCTATTGTTGAAAAAGAAGCTATCTACGGAGAAGAAAAACCATTGATTGCTTCTGTTTATCAAAATAGATTGGATAAAGGGATGTTACTCCAAGCTGATCCTACTGCCACCTATCAAATGGAAGAATATGGGATACATAAGTCAAAACTGTACTATACCGATGTTAGAAAAGATACCCCACATAACACCTATATCCATGAAGGTTTGCCACCAACACCAATTTGTACTCCTTCTGTCTCTTCGATTAAAGCGTCATTAACTCCTGCAAAAACAGATTATTTGTTCTTTTTTGCCAAAGATGATGGTCATCATATCTTTACCTTAAACTATGCAGAGCATTTAAAATTGCAGAAACAATTAAAAATTTAATTTTATATGGAAATAATAATATTAAGGCATGCAGAAGCAAATCATTTGTTAGAAAATTGGAAACAAAAGGTCTGTTATCACAAATTTAATCAATTAATGGCGGAATGGGAAGATGTCCCTTTAACTCAAAAAGGCCTTCAACAAGCAGAGAAAACATCTGATATTTTAGAAGGTAATTTTGATTTGATTTATTCTAGCCCATTAAAAAGGGCTATTGATACAGCAAGAATTGTTAATAAAAATAATAGAAATATTATTCTAGAAGACTTGTTAAAAGAGATAAGAATTCATCCTCCACGTATTTTTAGAAGTTTTACTTTTTCTATCAATAGTTGGATTATCTTATGCACTTTTTTTTCATTTTTTAATGGAAATTTTTCAAAGTATATGAAACAAGCCCGTGACTTATTTGATTTTTTTATTTCTACAGATAGTAAAAGACTATTAGTGGTATCTCATTCAGCTAGAATACATTCTATGATAATGTATGTTAGATTTTGTTCTTATTTAAAGTTATTGTCTAGCCATTATAAACCTTGTGGGATTTCTGTTGTTAGATTTAATTACTGTCCTCAATCTCATAAATCATTTGAACAGCAAATCAAACCAAATACATAAATCATTATTTTAAAAAAAATATTTGACATTTTAATAGATCTTAATTAATATAAAAAATCAAAATGATAGATTAGGTTAAAAGGAGAAAATATGCGTGATATTCAATCCATCATTAAACAAATGGATTTTTTTCAAAACTTATCAGATGATCATATAAATACTATATTACCTTATTTTCAGGAAAAACATTATCAAAAAAAAGAAATAGTTTTTGAAGAATATACTCCAGGAGATTCATTTTTTATTATCTTAGAAGGTGAGATTGAAATTTATAAACATTTAAGTAAAACGATTGAAACCACCCAAGCTGAATTAGATATTTTGCGACCCTACAGTTATTTTGGAGAAATGTCTTTAGTTGATGACTATCCTAGATCAGCTACAGTAAAAGCTCGAACAAACGTTGTTTTGCTAAAGATGACTAAAAAAGATTTTATTGATATTTGCATGCAATTCCCTATAGTAATTTTTAATTTGATGAGAACAATATCTGTCAGATTACGAAATACAAATCAGAAATTTGTTGAGATTGTTGATCAATTGATTAAAGAGAGTAGAATGGCTGCAATCGGCACAGCTGCCAGCAAAATTGTTCATGATATAAAGACTCCCATAACAGTTATGATCCTCACAGCTGAGTTAATTAGTAGCTTATTTGATAATTCTGAGAAATATACCGAAAAGATAGTTCGTCAAGCCAAAGCATTAGATGAAATGGTTCGAGAAATACTTGATTTTGCTAGAGGCGAGCAAAGCTCGCTAAATCTTCATCCCGTTGTATTGGATAATTTCTTTAGAGATGTACTGGAAAGCATTGGACCTATTGGGAATGTTAAAAATATAGATATTACTGTGAACAATATTGTAAATAAGCCTGTTGTTTTTGATGAGGGGAAATTTAAACGCTTAATTATTAATATTATAAAAAATGCAGTTGAAGCTATTGACGAAAATCAAAAGATAAATATTGCATCTTCTCTCATGGATGATAAATGGCAGGTTATTATACAAGATTCAGGTCAAGGAATTCCCGAAGATATCATTGATAGTTTATTTGAACCATTTGTTACTAAAGGAAAAAAAGGTGGAACTGGTTTAGGCCTAGCTATCAGTAAGAAGATAGTTGAAGATCATAATGGTAGCATTCAAGTATCTAACACTCTTGGACAAGGAGCATGTTTTGATATTCGTATTCCGTTGATAAATTTAAGATAATATAATTATTACTTGCCAAGAATTACTAATTAATATTTTTTGGTATTAAGAATAGAAGTGAAGGAAGGTGCATGATGTCAAGAATGTGTGATATTTGCGGAAAGAAACCTTTGAACGGAAATCTTCGCTCTCATGCAATGAATGCAACAAAGAGAAGATTTTTCCCTAATTTATCCAAAATGAGAGCAGAAATAAATGGTGAAGTAAAAACTATAAAAATATGCTCTTCTTGTTTAAAAACTAACAAAATTAAAAAAGTTATTTAGTTTATTCAGACCGTTTTTTAAAACGGTCTGTTTTTTTATAAAAATCATATTAATATATGATATAAATTTATAGGTTATATTTTGGGGGGTTATATGGAATTAGTCATAGAAAAGATTAATTACCCTGAAGGTGCAAATATTATTTTTGGCCAATCTCATTTTATAAAAACAGTAGAAGATCTTTATGAAGCGTTAGTGAATACTGTTCCTGGAATAAAATTCGGTATGGCATTTAATGAGGCTTCTGGTCCGTGTTTAGTTAGAAAAGAAGGAACTGATACCGAATTAATCGATATAGCTGTTCAAAACTTGAAAAAAATTGGAGCAGGACATACTTTTTTAATCATATTACAAAATTGCTTTCCTATAAATGTTCTCCCTGCAATCAAAGATTGTAGAGAGGTTGTTCAAATATTCTGTGCAACTGGAAATCCCGTGCAAGTTATTCTAGCAGAAACTGAGCAGGGACGAGGCGTGTTAGGCGTCATTGACGGGTTTTCACCAAAGGGTATAGAGTTAGATTCAGACATAACTCATCGTAAACGATTTTTAGTAGATATTGGGTACAAAAGATAAAATATTCTGGCAGGTTAACCTGCCTTTTTTTTGGCATGACAAATGCACTATTAAATCATCAATAGTGTTAATTTAAAAGGAATTCAAATGAAAAAAATCTTATTAGTAACCATGTTAATCTCAATTAGTTTCGTTTATGCTCAATTAACTGATCCATTATGGCAGAAAGCCATGAATATCGCAGAAAAGAATTCTCAGTATATTCCTGGTAAAACCATATATCATTCTGATATAAAAAACCCTAAAAATAGTACAGATGATACAGTCATTCAAGTAGAAATAAAACATCAACTTTCTCAAGGAAATAAAATAGTATCAACAATTTTAAAAGCAATGAAGAATAATGAACCTATGAATGATGAAGAAAAAAAGGAAATTTCAAATTTAACAGAAAAAGAAATGAAACCAAAGAAAGATGGCTTATTCTTTACAAAAGATCCTAAAAAATTAAAAATAAAAGCAACAGAATTTAAAAAACAAATAAATAATTATTTATGTAAAGGATATGAGTTTGAATTTATAACCAAAAATGAAAAAGGTAAAGAACAAATATTAAAAGGTATGGCTTGGTTAGAATGTGAAAAAGGGGCACCTATACTTCTAAAATTCAGTTTAAAAAAGATGCCTATGTTTGTTAAAACTTTGGATATTGAAAATTATTTCTATTTTAATAATGATAATGAACAATGGTATAGTTTAAAACTAAATACAAATGTAGAAGCTTCAATTTTAGGGAAAAAGATTTTTAATGTGACTGAGTTTAGATTTTCTGATTATTGGTTGTTTCAAGAGCAATAACATTTATAAAAAAAAACTGTCCCTCAAGCTAATAGGGGTAGAAGCTGAAGGACAGGTGGTTGTTCGATAAGATTCATAATGAGCCAAAAAATAACCGGAATACTTTCTGACAAATATGATATCAATCTAAAAATTCGCAATTTTTTCTATATGTAATTCTAGCATACTTCCATCTGGTGAGTAACTTTGAAGAATAGTTTCATTTTTTAATATTGTTGTTTCACTAAAGTAATTTGATTGTCCATTCCCAGAATTCTTTTTATTAAATCCTTTTTGATTAAAGGAATTATTTGTATTATCAAGGATATCTTCATGAATCCCTTTAAAAACAGATATTTTAACCTGGTTATTAGAGAGTAATTTTTCTTGTGTTCCAAAATAAGTCCCCATATTTGACTTTCTTTCTTGATGTGTTTTATTTTGTCTATAATATTCGTTATAAAGAAGTTTTTTTACCAGGCTGGCTGACTCTTTGTAGAAACCAGCAAAAAATAATAATTTAGCTTTAAAAATTCTATCCAGATCACTTTTATAAACAGAATATTCATGATCATTAGAATGTTTATTATCTTGATTGTTATGTTGATTTATACAAATAACTGCATGGTCATTTGTTAAATCAGTAATATATCTTTGAATAGGTACATTATATTTTGAACAATTTGAGACCTCAGTACTTGATTGTATTTGAACAAGATTTTGAGCATATTGAACTTTGGATTTATTTGAATCAAAGAAAATATATTCTGGTAAGGTTTTATAAAAAGCTTTTTGCTGAAATGAATCGAGTTCTCTTAAATATTTGCTTTCTACAAAGTAAGGTGTGTTTTGATAAACAGTTTGTATATATTTCATAATACCAAGACTAATTTCCTTATTTAAAAGCATTTGATCGAGAGAGTTTAAATTTAACGCATCGTTGTTTTTCTTTAAATATGTAGAATTCAAATCAAATATCCATTGTTTGTTTAGAATTTGAGGATAATAAGAATAATCTGATAAGGAAGGGTATAATGAGATAGATGCTAAATTCATTGCATGATAGAGGAATAAAGGTCTGATTGTTATTGTTTTTTCATCAAAATTAAGATCTTCATCAGAGTTTATATCTTTGTCTTCGACATTATCTAACGTTCTTATATTTAAACCATAATCTTTTACAAAAGATATAACCCATTGATATAAATCTGCCATTTTTCACTCCAATGATTATTTTGAAATTGGTACGAGGTAACATTTTCCTTTTAGTTTTATAACAACATATTTTGGAGTTTCTTCAAGAATAATACATTCATATTTAACTTTATCATATTGTTCATAACTTAAAATCGGTAAATCAGGATCATACACATAATCACTAGCAAATATTGGGACGACTAGACTTAACAACAATATGACTTTTGCAATTTTTTTCATTTTTTACACCCTTTTATAATAGATTCTATAATTATAGACGCAAAACTTTATTTTTACACATATTGAAGTAATATATGTTATTATAAAGAAATACGTTATGATTTTATAAATACTACAAAAATAGAGTATAAACTCTATAAAGATAACAATGCATAGATATTTTTTTAAAGAGAGATGTATTTTTTACTGAGGAAATAAATAGTTATTGAGAGAATTTTTTTTGTTTAATTATCTTGCCAGAAATCATATAGACTTTTACAGGAACAGATCCAACCATCCTTTTTATAAGCAAATCTGAGTAGTTTGTAATACAATTTTCCCCAACCAGGATAATCAATTGGATCAAATACAGTATTATGCCATAGAAAACATAAATGTGATCCATTCTTTCTAGCTCTCATAATGAGTTTTTTAATTTTCCAATATGCTTTTAAGGGTTTTAGGTTCATAGCTTTTCCAGAATATAGAGTTGTATCCATAACGGTTAATGGAATTTCCAGAACTCTAAAAGGTCTGTTTTCTTCGATATTAAAAGGATAAAATGGATAGGAAATTCCGGCTCTAAAGCCGATATGTTCCCAGAATCCCAAAGTAGAATCAAATTTTAACCCAGCTTCTTCTAAAATTTTAAATGATTTTTGGTAATCGAAGCTTAAATAATGATTCCGGTAACCATTTACAACAAAATTTTCATTATATAAGCTAGATAACTGATCATTAAGAGCTTGTTTATCAAATGCAGCAATGGTAGTTCCATGAAGTCCAATATCACTATTTTTTAAAACATCCTTCACTTCAGCCAGAAGTTTTTTATCTTGAAAATAGTTTTGTCTTGAATCTAGAGTTCCTCTACCTGAAATTATAAAACATGTTGAATCTGAAAGATATTTCTTTTCAATTCTTAAGATTTTTTTAATTACTCTTTTATGATTCCATAGTAATTTTTTAGTGATAAAATGGCCAATATACTTATAGAGAGATCGAATTGGTGTTTTTTTAATACGATCTTTATTATATTTCAGAATTTTTTCTATATGCTCTTCAGTCCAGAAATTCCAATAATCTATATCATGAGTTACTGTAAGGACAAAGAGGCTTTTATTTGGCCATTTAAGTTGTCTAGAGAATTTTTTAGAAACAGTTTCCATACAAACAAGAAACATATTACAATATCTATCAACAACAGGAATTTCGGTAAAATCCCAATAATACTGAAGAGATTCCTTAAAATCATAACGATCTCCAGGAATCATTTCACGATCTTCAGCATATTCTTGCCAACAGGTTAAAAAGTAGAAAGCTGAAGCAATAATATCTTTGTTTATTTTTACAGAGTCTTTTTCATTGGAAAAAATGGGGCCATATGGAGAAAATAAAAAAGGTATATACTCGATTCCATATTTGTTAAATATGACATTATTACTATTATAGACAGAAATTGATTGGTAAAACTCCACACTTTCCGGATTATGATAGATACGAATCGGATAATTTGTGTTTTCATTTGAACCATAATAAACATGAATTTCACCTGTTGCATAATGATAATGAAAAGCAGGATTGAGACCTAAAATTCGGCAGAAAGTACGAAAAACATATTCAGCTTTGGGTAAAAATGAAGAATTTGTGTCTAAAAGAATGTTCAAATAATTTGTTTTTGTTTCATAATTTAAATCCTGCATTATTTGATCATTCGAAATATCTATATCCATTATAAATCCTTAATTCAATTTATGTATCCAGAAACACTTCATGGAAGATTTCGTCAATAGTTTTGACAAAACTAACTAGAACACCTTTTTTTACATTTTCAGGAATCTCTTCAAAATCATCCTGATTATCAAAAGGCAGGAGTACTTTTTTTATACCTGATCTTTTGGCAGCCAGGAATTTTTCTCTCACCCCACCTATAGGCATAACTTTTCCAAACAGGTTAATTTCACCAGTCATAGCAATATCATGTTTAACTTTTTTATTCATAAATACAGAGGCTAAAGCCGTTGTCAGAGTAACCCCAGCAGAAGGACCGTCTTTAGGAACTGCCCCAGAAGGTAAATGAATATGAATATCTAATTTATCAATTTCTTCTGGATTAAGATTATATTTTTTATAATTGGATTTTAAGTAGGTTAAAGCAATTTTTGCTGACTCTTGCATCACTTCTCCAAGTAAACCTGTAAGGATTAATTTTCCTTTACCTGGCATAGTTGTTGTCTCACAAAAGAGAATTTCTCCTCCATAAATCGTCCAGGCTAAACCGGTAACATGCCCAATTTCAGGTTTTCTGTTTGTCATTTCTAACTGATATTTTCTTTTTCCCAGATAATTTCTAATTGTTTTATCGGTAATTATTTTTTTATCAACAATTCCTTCTGCAACTTTTCTGGCAATTTTACGCATGACAGCAGCTATTGATCTTTGAAGTGTTCTTACACCTGCTTCTCGAACATAATAACGGATAATTTCTTTAATGGCGTTTGTCTGAAAATTTACATTTTCAAGAGAAATCCCATTATTTTCTATTTCTTTTGGGATTAGGTATTTTTTACAAATTTCTATTTTTTCATCTTCAATATAACTTGAGAAGGTGATAATTTCCATACGATCTCTTAATGCTGGGGGAATGGTATCTAGAGAATTTGCTGTTGTAATAAAGAAAACTTCTGAAAGATTGAAAGGTAAATTGATAAAATTATCCATAAATGAATAGTTTTGTTCAGGATCAAGAACTTCTAAAAGAGCAGATGCAGGGTCACCACGAAAATCTTTACCTACTTTATCAATTTCATCGAGCATAAAGAGGGGATTATTTGTACCACACCGTTTTAATTCAGTTAATATTTTCCCAGGCATAGCACCAATGTAAGTTCTTCTATGTCCGCGTATTTCTGCTTCATCATGAATACCTCCCAAAGATATTCTGATAAATTGTCTATTCATAGCTCTGGCAATAGATTTACCCATAGAGGTTTTTCCAACCCCTGGGGGACCGACAAAACATAGTATTGGACCTTTAAGCTGGCTTTTTAACTTTTTTACAGCAATAAATTCAATGATTCTTTCTTTTACTTTATCAAGTCCATAGTGATCATGAGCCAATACATGTTCAATTTTTTTTAATTCTAATCTATCCTTACTTTGTTTACTCCATGGTAAATGAACAATCCAGTCTAAATAGTTACGAATGACGCCATATTCAGCGGATGCTGGTTGCATTAATGATAAACGATTAAGCTCTTCATTTGCCACTTCTAGGACATGATCAGGTAGAAGAGCCTCATTAATCAGGTTTTTCCATTTTGCTATCTCCTGGTCAACCTCATTAGATTCTCCAAGCTCTTTTTTAATTGCTTCTAATTGCTCTTTGAGATAATATTTTCGTTGATCTTCATCCATTTCCAATTTTACGTTATCACGGATAGTATTTTCAATTTTCATTTGTTTAACAAGATCAGCCAAATTTCTGTTTAATAGTTCAAACCGATTCGTAAGATCATGAGTTTCGAGGATTTGTTGTTTATTTATTTGATCAATAGGAACATTACCTGCAATGATATCTATCACACGACTATGCTGTTTAATCGTTCTTAATCCAATGATCAAATCTTTATTTAGTTCACTGCTTTCACTGATTATTTTTTCGAGTAATTCCAGAGTGATTTTTCTATGAGCATTAAGCTTAGGGCTATCTTCAAGGTTTTCTGGAATGGTTTGAACTTCAACCATCATAAATGGGTGTTGCTGGACTGTATTCTCTACTTTTATTCTGGAAACTCCCTGAAGAAGTAAGCTAACAGAACCGTCCTGATTTCTAAGCATTCTTAGAATAGTAACGGCAGTTCCATATTCATATATCTTTGCATTTCCTTCCTGATCTACATTTTTTGACAGAAAGAAACCTAATAATTTATCATTAGCGAGAGCGAAATCTATTACTTTTTTTAAAGATTCGTCTGATACTACCAGAGGAATCATGAGAAAAGGAAACATAACCACATTATTGATGTGCATAACTGGTAAACTTCTCGGAACCAAGTTTGATTGTTCTGCCATACTATCCCCCAATTTTTATTTTATAACAATATAACTAGTTAATTTGTAAAAAGTCAAACAAAAAATTTTTAGAGTAGAATAATAGAGGAGAAATGAATTATTGATAAATGATTAGATCATTTTTATCTATAGAAACACCGAGTTCTTTTTTTTTATTGATGATATGTTCAGCTACCTCTTCTAGAGATCGATTGTCAACATAATAATCATTAACTTTCACAACGCTTTCTTCAAAGATTTGAAGATCACTACCGCTTAGCTCGATAAAATAGGGAGGATAAAAGCAATCAACCACTCTGAATGAATTTTTTAAAAAAGTTATAGTAAAGACTAAAAAAACAGGTCTATTGTTAGATTCACCAAAAAGGACCATATTAAAGTATTTTTTATCTTCAGAACGAATCATACAAAAAGTAACATATTTATCCATTTGGACATATATTTCTTCACGCGAGTATCTAAAATAATGCTTAATGGGAGAAAAATTTCCTTTATTACTGCAATCAATATATTTTGATAGGAATTTATAGATAATTTGCCATTCATTATAATTTAAAATCAATTCAGATCTAAACCCTAATTGGTAAAGATAGCGGGATTGGAGGTTTTTCTTCATAACCTCAATTTTTTTTCTACCTGCGTTATATTTTTGTCCTGTATTTTCACAATAAGTTTTGATACTATTTTTTGCTAAAGAAAAGTTTTTATAAACAAGATAATCTTCTTTACTGAGTAACTTACAAATTTTTCTTTTATCAAGTTTTTGACATATATCCACATGTAAATTGTTCTTTTTTGGAGTGAGGTTAAGTTTAACTCTTTTATTAGAGACTTGTTTTCTGATGAAAGAAATCGCTTTATTCTTAGTAGCAACTCTAACCCATGATTCCATACTTTTAATATCATTATATTTAATTGCACTCATTAAAACATCTTGAGCAATGTCTTCAGATTCTTCGTGAGAGTGTGTAACTTGAAATGCTGTCTGAAAACTAATCATCCTTAATTTTTCAATCTGTTTATAATCATACTGCATAGAAAACCCCTTATGCAAATAATTGAGAGATCTTATATAATTGTCAACTAATATTTTTTGTATTTTCAAAGAGAGGTAAAGATATTAAAAATTTTATAACCTTTTAAATTATAGATTGTTATGAAAACATTTTTTATAAAGATAATTAGTAAAATATTATAAAATGTTATATTTTAAGAATAAGTATTCTGGTGATGATTTTTTAATACAAGAATAATTATCAATAGAAATATCTGGATAAATCTTTGATAGAATTATGAATAACAAGGCAAAACGGTGATCATTATGTGTTATTAACTGAACAGATCCCTTAAGCATATTTTGGTTTTTTTTTATAATTAATCTGTCATTTTCTTCGATAATAAGTAATCCAAGTTTTTCATATTCAGAAATCATGACATTAATTCTTTTACTTTCCTTGAAGTTTAGATTTGAATAATCTCTAATGATAATATCATCTTGAGAAAGCAGTCTTAAGAGAGCTAAAGTCATCACCTGATCAGGCATATCTGACATAGAAATATCAATACCATTGAGTGTATTATATTGAGCAGAGATCCATTTTTTCCCAGCATAACACACAATTTCTAGAATACATCCCATAGATTCAAGTACTTTAAAAAAACTAAAATCGCCTTGTAGGCTGTTTTCGATATACGGGACAAATACTTTTCTTTTACTCATGAGTGAATAGAGGATATAGTAACAAGCTGTTGAATAATCAGGTTCTACATTTAAACATTTTGGTAAGAGCAAAGAATCAGAAGGAAAGACTTTTATGGTATTTTCATTTTTAGAAATTTTTATATCAAAACTTTTTAATAGATTAATTGTCATATTAATGTAGGAATCAGAAACGATTTTATTTGTTAAAATTAGTGTTAATGTCTCTTCAAGTTGATGAGCAAATAACAAAATAGAGCTTACAAATTGACTGCTGATATTCGCATCCAATTGATATGTTCCTCCATGAAGTTTAGTACCTTTGATATCAAAACCGGTAGCTTTTGGCGTAATCTTAGCTCCCATTTGAGAAAGAAGATTAATCAAAGGTTGAATGGGTCTGTTTAACAATTTATTGTTTACAACTAAAGAAAAATCTTTACCATCTTCAGAGCATAATCTAGTCATTAAGAAACGATAAGCGGTACCTGCTTCTTTTAGAAATATTTCATTCTTGGGATTAGAGTTTGGGATATAGCTTACAGTCATTTTTTTTAAATATTTATAATGATTTTCATCTTTTTCATAATAATCTTTTGTGAAAGAGTATTGAAAGTTTAAGGATTTTAAAGCATTTAATGTTTCAAGTACATCCTGACAATCAGAAGATGGAGAGAAAACAATGTCTGATTTTTGCATAGAAGCAAGAATCAATAATCGATTTATAAGTGATTTAGAAGCTGGTAACTCAACAAAAACAGGAGATATCATCTTCTTGAGAATTCAAAAGCATCATAATCATAACCGACAGACACATAGCTAAAGAATTTGTTGTTTTCATTATAAGAAAAAGCAATTCTGACTGGACCAAAAATAGTTTTATATCCAAAATTTAAGCCTAATGCTGTCAAAGTATTATTCATTTCCATCCATTTATCTTGATTACCCCAGGTTAAATAGTTAAAGGTTAAATCAGTAAATATATTTTTCTTTAGATTTACTCTAAAACCAACTTTTGCCATTCTATAAAATGGGGTATAAACCTCCTGAGTATTAACTCCCATGAAGTTATTGATACCTCCAACATTGAATAAATCAACTTGAACAGGTTCTGTTTCAAAATAAGTGCCATATTCAAAATGACCAATCCAACTTATTCTTTGAGAAAAAGGAATGGCAAAATAATCTTTTATAATCATTTTTTTGAAATATTTGTTACTATATCTGTTTTGTTCAGAAACGAGGAATTTTGCTAACAATCTTCTGCCTTTTTGCATAAAGATTATATCATTAGCTTCTTCATAATAAAATTTTAAACCATATCCCACAGATGTCATTTTATTATCAAGATAATCGATGGTGGCGATATCCTTATATTGGTTTTTATGAAAATGATAAATGAAAGATTCAAGAATAGAATTATTAAATGCATAGATACCAACACCTGCAGTACCCCCATACTCAGAGTATTTAAGGCTCATAGTTTTTTCATGTTTATCATTATAAATCAGAATTTTATCTTCTTTTACATAGGGAAAGAGTCTGAAATACGCACCAAAGTGTTTTCCAAAGTTTTTTACATAATCAAGATCAAGTTCATATTTCCCTCCAATTTGAGCATTAACCAAAAAGCGAGAGTTTTTTTGTATTACATTATTAAAATCTAGAATGCTTCCTGCGATAAATCCATTGTATTCATTATACGTCAGGTTAATTCCTAAATGTTTTCTTTCTTTTTCTTTAACATGAATAGTGAGAGAATAATCGTTATTATCTTTATTAATGACAGGGTAAATTTGATCGAATAATTCACTGGTCCAGGCTTGATAGAAAGCAGAGAGAATTTGATCTTTTGAATACATTACATTAGATTGTAAACCGACGTATTCTCTTATTTTACTTGAATGGAGGTATTCATTATTCTCTACGTATATCCATTTAAAAGCCAAGGTATCAGGTAAAGCCATACAGTAGTTTTCTTTTATTTTTATTGAATCATTAAAAGTGGAAATATAATTGGCAAGAGAATCAAAAACAGGGAAATATCTGGAAGCTTCTAATTCTCCAATCATTATGATTTCTTTAGCTTTATTAAAATCTATCACAGAAAACTCATCAACAGCTGGACTGATTAGTATATCAACTTTTTCAGAAGACTTTTCAAGATTTGAGGTCATACCAATATTAATAGTTTGATTTAGAACATTAACAATATTAACGAGTTCTTCTTTAGTTTGTAAAACGGAGTTTGTTTTCAATCCGATGATAATATCCATACCTAATTCTTTAGCTACATCAACAGGGAAGTTTTGTGAAATACCACCATCAATAACTAAGTCTTGATCAATCTCAAAAGGTAAGAATATGCTAGGCAAAGAGCTTGAGGCTCTCATAGCATTTGCCAGCGATCCTTTAGAAAACAGGATAGGCTTGCCAGTTAAAAGACTTGTCCCCACGCATCTAAAAGGGATTTTTAAACTATCAAAATCGCAAGAATAATTTGCTTTCCAAGCATATTTAATAAGATTTAAATGAATATTGTTACCAATGATAAAACCTTGAGGCAATGAAGGCATACAATTTTTATCCAGATTAAAGTTGAAATTACCTGTAGGTGCCCACCGTTTTTGTCCTACATAATAATTTACTCTTGGAACCTGATCATTTAGTAAGTCATCCCAAGGAGTAGAAAGGACGATTTGTTCAATTTCATCAGCAGAGTACCCCATAGCATAAAATCCTCCGATTATTGCCCCCATACTCGTTCCCACAATGCAATCAATAGGCAGACCGGTTTCTTCAATAACTCTAAGCATTCCTATGTGAGCAAAACCTTTTGCACCGCCTCCACTTAAGACAAGACCAATTTTAGGTCTAGCTTCTAAGAAAGTAAAGAAGACACAAAATATTAAAACCCATACTATCTTTTTCATATTTATTTTACTCCATTTTTCATATACTTGATATGGAACAATTCGTCAAGAAATTAATTTTAGGCTATTTTAGAACAGACTATGAGACTGTCCAAATTATATAAGCTCCCATTAAGTAACTCTTGTACATATAGGCTAGAAAAGTGAACCTATAGGCTCCATATCGACGTTTTCTTGACAAATTTGGCTAATGTTGAGGTTAGCAAGGTATGAGTTTTGATCAATATTATATTTTCCTCTCATAATTCATCATTGCTATTGGTAAAGTCCCCTATATCGGGTCAGATAACGTAGTTTTAATCTTAAAAAACTTGACAAGTAAAATATCTTCTTGTAGAAATGAATTTTGAATGAAAATAAATAATGAAATGAATATAAATCGTCTTCCATTTTTCAACAAGATTTAAGATAGTAATGGCACCTTAGAATCTTGTTTTTTTTATCCTAAAAGAATTTTTATAAAAATTATCTATTATAGAAATGTCTTTTTTGTAATTATTTTAAATATCTATAAGGAGATGAGAAAAGAATTAATATGATATAATATGATAATTGTTAGTGAACAAAAAAAAAGGAAGTAGTATGAATTCGTTATTTATTCTGAAACGTACTTGGTTAGCCGTTCTTTTTACTATGGTCTTGTTAACCTCTGCTCTTTGGGCTCAGCTCCCACAAGGCTTTGAAGGTGGCACAACCATGCCAACCGGTTGGACAACTTATGATGGTGACAATGATGGTCAGACATTTGTAGTCTATGCTTCTGCTACAGCTCATGGTGGTACTAATGTTTGTCGTGTGCACTGGAATTCTGTTGGTAATAATGATTGGTTAGTAACACCAGCTTTACAGATCACCAATGATTACAAAGTAGTGAAATTTTGGGCAAAATCAGAAAATTCTACTTATTTAGAAGAATTTAATGTTAAATTATCAACAACAACGAATGCTGTTGCTAGTTTTACTGTGAATTTACAAAGTGTTGGGAATTCTCCATTTACATGGACTGAATACACCTATGATTTAACCCCATATATTGGTCAAACAGTATATTTAGCTGTTAATTGCGTATCTGTAGATGAGTTTTATTTAAACTTAGATGATTTTGATTGGGCAATTCAATCTTCAATCACTGGAACTGTTACTTCAGGTGGCAATCCATTAGCTGATGCAAAAGTTGCGATTAACACAATTCCTATATTTGCAATGACAAATGCTTCAGGTGTTTATACACTTTCTGGTTCTTTTGCAGGTACTTTCAATTTAACAGCATCAAAAAATGGTTATGTTAATGGTACAGCAACAGGCGTTGTCGTTGGAGCTAATCAAACTGTAACTCAAGACTTTTCATTAACAGCTTTACCAATGGTTACTGTTTCTGGTCAAGTAAATGCTGGTGATACCAATGCTCCATTAGCAGGTGCTTCAGTTAGTTTATCTGGTTATGCTAATGTTGGTCCAGTAACTACGAATGCTCAGGGACTTTTTACACTTCCAGGCGTTTTTGCAAGTAATACCTATAATATTAATGTAACTGCTGATGGTTATTTAGCTTACACCGCTGAATTAGTTGTTGGTGCAGTTAATCAAACAGTTCCTACCATTACAATTCAAGAATCAACTAATCCTCCAAGAAACGTTGTTGCTGTTGCTACAGAAGCTAATTGTGCTTTAACTTGGCGCAAACCTTCTTCTTTACCTGAAGTAGAATATCGTTATGATGACGGTACAGCTGTTGGTCAGTTAGGCGTTCAAACTGGAACAACCAATACTATTCTTGGTGCTGCTCATCGTCATAACGCTGAAGTTACAGCTGTGAGCTGGATGTTGACTGATAACGGTGGTCCTCATGCTGCTGTTGATGTATGGGTTTTTGGTTTAACCAACGGTGTTCCTGACAACACTAATGTTTTATATCATGCAACAAATGTAGCTAGTACTGATTTAACTTGGATGACTCATACTCTTCCAGAAGCTATTAATTGCCCTAATGGATTCTTTGTTGGTGTATCTTATACCGGATTTTTAGCTTTAGGTTTAGATGATGGTCTTGGTGCTGATTATCCATTTACCAATAATACTCAATATGCTTCAAATAATTATACAACAACAGAATTTGCTGCTCTTGAGACTTTAGGCGCATTTTCTGGCAGTTTCACAATTCGTGCTATGGGTTATGATCATGGAGCTCTTCCTGCATCAATCGCTAGAATAAACATGAATTCTATGGATTCAAAAAGAAATTCACATTATGCAAACTTAACAAAATCTGAATGTGCTCCAATTTTTACTAATTTCTCAATGCTTCCAACAACTTTAAATCGTGCACTTCAAGGTTACAAAATTTCTCGTTCCACTTTAGCTAACATTGCTAATCCTAATGCATGGGAAAATATTGGCACGACAGCGACTGCTAATGACACAACATATACTGATGCTACTTGGGCACAACAACCATTAGGTTTATACAAATATATAATCCAGGCAAGATATTCAAACAATGTTCTTTCTGCAGAAGCTTTGTCAAATATGGTAGCTCGTGATATGAATGCTCAAGTAATAGTAAATTTATCAACAGTTAATGGAATTAGTCCTGTTGGGGCAATAGTAAAATTGACATGTACTGATGCAGATCCAAATCATGTTTATCAAATGACAGCTACTTCTGCTACTGTTGTTTTCCCTACAGTTTGGAAAGCAATTTATCAAGTAAAAGTAACATTACCAGGTTATAACACATTCATCGAAGAAAATGTCGACATAAATACTAACCCATTTGGCTATGATGTTTTATTACAAGTATCAAATACTATTTTTCTGAAGGTTTTGAAGGCGCGGTATTCCCTCCAACTGGTTGGACAATGATTGATAGTGATGGCGACACCAATAATTGGTTTCAATATGCTTATGAAGGAACAGCTTATGAAGGTGTTAATTCTGCAGCTTCAGCATCATGGTATAATAACGTTGTTTTAACTCCTGATAATTGGTTAATTACTCCAGAAATACAGTTACCAACAAATGCAAATGCTCAACTAAAATTTTTTATTGCAGCTCAAGATCCTGATTGGCCTGCTGAACATTATTCGGTAATGATTTCAACAACAAATACAAACCTTTCTTCATTTACTTCAATTTTTTCAGAAACATTAGTAAGTGAAGAATGGATTCAAAAAACAATATCTTTAGCTGATTATTCTGGACAAGCAATTTATATTGCATTTCGTCATCATGCAGTAACAGATCAATTCTTTATCAAATTAGATAATATTAATGTCGAATCAACAAATCCATTTTTTACTCATTTTACTCCAGTGTGGTCAGGTAATGGAATCCAACACATGAATTTCTATATAAACTCAGCCATTACAAATAATGTTCCTTTATCCACAGGAGACGAAATTGCCGTATTCGATGGAGAATCTTGTGTAGGTATGGTAAAATTATATAATCTCATCAGTACCTATCCTAATGGAGTTGTATCAATTGCAGCATCTTTAGATGATCCAGAGACTCCTATTATCGATGGTTATACACCAAATCATAATGTAACATTTAAAATATGGAAGTCTCAATTTCATACAGAGTATACAGAACCTGCCCTGTTAGCTACATATTCTCAAGGCACATCTGTCTTTCAAATTGGAGAGACTGCAATTGTTCAATTGATGATTGATGAGCCACCTGTTATAAATTTACCTGATGAATTTGTTTGTTATGAAGATGGAGTCTTTAATTTGGATTTTACAGCTTATATGAGTAATCCTGGACAAAATATTAATGATTTAATGCTTACTTCTTTAGGATCTGAACATCTTAATGTGTCAATAACAGGACACCAAGTCACTATCACTCCACAGGCTAATTGGTTTGGAACAGAGAATCTTACATTCACTGTAGATGATGGAATAAACAGATCTAATTTATCTTTACGTAGTAAAAATGCGTTACTTCGCTCTGTTCAGAATAATAATAAAAGAAATCGTTTATCTAGTTCTGACTCAGTTCAATTTACTATTAATCCAATTAACGATACACCCATTATTAATGATTATACTCCTAGCGCAGACACAGTTTTTGTAATATCAGGAAATGAATTATTATTTTCTGTTTCAGCTTCAGATATAGAAAATACTGAACTCATCTATTCGTGGATGGTTCATGGCGTAAGTGCAGACTCTGATTCAACAACTTTAAATTACCTTTTTACAGCTGCAGGAACATATACTGTTAAAGCAATCGTCAGCGATGGTAGCTTAACAGCTGAAAGAGAATGGGTCGTTTGTGTCAGTGTCGGAACATCAGATTTGACAACTCCAATTACTCAGCTAAAACAAAATTATCCTAATCCATTTAATCCCACAACTAGAATTAGTTTTATTCTGAATGAACCAAGCAAGGTAAAAATTCAAATTTTCAATACAAAAGGGCAATTAGTAAAAGAATTACTAAATTCCTACATGATATCAGGGAATCATGATATAACTTGGAACGGAAAAGATGGCAAGGGTAATAAAGCAGGATCTGGTGTGTATTTCTATAGAATGGAAACAAATAAACAGAGATTTATAAAAAAAATGATCATCATCAAATAGTGTCATATGACTAGAGGAGGTCTAAAACCCTTTATACATCGGGTTTTTAAGGTATCCCTATATGAGTATTTTAAGGGCACGATACTTTATCGTGCCCTTATACATGAATAATTCATAAAAAGTATTTAAGCTTAAAACCTACTTTCCTCAATAGAAAATCAAGATATAGAAATCATGACAAGATGTCTTATTCTCAATCATTAAAAGCATTATTTATTAACATGTTCAGAGTAACAAAAAGTAAGGTATGGGAGAAGATTCTATTATTATTCATTATATTATTGGAAAAAATCTGCTTTCTTGAGTTTAAAAATGAGAAATGTAGTAAATATTCGAGTTATTGCTCATTTTGTGCTTGAGTAACTTCAAAATATATATTTTTGAAACTATTCTTTTTTACATCTTTGGGATATCACTTTTACATTTCGGACATAACAGGGTCTTTTTTTATAAAACAATTAACAATTCATGCTGATCATTAATCGCAACTGCTTTTGTTTGCATGAAGAACATAAGGGAAAAACATGTATTTTTCCATTCTTCTGGTTGATTTTTTCTAATATATTCATAAACCAATTGATATTTTTTGAGTTGATATTAGCTACAAAAACAGATTCCTGAATTATTAAACCATGTATTTCAAGAAATTTCGATAGACGATAGCTTCATTTTCATTGTTGCCAGAGTTTGCATAAGAAAATGTCAATCGAGTCTTTTGTTTACCTGTAATCTATGGATTTTTCTTGATTGCTTTCTTTAATTCGATATTGTCCAAAACCTAAGCTTTTATTCTTTCCAAGCCCTAAATATTGTCCTTTTACGAGTATCTCTAACAGAGCTTTCGAAAAATGACCTTTGATAACGAGAGATCCCATGAGACCACCAATAGAATTTTTATAAACCATATCAACCCATTTGAGGTTTTGTTTAATAATGGTCAGGTTTAAAACAATGGGATCTTGAATGAGAAAAGAATCTTTTAATGAATTAATAAAAAGTTGTATATCAAAAAAGTCTTCATCAAAGAATTTATGACGTGGTTTCTTGAATTCATCTGGTCTTTTCAATCTTAATGGTGTTATAAATAACAAGGTTAATTCATCCAAATCAGACAAGGCTTCAAGTTCTTCGGAAAAAATATCATCAGAAATTGGCAGTGAATCTTCAGAGAATTCATCTTTATCCAGTAAATTTACTGCTTTTAAAAAAGCTATTGAGCCATTGATTGTAAATTGACAGGATTTATTGGGATTTATCTTGAGGATTGGCTCAGTTTTTATACTTTTTAACCAGTTTAAAACACTTCTTTTTTGGAGATCATCAAAGAAAATGATGCAAGATGTATGGTCTGAAATATTATAACGGCTAACCCCATTTTGCACAGGAATAACTCCCATTGCATTGCTAGGTAAAACATTGTATTGATTCTTTTTTAAAAACGGTTTGATAGAATTACTGATACAACCATACCATTGAACACCGCTATAAAACAGAATGTGATCAATCACTTTTAAACAAGTGAAATCAATTCGAACATAATACATTTATACCTCACATAATATTATTAAATAGGTTATGATAATTAGTCAAGACATAAATGTTGTTGCAAAGAGACATTTGCATATTCTTTGTTTTATAAGATCAAAGTAGATCAATTTTATCATAAAGTACTTAATTTTAGTTAACCAAGCTCCAAGGAAGCTCCAAGGAAGGAGTAAGGAAGGAGTAGGCAAATCAAAGATTTGCAGATAATAGATAATAGATAATAGATAATAGATAAAAGCTCATATCAGGCTGTCGCCTGTTTGGTAAAAATGAAACACCTTGTTTTGAGATTGTCCTTTTAAAAAATTGACATCTATTGGAGAAGATATGGATATTTCTTTGAGATAGTATTGTTCATTTCTTTTGTCTTGATACCTGGATATTTAATATATTTTATGGATTAATTAATTAAAATAGACAAATACACAAGGTGTTTCATAGGAGCTCATATCAGGCTGTTGCCTGTTTGGTAAAAATGAAACACCTTGTTTTGAGATTGTCCTTTTAAAAAATTGACATCTATTGGAGAAGATATGGATATTTCTTTGAGATAGTATTGTTCATTACTTTTGTCTTGATACCTGGATATTTAATATATTTTATGGATTAATTAATTAAAATAGACAAATACACAAGGTGTTTCATAGGAGCTCATATCAGGCTGTCGCCTGTTTGGTAAAAATGAAACACCTTGTTTTGAGATTGTCCTTTTAAAAAATTGACATCTATTGGAGAAGATATGGATATTTCTTTGAGATAGTATTGTTCATTTCTTTTGTCTTGATACCTGGATATTTAATATATTTTATGGATTAATTAATTAAAATAGACAAATACACAAGATGTTTCATAGGAGATAAGTCAATACTTATGCTTTGTTGATAATGGTAGTATAGATGAACTAAATGGCCTATAATTGAAACGGCTGCATTAAAAGTTGAATTTACCATAAACTCGTATCCCTTCGAGTTTCCGTCCGACTTCACGCCATTTTTTATAGGCAATTGCACCATTTATTCATTTTTATCAGGGTATAAAAGGTTGTTACGATACACAGTTATTTGTAACGACCAAAGATGGTCGTTTTACTCTAGGAACAATCAAGAAGGTTGTTATTGAATTTTGCACAGTCTTTTTCTGAGAAGAATAGAAAATAATTTATGACTTGACAATCATTACAGATTTGTTAGAAAAAAAGTAAGTGATATTTTGAGGTAAGTATGGATAAGTTAAAAACAAATTGGTCAGAAAAGTCAGAAATTGAGTTATTAAGAAAACAACGTAAAGATTTATGGAAAGGTAAGAGTCTAGATTTTCTAAGAGTTATTTTAGATCTTAAAACATGTGAAAAGATAGCTGATATTGGTTGTGGAATGGGATATTTAGGGTCAATTCTCTTATCAGAATGTTCTGAACAAACGGAATATTATGGGATTGATAATAACAATGATTTGTTAACAATAGCAAAAGAAGATGCTTTACTTTGGTCAAATGGGAAAAAGACTATTTTTGCAGAAGGTGACGCTTATAACATTCCCTTACAAGATAATACCTTTGATTTGACAATCTGTCAAACTCTCATGATGCATTTAGGCAATCACGAAAAAGGATTGAGAGAGATGATGCGTATCACAAAGCAAGGCGGTCGAGTTGTTTGTATTGAGCCAGATAACTCATTTAACGGTCATTCTAATCAGGTTAATGGTTTTTGGGAAAACATTGATATAAAAGACTATGCAAAATATATACAGGCAAGACTATGCCAATATGAAGGGAAAAGGAAATTAGGTTTGGGAGATTTTTCAATTGGGAATAAAATTCCAAAATATATGAATCATATTGGATTAACACAAATTGAAATGTACAATCAACCACAGGTCAGACAGCTAGTTTTACCCCATAATTATCCAATCCCTGAAACAGCAAATAAAAGTAATAAAATGAAAAACTCTTATGATAAAAATATTGAATCAGAAATATTAGCAGGTGGCGGAACGAAGGCTCTGATGAAACATTTTAAAAATATTAGGAAAAAATATGCTAAATTGAATGAAGAAATCAGAAAGCAATATATTGAAGGTGAGTATTATTGTTGTGACAGTTATGCAGCCTTAAAGATTTCAATTGGAGTAAAACCATAATCAGGAAATAAAAATCGGATAGAGAGTAACTCACTATCCGATTAAGAGACTTGTTTTTTAAAAATCACAGTTAAATAGTTTTAACTGGAAGAGCCTTTTTTACAGCTAAATATACAGCATAACCTGCAATAATTCCTACACCAGCCTGAATCAGATTAAATCCAATCTCACTTAAAGCAGGGGCAAAACCCATCCCTGGCATAAAAATCTCAGCAACAAAATAGATTAAAACCATAGAAATACCTGCAGGTATTAGTAATATTGGATGTTTTTTTTCAATACTTCCAGCTAAATATCCTTCGCAACCTTTTGCGATCAGAGTAATAATTGCAAAAACATAGAAACCACCAATAAGATCTGCCACCGCACTTCCCACACCAGCTGCCACAGCTCCTTTTGTTCTTCCTAAGAAAAGACCACAGAATACAACTGCGATATCTCCAAAATTGAGATATCCTCCTGTACCTGGGATAGGAATTCTGATCACCAAAGTACACGCGGTTACGATCGCAGTTAATAGCAAGATTAAATAAATTTTCATCTCACACTCCTTAAATATATTTCACCTTAACTGCATATTATAAATATATCTTGAAATGATCAAGAAGAATTTACCAAATGAAACATAAAAGTTAGTTAACCACGGAAATCACAGAAAACACGGAAAGAGAAGGAGAAAATGAATCATTAAAACATGTTGTTTATTTTTTGAACCCGAAGTCATTAAGATTTTCATATTTTATAGGGGTATTAATAGGTTTATATAGCAGAGTCATTAATAATTCATTGGATTTAATTATATTGAAAAAGATCAGAATTTATTCTATTGTATAAGAGTAGTTTAAATTACTTATGTAAATGCATATAGCAGTATATATTGAAAATTAAGAAATTGAGATGTTATTGTAAAGAAAAATTCAAAATATATTCACTCAAAATTAATTGATTATTTTTAAGTAACATTTCCTTTTTTTAAAACAGGTAAAAGTAAAACACTTAAAGCTTTAGTCCTGTCTCTTTTCCAATTATATCTTGACACAAACCGGGTTTATAAATAACCTGATTAACTAAGAGAATAGTATCTAAAGGAGCTATATGTCTGTTAAGAGAAAATGGTACATTACTTTTGTACAAACAGACTCTGATAAGAGTGTTAACCTGAGTATTTCTAAAAGATTAGGCACGATTGCTTTATTCTCTGCTTTTTTTATTTTTAGTATGTTTTTAACAGGTGGCGTTTATATTTGGCAAAAGAATGTTCAGGCAATTCAGTTTAATAATTTAAAGAAAGAAAACAATTTATTAAAACAGCAATTATATTCTTTTTCAAATCAAATGGACTCTCTCTTAATAAAAATAAAATTAATGGAAGAATGGGAAGATCAACTCAGAACAGATAAGAAGTTAAAAAAAATCAGTCCTGATATACGTTCATTAGGTACTGGTGGTATTCCTTATCGTGATAATACTTTTATGAGATATGATGAAACTCTCGATAAAAACTATAATGAAAATTTGCATAAGCTTAGTTATCTTTCTTCCAAGATCAATTTAACCTATAATACGCATAAAGAGGTATTTAGTTTACTGGAAATGCAACAATTATTATTTGGTTCCACCCCTTCTATACTGCCGACTTTTGGAATAGTCAATGATGGTTATGGATATAGAATGCATCCGATTTTCCGCTATCGCAGATTTCATGCCGGCATTGATTTTAATAACATAAAAGGCACACCTGTTTATGCAACTGCCGATGGAAAAGTAATATTTTCGGGAAGAGATAGTAATTATGGAATCATGGTAAAGATTAATCATCCATCAGGTTATGAAACGCGTTATGCCCATTTAGAAAGTGCATTGATTTCAGAAAATGAACAAGTAAAGAAAGGGCAAATCATCGGATTGATGGGGAATACCGGTTTGTCAACAGGCACTCATTTGCATTATGAAGTTCTCAAAAATCATCAAAATGTCAATCCCAAACACTTCTTGAATCTTTCTGAAGAAGAAATTAAAATAGAAAAAGGTTAGGATTTTCAATCTATGTTTAGAAAAAAAGCTTGGATATTTACACATTATCGTCCTCAGGATTTGAAGTTTTTCTCAACACAAATTCAAATCGAAGACTATGTTATTGGAGTGGATAAAGGTATTGAAGAGCTCCTTACAAAAGATATTGAAGTTGATTTATTTATTGGAGACTTTGATTCATTGCCAAAACCATTTTATCAAATGATCGAACAAAAGCCCTGTACAATTAAAGCTTCAGCTGAAAAAGATGAAACAGATACAGAATTAGCTTTTAATTGGTGTCTAAAAAATCATGTAACTGATGTAAATATCATAAATAATATGCAGGGACGATTAGATCATACTCTGGGTATTCTCAGTATTCTCGAAGAGGCACAGAGTAAAGGGATTAATTTAAGAATTATGTCTAAAGATCAAGAAATATTCCTTGCAAAAGATGAAGAAATCTTTGATTTAAAGAAGGGTTCAATAATCTCCTTATGTCCTATATCAGATTTAGTGGAAAATGTAAAAACTGTAAATATGAAATATCCCTTGAATGGGGAAACACTCTTTCGCAATAAAACGCGTGGAATCAGTAACATAGTATCTGAGTCCCCAGCTACCATTAGCAAAGGTAACGGCACCCTTTTAATCATCATCAACAGAGGTGAATATGACGAATAAAAAGAAAACAGAAGAGCAAGGTTTTCATTTTGAAGCAGCAATGAATCAAATTGAAAGTATTGTAAAAATCTTAGAAGAAAACAAAACAAATGATATAGATTCTTTGCTTCACTATTTTGAAGAAGGATCTGATTTAATAAAAAAATGTTATGATTATCTTGAACATGCAGAGACAAGAATTCATTCCATTACAAAAAATACACAAAGTGAAAAGAGGGACGATGAAAGCTGATAGCAATCTTCTAAAAAGACATATGAAAGAAAAAAGAGAAATCATCAATATTACTCTGGATCGCTTTCTTCCCCGAAAAGATGATTATCCCAAAGAAATTCATAAAGCCATGCGTCATACTTTATTTGCCGGAGGAAAGAGATTTAGACCTTACTTAACCTTGTTGATTTACAGTATGTTTGACAACGGACAAGAAGATGCCATTGTGCAAGCAGGATCTGCAATAGAAATGCTCCATACTTATACACTTATACATGACGATTTGCCTGAAATTGATAATGATGATTATCGTCGTGGGAAGAAAACCTGTCATGTATTATTTGGTGCAGACATCGCTTTATTAGCAGGAGATGCGCTATTAGTAGAAGCATTTAACATGGTAAATAATCTTCCCATTGATGCTCCCACACGCGTCAATATGGTTAAAGATATGGCGGAATTATGCGGGGATAAAGGTCTTATTGCCGGGCAGATGATGGATATTCTTTGCGAGGGTAAAGAAGTAAAAAAGAAAACAGTAGATTTTATTCATCTCAATAAAACAGCAAAATTAATACAGCTATGTTGTCGTTTTGGCGCATACATAGCCAATATTCCCCCAGCAGATTTTAAAAAAATGGATGAGTATGGCAAGAAAATTGGGTTAGCTTTTCAAATCGTAGATGATATTCTTGATGTAGAAAGCACAACCAATAAATTGGGAAAAACTGTCGGGAAAGATGAAAAAGAACAAAAGGCTACTTATCCGGCTGTTTATGGTATGGACATTGCTAAGCAAACAGCATCAAAATTAATCGATGATGCTCTTAAGATTCTTGAAAACTATGGCGAAAAAGCAGAAATACTTAAAGAATTGACTCTTTATCTTCTCAATCGGGAGTCTTAATGACTAATAAAATCTGCATAAAGCTTCTTCATCCATCATGCCAATGTCCAAAACAGATGACACCTCATGCTGCAGGATATGATGTGTTTTCTGCTAATGATATTGATATAATTCTAAAACCAGGAGAAAGAAAACTAATTCCAACTGGTTTTTCCATGGCATTGCCTGTAGGTTATGAAGCTCAGATCAGACCAAGAAGCGGGTTAGCTCTAAAAAATGGGGTGACCGTTCTTAATACACCTGGCACTATTGATGCCGATTATCGCGGTGAAGTGGGTGTCATTCTTATCAATCTAGGGCTAGAGGATTATATTATTCAACCAGGTAGCAGGATTGCTCAAATGATCATACAAAAACATGAAACTGCTCTCTTTGAAATTGTAACTTCTCTACCTGAATCTGAAAGAGGTGAAGGTGGCTTTGGTTCAACATCTGTTTAAAAGGAATTTAATATGACTAACTTAGAATACATTCAAAAGATTAATCAATTAAAAAAAGATAAAAATGCAGTTATTATTGCGCATAATTATCAAAATTTGGAGATACAAGAAATTGCTGACTTTGTGGGAGATTCACTTCAATTAGCTCAGGAAGTAAGAAACGTTCAAGCAAAGATTATACTTTTCTGTGGCGTACGTTTTATGGCAGAAACTGCAAAATTACTCAATCCGAACATAAAGGTTCTTTTATCAGTTCATGATGCTGGTTGTCCTATGGCTGATATGATTGAACCAGAGGATTTGAAAGAATATAAAAACGAAAATCCTGATCATCTTATTGTTTGTTATGTAAATAGTAGTGTAGAAATCAAGGCTCTATCTGACGTTTGTGTCACATCCTCAAATGCAGTCAAAATTGTTAAACAGCTTGATCCCACCAAAACTATTATGTTTGTACCTGATCAAAATCTAGGTCAATATGTAAAATCGCAGACAAATCAAGATATTGAAGTTTGGGATGGAATGTGTCCTGTTCATCATTTTTTAATTACACTTGAAGATGTGAAAAGGGTTCGTTCTGAATATCCTGATCATCAAATATTGGTACATCCAGAATGCACCCCTGAAATCGTCAATAATGCTGACAAAGTATTCTCCACAAAAGGAATGGCTGATTATGCAGAAACACATGATAAGCTAATAATAGGCACTGAAATAGGCTTAACGAATGCTCTGATTAATAGATATCCACAAAAAAGCATTATTCCTTTGAATGCTAAAGCTCAATGTAAAAATATGAATAAAACAACTCTTGAAGAAGTATTATATACTCTTGAATCAGAAAGAAATCAGATTGAAATTGACCCAGAAATTGCTACATCAGCATTAAAAGCAATTGAAAGGATGCTGGAGTTATCATAAATGATGAAACAGATGATTCAGTCTATCGCTATTCCTGATCATGAAAATCTATCATTTCTTCAAGTAAAAAAACAATTAGCTGTTACTTCTGATACAGCAGAGCTAGTTGATCTGATCATAAAAAATGAAAATCATCAATCTGCTCTAACATTATTAGATTTAGGCACAGGTACAGGCATTATCCCTTTTATATTATCACAGACTTTAAAAAACTGGTCATTTACAGGAATAGAGATACAAGATCATCTTTGTCAAATTGCTCATCAAAATAAAACAGAGCAGAACATGAATAATTTCAGTTTAGTGTGCGACAATGTTAAGAATATACAGTTATACCCTTTTCAAAATGCTTTTGATAGAGTTGTTTCTAACCCTCCCTATTATAAAGCAAATCAGGGGATTGTCAGTCCTAACAACATGAAAGCGATCAGCAGGCATGAATTGTATGCAGATATGAATGATTTTTTAAAAGCTTTTAAATATTGTCTGAAGCCAGAGGGTAAAGGCTATTGTCTTTATCCTGAATTTCGTGAAAATGACATTTTTCTATTACTAAAAAAGAACCATCTCATGCTGGTTAACAAATATGAACTTTCCGGATTGAATGTAAAAAATAAAAAATATATTTATGAGATAAAACATGCTGGAAATTAAGGATTTTGAGTTATTTTCTTTAAAAAATAAGATTCTTTCAATTAATGATTTAATCTTAAAAGAAGGTGATTTTATCTATATTACAGGTAAAAACAGAACGGGAAAATCCCTCTTTCTAAAAAGTCTAATTGGAGAATATAAAGATTTTAAAGGCATTATTACCTATAAAAATCAATTACTTATTCCAAAAGATTTCCGTTCAAAAATTAGAATTATCAGTTTGGAAAACAGATTGATACCTCAAACTAATGTTCTTGATAATATCATCTTTCCAGAAGAGAAAGCAACAGAAGTTCAAAAAATTAAAATATTTGAATTGCTAAGCGAGGCAAAATCTGAGAATCTTATACATACCAATATTGATAATTTAAGTTTTTCAGAAACGAAACTGATAGAATTAATCAAAGCCTGTTTTCACTATCCATTATTATTACTTCTTGATGATCTAGATCTGTATTTTGATGACACCTACTTTAGTTTAGCGAAAACTCTTTTTTCCAGATTGAGTGCCAGTGGAACCATTGTTATTTCAACTGGTAAAATACCAAGTCAAAAGCTTACTTCATATGTTATTCATGAAAATGAGTTGGAGTCTCTATGAAATTAAAGCATGGTTTATGGATTCAATTGCCTTTATCAATGATCTTTCTAGCAACTTTGATACTTTATATCGTCTGGAGACAAACTCTTATAAACGATGCTTATCAGAAAATAAAAGCAGTTCCAGTACTCATATATTCTTATGATTTGAATCAATTAAATGATCTTCAAATATTTCTGAAAAAAGACCCATCAGTTTCTTTAGTGAAAATTGAAACAGCGGATTCATTAAAAGATTTGCTTATAAATAACTATAATATTTCTTCAAATGAATTAGTTCAGCAATCAAGAATTCCAAACCTATTAACGGTGTATTTTTCATGTGATAAAAAAATAGAAATTCTTAATCTAATCAGTCAAATAAGGCAACAATATTCCAATATTCTCATAGATTACCCAAAAGATGTGTATCAACAATTGTTTACAGAAGTAAAGCAGTTAAAAGAAATGACTCTATATGGGTTAATATTGTTGAGTGTATTAATCTTATTTGTCTTTATCTTATTAAGACTAATATTTGAAATTTCCTCAAAAGAATATTGGCGCATTTATATTAATGCAGGAGGATCACCATCAAAAAAGCATATATTATTTTGGCTATATAGTTTAACCTTATGGTTTTTCCCCTTGGTTATCGCCTTTGCTTCTATCATACTCTGGGCGAATAGCAAGAATATTCATTATAATTTTTATGATGCGTTTCTAACGATACCTATTTTTCTTTCACCTTGTTCTGCTTTTATTACCCTAATCTTTTCAGGGAGGAAATCATGATGCAATATGTTCCAAATATTCTAACCATTTTAAGATTATTTGCAGTACCAGTATTCGTTTTATGTTATTATTACTGGTACAATCCAATGTTGGGACTCATATTATTTGTATTAGCCAGCATCACTGATTATTTTGATGGATGGATTGCTAGAAAATATAATGTCATTTCAAATTTTGGTAAACTTATGGATCCCTTAGCAGATAAAATCCTAGTATTATCAGCAATGATTATACTGGCTTTACCCCCCATAAATTATATTCATTGGTCTATTGTAGGCATTATTGCTTTAAGAGAAATTTCTGTTACTATACTTAGAGATTATTATCGGACAAAAAATATTATAATTCCTGCAAATATTTGGGGAAAACTAAAAACAGTCTTTCAAATGATTGGCATAATTGCAGCATTGTTACTATATGCTTTAATTCCTTATTTAAGAGATTATGTAACTCAATCGGTCATAGAAAAAATTAAATTTGGAATAGTTGCCTTCTTTTGGCTTATTGCTTCTATTACAATCTTATCAGGACTGAATTATTTTATTATTAAAAAGAGGTAAAGCATGAACAGGATATTAAAACTTATCATAATAATCATGATCTTTTTAACACTGATTACTTGTGAAAAATCCACAACCACAGGAAAGAAGGGAATTGAACAATCTTTTGCTGAAAATCAGTTTGACTCTTCAAAACCATTGTCATGGGGACATATGCAGGATATTTATACTTTTGCAGATGGAAAATATTGGAAAGAAACTGAAAATATTTTAAAAAATACATTAGAAAGAAAATTCTTTACTGTAGAAAATGAACAACTCTTTACTCTTAAAAATAGTAATATTCTTCAATTTGAAAATTATTACCGTTTTAAAAATATTTTATTTTTGTGTGATACCAGTTCAAATGATCCTGTGTCGGAATATGTAAAAAAAATGATGAACAAAAAAATGAGAGATTATGTTGTAAAAAACAAAGCCGGAATATTTGTAAAATACAATCTTTGGGCAAATGATCAATTTATTGTGTTCATCATCGGTGATTCTCCAATACACTTACAAAATTATACATATATGAAGTCTAATATTCTTTACTATTTTTTCAAAGAGAAGTTAGCTAATCGCTTTGCTTTTCAAAATAATAAATCAAAACCAATAGATTACAAGATTTTTAATAACTATCCATTCACCCTGAACATACCTCAGAGCTATAGAGTTTTTAAAAATGATGCTCAAGGTAGATTCATTTCATTTCTCTGGAGATCTAAACAAAATGAAGAAAAAAATCCAGACAAGTATATTTCTGTTTATTATGAAAAATCTGAAACGAATCCGATTACCAAAGAATGGGTTATCAATACAAGAAATAAAGTTTTTGGTAATTATTATCAAGGGGATATGATCAAAAATTCAGATATTCAACATGCATATTATAAAACAAATAACCGTAAAACATGGATTATGTCAGGAAAATGGCAAAATGAGAAGCTTTTTATGGGTGGTACTTTTCAAAGTTTTATATTTTATGATGAAAAGAATAAGACAGTATATTTTTTAGATACTTCAGTATATTTTCCTGCAGGTTATAAACTCAAATATTTATTGGAATTAGAAGGTTTAGCAAAAACATTTACATATAAATAGGAGGAACCATGCGCCGATCAGGCATAATATCACTTTTTATTATTTCTATTTGCATTAATGCTATCATGATTTATTTCTATCATATTAATTATCAAAAAAATAATGCTCTTCATGCTCTCAATACAAAAGATCCCTTCAGATCTGTATCTGATAATCGGGAAATTCAGAACGACGAACTAACAAAAAACAGAAGAAATTCCATTACAAATGCTGTGAATATTATTGAACAAACAGTAGTCAGTGTTAATGTTTTAAAAACACAGACCTATAAAAGAAACCCCTTTTTAGATGATTTTTTTTCAGACTTTTTTGGTGGTTCTCAACAAAGACAAGTACAAAGTATAGGTTCAGGAGTAGTTTTTACAGAAGAAGGTTTCATCTTAACGAACGCGCATGTTGTTGAAGGAGCTACTAAAATAAAAGTAGTTTTTAACAATGGAAAAGAAATGGATGCTCGATTGGTTGGAATTGATAGTGTCCATGATATTGCCATCATTAAGTGTAATGGGAAAGATTTTTCTTATGCAAAACTGGGTACTTCTTCGGATTTAATAATAGGAGAATGGGTGATAGCAGTAGGTAATCCTTATGGATTTCTAATGAAGGATAGTAAACCGAGTGTATCAGTCGGTGTGATTTCAGCAATTAATCGGAATTTTATGCAAAAACAAGATAATAAAGTTTATAAAGGAATGATTCAAACAGATGCAGCGATTAATCCTGGCAATAGTGGCGGACCTTTAGTAAATATTAATGGAGAAGTTATTGGTTTAAATTCATTCATCCTTTCTGATACAGGTGGTAGCATTGGTATTGGTTTTGCCATACCAATTGATCGGGTAAAAAAGATTTCTGAAGAACTGATTCAATTTGGTCGAATAAAAGAAGCTTACTTTGGTTTTAAAATTCAGGATCTAACTCCTATGATTGCTTCCTATCTTAACCTTGATAATCTAAATGGTGTTATTGTCAGTGCCATTGATAATAAAGGACCTGCTGGTAAAGCTGGATTAACCAAGGGAGATATTATCATAGAAATTAATAGTAATAGTGTTAAAAACTCAGGAGATGCAGAATTAGCAGTCTCAGATATTTCACCAGGAGAACAGATAAAAATGAAAATTATCAGAGGATCAAAGCAATATTTTCTTGAAGTAAAAGCAGGAGAATATCGTTAATGAGAGAAATAGACGTTTCATTCATTACACAAACAGTTAAACAATTGTTTATTGATGCTAATTACTCTCTTAATCTTGATATCTGCCAAGCATTGAAAACTGCAAAGAATAATGAAGAAAGTGAAATATCAAAGGATATTCTAAATACTTTGATCTTAAATTATAAAGAAGCCAAAAAAGGCGTTTTCCCTTTATGTCAAGATACAGGTCTTTCTGTCATTTTTATTGAATCAGGTCAGGACATTCATTTTATAAACGGCTCATTAAATGATGCTATAAACGAGGGAGTTCGTCAGGCATACTCCGAGTCTTTCCTGAGAAAATCTATCGTAAGCGATCCGTTATTTGATCGCACAAACACAAGAGACAATACGCCTGCAATAGTTCATCACACGATTGTTTCTGGTGAATCGATATCTCTCACAGTTTTACCCAAAGGGGGTGGTTCAGAGAACATGAGTCAGATTAAAATGCTTAAACCAAATGATGGAGAGGAAGGCTTAATCAGTTTTGTAAAAGAAACCATTCTCTCAGCAGGAACAAATCCCTGCCCTCCGATAATTATAGGTATTGGTATTGGAGGTAACTTTGAAACTTCAGCACTTCTGGCGAAAAAGAGTTTACTCAGATCAATAAATGAACATAACCCTGATAATAAGCTTGATGAACTTGAAAAAAGAATTCTTCATGAAGTCAATCAATTGAATATTGGCCCTATGGGATTTGGCGGTAAAACAACAGCTTTAGCAGTTCACATTCTTACAGCACCTTGCCATATTGCTTCTTTACCTGTTGCAATCAATATTGAATGCCATGCGCATAGATATAAAAAGGTATTCCTATGAAAACTCATCATTTGACGACTCCAATTACTTCTGATGATATAAAAAAACTCTCTATAGGTGATAAAGTGCTAATTTCCGGAACGATTTATACAGCTAGAGATGCCGCTCATAAAAGATTATATGAATCAATAACAAACAATAAAATTCTTCCATTAAGTTTATACAATCAGATTATTTATTATTGTGGCCCTACTCCTGCAAAACCATCTCATCCTATTGGTTCTGCAGGCCCAACGACTTCTGGTAGAATGGATAAATTTACATCTGTTTTACTAAATCAGGGAATTATCGGCATGATTGGTAAAGGAGATCGTTCTGAGTCTATTATTAACGAGATAAAGAATCACGGAGCGATTTATTTAACTGCTGTAGGCGGTGCAGGAGCTTTTTATGCAAAATCAATTATTTCAAGTGAATGCATTGCTTATCCAGACCTAGGAGCAGAAGCGATATATAAGCTTGAAGTACTTGACTTTGTATGTTATGTTTCAATCAAATAATCTAAAATTCTAGAAAACAGTTTTAATTACTTTAAAATCTTAGAATTCTCTGCAAATCATCCATTCTATATGGTTTATTGATATAATCATATAATCCTTGCTTTTGAAGCTCTTCAATTTCTGTTTCTTGAATAAAGCCACTGGCAATGACTACATTTAACTCAGGATTAATCGTTCTTATTTCTTTAAACAGTTGAATTCCATCCATTTTAGGCATCATACGATCAAGTATTGCCAAATCGATATGAGGATTTAGGTTTAACAGATTCAATGCTTCTTTACCACTACTGGCGATAATAACTTCATTTCCTAACTCCTGTAATAACTCTTTAGCGACTTCAAGAACAAACTCTTCATCATCAACGATAAGAATAGTATGTTTATTAATGGGTTTATTTGTTGCTTCAGGAACAGTGTGGATAATGGCTGTCTGAGAGTATGGTAAATAAATTGTAAACGATGTACCTTTATTCATTTCAGAATCAACAATAATATTTCCTTTAAATTCAGCAATTATAGATCGAGTGGTAGATAAACCTAGACCTGTGCCTTTCCCTTTTTCTTTGGTAGTGAAGAAAGGCTCAAAGATTTTATTTAAGATTTCTTTAGGGATTCCTGTTCCAGTATCAGAAATTTTCAATTTAATATATGATCTTTTTTCAGCTTCAGCCCAGTCTTCAATAATTTCTTGTCGATTGTCTATCAATTCACTGGTGATTACAAGAGTGCCTCCTTTTGGCATGGCATCTCTAGCATTAACACAAAGATTTAGAATACATTGTTGAATCTTTACGGGGTCTCCATCAAATTGAAGAGGTTTTTTTACTAATGTGGTAATGATATCAATATTCTTTTCAAAAGTATAACTGGCAATTTCGATTATTTCATTTAGAATTTCGTTCAAATCAAAGCTATAGCGATCATTATCTTCCTTTCTGGTAAAGCCAAGTAATCGTTGAGCAAGACGAGTCCCGCGGTCAGCTGAACTTTTTATAATTCTGGCAAAATTCAAAACAGGAGAATCATCTCCTAATTTTAATAGTAACATATCAGAAGCACCAATTATTCCTGCAAGAATATTTTTAAAATCATGGGCAATACCACTAGCTAAAGCACCGACAGATTCTAACTTTTGCGTTTGCAATAATTGTTTATTCAACTCGATTTTCTCAGTGACATCTGTAGCTGTAACCATTATAGAAGATTGGTTATCCCAAGAAATGGAGCTTAAAGAAAAACTCATTACTATTGTTTCATTCGTAGATGTTTTTAAAGATATTTCAAAATCTTCACATTTTCCTTCTAACAAATAGGAAGTAAGTTGTGAAGCAAAGATTGACTTATCTTTTAAATTTATGAAATTTACAATATCAGAATTGTTAATTGTTTCAGAATCATATTTTAAAAGTTCCATAAATCGATTGTTACAAAAGGCTATTCGCTTTTCTTGTAGAATGATTATTGATAATGCAGATTGGTTAATTAATGAATAATACTTTCTTTCTGATTCTGCAAGTTTATTGATTAATATTGAATTATCTAAAACTGACGCTGCCTGAACAGATAACGTTTCAAGTATTTTTAAATCATCTTCTGTAAAGGGGGCATTACCAATTCGAGAAAAAGTGATAACTCCTAATAGTTTGTTTTTGCTGATAAGAGGATGAGATATTAAACATTCATCAACATCAGTTGTTCCAGGAATACTTGATGGAATTGGGCTATTAAGCGCATTGTTAATAATCATTCCTTTTTGAGTTTTTGCCACAAGACCAGTTAAACCCTGTCCAACTTGTAAACGGATTTGATCTAGTTTATTAACTAGCGAAGGATTATTTGTATAAAAAGGAGCTAATAAGTCATCTTTCACTAAAAATAAAGTACCATGATCATAATCAAATAATTGTCTGGTTTCTTCAATAATTGTTTGAATAACAATTTTTGGATCAGAAGAAGTGGTTATCAATTGAGCAATTTTGGTATAAGTTCTTGTTTTATTTAGTTCTCTGGCGAGTTGAACATTCTTTTGTTTAATTTCAGATAAGTCATTCATAATAAATAGAAGTTTTTGTAATTGATCATTGACACCATAATATGGAACAAGAGTAATATATACCGTTCTTACCATATTATTTTTACAATAAATGTTCAATTCTTCTTCTGATTTGGAGAGTATATTAAAAATAATATCAATTCCTGAGAAATCAGGTATTATCTTTGATATGTTCTTTCCAATTAATTCGTCTGAATTTAAATATAACAATTGATCAATAGATTCAGATACAGATTCAATAATCCCTTTCTCATCAGTTAAGATTAATAATGAATGTGGACTGCTATTTACTAAATCCTGAAATAAATTTAGTTCCTTCTTGATTTGTTTATCAAAGTCAGTTTGAGATTTTTTAAATTTAACTATAGACTTCACTAAAAAATTTGACATTACAAAAAATGATAAAATAAATATAAAGAACATAAATTGGATTTTGTAAGACATATAAATATATTCTGATAAACTTAGGATAAGAATAATAGAAAAATCATTATTTTTTATTTTTGTTTTCTTAATAAAAACCTGATAATAAGAATCATCCTGTTTGTAAGTGTAATTCAAATAAGTTGTGGGAGAAAAAATTTGTTTCTGATTTTCATCGATGAATCTGTTTGCATTGATTAATAAGGCTGTTTTATTAAAATGTGCAATAATCTGATTTTGATCATTAAGAAGTAAAATGGATGTCTTGGACAACTCATCCAATTGAATCTGTTTTTCAATATTTTCATAGTTATAATCTGAAGAAACTAATTCTAACTTCTTTTCTATAGTGTGCATATATGTATAATAAACAGGTTGTATTGTATAAATATAATTTTTAAAGGCACTTTCCTTAATTAACTGAGACAAAAAGTAAGAGAATACTATAGCAGTAATTGTTAATAAAGCTCTTATATAAATTTTTTTTGATAACACAATTACTCCATCACTTCAAAATACAAACATATAAGTTTGTTGTGTTAGATGTTGTTGCTATTCGATGCACTGAAAATTCATATCTGTTTTTTCCATGAGATATAATAAAAGAATCAAAAAATTCTTGATTCTTTTTTTCAACAACCTGATATATAGATTGATAATAATTACTAAACCAATCAATAGGATTATGGGTAATAGCATTAAAAGAAGGTGATACATAAATTACTTTATTTTGAAGATTCGTAATAAAAAAGAAACCTTTAACATCATTTAGAATAAATTGATGAAAACTCTCTTCTTTTCTAAACAAAGTAATATCAATAAAAAAGAGCTGATGATATATATCTTCATCGATAGAATATGTTGTGTTCATCACATAAAACCATTTGTTCATCTTTGGTTCAAACACTTCTATTTGAAAATCAGAGCTTAAATCAGCTTGGTTAATTACATTATAAAAATCTAAATCATTGATTGTATTTTTTATGTTGAAAGATACTAGATCTTTTTTGGGTTTTTGGATAAAATTAATCATTTCTTGATTTAGATCTACTACTTTGAAATCATTGTCATAAAGAATTGACGGTATTGCAGATAAGTCCATTATAGTTGATCTTAGTTTTTGTAATGATTGTTTCTCGTTAGACATAGTTTCTAAATCACTTAAATCAGTAACAGCGCTATAATATCCAATAATTTCCTGGTGGTTATTATGAGTTGCTGACACAGAAATTAATATCTGTTTTTTTACTTCTTTTTTATTGGTAAAACTTAATCGATAAGAGGTGGTCGGTTTTAAATGTCGAAATTGATGTTCCAATTCATATTTTCTTAAGGAATCATTGTCTGTTAGTAATTCTTTAAATCTTCTTCCCAATATCTCGGAATCACTTTCTAAACCTAAAATTATTTCCATTTTTTTGTTGCAGTAAAAGATATAACCTTCTGTGTCCTCTAACATAATACCGTCATTGGTTTGGTTGATTAGCAGATTAAACTTTTGATTTAAATCTAAAAACTTATCTTCTAATTCTTTTCTTTGGGCAACTAGATAGGTAACCTTATTTTCCAATTGATTAAATGGGTATGAAAAGCGCAGATTCCCTGGTTTCCCTTGATCTCTGAATATATGGTACGAGATATAATTGGTTATCTGGTTTAAATATAATATTAAATAATTAGCCGATAAATAATTACTCAAAAGCATAAATAAAATTAAAACTATGATCATAATCACAGGCATATAAAATGGAAATACCTTTTTCATGATGAATGAATAATCAAATATATATATAATGCTATTAATTCTATATCCCTGATTATTAATCAAAGGACTGACAACGATTAAGTAATAATTTCCATCTTGCTCTAAATTATAGGACTTGATTTCAATACTATTATACTCTGATTTAATTAAATATAGTATCTGGTCTGTTGTATAATACATCTTGGAAAACTGTGGCGTGTTGTCATTATATCTGTAGATAATATCTTGATTCATATTTATGATAAATAAATCCACAAAATGATGTTCTCTTAAACTATTGTCTATATTTAATAAATTGGTAAAATAATCAAAATTAATGTAAGAATTATTTGATAAATTGGTTTGATTTTTAAAAAATAAAAAATTAAAATTCTGGTTTTTTTCATGTACTAATACTTTTACTGATCTTTGCCAATGATTTATGAACTGTTTTTGTAATAAGAAAAAGAAAAAGATCGTGGTAAAGATAATTAACACGGAGTTTACAACTAATAAAAAACGATAGATTGCTTTCGGTTTAAAATGTATCATCTTTTTAATATCTCTATGACTTTAAGCTCATTTTGATATGGGCTCCAATCTATCTTCTTAGAATAAGCATAAATATCCTGTGGGGTGTAAAAAGGGAAAACTAATATATTGTCATATACTATCTTTGATGCTTTAATTAATAGCTGATCTCTTCGATAATCATTATCTGCCATCAAACCAACAGTATCAATAAGCTGATTTAATTCAGGATTATTATAATCTAAACGGTTCATTGTCCCAGTATAACCTGTACTATTATAGAAAAGAGATCTTATTTGACTCAGATTATCTAAAGAATGAATTGAATATCCTGTAATAAAACAAGATATTTGTTTTGTGCTAATTTTCTTATAAAATTCCTGAGAGGGATAGGTTTTTAAAGTTACTTCTATTCCAATGTCTGACAGTGATTTTTTTACATATTCACCTAATTCTTTATCGCCATAAAATTTATTCTCTATGCAATGGATAGTCATTGGAAACCCTTTGGGATATCCTGCTTCAGTTAATAATCTCTTGCTTAATTCCGGGTTATACTTTCTCACAGTCAAGGACATGTCAGTTCCTAGAGCCGAACTTGACCACGGAAGAGCTAAAGCACTGGCATTACCATGTAAAGTTTCTTCAATAAAGTTTTCAATATTCATTGAATGGGCAATTGCCTGACGGACTTTAATATCTTTTAATGGATTTCTTGGTAAAGGAATGTCTGGAGTGATATCACGAACCAGATCAAACATCATATACATCGTAATTGCACTCTTCATTTGCTTCATGGCAATATGCTCAGAATTCTTTAATACTGTATATCTTTCAATAGGTGGATTGATAATGAAATCGATTTTACCTTTTAAAAGTTCATTTACTTGATCATCACGAGAAGGAATGAGTATAAAATCAATTTGATCAAATAAACGGTAAACAAGCTTTTTGGACATAAATTGGTTTTTTTTTAAGACTGTTTTTTTCTTATCCTGATAAAATAAATAATAAGGACCTGTACCAATAGGATTCGTCTTGATAAACTCATCATCAAATTGAGTTAATTGTTTTGCTGAATATATCGGAATATTTAGCAAAAGAACATTTAAATTGATATTATTTTTATGATGAATTAGTAGGGTTTCAGGACTTTTCACTTCAATACTATCTAACATGATAAATTTATAAAAATATGATTTTGGATGCTTTAAAAAACGATTTATACTCTCTTTTACATCATTTGCACTAAGTTTTTCTCCATTATGAAAGTTGAGTTTGGTGTTAATCTGAATATATGTTAAACTATCAGATAGGTTATACCAGCTAATACCTGATTTAGGTGTATAAACATTGTTTTCATATTCAAATAGATTGTCAAATATCGAACGAAGTACTATATTGGTAAAATACTCTGATCTGGTAATAGCATCATAGGTTTCTGGTAGGCTACTCACAGCTATTCTTAATACCTGATTTGACTCTGTCATCCACATCATTTTTTTTATGACAGGAGATAAAGCTATTAATATAATAATAAATAAAAAAATCCAAATTAAATTTTTCCTGAATAAACCCATTTAAACCCACTAAAGGTGGATGGGACAATTAGTCCCATCCGAATAATTGTTACAGTGAAGCCATTAACAAAGCTAAATCGACTACTCGACAGGAATATCCCCATTCGTTATCATACCAGCTTTGTATCTTTATCATATTGTCTTTTACCATCGTTAAAGGTGCATCAAAGATGGATGAATGAGAATTTCCTACTATATCAATAGAGACAATAGGGTCTTCTGAATATTCCAAATAACCTCTCAAAAAAGTCTCTGATGCTTCTTTCATGGCTTGATTAACCTCTGCTTTTGTCGTTGCTTTCTCAACAAATACAGTGAGATCAACCAATGAACCATCGGGTGTGGGTACTCTTACAGCCATCCCATCTAATTTGCCATTCAAGTCAGGAATAACTAAGCCAATCGCTTTTGCTGCTCCTGTTGAAGTGGGTATCATGCTCATTGCTGCTGCTCTTGCTCTACGTAAATCTGAATGGGGTAAATCAAGAATGTTTTGATCATTTGTGTATGAATGGATGGTTGTCATCATACCTTTCTCTATTACAAAATGATCATGAAGTACTTTCGCTACTGGAGCTAAACAATTCGTTGTGCATGATGCATTAGATACAATTATATCTTCTTTTTTTAAGGTTAAATGATTAACTCCCATAACGATGGTTGCATCAACTGTATCTTTTGCCGGTGCTGAAATTATCACTTTTTTTGCCCCAGCGTTTACATGCTTCATTGCTTTCGCTCTTGTTGTAAATATGCCTGTTGACTCAATTACGATATCAACTTCCAACGCTTTCCAAGGTAATGTCTCTGGATCACGTTCAGCATATATTTTTATCTCTTTTCCTTCTACTATGATTGAATTCTCTGTATGCGTGATTGTTTTTGGAAACTTTTTATGAACTGAATCATACTTTAATAAATGAGCTAAAGTCTTGGCATCGGTTAAATCATTTATAGCAACGATTTCAATATCTTTTCTATCAAAGGCTGCTCTGAAAACTAATCGACCTATGCGTCCAAACCCGTTAATTGCTACTTTTACCATTGGGCCTCCTTGTTTATAAATAAATTGATGAATTATTGCTGCCTACTACTTTGATCATACTTTCAACTGAGTTTTGTACAGCATTTTCCCCTTTTGATATCCATTTTCTTGGATCAAATCTTGTTTTATCAGGAATGTATATATCAAGATCCATACCTACTGGACAGACGATTGCATCCTTTTCTTTCTCCCAATATGCCTGAACTACCGCTGACATATCAATCTGATACTGAGTATCTTTATTGATCTTGACTACTCCTGCGCGTACAGCATCTATCTGTTGCTGATCAGTTAATCCTGACGCTCCATGCAATACTAATCCTCGCTCTACATTATGACTGATTAATAGCTTATCAATCTCACTAATTAAATCAATTCTTAACTGAATTTTCGATCCCTTTGACACACCATGATTGGTTCCAACTGATGCTGCAAATAAATCTACATTAGTTTTCAATACAAATTCCAAAGCTTCTTCAGGATGGGTGTATAATTCCGTTTCGGATACGATCTCATCCTCTGATCCTTTTATGTGACCAATTTCTCCCTCAACTAAAACTCCATGCTTATGTGCTACATTTACAACTTCTTTTGTGATCTTTATATTGTCTTCTAAGTGTTCTTTGCTGGCATCAATCATGACAGATGTAACTAAATTGTTTTCTAAACAATAAACGATAAAGTCAAAATAATCGGGTGTCGCATGATCTATATGCAAACCGATCCCTGAATTCTTTGTTTGGGAGGATAACACCTTTATCATCGAGGATATTAACTGTGCGCCTATTTTAATGTCTTTTGATTCACCTGAGGCATATTTACAAGCTCCTGCACTCATTTGGAGCAAACCATCTGATTTCTGATGTTCATAACCCCATACTAAAGGTCGAATCTGACAATCAAAAACTACATTGGATGCTATTAATCCAAATCTGTTCTTTTTTGCTTTCAGAAATACTTCTCTCATTTTTTCACCACTACAAAACATAAAACCTCCTTACTAATCAGGTTTTTATTGATTTGTTTAATGTTGATATATATTCTAACTTTTGTCAATAAAAAAAAGAGCGATTTTACAATCGCTCTTTTTGCTTAATAATGTACTAGTCCTTAAAGATGTAATATTCGACCGGGGCTCCCTTAACAAACAATTTGTTGGGACGGGTATATTCATTTTCTTTCTTAATTTTTATGCAATCTTCTGGCTCGACTATTCGCCATATTTCACATTTATCACCTTCCTCATAAATGCAAAATGTAATTGCTTTTTGGACAAATTCATTGATTATAAACTGTATGCTTTCTGTTGGTTCCATTTTTGTTACTGGAACACAGAATTCTTCCTTACAGAATACAAAACAATCTTCAGACATAAAACCTCCTACAGATTAAGTCAGAAAGTATATTATATACGGTTTGGGGGTACCGTAGAATATCAATTGATATTCAAAAAATATGAAATCAATCTTTTTATCCTCGATTAATTTATCAAGTTATTTTTAAAGATTTTTTTCCAGTGAGTATTTTAAGATCATACTTACTGCTATTGAATTTATTATTAGATTCGTTCCCCCATAACTTATAAAGGGTAGAGGGATCCCTTTTGTGGGCATTATTCCCAAATTCATACCAATATTTATAAACATTTGTAAAAGTAGATACCCTAAAATTCCTGCAATTGCTATTTTATGTTCCTTCTTTTGGGCAACCTTTATTAAATAGATGATTCGAGTAAAAAATAAGTAAAAAATGACTAACAATAGGCCACACCCGATAAAACCAAACTCTTCTCCTATCACTGAAAATATAAAATCTGTGTGATGCTCTGGTAAAAAATTCATATTCTTTTGACTGCCCATTAAAAAGCCTTTACCAAAAAATTGACCAGAACCAACGGCTATTTTTGATTGTATAACGTGATAACCAGCGCCTAATGGATCACGAGTTGGATCTAAAAATGTTAATATTCTGTTTTTCTGATATTCATGAAGATTATTCCATAACACTGGCGTTATTACAAATATAAACAGATTCACTAAAGTAGATACTGCGATTATTATCCAATTCATCCTCTCTCTGTTTAAGAAAAAAACTAAAATCAGTATAAATACTAAGAAAAAAAACCATGAAAAAGACGTTAATACTGCAAAAATCGGACTAATTAATATGATTAAATAAACATATGGAAAGCCTGCCTGGGCTAACATCATTAACAAACTTGCCCAAAAAACTAGTGTTGTACCAAAATCTGGTTCTATAAATATCAAAACTACTGGTACAATTACCACTGAAAATGATTTGGATATCATCTTCCATTCGCTTATATGCTCCTTGCTGATCAAACGAGCAACTAATAATATCATGACAACTTTAGCTAATTCTGAGGGTTGAAATTGCTGGCTTCCTATAAATATCCAGCGATGAGCTCCGTTGATCGGTGGCATGAATAATACGACTATTAATGATAATATCGAAAACCCATATAATGGGATTATCAGCATATCTAATACTGGTAATGGGATTTTTAGTACAATATATAAATTTATTAATGCGATAAATACCCATATTAATTGTTTCCAATAGTATGATTTTACTATCAATTCCTGACCAAGCTTGGTTGTTGATGCTGAAAATATTGATATTAAACCAATTAACAATAACAGCATCCATAGTCCAAACAATTGCCAATCAAAATTCCTGTTAATTCTTATTTTCATTCTTAACCCTGACATTTTTTTCATAATATTGAATGATTTTCCCTGCTATTGGGGCTGCTATGCTTCCTCCATGACCTGCATTTTCTAAAAAAACGACAATGGCTAATTCGGGGTTTTCCCATTCGGCATAACAAGCAAACCACGCATGAGTTTTTCCGCCATGAGCATTTTCTGCAGATCCTGATTTACCAAAAACTTTTACTCCTGGAACACGTGCTGCCCCACCTGTCCCTCCTGGTGAATTACAGACTTGCCATAAGCCTTCATTGATTATGGCCAAATTCCTCTGACTGATTGGTAAACGGCTCTTCTCATCAGGATATAACTCTTTATACCCAATGATTCGACTGCCAATTGCTCTTTCTAATATATGAGGTTTAGTCCATACTCCATTGTTTGCTAAAGCTGAATAATAGGCACAAAGCTCCAAAGGGGTTACTAATACCTCTCCTTGTCCTATTGCTAAATTTGCTTTTCTGCCTACCACACTAAAATTCTTTCCTAATCTCTTTCTATACCACTCTGTGGTAGGAAAAAATCCCTTTCTCTCAAACGGTAAATCAACACCTGTTTTATCTATTAATTTATTTTTACGAACAAAATCTTCAAACTCATCTAATTTTAACTTTGATGATAAATCATAAAAAAATACATCACAGGATACTCTTAACGCATCCAATATATTCGATGTCCCATGACCTGATGGTGACCAGCATTTAAAAAATCTGTTACCAATTTGTAAACCACCTGAGCAAAAAGCTAATCTTGTCGTTTCATTGATTATGTTTTTTTCTAAACCAAATGATCCTGTTACAGGTTTAAATGTTGATCCTGGAGGATAAGTGCCATTTATCACTCGATCTAATAGAGGCTTTTCTTTATTGGTACTTAGACTGCTCCATTGAGATTGACTTATCTTTCCTGCAAACCAATTTTGATCATATTCTGGGAAACTATTATAGGAAATAATTCCTCCTGTTAAGGGATTCATCACTACGACTGCTCCTGAAAACTCCTTTGGATAGATCTCACTTATATAGTTTTGAAGACCACTATCTACTGTTAAAACTAAATGTAAACCATTCTCCGGCTCTTTATTGAGATTGTGAGTAAATAGATTCAAGTTCTTGCCCTGTGCATCAACTTGTATCACCTCATAGCCTGGTTGACCAGATAATAATCTCTCATAATATTTCTCCAATCCAGACTTGCCAATCATACTGTTAATCGTATATTCTTCATCCTTTAACCTGTTATACTCTCGCTCATTGATTCGACCCACATAACCCGTAAAATGATTTTTAAAACTATAGTTTCTCATTGTCTCAACTTTAAAAAACAAGGATGGATAGTAATTGATCTTTTCTGATATCTTAGCTAAAGTATCATATTGAATGTTTTCATACAAGATGATCTCATCATAAGATCTAAACCTGTTTTCATAAATAAGTTTATTTATGGTTTCTTTGCTAATTGGTAAATTACTTGATACAAATTCTACCATCTCATCTTTTTCTTTTAATAAAAATGGACGAAAATATAGGTTTATTGAAGGTACATTTTGAGCAATAGGTCTTAGTTTGGAATCATATATGATTCCTCTTGCTGCATTTATCTTACGAATTCTAAAAAAATTCTTCTCTGCTATCTCTTTATAACGATTTCCCTTTATTATCTGCAAATTGAATAATGAAAAAAATAATACTATAAAAACTAAAGTAATTAATACTTGATAAAATTCTATTATTCTTGTTCTTTTATTCATAGATTACTATACGTAATTTGTCTGTTAAAACTAACAAATATAAGATAGCTATACTTGTCACTGTATTGTAGAATATTGAAAAAACACTGGTTAATAACAATAATGAACTTGATTGATAGGCAATTATATAATAAAGCCAATAAAATAGAAAATAGACAATATTTACTAGTAATACTGATATAGAAACTGAAACTATCTTTTCTTTATTGATGTTTTGATGATATTTATTTATAAAATGACAGATTAAAACCTGTACTATGATATTCAATCCTAATAAATGTGGATACATAATATCCCATAATAATGCATTAAAAAAGGTAATTGACATACAAGCTGTATAAGGTAAATTTATCGAAATGTAGATTAATAAGGGTAACATAATAAATGGTATTGAATTTAGTATGGTTAATTTACTAAATAACAAGATTTGTAAGAATATAAAAACAATGGATATTAATATATACTTAAAGATTCTCATATTTTTCTAACAATGCATATTGGCGTTAACTCATCTCCCTGACCTTGAGGATTATCCTTCATTATCTTCTCCATCAATTCCTTACTGACACCTTTACTACTACCGATCATCCAACTCCCACCTATATCATTAATGTCCATGACACAAGCATTTATCCCTAAATTTGATTTTATTAATTCACATTCTTTACTCGGATTGAGTGGACCTTTTATCACACAGGCTGTGTAGGGTGGAACTGGAGACGTTGACGCTGCATCAATTAATGCCGCTTGCATACCAGCTAATCTATAAAAATCTCCTTTTCGTCTCAATATTTTTTTTGATAAGCCTCCTACAATCGCTGCAAAAAGTATTCTGAAACTTCCACATTCATCAATAGCACATTGCATACTTGTGGCCGCTCTTAATCCAATTCCATAATTCACTTTCCCAACAAAACGCCATAAAAAATTTGCCAGAAATCCTATCTTTATCTCTGACACTGGTACTGCCCTGTTTTGAGTAATTGCTAAAGGACTCTCACTAATGACGACGATGTCATTGCCCTCTAATTGAGCTCCTGCAAATTCTTTAATGATTTGACTCATTGAGTCACCAGGCTTCAGTATTCTTGTCTTAATGGGAATTCGTATATATTTCTGCCCTTCTATTTCAATAATTGGCTTCAATGATGCCTTCATAATTTTCCTTCCTGCTTGGTATTAAAATAAATAAATTCTCTAAATTGTTAAAATCTGCATAGGGCTTTATATGCCCTTTGATATATAAAGCGTCTTGAGATTCTTCTAAACTTGTTATGGTACCTACTGGAAATCCTGCAGGAAATATTTGTGATATGTTCGATGTAACTAATGAATCCCCTATACTTATGGATGTACCAAGTTTTACAAATGATATAAATGACTTCCCATAGAGATCTGTTTCTAATATTCCTTGAACCTGGGAGGTTTGATCAAATATTGCACATTTAAATCTCGGATGGGTTAATGGCAATAAAATTGAACAATTTTGATAAGGCATGATTACTTTCCCAATGATTCCCTTTGATGAAAAAACAGCATAATCTTTTCTAATTCCATCTCTAAGACCTTTGTTGATTACTATGGTGTTGGAACCATATGATCCTGAAAAACCGATTACATCTGCCATTATGAATAATGAATCCTTTATTGGAAAATCTATCAAATTATGCTGATACTTTCTCAGAATATTCTTGATATAATTATTCTCAATGATCAAGTTTGCCATCTGTATCTGAAGACCCTGATTCTTTTCTTTAAGAATTGAGATTGTTGAAAATTCATTAAAAGTAACTATAAACGGATAAAATACTGTTTTTGAAAGAAAATCCGCTTTCTTCAAACGAGATTCTTCATCTCCCAAAAACAGTATAATTCCTATTATTAAATATATTATGAGCAGATATCTCTTGTTAGACACCTGTTAGTCTTCCACCTTCTTGATTAATACATCCTGATAAAGCTCTACATTTTCTAATATTTTACCACATCCCTTAACAACACAGGTTAATGGGTCAGGAACTACATGAACCGGTAAGTCAACAGTCTCTTTAATTCTCTCATCCAATCCTTTTAATTGTGCTCCACCACCTGTTAAAACAATTCCACGTTCTGCTATGTCAGCTGCTAATTCTGGCGGTGTCTTTTCAAACAAGCGTTTAATAGCATCAATCATAGTGCTTATTGTTTCTGATAAGGCTTCTCGGATTTCTGTTGAGGTTATTCTGATGGTTACCGGATATCCTGTTATGACGTCTCTTCCTCTTACATCCATTTCAAGCTCTTCTTTTAATGGATAAGCAGATCCAACTTCTTGTTTAATCCTCTCAGCTGTTTGAATACCTACATTGATGTTGTTTTTCTTTCTCAAATAATTTACAATATCAGAATCCATCTTGTCTCCGCCTAAACGGATTGAATTATGAATTACTATATGGGATAATGAAATCACAGCAATTTCGGAGGTTCCTCCTCCAATATCCATGATCATGTTACCATATGGTTTATGAATTGGAAGATCGGCACCTATGGCTGCTGCAATAGGTTCTGATACTAAATGTACTTCTCTGGCTCCAGCATGTAAGGCACTATCGCGAACTGCTCTTTTTTCAACTTCTGTGATCCCTGAGGGAACACATACAATTACTCGAGGCTTTACTAACCAACGCTTCTTTTGTGATCTCATGATTAAATCGCGTAACATCAATTCTGTCACCTGAAAATCTGCGATCACTCCATCTTTCATTGGTTTAACTACTCTGACTTCATCTGGATTCTTTCCAAGCATTTCTTTTGCTTGTTTACCTATGGCAATTATCTTTCGGCTATCAGTGGATAAGGATACAACTGAAGGCTCATTAATAATGATTCCAGATGTTTGTTTATAGACTAGCGTGTTAGCTGTTCCAAGATCTATTGCTATATCACTGGAAAGCATTCCAAAAAATTTAGAGAATACCATCACGCCTCCGTTATTATTTTTCTTTATTTTGTTCTGCTTTTTTTTTCGCTTCAGCTATTTTTTTAAAATAGGTCCAACTTGTTTCATTGGGCTCAGAATATTCATCAGGTGATTTATGATATTGCGGATTTTTTAAAGATACATACTTTTTGATGTGTAAAGGTAATCCTTCATATCCTTTATCTAACTTCTGACCTACACAACGAAATATTAAATTTCCGGGCTTATCTCCCATTTCCATAAATGGCATCCAGGGACTTACTCTTGTCCATGTTATCCATACTGGAACAGACTTTGTCGTAGGATCCAATAATTTGTCTTTATTGACTAAAAATTGAAACAATTCTGTTGCTTCATATGTGTTTGATTGTGAATTTAAGGGATAGTCTTCTCGTGTTAATGGAGAAGAATAGTTTAAGAATAAATCTAAATTAAAACTAATCATATCACCTAAATCCTCACTTGGTAGTAAATGTCTAAGGTAGGGCATCACTTCTTCAGGGAAAGCAAAATCTTGATTTACAGGATCATTCCAAATTTGAACGACATCTAATTCTTTTTTGGTCCATGGATTAACCCATTTTTCTATTATCTCTCCCGTTTTTAGATCCTCAAAAAATGCTGCTTCACGGGTTAATAAATCATAACCACCTTCAACTTTTACTAATCTGCCAACATTAAAACCTTCAAACTTAAAAAGAGGTTTGTCTTTCTCTCCTGGAACAAAACTATAGACGGTCCCCTTCCAATAATAACAGACATCTCTGCCATCTAAAGATGCTCTTGTTTTTAAAAATGCCTGATAATAATCATCAGGTTTAACAAGATCTAACTTTTTACCTTCACTGTATAAAGATACGATTAAACCAATTATTATTATACTAAGACCCAGTAATTTCTTCATAAATCCCCCGATTTAAGCCTTACTCTGAGATAATTCTTTTGGTTTCAATTGCTATCATTAATTCTTCATTTGTTGGAACTTTTAAGATCTTAACTTTTGAATTTTCTGTATGTAACTCAACAATTTCATCATTAAAGATTGCATTATTCTCAAGATTTAATTCTATTCCAAGATATTCCATGTGCTCTAACACTAAGGCTCTGAGGATTGGCATCTTTTCACCAACTCCGCCTGTAAAGATTAAAACATCACAACCATTTAATACTGCCATATAAGAGCCTATATATTTTTTAATGCGATAAGCATAAACTTCATGAGCTAATATTGCACGTGGTTCATTCTTGTCTAATATTTCTTCTTCAATTTCTCGCATATCATTGGATATCTGTGATAAACCTAACATACCACTTCTTTTGTTTAAAGTAGTGTCAACTTCTTCTACCGACATCCCTAACTCTTTTATCATATATAAAGGAATTGCTGGATCTAAATCTCCACATCTGGTTCCCATCATCAAACCCTCTAAAGGCGTAAAGCCCATAGATGTATCAACAGATTTTCCTTTGTCAATTGCTGTGATTGAAGCACCATTCCCAATATGACAGCAGATTATTTTTAAATCCTTAATATCTTTGCCTAAATATTCAGCGGCTTTCTGGCTTACATATTGATGAGATGTGCCATGAAAACCATATCGACGGATCTTGTTTACACTATAATATTTGTAGGGTATCGGATACAAATAGGCTTTTGCTGGCATTGTCTGATGAAAAGCTGTGTCGAAGATACCACATTGTACAATATTGGGTAAATTCTTATGAACTGCTTCAATCCCTCTGATATTCGCCGGATTATGTAATGGCGCTAAGGCTACACATTTATGTAATACATCTTCTACTTCTTGAGTTATTTTAACTGCATTTGAGAAAAACTCTCCACCATGCACCAGTCTGTGACCTACTGCGGATATCTCATTGGCTTGTCTGATAACGCCATGATGGGTGTCCATCAGAGTATCAATTATTAATTGTAAACCTTTTGCATGATCTTCTATGACCATCTCTCTTTTTTTCTTGGTATATGGCTCACTTTTATAAGTATATAATGCGATGTCATCGCCAATCTTTTCTATGATCCCTTCTGCTAAAACATGTTCATCGGTCATATTTATTAATTGAAATTTTATTGAAGAACTTCCACAATTTAACACTAAAATCTTCATTTTTTCTCCTTCTATTAATTAAAAACTAAATCAATTTCTCGCTCTGCATTCTCTTCCGAATCTGATCCGTGTACGGCGTTGATTGTTACGGTTTCACCAAATAAATAACGGATAGTTCCAGGATTGGCTTTTGATGGGTCTGTATTGCCTAAAAGTAATCGTAAATCTGATATGGCATTTTCTTTTTCCAATATTACGCCCACTGTATTGCCTGACATCATAAAATTGCATAATTTATCATAAAATGGCTTGCTCTTATGCATTTCATAAAACTTCTCGGCAAACAAATGATCCATTTTGAATAATCTCAAATCCATGATCTTAAAATGATTCTCTTCTACGATACTTAATATTCTGCCAACCTGATTCTTCTCAGTAGCATTTGGCTTTACCAATAACAATGTTCGCTCTTTCATATTCCAATATTTTCCATATAATCCATGGCTGCAACTTTTATAGATACATCACGCTTTAACATGGAACTCATTGACATCTTATGTTTCAATACATTAGTCCAGATATCATAGACATTGCGATCTTTTAATTCTCTTCCTGTATAATGCTTGATCATCGAAGGATAAAAATCGTCTCGATCACCTTCTATCTTTGAAATGACATACTTAAATACTTCATTTGTGACTTCATAATCTTTGTAACGCACATCAATGACAGCTAATCCTTGTTTTAATAAACTATCAAAATTGATCTGTACCTCGTTTTCAACTGGTGGCATATTCTCCTCCTAATAATGATCTTTTATTTTGACAAAAATATAAAATACATTACTTTGTCAAGACTTCAATATGCTTAAATCAAAGATAGATTAAACACTTAATTTAAAATTACTTAATCTTCTCTTATTGCCTTTCTGTATTGTTATTTTCTGCTATCTTTGTCTGTGAAGGCTTCTAAGCCAGTAATCTTTTTGAAAGGATCAAAATCATTCTAACTACCATCTCTTTACTTGAGTTGTAATGAACGTAGAGATTGTGAATTGAAAAACAAAGTGCTGGGGGTGGATATAAAATAAGACCTTCCATATTTATACTTGGTTGCTTAAACAGAAAGAATTGCAACAACTCTCCTCGCCATTTATTCAATTTAAAAAATACATCTGTTTCAGATCTTATATTCTTAAATCCTCCTCCTTTGTAACTCCTTCCTTACTCCTTCCTTACTCCTTCCTTGGAGCTTCCTTGGAGTTCATCAATGCAAATTAATATAAATAAGTTGTCATAATATGCCATTTCTATCGTGATATTGTATAGAGAAACCAACATTCTGAGTTGATAAGACTGGTAAATATGGATTTGGGTAAAAGCTAATATCCAAAGCGTAAAAGAAAGGATTATCCTTTGCAATTATTCCAAATGAAACACTTGAATTGTTATGCTATCTTTCTAAAATCATGCAAATAATTGAAAACATGATCTACTCTCACCAAAAAACAGGTTATGCTCAATATATAAAATTCTTTGGAACAATATCTGTTGCTAGTTTCATTAATAAGAACTCTCTCATAAAGTTTTTAAAATATAGCCAACTCAATGCCAGAATATTAATTAGAGCATTTCAATTTTGCACATTCTCTCGGATATTATGAAGTAAATGTTTGATAAAAACTTGACAAGGATAAATGGTTATGCATAAAATGCTAATTGTTCGTGTAAAGGATGTTTTAGGTATAAGTATTAAGATTATAATTTAAAAATATCATAAATAAAAAAATAAAGACTGTAAAAAGGATCAATAATGGATAAGTTAACCTTACAGACACTTGAAGCTAAATTATGGGATTGTGCGGACATACTCAGAGGAACACTTAATTCTTCTCAATATATGGAATACATCTTTGGTATGCTGTTTTTAAAGCGAATCAATGATCAGTTCGACGCTGAAATGGAAGAGTAAAGGGTTCACTTGAAGAATCTACCAGCTGAGGTGTTGGGACGTTCATTAGAAGATTCTAAAACACATAAGACCTTTTTTTGTACTCAAACAAGCACGATGGGAGCATTTTAAAGATAAAAATCTCAATATTGGTGCTGAACTGGATAAAGCATTTAAAGCCATAGAAGATGATCTATTTGAAGCAGTCATTGGTCGCATTTCTGGCAGAGAACAAGAGCTTTCTGCCTCCAAAGAAAAACTAAATGCTTACCTTGAACAGCTTGGATATGGAGCGTTGTCCGCTGGGCAACGAAAAAAGAATAAATATATTAAATGGAGCGAGGGCGGCTCGCCCTCGAAATATGGAACGAGCCTGGCTCGGGCTCGATAAAAGATACATGTCGAAGGCGAGCCGCCTTCGCTCCCCAAAAAAGGATAATTTATGATAATCCATAAAGATCTTCCTCATATTAATGCCTATGATCATTATCAATTTATTACTTATAGATTAGCTGATTCTTTGCCCAAAAATATTATTGAGAATATGCTTTCAGAACTAAAAGATCACAGTGAAGATGACAGAAAAAAAGAATTAGAAATCAAGATAAATAATTATTTAGATAATGGCTATGGCTCCTCAATTTTAGTTCATCCATTAATTACGAATATGATACTTGAAAATTGGCATCATTTTTCAGGTAAGCTTTATGATCTGATTGAATGGGTGATCATGCCAAATCATGTGCATTTAATTATTAAAGAATATATAAACTGCAATATAGATGATATATTAAATAAATGGAAATCCTTCAGTTCAAAACAAATAATTAATCTTAGTAAATTTATAGAAAATGATATTGACTTTTACAAATATAACAAAGAAGCTTTAGACGGATTAATTAAATCCAAAATAATCTGGCAAAGAAGCTATTGGGATCATTATATTCGTAATGATGAAGAATTCTTAAATAAAATTGATTATATTCATCAGAATCCAGTAAAAGCAGGTTTAGTTTCAAAAGCAGAAGATTGGCAATATAGTAGCTTTGGAGCGAGGGCGGCTCGCCCTCGAAATATGGAGCGAGCCCGGCTCGGGCTCGATAAAAGATACATGTCGAAGGCGAGCCGCCTTCGCTCCATGTAAAGGATTGAATATGCAATTTCTTGGTAATGAATTTACATTAGTAGAAAAGCCTGCAATTGATTATCTGGTTAATCAATTAGGCTACCAGTACATTGAAGGTGAAAAGCTTACACCTGAACAGGGTGAAAGAGACTCTTTCAGTGATGCAGTGTTAAAATCAAGGCTGGTATATGCCTTAACCCATCTTTACCATAATTTATCGTAAGTCATTGTAAAATATACATAATTAAAAGTGCGGGGCACTACGGCAACTTAATTATCTTTCTATTTATTGGGTTGATTTTGATGTTTAAAACCTTATATATTCTTTTTTGTATCTCATTTGCATCTGAAGGCTGAACAATAGTTATTATTTTTGAATCTTTTGTTTTCATCTCTGTTGTAATAAGGTTATGTGTTGATAACAGTTCTCTGGTTTTATTCCATGAAAAATTTATGTCATGAGCCTTTAATTTGGCCCGGATAACATTCAAAATATGATAGGCTAATACTGCTATAAATAAATGACTCTCCGCCCTTACCTGTATTTTGTGATAAACAGGTCTAAATGCTAACTCACTTTTAAGGCATCTGAATGAATATTCTATGTTTGTTAGTGTTGAGTATATATTCCATAATTCCTGTTCATTAAAATTATTCAGATTGGTTCTTAGAAAATAGGAACCGTTATAAGAAAAGTCCTTTTGATCAGAATATGTGTTTTCCCAGAATATACTTTGAACAAGATTATCTTCTTGTTCAATATCCACTACAATAAATCTCGAGATCGATTTGTGTTTTTCTTTTAATCTGCCCAATTTTTCTAATATTTTATCATACGATTTAACCGTTTTTTTCTTTGCCAGAGATTCTTTCGTAACTACTCAGGTATTAATATTATCTGGGAGAAAGTTCAGGGATTTTAGACAGAATATCAAAGATATTTAATCCTCTTTTTTTAGTAGTATCAATAACGGATCTAATGATACAGTAGTCCTGAGCCCCATTTTTAAACTGCCCAGACACTTTAAGTTTAACTTTAACATTTCTAAGAGCTCTTTCTGAATCATTGTTATCCGGAGGAATGACTGTTTCATAAACACAAGGCAAAATATATCCTCTGATTTTTATCAAAGATTTCTGAAGAGTAGAGGTTTCTTTAAACTCTTTTTTGCAAATAGTCATCGCCAGTAGAATATTGATTTTATCTTCAAAGTGTTTCATTTCTGGAGAAGATCTGTCATAATCTATTGTTTGGATTCGCTTGAATTGAAAAATTTCTTTTACCAGGCTTTTGAAATCAGTAGAAAAAGGATGCTTTTCTCTTTCCTCAATATAAGTTAGATCTCTAAGAATATGAGCCAGACAAATCTGATGATTTAAAGCCTTCGTTTTTAACTGAGCGGAAAATCTGTCCGTAACTAACACAGATTCAGGCATACCGTTTTCCCATATTTTTTGAATTGTCTCGTATCCTCTGGTATGAGAATATTCAAGAAACACATTCTTAAGGTCTCTCCAAGCCCAAATCCATCCTTTTTTACCATTGACCTTTACGCTTGTTTCATCAGAACCAACAACTTTCGAGGAGCTCAGATTCTTTTTAATTCTCTCATAGATAACCTTAGATTTATCAGCAAATTTCCTTAATATGTTTTTCAATGATCCCTGGGAAATTCTTATATTAACAACATCAGACAACAGCTGAGCTGTTCTTTTAAATGGAATACATTGGTAAACATTCAAATACGAAACGATGGTCTGAATGTTTTCACCGTACTGAACCGGGGCCGTAACATTTTCAGGATATTCAGCCAGATATTTATTATTACAATCAGGGCAAATGCATGAATATTGCTGAAATTCTTTGATGAATGTTTGAACTCCTGATAATGATTTTGCTGACGCTACATTGCTTCGCAGAAAATTTATAGTGAATGGAGTGACAACAAAGTAAAGGATGATAAATGGAGAATATCATTAAAGAAAAAACATTTAATTTTGCTTTGAGAATAGTGAAACTATATAAATATCTACAAGATAAACAGGAATATGTCTTATCAAAACAATTACTTAGAAGTGGAACTTCAATTGGTGCTATGGTAAGAGAAGCTGAGCATGCAGAGAGTAAACAAGACTTTGTTCATAAAATGGCAATTGCTCAAAAAGAAGCAAATGAAACAGATTACTAGCTCGAACTCTTATATAAATCAGATTTTTTAACAGAATCTATGTTTAACTCAATTATAAAAGACCTTCATGAAATCCAAAAGATTATATCATCAATAATACTCACAACAAAAACTAATATTGAAAGCAAGAAATAAAATGAAAGAACAGGTAACTCATTCTCAATTATGTCATTTCCTTAATTCACCATTCATCACTCACCATTAGTATTCGTCCCTTTGGTTTAAAAAATCTTACTCTATTCAAAACATTGAAAATAATATTGACAATAAATAAATAAAACAGATAGTTGTGATATTATTATGAGGAAAAGAAAGCTTTAATCCTGTATTTTATATAGATGATAGAAATGGAATCTGAGTTATTATGAAAGAAAAAAATGTAATTTACCTAGAGAAAGTTCATCAAGGATCAACTCGTAAAGTCGTTTCTATGCAGAAAATGATCATATCATATTTCTGCCAATCTACATATTCACAATTCATAATTCACAATCCACCATTAGTATACGTTCATCATTCATCCTTTAGCATTTACGAAGCATCTGATTCCAGTAATTGGTTTCATAGGTTCGGATTTGATGGAAAATATAATAAAAAATATATGACATCTGAAGGAAAAGAAGTAATAATTAATACCAGATCCGGTAAAGTTGATAATAGACTTATTAATAAAGGTACTTTTAATTTTTCACAACCTTTCACAAAAGACGATTTTAATCCTACTAAAGCAGTAGCCCATGGTTTTGTTGATATGCTACCTTATTTTATGGCAGGAAGTGGTTATAATGCTGCTCCATGTTTTTCTCTTTCATATATTCCCCAAGCTAAACCAAACTATTTTAACCATGTGTATAAATTTTAAGATGAAGATACCCCCACAAATAATCATATTGTTGAGTATAATTATGGTTTGTCAGAATTTGCTGAGTATAGAGAAAGTTAATACTGATTATGAATTTGCATTTATTAAGATAACTCATAACTTAAAAAATGAAAATAGAATTAGTAGTGGATGGACATATAATGTTCATGATTATTTTTCTATAGATTATGATTGGTTTTATTATCAATGGATTAATAATGATTCTTATAATAAGAATAAATATAATGCTTCTGTATTACCTTTAATAGAATTTGCTTATGAATTAGTATATGAAGCGATTAAAGATTCGGTAGTAAACAATTTCAGAAATCCCTTAAATATTCCAAATTCATCATTAAATTTTAATATTATAGGAAAACCAATTTTTGCTAATAATGGTAATATGGATAATCTATGTGTTTCAATATTTGTGAAAAATAACACTAATTTTTATTTCTTTAGAAGAAATAAATGGTTAGAATTTACTCCAGGGACTGGAGTAAAGCTACAATACCAAGCAGTTACATTTCAAATAGGTTTTGAAAGGAAAATTCAATATTTATTTAATAAAAACATACAATATGATAATGATTTTTCATTCTCATATTCTATGTATGTCCCATGGTAATAAATCATTAAGGAGAGATATTTAAATGAAAAAGTCTTTAGGTTTAATAATATTTTTTTTAATTTTCTCAAACCTGATAAGTTTGAGTAAGATTATTAAAAAAGTTGCCATTGTATCCCCAGAAGTAAATCTAATTTTAAAAGACAAACAGGACAAGTTCAACTATCGGTTTGAATTCTTGAAAGATCTTACACAATACTATCCTGATGATCTTTTATCAGAAATCGAAAAGAACGAACTCGATATTCTTATAAATACATCCATCCAAAATATTAAAAAGAAATTGCCTCGTGATATCCAGTATATTTCTGAGTCTACAAATAAATGCGATGATTTATTGATGTTGAAAACAAATGAAAAGGGTTTCCTTGATCTTTTAATAAATAAAAGCAATTATAGAATCATTAGTGCTGAGCAGAATCCTCAATACAATGAAATTGATTCTTTAATGTTGATTGAGTTTATCAAGCAGGGATATACCACTGTAAATGGTCTTTCAGATAAAGATTTAATTGAGTTTTCAGGTAATGTTTTCAGATATTCAAACATCAATAAAAAGGATGTGACCAATAACTTTTACCAATTCCTCAATAGCTATAAAAAGGATCCAATACTTTTTAATTTTATTATAGAGAACACTAATTATTTCTATGTTCCTGTAGAATATACGAAATTTCATAATCTTAAAAAAAAAGATTATCAGGAAATATGTGAGAAAATGAGTGTTGATGCTGTTTTGAAAATTAACTATCATTTCTTATTAAACAAACAATATCCATGGAATCCTTTAGAATCGGGTTATTTATATTCAATATCGCTTATAGGAGAAATTGAATTGTTTAATAAAAAAGGCAAGTCCATTTTTTATAAGACTATAGAGGGAATCTCAAAAAAGGTAAAAATGCCATACACTGATGTTCCAATCTCCCAGAACAGTTTTATCATAACAAAACAAAAAGATCAAATAATCATCACAAAGCGTTTTGGTACAGGTAGATATAATTATACATTTGATAATAATTTTAAAGAATTGTTTATCGATTCTATTAACACATTTAAGATAGAATTAGATAAAACGAATTTTTGATTCAATTGAGGTAGTGGAAGCGAAGCTGTCACCATTGGATAATTATCATGTAAGTATATAATTGTCAACAACATAGAAGTCTGAAAAATCTGAAAATCCTTATTTCATTTACTTTCTTCCTCAGCACTTACTATGATCATGCTGGACGTTTACTGAGAGTATATCAACAGATATATGATCAGACACCTATATTAATCGTTCAAAATAAATACAATGAAATCGGTCAGTTTGTTGAAAAAAATCTACATAATACTTGTGCTAACATAGCTATATTAGATAATCTATCTCAAAATGATCGTAGTGCAACTATTCCGACTTCTGATTTCCTTCAATCCTTTGATTATCGATACAATATCAGAGGTTGGATGACTTCTATCAATAACAGCTCATTATCTGATGATAATAGCGTAACCAATGATGATACTAATGATAAATTTGGTATGAATTTTTATTACAACAACGCTCTATCTGGTGCAACAGCTTCCTATATGGATATTTCGGTGGAAGTGAACCACTTTCACCGAAAAAAAGAGCCATGTTAACGGACAGAGAACCACCGGAATGCTGGTTTGAGTATTTTGATAAGATTTCTCCGTATTGAAAAGAGAAGACTATTAAACGTAATCTAATGATGAATTGTGAGTTATGAATGATAAATGTGGGAGAGTAAGCTACCCCGCTTATCAAAAAAAATAGTCTGCAAGTAAGCTTAGTATCCCATTTTTTCCTTGACGAATAACTTTAGTTTTCTTATTAATGTGAAATGATGGTTTTCAGGAGATTAAATAATGAAATACCTCCAAATCAAAAAGAAAAAATGACCAGGAAAATAACCGTACTCTCTATATCAAAGGGTAATACCTGGAATCGTTCTTATTATGATGCTTTTGGTAATATCATGGAGTCTTCAATTTCTGAAGACATTTCCTATCAATATAACGGTCAGGAATTTGATGAAGAGACCAAATTTTATAACTATAAAGCTAGGCTATATGATTCTGAATTAATGCGGTTTTATGCTGTGGATCCTCAAGGACAACTCCTTCTCCTTACTTATTCTGCAGTAACTCCCCCATTATGTACACCGAGCTAAGTGGGAAAAATTAGAACCAATTATGGAAAAGAAAGCCTGGAAATACCAGTTTGAATCTAATCCAATTTGGAGTCCAATTTTTTGATATCGAAAATTTCAGTAGTTAATAAAGGATGGTTTATGTCAAAACTAAAAAAGAACATATGGATTATATGCACAACGATGCTATTCATAACGTGCTCTTATAACAGAAATGATTATTATTCAATCAATCGAATGAAAAGTTTTAAAGGTGTTGAGTATAATATTTCTAACATCAATTTATCTTCTGATACTTTATCTTTTATGATACATTTAAAAGCAAATAAACCTATAAATTATTTTATGACAGAATATTCGAAAAATGTATTTCTTTTAATTTTATTTAACAAAAAACGCAAGCTGATTCGATTAGAAAAAAAAACTAGTTTTTATATAGATTTAGATTATTTATTTATTGTGAAACTGCCCAAATACTACGATGAATTGAGTTTTATGATAATTGGAGATTTTATTTCTCCATCTTGGGGGTTAGATTTCACTCAACCTTTTCAATTCGATCCAGTAGGTAAAATAGAATCTGATTGGTATCATATTAAAAATAATAAGTAATAAACTAATGCTTTAAAGAAGGTCTTGTGAAGATTGAAAAAATTTGGATACTATTCATATTTATGATATTTGCTTCTTCTTGTACTTATGTAACAATAGAAATTGTTGATGAATATAAAAATGGACTGATAACTTGTATGGAAAAGTATGTTCACGTAAAGAACTGTGATGTTGTTTTTTTCTTATATCCTTTAAAAGGGGATACACTTTCAGTTTATTCTTTTTGGGACATAAAAAGTAAGAAGGGTACAAAACCGATCATTAAAAAAATCCAATATGGTTTTTATCGTGATGAGAAATGTTTGATGAAAATTGATGTCGATTCTGTTTTAATAAAAAATCATCTGGAGTTTAAAGATACATCAAGTAATTATAGAAAATTCATCCAAAAAAAGGGTAATTACGTTTTTGAATCAATTATTCATTATCACCTAAAAAGTGATGTTTCAGATAGTTTCTACTTTAAAGGTTCTGCTACTATATTCAATAATGAAGAAAATATTGAATATTCTTTTTTAGAAAAGATTAAGTTATATCGTAACTAACATTACTTTTCTGAAGGTAAAAGTGGAATTATAAGTATTTATTATATTGTCTCCAACAGAAAAATACCTCATAATCCACGTAATCTAATGCTGAATGTATATTAATGGTGAATTATGAATTATGAATTATGAATTATGAGTTATGAATGTTGGAAATCCTTATAATGATTTTGCTGACGCTACATTGCTTCGCAGAAAATTTATAGTGAATGAATGACAACAAAGTAAAGGATGATAAATGGAGAATATCATTAAAGAAAAAACATTTAATTTTGCTTTGAGAATAGTGAAACTATATAAATATTTACAAGAAAAGCATGAGACAGTCTTATCAAAACAATTACTTAAAAGTAGAACTTCAATTGGTGCTATGGTAAGAGAAGCTGAGCATGCAGAGAGTAAACAAGACTTTGTTCATAAAATGGCAATTGCTCAAAAAGAAGTAAATGAAACAGATTACTGGCTCGAACTCTTATATAAATCAGATTTTTTAACAGAAGCCATGTGTAAATCTATTATTGAAGACTTTCATGAAATCCAAAAGATTATATCATCAATAATACTCACAACAAAAACTAAAATTGAAAGCAAAAATTAAAATGAAAGAACAGGTAACTCATTCTCAATTAAGTCATTTCCCTAATTCACCCTTCACCATTCATCACTCACCATTAGTATTCGTTCTTCATTTTTCCCTGTACATAGAATTAAGCCAACAGGAGTATTTTCATCTTCTAATTGTTCATATTTTTGCAAGTATCTCAAATATAGTTCCATTTATCCTTTGTAGGCTGCATCAAACTCGCCAATCTTTAAATCAATAGCAACAAGACATTTCAATCTGCGATGATAGAACAGTAGATCAATATAATAATCGCGGTTGTCGATGCTGATATGTTTACCGATATTCCAGTTCAACAAACACACCGCAGAATTAACTTTATAGGCTACCGTCTGCATGCTTTCAAAAATTAATACTTTAATATCATCAATAATAGCCTTATCAGTAACAATATTATTACACATTATGATCAAGTCCTCTTTTTAAGATCATATCAGTTTCATTCAGTAAATACTTTTCTTTCTAAAGTAAGTATTGCTCGTTTAAATAGAGTAAGAAACCTTCTTGTATTCTGACATCTTAACCTTTTATAATATTACTACTTTTCATGATATCTCCTCCATTTTTTAAGGAGAAGTATATCATGTTTTTTTTGTGGTTAAAATTGTCCGAAATATTTAAGAAACTTTGTCCGAATTTGTTGAGAATGTTTGTCCGAATTTTGTGAGATTATGCTATTTTATCTCACTAATAATATAAGTAAGTAGGCTATTAAGTTCTTTTACTCCATCATAGAGTGTTTCAAAATTAAAATAATAGTAATTTTCTTTGGAATATTCTGAAAAATCCTTTTCTCGTGGAATTGGATTTTCATATCTAAAAGTTGTTCCTTTTGGATCTATTTTATCTACTAATTTCATAAAATCGTCAATAACTGTAAAAGAATAATCAGAAATAGTAACATAAACTCTGATTCCTTTTTTTATTTTATCCCAAAGACCTTTAATAGAATGAATCATTCTAGGTTTTTCGATTTTATTATCTATACTATGTAATACGTTAGTCATAAATTTTAATCTTAATTCGACAATATGCCTGCAAATAAAAAGAAATGGAATGGCGTTCATCTCGTTATAACCTTCTTTTAATTTAGCAAATAAAGCGTCTAAAGCTCCAATATATCCCTCAATAATGCAGTCTTCATTTTTATGAGAATGTGTACTTGTTAAACTTTTATTTGGTATAATATCTTTCTTGAAATTTAAAGCTTTTTTAATAATTTCTATTGGTTTTTTAATATTCTCGTCAGTTATTTGTATTTTCGTCATTTTTATTGATTTTTTGTTGAGCTATTTCAATTGCTTTATGTAGCTTTGTCTGTAAAAGCTCTTTTGAGGGTAAAATAGTCAAATAGTCAGCAACTTTTATATTACTCTGGTCTAACTGAAGTAGTTCTATATGTTCTTCATTTTTCCCAGTGCATAGAATTAAGCCAACAGGAGTATTTTCATCTTCTAATTGTTCATATTTTTGCAAGTATCTCAAATATAGTTCCATTTTTCCTTTGTAGGCTGCATCAAACTCGCCAATCTTTAAATCAATAGCTACAAGACATTTCAATCTACGATGATAGAACAGTAGATCAATATAATAATCTCGGTTGTCGATGCTGATATGTTTTTGTCGAGCCATAAAGGCAAAATCACTACCTAATTCTATAATGAACTTTTGCAATTCGACAATAATAGAAGATTCTAATTCTTTTTCTGAATAAGTATCAGTTAATCCTAAAAAGTCGAGAAAATAGGGATCTCTGAAAACAAGATCAGGACTTAATACCTTTTCTTTTTTAAGGAGTTCTATATCCTTGATTATTGTTTCTTCAGGTTTTTTACTGATAGCAGTTCTTTCAAAAAGCATTGATTTAATCCGCTCTTGAAGTTGTCTCACACTCCATTTTTCAAGTTTACATAATTCAGTATAGAAATCTCTTTTAAGTGGATCATCCATATAAAGAAGTAATCTTAAATGGCTCCAGCTTAATTTTGAACACAGTGTGCGCAAAATCTCATAATTGTTGAAAATGTTATAAAACTTTACACAATAAGAGAGTTGTCTTTTACTCCATCCATTTCCATATTCTTCCGTAAGATGCTTTGAAAGTGTTTCAAGAATTTGTTTTCCATATTCAGCACGACTATTTTGCAATATCTCTTCATTGATACGTTTACCGATATTCCAGTACAACAAACTCACAGCAGAATTAACTGTATAGGCTACAGTCTGCCTGCTTTCAAAAATTAATACTTTAATATCATCAATAATAGCCTTATCAGTAACAATATTATTACACATAATGATCAAGTCCTCTTTTTAAGATCATATCAGTTTCATTCAGTAAATACTATTCTTTCTAAAGAAAGTATTACATACGAATTTTAACAAAATTATATAAAAGCTCAACATAAGTCAAGTGTTATTAAAGATTATTGTTCTGACCGTTTTAAGTGATTTAATTCATATCTTCCAGACTATACTTTTTCAATTTTCTATCAGTACTTTTCAGAAACAATAGGAGTTAGATTCTTTGACAAATGAAGCCATTGAGACAATATATTGTTGTCGATTTTGCCTAAAGAGAATTGCTTGATAAATTAGAGTAAGAAATCTTCTTGTATTCTGACCAATTTACTTTCTAAGAATTACTTCCTCTTTTTTTAGTAGAATATACCATGATTTTCGAGTGCATAATTTATCTCATATAGTTTTTCTCCTTAATTATGACTGGTTTTGAAAAGTGGATACTTTTTTTGGTTAGTCGTCATAGACAATGAAAAATTATGTTTGACAAAGATAAGGTTAAATTATCTGTAATTTCTCATGAAAAATAAAAATAGTATGATACGCAGATCGATGAAGATCTCAATTGAAGAAGGAGCTTTTGCTCAGGTTTTTTCTTCACTGGTTTCTATTGGTAATTCTTTTATTACGAAGTATGCCATTCTCCTTAAAGCTTCTCCGATACACTTTAGCATCATTTCTTCCATCTCACAGCTTTCTCAACTCTTTCAATTAGTCGGCATACTTATCTCCAGAAACACAAATCAGCTAAAAAAGAAAACTGTTTTTTATGCCTTTGTAGGAAGAGCAATCAATCTGCTGTTATTTATCCCACTGTTTATCTTCAATCCAGCATTATCTTTGGGAATATTTATCTTTATCCTACTATTATCAGCTGGAATGCAAAATATTAGTGGAAATATGTGGACAGCTTGGATTGCAGATTTAATCCCGAAAAATATCAGAGGACGCTTTTTCTCTAAAAGAATGCAGATTCTTATGTTCTACGGATTGATTATTGGCTACTTTTTTAGTTTTATTATCGATCTCTTTGAAACCTCTTCAAATAGCTGGAAAGCCGTATTACTTAATAAACTGAACTTAGTTTCTGTTTTTAAAACGCAATATCAAGCTTATGGACTATACATCGTCTTCTTTATCGGAACTCTCATCGGATTATATGGCTTAAAACTACTAAATAAGCAGCCTGAAAGGATTAGAAAAGAAAAATTCCATGAAGACAATGGCTCTATACTTGAACCTTTAAAAAACAGCAATTTCAGAAAACTAGCCTTTTTTAATCTCTGGTGGATGTTTGCCATTGGTATTGGTGCACCTTTCTGGGGTCCTTTTATGATGAAAAAGCTTCATATGTCGATGCTGGAAATCCAATTGTACTCCACAATACAAACAGTTAGTATGTTGGTAGCTTTCCGATGGTGGGGGAAGTTTATTGATCGGTTTGGTAACCGTACCACAATGAAAATCTGTGTCTTTATGGGTAGTTTAAATGCTTTCATTTGGATTTTCTTCAAACCAGATGCTTATGCTTTTATTTGGTTTGAAAGTATTCTCGCTGGTTTTATGTGGAGTGGTGCCAATCTTGTGACTATGAATTTTGTCTTATCTGTTAGTCCAAAAGGAAAAGAACAAATCTGGTCTGGGGTTTATAGTTCTATTGGTGGCTTGATGATGATGAGCACCATGCTCTTGAGTGGATTGTTTTATCCTAGCTCTTTAGATATTCTGGGATTAAAGCTTGAACCTGAACAAGTATTGTTTGGAATCACCGCTTTATTAAGAATGACTGCTGAGATTCCTTTGCATTTTGTCAAAGAACCTTCAGGAATTCCTTTTAGAAAAACCATCAGAATTATCCATCTTTCTCTCCTCAGACGGATGGGAAAATTCATTGGATAAACCTATTTTTCATGTTTGGCACAATTCTTGTATTAGTAAATATGTAAAATAGTGTGATTTATTTGTAAAAACCTTTACAAATATTGCTTGATTTGAGAAAATGAATAAAATAAAAAACTTAAAAGAGGTGATTAATGAAGTATTCTTTCGATATTGATGTCGATCGCCGGAATACAGGTTCTTTTAAATGGGACTGGTGTCAGCAAATCTTTGGAACTGAGGATATCTTGCCAATGTCAATTGCTGATATGGACATTCCTGTACCACCCCAGGTGATAGAAACGATCAAAAAGAGAGCAGAACACCCTGTTCTTGGTTATTCAGTGCGAACTGATGGTTATTTTGATTCTGTAATTTCCTGGATGGACAGAAGATTTGATTGGTCTATTAACAAAGATTGGATTCTAAGCACGCCTGGTATTGTTCCTGCGCTTAGCTTTGCTGTTTATACTTTTACACAACCTGGAGATAAAATCCTAATTCAACCCCCTGTATATCATCCTTTCTTCGACGCGATTACCTGTAACAATCGCATTTTGGTTGAAAATAAATTAAAAGAAGTTTGTTCAAAAGACAACCCAGACAGAGTTTATTATGAAATTGATTTTGAAGACTTAGAATTAAAACTAAAAGATGTTAAACTAATGATCATTTGCTCTCCACATAATCCTGTTGGAAGAGTATGGAAAAAAGAAGAATTAGAAAGAATTGGTAGATTGTGCAAAGAAAACGGAGTGATTATTCTTTCTGACGAAATACATGCAGATTTAATATATAAACCAAACACTCATATTCCTTTTGGATCACTTGAAGAATTCCATGATATTTCTATCACCTGTATGGCTCCAAGTAAAACCTTCAATGTGGCTGGTCTCTGTGCTTCCATTGTTATGATTCCCAATGCTGATATTAGAAAACGATTTTCTGACACGATGTGGAATTGTGGTATCTTTTTAGGAAATATCTTTGGTAATGTCGTTCTTGAAACCTGCTATAATGAGTGTGAAGAATGGCTCGAAGAGCTGTTATTATACCTAAAGGAAAACAGAAATTATATCAATGATTATATTGAAACAAATATCCCTCAATTAAAAGTTACTCATTCTGAAGCGACCTTCCTCACTTGGATTGACTTTAGAAGTTTAAACTTTGCTACCCATGAAGAGCTGGAAAAATTCTTAATTGAAAAAGCTCATATTGGTTTAGATACCGGTTCAAAATTCGGTGAAAGCGGGAATGGTTTTATGAGACTAAATTATGGTTGCAATCGTAAAATGCTTGAAGAAGCAATGACAAGATTGCAAAAAGCAGTTAACGAATTGTAATAGTAATTATTCATTTTACAATAAAAGCAGGATTGATTTCCTGCTTTTATTTTTGGGAATAATTATTGCTTCTTTAAATAAAAAAAAGAGGGATGTCTGAGTAGATTTCTTATCTGATTATCTTTGTATTATTTGCTGATAAGTCACTTTGCATCTAAGGAGTTGATATGAGTCATAATATTGAAGAATTGAAATTGTTTATTGAAGAAAGATTTAACACCCCTGATTGGGCTCCTGGTTATGAAGAATATGAACACTTTATTGAGTTTAAACATCTCATAAACCGTGGTATCATTCGATCTGCTGAGTATATTGACGGAGCTTGGATTACAAATACTTGGGTGAAAAAATGGATATTATTAGGCTTTAAGATTGGTAAAATGGCAGATTTCTCCAATCATGGTTTTCCCTATTATGACAAACATACCTACCCCATTAAACAATTTGATATTCAAGATAAAATCAGATTGGTTCCAGGTGGATCATCTGTCCGAGATGGCGCATTCGTCGGTAAAAATGTGACCATCATGCCGCCTAGTTATATTAACGTAGGAGCTTATGTTGATGAAGGCTCTATGATTGATTCTCATGCTCTTGTGGGGAGTTGTGCGCAAATTGGAAAAAATGTACATATCAGTGCTGCTGCAATTATTGGAGGTGTTTTGGAACCAATCGGAGCAAACCCGGTTATTATTGAAGATGAAGTTTTCATCGGCGGAAATACAGGGATTTATGAAGGCACGATTGTTCAAAAAAGAGCAATTATAGCTGCTGGTGTTATCATCACCGCCGGAACTCCGGTCTATGATGCAGTTGAAGGATTTTATCTTCCAAAACATGAAGGTAGAGGTGTTACTATTCCTGAAAATGCGGTTGTCGTTGCAGGAACCAGAGCTTTAAAATCACATCCAGACCATCATGTTTATTGCCCGATAATTATTAAATACAGAGATGATAAAACAGAAAGTTCTGTTGTTTTAGAATCACTTCTGAGATAAGGAAAAAATAAATGCTGGCTGATCGTATAAAGTTTGTAAAAAAATCAATTATCAGAGAAATCTATGATAATGCAAAAGAAGGAGCCATAAATCTTGGTTTAGGTGAAATTCAATTCGAAACCCCCAATCTGATACGTATGGCTGGTAAACAAGCCATTAATCAAGGTGAATTATTCTATACCGCCAATGCTGGCTTAATCAATTTAAGAAAGCTCATTGCCGTTAAATATAACACAGCTTATTCTAATGTTTGTGTCACAAATGGAGCTCAGGAAGCTATCTTTGCTGTGCTTTATAGTTTGATTAATCCCGGAGATCTTGTTTTGATCGCAGACCCAACCTTTTTAGCTTATAAAACAATAGCTGAAATGCTTGGAGGTAAAATCATTACTTTTGATACAGATCAGGAAAATAACTTTAATATCAATTGGACTTCTCTTGAACAGGCTTTAGCACTTAAACCAAAAGTTCTATTTCTTAATCATCCTTCCAATCCAACAGGTAGAGCTTTTAATCAGGATGAAATAAATAAGATTTCCCAATTGTGTAAATCTCATCAGGTTCTTTTAATCGTCGATGAAGTTTATCTTGAGGTTGGTCTGGATAAAGCGATCCCTTCTTTTTGGAATGGGGAAGATCACATCATTGTGATTTCAGGTTTATCAAAATCTCATTGTATGACTGGTTGGAGATTAGGTTGGATTTCTGCTCATGAACCCTTAATCAATAGTTTTATTATTGCTCATCAGTATATATCCACTTGTGCTTCTGTGGTTTCTCAAAAAGCAGCTATTCGTGCCTTATCTGAAAAGGGCTCTCTTGCTAATGAAAAGTTAAGAAAATCTCTTAGAAAGAATTATCTTTTTTCACTTTATTTATTAAAGAAGAAATTACCTGCTGAAGATATTATCATTCCTGAGTCTGCTCCTTACCTTTTTGTCAATATCCATCGTGAGGATCTCCAATTCTGCAAAGACCTCGCTCAAAAAGGTGTCATCATCATTCCTGGTAGTGCCTTTGGTAATAAGGGCAAACAATTTGTACGAATCAATTATGCTTTAACACCCAAAAGATTAAGAATCGGATTAAACAGGTTTTTAAAATATCTTTAAAATAAAGATTTAATCCTAAGTAAATAATAAAAAGGACAAGCTCATCACTTGTCCTTTTTATTGATCCAATATTTCTATTTTAATAAAGTAATTGTTTTCTTACTGACAATTTGTCCATTTTTTTTTGCAATACTAAAATAAATCCCATTACCACAAGGATTTCCTTTAGAATTCTTTCCATTCCAAATAAGCTGATGTCCTTTGCCTGAAATTACTTTTTGTCCTTTAATATTGAATATACAAATTTCTTCAACCGAAGGGTCCTGAGCTTTAATTGTAATTTCCTGTTTAAACGGATTAGGATAACTCATCATACTGATTGGTTTAACACTGATATCATTATTGGCTGTTCCACTTGAATATATTTTCATATCTACTGCACCTAAAGCACAAACATATTCACGAATTAATACATCTTCTGTATTTCGAACTTCTACTCTTGAGTTTTCTGTAAAACTTGCTTTCAATATGTATTTTAAACCTTGATCAAAAAGAATTAAACTTCCTCCTGGTGAATATGGGTTTGTGGTACTGTTTATAAAGCTTTGAGCATTAAGATCATAAACAAAAAATCCTGCACTCATTCCATCTCCAAAATAGAGTTTATGATCCTCTACTGACATGGTATTTGGGTATGAACCAATATTTATCGTGTTGGTTACTGTATTGTTTTCAGGATCAATTACATCTGCTTTTCCAGTCTGAGCATTATAATCCCCAGTACATAAGACATATATGTTTTGCTCATAATATACCAGCACTTGTGGATTAAGTGATACAGATATTTCCTGAGTTTTAGTAAAAGTTTCTAAATCAATAACCGCAACCTTCCCAGGATTATAGTCAGGATAACTATAACCTGAACATGCTACATATAAGTGGTTGTTATGGATTAACATCCCTGCAGGTCCAAAACCAACTTCAAGGGATTTGATCTCATCAGTGTTTTTATTTATCTGAAATAATTTTTTATTGAGAAACCCAGTTACATAAAAATGTGTGTCTGTTTCTAGCATATTCCAAGGATTTGTTGAGTTTTCTAAATCATATGATTTAATAAAAGTACCGCTTTCACGATTATAACCCTTAATGTTGTTGTCTCCTGAATTTACCAACCAGAGATTGTCTCCAGAAAAATGAACTTGATTTGAATATAAGCCTGTTTGAATAAAACTGTTATTTACACTATGATCAACTAAATCTATTTTCGAAACAGTTGAGCTCCCTGAATTTAACACATACATTGTTTTAGCATTTACCTGACCAATCATCATCATTAAAATGATTGCCATTAAAACATTAATCTTAATTAAGATTCTCATTTTTTCCTCCATTATATTTTATATGTTATTTTAAATTGTGTTTGCCAGTTAATTCCTGGTTCTGGATTGTAAATATAGACTTCATAGGATTTATTGAATACATTCATTATTGAAAAAATCAGGCTTAGATCAATAGCCTTTATTGATTTGTGATAACTACTATGCGTATTCCAGATTTCAAATTGACTTAAGGGATTGATTAACTGGTCTTTTGTTGTCCATTGCTCACCTGTGGCTTTGTATTCAATTGTTTGATGAAATGCTTTATACTCTAAATCTAAACTGGCATTTAATGTCCAAGAAGGTGTGTATATCAAATATTTGTTATACAAATCACTTTCACTATTATCTGGTTTTCTACTTTTATTTCTGGCAATTGTTCTAGTGTAATTACATGAAAATTTCTGTTTATGTATAAACTCCCAATTAAAAACAGATTCATAATTAACGATCTCAGCTGTTGTAATATTAAAGGGTTTCCATCCATGTAAGGAACGATCCCAATATATCTGATCTTTTGTAGTATTCTTCCAATAAGCCTGACTAATTTTTGGATTATCCCCAATTTCAGTGCTAATTCGATAACCTTTTGAACGTTCAGGTTTTAAATTAGGATTTCCAACCGTTTGAGAATCTCCCTTCCAATATAAATCATAAAAGGAAGGTAGCATATAAGATGTCCCATAGTTCATTTGTATCTTTGTCGGTATATAAGTGTTTAAATTTATGGTCTCTTCAAAACGGTAGCTTTGATTTGTGTTAAATTTTTGATTGTAATCCAGCCTAAAGGTCAAACTATGCTTAAGATCGATATACGAAGATCCCTTTGTTTCCTGATTTACCTGAGTATAAGCAGAATAAAATTCCCTGGATACTGGAGCTATGTTTTGACTTAGATTTAACTGATCTTGATAAGAGTATTTTTCATTCTTATACTCAGCCCCTTCTGTGAAATTAAATATCAAAAACGGGTGATAAATGTTACTCTTTATCCCATGAATGACTTGATGATGATCACTATCAGATTTATAAAAGGGAATGCTTGCTTTTAAATTTTCGTAAGATGTGTCATCTTTAAAGTAATAACCATGAAACGAATATCCTCTTTCCTTCCCTTTTTTGTCATAAGTTAGATAACTTCTGCTATTGTTGCCTGATAGTGTACACCCTTCATAAAGATTGGAATAATTATAGGGTCCAGGTAACTGATTATTAAACAGTCTGATATTTGAATTTATATCCAATATTCCTTTAAAAACTTCACGTTGGTAATTTACACCAAAAACCTGATATCGCTTCTTATTCTCTTTTCTTTTTTCAGTTAACCCAGTATTTCTGTCTGTATATTCAAAATCGTTATCTGTAGTTAAAAAAGTATAATTAACGCCAATTTGAGAATGGTTGTTTTTAAAAGATAGATCTGCTTTTTGATGAATTAACCCAAATGATCCAAAAAAAGAGCTAAAAGATCCCTTACTCTGATCGGATTTTTTACTTTTTATTGATATAATTCCTGCTATAGCACCAGAACCACTTTCAACAGAAGCATTGTTCTTAATGATTTCTACGGATTCTATTCTGTCTGAAGGTATTGTGCTTAAATCCATTTCCATACCTGAGGGATTTAAAACTAGACCATCCAGCATGACAATCGTATGCTTTGGTGAATGACCTGATAAGACTATGGTTTTGCTCTCTCCGCTTAAAACATTTCCTTTTATCTCGATTCCACTATTGCCTTGCACCCAATCTGCTACAGTCTGATCTTTTTTATTACTAAGATCTTCCTTTTTTATCTTCTGACTGCTTTCCAGTATTGTAAGCCTATCATCTTCTTTTCCAAGCACATGGATAGAATTAAACAATATTGCTTTTCTTTTTAATAAAATCTCCTGATTCACTCCCTGTTTGAATAATACGCCTCGTGTCTCATAATCTATCTTTTTAAAAATTAAATATTCTGAAGCCTGGACACCTTTTATGGTAAAGTAGCCTAAACTGTCTGTCCAGGTTATTACCTTGTCAGATTGAACAGATACGCCACTTATGGCATTGCCCTTTTCATCTTTTACAAAACCTGAAAAGATCATGGCAAATAATCCAATGGAAAAGCAGGAAAATAAGATAATTATGATTACTTTCTTCATCTTATATCCTTTTCTCTGTATAATATAGGATGGGTTTATGTGAGGTTGGATTTACTAATAACCCTGCATCAATCTGAAAGACTTTCCTAATCATTTCATAAGTGATCAGTTTTTCAGGATGACCATCTCCAACTAAAGAACCTTCCTTTAAAATAATAATTCTATCACAATACTCAGAAGACAGATTGATATTGTGTGAAATGATTAATATGGTTTTATGCTCTTGCTGATTGATATCCTTTAATAAATTCATAATCTCAACTTGATGATTTAAGTCTAAAAAAGAAAGTGTTTCATCCAGCATGATAATATCAGTATCCTGAGCAAGAGCTCTGGCAATTAGTACTCTTTGTTTTTCACCACCACTCAAAGAATTATAGGAACGATCAGATAAGTAATTCAGATTTAATCTATCCATGATTTCATGACTTACTTTATAATCCTGTTCAGAGTAATTGCCCCAATATTCTACATAGGGAAATCTACCCATTAAGATGAGATCCTGAACCGAATAATCAAATTGTAGATGCGTTTCTTGGGGAATCAAGGTGATGAGCTGGGAGAGTGCTTTTCTCTCTATAGCACGCAGATTTTGACCTTTAAGCCACACTTCTCCTCTATGGAAAGGAATCAATCCCAAGACTGCTTTTAACAAGGTTGATTTCCCTGCTCCATTGGGACCAATTATTGATATAAATTCTCCTTTTTTGATTTGAAAGGCTACATTATCCAGAATGGTCTTTTCTTCAATCTTAACTGATAACTCTTTTATTCTCAGCATATTATATCCTTTCTAATATTATTTTAAAAAAATACTTGTCAAAAAAGCTTGCTATCTCCTACTAATCTACTATGTTATTAAGAAAGGAGGAGAAAGTGCAGATAACTTCGAAAACAGAATACTCAATCAGAGCTTTATGCGAGCTGGTTTTCGCTTCTGAACCTCTGTCTCTTAGGAAAATCAGTGAAGCTCAAAAGCTTCCTGTTAAATATTTGGAACATTTATTTAGAAATTTGAAAAGCCATGATATTGTAAACAGCATACCCGGACCTAAAGGAGGATATGTTTTAAGTAAAGACGCTGATAAAATTTCTTTGTTTAATATTATAAAATCAGTTGAAGAAACTGAACAATATGTTGATTGTGAAAAACGGGAAAACTCGGAATATTGTATCGGTAAACCCTGTGGTTTTCACAGAGTATGGTCTGAGATTAATACCCATATGGAAGAATACTATTCTTCAATCACTTTAGAAAATATTTGTAAAAAGATAAAGGAGATATAATGGAAAGGATTTATTTGGATAATTGTATGACATCCAAACCTGACCCTTTGGTCATTGAAGCGATGATGCCTTATATGACAGAAAAATTCTTTTTCCCTGGGAATTTTGTTTCTACAGGTAGTGCTATTCAAAATGATTTGGATTATTTTAAACAGGTTATAGCTGAATCTATGGGAGCTAAACCTTCTGAGATTCATTTTACCACAGGTGGAACCTCAGCTAATAATATTGGAATTAAAGGCTATTTAATGGCAAATGCTTCAAAAGGATCCCATATTATTTGTTCAGTAATAGATTATCCCGATATTTTAACAAATTCAGCTTTCTTTGAAAATAGTGGTTTTGATGTGACATACTTAAATGCAGACTGGGATGGTTTTATTGATTTAGAAGAGTTAAAATCTGCTATTCGCCCAGATACTATTTTATTTATGACAACCTTGGCAAATCATGTCATGGGTACGATTCAACCATTAACTCAGATTAGAGAAATCTTAGATTCAGCAGGTCATTATATTCCTATGTTTGTTGATGCCGGTCATGCCTATGGTAGAATGCCAATCAATGTTGAAGCCTTAGGGATTGATATGATGAGTGTCAGTGGACATAAGATTCATGGTCCTCAGGGTGTTGGTGCTCTATATGTGAGAACCTCAACCAATATTACCAATTCAAAACATGGTATCAATCGAGTTGATAATTTGGAAACAGGTTGTGTGAGCATTGCTGGTTTAGCTGGTTTTGCTAAAGCTATTCAAATTCAATTCGGTGAATTAGATAAAAATATTAATACAATAACACAATTAAGAGAAAGATTATTAAAAGGTATTCAAGATAATATTCCGCACATATTAGTGAATGGTCCGCTTGGTGATAAAAGAATTGCTCATAATCTAAATGTTTCTTTTGATTATATTGAAGGCGAAGCAATCATGATGATGCTGGATGTGAATAATATTACAGTGGCTACAGGTTCTGCCTGTGCCTCTCAAGGTTTGAAGCCAAATTATATTCTCATGGCTACTGGTCGTAATTTCGTCCAATCCCATGGATCTATCAAATTTACTTTAAGCCGTTTTAATACTGAGGCTGAAATTGATTTTGTGGTGGAAAAACTCACACAAATCGTTGCAGAACTCAGATCAAGAAGTCCATTATATAATAAACATAAAAAGGGAGAATAATATGCAATACTCACAAAAAGTTCTCGATCATTTTATGCATCCGCATAATGTTGGAAAACTGGAAGATTTTAATGTAACCTCCACTGAAGGTAGTCCTGCTTGCGGAGATCAGGTTACTTTTTATTTAAAAATCAATCCCGAAACCTTAGTTATTGATGACATCTCTTTTCAATCATACGGCTGTGCTTCCAATATTGCCACGGCTTCTATAGTGACTGATATGGTCAAAGGTAAAACAATAGAAGAAGCTAAGATAGTCTCGTGGAAAGATGCTACTAATGAATTGGATGGTTTACCACCTGTTAAAATGCATTGTTCTGTTCTAGCTGTGGACACTCTAAAACATGCAATCAAAAAATATGAATTAGAGAATGGATTATGTGAACCTGAACCGTTTACAAAACAAACAATCATTGATGAATTACGTTCTGTCATCTATCCAAAAGTCGGCGAAGATATCATTACTCTGAAAATGGTTAAATATGTCGGTTTTGAAAATGGTGTGGCAGCCATAGATCTGGATATTCCTAAATTTGATGATCACAGAGATGAAATCGTAACTGAAATCAAAGAACATCTTGAACACTACACAGAAATTAAAGATTTGCAAATCACACTTTCATAATATATAGGGGGAACGGGCAGACTGTTCCCCCTCTTATTATTTCTACTTCCCTCACTCTATAAACTTTTAAAAGATCGATTAATTCTATTTTTTTTTGATAATCAGAATATATAAGAAAACAGGGCATCCAATAAAAGAGGTAATAATCCCAACAGGTAATTCCACTACAGTAAGATGAGATGCTATTAAATCACTTAGAAGTAGGAATATTGCTCCGTAGATTACAGAAAATAAAAATACTTTCTTTTGATTATTACCAATGAGCATTCGGACAAAATGAGGAATTATTAACCCAACAAAACCAATAATCCCTGCATAAGCTACTGATATCCCTGTTAAGAGTGAACCTATTATAAAAATTCGTTGACGAAGTTTTTTTACATCAACTCCTAAAGTTTGAGCTGTTAACTCCCCTGTTGATAGGACATTCAAATGATTAGATAATAAATACAAATATATTAATAAAATAATAGAAATAATAAACATGATAATAAAGACAATCCATTCTTTCTGAGAAAAGATATGTCCAAGATTCCCCATTAATATTTGCAGAATTATCATAATATCATTCTTATTTAAATACATGATTAATGAAATACAGGCTGAACAAAACATACTAAATACGATACCTGAAAATAAAAGCTTAGATTGATCCTGATGACCTCCTGCTTTTGAGAGAGTCCAAACTAAAAGAATACTGATCACAGCACCAGCAAAACCAAATACCGGACTGAGTATAAAGAATCCAAATATTCCTGCAAGAATACTTCCCAATGCAGCTCCAGAGGAGACACCAAGAATATATGGTTCTGATAAAGGATTATTTAACATGATTTGAAAAACTGATCCGACTCCAGCTAAAACCATTCCTGACAGTATAGTTAAGAGTAATCTTGGTAAACGAATATTATATAAGATAAAAACCCCGTTAAAATCAGTAAATATATATAATCCAATTACGAAAATAAAAGCAATGATCGTAAAGATGGTGACTTTATTTTTCTTACTCATTGATGAATGCTCTCATTTTTTTAACACCATCAAAACATCTGGGACCTGCTCTCAGTATATAATCAGGATTTAAGTCTTCAGTTGTATAGATTTTATTGTTTTTTATGGCTGAGATTTTCTCCCACCCTTTTCTTGTTCTAACCTGAGAAATACTCATTTCAGGATAGGTAATAAAGATTATTTCGGGATTGTTAACAATCACATCCTCTGACTTTACCCGACAATAATCCCTTATTAGTTTGGGAAAAATATTATCTCCTCCTGCTAAAAAAAGTAACTCTCCAACAAATGAACTGTTATCAACAGTCATCAAAGGATCATGATAAATTTCAATAAATACTCTCTTTTTAACAGGATTAATCGTTTGTTTTAATTCTCCCCATTCTTTTTCTAAACTGTCCTGAACAAACATTGCCCGTTCTTTTTTACCAGTTATCTCTCCAATTTGTTTAACTGATTCTATCATGTCTTGAATACTTTTCGGATATATGGAAATGACTTTAATATTTAGTTTTTTTAATTCATCAGCAATAGATTGTTGTTCTAATGATGAGGTTAAAACATATTCTGGATTTAGCGTAGCTATCTTTTCAAGACTTACAGCTCCAAAGTTGCCTACTTGGGTCTTTTCTTGTAAAATAGATGGATAATCACACTCTTTGGCAACACCTACGATATTGTCTGCTCCTGCAACCAGAACAAACAACTCGGCTATCTCAGGAGATATGATAACAAAACCTTTTGAAGATTCTTTTTTTATATGACAAGAAAGGAGAAGCAGTGATATACAAACTATGATTAAACTCTTTTTCATTTTCCATCCCTTTTGTTGTGCCAAACATCTTTGGATGGAAACTCGCAGAGTTTTTGTATCCTTTTGCTCCGAAGGATTTATCCAAAGACATCTGGCAGGTTTCCTGACTTTCAGCAGGTGAATTTCTTCTTGATTAAGCCTTCCCGGATATCCAGTGACTTAATCCCCTATTTTACTGATTACAGTGGCGGAGACCGTTCCCGATTTTAACGAGATTCCCTTTTACTCTTGCACCATTATGTCCATCTTAATTAAAAGATAAAAACTAGTTTTTGCTTTTAATCTGTTTTGTCAAGAAAAATTAAAAACCGGAGCGTTTACTCCGGTTTCCTGAGGTTAGGAGATGTCTCTTCAAATTTTGAGCTGATATCTGATAAAACTAAATAGTGCAACAATTAAGCCACTTGACTCAAAGACCTTAAGTGATTTGTAAATAATCATTTAAATTATTGTAATTTTATTGGTACAGATTTTGTAGTATCTTAAATGTCACAAGGTTATATTTATAATTTCCTATCTTGTTTTATTGTAAGAGGTTCTGTTATGTTAAAACAATATCTTTTTTGTAACAGTGTCACAAGAGTGTTTCAGTATTTTAGGCATGTAAAATAAATTTATAACCTATTTGACAAAATATGCAAAATATCATACAAAGTCTATAGAGTAATTTTAGGGGCAGGGATAATGGAGAATCAAGAATTATCTTTTGAATTACTGAGAAAGCTAAGTTTCAGTATAGCATATAATATAACACAAAACACAGAAGATGCTGAAGATATTGCTCAAACAGCACTATTCAAATTTATCAGTTCGAAAGATATTCTTGATGCAAAAGCTTGGATTGCAAAAGTCACACAAAACTTATCAAGAGAAAAGTATCGTCGTTTAAAAACTAATAAGAAATTGTTTTCCAAACTCAGAAATCACTTTTATATATTCCATAAAGAATGTAAAGAAAACATAGACAATATACAAATATCATTACCTATTTTTAAAATTAAAAAATACTTATCAAAAAGTGATCTAGAGATTTATTTCAACTTTATCAATTGCAACAATAGTATAAAAACCTATAGTGAAAAATTTAAAAAGAAATATTCCATAGCTAACAAAGAAATTTCTGTGATGAAAAGAAACCTAAAAGCAGGATATTTATTTGAAAAAGGCTTTAAGAATTCTGATGTTTTGACTTATAATCAATGGCATTCCATCTATAGGATGATCAATAGGAGATTTCTTAAGAAATCAACAGATGGTTTTCAAATAGATAAATACTTTGAATTCGGTTTTCTTAGAAAATCACAAGTTCATCATCTTGTTATTATCGGGGAGAAAAATGAAGCATTATCTGTCATTGTCTTAAACATCTGTTTTTATAAAAATAAGCTAAGAATAAAAGAGATCAAAATGCCCAGTATGATAAAAAAGATATCATTTCAAGAGAGTTTGATCTTTAAAAAAGAAAATGTAAGTAATAAATATATCGATCTTGAAGACTTAAAAAACAATATAATAAAACTTAAATAATTTCAAAAATCAACAATTCTAATTAAATTCCTAAAAATACTATAATTTTATTTTATTGTTATAGTTGTATTTAAAACCGTTTTGTCAGTTTAACTTTTTCAAAACTGCATCTTTATTTAAAAAATAAGGATTTGCACTATGAAAAAGATATTCATCCTTTTAATCTCCCTACTTTGTTTTCAATTTTTATTTTCATTTGAACCCAACATCCCAGATTACTACAAAATAAGCTTTGAGAATTATACTTTAATAGCCAAACAAAGCAAGATTATATCCCAAGGAGAGAATTGGATACTTATAGAATATGAAGGTCAATTGTATTTAGTTGTCTTATAATAAATTAATATTTATAATTATACTACTCAAAATATTAATATCATAACTTTGCCTTCTGCAATAAGCAGAAAATAATTTGGAGGTAATATGTCGTTAATTAATGAATCAAATGAGTCTTTTACTGATGATGATATAGAAAAAGTATGGCGTAAAGCACGTACTTCTTTTGGTTTTGATCCAGATTTTTATCGATTTGATGAAAATAATGCATTAATTAAATATTCAGAATATGGTAATTCAGAATCAACTTTTGGATGGCAAATAAGCCATATCAGACCACTCATCAAAGGTGGCACGAATGATTTATATAATTTACACGCATTACATTGGGAAAATCATTTAAGTCAAGGAGATAGGTTCCCTCAAAAAAACTATAAAATCTGTTATGATTTCTTCACAAAGAAAAATATAAAACTATAATCTACTACTGTAGTTTTTAAGTCAGCCTAATTTGTTCTATTGGAGTTTATTATAAAAACCAATCAAGAAAATCAAGAAATGATTTTTTAAGAAAAAAGGTTCTTTTCACTTCAAGGACATTAGCTTTGTCATCAAGAATTAGAATGCTTCTGCTTTTATAGGGGACTTCTTTATAAGTAATATCCATACTTAATTCTGCTTGCTGTAGAGATCCATTTGGATGAAGATAGATTTCAGAGAAAGCACCTGCCCGACAAGGGATATCCTGAATTAGATAATCTTCAGACAGAGTCAGGTATTTTAAATTACCATTTTGATAAAATTCAACGACTGGTCCTTCCAGTCCATAGGCTTTTATTGGTATATTTTTAATGATTCTGTTTTTTGTAAATAATACCGAATGTACTTCTCCTGTTTCATAGAATTCAATACGACAACCAGCTTCAAGAGATAATCCATGGATGATTGTATCGTCTTGTAAATCAATTCCTTTTAGTTTTCCATCAGGGAATAAATGAACATAACTCTTACAAGAGTAAGAATTTATCATTTGAGGATTTAAAAGATAAAAACTAATCAAATTTCCATTTTCATCATAGTTTTTAGATTTTTCTTTAATCTCTAGATTTTCTATATCTATACAATAAATTAATGTAATCATACATAATAAAATTATTAAAACTAAATTTTTCATAATACCTTTCTTTCAAAACCTATTTAATAAACAGAATTTTTTTTGTGGCAAGTTCATTGCCTTTTTTAATTTGAAATAGATAAACTCCATTAGACACTTTAGTGCCATTTTCATCCTGACCTTTCCATTCAACCTGATAATCACTTGCATTCATCTTATGTTGAAGAATTTTCTTAACGAATTGACCTTTTATGTTAAAAATTTTAATTTCTACTAGTTCATTCTGTTTTGAATTGATCTGATACTTGATAGTTGTAGAAGTATTAAAGGGATTGGGATAATTCCCAAGAATTTTAATATTATGAGTCACAGAAGGTAGATTGTTCGTTTGATCGTTATTATCTACAGTATAGGTTGCAAATTCACTATAAATTCCATAAAGAGAGCATAATTCAGAAATTTGATATTTAATTCCCATTGCTTCTGAAGATTCTGGGTCTAATAGATAATATTGGTTAAACAGGTTATCCACTTTCATTTTAGCCCATTTTTTCTTTAAAAAGGAATATTGATTATTTTCCTGTTGTGACAAATCTGCTTGGAAATTATAAGAAACAGGTAAATTAAATGCCATACCTGATAATTCCATATCTATGTTTTGAGGGGTTTGATATCTTCCACTAATTAATAAAGGTTGTCCGAAAGAGAGATATGGTAAAGGGTTTGGATAGATTTCTGTAAGATTTTGAACATAATCAGGAATTAACAATTGTGGATTCAAAATCTTTGGGTTGTTAATTTTGAGGTAATAATCTGATATAAAACTTGAAACCTCATTATTATCAAGGAAAAAAGCTTGCCCATGATTTGGATTTGTAATTGCAGAAAGTAATTGAATATTAACATCTGGGTTAATACCAAAACAGAATAAATGCAAATTACTTTGTGTTTCATTAATTGTATAATTGATATGATTTGCAAGCGCAATTGGATCGGTGATTCCAGAATTTGGTAGATCAGCAGTGATCAATATGATAATATTCAATTTAGATAAATCAGGATTATTATACTGAGATATTGCTACATCAAAAGCTCCTGAGAAAAAAGAATAGATACCGCTTTGAAGAGCATTTATATAGTTTATTGCCAGATTTCGATAAGTTTCCGTATTGGGTAAGGGACTACTAGAAAACATTCCTGCAACAACAGAAAAATCTATGATATTAAAATAATCATCCTGATTTAGATTGTTTATCATGTTAATAACAGCTGATTTTGTTTGAGAGAGCGTTTCACTATTCATGTTAGGTCCATGATCTATCATAAAAGTTATTACTTTTGGAATGACAGCACCATTCGTTTCAGGTTCAACATTAAGCATAAAGAAACCAGAACCAAGATTATCTGGGATATAAGATGGACTAAAAAATGAAGAAAAAGAAGAAATATTTTGTGCATTCATTGCCAATTGAACCTGAAAAGTAAAATCAGTATTTTGAATAAAATTATTTAAACTAACAGAACATGATGCCTGATTATTGTTAATTACAGGTGTGACAATCCCAAGACCTGTGGTATTTATATGAGTGATGGTTCTGGGTTCAACCACTTGTAAATTAATATTTAGACTATCTAAAGGTGAGTAGTTTAAGTAAGTACAATCGGAGGGATATTGATATGTGAAAATATTGTTCTGGCATTCAATCCATTGGGAATATAAGACCTCAATATAAATTTCTGCCCCATTTGCTAGATTAACAGGGATTGTATAAACAAAAGGAGTCTTTCCAGCATGATGCTCAATATTAAGACCGATAGGTTCTTCATTGGGGGCAATCGCTAATAAAGGACTTGAAGTTATATCTGCTTGATGCCAGATTCCATTAAGTTTCCATTTTATTTGATTTACAGTTTGATTGTTTTGTAGAGGAAAAACAAAGACAGGCCTGTTAACCAAGCCTGTCTGATTTATAAAGTTCATACCGGATTTAGTGATCGCGGTATAACCATCGATATTAATATCCACACGACATTTTACCAAGGAACAATAGCGCTCATTATAAGGATCTGATATCAACATCCCATTGGCAAATAATGTGGAAGACAAAACAATCCATATTGTTAGAAAAACAATACTTCTCATTTATGTTTACCTTTATTTCAGAATGATGAATTTACCAGCGACTTTATGTCCTTCAGATTCAATCATATAGAAATAAATTCCACTACCTACTGTAGAACCTGTGGAGTTTTTACTATCCCAAAGAACTGAATGTTGACCTTTGGAATAATTCTTATCTGCAATAGTTTTAACTAATTCACCTTTGATATTATAGATTTTCGTTTTTACATTAGCATCTTTTGCAATACTAAAACGGATTTTCGAAATAGCTTTTGAATTACTTCTTAGATTAACAGGATTTGGATAAAATTGTAAATCACTAATATTAGCTTGAACACCAGTATTTTGCATACGAATTTCATGCGAAATAGGTGCAAAAACAGGGTAATCATAGCTAGCATCATAACTAGATATTCCAAGTTCATTTACAGCTTTGATAAAATATTGAATCCCATTATTCATTTTATTGGTATCTAAAGAGGCTTTGTAAGTGTTATCTCCATCTTTCTTCATTCTAACAATATTATAAACAAGCATACCCATTTCTCTATAATAGATATCAAGAGTAGGGTTTGATGCATTCTCTGTTAATGCTGTGACAGTAATTATGTTTGAACTTGTTTGTAGAGCTGTCGAGTTTAATATATTTGTAGATTGATAAGGCGCAATAGCAAAGGAGAAAGGAACACGATCAGGATAAGTTGCAGGCAAAGTTTTTTGAACCTGACCATCAAAAGCGCTGAAATAATATTCAATACCTAAGCCTGTCATTACATTTGAAGGAAGGGTGTAAGAATAGGTGTCATTATTTCCTTTTATCATTTTAACTTGATTAAACTCTGTTTGACCGATAGCTCTCCAATATAGACATACTTTCTGAACGAAAGGAAAAACTTGATCTTTTACTGTAACACTAAGTTCTTTGCTTTGATAATCATGTTGAGAAGCTTGATCATAAGAGCAGGTAAGGTCTGTACGACTAAGAGTTGGAGCAGAAAAAGGTAACCAGCTGTGATTATCTTCTGCGATTTGAGCACCATTAATAGCTTTAATATTAACTAAACGGCTTAATGGGCTGTCAAGAGAAGAATTTGAAGTATAATGAACTGAATAATTACTTGCGGAGGTTTCTTCAATTGTACTGAGAATTGAATTAAAATTCCAATAAATATGGTGATAAGTTCCACCTGTAGCTTGAACTAAAGGCATATATTGAACAATCTGGTCAACATGATGTGTATCAAAAATTGCATGGACAGTAATGTTATTAGGATTTAATCTGGAAGAAAGTAAATTCGACATTGTCCAATTAGTGACAGTATCACCTTCATGAGCCGTAGCATCTGTCATTAGGATAATCATCCTGTTTGATCCCACTCTCCAAGGATACTGTGCAGCATCAGCCATCGCACCAACTTGATTTTCTTTCCAATCTCCACCAGTGCCAATACCATTGACTCCGATATTTAAAGAATTTACTACTGTTTGCATTTGAGAAATCATAGTGCTGTCAAAAAAGGTAGCAGTATTATTGTTGTACATATAGAAAATATCACCAACTGCGACAAAACCAATATTATAATCGACACTATCAGTAATCATTGCGTTGATAAAACTAACCATATTAGCCTTTACAAAGTTAATTTCTGTAGCCATACTTCCAGTGCAATCAAGTAAAAAAACAACATCAATCATTGTGCGTGTTCTTCTGTTTGCTGGGGCCATCACTGTTAAATTATTTGTTTGTGTTTCACCATTTTCAGTAATTACAAAGTTTTCAGGAGTAAGATTTTTCACAAAACCATCGTTATTATTTACAGCAACATTAGCGTAAATAGAAGGGAATAAAGTGGTATCTAAGCTTGTTATTCTAAGGTTAAGAGGATTTCTTTCCTGACAATTGATCGTAGTTTGATCAATGTACCAGCCAGAACCAGAAACACTGGCATCTGTTGCTAAGTTGAATACTATTTGAATTTGTTTGCCTGCAAATTGAGTAAGATTTAACGAAGTGCGTCTCCATTGATTGCCACTGGTACCAGATCTTGAATCGATTCGATAACTGTTAGAACCTACCAAAATATCGACATAACCATAGTCATAATCATTTTCAAGCTCAAACCATTCATAGAAGGAAAGCTCAATATATTTCGAAGAAGGGAGATTAATAGGAATACTTTTGACAGTTGAATTGTCATTGTTAGGATATAAACCGTTTAAATTTGTACCTAAACAGTTATTCCCTTCATAAGTACGAAGAGTACCTACATTGCCAGCACCTTTTTCCCAGCACCCATTAAATGTCCAATTGTTTTGATTCTCAAAATTGTCACTCCAAACAAGGTCAATTGCATCACTTTTCCCAGAGTTATCCAGTTTTGAATCTTTGATGTCAAGAGCTGGAATTGCATTGAATAAGCCTTTGGGGTAGTAGTTTTCCTGTAAGGCGAAGACAGTCATTGCTGTCATCACAAAAAATAAAATCAGCATTGTTTTCCTGACCATATTTCCTCCACTTTTATATATTTTTACACTTATACTATTTTAATTAAAAATAGACAAATAGACACGTTTTTGTCAATGATTTTTTTTAGTTTTTTTCTTTCTATATTGAGATTTAAAAAATTACTATTTTTTTTGATGTAAAAATATTAAAAAAATATGATTAAATCGTCTTTTGTTCTGCAAATAGAACGACCTACCTGCATGATAAGCTTAAAGAAAAATTGATCCTGTTTTTATACCAAGCTCCAAGCAAGCAGTAAGCTATCAGTTAAAGATCAGAAGAATCCAGATGAATGACTTTAACCAGAATTTACTCTAAGAGATGAAAGCTAGGGTAATAATATAAAAAAGTGATATGTAAGATAACTATGATCTTTTTTCTCAAAAATCTCAAGTCTGAGTACCTTATATGTAATGTGATAAAGAAATTGAATAGAATTGTTTATTTTTATTTATTTCAAGAAGTTAAAAAATTTCGCTTGACATTGATAAGGGTTTAAAAAAAAATACGAGATTCATAAGGATAAAAAATAATATGAGATAAGGAGAATCAAATGACGAAAGCTGATTTAGTGAAACAAATCGCAAGCGATACAGGAATCTACCGTAAAGACGTGGCACAGATCGTCGATTCTTTTTTAGAGACCGTAAAAGAAAAGATGAAAGAAGGAAATCACATTGAGATTCGCGGTTTTGGTACTTTTAAGTTAAAGACCCGTAAACCTCGTGTTGGACGTAATCCTAAGACTGATGAAAAAGTTCCTGTTCCTGAAAGATTAGTCCCTACTTTCAAATTCTCTAGAGAATTCAAGATGGACATCATCAAAACCGGAAAAGCTGAAGTGTAAATAGGAGGAACAATGCCTTGCGGGAAAAAAAGAAAACGCCATAAAATTGCTACCCACAAACGCAAAAAAAGACTTAGGAAAAATCGTCATAAAAAAAGGATTAGGTAATCTGTTCTTTTTTTAGAATAAATAAGTATTTTAACTCCGGAATGAAATCCGGAGTTTTTTATTATCAATAAGAGAATTCGTGAATTACAAAATAATTAGCATATTATAACAATTTTGTTCAAGTTTGACAAAAATGTTTTAAATAAATAAACAAGCAATCAAGGATATAACATAAAAGTAACTTCTAAAAAAGAAGAGCTACCTCGTGATTTGTCAAGCTATCACGTATAAAAGAAGAATAATTGTAAAAACAAACCTTTTTTATCAATTTATTCATAATCTATTGAAAACAGATGAGTTAATATCTATAGCCAAGGATGCCTACAATGTTTGGCACAATACTTTCTAATTATAAAGAAAAAATAGTTTGAGGGATCTATATGAAAAAGGTGTTTTTGATTATAAGTTGTTTGATAATTTTTCTAGTATTAAAAGCTGTCTCTTATCAGGAATACAATCCTAATGATGATAGATTTAGGGTTTTAGCATTAGAAAAAGCAAAAATTCGCATGGAACAATCCGAAAGAGAATGGCAAAACGCTAAAGAGTTATTTGAAAAAAAATACATCTCTCAAACTGAGTATAAAGAATATGAACTTCAATATAAAAATGACAAAATTAATTATGAACAATACATGTTATCGGTGATTTATGATAAGCCTCATATTAGCGTTGTCTCAGCTTATAAAACACAAACTGAAGATGGCAGAATCCAAGTACAATTAACATTAGCCAATACATCAGGCGGGAATTTTGCTATAGAAGAAAAGGCAATGGAAGGCATTAAAGAGGGAAAACTCTCTCCAACTATGATGTACAATGTCTATGTCTCTTTGTTGGATGAACAAAACTCAATTATTTCACAACCTTATGAATATTATATTAAATCATTAGGGTTTAATGAGAAGAAAAATCTTTCTTTCTTCCTTTTAAAAGATATGGATGCGGTTACTGTTTCTGTTAATTATGGAGATAAGATAACAGAAAAACGCATCTATTTAAAAAGAAAAGGCACTTCAAACAATTTATCCATAACCCCTGATTTTTACGCTCAGGAGGTTCAAATTGGGGCAACTGCAGTCTTTAGACTAGCCTTAGAGTTTTATGGGGAAGGAAAGCAAAATCTCATCCCTATGATAGAGAATTTACCCTCAGGATTTACTTGGTCGATTGCAAATGAATCAAATGCCGTCACTCTTTCTGATATTATGTTTTCCCCGGCTAATGCACAACAACGATTTATGTTACAAATCAATATACCTGAGAAATCAGAAGATAATTTTGAATTGGATAAAGCCATTGCTTTTCGTTTTAGCTTACAAAACAGAAACGGAGAGATTGCCGGATATTCAGATTTGCAGATCACACCCTCTGGAAAAGCCGAAATCATTTCTTCATTAGACAATTTGTATTATAAAACAGTTAAAGGTAAAGAGATTATAATTGAACCTTTAATCATTGAAAATAAGGGAATTAAGACAATAACCAATATCAGTCATTCCATTATATTACCTCCAGGTTGGGAATATAAAATCATTCCAGAAACAATCGTAAAAATTGACCCTCAACAAAAAATTAAATTAAAAGTCATTATTATCCCTTCAAAAAGCACTTCCGCTGGGATATATGAATTGAAAATTAAAACTCAAGGCAAAAATGTAGAAAAATTAATTTCCTCTCAAGAACAACAAATTAAAATCGAAATTCAGGAAAAAACAAATGTGTTCTTTATAATATTTCTAATACTTCTCAGTATTGGAGTCGTTCTTGGTTTAATCTATGGAATGATAAAAATTTCTAAAAATTAGGAGAGATTATGTTGAAAGAATTGTTAATTCACGAGATTAAGAACCTTTTAAGAAGTAAAAGAGTGATTTGGTCAATCAGTATCTTTATTGTATTATTCTTTATTATTTTTTCAATACGTTTTCAAGATTTTAAAATAAGACAACAAAATACTATTGTCAATCAGGATATCATTGTAAAATCAGAAGATATGGAGAAAAATTACAGTATGCTCAAAACCTCTGCAGTTCATCCTCCCGTTCTCTTTTCAATTTATCATGAAGGATCCTTTGTAAGAAGTGGTCATGTGATAGATAATAGCATTTTTGAACAACTAGACTACACAGAAGCCGGATACTCAGAGCCAGACAGATATTTTAAAGATAATATCAAAATGGATATTACAATATTAATAACCTTCTTTTTATCGTTATTTGTTTTGTTGAACACCTTTGACAGTATTAATTTTGAGAAGCAGGCAGGCACTCTGCGCTTATTAACAACTTTTCCAGTAAAAAGAACAGAGTATTTAGCAGGGAAAATAATTGGTATGTTTTTATTTGTTACGGTAGTTTTAGGACTTCCCTATCTTTTAAGCTTTATTGTTTTGGTAATAACTTTCCCTTCACTCATAAGCGTTTCATTTATTTTGCAATATCTCTTATATTTTCTTTTTGCAGAATTATTTATCGTTGTATTCATTCTTTTAGGTACTCTTTGCTCTCTATTGACTCACTCTATGCGCAAGTCCTTAGCCTACGTTTTACTGATTTGGCTTATGTCAGTTTTAATCTTACCCATATTAACTGGTATTGTTTCTGAGCCCTTTTTAAGATTAGCTAAAATAAATAAAAAAAGTCAAAACATTCAAGCTCAAATATATGATAATTATAAGAAAATTAGCAATTTTGACGAAAAATATCCAGCTGAAAAAGCACCTTGGAATGGACCTCATATGATCTGGAATGGATGGGTATTAAATAATCTGAGATTGTTTGTAATTGAACCAATGGCTGTCAGACATAGTGAATACCTATATAACTATTATAAAGGACCCTTTCAGTTGATCAGGAAAAATGAACAATTAAGACTCGAAAGAGAAAAAAATGATAACTGGTATCCCAGAAATGAGTATCTGATAAACTTCTTTAATCCTGTAACCCAGTTTAGCTCTATTGCTGAAAACATAAGCGGAAGCTCTGATGAAGAGTATTGGACTTTTTTAAAAGAAGGAATTCGACTTAGAGATAAGCTGATTGATCAAGGCGTGAATGAGAAGTGGCTATTTAATAAATCGTATTATGCAATTGTCGATACATCCTATCAATTTACTGACGATACAATCTTTACTTCCATGCAACAGGTAAATGATCTTGTATCAAAAAGACACTTTCAATTCAAAAGACCTTTCTATGAAAAATATCAAAATAATGAAATTAATTTTGGAAGTATGATCAAAAGAACTCTCAATCAATTTATTATCCTTTTGTTTATGATCATAGTTTTATCCGCCATTTCAGTCAATCAAATCAAAAAATATGATGTACGGTAGGTGATTATGCTATTAGCAATGATTAAAAAAGATATTAAGCTTCACATGAAAGATTTCCAGTTTCAAATCATGTTTATTGTTTGTCTTTCCTTATTTTTAATAACAGGGTATCGTTCAACTGGAAATTGGAAAGGACTTCAAGAGGAATATCAGTCAAATGTTAGTAATTGCCAGGCTAAGAATTCCAAGTATATAAACAATATGATGGCTTCTTTACAAAGTGCTTTTATCTATTATTTGGATGAACCGAACAGTAGTTTATTGGTCTCTAACACTTCCGGATATCCCACTGGATATTATTCTAGTATGACAGTTAATAAACCTCAAAGATATGATGTACACACTCCATATAAATCATTTTTCCGATTAAACTGGCTCTATATCATTGGAGTTTTGGGAAGTCTGATGGCATTACTCTTTAGTTATGATGTCATATCGAGAGAAAAACAAAATGGAACCTTTCGCCTAATGATTGTTGATGGAGTCAGTCGTATCAATGTCGTATTAAGTAAGTTTATTGCGATATTTTTCCTATTTATCATAGCAATGGTTCCTGGAATACTACTCAGTGTATTAACTTTTTCTTTAATGACTGGTCTTTTTAGTTGGTCCTTAATTATGAAGTTTATCATGTTTTTGGCAATCTGCTTACCATTTATCTCTTTCTTTATATTATGCGGACTGCTTATATCAACCGGGAAAAATTATAGGAATAATATTATTGTGACCATGACTCTTTGGTTACTTTTCATTATCATTATCCCTGAAAGTGCTTCCATTATTGGAAAACAAGCAGTAAAAGTAAAAACAGACACAGAATATAGAAATGAAATTTCAACTGCCAGAAATCAGGCTTATGATAAATGGTATGAAATTGCCGGAGGGGATAAAGTTGATTTCAATTCAGTGGCTGGTAATATGAATTTAAAAGATGGATTGAGAGCCAAAGGTTTTCATGAAATGAGTGTAGTGGATGCTCAAATATTTAATAAACAAAGCTTAGATTTGTTCAAGCAGAAGGAATTTATCCAAAAAGTCAGTTCCTTCTCACCTTTTGGTTTATTAGATAATATGACTGAAGTAATTCTTGAAATGGGTTATTTCAGATTCAGAAATATTCTTAAGCAATTTGGAGAGAGACAATCTCAAGTTGAGAAAAGTTTTATTGAAATAGATCGTCAAGATCCTCGCAGTGTTCATTTGTTTTACTCAGGAGCCAGTGGAGATACCGGAACACTAAGCAATGAAGGTTTGGTTGCTTTTACAACACAAAGCTATCCTAAACCTGAACAATTAATAATCACCCAATATAGAGAAACATCATGGAGTGAAAAATTAAGAATCATCTTGATACCTTTGTTAATTCTGATTGGAATGAACCTACTGTTGTGGCTATTATTGACTTTAAAAATGAAAAACTTTGATGTAAGATAGTAAAAGGAGGATAAAAATGTTAAAGATAAAGAATCTGAGTAAACGATATGAAGATGGCAAATTAGCTTTAAATAGTATTAATTTAGAAATTAAAGCTAATGAAATGTTTATTTTGCTTGGGGCAAATGGAGCTGGAAAATCTACAACAATAAACCTTATCTGCGGATTCATTCCTCCTACCTCAGGAGAAATTGAGATCTGTGGAATAGATGCATTAAAAGATCCATTAGAAGCTAGAAAAAAGATAGCTTATCTTTCAGAGAATGTAATGCTTTATGATAATTTTACAGGTTATCAGAATTTGGCTTTTTTTAACAGACTCTCTGGTAAAAATCATACAAAACAAGAATTAGAAAACTTACTGCGAGACATAGGATTACAAGAAGATTTTATTCATAAACACACCTCCACTTATTCAAAAGGGATGCGTCAGAAGGCTGGTATTGCCATAGCAATGGTTAAAGACGCTGATGTTATTATTATGGATGAACCCTTTTCAGGATTAGATCCCAAAGCTGCCTTTGACTTTCAGAATCTGTTAATGAGTTTAAAAGAAAAAGGGAAAGCTATCTTAATGTCAACCCATGATGTCTTTCGTGCAAAAGAGATGGCAGATACCGTAGGCATTATGAAAGATAGTGTTTTAGTTATGACAAAAAGCCGAGAAGAGCTTGAATATGAAGATTTACAAAAACTTTATCTTGACTATATGGAAGGTCGAATTACAGTTTAAATTTAAAAGAATAATAACATATAATGTGTTTGTGTAAATACTGAATAACTCATTCAGTACAAATTTTCAGAAAAGCATTAATGTTTAAATATCAGGAGATCTAATGTCTTTTTTTAAAAATGTGTTCAGAGGAAAATTGAACATAAAACCTAAAGTTTTTTTTCAGGAATTAATAAATGCTTATTCTTTGGTCGTTAACAAAAGAATGATTCTTGACATCACTGTTGGTAAGATTAAGGAAATCATTCCAGAGCATTCTATCTGTTTTTTTGAAAAAAAGGATATGACTTATGAATATGATAATGGACAGATCATCTCTATCAATACACAATCAAGATTGATAAATTGGCTATATCAAAATCAGACTTATCTGGAATTGAAGGGTGGTATTTCTGAATATGTAAAAATGGATATGAAAAATCTGGATGTGTTAAATCCTACGATAATATTCCCGATGATGTTGCATAACTATATCCCCTGTTTTGCCCTTTTTTCTGGTAAACCTTTGTCTAATGAAGTCAAAGATTTTATCATGACAGTCTTCCAATTAACTGCTTTAGCCTATGAAAGCGTTGAACGTATTGATCGGGAGATCAAACAGCTTGATAATAATTATCAGCAAAAGAAAATGATCATGGTTGGCAGAATGGCTTCTTCTCTTGCTCATGAAATTAGAAATCCCCTAACTTCCATCAGGAGTTCTGTTCAGCTTATACAAAATGTTTTAGAAGAAACTGAAATGAAATCTCTCGCTGGAAATGTAATGAGCGAAGTGGACAGAATTAATAAAATAACTCAGGATTTACTCAATTTTGCAAAACCTAGACAAGTTAATCTTGCCCCAATTAATCTAGAAGACATTATTAAAAATACACTATTGATTTATGAAAGTAAATGCATAGAAAACAATATAAAAACAACACTAAACCTTAAACAAAACGCAGAATGGATTATTAATGCAGATCCGGATTCGTTTAAGCAGGTATTAATCAATTTTATGAATAATAGTCTTGAGGCTATGGAATTATCAACTGAAAAAGAATTAATTATTACCTTAGAAAGAGTCAATGAAACCGATGGCTTACTTACTTGGACTGATACGGGTTGCGGGATGCAAACAGAAACTCTGGAACATATCACAGAGCCCTTCTACACAACGAAATCGGGAGGAACAGGCTTAGGTATGGCAGTGGTTAAGCAAATTCTTGATCAGCATAATTTTGAGTTTTCTATCCTTTCCAAACCAGGCAAAGGTACGGCTGTTTCAATTAGTTTTCAATTTTCAAATGCTTTGAAGAAGTGGTAAATCATGGGAAAAATACTTATTGTCGATGATGAACAGCATATCCGTTCCATCTTAATGCTAATCCTCAAAAATGAAGGTTATAAAACTATTTGTGCTGGTTCAGGAGAAGAAGCTCTTGATTTGGTTAGTCAAAATGACTTTGATGTAGCAGTTATTGATATTAATTTACCAGGAATGAATGGTATTGAAACTATGAAACAGATAAAAGCAATTCATTCCTCTGCTCAGTTTGTTTTTATTACGGCTCATGGTACTTTTTCTTTAGCTGTGGAAGCCATAAAATATGGCGGATATAACTTTGTGTCCAAACCTTTCGATAATGACGAAATAATTGGAATTATCAATGGTGCTTTTCAGGTTAAACAAATGAGTGATAAACTAAAAGCACTAGAAAGTCAATTATGCATGGAACAACCCTTCAAAGAAATAATCGGATATTCTGCTGAACTACATAAAGTCTTAAAACTGGCTGATAAGGTTGCTCGATCAGAAGCGAATATTCTTATCACTGGTGAATCAGGTACCGGTAAAGAATTGTTAGTCAGAGCCATTCATAAAATTTCCAATAGGAATGACAAAACCTTCATCCCTGTTAATTGTGCGGCTATACCTCCTAATCTTTTCGAATCTGAGTTTTTTGGTCATACAAAAGGTGCTTTTACTGGTGCAACTACTTTTCGAACAGGTAAATTTAAAGAAGCTGATGGAGGGACTCTGTTTTTAGATGAAATTGCAGAATTGCCTTTAGAATTTCAACCAAAATTACTCAGAGCTCTGGAAAGTGGAGAGATCACACCTGTGGGAGAGAATAGACCCTTAAAAGTCAATGTTCGGGTGATAACCGCAACCAATAAAAATCTTCCTGATCTGATTGAAGAAAAGCTATTCAGAGAGGATCTTTTTTACCGTTTAAATATTTTTCAGCTAGAACTACCTCCTTTGAGATATAGAAAAGAAGATATTCCTCTCTTAGCTAATTTCTTTTTAAAAAAACATGGTGATTTTACCTTATCAGAGGAAAGTATTTCTTTATTACAGGCATATCCTTGGTATGGAAATATTCGTGAGTTGAAAAATGAAATGCAAAGAGTTGCAGTTTTAGCTGACCAATTAGTTTTACCAGAGCATCTTTCCATTAAAACAAAAGCATGTACCAATCTAAATATTGAGTTATATGAAGGTTTTGATTTGGAAAAAGAAATGAATGCTTTTGAAAAATTGTACTATCTGAAAGCTATGAAAATAGCTAATAATAATAAGGCAAATGCTGCTAAACTACTCGGTGTATCGTATCGTATTTTTAATTATCAATGGACGAAATATCAGGAAGAATCATAATAATTTTAAAAAAAAGTTAACTGAACTGCTTTTATTTGATCAGGTTTGTTTTCAGTCTCAATAAATTCAACTGCATCTACAGCAATTAAACTGCTATGACACGATTGATTCCATTTTTTTATAAAAGGTTTGATAAAATAATTTAGGTTCTTTGCTTTTTTGGGAATGAGTATAGTCTCAAATCCTACGGTTTGACCAGTTTCATTAATATACCTTAAAACCACAGAACGGAAAGATTTTATTAAATGTCTTCCCTGAACTATAATACCTTTTCGATCTTCCTTCATTTTAACATCTTTCATGTTTGCAGACTATGATCACTATACAATACTTGTCAATAGAAAAAAACTTTTTCTCCCAAAAGTAAAAGGACAATCTTGGTCATTCCTTGAAATAAAGCATTCATCCTTTTTTTATGCACTCTATCTATCTAACTCAAATGAATATTACTATTTCAAAGAAATGAACAAAACAACAGAATGTCATTCTCTCGTTGTGTAAACATCAAGTTAGCGCCCTTATTATCTGCACTGCTCCTATCTCCTATGAAACACCTTGTGTATTTGTCTATTTTAATTAATTAATCCATAAAATATATTAAATATCCAGGTATCAAGACAAAAGAAATGAACAATACTATCTCAAAGAAATATCCATATCTTCTCCAATAGATGTCAATTTTTTAAAAGGACAATCTCAAAACAAGGTGTTTCATTTTTACCAAACAGGCGACAGCCTGATATGAGCTCCTATGAAACATCTTGTGTATTTGTCTATTTTAATTAATTAATCCATTAAATATATTAAATATCCAGGTATCAAGACAAAAGAAATGAACAATACTATCTCAAAGAAATATCCATATCTTCTCCAATAGATGTCAATTTTTTAAAAGGAAAATCTCAAAACAAGGTGTTTCATCTTTACCAAACAGGCAACAGCCTGATACGAGCTCCTATGAAACATCTTGTGTATTTGTCTATTTTAATTAATTAATCCATAAAATATATTAAATATCCAAGTATCAAGACAAAAGAAATGAACAATACTATCTCAAAGAAATATCCATATCTTCTCCAATAGATGTCAATTTTTTAAAAGGACAATCTCAAAACAAGGTGTTTCATTTTTACCAAACAGGCGACAGCCTGAGATGAGCTCCTATGAAACACCTTGTGTATTTGTCTATTTTAATTAATTAATCCATAAAATATATTAAATATCCAGGTATCAAGACAAAAGAAATGAACAATACTATCTCAAAGAAATATCCATATCTTCTCCAATAGATGTCAATTTTTTAAAAGGACAATCTCAAAACAAGGTGTTTCATTTTTACCAAACAGGCGACAGCCTGATATGAGCTTTTATCTGCAAATCTCTGATTTACCCTGAATTGCCTTGTTTCTTCCTCATTGCAAACTCCTTCCTAATTCCTTCCTTGGTGCTTATAAATATTAAAAACTATATGAAGACAATAAAAACAAGAAAGTAATAGGGTAATATCAGAATCTTGCCATTACAAATTCTTGTAATAAGATAGAATTGAAAGTATGATTAAGAGAAATGATTAATGTATGTCATTAAAGATCATACCAAAAATGAGATTTATCTTTCATCATTCATAACTTATCATCCTCGATTATTTTCCTTAGAATTTTTTTAATCAGTCTCTTATGCCTGTGGTAATAAGGGTAAAAATTTTGTTTGACAGCAGAAGGTTTTTATCTATTGTTGATAGAATAATCCATAATGGAGAGTTATATGCTGAAATTTCTAAAAAGCTTATCCCCGTGGCTGTATGTTTTGCCAGCCTTGATTATTATTGTGTTATTCAGGTTTGTACCAATCGTTATGTCTTTTGTTATTAGTTTTTTTGATTGGACTGTGAAAGGACCTGGCGGATTTATTGGTATTGAAAACTACAAAACTTTGATTTATGATCAGGAGTTTTGGAAATCTATGGTTAATACCTTTTATCTGGTCATCTTTGTTGTTCCTTTAACCATTGTCACGTCTATGTCTTTTGCTGTGTTATTAAACAATGTAAAACGCTTAAGAGGCTTCTTTAGAACTATCTATTTTATTCCTTTTGTCACGTCATTAGTGGCTTTATCAATTGTATGGAAGATAATATTCAATCAACAAACTGGCTTAGCAAATTCCATATTAACAATGTTTGGTTTTCAACCATTAGCCTGGTTAGCTGAATCTAGAGGAATATTTCAACTCTTCTTTGGCAGTATGGGAATCAATATTCCCCAATGGATGGCTGGCCCTTCTTTAGCTCTTTTTGCAATTATATTAGTGACCGTATGGAGAAGCATAGGTTACAATGTAGTGATTTATTTGGCTGGATTACAAAGTATTCCTGAATCCTATTATGAAGCGGCTGAAATCGATGGAGCTAGTAAATTGAGACAATTCTTCAAATTAACCATACCCCTTGTCTCTCCAACCACCTATTATGTTTTAATGATGACTACCATTACCACCTTCCAGGTTTTTGCTCAGGTGTATTTAATGACTGGACCTCCTATCGGTGGACCAAATGGCTCAACAAAAGTAATCGTCTATTATATTTATGAAAAAGGATTCGATGTCCAAAACTTCAGTTATGCAAGTGCTATTGCTTTAGTTTTATTTGTCATCATTCTGGGATTAACCATGCTTCAAAAACGTTTTGAAAAAAATGTACATTATTAATTAGGGGATGTAATGAACTGGATTAAAAATTCTTTTATCTATATTATTCTGTCTGTTTGCGGTCTTTCCATGGTTGTTCCTTTTGTTTGGATGATTAGTACAGCTTTAAAATCTCAATTGGAAGTGAATCAGGGCAGTGTTGGATTTATTCCTAAAGAAAAATACTTGTCGTATAAACTTGATGATAAAACCTATCGTGTTTCTATTGTCATGACCGAAAAGGACAGTTCAGTAATCAATTTGATCAGCGAGAAAGGTCGCATTGTTAAGTCTTACTTAACTGTTGCCAACAAAGATCTTAAAAAAGTAAATAAAATTAAGCTTCATTGGAATAACTTCTCTGAGGCTTTTCATAAAGTTCCTTTTAGTCGGTATTTCTTCAATACGATTTATACGGCAATCATGACTCTGTTTGGTGTCTTGATCACTTCAGCACTTTCTGCTTATGCCTTTGCCCGAATGCAATTTAAAGGAAGAGATCTGATCTTTTATTTTCTAATCAGTATGATGATGATACCTGAACCGATCTATCTAATCCCTTCTTACTTACTTCTTGATAAATTAAATTGGTTAAATACCTACAATGCGTTGATCATTCCCTGGCTAGGAAACATCTTTACTATTTTTCTTATGAGACAACATTTTAAAACTATCCCTCAGGATTTGTTGGATGCTGCCTCAATTGACGGGTGCAGTCGTTTTAAAATACTTTATAAAATAATATTACCCTTGTCAAAACCAATAATTGCTACTGCTTCTGTGTTCTCTATAATTGGTTCATGGAATAGCTTTATGTGGCCATTAGTCATGATTGATGATCCAAAATTACATGTACTTCAAGTAGGCTTGAGTTATTTCTCTCAGGAAAGTTCTTCTCAGACTACCCTGTTAATGGCTGCCTCTACATTCAGTATTTTACCTTTACTGATTCTCTTTCTATTTGCCCAGAAAAGTATTATTGCTAGCTATTCTTCCAGTGGTATGAAAGAATAGTGACAGAAAATAAAACATCCCTGGTTTCTTCTATGGCTGCAATTTGTGTTGCTGCTTCGTTATGGGGTATAGATGGCATCGTTTTGACACCTAATCTCTTTGCATTAAAGCCTGGTTATGTTGTCTTTATGATCCACCTTGTTCCATTCTTGTTTATGAGTCTGTTGATGTATAAACAGTTTTTACGATTACCCTCATTTACTTCCAAAGATTGGTTAGCTTTTCTGTTAATAGGTTTAACAGGGGGGTCTTTTGGAACATTAGCAATTGTAAAAGCTTTGTTTTTAGTCCATTTTCAAAAATTAACCATTGTTGTGTTATTACAGAAATTACAACCCTTGTTTGCCATACTGTTTGCTGGGATTTTCCTTAAAGAAAAGTTAAGTTTAAGATTTAAAGTATTAGCAATTGTATCCATATTTTCAGCTTATTTTTTATCATTTGGTTTTCATTTCCCTGGATTCAGTTCAGATTCAACCGCTTTAACTGCCTATTTTTATGCTACCTTGGCAGCTGTCTTCTTTGCTGCTGGTACAGTCATATCAAGATATCTTTCTCTAAATCATGATTTTAAAACAGCAACCTTCTATCGGTATGGATTTACAACTGTCATTATGCTATGTTGGGTCTTGCTGAATAAGGATATAATCCAGATAACTCAGACAAATTCTGTGCAATGGCTTACTTTGTTAATCATCGCTTTTACCACTGGGTCTGGAGCCATCTTCTTATATTACTACGGATTAAAAAAAGTTACTGCCTCCGTTTCTACAATTTGCGAGTTATGTTTCCCTTTAACTGCCGTTATCTTAGATTTGATTTTACATGGAAATCAACTGGATTTGACTCAATGGGTTAGCGCAGGGATCTTAGTCTTTTCAATCCTGCTCATTACCCTTGATTATGCAAAAAAAAATCATCTTATGGATTAACGGTATAAGCTAAGGTAATCATAGCCATCATCGTTTCAAATATGATCTTATAATCCTTGTCTTTAAAAGAAACTGTTCTACCATCTATACGCTGTGAATATGGAATCATTTGAGCAAGATCGGCAAAGGATGTTGAATTAAATACTATTTTCATTTCCATAGGACTATCAAATTTATAAAGAGGGTATTCAGCTCGATCTTTTGCTAATGCTGAAAGTACAGATTCAATACTATTATTTCTAACACGTGTTAAAGAATAATTCATAGCAGAAAATTTGGAAATAGCTTCTTTAGTGGCAATAAATTCTACCCAAGGCATGGCATTTGCCTGAAGCATTTCATTTTTTAAAGACAAATCTCCGCTGATAAGAGTTACAGGAACAGAGAATTCTGAAGCATAGGCACTATTTAAAAGCGCTTCATTCATAGGAATATTATTAATTGTTATCTGATGAACTCTGCTGTTAGAATACGTATGATCCATGTTTGCCTGATAAGCCCCTGTGCCTGCATGATAACCAATCAAAAAGACCCTGTCGTAATCATCTTTAAAATGTGGCATCATATAATAGGGTCTTGGTGAGCCTGAAATTAAAGATAGTCTTTCATCTAACTCAGTAAATGACCACGGAAGATTATCTCCACTACTGTGAGAATCTGCAACAATAATATCGGTTATCTTTCTGTTTACAGCACTCTCATGAATTCCTTCGATGATAAATTCCATTTGTTTTCTGATAGCATAAATTACGTTTGAACGATCCTTTTTTTCCTGTTCCCAGTTATAAGTTCCACAGATTCCTTCCATATCAAGCGAAATATAGATCTTCATATTAACCTCTTATATTTGTTTTGACACATTATATGATGATAATGATATTTTAGTCAATAAACTTTTCGTTAAATCTCTTTATTGACAAAAGATTAAAAAAAACTATTCTTGCCATGAGGTGTTTATGAGGAAAGGTTTATTGATTTTATTGTCGGTTTTGGGTTTTTCCTGTCTTTTTTCTGTTGAAATGATAGATTCGATATATAAGATTCAATTACCAGAAAATATTCGTCAGTCTATTGGGATCAGTGCCATTAGCTCAGATAAAAGAATTATGGAAGAAAATGCTTTAAGTCAAGCAGCAGTTATTTATTCAAAACTGGATTCTTCTTATGGAATCGACAAATATATTAGTATTTGTTATGATGATCAATCAATTGAAGACTTTGAAACCGTTTCTGTCAGATATTCTGTTTCCTCTGATATAGAGCAAATGAAGAATAATTATAAGCTTTTGATTAATAATAAAAGTCAGGAACTATGCGGTTATAATATAAGTTTTTATAGTAAAAAAGAAATTGATGCCCCTGTTTTATTTGAAAAATCAGAGATGATTGATAGTACTTTTTTTTGTAATATAAAACTTGAAAATGATGTGTTATACTGTTATGGTTCAGGAAAAACAACCCAAATGGATGATGCCTTGGACGAAGCTTTTACAAATGCTTTGTTAGAATATTCTAAGTATCAAAACATGCGTTTTCGTTCATTACACAAGAATCTGAACGATAAAAACAGCCTGGTTTATAATATAGAATCTGTAAATAAAGTTAGTAATTTAGGGATAAAACGTGCTCAGCTCATCATCACTCGTGATGAGATTGGATTGAAACGTTATCAGGTTTGTATAGAATTATTAAAGAGGATGAATGATGAAAGTGATAGCCGTTATACCAGCGAGATACAGCTCCACCCGTTTGCCCGCTAAACCTTTAGTCGATTTGAATGGAAAAACACTTATTATGAGAGTGTATGAAGCTGTATTAAGTACAGAATTATTTGATCAGGTCATTGTTGCCACAGACGATCAAAGAATATTTTCTCATTGTCAGTCCATCCATGCTGAAGTAAAAATGACTTCAGCAAATCATCACAGCGGTTCAGATAGAATTGCTGAGGTTTGTCAAACGATTGACACTGATATTGTCGTGAATGTGCAGGGAGACGAACCCTTTATTAGTGTTGAACCATTAAAAGATTTAATTCAATCTTTTGATGATCAATCCGTTAACGTCGCATCTCTTATGCATCTTCTTGAAAATGAAGAAGATATTAACAATCCAAACTATGTGAAAGTCGTTGTTGATGAACTCTGTAATGCTCTTTATTTCTCAAGATCGGTGATTCCATATAATAGAAATTATGATGTGTCTTTTAACTATTATAAGCATATCGGTGTTTATGCTTATCGTAAAAACACATTACTTGATTTTGTTAAAATGAAGCCCTCTCTTTTAGAAAATATTGAGAAATTAGAGCAATTAAGGCTATTGAGTCATGGGATTTCCATAAAAATGATATTGACGAATTACAAGGGTATAGGAATAGATACACTTGAGGATTTAGAAAAAGCTAGAGTCCTGTTAAGGGGAATTAATGATTGAATCAGATAAAAATGTCCATGATCCAGAATGGATAAGTCGGAAAACTCAGTTAACTGTTAATTTAGGCTTATTCTTTAATGTCATCTTGGCTGTTTTTAAAACTGTGTTCGGGATCATAGGTCATAGTGCTGCCTTATTAGCAGATGGCATCAATTCTACCTCAGATGTTATTTACTATATTGCCGTAAAAATATTCTTAAAAGTAGCTGATAAACCAGCTGATGATGAGCATCCTTATGGACACAGACAAATGGAGAGTATCGCTTCAATCGTGATAGCGGCTTTTGTGATAACCACTGGTATCGCAATTTTTTGGAATTCCATGGATAGTATTTACGATTATATCATCAATCCTGTCAATGAATCTCATACAGCCATTTACACACTCTATATTGCTCTATTTACTCTGTTGGCTAAGATTTTTCTCACTTGCTTTACTAAAATATTGGGAAAAAAACTTAAAAACCCTGCCGTTATTGCTTTAGCTTCAGACCATTTAAATGATATCTTTGCAGCTGTTGGTGTCATCATCGGGATCTTGTTTTCTCGAATGGGCTATCCTTGGGTAGATCCATTAGCAGGTGCTTTGGTCGCTATCTTTATCTTAAAAACAGGGGTAGAAATCCTCAAAGATGGTGCTTCCAGTTTAATGGATATCGCTCCGACTGATGAAATCGTGGATGAAGTCCTCAGACAATCAGAATTGATTACTGAAATAAAAGATATTGAAAGTATTTATTCCCATCGTTTCGGACCCTATTACACACTAAATATTATCATCGCTCTGGAAGGAAATCTGACGATGGATCAGGGTGATCTCATTGCTGATAAATTTGAAATGAGCTTGTGTAGGGATAATTACTTCCTAAAACAGGTTTTTATACATTATCACCCGTTTAAAAAAAATTAAAGGAGAATACATGCCGGTTAAATATCCTATTCCAAGAGGAACTTTTGATGTGTTACCCTCTGAAAGTTATAAATGGGAATTTATTGAATCTAAATTCCGTCAGGTTGCAAAAGCTTTTGGTTATAAAGAAATCATCACTCCTATTTTTGAACATTCTGAAGTCTTTGAACGTTCAGTTGGGGATTCTTCCGATATCGTTCAAAAAGAAATGTATAAGTTTCAGGATAAAAAAGGAAGATCTTTTGCCTTAAGACCTGAAGGGACTGCTCCTGTTATCAGAAGTTATGTCGAACATAATATGGGTGCTGATAATCAGACTAATAAATTATTCTATATAGGACCCATGTTTAGATATGATCGCCCTCAAGCAGGAAGATCTCGCCAGTTTAGCCAATATGGATTGGAATGTATTGGCAGTAATCATCCTTATTATGATGCTGAAGTAATTCAGGTTTTTTATACCTTTTTGAAAGAGTTGGGATTAAAAAACTTTTCTGTGGAAATTAATAGTATCGGCTGTCCTGAATGTACTGAAAATTACAATCAAGCTCTTATTCAATATTTTCAACCACATATAGACGAATTGTGTACTGATTGTCGTAATAGACTTGAAAAAAATCCAAAAAGACTGTTAGATTGTAAAGTGACTGCTTGTAAGAAAATCTCCAAAGAAGCTCCTTCTATGCTGGATTATCTAGATGAGAGTTGTAAGGTGCACTTTGCGCAGGTACAGGCCTACTTAACAATGGCAGGCATTCCCTATATTGTGAACCCCAGAATTGTTAGAGGTTTAGATTATTATACGAACACTGCTTTTGAATTTATTAATAATAATCTCGGAGCTCAAAACGCTTTAGGTGGGGGGGGGCGCTATAATAAACTTGTTGAACAGTTTGGTGGAAAAGATACGCCTGGGATTGGTTTTGCCGGAGGATTAACCCGACTTCTTATCTCGCTGGAACAGGAAAAGCTGTTTATGGGTGATGATAATAAGCCAATGTTTTACTTTATTGCTCTTGGTGAAAAAGTGATGCCCGTTGCTATTGAAATGATTTCCTTTTTGAGATCTCATAAATTCTATACTGAATTTGATATTGAGAAAAAGGGAATTAAAAACCAAATGAAAAATGCAAATCGGTTAATGTGCCGTTATACTTTGATCTTAGGAGAAGATGAATTAGCAAAAAATATCATTTTAATGAAAGATATGCTGAATGGAGAACAAAAAGAGCTCAATCTGGAAGACTTTAAAGTCATCATTGATAGTTTGAAAGTGAGCAGTCAAAGCTAATTAATAAGCATTTATTAAGATAAATGAATCTTATTAATTTTTTCTTGACCGATTACATGCTTTAAATAAATTAAAATAAACTGTTAAGGAGGAATCAATGGATTATTTTTTTACAGAAGATCAAATTGAATTAAGAGATTTAGCAAAAAGAATTGCGCAAGAAAAAATATTACCTTTAAGAGAAAAATATGATGAAGAGCAAATATTCCCTTGGGATGTGGTTGAAGTGATGGCTCAAACCGATTTATTTGGTGTATTAGTTCCTGAAAAATATGATGGCTTAAGTGGTAAAGTCATGGATTTGGCTATTGTTACTGAAGAATTATGTAAAGTTGATGCTGGTATCAGCTTAGCTTTTGGTGCTACAGGTTTAGGTATGTATCCCATCCTTATATCTGGCTCTGAAGAACAAAAACAAAAATTCTTGCCGCAAATCGCTTCTGGTAAAAAACTCGCTGCTTTTGCTTTAACTGAAGCTAATGCAGGATCTGATGCGGGTGCTATTCAAACTACTGCTACTCGTGACGGTGATTTTTATGTTCTAAACGGAACAAAACAATGGATCACTAATGGTGGTGAAGCTGAAATTTATACTGTCTTTGCCATGACAGACAAAACTAAAGGTGCACGTGGTTGCTCTTGTTTTATAGTTGAAAAAGGAACCCCTGGTTTCTCTTTTGGTAAAAAAGAAAACAAAATGGGTATTCGGTCTTCTGCAACTCGTGAATTAATCTTTGAAGATTGCCGTATTCCTAAAGAAAACCTGATTTCCAAAGAAGGAATGGGCTTTATTGTTGCCATGAAAACCTTTGATAAATCCAGACCAATGGTTGCTGCTCAAGCTATAGGAATCGCTCAGGGTGCTCTTGAAATTTGCGTTAAATACTCAAAAGAAAGACATCAGTTTGGCAAACCAATCTCTTCTTTCCAAGCGGTTCAATTTATGATGTCTGATATGGCTACTCAGATTGAAGCTGCTCGTGCCTTGATTTTCTCAACTGCTAAAATGATTGATGCGGGTAGCACAAAGTATTCAAAAGAATCAGCTATGTGTAAATACTTTGCCTCAGATGTCGCTATGAAAGTAACGACTGACGCGGTTCAAATACTTGGCGGTTACGGTTATATGAAAGAATATCCTGTTGAAAAGATGATGCGGGATGCAAAAATTATGCAGATTTATGAAGGAACAAACCAGATTCAACGTGGTATTGTTGCTTCACATTTATTAAAAGAATATTAAAATCCTTATTAAATGATAAACCGGTGTTACAAGCATCGGTTTTTTCTATTTATAACGTCTCACTTCAATAAAAGCATTTTACCCGTTTGTATAAATCCTTTTGATTTCATTCTATAAAAATAAACACCATTACCAACTTCTTTTTTGTTTGCATCTCGACCATCCCATGTTACAGAATGATTTCCTTCCTGAGCGATAGTCTTTAATAATGTAAGTATTTTTTGACCTTTAGCATTAAAAATATCTATTTCTACTGGAGATGTTTCTTTTATAATGTAATTTATCTGAGTGATTGGATTAAATGGATTTGGAAAGTTATAAACAAGAAAATTATTATTAGCTATGTTAGGATCATTAGTGTTTGTTGTTTCCTCCAGTACAGCTACTAATATTGTGTCATTATCTGGCATAAAGTATATGTAAGGATTAGAATTACTAATGATGTTTCCATTGGAATCTTGCCAATGTTGGAAATGATAATTTGGATTTGGCAATACGGTTAATGTTACTTGATTACCCTGATAATACCACCCTGACCCGGTTGTCGTTCCACAATTTACAGGTTCTACATTTAGACCTAAAGAGTATTGTGTTTCTTGAACAGATAACTGTATGACTACAGTTCCTCCAATCTGAAATACAGGATTACCTGCTGAATATTCTACCAATAATTGGGGATAACTATATTCTGTTGAAGTATTTTCTTTCCAAATTTTAAAAGAAACATCATGTCCTGGGCTATATCCATCTGTTTCAGGCGTTGTACTGTCGTCTAAAGAAGCAACAAACGAAACATATTCATTGATCGATGATACTAATTTTACCATACCCACACAATATACTCCGTCAAAAACTGCAATTTCATCATTCTCCTCTAAACCAAGATTGTTAATGCTCGCAGAAGTGACATAGAAATTCATATGTTGAAAGCCATTCCCTGACCAAACTGTATTAAAATGATTAGTCCGTGATAAATTCTCAGGTTTATTTGAATATCTTATAGGATCATGAGTCATCAGAGATGAAGATCTTTCCCCATAAGTGATAGCTAAAATATGTGCCATGAAACTCATAATAATTATAATAAAAACTATTTTTTTCACAATTTCCTCTTAAGCTATAATTTATAAATAATTAATAAAATATCTGATTTAACAAGTCAAGTAATTAATCTCTGTTTTTGTCGGGTTTTTACAATTCAAAAAAGACTCAAAATAATAAGTTGTATGAAAAAGGAGGGAAGATGATTGAAGAAATTAAGATCGTTAAGCTTAGAAAGTCATATTCTTCAGAAAATGAAGCATTAAAAGGCGTTGATCTTGTGATTAACAAAGGACATTTATTTGCTTTGTTAGGACCAAACGGAGCAGGAAAATCAACACTCGTTAAAATTTTAACTACGCTTGAACACAAGGATTCAGGGGAATTTGAAATTCATGGGATCAATCCTGAAACTAACTTTTCTGCCATCCAACGATTGATTGGTGTGGCTTCTCAGGAAAATGAGATTGATCCTGCTGAAAAAGTATCCAATCTCTTGGAATTTCAAGCTCAGTTATTTGGTTGTTCAAAAAAGCATGCTAAAATAAGATCAGAAGAATTGCTGGAATTGTTTCAACTTACCTTAGAATCAAATAAAAAAGCTGGTAATCTTTCTGGAGGAAACAAGCGTCGTTTGCATTGTGCTTTGGCTCTTGTACATCATCCAAAAATTCTTTTCCTCGATGAACCGACTGTTGGAATGGATCCTTTGGCTCGAGAAAACTTTTGGAAAGTAATTACTAATCTAAACAAAAAAGAGGAAGTTACCGTGTTGTTAACAACACAATATCTTGAAGAAGCGGATAAGTTTGCAACTGATATGGCTTTTTTGATTGAAGGACAAATCCAATATTATGGATCAGTACCCGCTTTTAAACAAATGGTTCATCCTGATTCAAATCGATCCTTAGAAGAGAGCTATCTTACCTTTATTAAATCATTTACAAAATAAAGAATTTAGGAGATTATCATGTATGTTCCTCATTTTCTGTTAATTAAAAGAGGCGTTATTAAATTAGCCTTACAACCCTTAGCGCCAATCATGGGTTTTGCAATGAGTTTATTCTTTTTAGTGGTTTATAATGCCGGAATCGGTGGGATTGGATTCTTAGACGCTTTTGGAAAAAATGGTTATTTTGCTTTTATTTTCCCCGTTACAATCATTTCGTTAGCGATGGGTTCTTCTGCAGGAGCAGGACAAACCTTAAATGCTGATATGCAATCAGGTTATTTTAAAAGACTTTATTTAAGTCCTGTTTCCAGAAAGATTTTAGTGATAGCTCCTATGCTGGCTGATACCTTTTCTTCAATGTTTTTTACTGTTTTATTAATATCAATCGGAGCTTTGTTTGGCTTACCCTTTCATTTTGGTTGGATTTCTGTTTTTGGCATTTTACTTTTATCTTTCTTATGGTCATTAACACTCTGCGGATTCTCAGCAGGAATTATGCTTAGAACAGGACAACATCAAAGCGCAGGAATTGTTACAAATATTGTTTTCCCATTATTATTTTTAAGCACTACTTTTCTGCCCAGAGAGTTAATACAAGCCAAATGGTTATTAATTGTTTCTTGGCTAAATCCAGTCACTTATATTCTGGAAGCTATTCGTTATTTATTGGCTGGAACTTCTAGTATTATTTTTTTATACAAAGGGATAGTGATCCTGTTTATAACTGCGATCATTTCTGTTTACTACGCTATTCAAAGCACAAAAAGAATTAAAATTTAAAGGAGTTTATTATGAATCACAAACATATACTTATATATAATGCGCATATGAATAATTTAAAAAACATAGATCTTGAAATACCCAAACATAAGGTTGTTGCTTTCACTGGAGTGTCTGGTTCAGGAAAATCTTCTCTTGTTTTTGATACCATTTATACTGAAGCTCAAAGACAACTTGTAGAAACATTTTCAACCTTTGCTCGTACTCGAATGCCTAAACTCTCTCGCCCTGATGTGGAAGATATTAAATATCTTTCAACAGCTATAGTAATTGATCAAAAAAGAATGGGTAATAATCTGCGAAGTACAGTAGGGACAGCAACAGAGATCAATACCTATCTCAGATTGGTGTTTTCAAGAATTGGGGTGCCTTTCATAGGCCCTTCTTTTTTTCTTTCGTTCAACCATCCTGAAGGGATGTGTCCTTATTGTCATGGACTGGGAAAGAAAGCAAAGATTGATATCGGTTTATTTCTTGATCTTAATAAGAGCCTTCAGGAAGGGGCAATTAACCATCCTTTTTATAAATCTGGAAGCTTCATGTGGAAAGAATTATTAATGACGGATCTCTTTGATAATAATAAAGCACTGAAAGACTATACTCAAAACGAATTAGACTTATTATTATATTCTGAATCAATTCCTTTAATTAAAGCTAAAGAAAAATTCTCCTATAGTAAAAACTTTGAAGGTATTGCTCGTAAATTGGAAAAATCAATGACTGATAAAGCAGAAGATGAACGAATGGAAGAAGATAAAAATGCCTATACTAAGTTTTTCTCATATGGGGAATGCCCTAAATGTAAGGGTTCACGCTTGAATGAAAATGCTTTATCTGTTAAAATTAATAACATTAACATAGCTCAACTCTGTCAAATGGAATTACCAGAAGTATTAGAATTTGTAAATAATATTAATAATGAGATGGCAATCCCTGTCATAAGAAAAGTTCAATATCTTTTATCTCAGCTGATTGAGATCGGTGTTGGATATCTTTCTTTAGACAGAGCTGTTTCTACACTTTCAGGAGGTGAAGCTCAAAGAGTTAAAATGGCAAAACAATTGGATTGTAATCTGGTGGATTTAATCTATATTTTAGATGAACCTTCTATTGGTTTGCATCCAAGAGATACAGAAAAACTAATCAAAATGTTGTTTCATTTAAAAGAAAAAGGGAACAGTGTACTAGTCGTGGAGCATGACCCTGATATTATAAAAGCTTCTGATTGGATCATTGATATGGGACCGCAGGCAGGAAAACAAGGAGGACAAGTCGTCTATTCTGGAGAACCAAATGGTTTAATGAGCTTCAACAGTATTACAGGTCACTTCTTGTTTAAAAAGGAAAAACCAATATTTAAAAGGAAAAAACCTAAAGATTTCTTTCTGGTTGAAAATGCTTCTATTCACAATTTAAAAGATGTGACGGTCAGGATACCAAAAGGCGTACTCACCTGTATTACTGGTGTTGCTGGTAGTGGAAAAAGTTCACTCATTCATCAGTGTTTTCTTAAAAAGTATCCCGAAGCAATTGTTATAAATCAGTCTGCTATTGGTAAATCTTCTCGGGCTACCTTAGCCACTTATATTGGTGTCTTTGATTTGATAAGAAAAGAGTTCTCCTCTGTGAATAATGTAGAAGCTTCTTTGTTTTCCTTCAATTCCAAAGGTGCCTGTCAAAAATGTAATGGTCAAGGGACTCTTAGTTTTGAGATGCATTTCCTTGATGCTGTCAAAACTCTTTGTGATGAATGTGAAGGGAAAAGATATCATTCAGAAGTGTTGAACTATAAATTGAATCATTTAAATATCTCTGAAGTATTAACTCTAACTGTAATTCAAGCCATTCGATTCTTTCATCAACCAAAGATTGTAAAACTCCTAAAAATGCTCGAAACAGTTGGACTGGGATATCTAATGCTGGGGCAAACTCTTAGTACGTTATCTGGCGGAGAAGCTCAACGCTTAAAAATTGCTTCTGAGTTGCATAAAAAGAGTCAAGTTTACGTAATGGATGAACCAACTACAGGGTTGCATATGTCTGATATTGATAACTTCTATCAAATCATAAATACTCTTGTTGCCGATCACAATACTGTCATCATTATTGAACATAATCTGGATATTATAAAGTATGCTGATTGGATTATTGATATGGGACCTGAAGGTGGAGAAAAAGGTGGTTTCGTTTTATTTGAAGGTATTCCCGAAGATTTGATTAATTTGAACGATTCTCACACAGGTAGATTTTTAAAGAAAGTACTGGAAGAATAAGTTATTCGTTATTGTTATTTTATACTTGGCTTAATATCTCTGAAAAGTAAGTACAGTATTCTTTTATTAGTTTTCCTGATTACTACATGATAAGACCAAGACAAGGGATAAATGGGTTCATGATGCTTTGTTCCTTGGAGCTTGCTCTTTTTTGTTTTATACTATAAATAATAAAAAAAGATTGACACTTTTTTGAGTTTTAGAGTTATATTATATAGAGGTTTTATTTAAAATTTGCGTAAAAGAAGGAATTATTATGCGTGTTTTCTTTAAACCAGGTTCAACGCTTTATCCAAAAGGTGGGAAAAGAGACGATGTAGTCTATTGTTACCATAATGAAGGCACGATTTGTTTCACCAGAAATTACTATACTGTTCCTGAAATGCCTCAAAATCGTATGATTAAAGAGTTGCAATCTATAACTTTACAAATCTGGAAAGTTCTCCCCCTTCGTTTTAAAACCGAACTATCTCTCTATGCCAAACAATATAAAAAGGAATACCCACATTTCAGACGTAAATTTATTAGTAATTACTCGATTTTCTTAAAAATTACTCATAAACTTGATCAATTAATGCAAAGTTCTCAAAATAAAACTCTTTCTGTTGAAGATTTTTTTAAATTCTTTGTTTCCTTTTCTTTAGCTGATTATATCCGTATAAAATTCCTTCCAAAAGTCTCAAATTTCTACAAGCTTAATGCTCAACTATTAATTGAGTTTATCTCATTTTTCTTTGAATATAAAACCATTTTAACACAGAATTATCCCCAAAATAAGCAATTTTCCTCACCTTTTGGGTAATGAGTAGTTTCTGATTTGCATCAGAGATGCGATATGTTTATAACCCAGTTTGTAAGATCTGGGGAGAGGAAACAAGATGAGAGTATATCCCTCCCACCCTAGCATCAGGAATGCAATATGTTTATAACCCAGATTGTAAGATCTGGAGATAGGGGACCAGAGGATAGTATAATCCCTACCACTCCAGCATCAGAGATGCGGTATGTTTATAACCCAGTTCGTAAGATCTGGGGATAGGAAACAAGATGATAGTATATCCCACTCACCCCAGCATCAGAGATGCGATATGTTTATAACCCAGTTCGTAAGATCTGGGGAGAGAGAACAAGAGGATCAGACATCCCTACCACCCAGCATCAGAGATGCGGTATGTTTATAACCCGGTTCGTAAGATCTGGGGATAGGGAACAAGATGAGAGTATAATCCCTACCACTCCAGCATCAGAGATGCGGTATGTGTATAACCCAGTTCGTAAGATCTGGGGATAGGAAACAAGATGAGAGTATATCCCTACCACTCCAGCATCAGAGATGCGATATGTTTATAACCCAGTTCGTAAGATCCAGGGATAGGGAACAAGAGGATCAGACATCCCTACCACCCCAGCATCAGGGATGCAATATATGTCTTCTGGCTTGTGGTTTACTTCCGTTACTTAGCTATAGAAATATCCCGATAATTCAAATCATCAGCACCCAACATACCGTTCCTCAGGTTTGTGAAATAAAAGCATCAACAACACAATCATCAATTGTTCTAATAAATTACAATATACGATTCCTCTGGAAGAGAAATAACAACCCCGTGAGGGGTTGAATATTGGTAGGCCATGGTTTTAACCATGGTAATCTTGTAACACACAACCTAACCCCGGTAGGGGTTGAACATATATTTGATCTGGATTCGTTCATTATATTAGGGGCATTAACCCTGTAATCTAAAAAAAGGAATAACATATCTTTCACATTAACAATATCCTTATCAAGATTATCTTTTTTTTCAATTTATTTAAATAGTTATTGACATAATTATTTTTTTATTCTACCTTTGCTTTTGTTTTAAACAAGTTTAGGAGAATGAAAGATGAATGGCAAGATTATATTACAAGTTTGTTTAAATATTATAAATTTTTCTGCTTATGAGTATATTAAGCTAACTATATACTTAGCTTAATTGATCTATCTTTTAAAAATATCAACATTTACATTCCAGGAGATCGAAATCAATTTATTGTCTAATGGGTTTCTTAATAATGATAGTTAAGAAACCCAACAAAAAAACAAAAAAAATATAATGAATATAATTTAGGAGATAAAAAATGAGTGGTACTACAAGAAAGATTGTGAAAATTTATAAGAAAATAATAATGATATTAATATCTATGAGCCTTATTTTATTGGGTTGTCAAAATAGCATTACTTCTACAAATACAAAGGATACTAAAGCAGGAGAGATCTTAAGTCCTGGAGAAATCCATAACAAGGCCATAAACTCCATGTATTCACACATGAGCAAACAAGAGTTAATAATAGATAATGATAATCTTGGAAAAGTTATTTGTGAAGAGTTTAGCATAGAGACCCCAGTCTCTTTTGATAATACTATAGCCTCTTTAAATGATTTCGGAGCGACAAAAATAAATATTACTGCTAATCGTGTGCAAAAAATTGATAATACAATAATGCATCTTGATAATTGCATATCAATAAGTAATAATGAAAAAGCCTTAATTAATCAATTATTGACTGTTCTAAAATTAGAAGCTTCAGATAGTCTAATTTTCTCTCAAATTGATTCTTTGTATACATTGGGGAAAATTACTGAAGTAGAAAAATATTATCCAATATATTATACAATCTTGGATATAGCAAAATATTCTTCGTCATATTGGACAGAAAACATTGACTCTTGGGCTTCTATGATAAAACAAAAATACAATGGCGAAATCGAGCTTCCAAATACACTTATTTCTTAAGTTGTTCTTGATGTAATTGGAGCAGCAGTTGGTGCAATTGCAAGAGGATATACTGCTGGAGGAGCTGGAGCCATAGGAGGTGCTATTAGTGGGGCTATAGGAATGTCATTTAATGCAGTATATCTATGTTTGATAATAGATTTAGTTGTATTGTATATTACTAATTAATGAACACTAAAAATTATTGGGGCTTAATGCCCCAATTTATAAAAAAAGGAGAAAATTATGATTTTTAAATACAAAATCCCAGAAATACTTTTAAATATTATTATCCCTTTTCTGAGCATAATATTTATCATAAAATTTTTATACATAGATTTTCTGTACATTACTGAAAATAAATTTATTCACATTTTTGTACTTTTCGCTCTTATACAAGCAGGATACTTTATTGTAAAAAACATACTTCTCGCTTTCCTAACAATCACAATAGAGGATAAGAGTATAATAATAAGAAACGCTTTAACTAAAGAAAACAAAAGTATAAATTTTGAGAACATTATTCTTCTAAAAGTAAAAAAAGCAGGATTTTCAAAACCATTTGACAGTGTTGACATTGTTTATTTTGACCCAAAAGAAAAAACAATTACCATAAAGCTTCCCCCCTCTACCTTATATCAAATGTATATATTGCTATCCTCTAAAATTGACAACATCCACATAGATAAGAAAAGTTTAGATTATGTGAATAAGATGAGTAAATATGTGGGGATAGATAAAATAATAAGAATTTATAGTTCACATATTTTTTTATTGTTGTTTATACTCTTGTGTGTATTTATTTATATAACTTTTATCGTTTAATGCCTTTAATTTTGGTAGTGTCTTAAAATGTGGTGTAAATTCGGAGTAATCAGAAAAAAGAGTTGAGTCAAAGATAACTCATAGTAAATTGGTTTTAATAAAAATAAAAACAAATATCAAAGTAGATTATCATGACCCAATCAAAACAAAGAAAAGAAGATTCGTATGGATTAGTCAAGTTATTTCAGGAAAATATTCCTGGAGATTTTCTAAGTATCCTGGAAACAGGGATTAAGGCCATTATTGAAGCAGAGTTAAATAATCGTGTAGGAGCTCAGCCTTATGAGAGATCAGAAGAGCGAAAGACCTATCGTAATGGAATTAGATTAAGAAAAAAGGAGCTGACAACCTCAATGGGTAAAGTAACTATCGGCATTCCGAAATTAAGAAAGGCAGTTTTTATCCAATCATTTTAGAAAAATTTCAAAGAGTAGACAGAGCTTTGATAAGTATTATTAGCCAAGCTTATATAAATGGAGTGTCCACCAGAAAGATGGAGAAGTTGTTTTTTGAATTAGGAATAGACAGAATGGATAAAAGTCTTGTCAGTAGATGTTCTCAAACAATAGAGGGTGAAGTATTGAAATGGAAAGAACGTTCATTAGAGAGAGTATATTCTTATGTATGGTTGGATGCTATTTATACGAAAACAAGAGATGAAACAGGAGTAAGATCGACAGCCATTTTAATAGCGATAGGGTTAAAAGAAGATGGAGATAGAGATGTATTAGCTTTTCATTTAGGGGAAAAAAAAGTGCCTTAAATTGGAAAGAATTTCTACAGAGCTTAAAAAAGAGAGGCTTGGAGAGATCTGAATTATGGATAAGCGATCAGCATGACGGTCTGATTAAATCCATCGAAGAATGTTTTCCAGGACAGCTAAGACAACGATGCATTGTTCACTGGATGAGGAATGCAATGGATAAGGTTTATAAAACAAAGAAGTCGTGGTTACTTCCTTTGTAGCAAAATATAGTTAATGCTGAGAACAAGGAGACATTTGATTTATATAGGAAAGATCTTGTTAAAATGGCTAATCAAAAAAAGAATAATAACTTAGCCTCATGGCTTGAGGAAACATATGAAGAAATAACCATCTATCTTAAATTTCCTCCAGAACATAGATCTAAAATAAAAAGTACAAATCCTATAGAACGATTAAATGAAGAACTCAGAAGAAGAGAACGATGTATCAGGATTTTTCCAGATAATAAAAGTTGTATAAAATTATTTGGAGCAATACTCCAAGACACATCAGAAAACTGGATAAATAATCGGATTTATTTAAACAAACCTATTGAAAGAATCAAAGAATACAGGAGTGAAATGGCAAAATTTGAAAATATATCTAAATGTGAATATAAGAAAGAATGTGGATAAAATGAGAATTTAAGGAGTTTTTATAATGAGTTATCAATTTATACCAATATTTAAGACTTGACTATCATAACATATCTTTCACATTAACAATATCCTTATCAAGATTATCTTTTTTTCAAATATTTAAATAGTTATTGACATAATTAATTTTTGCTTATACCGTAAATAAGTTTAGGAGAAAAAAATGAAAAAGATTTTATTAATAACATTATTAATTTTTATTTCAACATTGAGTTGCCTTAAAGGTTATTCCTTGCCTCAAAAATTACCTGTTAATGAATTACCATCAGATTATGATCATCGAATTGATGAATTTGCAAGTTTCTTTTATGAGTTTATTGATTGTCAAGATCCCAATTTGCAAACAAAAGAAAATTTACAAATAGTTTATAATTTTTTAAAAAATCAGAGTTTAGATAGACTTTTAAATATAAAAGAATCGTTATGGATATTTAGAAATAAATATCCTGATTATTTTGAAGAATATTGTGTATTAAATATTCCGTATTTTAATACTTACAAAAATGAAAATGAGTATAAAAAATTCTCGATATTTAATGATAAACTTGTAAAGAGTAATTGGGATATGAAAACAATAACTATTTATGGTTTCAATGATTGTATCAGAGAAACTGATGGATATTATTGGGAGGTTACTAAGCTTTCACCAGAACCATTTTTCTGGAATTATCTTGTCTGTACTATTAATAGTTATGAAATAGTTTCATCTATTGAACCCTTTGTTGAACCCTTTGCTAAATTAATAAAATTTAATGTAAATATTGAAAGACAGTTAGGATTCAATTCTGTGAGTCGATTTGATCAACTTTTTATTATTTCTAATTTCAATTCATTAATTAATGTTAATCAATTAAATGAATTAAAAGGAAAGAAATATTTAATACCAATATATTACCAATCTTTTTTTCAACCTGGATCTGACATATTAGAATGTAAAACTTATCCGGTTTTTAATTTAAATGAAATTTTTGAAGTTAAAAATTCTATTATTTCTGCAAAAATGGAATTAGATTATAAAAATGTAATTAGCAAAAGAGATGTAAAATCAAATTATCTCAAGTATTTTTTATTCAAAAATAACCAAACTTTATCTTTAGATGATATTGAAAAAAATTTACTTTCGTATTTAAGAGGGAATTATGAAAGATATTAAAATCATATTAATAACTATTGTTATTTCTTTATGCGTCTATCTTCTATACTCACAAACAGCTCCTAACATTTCTGAATTTTATACATGTTCTAACCCTAACTCGCAATGCTTAGATCAAGAAGTTGTGTCAATATACATAGATCCATATAATTATTCTTCTTTTAACCCACTGTCAGATCGCTCTTCTGTACAGCCTACCCATCTTTCGAGAGAAGTTTAAGGTTTTAGAGTACATTGAAATGTAAATGATTGATAAAATATGATTTATTAAAAAATATCATCACATCTTTCCTCATTTTCACCCCCTTGAATTATCTAGTTTCAAGAGTATTTTTGAGATTGCCAAAATCAAGCATTTTCAAATTGCCTTTTTCATACAAAAACCAATTGCCCTGGACACTCAGTAATTAACTTATTTGCATCAGAGATGCGATATGTCTATAACCCAGTTCGTAAGATCTGGGGAAAAAAGAAACTCTCTATTCCAGCATCAGAGATGGGATATATGTCTTCTGGCTTGTGGTTTACTTAGGAATAAGACTTCCGTTACTTAGCTTTAGATATATCCCGATAATTCAAATCATCAGCACTCAACATGCCGTTCCTCAGGATTGAGTAATAAAAGCATCAACAACACAATCATCAATTGTTCTAATAAATTACAATATACGATTCCTCTTGAAGGTGAAAGAACAACCCCGTGAGGGGTTGAATATTGGTAGGCCATGGTTTTAACCATGGTAATATTGCAACACACAACCTAACCCCGGTAGGGGTTGAACATATATTAGATCAGGATTCGTTCATTATATTAGGGGCATTAACCCTGTAATCTAAAAAAGGAATAACATATCTTTCACATTAACAATATCCTTATCAAGATTATCTTTTTTTAATTTATTTAAATAGTTGTTGACATAATTATTTTTCTATTCTACCTTTGCTTTTATCGTAAATAAGTTTAGGAGAATGAAAGATGAATGGCAAGATTGTATTACAAGTATGTTCAAATATCATAAATTCTTCTGCTTATGAAAACATTAAGCTAACTATATATATATATATATACTTAGCTTAATTGTTCTTTCTTTTAAAAACATCAATGTTTACATTCCAGGAGATCGAAATCAATTTATTGTCTATTGGGTTTCTTAATAATGATAGTTAAGAAACCCAACAAAAAAACAAAAAAATATAATATTTATAATATAGGAGTTAAAAATGAAAAAAACATTAATTATTATTATCATACTAATGTGTTGTTACAATATATTAGTTAGCGTTAATCAAAAAACAAAAATAAATTTAAAAGATAATAAAACTGAGATTCAGGTCAATAATAATGAATTTCTAAAATTGTATAATAAGTATCTGGATTACAGTTTTGAAAAGGGCAATGGTTTTTCTGATTTTATTTCTAATCTATCAGACAGCGAGTTAAAGAATGCTTATGCAGATTTTATCAATTTAATTTATAATGATTTAGAAAGTTATGAAAATATGTATTTTGATAATTTGAATTCGATTTATTATCAAAAAACTGATAATAACGAACATTATAACCTATTATGTAAGAAGTATTCAATTAGACTAAAAGTTTTGACGATTGATAATTTTAGATCTATACTCAGTCAGGATATCGAACAAAAATTTAACATTCCTGCAAATCAATTATCAATTTATAGAATTATTGGAACACCAACTAAAATTGAAGAGATCTTACCTTTCCATAGTGGTTGTAACATTATGTATGTTACCTTTGATATAAAAAGATACGTAGGTTTAAATAAAATCAATACTACTAAAGAAAGAATAAGAATCATTGGAAATAAAGAATTCTTTAATAATATAAGTGTGGGTAAAGAATATTTAATCAATTACCATTTTACAGCGAGTAATAAAAATTTTGTTATGATTACTGATTTATATAATATGTTTGAAATAATAAATAATAGTATTGAATTAAAAAATAATGAGTTAAACTATGAAGAAATTGTTAATAGTAGAGATTATCTTCACCAAAATGGGATAAGTTTATATTTCTTTAGAGAAAAAAGCAAATTACAACTATCAGAATTTGAAGATTCTCTTAATAAAATTATAAATTTCTTTGAGGTATTAAAATGAAAAAAATATTATTAATTATAATAATTATTTGCTTTAATTATTTATATGGACAAGCACCTGACATTGAACTTTATGAATTTTTATATGGTGACTATTGCTATAATCAATTTACTCCTCATTATTTAACAGATCTAGATAATGGATATTGTATTAATTTTGCTAAAATATATGGAATCGGAAGTAATCTTAATATTCAATTTTATGAAGCTGAAAATTGTGTGTCAAATTTATCAAACCCAGAAATTTATGGACAAACAACAACACTTTTAGAAACAACATTAACTTACTTTGATTATCAAAGATTACCAGAGTGTGAATTTACTGTTTCTCGTGCTACATCAGGAGGAGGTACAAACTGTTTTCCAGTTAGATATTCATCAGACCCGGTTTTATTTGAAGTTTTAAATGCTAAAGTTTGTTTCGGATTTGTAGTTCCAGGAGGTAAATTCGAAAATATTGGTAACAATGTAACTAGACATAGGATTTATAACCAAAACACAACAGTTGGTAACATGTATCTTAGTTGTGTATATATAAATGTATCAAGCAATTTTTATCATTATGAACATGATCTTGTGACTCATTCATATAGAGAACAAAAATGGAATGCAGGTTTGGATGATTATGTCATTAATACAACAAGTCCGCCGATTTATACATTTTCTTTACAAAAAGTCTTAAAACATGAAATTGGTCATATTTTTGGACTTGGTCATTTACTAACTGCAAATGGAAATACAATGAGCCCATTTGTTGAAAATCAGCCACAAGCTGATACTTGGGGTTATAATGACCATGTTTTTTGGGGAAAATTGTACCCTTCAGGGTCTGCAGAAAATTTTGATCAAGAAAATATTGAAAAACCTATTACATTTATGACTGTATATCCTAATCCTGTAAAAGAAAAAATTAACATTGTAATAAATAATAAACTGGATAAAATGTACAAAATATCAATATATAACGTAAAAGGTCAAAAAATAAATGACATAGTAAATAATTCTGAACATATTAGTTTAGACCTTAAAAATAACAACAATATATCTTCAGGTATCTATTTCATAAAACTTTATGAAAATAACAAAACCATTTCTACAAAGAAAATAGCAATTATTAAATAGGAGAAAATGATGAAAAAGATATTCACCACATTCTTATTATTATTTTTATTATTATTATCAAATAATCTTTTTTGTAAAGAAATAATAAATAATAATTCAGAAACTATTTCTTTAAATACAATAAAAGTAATTAAAGAAATTCCAGTTACTCTTGTTATAATAACAAATTCAACTCTTTATAATAAGTTTGTAGAGTTTTCAAAAATTAAAAACAGAGAAGGCATTAAATCAATGGTTGTAACAACAGCGACAACAGGTAGTACTCCTTCATCTATAAGAACTTATTTACATAATTTAAAAATTAGTAATCCTAATCTAAAATATGTACTAATTGGTGGAGATGCAAGCATTATACCATCGTATATGATTCACAACCCAAACGATTATATTACATGGGATGAATATCCTGATGCATGGGGATTAAAGTTTCCAACAGATTTTTATTATTCAAATGTATTATCTACATGGACAGATAATTTGCACAATCTTACTTATAATTATGATTTATACGTTGGTCGAATTCCAGCCAATACTACTACAGAAGTTCAAAATTTTATAACTAAATATATTAATTATAGATATAATACAGATTCAAATTATACAAAAAAGTATAGATTTATAAGTAACAATTATTCTCGTATTATAAATTATCCGCTTTGTGATTCTTTTATTATTAACTCAACAAGAAAATTGGACTCATCCATCACAAAGCAAATAACATTTGACCAAAACATTACAACCCCAACAGCAGTCACAGTTGGTAATATTTTAAATGAAGGTAATTATAGTTTTTTATTCACATATACGCATGGAGGAGATAATAACTCAATGGCTTGTATAAATAACAATGTTGTTTATCCTCCAAATCCTACAACACCTGATTATACATATATGAATTTAACAATTGATTATAATTATACAATTAATGGACATGGTCAAATGCCTGCATCGACATTTAGATATTTACCCAATTATTTGACAAATAGTCAATCAAAACCCTACTTTTTCTGGCTTGGATCATGTGGATTATCAAGATTTCAAAAAATGTCAACATCTAACCCAAATACTTATCTTAGTACAGATTGTTATAGTGCTGAATTTATGAATAATAATGATGGAGCAGTTGCAATTTTAAGTTCTTCTTATTATTCTTATGTAGCAGAGACTTTTGATAAGTTAGGAATATTCTTCAATAATTTACAAAGAGAAAACACAAAAAGAATTGGTTATTTATTATCATTAAATTATATTAATGATTTTCAATATTTCAATAATCCAAGTCTTAGTAGTCAATTTTATTCATTTTTGTCTCAAATATACTTTGGTGATCCTAGTATGGATGTATGGTATAAAGAATCTCAATCTTTTAATGTTTCCAAAAATTATATTCCAGGAAGAGCTTTAATAATAAATGTGTCTATTGGAAATGGTTTTAGTACTGAAATACCGATCTCAACAGTAACAATACTGAATAGTGATGACACTGTTTATTTACGAGCTAATACTGATTCTAATGGAAGTGTGACCTTTAATACGACTGCTGATTTATCTACAAAAAAAATTGCAGTTTATAAAGATAATGTCGTACCCTATTACAACACCCTTACTGCAACTCCTCAAACATCAAGAACTACCCAATTAATTAATAAAAAAAATATCAATGATAATAATATAGACATCTTTGTTAAGGTTTTATCAAACAAGAACATTATGTTCAATATCTCATCTGAACATAAGTTTGATTATCAAATTGATATTTATAATATGAAAGGTCAGAAGATTAATACTATTAGTAATGATTCTGAAAAATACACCTGGAACGGGAAAAACAGTAATGGTCATCAGGTTAGATCTGGTATATATTTGTATAAATTCAAACAGAACAACTCCGAAAAAATTGGAAAATTTATAATTGTGAAATAGTATCATATGACTAGAATATGCCTTAACTCCATTAATATTTGTTTTAAAGGCATGTCTAAAAGAGTCTTTTGTAAGGGTACGGTAGTTTTTCGTGCCCTTATTCATTTTATATGCTATTATCACTTGTCAGATCGCTCTTCTGTAGAGCCTACCCCAGCATCAGAGATGCGATATGTTTATAACCCAGTTCGTAAGATCTGGGGAGAGGAAACAAGATGAGAGTATAATCCCTCTCACTTCAGCATCAGGGATGCGATATGTTTATAACCCAGTTCGTAAGATCTGGGGAAAGGAAACAAGATGAGAGTATAATCCCTACCACTCCAGCATCAGAGATGCGATATGTTTATAACCCAGTTCGTAAGATCTGGGGATAGGGAACAAGAGGATAGTATATCCCTACCACTCCAGCATCAGAGATGCGATATGTTTATAACCCAGTTCGTAAGATCTGGGGAGAGGAAACAAGATGAGAGTATATCCCTACCACTCCAGCATCAGGGATGCGATATGTTTATAACCCAGATTGTAAGATCTGGGGAGAGGAAACAAGATGAGAGTATATCCCTACCACTCCAGCATCAGGGATGCGATATGTTTATAACCCAGTTCGTAAGATCTGGGGATAGGAAACAAGATGAGAGTATATCCCTACCACCCAGCATCAGAGATGCGATATGTTTATAACCCAGTTCGTAAGATCTGGGAAAAAAGAAACTCTCTATTCCAGCATCAGAGATGCGATATATGTCTTCTGGCTTGTAGTTTACATAGGAATAAGACTTCCGTTACTTAGCTTTAGATATATCCCGATAATTCAAATCATCAGCACCCAACATACCGTTCCTCAGGTTTGAGAAATAAAAGCATCAATTGTTCTAATAAATTACAATATACGATTCCTCTTGAACGTGAAATAACAACCCCGTGAGGGGTTGAATATAGGTAGGCCATGGTTTTAACCATGGTAATCTTGTAACACACAACCTAACCCCGGTAGGGGTTGAACATATATTTGATCAGGATTCGTTCATTATATTAGGGGCATTAACCCTGTTATCTTAAAAAAGGAATAACATATCTTTCACATTAACAATATCCTTAGCAAGATTATCTTTTTTTTAAAATTTATTTAAATAGTTGTTGACATAATTAATTTTTTATTATATTTTTGCTTTTATCGTTAATAAGTTTAGGAGAATGAAAGATGAATGGTAAGATTATATTACAAGTTTGTTCAAATATCATAAATTTTTCTGCTTATGAGTATATTAAGCTAACTATATACTTAGCTTAATTGTTCTTTCTTTTAAAAATATCAACATTTACATTCCAGGAGATCGAAATCAGTTTATTGTCTAACGGGTTTCTTAATCATTATAGTTAAGAAACCCAACAAAAAAATATAATATTTATAATAAAGGAGTTAAAAAATAAAAATAAATCTATACATGATAATGCTTATAATATTGAGCTTATTACCTATGTCTTTAATCTCAATAGAAAAAGAAATTCCAAATGAAAACAATTTACAATTAAATTTAGAATACTATAATCTTCCTGATAACTATGATAAAGCAATTGAGGATTATTTTTTATATTTCGAATATTTTCTTAAGATTCAAGATAAAAATTCTAGTTATAATGAAAATAGCAAAATTGTTATTGATTTTTTTGAAAATTTGGATAAATCAACTTTATCTGAATATACCGATCGTTTAGAGCATACGTTCCGATTTAATAGAGCATATGCTCCGAATTTATTGAGCCAAGCCTCCGTTAAGAGAGCCACATAAAACTCTCTTACTTTTCATTAAAAATTTGTCCGAGAGATCGGTAAAACTACTCGGACAAATTATCATTATTTTTTAAACCCCTTTCTTTCTCTCATTGACATTTTTCCCTCAATTAATATATCGTAAGCATTATGAACTATCCTATCAAGGATGGCATCCGCAAGAGTTGTTTGTCCAATCTTCTCATGCCATCCTTCAATTTCAAACTGAGAACAAAACATGGTTGAACCATTTTGATATCTAGACTCGATTATTTCAAACAGATCATTTGCTTCATGTCCTCTAAGAGGAGTTAATAACCATTCGTCTATTATCAAAAGTTTTACTTGTTTGTATTGATTTATTGCTTTTTTGTACCGACCTTCTCCTCTTGCTACTTCTAATTCATCAAAAAGTTCTGGTAGTCTTATATATTTTACTGAATATGATTTACGACAAGCAGACATACCTAAGGCACATGCAATATATGATTTGCCACTTCCAGATGCCCCTGTAATTATTATATTGTATGTTGATGTTATATATTCACATGTTGATAACCGCAATATTGATGGTTTATCGATTTTCCTGTCATCGTGATATTCTATATCTTCTATGCAAGCATTTGTAAATTTTAAATTAGCAGTTTTGATTAATTTTGCTAATTTGTTGTTCTTTCTGTTAATCCATTCTTTATCTACTATAAAAGCAAATCTCTCTTCAAAAGATAATTGTTTATAAGCCGGATCCTTTATTTGTTCTTTAAAACTTTCAGCCATAGTGCTTAAATGCATTTCATACAATTGATTTATTGTTTGACGATCTATCATTTCTTTTTCCTCCCATAATATGATGAACCCCTGGTTAAACCATGACAAGACGGTGCTACTGTTTCTGAAGGTTCAAAACAAACAGATATCATATCAAATCCTCTTTTTAAAATCTGATAAACTGTTTTAACTCCTGGATTAGGAGAATAGGTTAATGCTCTTTCGCAAGCTTTTTCAAGGCATTCTGCTGAATATTTATCAGCTGATTTCAATAAGGTCATGCATGTTCTATAGCTTTGTTGCTCTACTTTACATGAGGAAATAATGCTTTTTATTACAGCTTTTGTGTTTGATCCAATTTCATCTGACCACGCAATAAATTTTTCTGTATTCCATTCAAGATATTTTTGATGCTGTTCTGGCATATGTTCTGGGAAAGTCTGATATTGTCCTGCATTACCATATTTTCTAATGTGTGAAGCTATTCTGTTGCCATTATAAAAGATCTCTATTGTCTTAATGGTAGTTCTCACGTCTAACTCATGCTTTATATATTCGTAAGGTACTGAATAATTGATTTTATCTATACAAACATGGTAATTATATTGTACAATTGTTTTTGACCATATGGCAAGTTCATATTTTGATAAAGGCAAGGGTAATAATTCATTTTGTTCTTCTGCCAGAAAAACACTCTCACGACTTCCTTCCTTCTTTTGAAAAGGCTTTCTATTGAACTCATTTAGCTTTTCTTTGATTAATTCATTTAACTCATTAAGAGTAAAAAAAAGGATATTCCTTAATGAGGCTGTTATCCATGTCGAAATAACGCCTACCGTTCCTTCTACACTTGCTTTATCTTTAGGTTTCCTTACTCTTGCAGGAATAACGGCTGTGTCATAATAAGCTGCCATATCACCGTAGACTCTGTTTATGACTGGATTAAACCAATGAATCCTATCTACTCCTGTTTTTAGATTATCTGGAACAAGTATCTTAGTAACACCATTGAAGTAATTGAACGCATTGATATGTGCTTGAATCCAACTTTCGGTATTCATAGATAAAAAGCCTTCTACATATGAATATCCGCTATAAGGAAGTGTTGCAACAAATATGTATACTTTAATAGGAGATCCTGTGATATTATTTTTTATCATTGCAGTCTGACCAGCCCAATCAACCTCCATTTTCTCACCAGGTTTATGATGGATACGCATAGTTGCTTTTGTTTTTACGGAAAAATCATTATACAATTTACAAAACTGAGAATATTTGTAGGGTATTTGTTCTTTATCTCTACATGTGTCTGAATATTCTTGCCATAGTAAAGATAATGTTACACCACTTTTGGCTAAATCCTTGTGAATTTGAACAAAATCTGGTTCCTGTTGCTGTTTTCTTAACCCATCTTTCGGGAAAAATCATTGATTTTAGCACTTTATTGAACGTAAGTGATTGATATGTATGACTCGAGTATTTGAAAAAGTGCCAAAAAGAACCTAAAATACTAAATAAAATAGCTAAAATAATTATTGACATGTTTTCCAGTGTAAATATAATAGTCCTATGTTTATTATTAAAAAAGAGATTAAGAATAATAAGACTGGTAAGATTTACACTTACCTGCAATTGATGGAGACCGTGCAAACGGACAAAGGTCCAAAACCACGGATGCTTGTTCATATCGGAGATTTTGATTTAACGTTAGAAGAACAAAAAATACTTGTTGTCATAATTGAGAATAAAATCAAAGGAAATCAGATACTTAAATTTTCTGATAAACTAGAAAAAATTGCTGACATCGCTTATATAAAATACAATATCAAAATCACAGGTCAAGTACAACAAAAACCTGAAATACAAAAAGGCAAGAATGTGGAAGTTGACTTGGATACAACCGAAATGACACAGTCAAGATTTGCAGGTTCAGAGCTTGTTGGGATAGAATTCTGGAATCGCCTTAAGTTTGACGAGGTGTTACAATCATGTGGATTTTCTCAAAAAGAAACAGATTTGGCAAAAGTTGTTATCCTAGGTCGACTGATCTCCCCAGGTAGTGATCTTCATACTTACAGGTGGATCAATGAACAAAGCGTCCTTGTAGAATATTTAAAAACATGTTTTTCACGGATATCCAAAGATATGATCTATGAAATAGGCGATATGTTGTACTTACATAAAGATCAGATAGAACGCAAATTAAGAAGTAACGTCAAGAGTCTATATCCATATATCGACAAAGTCTATTTATATGATTTAACAAATACCTATTTTGAAGGAAATAAAGTAGGAAGTGAATTGTGTAAACGAGGCAAGAGTAAAGAAAACCGTACTGATTGCCCATTGGTTACCCTTGCTCTAGTTGTAGACCAGGAAGGCTTTCCTGTGTACAGCAATATATACAAGGGCAATCAATCAGAGCCTGCGACATTAAAGGAAGTTCTTCAGGAGGTTTTCAGTCATAGGCAAAATTTACAAGAGATCTTTCAGAAACCATCAATAATTATGGATAGAGGGATAGCGACAAGTGAAAATTTGTCCTATTTAAAAAACGAAGGCTATTCGTATTTTGTAATAGAAAGAAAGAACCTTGTAAAAGATTATGCTTCAGAGTTCAGTGACTTAACCGGATTTGAGGAATATAAAGATAAAAGCAAACAAAGTATTTTTATTAAGAAAACAGAGGACTCCGATTCCGTAAAAGTATTGGTATTCAGCACCGGCAGAGAGAAGAAAGAGAAGGCAATAGTTAATCATCAAGAAGCAAATTTTCTTGAAGACAGTAGTAATTTGATCAAATCCAATTTTAAGAATACGATCAAAGACATTGATAAAATCAATATTCGAATTGGTCGCTTGAAAGAGCGTTATGGAGCGATAGCTGGTAAATACAATTTTATTTTGATAACAGAAGAAAAAGATCAACAGAAGGTCAAAGAGATAAAAATAGAAAAAACAGATAAAAACCCATTGAAGGATGATTATGCTGGTTGTTATGTTATACAGACGAATCATAAAGATCTTACGGGAAAAGAGATATGGGATTTCTATATGACTCTGACTGAAGTTGAGTCATCATTTAGATCAATAAAAACAGAGCTTGGCACACGTCCGATTTATCATCAATTGGACAGCAGGATAGAATCACATTTATTCATTTCTGTTTTAGCTTATTCTATTTTGAAGAGTATTACATATAAATTGAATCAGAACAACTTCCGTAAAAGCTGGAAAGAAATCAGAGAAGATTTGTTAACACATATGAGATCAACGATTATTCAGCATGATAAAAAAGGTACCGCTTACTCAATAAGAATCACAGGTACGCCTGAAAAAAAAGCAAAAGAAATCTATGATTTACTGGAAATGAAAACGTCATCACATAGAATCATAAAAAGAATTAAAAATTCAGATTGTAGAACCTAAAAAAAAAGTCGATGCCCTATTGATCAGGGTTTTAGGCTCATTTGACGAAAGTTGGGTTAAATAGAAATCAGGAAATAACTGAATTTCGATTTGTTGATTTGTCAGGGTTTCTGCAATAAGCCAGGTTAATTCGGCTTCATTTGCTTTTTGAATGACTTGTGACACAGTGTTACGTGAACAGGATAAACTTCGTGATATCCCACGAAGACTAATACCTTGACGGTATAAGCGTAGTATCTCTCGATAATTGGTCATTTGTGACCTCCAAATTTGTATTTACACTTAATTTGTGTATATATTAAAATGGAGTATTATCTTTTATTATGACAAGTGGATCTTACATCGGAGAGCTGGCTCTATAATTTCGGACTAGTGGCTCTGACTTTTCGGATAGTATGCTCTATTGGAAAAGAATATTCATTATCTAAATTAAATACAGGAAGAATGATTTTATCAAGAAAATACTATGATTATTATAATGAATTTACAGCCATAAACAGAAATACTACAATTCTTTGGTTTAACAAATCAGAAGATGATACATATCTAAATACTTTAGAAAATTCATTGCTATTTAAATACGCCTTTAATTCTGAGTTAAGTAATAAAAGAAACATGGCAGACATTGATGATTTTAATGTTTTATTAGATTCTTCTATTTATAAAAAAACCAATATTTCACAATTTCCAAATAAAATTACAATGATCCAATGTGAATTATTAGAATTTAAAAAAGTAATTGAGGATGTACTAATAACAAAACTAAAAGTCAAAATAGAAAGATCTTTTGGAGAATATAAATTTCCTCAAATAGAAATTGAATTAATAGATGTGGTAACGAGAAATAATTATTTTTCAGATTTTAAATATGAAATAGGGAAAAAATATATTATTGGTTTTATGCAAGAATCATTCATTGGAAAACCAAAAATTAATGAATATCCAATTTATTTCTACATAAGAGATCCATTAATTTTTAAAATTCAACAAGATTCAATATCTATTAAGAAAGATTTAATAGTATCAGACAAAAGTGATTTAATATACCCGAATGAGTTTTGTGATACATTTTTTTATTATTTTCGAAATCAATCAAAAATTAACATTAACAATATAGATGAATTAGTAAATTATTATTATAAATTTTAGGAAAATTGGAGATATTATGAAAAAGAGAATTCTATTTTCATAATAATTAGAATTAATACTTATTTATTTTGTGGCTATCGATTAGGTCAATGATTGAATTTCTTTATCCATATGATCCAAATCCAAATTCTGATGAGCAGAATATCCCAAGCAATAATTCTACTTTCATGAATTGTTACCATATGATACTATTTTAATAACATTATTTTATGCATTTTAGTGTGTTGAGATGTTTTTAGCTGAACAAAATAAATCCCTGAAGGGCATTGTTGCCCTTTACCTGATTTACCATTCCAAGAAATATGGTTATTACCTTTATTGACAATTTTGTCAGATAATGTCACAATTTTTTCACCTTTTATGTTAAAGATAGAAAGGGTTGCTTTGTCTGTTTCTTTCATGGTGAAATGAATGGTAGTGGATGGATTGAATGGATTGGGATAAGATGTTAAAGTTAAATCATTTGGCTGGATAACTTGATTATCTTGGTTTGCTATTAATTCAGGGTTTAATCTGATTTTAACATTTTTAGCACCTTGTTCGTAAATAATCTTGAAATTTGTTTCCAACATTTGATTTATTACTCGATCTGTTTCATTAGCAGTTAAAGTAAAGGTCATGTTTTCTCCAAAATTTAATGTTTTGGGTAAAGAATCCGAAGAACACTGCACATTCCAGTTTAACCCACCAAAATTCTGGTCAAATAAAACTGTATCAATCCTGATACTGCTATTCAAATTATAATTTGAAACTATAATATTCAGAGGTTGATTCAATTCTTCTTGAGTATTAATATCAATTGACTGACTGTTAATATTAATATATTCAAAAGGCAAAATGTCAACAATTGCCCCTTCAAAGACAGTCAAACCTAAAGGAAATTCCGATGGAATTAGATACCATCCATCTTGTGAACCACCCCACCCATAATTTATATGAAAGTAATTATCAGTATTATAACCATCTACTACAACATTGTGCCCTGCATCTACTGCGGGAGTAACTATACCTAAATGAACCGGTTGAGCATCTTGCACATTTTGAATGATTCGATTTAAAAATTCAGGATCATTTGGGTTTAGTAAAGTCGCTGTTGAATAATTAAAACGATGATATCCGTCTAAAGCCTGACTAAGGCTAAATGTGCCTGAACCGTCCCGAGTATAAATCTGTTTCATTGCAACACCTGTTGCAAATATAATGGAGGCTTTATCTTGAGAATTTAAAGCTAAATTGTATTTTAAATTGTTTAATAATGTGTCCAGATAAGAGTTTAATGTCGGAAAATCTGGAAAATCATAGGCTGAACAATCATTGTCTATCCAATAACTATTTCCCCCATAATTATGATGATAATCATCACTGTCATTAAGAGTCGTACCATTAAAAGTTTGATGATAACAGACAATTTGGCTCATAACTAGAGCTGGGCATCCTGCCAGACTTCTGGAATTGTTCACTAAATCCATTGGACAAAATTGAGCATAATACCCAATTTGATTCCATCTGCTCTCAACCCATCCTCCTGTAGAAGTACTCCCATCTGGTGGCCATTGTGTGACCTCTCTGGAATTCCTGGTGTTATTTATCAGACTTTCCCACTTTTCATGCCTGTCTTGAATGATGGATCTAGATACACTGGCTATATTTTTTAATCTGTTTTTTATATCAATATGAATTAAATATTTTAAATCATTTCTCTGTTGAGCATTATCCGAAAAATTTGAGTTAAATGAATATGCAATAACAGGAGGTAAATCATTATCGGCAGAAACCACAACATATCCTTCGGGGTTTAAATGATAAACATATGCTAAAAGCGTTTGATTATCTTGGATTTTTTCAAGCTTATAGACCTTGTTTGAGACATTTTTCTCTTTTTGATATAAAAAACTAGTGACTGCTTGATTTGCTTTTTTCTCAGGGACCAGTATGCCTATTAATAAAGATAATTGACATAATATACTGATGAGTAGAAGATATTTAAATCTTTGCATAATTCTTCCCCTTTATAATTTTTACAATATTGAGTAAATATAATGCAATATTTATACCAAAAATATTTTTTTTTTGAATTTAATAAGTTTCTTTACTAAAGACACATTCACCTTTATTATTATAATTCAAGAAAAGTGATGGTTTCGAAAGAGATTACTTCTCCGATGAGAAAATATAAAGCTATCATTATTCTGGCGATTACAGCTTATTAAATTGTAATTTAAATTTTGTTGTTGACAAAAAATATAGCTAAAACTATATTAGCCAAAAAAGTAAAGGAGTAGAAGAAATGGCTATAAGAAATAACTGTATTTTGGCATTAGCTTAAAGATACCGATCCTAATATTTTGATGTTTTATTTTCACTGAAATATGTGATTCTTATATATATCACTGGGATCGGTTTAGAAATCGATCCCAATATTTTTTTTAAATTTAATCTCAGGGGACGATTTCTCCTGAGATTATTTTTTTAAGGAGGTTATTATGAAAATTATTGATGCCCATTTCCATTACTCAAATTTGGAATGCTTTATTCTGGCAGCAAAAGATAATGGAGTTGATTATTCTAAAACAGGGTTTGAAAAAGAATATAAAGATAATTGTATTGTTTCAGGTGTTTGTATGGGATTGGAAGAACTATCACCAGGTTCTTTTCCAGATAATCACGCAAAGACTCCCATGACTTATAATCTGGATATTCTACCTAAAGATTTTTATTATTGTGCAGGGGTCAATCCTCATCATTTAAATGACGAGGATATGATATCTCTAGAGAAGGAACTACTAAAACCTCAATGCGTGGGAATAAAACTTTATGCAGGATATTATCATTATTTTCTGACAGATAAGGTTTATCAGTCAATTTATACTTTAGCTCTAAAGCATAAATTACCAGTGGTGGTTCATATGGGTGACACCTATAGTCAGAAGGGTTTACTCAAGTATTCTCACCCTCTCATCATTGATGAAATTGCTGTCCAATATCCTGAATTAAAGCTAATGATAGCTCATTTAGGGAATCCTTGGTTGATGGAAACAGCAGAAATCCTTTACAAAAACAAAAATGTATTTTCCGATTTATCTGGTTTACAAGTCGGGAATAAAGCTGTATTTGATCGGTTTAGTGCTCAGGAATTGTATTTGAATATGTTTCGAACAGCCTTGATTTTGGCTGATTCTTATGATAAACTGATTTTTGGTACGGATTGGCCATTAGCACCATTATCTGTTTACATAGACTTTGTGAAAAAAATAATTCCTCAAGAACATTATGAAGCGGTGTTTTATGAAAATGCCTTAAGATTTTTCACCAAAATAAAAGAGAAAAGATAATAAACAGGATTTTTAAAATGAATCAAATAATTATTGTAGAATACAATCCAAGTTTGGCAAAAGGAATTGCTCAGATGTGGAATAATAGTAAAGAAGGTTGGAATGGAGATGCAGGTCATAATACTGAAAAAAGTATCCTCTTAAAAGAAGCTCAAGCTTCCCATTTAAATCTGTATATTGCCTTGGAAGGTGAATTAGTGGTTGGTTATTGTAAGTTATCAAAGTATGCCTATGATGAAAATACACTTTATATTGATTTACTCAATGTTTTGCCATCGTATCATGGGAAAAGAGTTGGTAAAATGCTAGTTTTAAAAGCACTTGAAAGAACCATTGAGCTGGGATATCCCCGTCTTGATTTATTTACTTGGGCAGGTAACACAAAAGCTGTACCCTTGTATAAAAAAACTGGTTTTTTCTGGGAAAAGATGGAAGCCAATTCTACTCATCTGATGAACTTTCTCCCAACTGCCTTAAAAACTGAATTAGTAAGTGATTATTTTTCTGATATAGATTGGTATAATGATTCCTGCCGCGTTTTAGATATTTGTCCTGACGGCATCAAAGTAAATGATTTTGATCATTATCAATATCATTGGGAAAAGAATGGTCAATATCTTAAAATGAATTTTGAAAAAACAGGTAGAGGATTAGTCGCAATTGATTGCAATGAGTTTATGATAGAAACTCATGTTGAAGCCAATAAGCTTGTCTTTGGTCAGAAACATGAGATTACTTACAAAATTATTAATAAAAGTCAGCAACCTCTTCAAGTAAATATCTGTGGTAAAAATGATAAAAATATTCAGTTTGATTTTACTTACGATAAGATTATTACCGACACTGAGATTATTAATGCTGAATTTTACCTTGATAAAATTGAAAAGAATCAAAATATGTGGATAACTCACCCTTGTGTCATTTCTGATATTTTTATTAATAATAAAAAGGCAACTTTTAAAACAGGAATTAAGCCACTATTCCCACTTATCTTTCAATATGCCAAACCTTTTAAATTAGTTAATAAAAATTTTAAGTATGATCTCATTATTAATGTTGAGAATAATTTTGATCAGGATTGTGACTTTATGGTTCAATTACCTGAATGGAAAGATGTAGAATTTCTAAAAAAACAGTTATTTTTTAGTCTCAAAGCAAAAGAAAAGAGTAATCTGACTATTCCGATAATTTTAAAAAATTCCATAGTTTTATATACATCTATCAAGATAGAAGCCTTTTTATCTACTTCGATTGAGCTTGATGATAAATCCGAAAAGAAGGCATGTATCCAATATGAACAAAACTTTGAGTTATTACTAAATACATATCAGGGCAAGGTCTGTGGTGAAGGTTCTAACCTTTATGTACTAAACTCAGGGAAAAACATGCTCTATGTAGATAAAGATAATGACTATAATGAGATGACTTTTAAAAACCTTCTCTCAGAGATTTGGGCAGTTATTGGAATTCCAAAAGTAGGGAAACCTTTTAGTTCAGAATTTCATAACAAAAAGGCTCATAGTCTAAAATTCGTTGAAACTAATGATTATTTGATGCTTTCATTGTTTCATCGCTCAGATGATTTTTCTGGATGTGAATTTGCCTGTCATTATAAACTCTATCCTCAAGGCTTTATGGAATATCAGATAGAATTATTAAAATATCCTGAAAATAAAAATGAAATTAACTTAAGTTATTCATTCTGTTTTGATAGAGCCCATATGCAAATGTCCTACAATGGAGATTTGATAAAAACGGATGATAGTAAATTTAATGACTCTGAAATGATCTTTTGGGACAGTCAAAAGATTGATGAGAATTGGCTTTATAATGAAAATGACACTAGTACAATCGCTCTAATTTGGGATAAACAAGTTAAACCGATTTCCTGCTCATGGCATTATGTGGTTGAACATCATTTTGATAAAAACAGTGAAAGAATGACTCCTCCTTTAACCATTGCAATTGATTATTTTCATTCAGTTAAACAGGTCAGACAATTTGCTTTAATGAAAGATTTGGAACCTAAAAAGTCAAATCAATGTATAGATTTGATCATTAATGAAGGAAATCCATTTGTTGAACCACATTTAAATGTTTCACATCTTGATCGTAAAGATAAAGCACTGGAATGTTCTTGTGAGATAAGTTCATTAAACAACACCTTTGAACCTGTTACACAAAGTGTAATAGAGAGTCAGCAGCTCTTTCAAATTGATTTTGATGTGATGATAAAAAATAAGGAAGATTTTCAATTGATTCAAGATTTGTCTGAATATAATGCAAAATCTTTTACTATTCAGAAAGCTTGCTTTTTAAAACAGGAAGGTTTGATAAAAACAAACAAACATATTTCTGGGATAAATCAGATATATTCGGTTGATAATGGAGTTTTAACTTTTTCATCCTCTCCTGAATTTGCTCCATCTGTTTTTTCTTTGAAATTTAAAGGGATTGAATGGTTGGATTGTGATTTTCCTGAAAAAGGACCAAAAGCTTGGTGGAATCCCTGGATAGGTGGTTTATGTAATATGCCCTCTGGTTTTAAAACTCTATTCTATCTTGAAGAAGAAACTCATGCTGAATTTGTAAAAAGAGAAGATAATTTTGGAAATCTCTGGCAAGGGATAGAGGTTACAACGAATATTGCTCATTATAACCCTCTAAAAGGTGTCAATATCAAACAATATTTCCTTGTCTTACCTTCTATGCCATTTATTCTTTATTTTTATGTTTTGGAGCAAAATAACGGATTTGTGAAATCATTACATCCTTTTAGCGAACTTTTTGTTAAAGCCGATGAGGATCTTAAGAATACTCAGTTTGAATACACTTATAATGGTCAGCAAGTCAGTACAAAATGTGGGGTAGAGGACATTGGATTTAGTACAAATGCTAGTATGGTATGCTTTAAAGGTAAGAACAGATCTGAAAAAATGTATGCTTACAATGGAGATATTGAAAGTTCAATGAGCGTAGGTTCAAACTTATCTGTAACAAATAGTTCTTTTCATGATTATGTAAATCTGAAAAATGATCAGCCTTATATATCAGCGCCAAGATATCTTATCTTCAGTGAAATGGAATTGAAAGAAAATTGGCTAAAAGATTTGAAAAATATCCGTTTCAAATAATAAAAAACCTCAGAGATCAGACATAATAAGCCATGTCTGGGTTTCTGAGGTATATTAAATACTTCTTAATTATTATCTAAAATATCGCGAGTTGTTTTTAGAATAGTTTCTAAGTCGGGATTAGAAATATTTTCGTATTGATTTAGAGTCTTTTCTACATTTTCTGAAATTTGACAGAAAGAGATATCTCCCTTTAAAAAAGCATCAAGAGCTTTTTCATTTGCTGCATTAATAATAGTAGGGTATAGTCCACCAGATTTTCCTGCTTGGCAGGCTAAATGGAATAATGGATATCTTTCTGGGTCAATTTCTTCAAATGTGAGAGCCGGTAATTGGAATAAATTTGTTTTTACAATATCAGATTGAATATGCTTTGGGTAAGAAAGAGCGTAAAGAATTGGTAATTGCATAGAGGGTAATGACATTTGAGAGATGATTGAGCCATCGACAAATTCTACCATTGAATGAATGATAGATTGAGGATGAATACAGGCCTGGATTCTTTCAAAAGGCATATCAAATAACCATTGTGCTTCTATGATCTCTAATCCCTTATTAAACATGGTTGCAGAATCTAAAGTAACCTTTGTCCCCATTGACCATGTGGGATGTTTTAGAGCTTGCTCTTTGGTGATATTCTGAAACTGATCTAATTCTAATATACGGAATGGACCACCTGAGGCGGTTAAATGTAAGTAACGTATCTCATCTTTGGTATGTTTATACAAAACTTGAAATATAGCACTATGTTCACTATCAACAGGTAATATTCTTACCTTATTTTTTTTAATGATGTCATTCACCAGATGTCCTGCCATGACTAATGACTCTTTATTCGCTAAAGCTAAATCATGTCCTGAATTTATGATTGCCATGGTGTAGGGAAGACCAGATGATCCTGACACTGCATTTAATCCGATATCATAATCTACATTTTCGAGTAATCGGATTAATTCATCTTTACCAGAATAAAAGCAGATAGAAGGATAATCTTCAATTCTAAAGGAATTAGGAATATCTCCTGTTATTACCAATATGGGTATAGAAAATTCTATTGCTGCCTGAATGCCAAAATCTATATTGTCATGAACTGACGCCATAACGATTTGAAAAGAATGACTCTGCTCTCTTATTACATTTAAAGTTGATAGACCAATTGAGCCGGAGAGTCCTAATAATGCTATTTTTTTCATTTTAACTCTTTAATTTTAAAAATTTATTCCTAATGAGATTCGATGTGAATTATCTAATTCATTATCATATTCAAACGAATAATTGACATTCCAGTTTTTTAAATAAAAACTTATCCCTGTTGTTAGATTGTCAATATCATATCCCAAATAAAGATTTATATTTTGTGTAGCTTTGATTTCTGCTCCTAAATGATAATCCATACTGAGGGCACCGGCAGAGAGGGTAGCTGTTTCATTCATACCTTCGGTATTGATTTCAGTGTTAGCAATAAGTTTTACTTCTTTCTTTACTTTTGGAACGGTAAAAGACCAGCTTCCTTCAAGATCTAAACCAGGATTAACTGTCTCTTGTGTTCCATTTTCCCAGAATATCTGTGTAGTAAAAATATCTCGAACTCTGAAACCAAAATCTAGGTTTGTATCAATTTTCCATAAACCTGAGAAATCCATGCCTACACCATAAGCGGTTTCTTCTGCTAAATTTCTATAAGCAATCTTAGGCGTTAAACCCAAACTTAAGTTTTCTCTGATCTTTCTGGCAAATCCTATATAAAGAACATAATCAGCATTATTTACTGATTTATAAGAAAAAGGACGATTATCATTTGATGGCAAACTATCAGGATTGGGGATCTTAGTCAAATCAATATCATTAATACCAATTCTTGCTAAAGTAAATGCGACCTTATTCTTATCTCCTAGATTTCCACTGATGACATCATATTGCAAATTTCCACTGTATTCATCTGCATGTAACAATTCGAAATTACTACCTGTTAATTCAGTTAATAATGAAGCATTCCAATAAGCTAATGCTGGACTTTTATCATCTGTAAGTCCTGTTCTGCCCATAGCATAATTTCGAACACCTGCACCCATCTTAAAGATCTCTCCTGCATACTTTTCAGCATTCAGGGTGATTAACATGACCAGACCGAAAAACAGTAATACTGTTTTTTTGCTAAAACGAATAATTGTTCTTTTTTTACTCATAAACAATCTCCACCCAGTTTCCTATGATTTTTTTAATCATCCCATTATTAAATGAGATCGTTAGTTTAGCATCTTTGCTAACACCCTCTACACTTAATATAACTCCGAAACCATGATTTTGATGCAATATTTTTTGCCCAATCTTAAAATATTTTTCATTTTCTGTTATGACACTACTTTTAAGCACTTCTTTTTTGGGTAGAAATTCAGTTCTTTCAGGTGCTCTCAATTCCCAATAACTCACGTTATTCTCTTCTAAAAGTCCATTTTTTATGTCTTTTAAAAACAAACTGGGTATACAATTTATAACTCTGTCTGCTACACGGCGTGTATGCGCATAATGTAACTGTAGATATCTACGAGCACGTGTTACACCAACGTACAATAATCTACGTTCTTCTTCCACTTGTTCGGGAAAGGGGATAGATAAATTATGAGGGATTAATCCTTGTTCTAAACCTGAGATATAAACATTGTCAAATTCAAGACCTTTAGCATTATGCATGGTCATTAATCTTACAGCATCTCTGTCTTCTTTTTTTTCATTAGTATCAAAATCAGTTTGTAAACTAATTTGCTGAAGAAAGTCTGAGATGCCTGGTTTTGTATTTGTTTCACTTAAAAATCGCTCTTCAAATTCTTTAGCAGCTGCTACCAGTTCCAATATATTATCTGTTTTACTATTTTCTCTGATTTCTTCTTGATTGGTATAAAACTTATTCAAATCATAACTTTGAATAATGTCACATAAGATTGCATGAATTTCAGTAGAAACTGATTGTCTGTGCCATTTATTTATATTTTCTGAAAAATCTTTAATGGATAACTTTGCTTTTTTATTTACTGTTGAAACCTTATCAATTTGTTCAATAATTTCAAAAAGCGATGAATTATGATCTAAACTAATATCTATTAACTGGTTTATCGTTGTTTTACCAATTCCTCTGGGAGGAACATTCAGAATTCTTAATAGACTTATATTGTCCTTTGGGTTGCTTATGACTCTTAACCATGAAATCATATCTTTTATCTCAGATCTTTGATAAAAATTTAAACCGCCATATATAATATAAGGGATATGATTTCTGGATAATTGTTGTTCAAAGACTCTTGATTGAGCATTAGTGCGATACAATATTACACTTTCGGAGAAAGGACTCTTCTTTTTTACTGAATAATCTAGAATATCTTCTACAATGTATTTTGCTTCAGCTGTTTCATTGTCATGAGCTATAAGCTTTGGTAAATCTGAACTTTCTTTTGAAGTCCATAATATTTTATCATGTCTGGAAGAGTTCTCGCAAATGATACTATTAGCTAAGTCAACAATAGGTTTTGTCGATCTATAATTCTGCTCTAGTTTAATAATCACTGCTTTTTTAAAGTCTTCATTAAAAGATAATATATTTCTGATATCAGCACCACGCCACCCATAAATTGATTGGTCATCGTCTCCCACAACACATAAATTATGGTTATGCTCGCTGAGAAGTTGTATTATCCTGAACTGAGCCAAATTTGTATCCTGATATTCATCTACCATGATATATTTAAATAATTCTTCATATTTATTTTGAACTTCTTTATGAGAAAACAAGAGCTTTACTGTTTTAAGTAAAAGATCATCAAAATCCATAGCATTGTTATTCTCCAAAAATTTGGTATATAATTGGAATATCTGATGAAAAACTATATTGGTTAAGCTTTTGTCATTAAAGTCAAAGAAGTTATCTGGTTCTATTAATTGAGATTTTTGTTTACTGATAATAGAGATGATTTTGTTTATAGGGTAGTTGTCTTTACTTAGGTTAAGCTGAGCATATACTTTTTTGATAACCGCTGTTTGATCATCTCTATCAAAGACGGTAAATTCTGATGAATAATTTGGTAATAATGAGATCTCAGCTCTTAAAATTCTTAAACAAATTGAATGAAAAGTACCAACCCAATTGACTTGAATGCGACCTTCCAAAATATGATCAATTCTGTCTTTTAATTCTCTAGCCGCTTTGTTAGTGAAAGTAACAACTAATATATTCCAAGGTTTAACTTTTTTAACTTTTATCAACCAGGCAACCCTGTAGATTACAGAACGAGTCTTTCCGCTACCAGCTCCAGCTAATACAAGTAATGGTCCTTCGGTTGTTTTAACAACTTCTCTTTGCGGTTCATTGAGCTGATTAAGTATTTCCTGCTCAAAATAACTCACTGAACAACTCGTACTACCATGAAGTTAGAAATGTGACCTTCTAGTCTATTTTTTACGCCAGATATTTTGTAAAAATATAAGCCAGAAAGTACAACATCAGAATCTACTGTACTCATTGTATTGTCATTTAACGTGTTATTAATCTCTTTTATGCGCTCATAATCGCCATCGTGCGTTAATGATCTATAAATATAATATTTATCAACTTCTGTAGAATGTGTCCATGTGATTTTGACTTGTTGATTTGAAGAGGCTAAAGACAGTCCAACAATATTGGGAGGGATTTTCATGTCTGGATTTCCCTGAGGATCCAAGGGATTTGATTTGTCTAAACTGCAAGATGTTGATAATAATATTAATATTGAAAAGATCAATAAGATTGAATTCTTAATTTTCATTTTAACCTCAAAATTTAATTGAAACACCGGTTGGAGTAATTGTTATTTTGTTTTCTTTTTGTTTTTCAACAAGACTATTCCAGAGATTGACATTATATTCATTTGTAACTATATAGGTATCATAAACATTGTAAACCCATATCATGACGAAGAGAGTTGTAAATATTGTTGATTGCCGATAATACCCTGAAGCATCAGTATAGTACTGATTCATATCGTCGATTTGAGTTGCACTCTTATATTTTCTATACTTAACCATAGCTTTATCATATAAGAAATAGGACGCACCAGCAAGTACAATTTCTGTACTTAATAAGATTTGTCCTCGGAAGTAATTTTTTGTCTGAAAATGCCCAAGACCTGGCATCATTATCGATTTAGACATATTAAAAGGTACACTTATCATTTCTTTTTCATATTTGCTTGTCAAAGAATTTCTAAATTCTAAATCAGTTCTAAATTCATAACGATCGTTTGATGTCTTCCAATTATATTTTAAAGTGTCTGCAAATGTATTTATGTCAAAATCTTGAGCTGATAATATTGCGAAACATGCCAAAATCATTGTTAATATTAATAATTGTTTCATTATTTCCCCACTATCTTTTCAGTCAATTTATTTAATGGAATAACAGTTTTTTCCTTCATATTTATCTGCCAAGCTAAGAAATAATTATCATCAGGAGTAATAAAATCATAACGAATTTCCATTTTAAAACGTGTTGCTGACCCAATTGTTTTCCATCCGCTTTCTTTTACTTCTTTTCCCCATTTGGTAACTAATTGTTTTTTTAAAGAGTTTATTCTTTCTGGTATCAAACCTTTTTGAAAATTATTCAACACGTTCATGGCAAATGTTTTAGGATCTTTTTCAATTTCAATAATGTTATTTGTCTCAAAGATTAAGTTCGCTAATTCTTCAGTATTATCATACTGATAAGCTCTCTTAAATGTTTCTAAAGCCTCTTTATATTTCTTTTTTCGATCTAAAAGAATGGCTTCTTCTTTTAATTCGATTGCTTTTTTAATATCTGATCGTTTTTTTTCAGCTTTAGAAATGGCTTCATTGGCCACAATATAATCTGGAATAATAGTAAAAGCTCGATTATAAAATGAGATAGCTTCATCGATTTGCCTGTTATCTAATAGTTTGTTTCCATGTTTAATAAATAAATCACATACATCACTTAATCTCTTATTTACATAATCAATTTGATTTTGATCATATATTAGAGCCTTTCTAAAATTAGCATCTGCATCAATATATTCAGTCTTTTGAATATTTAACTCTGCTTTTTGAATATAAATCTTTGCGATTTCTTGATATATAAATAATTTAAAACAAGTTGGGTATCTGCTGATATAGACTAAACTATCTATAATTGTTTGGGGATCAGGCTCTGAGTATTTTTTTAAAATGATAGTATCTATACGTTCTCTTAAAAAATTATCAACAACCACTCTTGTTGAATCAATATACTTACTTTCTGGATATTTTTCAAATAGTATTGTATAATAATTCCAAACTAAATCTTTATTCTGATACCAGTCATAATTAAATTTTATGCGTTTATACATAAATTCAGGAACGCGAGGAGACATATATAAATTATTAATAATATAATCATAAATTCCCAATACTCTTTCTTTCTGATTGTTAGTCAAAGCCTTCATTGCTAACATATTATAACAACTAATCATTTTATCATCAGCTTTATCAGAATTTGCTAGGTATAATAATCGAATTGCTAGACTAAAATTATCTTTTTCTATTGCTTTTAGGGCTAATAGATAATAAGCTTCTGATCGACCATTTTCAGATAAGGTTTTAAAATATCCATTAGTATTAATGTTAATATCTTTATCAAACTCTTCAATTGCGAGAGGATAGTTACCATTATTTAAAATGGTGTCAGCATTGAATTTTTGGGTAGTCGCACAGCTACTCAAAATTAACATTACAATGAGACTATAGACAGTATATTTTATTTTCTTCAGCATACTCAAATTTATGATTCCCCTTTACTAAATCTTTTAGATTTGGCTGATCTCCGTGAGTCAGTAAAATCTTTTTTTTTATAATTTTATCAATAATTAAAAAACAAGAAAAATCTGGATGTATTGCATCAAGAATGCATAAATCGGAATCTTTTAAGAATTCTAGAATTGATTCGATAGTCTGTAAATCAGAAGTATAAACCAATGATTTATCTCGGTCATGATATTTAATTGAGAAGGATTGCATAGTATTTGCATAATCCTGCTCAGTAACAAATTTTTTGTAAGTTGTTAAATGATCATTTTCTGTCGCTTCAAGGAAAAAGTAATGTTCATGGATATCTTTTACTAGGAAGAATTCAATTGAGAAAGACAGTTTTTTCGGAAATGTATAGAATAAACGCATGGTTTCTATAAAGTCATTGATTCTTTCTGGTAAAAAAACTTTTAATGATTTAACCCTTTTTTTTAGATATAGGGTTTGGATCAACATATAAAATCCGGAAATATGATCTGGATGATAATGTGTAATGATTATTATATCAAGATCATCTTGATTATATCCTTTTTTTAAATAGGATTTTGCAACACCTTCTCCACAATCTGTAATTATGATCGTATTATTTAATTTACAAATCAAAGAAGAAAGATTTTTACCTGATTCGGGTAAGCCTGGCGAGGTTCCGAACAATTCAAATTTCATTTTGTTTCCTGTTGCTCAATCTTTAATTGGTTTTTTGAGATAACTATTGGAATTTCATCAAGTTTTTGACCAAAAAATAAAAAAGCAAGAATGTAGATAATGGTAGAGATTATTAAAACCTGAATAGAGTGTGTTTTTAAAACAATAATCGCGGTTAATGCAATGATTGTGTTAATGAGGTAAACAACCAAAGCTGTAATTTTTGTAGAGCCCATTGCCGTTCCAATGCGGTGAGTTGAATGATCTTTTCCTCCTTGAGAAATTCTTCGACCATCTCTTTTACGTGTATAGCTTACTAAAGAAATATCGAAAATTGCATAACTAAGCACTAGGATTGGTAATAAATAAAAAATATTGTTTTGCATTGCATTCACTGTTAATTTTCCAGTAAGTATCCCCATTGTAGAAAGAAAATATCCAATAAACATAGATCCTGCATCTCCCATGAAGAGTTTAGCTGGATTAAAATTATGTGGAAGAAAACCTAGAACAGATCCTGAGAATGCAAGAGCCAACAGAGAAACATAATTGTGAAGATCCTGTACAGCTGAAGTTTTGGTCATAAAACTAATAGCATAAAACGCTAATGCTAAAATGCCTGACATTCCAGCAAGAATGCCATCCATATTATCAAGAAAATTAAAAGCATTCATCAACCCTATCATCCATAGGGCTAAAACCGGTATGGTTAACCAATATGGTCCGAATAGATAAAATAAATTATTGGTATAGAGGAAAATCAAACAAACCAACATTTGCCAGAAAAGCTTTATTTTTGGATTCATTCCGAATTTGTCATCCCATAAACCTACTAACATGACTAAAAATCCTGCCCCTAAATATCCCATCAACCCAATATCAAAATTCTGATAAGGTTGAATAAAGGTTTCAAAGATAACCATGGAAAAAAAACCAATAAAGACACTTAATCCACCCATTAAGGGAATAGCTTTTTTATGTACTTTACGAGCTGAGGGGTTATCAACAAAATTTAAAAAATTGGCTAATTTAATAATAAAAGGTGTTAAACTGAATACGAAGAAAAAACTCATCAGAAACACGCTTAAAAACTTATATACTAATATATTTCCTATCATTTATACGAACCTTATCTACTCTCATTATTTAAATGATAATATTATCAGTCTAGAGAAATTGTCAAAGTTTTTCTTATTTTCTCTTAAAAAAGTTGACAACAATTTTTCAAAGATGTCTTTTTGACCCATGAGGGAAATTCTTGAGGGGGAATGTATGGAAAGTCTGCTTTTAGACTATGTAAAGCAATTGTTCTCAAAAGAGGCACACATTACTTCTATAGAAGTTGAAAATGAACCATTTAAATTTGTCCGGTTTGGGTTGAAAAAATTTGAAAAGATTAATCTTGTCGTTAGTGAAAATGATCATGAACATCGATTATCAGTAATAAAAAAAACATACCCTTGTTTTGATATGCCCATGCTACTTTCAAAAGATACCTGTTTCAGAGAATTGTTATTTTTTAACTCACCTATCAAGAAGACGTTTTCACGTTTTTTTGATATTCCTTTTATCTGTATTGATGAAAAGGAACATGCGATATATATGCGAAATTGCGAAGAGGATTTAAAACGCTTTGGACCTCCTGCATTACCAACAGAAATTGCTATGAAAAATTTAATAACCCGATTAGCGATAAAAGATGCAAAATTAATTGATATAAAATGGGAATATTCCAATGATTTTTATAGTTATTTCGATTTTATGTTTCGAGCTTTCAATGATAAACTCGAAAAAAAAGAAATATCACTTTTAAATGAGCAGTGGCCTTGGTTTTTAAAAGGGTTGTCAAAGCTAAAAACATTTATTGGTCCTGTAAGATTAGAGAAACTTAAGAATCTTTATTCTCCTGATAAGGTAAAAAATGCCGTTTCAAAGATACCTCTTTCACTTCATCACGGAGATTTTTATTTTGCTAATATTGGTTTTAATAAAGAAAATAAACCTTTGGTTATTGATTGGGAGATGCTCATGACTGCTCCAATTGGTTTTGATTTTGTGATATTAACAAATGGTATCCCACCTTTGCAGTTTTCTGATCTATATGAAGAATGGTATATCTCTGCATATAATAACGCCTGTGACACACAATTAACAATGAAACAATTTATACAGTGGACAGATCTTTTAAGAAAGTATTATTTTATCATTGCTGAAACCCTAGATTATTTAAGATTCGCCTTTGGAAATACTTATGATTCATCTGACAGTGAACCTGAAGCAAAACAAAATAATTATTTACAGAAACTTGATTTAATAATGAAAATGAACTCAAAAAGGATATATTAGTTCTTTACAATGTATCATGAAAAGTTGAAACAATTAACAGATAAAAAATTATGGTTAGCTCCTCTAGCTGGATATTCAGATCAAGCTTTTCGGCTGATCTGTAAAGATAATTTTGCTGCAGTTGTCGTTAGTGAAATGATCAATGCTGAAGGATTGAAATATGGAGTCAATAAGAGTTTTTCGTTTTCAGAATTTGATGATAAACAAAGACCATTTGGTGTTCAGTTTTTTGCTTCTTCTCCTACAATTTTAAAAAAAGCAATTCAAGAGATTGTCTCTATAAATCCTGATTTTATAGATTTAAATTTAGGTTGCCCAGTTAGAAAAATTATCGGAAAAGGTGGAGGCTCTGCACTTTTAAAAAACCCAGATTTAGCTTATAATCTGGTAGCTAGTATTAAACCTTTACTAAATGACAAAAATATACTTTTATCTGCAAAAATTAGAAGTGGTTGGGATGATCAGAATATAAATTTTCAAGAACTTGGAAGGATATTACAAGATGCAGGACTCGATTTTATTACTATACATCCCAGAACAAAAATGCAACATTATCAAGGGAAAAGCAATTGGGAACATATAAAAAATTTAAAAGAAACTCTGAGGATTCCTGTGATTGGTAATGGAGATATTACTTCTTTTCATGAAGCTGTCCGAATGTATAAAACAACTTTATGTGATTCAGTTATGATTGGGCGAGGAGCTATTGGTAAACCATGGATATTTAAAGAAATTAATCATTTTTTAAATACAGGTCAGTATTTAACGATTACAAATATTGAAAAAATGCAAACTATTAAACAACATTATCAATATGCTTTAGAAACTAAAAAGAATCTTAAGCTTGCTCTAAGAGAGATGAAACCACATTTTGTACAGTATGCAGGGAGTTTTGTAAAAGACTATCTCTTGATAGAAAAAATTAGAGTATGTACGAGTGCTGAAGAAATTATTGATCTTCTAGAAGAAAAATATTTTTCTGCAAATGACTAATGTTTTAAGAGTTCTTTGTTTTCACATAAACCACATTCGAACTGTATTGTAATATGATTGATTCCATAGTGGTCAATTAAAATTTTATTTATCTTTTCATACAATGGTTTGAGCTCAGAAATCATTTTGTCCTTAACATCTATATGTGCTTCAAAATGAATTATTGATTCATTAATCATCCAAGTATGGACATGATGAACATTAACAATATCATCAAATAATTCCAGATCTCTTTTAATATTATCTATAGAAATATTGGGAGCACCTTGCATAAAAATATTACTACTTGCTTTTACTATCATAAAACTCTCTCTGGCAATGTATAGGGCTATTAAAAAGGTTAAAACTGGATCAATCCAATACACTTTCCAAAAAACGATAGCGATACCTCCAAGTATAACTGCAACTGATGAAACTGTGTCTCCCAGCATATGTAAGTAAGCAGACTTGATATTCATGTTGCTTTTTGATCCAGAATGTAATAAAATCATAGAGATTAAATTTGAGATTAAACCAATAGTGGCAACAATTAACATGATTTGTCCACGAATAGGCTCTGGATGGAAAAATCTTTTGCATGCTTCAATAATTAAAAAGATGCTAATAACCATTAAAGATGCTGAATTAATAAAAGCAGCTAGAACTTCTGCTCTTTTATAACCATAGGTTCTTTTATAATCAGTTTTTTTGTTTGAAAGTTGATGAGCTATGAAGCTTATAATGATTGATATTGTATCACTCAAATTATGGACTGCGTCAGAAAGTAAAGCCAAACTTCCAGAAACAAAGCCACCTATAAATTCTGCTATAGTAATTATAAGGTTTAATAGTGTGACAAATCGGAATTTTGCTGGAGACATATTTGAAGCGTCATGATGATGACAGTGCGAATGATCATGATTATGATGTTTTTCTGAAGGGCAACATGAATCTTCAGAATAATTCTTTTTTTTTAATTTTACTTTTTTAATTTTACTTTTTTTTATTGTATTTTGAATATTGGAATCCTTATAAATCATGTTTGCTCGTCCTTATATCTTTATATAAAATAAAATATAATGTTTTTTTGTTAACTAAGTAATTTTTTCTTGACGTCAGAGTAAAAAATTGTTTTGTTAAAAGTTCAACAGGAGGAGTTATGCAAAATAGAAAAGAATTCATTGAATTTTTGTCACAAAAGAAGATTAACGATGAATTGATGGAGAAAATGTTAGAAACAGTTGATTCCTTTTTACAATTTTCTATGGAATCTAAATCTAAGGATTTAAGTGTTCAGGTTAAACAATTTTCAAAAGAGAAGATTTCAGGTCAAGAAGATGCATATCATCGAATTTTAGCTCTTATCTATTATTTTGTTTATAACAGCTCTTACGAGTTTATTAGTTATTTTATTTCAATGTTGGGAACAGCAGATGTTTTGGAAAGTCATAAAGAAAGAATTGAAAATCTATTTGGTAAAGAAAAAGCAGAACAAATTTTTAAAATAGTAAATTTCCCAAAACTTGGAACGCCTAATGACGAATATCCTAAATATATTAATAAATATTTAAAACAATTACAGGAGAAATTCACCCTTGATGAATGTAAAAACATATTAGCCGGGAATCATCATAAAGTTTCACTTGAGAGTTTTGATTTATATGTAGAACGATTTTGTGAAATTAGAAATCTTGATCATTTGTTAATTGAAAAGCATGAGGATTTAGTGAAAACTTTACAAGAACATTGCGATAATGGAAAGGTTTGGTTTGAACAACATATAACTCAACCAGTAGTTGATTTTGTAAAAGCTAATCAGGAAATCCAAACAGGTATCAGAATCGGTAACAAAGTATATATTCAAAAGATTCCTTACAATCCTGATGCCTTTTTAAAAGAAAATAATCAGAAAATCAAAAGATCTTTAGCTTGTCATTGTCCTTTTGTTCGTTCATCGATAAATAACTCACAGAAAGTTTCTGATTTATGGTGTTATTGTTCTGGTGGGTATGAAAAAATACTGTTTGATTTATTGTTTAAACAATCATTAAAAGTTGAAATTCTAAATTCAGTATTAAATAATGAAAACTATTGTCGTTTTGCAATAATTCTGCCTGATGACTGGCAAGAATACCCAAAATAGGAAGTAATGGAGTAATTAATGATAAAACCAATTATTGGCTTAAGTATGAATTATATGAAGTTAGGCTCTTTTCATCAATTTCATATTCGAGATACTTATATCGATGCTGTCGTTAAGTTTGGAGGGATACCCTTATTGGTTCCCTGTATAAGTGACCCAGAAATCGTCGATCAATATCTTGAAATAATTGACGCATTAATAATTATAGGTGGATTGGATTATCCACCAGAAATGTATGGTCAAAAACCACATCCATCTGTTGATTTAGCACATGAAAGAAGAGTAAACTCTGATCCGATATTATTTAATAAAGCAAAAGATAAAGGTATTCCAATATTAGGAATATGCGCAGGTCTTCAATTAATGAATATTGTAACAGGTGGACAGTTGATCCAACATCTGGAAACAGTAGAAACTCATTTGGGAGAAACCTATCATCATGTAAAAATTACTGGAGGTAGGTGGCTTAAAAGAATTTTTGGTAAAAATGAAATCACTACAAACTCAAACCATCATCAAGGTGCTAATCCATTATTTGTGGGAAATGGTTTTGAAGCAGTTGCTTTTGCTGAAGATGGTGTAATTGAAGCCATTGAACATGAGAGTGAGAATTTTATATTAGGAATTCAATGGCATCCTGAGCGTATTAAAGATCTACCTCATCAAAAGAAATTATTCAGTTTTTTAATAAAAAAAGCTCATGAATATCGTTTAATACATAAGAATATTTCTGAATAGGATTAAGAATGTAATTTCAGACTAAAAAAGAAATGATTAACTCAATAATTGTTTCTCATTTTTCAATAGATATGTTTTGGTGACCTTAATGAGTGAAGTGAGAAGTACCAGCATGGATCAAATTAGGACAGACTTAGCAAGGAATAAGAAAGGATTAATTTATAAACTTGCAACGAAGATCGAGTAATTAAAGAACATCAATGAATTTTTTTATTTAGTCATATTTGCTAACATTTATAAAAATAATAAATACTTTCAGTAAAAAAAACATTGACAATAATACTAAATTTTGAATAAATTCTTCAATCAGCAGAAATTAGGAGAAAATATGAGATTAAGTTCAAAAAGGTTAATTATTTTATCAGTATTGATGCTTTTTATTGTTGGCATTTATGCTCAAACTGGATCTAAAACCCAGAATAGAAGTTCCTATTCAATTGTAGATTCCTTGAAAAGTGATGATAATGACTCACCATTAGTACCTGGAATAATCGGTCAGACAAAAACATTCTATCTTAAGGATGGAAATGTATTTAATGGTGTAATCAAAGCTATTAGTAAAGATGGAGATGTGACATTAATTTCAGATGAAGGAACTTTTGTCTTACCATACAATGAAATCCTTGAAGAAACTGTTGTCATTATGAAAAAAGATGGAACTAATTTACAGGGAAAATTGCTTGGAGAAAGTGATTTATATGTTTTAGTCGGTAATAAGTATGGAAAATTTAAAGTATCAAAAACACAAATAGAAAAGATGGAAAGATATTTTGGAGGTCAGGCAGAATCAAAATTATCAAAGAAAAAATTCTTTGCAGGAGAGGAACAGTTAACGGCTCTTTTTTTAGATCCGACAGCTTTTGTTTTGCAACCTTATACTTTTTATATAACAGGTTTATCGATGGGTTATGGCTTTAGTGAAAAACTTCAGTTATTTACCAAAATTCCAAACAATTTTAAAGGTGATATAAATCTTACTCCTAGATTAGTGGTTTATCAGGATAATGAAGGAGCTTCTCGAGAAAATGTGGCGTTACATGCATCATTATATTCCAATCATAATATGAATGCAGAATATGCAAGGTTCTATGATGAGGATACTTTCAAAACTAATCAGGGAATAATGATAAAAGATGCTGAAGATATATTGAAAGAATTGTATGGCGAAAATAAGAAATTTTTCTGGGAAACCGGAATAGTTTATAGTAAAAGAAACCCACTAAAAAGTGGAAGAGGAAATTGGTCATATCATGCAGGTTTAAGTATAAATCAGCTTTTATTTGAAAAACCAATTGTAAAATCTACTGATCCATTGATAACCCATGATTTAACTGGAGGGTTTTCTAATAGTCAGTTTAAAGCTTACAGAGCATTTTTTGGAATAGATTATGACCTAACCAGACGCATTAAATTTATCTCTGAGATATTTTATGATGAAGGGAATCGCTATTTATCCTTTGATGAATCAGTTAAACAATATTTTGAAAATGGTTTTGTTATTTCAAATACTGAGGGAAAACGAAAGAATGTAGATTTTGATTTTGGAATTACTTTTGCCCCTAATGATACCTTACGTTTGGGATTACATTTTCAACAACCATTTATAACAATTTATTGGAAGTTTTTAGATTATTAATTATAAAGTCAGTTTATAAAAAAAAAGCAGGACACGTTAAAGACAGTCCTGCTTTTTTCATATTTTGTTTATGAACTAATCTATTAAAGACAAGTTTATTTCTCAATCTTGTTTAATGTAATATGTAATTCATTTACTTGCTTTTCCTGAACATGTGCAGGAGCTTGACTCATTAAATCAACTGCTTTAAGTGTTTTAGGAAAAGCGATTACATCTCTTAATGATTCAGCATGAGAAAGAATCATGGCTAATCGATCGACACCTGGGGCAATACCGCCATGAGGAGGTGTACCATATTTTAATGCATTTAAAAAGAAACCAAATTTCTCATCAAGCTCTTCTTCACTAAAACCCAGAATGTCAAAGATTTTCTTTTGGATATCCCATCTATGGCATCTGATACTTCCTGAAGATAATTCTAACCCATTACAGACCATATCATAGAGTTGACCATGAATTTTTCCGTAATTTTCAGGTTGATCGAGATACTCAAGATGCTCATCTTTAGGTAGGGTAAACATATGATGAGCTGGTTCCCAACGATTATCATCTTCATTATAATCAAAGAGAGGGAAATCGGTGATCCAACACATAGCATAATCATTTTCATTATATAGTTTTAATTCTTTTCCAAAATGATTTCTAATTCCTGCAAGAACTTTCCAAACTAGTTTGTCAGAGTCAGAAGCAAAGAGAATTAAATCATTTGGTTTTGCTTGTGTTTTTTTAATAATTGCTAAGATCTCGTTTTCATTGAGGAATTTAGTGATTCCACCATCAAAACCGATATCAGTTACTTTGACAAAAGCTAATCCTTTTCCACCAAGATGTTTAGCAATACTGATTAATTCGTCAGTTTGTTTTCTGGAATAGTGTCCACAACCTGGAGCAACAATACATCGGATGCTGCCCTGTAAATCTATCGCTGTTTTAAATACCTGAAATTCTGAGTTTATTAATAAATCGGTAATATTTACTAATTCCATACCAAATCTTAGGTCGGGTTTATCAATACCAAATCTATCCATAGCTTCTTGCCATGTTAGTCTAACAAAAGGTGTAGGTAAAACATAGTTGATTGTTTTTTTAAAGATATGAGCAAAAAGATTCTCCATAAGGTTAAATATTTCTTCTTGCGTGACATAACTCATTTCAATATCTAACTGAGTAAATTCAGGTTGTCTGTCAGCTCTCAAATCTTCATCTCTAAAACAACGAGCTATTTGAAAATATCTATCCATTCCTGAAATCATTAATAATTGCTTATAAATTTGAGGTGATTGTGGTAAGGCAAAGAATTTTCCTGGATGAATTCTACTAGGAACGAGATAATCTCTAGCTCCTTCGGGAGTACTTTTCATTAAAATAGGTGTTTCAATTTCATAAAAATTTTGCGAGTAGAGAAATTCTCTCATGGCATAGACCATTTCATGCCTGAGAATGAGATTCTTCTGTAGTTTTTCTCTTCTTAAATCAAGATAACGATAGGTTAGTCTTAAATCTTCTTCAGCCAGAACATTTTCATTCAGTTGAATTGGAAGGGGCTCACTATCATTCAGCAATTTAGCTTCTGTAATATGAATTTCTACTTCACCAGTTTTCATATTGTTATTAATATTTTTATCATCTCTTTTTTTTACAATACCTTTGATGGCTATAACGTATTCATTTCTAACATCTTTTGCTTTATCGTAAGCCTGATTTAATTCAGGAGAGAAAACACATTGGACAAACCCTTTAACGTCTCTAAGATCAACAAAGATTAATCCACCTAAATCTCTTCTGCGATGAATCCAACCCATCAAGGTTACTTCCATATTTTCATGGTTAGTTCGGATATCTCCGCAGTAATGCGTTCTTTTCCAGTTTCCAATTAAATCTAACATTTTTTACCTCTGTTATTTTGTTTGTTCAAAAACAATTTCTTTATTTTTAAAGACTAAAGTGAATTTCTTCATAGGTTGATTAGTTTTTGGGAAAAAGACATAACCTTGTTTTGAAGCTCTTGGCAAGATTTCTCCAAATTGAAGAGATTCAGATAATAAATTTCTTTGAATAGCTGATTTTTTCTGTTGAATTTCTTGTTGTCTCTCAAGAGGAACCATAAATTGATCAATATATAATGATTGATCTCTCATCATGATATCCAGTACATCATCTGGATCAGAAGCATCAGTTTGATTTCTGTTTTCATCAAGAAAAGCAAATTGCGTTTTAGTGATGGTAAGAGTCTCTGAGCTTGTATTTTGAATTCTGACAAAAAATGTAATATAGTGATCAGATAAATATTGAGGATCTTTTACCCACATTTGTTCAGCGACTGTAAAGACAAAATTATTATGTTTCCAGATAGCATAATCATCCGAAATCATTAAATCTTTATCTGGTTGTGGAGCAAAACGATATCCGCAACCATTCATGAACAATAATAAAATGAAGAGTCCGAAAAGCAGACTCTTCTTTATTAATATCTTATTCATCATCATCTTCAGTTGATTCTGATAAATCAATGTCATTATCCTCATCATCCAATGGGTTGATAATTTTATCATCATCATCAAAGTCATCGTCATCCTCTGAGTTAATGATTTCAACTTTATGTTCTTTCATTAATTGTATTCTTTCAAGAACTTTTTGTTCTAACTTCGCTAAATTTTCTTCCTTATCTTCTTGAGAAATTTTAGTAACATCATGAACCATATCATCATCATTAACATTAATCAGTCGAACACCTTGAGTTCTTCTGCCTTGAGTGTTTATATTTTTAACTTCCTGACGGATAATAATACCATTTTTAGTAATGATCATTAACTCATCAGAATCATCAACTTCCATCATTGTTACAAGTTTGCCGATTTTTGTGCTTTTATCAAAAGCAGTATATCCTTTTGATCCTCTGTGAGTGTCAGTATAATCTTCGATAAGAGTTCTTTTGCCATAACCTTTTTCAGTTAAAGTTAAGATAGAGCCTGAACCACTAATGACAACCATTGAGATAACTTGATCACTTGGTCTGAGTCTGATCCCGATAACACCAGCAGTGTTTCTTCCCATAGAACGAATTTCAGTTTCAGGGAAACGATTACAAAATCCATCGCGAGTAGCAAGAATTATTTGATTACTACCATCTGTAATTCTAGCATCAATTAATTCATCTCCATCGTTTAGTTTAATTGCGATGATTCCTTTTGTACGAGGTCTTGAGAAGCTAGCCATACTGGATTTTTTCATAGAACCATTTTTAGTAACCATTGTGATATAGTAATCATCAACAAGATTATCACAGGTAACAAAAGCTTTTATCTTTTCATCTTGTTCAATGTCCATTAAGTTAATTATTGCTTTTCCTCGGGCTTGTTTGCCAGTTTCAGGGATTTCGTGAACTCTTAACCAGTAGCATTTTCCATAATTTGTAAAGAAAAGAACATGGTCATGAGTAGATGCAACAAAAATATATTGGATAAAATCATCTTCTTTTAGGTTTGTACCTGAAGAACCTTTTCCTCCGCGAGCCTGAGTTCTGTATATATTTATGGGCATTCTTTTGATATAACCTTCATGAGAAAGAGTTACAACAACTGTTTCATCAGGAATCATATCCAATTCGCTTATTTCAGTCCCGGAACTTTTAATTATTTCAGTTTTTCTATCATCACCAAATTTTGATTTAATTTCTAAAGTTTCTTCTTTAATAATATTCATTCTGAGTTCTCTATGTTCAAGAATTTCTTTTAATTGTTTGACCGTTAATACAATTTCTTCATATTCTTGTTCAATTTTTTCTCTTTCTAATCCAGTTAATCTTTGCAAACGCATTTCCAGAATTGCTTTAGCTTGAATTTCAGACAAACCAAATTTTTCTCTTAGAGACTCGTTTGCTTCTAATGTGGTTTTTGATGCTCGAATTGTGGCAATTACTTCATCAATATTGTCTAAGGCTATTCTGTACCCTTCTAAGATATGAAGTCTTTCCTCTGCGTTTTTTAAAAGGTATTTGGTTCTGCGTACAATAATGTCATGTCTGAAGTTTATAAAATGTTGGCAAAGTTCTTTCATTGTGAGAACCTGAGGTGCACCATCAACAAGAGCAAGGTTAATTACACCGAACGTTCCCTGTAACTGAGAAAACTTATAAAGTTTGTTTAGTATGGTTCTTGCATCACCGTTTTTCTTAACAACAATTACTAGTCTCATTCCCTGTCTGCCTGATTCATCTCTGATATCTGCAATACCTTCTATACGTTTTTCTTTTACTAATTCAACAATTCTTTCAATTAAAAGAGTTTTATTAACCTGATAAGGAATTTCAGAAATTACGATAAGTTCATCACCATTTGGTTTGGTTTCAATATCAGCTTTTCCTCGAACACGTACTTTTCCGCGCCCTGTCTGAAAATATTCAATGATCCCGCCTTTACCAATAATTGAACCTCCTGTTGGGAAATCAGGACCTTTAATATAATCCATGATATCAAGAGGAGACAAATCAGGGTTATCTATAAGGGCAATTAGGGCATCACAAACTTCATTTAAATTATGAGGAGGCATACTGGTTGCCATACCAACAGCGATACCTGAAGCACCGTTAACAAGCATATTGGGAAAACGGGAAGGGAATACGACAGGTTCTTTTCTTGTCTCATCATAATTACTGCGATAATCCACAGTTTCTTTTTCTAAATCATCCATTAGATCAATGGATGCTTTATGAAGACGAGCTTCAGTATAACGCATTGCTGCTGGTGGGTCACCATCAATAGATCCGAAGTTTCCCTGACCATCAACGAGTAAATATCTAAGACTCCAGGGTTGGGCCATACGAACGAGGGTTGGATAAACAACTGCTTCACCATGTGGATGGTAATTACCTGATGTGTCACCACAAATTTTAGCACATTTTCTAAAATGACCGCCTGGATTTAGGTTTAGTTCATGCATAGAGTATAAAATTCTTCTTTGAGAGGGTTTTAGTCCATCTCGCACATCTGGTAATGCTCTAGAGACAATGACGCTCATTGAATAATTCATATACGATTTTTTTAGTTCTTCTTCAATTTCTACACTTATAATTCTAGATTTATCTTGTATCATTATGAGATATCCTCCACTGAGCCTTAAACATCAAGGTCTTTGACATATCTGGCATTTTCTTCAATAAATTTACGACGAGGTTCAACATCATCACCCATCAGAATAGTAAACATGCGATCAGCTTCAATAGCATCGTCAATTCTAACAGAAATTATCATTCGTTTTTCAGGATCAAGGGTAGTTTCCCAAAGTTGTTCTGGATTCATTTCACCAAGACCTTTATATCTTTGAATAAAGACCCCTTTATCTCCAAATTCCAGAACTGCATCTTCTTTTTCTTTTTCATCATAAACGTAACGATTTTGTTTCCCTTTTCTAACTAAGAATAGAGGTGGCTTAGCAATATAAACATGACCATTTTCTATAAGAGGTCTCATATATCTGTAAAAGAAAGTGAGTAAGAGAGTACAGATATGAGCACCGTCAACATCTGCATCCGCCATTATGATTATTTTGTGGTAACGTAGTCTTGAAATATCAAATTCGTCTCCAATCCCTGCTCCTAGAGCTAATATGATTGGTTGTATTTTGTCATTGTTTAAAACCTTATCGATACGAGCTTTTTCAGTATTCAGCATTTTCCCCCATAAAGGTAAAACAGCTTGATAATTTCTATCACGACCTTGTTTTGCTGATCCACCTGCAGAATCACCTTCTACCAAGAAGAGTTCTGTGCTCGTATTATCCTGTAAAGTACAATCAGCTAATTTTCCTGGTAAAGTGCCGGACTCTAATACGGATTTTCTTCTAGTAAGCTCTCTTGCTCTTCTGGCAGCCTCTCTGGAACGAGCACCCATAATTGCTTTACCGGCAATAATTTTAGCTTCCTGAGGATGTTCTTCAAAGAAATCCATTAATTTGTCATAAACTATGGAATTTATAATTCCTTCCACGTCAGAGTTTTGAAGTTTAGTTTTTGTTTGACCTTCAAACTGAGGTTGTGGAATTTTGATTGAAATGACTGCTGTAATACCTTCGCGAATATCATCACCATTTGGCAACACTTTTTCATTTTTATCCATATTTGTTTGTTTTATATATCCGTTGACTGCACGTGTTAAGGCTGATTTAAATCCGCTAAGATGTGTACCGCCTTCAATGGTATTAATATTGTTAGCATAACTGTAAATATTCTCCTGAAATCCTTCATTGTATTGAATCGCAATTTCAAAGAGTAATTTGTCTTTTGACCCAAAGATAAAAATTGGATCTTTTGATAAAGGCTTTTTATTTTCGTTTAAGAATATTACATATTGATTAATCCCACCTTCATAAAAGAACATATGCGATTTATTCGTTCTTTCATCTTTTAGCAGAATTTTTACACCGCTGTTTAGAAAAGCTAATTCTCTTAAACGGACAGATAAATAATCAAAGCTAAAAGTGACAGTTTCAAAGATCTCTGTGTCAGGCTTAAATTTTATCCATGTTCCAATTTTATTTGTTTTTCCAATAACATCCAGATCAGTAACGGGTATTCCTTTTTCAAAGATCTGGCGATAGATATTTCCATTTTTACCAACCCTGGCTTCCAAATAGGAAGAAAGAGCATTCACGCATGATACACCAACTCCATGTAATCCACCAGATACCTGATATGTTTTATCATCAAATTTTCCACCGGCATGCAGTTGAGTTAAGGCTACAGTTAAAGCAGGCATATTCATTTCTTTATGCATATCTACCGGAATACCACGCCCATTATCTTCTACTACACAACAGCCATCTTGGGTTAAAGTAACATCAATTGTATCGCAAAAACCTGCTAAAGCTTCGTCTATAGAGTTATCAACTACTTCGTAAACTAAGTGATGAAGTCCTCTTTCCGTTGTTCCGCCTATATACATTGCAGGTCTTTTTCGAACGGCTTCAAGTCCTTTAAGAACCTTTATGCTGTTGGAATCGTAATTCTGACTCGTCATAGTTCCCTCTTTAAATTTTTATCAGAACATCTAAAAAATACTGTTCCAAATTATACCGTGACATTCTCATTTAAAGCAGATTCTGTCAACTTTTTTTCCAAAAAAAAACAGATAAAAATGTCTTTTGAAAATATGATGTAAAATCATGATAAATAAATAGATATAATGAAGTGTCCTTGTTGAAAAATACATGTATTATTTTGAAAACAAAAATAGATTAAGTATTAAAAAATATATTCAGAAATTGATACTTTTCTAGACATTTTTAAGAGAAATTTATGAATAAAAAAAACAAGACTAATTTGAAGAAGTCTTGTTTTTTTTTAAATTGTTTCAATTATTCATATATTTTTGCTGTTTCGTCTCCTTTTAAAACACGAACTGCACCTTGAGTTAAAGCTTCCATTTCAAATTCACCAGGGAAAATGAAAACTGGAGCAATAAAATCAATCCGTTTTGATAATTCTTCTACAAAGTATTTTCCATAAGCTAATCCTCCTGTTAAAAAGATAGCATCTACTTTGCCATTCATTATTGTAGAAAATGCCCCCATTTCTTTAGCGATTTGATAGATCATGGCATCAAAAATCATTTTTGCATTGTCATCACCTTTTTCTATCATTTCAGCAACTACACGTCCATCATCTGTGCCCAGATATGCCATTAATCCTGCAGTCTTGGTTAGCATATTTTGTAAATCTTTTTTACTATATTCTCCTGAGAATGCCATATCCAATAAATCACCTATTGGTAATGCTCCAGCTCTTTGAGGTGAAAATGGACCCATTCCCAATAAAGCATTATTAACATCTACAACGCGTCCCTCTTTAATAGCAGCAACTGTAATACCTCCACCCATATGTGCACAAACCATATTGGTGTTTTCGAATTTCTTATCGAGTTGTTTAGCAAGCTTTCTAGCAGTAAAACGAATATTTAAGGCATGAAAAAGTGATTTTCTTTCAATTTGTGGAATACCTGAAACACGGGCAATACTATCAAATTCATCGACAGTAACAGGATCAACGATGAAGCAAGGAATATCAAAATCATTTGAGATTGATTTAGCAATAAAAGCTCCAAGATTGGAAGCATGAATTCTTCCCCAAATTCCAGGATCTTTAAGGTCTTTTAACATCTTTTCATTAATAGTGTAAGTTCCTCCTGTTACCGGGTGTACTAATCCACCTCGACCAACAACAGCATCTAAAGTGTTTGGATCAATATTATTTTCTCTCATCGCTTCTAAAACAAGATTTTTTCTAAATTCATCTTGTTCTAGGATTGTTCCAATTTTATCTAATTCAGCTGGATCATGACGTAAAGTTTTGATAAAAAGTTCTTTTTCATCATCAAAAACAGAAATTTTTGTAGAAGTTGAACCAGGATTAATTGCTAACACTCGATAATTCATCGTGCCTCCAAGATTTTTTTCTTTTTTTTGCATTTTAAAATTTGCTTTTTTAAAAGTCAATATAATTTTTGTATTTGACTAACAAAAAAGTTATATTTTACATGTAAAAGAGGTGAAGATGAAACTAGATAAGTTGGAATGTATCATATGCAGTCAGGCACTATTTAACAAAATAATGCCATTTTTTCAAAATCAAATTGAGCAGATTTTGACGCAGGAAATGCCTGAGAATGTTCAAACTTCAAATAATAATAGATTGATAATTTTGGCAGAAAATGAAGAAATGAAAAGGATAGATCTTAAACAGGATTGGTCTGTTGTTTCAATAGACAGAAATAGATTAGATCACGAAATAAATGGTACAATAACTTTAAGACAATTAGTCAATGGAATACCCATTCCCATTTTTTTGAGAAATACAGAAGGTGTGTTTATTGGGTGCAATCCAAGTTTTGTGGAATTTATGGGAATTCTGGAAGACGATCTTGTTGGAAAAACAGTATTTCAGGTGGTTCCACAAATTGAAGCAGAAGAATATCGTCAGAGAGATATAGAATTGATCGAAAAACCACATAATCAAGTTTATGAAGGTCATATTACTGATATCAATGGAGAGACAAAAGACGTAATATTCAGAAAATCATTATTAACTGATGATCAGAATAAACCGATTGCTATTGTTGGAGTAATTGTAGATATTTCAAAGAGAAAAAGAATTGAAGCCTCTTTGTGGGAGTATCGGAATAAACTTGAAGATATGGTTTTGGAAAGAACAGTAAATCTAGCATCTATGAATGAACAACTTTTAAAAGAAGTCGAATTAAGAAAACAATCCAAGCTTGCTTTACAAGAGTCTGAACATATTTTAAGAACTATATTTAATAGTACTTATGATGCCATATTGCTTTTAGACACACTCTGTAACATTGTAAATGTAAATGCTAAAACTTTTGAATTGTTTGGAATAAAGGAAGACCAACTAAGAGAAATTAATTTTATTGAAGATTTAAGTTCTTTGGATACAGATAGAAGAGAAATGAAATTCAGATGGGAATTAACTATCAGTGGAAAAGAACAATTATTTGAATGGAATGCTTGCAAGCCATTTGAGAAATCATGCTTTGAATCGGAAGTATTCTTACGAAAAATATCTTTAGAGAATAGAGATTTGATACTAGTAAATATCAGAAATATTACTGAAAGAAAAACAGTAGAAAAATTACTGTTACAAGAGCATAATAAGGTTAAGACAGCTTTAAAGCATGAAATGTTACTATCGACAATCGCCACGATTTTGAATACAACAGATAATTTTTTTGAGGTTCTTGAAAATCTGATTTTAATTATTAATAATACTTTGCATTTAACTGAAGTAGCGTTTTATCCATTTTCAGATTATGATAAATGTTTATTTCAACAGGGATGGTTAAGTAAAAATGAACTATTTAATCATGAAGAGATGATAGTTGTTAATTACATCTATCAGCAAATCCAGAGTAACAACCCAATTTTTATTACTTCTTTAGAGGGAAAAACAGATAATATGAAACTTTTCTTTTTAAAAAAAAATATTAATGCTTTTTCAGCAATGCCATTAAAAATTGTTGGACAGGTTTCTGGAATGATTACATTTCAATCTGACTCATCTTTAGATTGGTCATCAAAACATTATGGCCTGTTTAATACAATTACCAATATGCTGGCGAATTCTTGGGAACGTTATTTACTATTAAATCAGCGAATTGAAGTAGAAAAAAGAAATATTCAAACAGTAAAACTATTAGAATCTTCTTCTAAACTTGCATCTATCGGAGTTATGGCAGCTGGAATAACTCATGAGATTAATCAACCTTTAAATGTAATAAAGATAATTGCTGATGGAGTTGCTTTTTGGAATAAACGAAATCCAAACATATTACCTGATATGTTTTTAGGTAAAATGGGGAAAATTTCTCAGGCAGTAAATAGAATTGATTCTATCATAAAACATATGCGTTCGTTTTGGGTTCCAAATCCAGTTTCAAATGAAAAAGATTTTTTTATAAATGAAGCTATTATTAATGCTTTAGATATGATTAATAATCAATTAAATTCACATGGGGTGGAGGTTATATTTGAAGTTCATCAAAAGGAAATTAGATTGAAAGGTGATATGATTCATTTAGAGCAAATCATCATTAATTTATGTATTAATGCTATGCATGCTATGGATCAGATAACTCAAAATGAAAAGATAATAAAAATCAAGTTAACAAATGAAAATCAACATATTAAACTATTTATTGAAGATAATGGGCCAGGGTTATCCCAAGAGCAACAAGTAAGATTATTTGATCCATTTTATTCAACGAAAAAACCTGGAGAAGGGATGGGTTTGGGATTAGCCATTGTAAAACAATTTGTTGAAGGTTTTAATGGAACAATAAAAGCTTATAATAAAGAGATAAACTCAGGGGCGGTCTTTGAGATAGAAATAGAAAATCATAGTTCTGATTTATTATAAATCTTATCTAATCCCTTAATTAATAAGTAAAATATAAACATAAAGAAAAAGATACCCAACATCCCTTTACCCATTACATCCAAAGCTTGCATTAAAACAGGAATTACTTCTTTTGAAAAAGGAATATTTGTCGTATTCATAGATATCTCCTATTTTACTAAAGCCAGTATTAAACCACCGGCGATTACAGAACCGATTTGCCCTGCAACATTTGCACTTGTAGCAGCCATCAATAAGAAATTGTGTGGATCTTCTTTTTGCCCCATTTTTTGGATTACTCTTGCAGACATAGGGAAAGCTGATATTCCTGCAGCTCCAACCATTGGATTTACTTTATTTTTTAAAAATAGATTTAAAAATTTGGCAAATAAAACTCCTCCTGCAGTATCAAAAATAAAGGCAATTAAACCTAAAGCTATAATAATCATCGTTTGTACAGTTAAAAATTTATCAGCTGTCATTGTAGAAGCAATAGATATTCCAAGTAAAATTGTCACTAAGTTTGCTAGTTCATTCTGAGCAGATTTTGAGAGTCTTTCTAAAACACGACATTCTCTGAGTAAATTTCCAAACATTAAAAAACCAACTAATGCAATAGATGAAGGTGCGATTAAACCAGCAATAATGGTTATACTAATTGGAAACAATATCTTAATTGTTTGAGAAACATTCTGACTATTTGATTTCATTCTAATTTTACGCTCATCTTTTGTTGTTAATAGTCTTATTACTGGGGGTTGAATTATTGGAACTAAAGCCATATATGAATAGGCTGCAACTGAAATCGGTCCTAATAAATCCTGAGCAAAACGGCTGGCGACATATATAGAAGTGGGGCCATCTGCAGCTCCAATAATTCCTATAGCTGCTGCTTGTTTGAGGCTGAAACCAAAAACTGTTGCAGCGCTCATGGTAAAGAAAATCCCGAATTGTGCTGCAGCTCCAAATAAAAGCATAAAAGGGTTTTTTAATAAAATAGAAAAATCAATCATTGCCCCAATAGCAATAAAAATTAATAATGGGAATAACTCAGTCAAAATTCCTGCATTAAATAGAATAGTAAGAGGACCATGTTCTCCAATAGCAGCAGAAAAGGGAATATTTACAAGTATGGTGCCAAAACCAATTGGTAATAGCAAGGCTGGTTCATAATCCTTTTTTATAGCTAAATAGATTAGAATACATCCTAAGGTTAGCATGACAATATCTCCAAGTCTTAATGCTAATACCCCTTCAATTAATGTTTCCATTCTACTCCTTATTAAAATTTAATGTTATAACTTAACATTGGTTGAAGGTTATCATTTAAATCAATAGAAAATGATACAGGTGTTTTCTTTTTTGCTACTCGAGCTGCGTTGATTGCACTTAATACATGATTAAATATAACTATTCCGCCAATAACCTTTGCTGTATCTTTATAATTAAAACCATCTTTTCTTAGAATTTTATATTGTTTTTGATCAGAAGAACTATCCCAATACCAATAGATTGAATCATCAAGAGCATTTTCTTCAATATATTGTTTTTGTTCTTCAGCCGTATTAAAAAGTTCTTTTGCTTTTGCAACAACATCTGCATTATATCCACCCACATCATAACCTGAACTACGATATTTCCCTATCATATCATAATAGTCTGAAGGTTTTTCTGAATAAGTCATATTTGCTTTTTGATAAGCATATGTCTTAGATTTACTAAATTTATTATCTGATAAATTGAGATAATAATATTTTGATAACCACAAAGAAGTTTCAGTTGCGAAAAAAATATAGCTAGAATAATGTTTATTTGAATATTCTCCCCATCCTGGAATAATTAAAGATTTAGTAAAAGCTTTTAATTTGTCATTTTGAGTTTTTGCTGATAAAATGGTTGAGTATAAAACAATGATTAAAATAATACATAATTTAAAACTTGATTTCATAAAATAAACTTAATCCCTTTCCATCTGCTTGCGGAGCAGTGTATATTCTATGTTGGTTACTTCTTTTTGTAGAAAGCGTAGCATCTATTACGCTAATCAATCTGTTAATGATTAATGCACTAATCGTAAAGTTTGAATAGATTTCATAATGTTGTTTTCTTTTCCTTATTGATTTGTATTGACTAAGATTTTCGGATGTTTTCCAATCCCAACATTCTTGATTTTTCAAAAGATAAGTGTCCAAGAATAGTTCATAAAGTTCTGGATTATTCTCATATATTACATATCTGTTTCGAGCATATTGAATTACTTCATCGTTATACTCTTCACTAGATATATAATTTTGGATTAAATTGTACTTTTTATAATCAGAATTATTAGGAACTCCTGCAATTTGTTCAGCATATTTTTTATAAGAGTTAGTTTGAATATCAACCTGCTGATTAAAGCGATATTTTGCTAACCATATTGAAGCTTCTGAAGCAAGAAATATGCCAGCTTTAGTCTGGTTACCATTGTAGATCTGACCAGAACCAGGTAACACGGCGGAAAGTAACATAGCTTTTTTTACAGATTTTATTTCTTCTGAAAATAAACTAAAAATAACAAATAAAAGAAATACAACAAAAATTGGTTTTTTATACATACAATCCTCTAAAAACTAACAGAAATTTGATAAAATGGAGTAAACTTGTTTTGTCTTACACTTGTATAAAAATTTGATTTTATATTATTCATAGAAATATAGTTACGATTATATTTTTTTGCAACTCTCAGCGCATCAAAGCTACTTACAAAATGATTTGCTAAAACTAAATACATGAAATTATTAGATTTATCATATTGCGTTTCTGCGTCTTTTCTCATTTTGATATAATTCTGTCTATTTTGAGATATAATGCTAGGTTCATCGGTCGGATTAGCAATAGGACGATTTCCTATCCAAGTGTTTCCATCGAATTCCCAATGAATAATGGGTGTTCCTGTAGAATTATCCACATACATATTATACCAGTCATTCCAACCAAAAATATATTTGTTATATTTACCAATATCTTCAAAAAAATGTTGAGTATTATTTGCATCTAAACGAAAGTGTTCTGATGTGTAAATTACACTACTTTGAGGTTGTTCAATCATATCATTTTGAACGATGATCTGACGGCCCCTATCATAATTTTCTAGAGCATACTTTTTGTAACTGTCTTCTTTTTTATTGCCTTCATTATCATAATATAGCAAACCTGTTATTAAGGCAATTTCAATTACAGGAAAAATGTAGGCTGTGATTGTTTTTCTTTCTATATAAAACTGCCCTGCACCAGGGAAAATTGCAGAAAAAAGCATTGCTTTCTTAGCCGATTTCTTCTGATATTTGACTTCAATGACATCATTTTTAATTGAATTGTTATCACTTTTATTGAGATCATCCAGTAATTGAGCAGATAAAACAACAATAAAACTTAACAAAAGGAATACACTGATTAATTTTTTCATGAAATCTCCTATTTTATAACAGCAAATTTAATTTTTTTTGTTGAGGAATTATCTTTAATAATGGCAAAATAAACTCCTGATGAAAACTTATCGGTATTTATCTGAATATCCTGATAAGATTCAGTGCTTTTTTGGATCATTTTATTAACAATTAAATCACCTGAAATATTATAAATTTTTGTAGAAAAATTACTTTTAGAATTTTCGACTCTTATTCTGCATGATTTTTCTTTAACAGGATTAGGATAAACATAAGCTTGCATTTCATTATAGATAATAGGGGTTATACTCGTTCCCTTTAACAAAGAGTATCCTGTATTTTTGTAGCCATTCCAAATTAAAGAATCTTCTTCATTAAATGCTAACCATGAAGCATAAATGTTATTACACCTATCATTAAAAACAGAATATAAGCGATTTGAGGTTTGTTCATGGTACCATATGGGATCAATGTTTCCTTTATCCCAATACATAGTAAATGAATAATCAAGCTCACCATCCTGATCTATAGAAAAGAGCCCAGAATTTTGATCATTAAATATTATATTTGAAACACCCTCTTTTTTAAAAATTGTAATATTTGAAAGAGGTTTTACTACTTGATTGGACAAAGCGATTGGATAATTTGCAGCAAAAGAACCATCGCGGAAAATTCGGAACACTTCATTACCTGAACCAAGAACTATTGATAAATAACCTGTCTCATCAATCATTAAAGCCATTTCAGAAGGGATTTCGTTATTAAAATCTTTAATATTAAAAATTCGAGAAATCTGGTTATTTCTTAATGTCCATATTACACCAGAATCAGACATCATAAAAATCTGAACAGATTGATCCATTTCAGATTTATAAAGAACTGGGTGATAAATTGTAAATTGATCAGATATTAAAAATTCATGTTTTTTATTCCATTGATTATTCTGTTCTTGAAATAAAATTACTAACTTATTCTTGCTCAAAATGTACACATCAGAATCGTCAGAAGCTAAAAAACCATGATCAGAAATTGAATATATTGATGATAATAAGTTATTATTTAAGCATTTGAAGATTTCTGTGGAGGAGCTCGTAGAAGCAACTAAATAATTTTCTTCTTTTTTAATAAGTATAGGTGTATCTACGAAATCAGTATTAAAGGATTTTTCAGTAATTTCATTATTTATAATCATATGAAGTTTCTTGTCTTTTAAAATAATAAAATCATCTGAATTGTCATCATTGATATCAAAACGAACAATCGGAAACATAGGTTTTACATTGAAAGTATCTTTCCAAGATAAATCCCAATTATCAGTTTGATTATTTAAATTGTGATTATATATAAAAGTCATGTTTGAATTTATTATCAGTAAATCACTGTCAATTCCATTTGATGAATGTGAAATGGGTGAAACAGAGTAAATAGTATCAGCGTGCGTAAGGTAAGAAGTTCTATTGAATAATAGATTTGAAATTCTAAAAGTCATATTATTCTTTGCCTGACTGATGTGATTAATGACCCAATTACTCGGTTTACCATTATTCATTTTTAACTCAGGTTTACTAACAGCAGATAAAGAATCATTAAATATATTGTCATCAGAAGCTAACCAACCTATAAATGTACCCAAACTATCCAGGTTAGGTTTGTATTTGAAAAAATATTCGTAGGGTGTACCTGTCCAATACCAAGAAGAATCATTTCCAATATCTTGAATATTATCCGCTTCGACTACTTGAACAGATCTTTTTGAATGAATAGTGTTTACAGTATTTTGCTCAAAATTACTATAAAACTGACCATCAGTATCAGTAATCCCAGTATTATATAATCGATTGTTGTCTATGTGCCATATTAATAAACCACCACCATAGGCATTATTATTAGCACTTACCCAACTTGGTAGCATCCAGTCGTATTCATAAGTGAATTCATTACTGCTACCTGTTGGTGAAGGATATAAGGCGATACGATAATCTAAAGCTGACTTAATAGCCATTCCTCCATCTCCATCGGGATCAACGCTTCGATTTTCCAATAATAAAAATTCGTTTTCATTTAAAGGTAACTGGTAAAATTTTGGAATGATGTTAAAGTTATTATATTTTGACTCAACCGCTTGAATCTTTAAGTCTTTATCAAAATCAACGATTTTCGTATTGATCTCTTTTAGGATTCCTCTATTAATGAAATCATCTTTGAATAATATATATCTTGACCATGCTCCTGGTAAACATGGAACAACACCTTCAATAGTATAAGTTGTATGGGTCGCATTATCATAATCAGAACCTTGACCTTGTCCACCGGAATCCATGATATCAAAAGTGCCTACTTCAGTATGAAAATTTCGAACATTATATAAATCAACCAGACCCAATGAATGACCAAATTCATGAGCAATGACGCCATTAATGACGCCATAACCTGACACTGATGAAGAATTATCATCAAATACTTCTGTCTGAATATCCTGTGTGATAGTTTCTGGAACATTACATACATGAGTAATCATTGTTTGATGGTTATCTACCCAGACTTCTTTACCATCTCCAACTTTTATAAAAAAAGAAGGCAGATCATTGGGAGAATCGCCCAAGACATCGTGCTGCCAGTCTGATCCCGCGTGAATAATCATATAGTGACCATAATCACCGAAGTTAATAAGTGAATCCTGATCGGCAGTTTCGAAAACATCTTTAAAATATTCTTCAACTCTGCTGACAAAGAGATCCTGGTTTTGAACCCCTGGATTATAATAACTCATCTTGTGAGGAAGAGTGTATGCTTGAGTATTTTTTGGGTAAATATCATAATTCAATTGATAAGCTTCATAGCTAACTGCACGATAATAATATTTTAAGGCTTCTAATTGATAGTTGTAAAACTCCAAATTATGAGGTGGAGATCCTAATGTTATAGCATATGTCGGATCAACTTGAGTTAAAAATTTGCCATTCCCTGTAGTATTTGTATCTTCATCTTCTTGGAAATCAACAAGCAATACTAATAATTTATCGTAATTCGCACTTTTTTTCATGTTTTCGGAAGAATTAGCTTGGTTAGATAATGATGAAGTAAAGGGATGAATCTTCGGAATATTTCTATTTTTAGTTATTTTGTTGAGGATTATTTTGTCTTGTTGATTATAAGAAAACAGTGGGAAAATTAATCCCACTGCTATTATAATACCAAAAATTTTATTTAATTGCATTATTTTTACCTATTGATTAGAATTCTAAACCAAGAGAGAAAGTTTTATTATAATCAGTTAATTCACCAGCTTGTTGAAGAGCAAAATCTAAAGAAATTTTATATTGATTACTCATAGTGTATTGAAAACCTGCGCCAAAAGATAAGCCTTCAATTTTCCCTTCACGATCTGATATATATCCTGCACGCATAGCAAGTAAATTCCAGTAAACATATTCAGCACCTGCATTAAAGATAACAGATTCAAACTCTTTATCCCATGCAAGTCTTTGGCTAGCATTTAATAAGCGATAGAATAATAATTTATTCATATCACCGTTAATAGTAAATTTATTAAATTCGTTTTCTACCATTCTGTAAGAAAAACCTAATCGTAAGTTAGCAGGTAAAGGATCTTTTTGATCTTCATTAATATAGGTAATATGAGGGCCTAAATTCTGAACATTAACGCCAAAATCAAGATTAGGCAAGAGTAAATTTTTTTGTTTATAACCCAGATCAAAGGCAAAACTTTGTCCCTGTCCTTTAACACCTGATTCTGTTTCACCTGTTCCATCTGGAGATAAATCGCTATGGATAAATTTAAAGGCGATTCCTAAACCAATATTTTCGGTATATTGAGTTGCATAAGTAAAGGTTGGTGCAATTTCATAACTTTGAAATTTGCCCAAATCAGTACCACTTTCATCAGTTCTAGTTTGTTCACCATAATTCATATAGATTATATTGAACCCAATGTTTCCGCCTAATTCTGGTAAATAGCTGTTCCATCCAAGGTATTCATAATACATGTCATCAACACCAGGAACATCACCCAACCAATTGGAATGCATACCAGCAAATTGGTTCTTTCGGTTAAAAGCCATAGCCCCAGTATTCCAATAGCCGGCAAAAGCATCGTCAACCTGAGCAACATAAGCACTACCCATACTACCTGGTCTTGAACCTGGCTCAATTAATAAAAAGATTACTCCAGCTTCAGAAATTCCAGATAAGAAAGCGGGAATTACAGTCATGACAATAACTGTTAATAAAACAACGAGTCTATGCTCTCTTAGCATATTTGCCTCCAATATATTGATCTAATTATTGTTTGATAGTAAATTGATTTGTAAGTGGTTTTCAGTGAACCCCCTGTTTAAAATGGTGCCGAAGGCCGGACTCGAACCGGCACGGGTTGTACACCCGGAGGATTTTGAGTCCACTGCGTCTACCAATTTCACCACTCCGGCACATTTTATAACCTTTATTACATTCAATTTAATCTCCATTTTATGTCAAGACTTTTTTTCAGTCTTGCATTTAACTTTAGCCTCTAATTAATATAACAATCGAAAATGAAAATGTGGCACTTTTTTTTAAAATTTTTTTTATTAATTTAACTTTTTGCTTATCTTATATTTTTTTACTATATTTTATATATTCTTCTATTGGAGAACATATGAAGCCAGTCTTGTTAATTCTTGATATGCAGCAGAAATACTATTCTCAGTTACCTCACATACAGTCACAGATGGATAGAGCTTCGGAATATATTAATTACTTAAGTCAAATATTTAGAACCAACGATATACCTGTTATTAATATATATCATAAAGACAATAAAACTGGATTCATGCAAGGATCAGAAAGGTTTGAATACATACCAGCGATCAAAATAAAAAAAGTGATCATCGTCTTTTAAAAAACCATGGAAATGCTTTCAAAGATACGAATCTTCTAAAAATCTTAAATAAAACAGGAGTAAATACAATAATTATTTGTGGATTTGCAGGGGAATTATGCGTTCATGCAACATATTATGGTGCTGTCGATCATGAATTTAACTCCTATTATGTATTTTCAACAGTTGTTTATCTTCAATCAGAACGTGAAAAAACAATTTCTGATATTGTTGATACTATAGGAATTAAAGCTCTTACTCAGATGATAGAATTGATTGTAGAAAAAAATATAAATAAATATACCACTTAAAGCTTATATTTAATTTTGAAAACAGATTTTTTTTAAAAAAAATAGTTATAAAAATCTTAAAAAATCATGATTTGAAACAGAACCTCAAAAATTCACTTGACATTTTTTATGATTTAATTATCTTATTAAATTAAGATTTACAACAAAACATTAAGGAGTGTTCCCAATGAGTTTCAACCCCGAAGATATTTTTTCGATGAATGTTACGCAATTAAACAAACTCGCCAAAGAATTAGACATTAAAGGATATGCTTCATTAAAAAAACATGAATTGATTTATAAAATTCTAGAAGCTTCTGCTATTCAGGAAGGTCTTGCTTTTACAACTGGTTGTCTTGAAGTTCTGGAAGATGGTTATGGTTTTTTAAGATATCCTGAGAACAATTATTTAGCAGGTCGTGATGATGTGTATGTATCATTAACACAAATCAGAAGATTTGGTTTAAAAAAAGGACACATGGTTTCTGGACCTGTTCGTTCCCCTAAAGAAGGGGAGAAATATTTTGCCTTATTGCGTGTAGATGCAGTCAATTATCAAGATCCCTCAAAACTAACTGAGTTTTCTGCTTTTGAAACATTAACTCCTTATTATCCTGAAGAAAAGCTGAATCTTGAAGTAGATCTTGGTAGGATTAAGGAGAATAATGTCAGACTTGATCCTGTTTCAACTAGAATTGTTAATCTTTTTACTCCGATTGGAAAAGGGCAAAGAGGATTAATCGTGGCAGCTCCAAGAACAGGAAAAACAGTTCTTATGCAAAATATTGCTAATGCAATTTTAATGAGTCATCCCGAAATTTATCTTATCGTCCTCTTAATAGATGAACGACCTGAAGAAGTGACAGAAATGAGAAGAATTTTATTTCCAAGTAATTCGGAAGTTTTAAGCTCTACTTTTGATGAAACTGCCCGTAATCATATCCAGGTAGCTGAGATGTGTATTGAAAAAGCTAAAAGAATGGTTGAAATGGGGCACGATGTCGTTATTATGTTAGACAGTATCACTCGTTTAGCACGTGCTTATAACAATAATTCTCCTTCAAGCGGTAAAATTATGTCAGGTGGTATTGATTCTAATGCGTTACATAAACCAAAAAGATTTTTTGGATCAGCTCGTAATACTGAAGAATCAGGTAGTTTAACAATAATAGCTACTGCTTTGGTTGATACTGGAAGTCGTATGGATCAGGTAATCTTTGAAGAATTTAAAGGTACAGGAAATATGGAACTTGTTCTTGATCGTACAATCAGTGATTTAAGACTCTATCCTGCAATTGATCTAATTCGTTCTGGAACTCGTCGAGAAGAATTGCTACTTACAAAAGCTGAACTCAATAGAATGTTTGTATTAAGGAAATTCTTAAAAACAATGAATCCTGTACAAGGAATAGAAACCTTAAGAGGTAAAGTTATTGAAACAAAAAATAATTCTGAAATGCTAAAATCCATGAGTAGCTAATGGAACTTTTAGCTCCTGCAGGTAATCTTGAAAAAGCAAAATATGCTATATTATATGGTGCAGATGCTGTTTATATGGGTGGTAAAGATTTTAGTCTGCGTGCAAAAGCTGATAACTTAAATGATGAGGAATTGTTAAAAGCTGTTGAATACATTCATTCCTTAGGGAGAAAGGTGTTCATTACAGTAAATATCTACCCTCATAATAAACATTTAGCTAGGTTGGAAGAATACATTAAATTTCTGAGCAAAGTAAATCCTGATGCAGTTATACTCTCTGATCCTGCTGTCTTTTCTATGGTTAAACAATTTGCTTCTCAGATCCCTATCCATATCAGCACTCAAGCCAATGTTACAAATTGGCAGACGGCAAAATTCTGGTCGGATCTTGGAGCAAAAAGGATAATCCTTGCCAGAGAGTTAACGAAACAAGAAATATCAGAAATAAAAAAAAATCTCCCTGATGTTGAGCTTGAAATGTTTGTTCATGGAGCTATGTGTATTTCATACTCTGGGAGATGCTTATTAAGTGCTTTTTTAAATAATCGTCATGCTAATCTTGGTGAATGTACTCATCCTTGTCGTTGGAATTATTCTCTTGTCGAAGAAAGCAGGCCTGGTCAATATTTTCCCATCAATCAGGATGAACATGGCTCTTACATTTTAAATTCTAAAGATCTCTGTCTTTGGGATCAATTGGAAGAAATACATCAATTAGGGATTGATAGTATAAAAATTGAAGGTCGGATGAAAAGCGTTTATTATGTTGCTAATATTATCCGTACCTATAAAAAAGCTATTGACACAATTAAAAATGGAAAAACTCCTGATCCTACATGGAAGGATGAACTATATAAAGTCAGTCACCGAATTTATTCAGAAGGATTTTTCAATGGATTTGATGCTATGTTAACTCAACACTATGAATCTTCTGCTTATTCTCGCGAATGGCAATATCTTGGTAATATCATCGACTTTGATAAACAGTATATAACAGTTTCAGTGTTAAGTAAATTTTCTTTAGGTGATAATCTTGAAATTATTTTTCCAGACTTATCTCAGGATATAAAACTGCAGATTACGCATTTATTAAATGAAAAATTAGAACCCATAGATTTTACTAAACCAAACACAAATATAAAAATCCCATATCAAGGTGAACTTTCCTCAGGAGGAATCCTGAGAATAAAAAAATAAAGGGGTGAATTATGGCTTACTTAGATTGGAATGACAGTTATTCAGTAAAAATTAACGATTTTGATGTCCAACATATGAAACTCATTGACTACATCAATGATCTTCATCTTGCTATGACCCAAGGGAAAAGTAAAGAAATCATGGGTGATCTACTCAATAAGCTTTCCCAATACACGATAGAACATTTTTCTTCTGAAGAAAAATTAATGATTAAGTATAATTTCCCTGGTTATATTGAACATAAAAAGCAGCATTCAGATTTTATTGAAAAAGTCTCTCAAGCACAAAAAAGCTTTAAAGAAGGGAAATTTTTAATTTCTATTGATATCATGAATTTTCTTAAAAGTTGGCTAGTTTCTCATATTATGGGTATTGATAAGAATTATTCTTCATTTTTTATTGAAAAAGGTCTAAAATAGTTTGAAATTCAAGTATTTTATTCTTTTAATTCATTTAAATTCATTTCTTTTTATATGGGGAGTGTCAATATCTGATCTTGAAAAGGCTTTTAATAATGGCTCTCTCCACTTTAATCATTCTGATCTGAGGATAAACCAATCTGATTCTCCAGAGCTAACAGCAGCAAAACTATATTTTTCTGGTAAACTTGCTAAAACAACCGATAAAACCTTTCAGTTTTTCTCTCAGGCATCTACAAACTATCCAAATACGGATTATGGACAATTAGCATTATTAGAAGGGGTTAAGATTGATTTTTTTAATAGGAATTATGATCAGGCATTAGTTTCTCTTCAGAAAATAAAAGATTGTCCTGAAAAAGACTACTGGAAAATAAGATCCTATTATTTTAAAAACAGATTAAATGAAATGATGGAATCAGCAAACACTCTTTTTAAACGTTATCCCCAATCAGAATATGTTCCCGAAATATATTGTCTTATACTTGAAACATATCAAAATGCTAATAAAATGAGTGAATTTAACATTGTAAAAGAGAACTTTAAATATCATAAAAACTATCTTGATTTTGAGCCTTTTGTTTTATATAATGAAGGGTTGTTAATGGAAAAACAGCAGTTATATTCAAAAGCTCTTCTCAGTTTCAATCAACTTGTAGAAAAATATCCTTCAAGTCAGTATCGGGTCAATGCAGATGATAAGATTATTATAATAAATAAAATTGTTCAACAAAATAAACCCGAATTGTCTGAAACCCCTCAAACAATAGCTCAACCTCAAGTCCCTAAAGGAAATCAGAATAAACCAGTAACTTGTGAAAAGCTTGAAAAAGGTCAAGCTTATTTGCAATATGGAGTTTTTGCTTTATTAAAATCTGCTGAAACATATAAGAAATCATTAGAATCACAAGGTATTACCCCTTTTGTTATAGAGAAAATGATTAATGATAAAGCTCATTTTGCAGTTATTCAGGGTCCTTTTAAAGATAAAACTGAAGCTATGGAATTTTTGCAAAAAACCAAAGCGAATAATATAAACAGTTTTTTATTCATACCATAAAAATGAACGACAATAAAACCACACCTTTAATGAAACAATATTGGGATGCAAAGGACAAGCATCCTGATAAGCTTATACTATTCAGAATGGGTGATTTTTATGAAACATTTTATGAAGATGCAAAAGTTGCGTCAAAAGTTTTGGGTATTACTTTAACTACTAGAAATAAAAGTAGTGAAGAGGCTCCTCCTCTCGCAGGATTCCCATATCATGCTCTAGATACTTATTTAGATAAACTAGTTAAGGCTGGATTAAAAATTGTAATTGTTGAGCAAATGGAAGATCCAAAACTAGCAAAGGGTCTTGTAAAAAGAGAAATTGTTGAAATTATTACGCCCGGTGCTATACTCGATGAAAAACTGATTAATCAAAAAAATCATGTGTTTTTGGCGACAGTTCATTGGAATCTAAATAATAATAAAACAGGTGTTTCATTTATTGATATTTCCACAGGAGATTTTAAGTTTACAGAAATTTCTCTTGATCAATTGAGGGATGAATTGTTAAGACATGAGCCTCGAGAAATACTCATTCAAACAGAAGAACATAAGAAAATCATAGAAGCTTTTAAACTGGAAAAACCCCCTGCTTTTACCACTTATGACACTTTTTATTATGATATATCCGATGCAAAGAAATTTCTAAAAGAACATTTTAAAGTTCTTACTCTTGAAGGTATGGGTATCCATAACAAAACAGTTGGGTTATCTGCCTCTGCAGTTGCTCTGCATTATCTTAAATCTCTCAGAAGCGAAGATTTATCATATATAAATCATCTGTTATATTATTCTCCAAATGATTTTATGCAAATTGATGAAGTCTCCAGAAGAAATCTTGAGTTGTTTCGTTCTCTTAGGTCTGGAGATAAAGAGGGAACTTTAATATCAATTCTTGATGAAACAAAAACACCAATGGGTGCGAGAGAATTAGTAAACATCTTACAATATCCGTTGATGAATGATGTGGAAATCGTTAATAGACAAGAAGCAGTTCAGGTTTTTAAGGATAATATTGCTTTCACGCGCGATCTCAGGGACATACTCTATGAAATCGGTGATCTGAGTAGGATAATTAGCCGGCTAGCCACTCTTAAGGTGAATGCTAGAGATCTTTTAGCTTTAGCGAATTATCTGGAGACCTCTCCACGAATATATCAGGTTTTAGATCGATTTAATTCAAATTTAATCAATGAATTAAAATCAAAAATCAGTGATTTTTCTCCAATTATTAATGAAATATTTAAGAATATTCAAGATAGTCCACCAATGACCATTACAGAAGGAAATATCATAAAAGAGGGGATTCACTCTGAATTAGATGAATTGAGATTAATAAGTAAGGATGGCAAAGGCTGGATTGCCAGATTAGAAGAATCTGAACGTCAAAAAACCGGAATTTCAACACTCAAAGTTGGATTTAATAAAGTTTTTGGATATTACATAGAAGTATCAAGGCTACAAAAAGAAAAAGTACCTGAATATTTTATTGCAAAGCAAACTCTTGTTAACGCTGAAAGATATATTTCTCCTCAATTAAAAGAGCATGAATCTCGAGTTCTTGGTGCTGAAGAGAGAATAAAGAATCTTGAATATGAAATCTTTAATGAGTTACGGAAGAAAATCGCAGAATATGTTCCTCTTTTACAAAATTATGTTGAATTAATAGCAAAACTTGATGTGTTCTCAAACTTTGGTTATATTGCTCATAAAAACAATTATGTATGTCCTAAATTTAATAATGAAGGTGAATTTTCTATAAAAGGAGTCAGACATCCTGTGATAGAAAAGCTACTTGTTAATGATCAGTTTATTCCTAATGATGTATATTTAAATGAAAAAGACCATAAGATTGCCTTAATTACAGGTCCAAACATGGCCGGTAAATCAACTTATCTTCGACAAATCGGACTACTTTGCATTATGGCTCAAACAGGTTCTTTTGTCTCTGCTGAATCTTGTAATATTTGTTTGGTTGATAAAGTTTTTACTCGCGTGGGTGCTTCCGATAATCTCGCTCAGGGACAGAGTACTTTTCTAGTTGAAATGCTTGAAACAGCGAATATTCTTCATTCTGCAACTCCTCAATCTCTGATTCTTTTAGATGAGATTGGCAGAGGTACCAGTACCTTTGATGGTTTGTCTCTTGCATGGGCAATTGTTGAGTATATTCACAATAATCCAAAGATTAGTTCAAAAACCCTTTTTGCCACCCATTATCATGAGTTAACTGAACTGGAAAATCTTTTGCCCAGTGTGAAAAATTATAACGTTGCTGTGAAAGAATGGAATGATCAGATAATCTTTTTAAGAAAGATAGAACGAGGTGGTGCTGATCAAAGTTATGGTATTCATGTTGCACGTTTAGCAGGCATTCCTCAAAAAGTAATAACTCGAGCAAAACAAATCCTAAAAAATCTTGAAGCTATTGAAATTAGTCCTCAGGGATTGACAGCTAGAATTAAAAAACAATTGTCTAAAAATTTGCAAATGAATCTTTTTGATCTCATTGTTGAGGATCATGAAGAAAAGGATAAGACCCTCACTCTTCTTAAAGATAGTCTCTTAGAAATTGATATCGATTCTCTTACTCCTTTGCAGGCTTTACAAAAACTCAATGAATTAAAAAATCTGCTAATATAAATAGCATTTCAACTTTATTTTAATACAATTCTTATATCACTCCAAATTTATTGTCATTTGATGATTTAATATTATCCTCCTAAGATCACTTTAAAAAATAGAATTAATTTGACAAAAAACTTCTCTTAGCTATTTAGGTAAAAAGCTAAATAACTAAGAGGTGCAAATGAAAGATGAGTTTTTTAAGGCAATTTCTGATCAAAACAGAAGGAAGATCTTGTTTTTGTTAAAGAAACACTCTTCAATGTCAGCAGGAGAGATTGCAGATCACTTTGATATCAGTAAACCCTCTTTAAGTGATCATTTAAAAATTCTACGAAATGCTGATCTTGTTTTTTCTGAAAAGAAGGGACAATTTGTATATTATAGTTTGAATACAACAGTATTTCAAGATATTATAAACTGGTTAATAGAAGTAATCAAAATGGAGGATAATCATGGTTCTGATTAAAACGTTCAGATGGGTTCTTGTTATTTATGTTTTACAAATAATTGCAACAATACTATTATTTTATTTTATTCCGAATGATACTAAAATACCAACTCATTGGGATATGGATGGTCAAATTGATAGCTATTCGACAAAATCTATTGGTCTCTTATTACCCGTGGGATTTAATACGATTATTCTTAGTCTGTTTTTATTTTTTCCAAAAATATCTCCAAAATACAGAGAACATGAGAAAAGATATGAGAAAGTTCTACCAAAGATCGCTTTTGTTCTTATCATGATTTTTACACTACTTCAAATCATTTCTGCAGTTATACCTTTTTTAAAGCAAGAAAGTATTTTTTGTAATCCTATTTTCTTTTTAATTGGGTTTTTGATTATCTTTTTAGGAAATATTTTACCCAAAGTACCAAATAACTTTTTTATTGGAATCCGAACTCCCTGGACACTTTCAGATAATGATGTTTGGATAAAAACACATCGATTAGGGGGATACACCTTCGTTATAGCAGGTATCCTTTTATTTCTAGAAGGATTTCAAGGAATATATCCAAGTTGGGTGCCTAGATATTTAACAATATTGGCAATGATTATGTTTTCTATACCAGTCATTTATTCTTTTGTTTTATATCTAAAAATTAATCGTTAAACTAAAGACTGTTTAAAAATCAATAAAGATGCATTGGATTAAATTATCAAATTGTTTGCAAATTTTTAAGAATGAAATAAACTTACAAATTTATATGAAGAAGAGACTGTTAACAGAAAATGCAATGAATCGTAGATAATTTGAATAATCAATAATTTTGGTTATCTATCTTTGACAACAAATGATCTTACAAGAAAATATTCTTGCTTTTCAGGTCAATTTAAAGGGTTTCTAGAAGAATTTTTACAATAAGCCAATCAGAAATTCTCTTAAATTTAAGGAGTATATGAAGCAATTTTAAAAAAGGATGACCCATTTGTTAGATAGCCATAGATTTTCATTACTTAATTAATAGACATTTCCGAATCGATAGTAATTGATTATCTGCTTTCAAAGATGCAAAATACACCCCAGAAGCTAAAGGTTTATTCTTTTTATCATTTCCATTCCAAACAACTTCTTGTTTTAATAATTTCTGATTTCCTAATATCCAATCCTTAACTAATTGTCCTTTAATATTATAAATCTCTATTATCACTTTTTTAAAAGACTTGTTTAGAGTGTATTGAAAAGTTGTTGTAGGATTAAATGGATTTGGGTAGTTGATAAAACCTTGTGGTTTTAATATTAGTTCATTATTATTATTCGCATTTTCTATCATGAAATGAACAAAATGGATATAATAATCTTCATTACTAGTTACTAACAATTCTTGTCCCATCAGTTGAATTTGAAAAGGATTATTAGAGATAAGTAAACACATATCATACATTTCAGTGGCATTAAAAAAACCATTTGGTAGAGGTTGTTGATAGATTCTGGTAATATCCCAACCATCATTATTTCTTACAGCATATCTTATATTTCCTAAATTCCAATAATTCAAACCTGCATGAGAAGAAGCAATATCTGAAAATAAAATATGAGAAACATTATTTTGATCAATAATAAGATGGTTCAATGCACCAGTATAATTTCTCCCATCAGATCCATAATATCCATCATCTTGCATACAAACAGTTTCAATTTCCCATGAATTTGGTTGTACCTTTTTCACATATAATAATTTAGAATAAATTGCGGAACCAGAAGATACTCGCGCTATATAACTGCATGCAATAGAAGGGTTGTTGTTATTATCCAAACATAAAGAAGGGAACCATCCCGCATCATCTCTAGTTCCCTGATTGTAATCAACAGCTGTTTCAGTTTCCCAAGTTCCATTAATGTTATTGGCATAGCATAAACGACTTGGAGAAAAGCTACTCATCGCATTGACTTGTTCGCCAAAAACAATATGTGCTTTTTCATTACTATCTACTTTTATATCGATTCGATTCATCATTTTAGCATATTCATCTAAAGTCCAAATTGTATTATAATTATTCACAAGCTCAGAATGCCAATTATTTCCAATATTGTTGACATAATAAAGATGAGCATTTGCAAAAGCTAAATAGTAATCATCAGAATCAGGATTTGATCTCGTTTTTAAAACTAATAAATGAAATTGATTATTATTGTCAATATCACCTGAAAGCTCATAGATAAATTGTCCACCTTCATTCATAAAATCAATGACAGTTTCTTCATTCCAACTATTGTTAATTTTAAAGAAGTGTGTTATTGTCTGGTTAACTGAATCTGATTGAGCAATAAAGATATGAGGATTATTAGAAGAATCATACAGTAAAATTGACACTTCCAAATTTAGACCAGTAGTAATAATTTCTTCTGTTGCAGTATCATCATTAAGCATCGTTTTATAAATTAGATTTTGTGATTCTTTATCATAATAAGAAATACCAATCACTCCTGAATCTGTACATTGAGCCCAATCATTACTATGACTTTCATTGAGCCCATAAAAAATTGTAACAGGGCAATCATTCCTTGATTCAATTATTTCAGAAAAACAGGAATACACTGCAAAAATTAATAAAACCAAACAAATCAGATGTTTTTGATTCATTCTCATAATCTCTCCTTATTTCATTAAAAGAATTTTTTTAGAAGTCACTTTATCATCAGTTATTAATTGACAAAAATAGACACCACTTGATAAGTTCTTAGCATTAAATGACAGGTTATGAATACCTTGAGAAAGTTTTTTATTGATTAGAATGGTACATTTTTCTCCTTTAATATTAAAGATTGTCAATTTAACTTGCATTGGGATTTTTAACTCAAACTGAATTGTTGTACTCGGATTGAAGGGATTGGGAAAACTATTGAGTTTCATGTTTTTAAATTGATTTTGATTATCAGGCACATTTCCTACAAAATCATTGGCTAAGTCAGGGGTGAATTTAGAAATAAAACAATCTCCATATCCTCCATTATTGACAACATCATAAGCATTGTTGGTTACTGGAAAATTAGCAGATTTACTATAACCAGCAATAAGCACATTTCCAGTTGAATCTAAATGAATGTCAAGAGCTCTGTCATCCAGATCACCTCCAATATAAGTTGAAGCTTCAAGCTGAGTCAAGTTGTGATCAAATATAGAGACAAAAGCATCTCCATACTCAATACCTCCATGAAAAGAATCTTCAAAAGAATTCGTTAAATGGGGAAAATTTGTAGAAGTTGTATTTCCTGTGACATACACTTTTCCTAAAGGGCTGACAAGCAAGCTCATAATATCATCTCGCCCATTACCTCCTAAAAAAGTGCAAGCTTCCAAAGTTGTTAGGCTATTATTAAACCTAGCAATGTAAGCATCTCTATTTCCTCCTGAATAGGAGTTATCAAAAACACCTGACGTTGTCGTAAAATTTGAGGATCTCGTATATCCTGCAATATAAACAGTAGAATCTGGACTGATAGAAATATCAATGGGTTCTTCATTATTAGACTTTCCAAAACAAGTTGCTGATTCAAGAATGGATAAATCATGATTGTATTTACAGATAAATATATCAGAAACTCCATTAAAACTAGAGTCATAAGAATTGACTGTCAAAGGAAAATCTGATGATTCAGTTTCACCGCAGACAAAGATCATATCATTGTTGTCGATTCCAATGGACATTCGCCATTCATTCCCACTCCCACCAATATAAGTAGAGGCTAATAAGGAAGATAAATCTTCATTAAACTTAGCAACAAAAGCATCTCCTCCAAGACTACCGCCTGCATAAGTCGTATCAACTGAAACACCTGAAAAAATCGGAAAATCTTCAGAACAAGTTAATCCTGTTAAATAAACATTTCCACTTTGACTAACAGCAATATCCAGTTTAGGCCATTGCTGACCTTCGTTTCCACTCCCACCTAAAAAACTTGAAGCGAGCAGTGTAGTTAATTCTTTATTAATCTTTAAAACATAGACATCCATACCACCATTATGGGTTGTATCGTAAGCACCTTCAATCACAGGAAAATTGGAGGATGTCGTGTAACCACCAATATATAGATTTTCTTTTGCCAGATCAAAAATCATAGTTGCTTCATTTTCATTTCCACTACCACCAATGAAGGTAGAAACTAATAAAGTCGTTAAGTCAGGACTTAATTTCGCGACAAAGATATCTTTTCCACCATTATAAGAATCATCAAAACCTCCAACGTAAGGAAATGTGGATGCTGTTGTATAACCGCATAAATAGACATTATTATCATTATCTATTTCTATTGAAGGTCCATAATCATCGTCAAAGGAATTACAGCCAAGAAAGGTTGAAGAAAGTAATGGATCGATGATCAATTCTCTGCTCTGATCATACTCACCCATAGTAAAACCATACCTTTTATCGTTTATGACATAGGAAACTTCTCGATATTCTCGTTTTCCTTGATTATTAATTTGATATGCTATTGGTGCAGTAAATGATATTTTATCACAATTTGTTGTTAAAACCAACTCTTGAGTATCAGCAATTTCTAATTTATTGACCCCTTCAAAAGTTACAATAATATCTTCAATGTTTGCATAAGGTTTCACGAAAAAAAGTTTTTCAACATTGTATGTTGAAGCTTTGAGTTTTACAGATATGCCTTCTGATATATTATTTAGATTGATATATTCATAAGAAGGAATGTCTTCCACCCAGTTCGAAGGATTGTTTCCTTTGATAAAATTTGTTTTTGTTAAAGTCTTTTTTTCTCCTTTAATGAGCTCAGTATGTTTTATTGTAAAATGTTCTTTAAAAAGAATTGGTTCATTTATATTCTTATTTATTAATGAGTATGTCAAATCACCATTCTTTGTGATAAACATACTTCCATTGAAGGTATTCGCTCCATAAAGGATATCCTCATGAAACTGCCCAATATTCTCCATAAAGGGAATACATAGATTGATATAAGATGAAGAAAGGTTACGGTTTCCCAATAGGTTTGCTACAAGAGACATCAAGATGGTTAAAAGAGTAAAGCTTTTCATAAACAGCTCCAATTTTTAGAATGAGTTAAAGAAAATCAAGAAATGGAGAGTTGAAAAACCCACTCTCCATAATGACATTTACATTATTAACATCAACCTTTTAAGGTGATCACCATAGTAATCATTGACTTATATTTTTTCAAGACCATCAGGTAAACTAATGATCAGAGTATTTTCATCCTTTGTCGTTTCAAAATAGAGTTTATAAATATCATTTGTTACATTCTGAGGTAAACTCTGATTATTAAGATATACCTTGTTATTAAGATTTAAATGCCAATAATTCTTAAATTTCATATAAAAAGCAGTTTGCTCAGTTTGATAACCATTGGTTTTTAAATAATTATTTACTTCTTGAAAAAAGGTGTTCAACTTATCATTAGCCTCACAATTTTTCTTTTCAAAATTACTTAATTCTTCAGTTTCTCTCTCTGATACAATTAGGTTGTTATCTGCTATTTGATTGATTTTTAAAACTTTATCATGTTCTGAAAAACTTATTTTATCTAATTTTATTAGCCCATTTGGTAAACTGAAAATTTTAACTGGATCTGATCCAAAAACAGTAAAGTATTTATTATAAATATCAGCAGAAAGTTCTATAGGTAATTTTTTTTTGTTTAAGATAACTTTGTTACTAAAATTTAAACTCCAATTATCCTTGAATTTCATTAAAAAAGACACATTTTTAGTTTCATAGCCTCTTTTTGTTAAATATTCATCTGTTTGAGTAATAAAGATATTGATTTTTTCAATATTCTCATTTTGTAATTTAATCTCATTTTCAAGATCTTTTTGTTCATTTATTTGTGGTGACTTATTCGATATTTGCACAGAAACTGCATTTAATGCTGTAATAAATGTAAAACTGATTAGGTTTAGTATTATGACGGTAATAATTTTTCTTAATTTCATATGTTTCATGATTATCTCCTAATAATTTTTCAAAGTTTTTAACAACAGTAATAGTTAAAATTTACAAAAGAAAACATAGAATCAATGTTTTAAATAAGATGGCATGATAATATTCATGATAAGCTCCTTTCTTTAAGACAATTTAAGAATTCCTTGACAAGATAAAGGAGACAATTTGAGGTATTATCAGGTATCGATTATTTTTTAATACCTCAGCCTACTTTGCCGAGTAGGCTGTCTCCTTATTAACCTATTTTTTTTAAGCCATCAATAATGATCCTGATATAGATTTGAAAGAATTCTTCGGCACTAACCAATTCTCGAGCAATAACATAAGTTTGATCAGGGAATAAGATACATCTATTTAAAATTCCTCTCATTGAAAACATCACTTCAGCAAACATAACTCTTGGGTGAATTTCCTTTTTAAATATGCCTGCATCTATTCCTTTTTGCATTAAGTTTGTTAATATACCAAAGTACTCTTCTGAAGCTTTTGTATATTGTATCTGATATTCGTCTGAAATGAGATTCCAATCAAAATCAGAGCCATCCATTTTTAATTGAAATTTAACAAAATCTTTATGTATTAGCGACAACCTATAATATTCATTAAGAAAATTAATCAATAACTCATCAGGAGAACCTTCCATGTTAATCACTTTCATGAGCATATCAATTTTCCATTCAGTATTTCTAATGTATAAAGCCATATATATATCATTTTTACTCTTAAAATAAGAATAGATTGAACGTCGGGCACAGTCCATCTTTTTTGCTAAATCTTCCATACTAAAGCGGTCAAAACCTTTTTCAATAAAGAATTTATAGGCGATATCAAGGAGATCTTCTTTTCTAAGCTCTATACCATCTTTCTTTCTTCTTTGCATTTCAACTCCTTATACTGCACTTGCGTGCATTATAATAGAAATGCCTCCAGACTGTCAATAAATAAAATGGTAGATTAAATTGTTTTTAGAAAAAGTACTAGTTTGTAAGACTAGGAAGAAGAAAAATATAGTTCCTTTCTCTTGATTGGAAATTTTTTTTGAACAGGTTTCAAATGAAATTCCATATCTTGGCAGCTATAAATTTTTAATTTAGATATTTAATTATGGAATATGAATTTTCATTTTTTAATGGAATATTGGTTTGGTGGCAGATAAGGTTGAAAAATTTACTATTATAAGAATAATGCTATTGAGCAGGATTTTAGATAAATAAATCTCAGTGTTTTTGAGAAAATAGATTTTTATTATGTTGACACTTCATTTAAAATAACTATGAATATAATCAGGAGAAATAATGTCTTTCGATTCTGAACTTTATCATAGTCGATCTATCAGACTAAAAGGATATGATTATTCAAATGAAGGATTTTACTTTATAACCTTGTGTACTCACAAGCATGAATGTTTATTCGGCAAAATAAAAGATAATCAAATGTTTTTGAATAATATGGGACAAATTGTGAAAGAAACCTGGTTAGAAGTAGAAAAGAATAAGGATGTTGAATTGTTTGAATTTATTGTAATGCCAAATCATTTTCATGCAATAATTTCAATTGTAGGGGCGATTCTCGAATCGCCCGAAAAAGAAGAGTTCAACGCTAAGGCGATTCACGAATCCCCCCTACATACCCAATCGAGAAGAAAAATGCTGTTACCAAAGATAATTGGTAAATTTAAAATGATAACAGCAAAAAAAATCAATGAAATAAAACATAGATCAGGAAGCTCTGTTTGGCAAAGAGATTATTATGAACATGTGATTCGTAAGAATTCTTCATTAAATAAAATAATATTGACAAAATAATCAGTAAAAATAATTTTAATAAGAGTGGGGCATTAGCTCAGCTGGGAGAGCGTTTGACTGGCAGTCAAAAGGTCAGCGGTTCGATCCCGCTATGCTCCACCATTTTTATATACAATTGGTAGTTTAATAGTGAAGGTTGATCCTTCATTTTCAATAGAATCTACAGTAATTTGTCCATTGTGTAATTCAGTTAGTTTTTTTACAATTGATAAACCTATACCAAAAGTTGATTCTCCATCAGTTCCTTTTCTTTTTGCTTTGGTAAATTTTTCAAAGATTATTGGAATTAAACTTTGCGGAATTCCAATACCATTATCTTTAATAATGATGACACACAATTGATCTTCTTTTTGAAGAATAATATCAATTTTACCGAAAGATTTTGTAAATTTGATGGAATTAAAGACTAAATTACTGATCATTTGCCAAAACCGGTCAATTTCCAAATCTACCAATATTTCTTCATCAGGGAGAGTTAAGATAATGGTCTGATTTTTTTTTTCTGTTTGCATTTTAAAGGTGTATAAGAAACTTTTTAAAATTTCAACAATATTGACTTGTGCTAAATCAAGAGAAAAATCATTCATTTCTATTGTATTTGCATCTAAGAGGTCTTTAACCAATTTGAGAGCTTTTTGAACAGAATTATCGATTAAGTTTAAGTAGTTTTCAGATTTTGGAGACAAACTCTCAAAACGTAATAAATCTAAAACAGAATAGACAGAACCAATCAAATTTTTTAGATCATGAGAGACAATCCTGAGAATAGAGTCTTTTGATTTATCCATTTCTAACAGTTTTTTATTCATTTTACTTAATTCTTCTTTTTGTTGAGCAATTTCTTTGTTAGCGTTTACTAGCTCAACATTTTTTAAACGATAAAGTTCATTTTCTTGTTCTTTTTGTTTAATACGGAAATTAGTTTCAATCTCAGCAATTTTATGGGTAAGCTGATCGTTAAATACTTCTTCTTTTAAACTGATGGTTTTTTGTTGAGTTTCAATTGCTTTATCATATTCTTTATTCTTTTTATAATAATCAGTTAGAACATAGAGATGATATATTTTAAGTTCATTATCCTTAATGTTTAAAATGATATTGTTAGCATTTTCTAAATAGTCCCAGGCTACACTGAACATATCTTTTTGAATATATATGGTAGCTAACTGCAAATAGCCCATACAGAAGGTAATATTCAGATTTAATTCGAGAGAGATTGCCATTTGTCGTTCAATATAATCAATTGCTTTATCATATTCTTTTTTTTCAATAAGCAAACTAGAAATGTTGTTAAGAATAGTAGCCATGCCTCTTTTATGTTTATACTTTTCCCAAATGATTAAAGCTCTTTTAAAGTAACCTAGAGCAAGAGTACTATCCTTTTTTTGGCGGAAAACATTACCAATATTATTAAAAACAGAGCCTAATCCCAATTCATCATTTATTTGTTTCTTCAATTTAAAGGATAGTTTGTAATGATGATACGCATTATCCAGATCTCCAATTTTTCGGTAAACACTTCCAACATTAAGATATTGTTCACTTAGCAGTTTTTTTGAATTAGTTTTTTCACAGAGATCAATTGCAGTAAAAAAGAAGCCTAATGCTTTTTGAAAATTTCCTAAATTTCCATTAATAATACCAAGATTTGTATTACATTTAATTAAACCCATTTGATCATCAAGCAAATCATACTGATGCAGAGCTTTTTCCAAAAAAACTTTAGCATCTAGATTTTTAGCTTGAATGGAATAAATTGTTCCAATATTTCGGCAAGAGTCAGCGATACCAAAAGGGTAATAAATTTTTTCAGATAGTTTAAGAGCATCAAAAGCGAGTTCAAGAGCTAAAGAGTAATTGTTTTGATGCCACAACTCTTCACATTTCTTATTATTAAGGTTAATTTGAATTACACTCTCACTGACATCATTTTGAATTTCACTCATAAACCCTCTTTTTCATTATTTTAAACTATAAACTAAATGGTTGAAATAGTCAAGTAAAAAACTTTTTAAAAAAGTAGAGATTTTTTCCGAATAAAAACATAAAATAATAATAAATTGCATTTTAATCATTAATAAAAAAAAAATAACTAACTTAAAAAGCAATATTTTTTTATCTAAATAGAAAAAATATTAATTAAAGAAATTTTATACATAAGTAAGTCATTGGATAGATAAGCGCTTTAAATAAGGTGTTTTAAGGCAAAAATATGATGAAAATGGAAGGGGGAAATTGAGTTTAGTAGTAAGTTAATTTATTTTTTTACAGAAATTTAAAAATAAATAAAAAAAAGCTTGCCATTCTTTTGACATAATTATTAACTGTCTTATAGATAGCAGTTGAGTAGTCCGGTCAGTTAACCTATACCTCTGATATCAGTAATTATATTTAGGAGAAACGTATGAACATTTTCGTAGGAAATGTATCACGTAATGTGAACGAAGATGAATTAAGAGAAGCTTTTGAAGCTTTTGGAACAGTAAGTTCCGCATCAATCATTAAAGACAAAGAAACAGGTATGTCAAGAGGTTTTGGTTTTGTTGAAATGCCCGATACAGATCAGGCAAAAGCTGCTATCGATGGATTAAACGGAAAAGAATTAAAAGGTCGCCCTTTAAATATTAACGAAGCTCGTCCTCGCGAAGATCATCCAAGAAATGATCGTCCAAGAAGAAATTTTGGCGAACGTCGTTCTTTTAATTCAAGAAATTATTAATTAAACTTAATTAAACAATTAAAGTGCCTTCGGGCACTTTTTTTTTGTCCAATTTTCAAATAACTCATTAATAATGAGAATATCTTGTTCGAAATATGCGCAAATATCATCAGTTGAAAAATCATCCAACGTTTTATCTTCATAATTAAAGAAATTACTACTAAAAGCATAAATATATTTATCATTCTTATCTATTTGGTTTTTAACATCGGTCCAGGTTAAGAGACCACTCACAGTAACAGACTCTCCAAAGAAATCATTGTTTATTTGAATCAAATCACATTTATCAGGAATTGTTCTATTTAAATCATTTAGAATTATTTCTACGACATATTTACCCGATTGACTAGTAATGAACAGTATTTTTTTATCAAGAGTACTAATGAATTTTATGAATTTTCTTTTATTCTTTTTCCAGTTTTGAAGAGTTAAGCAAACCATACCAATACCATTTTCAACTTGAGAGAAGTCTTCATAATAATCAGGCTGAGGGATTTCAAGCTGAGCTTTCACATAGAATTCATCTGCACAAAAAACAGCAGAGTTATTACATTCAATTTTTAAAGAATCAATTTGGGCAATTATTTCTTTACATTCTTCTGGGCTAAATAGTCTGAGAGGGTTTAGATGTTGACGGTATTGAGTTAATCCAACAGGAACAATTCCAATAGATTCTACCGATAAATCAGGGTTTGAAAGGTCACGAATTGTTTTTTCTAATTCAATTTTATCATTCCAGTCTGGGACAAGGACAATTTGGGTATGCAGAGATATTTGGTTATCAGCTAATTTTTTTAGAGTATTCAATATATTAAATTCTCTAGGGTAGTTTAACATATTTTTATGTAAGACAGGGTTAGTTGTATGAACAGAGACATAAAGAGGAGAAATATGTAATCGGATGATTTTATCGATGAAATAATCAGTAAGATTAGTTAAAGTAATAAAGTTCCCATACATGAATGAAAAGACAAAGTCATCATCTTTTACATACAGGCTGTGTCTCATATTTTCAGGCATTTGATCAACAAAGCAGAAAATACAATTATTAATACATTCTTTACATTGAGGTGCTTCAATTTGAATACCGATTGGTTTGTCAAAATGATTGACAATCTTAATAGTTTTTTTTTCTTCCAGAGGATTTTGAATCTCAATAAGAATGTTAGAACTATCAATCAGGTAATAAAAGTCCAAAACATCTTCAATATGTGTTTCATTTATTTTATAGATAACAGCACCTGGTTTGATGGAATATTCAGAGGCTAAGGATTTTTTAGCAATATTTTCGACTTTTATAGGCATAATTCCTCATTCTTATCACATTTTAATAAAAAGTCTCTCTTTAATAAAGATTAAATTAAGACAGGATCCTTATAAAATATTACTTTTTTAATGTCAATAGAAAGAATTAAGTGTTTTGGAAAGAAAATTGCTTAATTTATAGATTAATTCAAAAAAAATTGGAGGTTTTATGAAGAATACGGTTATAATAGTCGTTCTATTAATTGGGATAATGACCACTTTATCTGCTATAGCTTGGGAGAATTCATTACCTATCCGTCAGGGAGCAAACATAGAATGGTTTAGATCATCAGCGAGTTTAAATGAAGGGGTTGTCTATGCTTGGTCAGATACAAGAGACGGAGCCAGAGATTTATATGCTCAATGTATAGGTTCTGATGGTCAGAAGTTATGGGGAGAAAATGGTTTGTTAGTTGATAGTAAACCAGATAGACAGGAAGATCCTGTTGTTATTGGAACCTCTGATAATTGTGCAATCATAGCTTGGGTAGATTTTTCATCAGATCCTGATGGAGATATTTATGCTCAAAAGATTAATGCATCTGGACAGAAACTATGGGATGAAAATGGTGTTCCCCTTTGTCTAGCAATCAAAGTACAGATAAGTTTAAATATTGTTCCGGACACAAGTGGTGGAGCATTTGTCATATGGAATGATAGTCGTTCAATAGGAAAAGACATTTATGGACAGCATATCAGTGGTAGCGGTCAGCCATTATGGCAGACAGATGGTATCCGCATAGGTGTAGAATTTGGTAATGAAGAACAGCACACTTTCTGGGAAGATGGTCAGGGTGGAGCGATGATCGCCTATATTTATAGATCAGATCAAAGTGTAGTTGATATTCATTATGCACGAATTAATTCAGATGGAACTTTTGCTTGGGGTCCAATGCCCTTAACAAATGATCCTGTTGATCAGGTCAATGTTAGAATTATTCCTGATGATCAGAATGGTTTTATATTAGCGTGGGATCAGGAAGCTGGAACACCTTCAAATAGTGAAATATTTGTTCAAAGAATTAATTTAAGTGGTCAGAAGCTTTGGGGAGAAAATGGGATTAATTTAACAAATAATCCATTAACACAGGAAAGACCACGTTTAGCCCAGGCAACAAATGGAGCTTGGATAGTATGGGAAGATAAGAGATTTGGAAGTAATACAACTTCAGATATCTTTTTACAAAAAGTAGATATTAATGGTCAACCGATGATAGCCAATGGTGGATTAGCTTTATGTGAACAGCCTGAAAATCAGGTACAAGCCAGAATTTCATCTGCAGATAATGGAAGTTGTGTTGTTGTTTGGGAAGATGGTCGTAATAATGGAGATATAGAAAAAGACATTTTTGCTCAGAAAGTGGATGCTACAGGGACTATCGTTTGGGAAGATCAAGGTCGTCAAGTTTGTACTGCTGAAGGAAAGCAGGAAGGTGCAAGTGTTAAATTTACCAATAATAAGGTATTCTTTGTTTGGGCAGATTCTCGTAGCGGATCTTTAGGACTTTATCAGCAAATGTATGATTTAACCAATAATCCTATATTTGCAGTTAATGGTGAAATTGTATATTGGGGATTATCGGGTAATGCAGAAAATTTACAACTTTTAGCAAAAGATGGATTTTCTTATATCTTTTGGGATGATACCCGTATGGGAGAAAAACAGATCTATTTCCAAAAAGTCAATGAAGCCGGAGAGATTTTATTAGAACAAAATGGTATAACCATTTCCCAATCTACTAATACAAAAGACAGATCAAAGGCAATATTAGATCCTGATGGTAATATTATTATTGTTTGGATGGAAAGAATTAATTCAAGTTATTTCCCTAAAGCTCAAAAAATTAGTCCAACCGGAGAACTTCTTTGGGGTGTAAATGGTCTTGATTTAAGTTTGGACGCTTCATTGAATAATAATCAAAAAATGGAAGTAGTTTTCATTGAAAATGCTTATTATTTTTATTGGAATGATACTGCCGGCTCATTTGGTGTTGGTACTATAAAGGGTCAGAAGGTTGTTAATAATGCAAAGATGTGGGGAGAAAACGGAAGATTTATAGTAAATAAATCAGTTGAAGAATTTTCTCCAGAAAATATAGAAACAATTTTAAACGATGTTGTTGATAATTATATTGTATGGAGCGAATATACTTATGAAACAGGTTATAATCTAATGATGCTCAAAGTGAATGAAGATGGATCACCAGCCACTGGTTGGAATGCCAATGGTGTTGTTGTTTCCAATGCAATAAATGATCAAAAGGCTCCTCAAATAGTAAACACTCCTGATGGTATTGTGGTATTATGGGTTGATCTCAGAAATGAAAATAACAGTTCAGATCTTTATGCCCAGGTCTTTAATACTGCTGGTGTACCACAGATGGCAGCAAATGGTGTTCCTATTGTTGAAGTTATCAATTCACAAGATGAGTTTAAAGCTGTTTATGGGAATGGTCATTTGAATTTAGTATGGAAAGATTTCAGAAATGATGGGGAAAATAATTATGATGTATATGCACAAAGATTAACTATCTCTGGTGCTAACCTTGTTTCTTCATGGGCAAACAATGGTGTTCAACTCACTCTTTCAGATTCTGCGCAGGTTTCACCAGATGTCGTGATGATGAATGACAGATGTTTAGTTGTTTGGGAAGATGCTTATTATGATCATAATATTCGTATGGGTATGATTGAATCTAACGGTACTGTCATGAATGTTTTAGATAGTCAGGATATATCAGCAAATGTGACTGATCATATAAAAACACAGAGAAATCCATTAATTGGAAAGATTGATGATGTAGAAGCTTTTGTTGGTTGGGTTGATGGAATTTCAAGTGGAAAAGAAGAAATATTAGGCATTTATTTAACTAAAATATCAACAGCCACATTTACATCAAATCATGATGTTAGCTTAACTCCACTCCCATTAGCGGTTAAACAAAATTATCCTAATCCTTTCAATCCTGTTACGAACATCGAGTTTTCTTTGAAAAATCGTGACAGAGTAATGGTTGACATTTATAATATTAAAGGTCAAAAAGTAAAATCATTAATGAATGATATCTTTGATCAAGGAAATCATAAAGTAACATGGAACGGAGTAGATAATCAAAATAGACCTGTAAGCTCAGGTGTTTATTATTATCGTGTACAATCTGGTAACCATGTCACAACCAAAAAAATGGTTTTACTGAAATAATAATCAATAATTTCAAAAGCCTGTCTGGAAAGACAGGCTTTTGTTTTATCAGAAAAAGGAGAGATCATGATAGAAATGCCTGAAGCTGTTGTCTTAGCGAAACAGATAAAAGAAACCTTAGCTAGAAAAACCATAGAGAAAGTAATTGTAGGTCAGAGTCCCCACGCTTTTGCTTGGTATTATGGAAATCCGCAAGAATATGCAGAGATGTTAATCGGCAAAATGGTTAATGATAGCAGGAGTTTTGGAGGATTAGTCGAAGTTATTGTTGAAGAAATGCGACTTGTTTTTGGTGATGGAGTTAATCTTCGTTATTATGAAAAGGAAAGTTTGTTGCCTGTAAAGCATCAATTATTGATAGGATTTACAGATCTGACTTATCTCGTGGGTAGTATTCAGATGTATGGTGGAATTTTATGTTATAAGGAAGGTTGTTTTGATTATAAGTATTATCAAATAGCAAAGAATTCGATTTCACCTTTGACAGAAGATTTTAGTTTTTCTTATTTCATGAGTATTTTAGATGGTTTAGAGAACAAAAAGATGTCTTTAAAAGCTTTTTTAGCCACAGAACAAAGAATTCCTGGACTGGGTAATGGCGTGTTACAGGATATTCTTTTTAAAGCACGATTACATCCCAAAAGAAAGATCAATGATTTAAGCGAAACTGAGTTACAAAGACTTTATCAATCCATAAAAGACACTTTGAAGGAAATGATAGATTTTGGAGGACGAGATACTGAAAAAGATTTGTTTGGAAATTCAGGTGAATATTGTACAAAGTTGAGTAAAAAGACAGTAAACAAACCTTGTCCAAACTGTGATCATACCATCACAAAAGAATCCTATATGGGGGGAGCAATTTATTTCTGTACTCACTGTCAGGAATAACTCGGGAAATATTTATATAAGTTTTTCAATATCTTTTTGAATAGAGAGGGGATCTGTTGCTGGAGCATATCTTTTAATAATTCTGCCTTTGCGATCAAGCAGGAATTTAGTAAAGTTCCATTTAACTTCCTTAGACCCGAATAATCCTGGTTTATTTTCTGTTAGGTATTTGAATAAGGGATGCTGGTTTTTACCTTTTACCTCAATCTTGGCAAACAAAGGGAAACTGATATCGTACTTCAATCTGCAAAAGTTTTTAATCTCTTCCTCATTACCTTTTTCTTGTTGATTAAACTGATTACAAGGAAAAGCCAAGATTTCAAAGCCTTTATCTTTATACTTTTTAAAAATCTTTTCCAGACTTTCGTATTGGGGAGTGAATCCACAAGTGCTTGCTGTATTAACAATCAGAATAACCTTTTCTTTAAACTGAGACAAATCAATTTCTTTTAGATCAATTGTTTTTACTTTTATATCATATATTGTCATAATGAACTCCTTTTAAGAAAAGATACTTACATTTTGATCTTTTGCCAACTGATAGTTGATATTGTTGATGAACTATTTAATTGTTATTTTGAGAAAGCTCCAAGGAAGTCAGTGGCAACACTGGTGTGTTGAAGATAAAAGATAAGAACAGTTTTTTCAGTTGAAAGCTGGTCAATTGTTTAATTGATTAACATCAAGAAAACGTCAAAATAGAGCATATAGGTTTACTTTTCTGGTTTACAAGTATTAGAATAGCTAAACGAGAGTCTATATATTTTGGATAGTCTCAACTCAAGCAAAGGCATTCGATGTTTCATAATTCTTGACGTAAAGAGAAGAATAATTAAAATAGGTGTTAAAGAATAAGTTAGGCGGAAGATATGATTATTAGAAGTAAAGCACCATTAAGATTGGGTTTAGCAGGTGGAGGAACAGATGTCTCTCCTTTTTCTGAACTATATGGGGGGAAGATATTAAATGCTTCTATAAATTTGTATGCTTATTGTACTTTGATTCCAACTAATAATGGGAAAATAGAATTTATAAATTATAACAATAACAGCTCTGTGATATATGAGAGTACCAGGGAATTAGAGATCAATTTAGATTTCCAATTAGCAATAGGAGTCTATAATCGGATCGTTCGAGATTTTGTAAAAGAACCTCTTTCCTTTAAATTATCCTCTTTTGTTGAAGCACCACCTGGTTCAGGTTTGGGTTCTTCCTCTACCTTAGTTGTAGCGATATTAGGTGCTTTTGCAGAATGGCAGGGCTTGGCATTGGGAGAATATGAGATCGCGCATTTAGCCTATGAAATTGAGCGTCAGGATTTAAATATGAGTGGAGGGAAGCAGGATCAATATGCAGCAACTTTTGGCGGGTTTAATTTCATGGAGTTTTATGATGGAGATAAGGTGATCGTTAATCCTTTGCGAATCAACCGGGAAACTTTGAATGAACTATCCAACAACATTGTCATATTTTTTACAGGCAGAAGCAGACTCTCTTCAAGTATCATAGATGAACAAAAAAAGAATGTAGATAATAAAAATAATACTTCTATTGAGGCAATGCAGAAGTTAAAAGAACAAGCTAAAATGATGAAAGAAGCTCTTTTAAAGAAGGAATTTTATCGAATTGGCGAGATATTAAATTATGGTTGGCTTCATAAGAAAGCCATGGCAGAGGGAATCAGTAATGCCGAGATTGACCAATTCTATAAGACTGCCCTTCAAGCTGGAGCAATAGGCGGGAAGATTTCTGGAGCAGGCGGTGGTGGTTTTATGATGTTTTATTGTCCAGAAGACAGTCGTTATTCTGTGATTCAGGCATTAGAAAAATCAGGCGCTCAGTATCAGAAATATGAATTTACAGAACAAGGCTTATTAACTTGGAAATATGAGGGTTAAAAAAGCAGACCGAAGTCAACAGAGATGATTAATATAGCATTTTAAAGGGGTTATCATCCCGTTTTGTAAAGAAGTATTTATTATGTATAATATCTGTGATCTTGTTTAAGACTTCCTCAATATTTGCATAAGGATCTATAACTTGTCCGAGACTAGAAATGTATTTTTTGAATTCAAAAAGAGAAATGTCAATATCCAAGGTACTACATTTTTCTGTAATAAAGAAAACATATACATCTTTTGGCTTTTTATCTTTTTTTAGATTATTATATGCTCTTTCAAACTCTTCTCTGGTATATTTGCCTACTTTTGTATGGACTAAACAGATAAAAATATCTGCTTTATCAATCTCCAGATTGTAGTCATCCTGTTTTCTGGAAGCATTTAGTTTTGAATCAATATCTTCCCAAATATCCAAATGGAAAAATAAACGATGATCATAAGATACTTTGTTGATTCGGTTAATATTGATCTCAATTTGTTCTCTATATTTTAATAATTCTGAAGAAGAAGCAAGGAATATTTTGATTTTTCTATGTGTTTCTCTTTCTTTTTCTATTTGTTTTTCTGACAGGTATTTATTAACATCGCCTAACAAATCTTTAATTTTCACCTTTTCGATGGTAGGACCACTGGAACAATCAATTGTCTCTATTTTGTTGTTATGATATTTCATTACTATATCATAATTAAATATACCAGTTTTGCAACCACAGGGGCAAGGCAGATTAATTTTGACATCTTCAGTATTAAAGAATGTATTTATTTTGTCCATATTAAGCATGATAATAGCCACAAGCTCTCTAATACATTGACCCTCTATTCTAATGACAATAGATTTTTTATGATAGTTTTCTGTGATTTCAGCAAAAGTATCAGAATATTGATGTTTAATAATAAAGCCTGATCTCCAAACAATATGGTCAAAAATCAAATCATGCATTAATACCATTAGCTTATGAAGTAATCCTCTGGGCATATAAAATGAGTATTGATAGACAAATTCTTTATAGTCTTTAATTATATCGTAAGAAGGTTTAATTTGAGGGAGTAATTGAGGGAATATATAAAGGTTAGTTCCATCTTTTTTATAGACCAAGAGGAATTTCTTTAATAAAGCGATTAATTCATCATGAATAGTATTTGTATATCTATCGTTCCAGATGGAATTGATAATCTTCTGATCAAATTCTCCTTTATTCTCTTCTATTTTTTTTTCATCCAACAATAAATAAACAGTTTCGATAATCCAATGGGGTTTTAGAAAGATAATATTTTTTAAATTAGATTCTTCAGAAAAATAAATGATATCTCCTAAACTATGTAGGCATTTTAAGATGGAAAAGCACTCATCTGATTCTATCTCTTTCTTCTGACATAAAGAGAAAAATTCATTTATAAAAATATAATTTTCTTTTTTTGATGACAAGGTGTTTCTAATATGAGCCCATTTTTTGGGGAATTTCATATTAATATCAGGCAAAGTTAAAACAGCATTTTCAATTTTATCAATTAAGGAGTCTCTATTTTTATTGATACTAATATCAATATCTATAGGACCACTTATGTTTTTTAAATTATCTTTGAGATGATCGATTGGACAACTATGGGAGGGTCTTCCATATTTTTCATTATTGACAATAATAATGGGGCTATTACCAGCAAATTTTCTAATGAAGTAACACCAATAGTCAAAATCAGTTCCACATTCTCTATTGTCAGTTATTAGTAAATAGAGCGCATTATGAGAGAGAAAAAAACGATGGGTAGAATGATAGATTAATTGACCACCAAAATCCCATAAATTGAGTTTGATTTCTTGATCCTTATCTGTGGTAAAAGACCAATGATCTATATCAATCCCTCTGGTTGTGTCTTTGTCTGTAGGAAGAGGAGCATTTGGGTCAATAATTCTTTTTCGAATGGAGGTTTTACCAGCGCCACCCTCTCCAATAAATATCACTTTTGCTTCATTTAAAGTTTCAGTTTTACCTGAGATCCCAATTAAATATTTTTTTATATCATTATATTCCAGATCTAGCATTGTAGGTGGGACTCTTTGTATAGGGTTATTTAGAATGGTACAATATTTAACATCAAGATTAAAAATTGGTGTAATATCAGAGATATTGTTACAATTAAGCCTAAGAATTTTTAGATTTAGTAGATTTCTTATTGTAGTAATATCTGAGATTTTGTTATTAGAAAAACTTATAGTATTTAGATTTATTAGTTTATTAATTGGAGCAATATCAGAGATTTGGTTGTTTGAAAAATCAATATTAATAAGATTGATTAGTTTATTAATTGGAGCAATATCAGAGATTTGGTTGTTAGAAAAATCAATATTAATAAGATTTATTAGTTTATTAATTGGAGCAATATCAGAGATTTGGTTGTTTGAAAAATCAATATTAATAAGATTGATTAGTTTATTAATTGGAGCAATATCAGAGATTTGGTTGTTTGAAAAATCAATATTAATAAGATTGATTAGTTTTTCAATTGGTGAAATATCTTTGATTAGGTTATCTCTAAAATCTATTTCTTTAAGATGTACAAGCATTTTTAATGGAGAAAGATCTTGAATAAAATTTAAAGACAAATAAAGAATTTTGAGATTGATTAGTTTTTTAATTGGAGCAATATCAGAGATTTGGTTGTTTGAAAAATCAATATTAATAAGATTGATTAGTTTTTCAATTGGTGAAATATCTTTGATTAGGTTATCTCTAAAATCTATTTCTTTAAGATGTACAAGCATTTTTAATGGAGAAAGATCTTGAATAAAATTAAAAGACAAATAAAGAATTTTGAGATTTTTAAATTTTTCTAAAAAAGATAGGTTTTTTAATTTAAAACCATTTAACGATAAATCAGTAATACATTCAGGATTTTTTAAATCTTGGGGGAATTTCAAGATTACAATTTATTAAATATACAGTTTCCAGGAAACAGAATTTTTCAATCAATTGAACAGCCAAAGGATTTGTCTGAGTATTTATAATTGCTAATACTTTGACATGATCATTTTCTATGTAAAAAGAGAAATCTTTTTTAAAATACTCATAATAACTAATCTTCGAAATGTCATCTAATAATGTTGCTTTTTTATTCAATTCTATTTCTAAAGCATGAATAAGTTCAATATCTGTCATATTTTTCTTAATGTCTTTTAGCATACAAACTCTCCTAAAGGGGAAAAATTAATAATTCATTTTTAGCTTAAAAAGTAATAAATGTCAACTGTTTTATAAAAGAAATTGGCATACCAACAAAAATGTTTTCATTAATGATTGATTGAAAATTGATAATTACTAGGATTGTTTCAACAGTCTCATCGCTAATAAGTTATACTCAGACATGGAGTGCCCAATAATCTTCGTATCAAGATAACCACAAACAATTAAAGGGATTCTCAAATATTTATATTTTTTTAACATATTCAGATTTCAGGGTTAACGCCCCTAAACGTATGATTACGTTTTAGCTACGAAGATTTTAGGGCTAACACCCCAAATAAAATATAATTAATTGAGGAATTATCTATTAAATAAAAATGTGAGAGCTTTTTCTTATTCATACTTCAGAAAGTCTAAAATCTCAAGAGGGTATTGAACTGATAAGCATGAAATTAGCATACTTAAATGTACCCAATTTCATTATAATTAAATTATCTTATGAGATTTGAATGTTTAAATAGAAGAGGTATATAAGTAAAACTAATCCCTGAAGGATACACCAGAGATTTGAGTTTTCATTTTTAGCCAAAGTTTATGGGTGATTTCAGGAGAGAAATCAAAAGAATTGTCTAAAAGTTTTTCGGAGTGAAAAGGTTGAATGACATATTTATCATGATTATCAAGATAAGTTTTTATTTCATTCAGGTCAGATTCATTTAAAAGATAGGGGATATAGGTAGTGCGGAATTCATAAGGGATGTTAGAGTTTTTAATAATTTCAAGACTTTTTTTGATTAAATTGATCTCAACAGTAGATTGAGATACCAGATGGTATTTGTGAAAGGGAGCTTTGATATCCATCGCCAGATAATCAAGAAGGTTTTCTTTCAGCAATTGGGAGAGTAATTCTGGATTTGATCCATTGGTGTCGAGTTTGATGGAGAAACCAAGAGTTTTAATTTCTTTAATAAATTGAGGTAAGTCGTGATGTAAGGTTGGTTCACCGCCGGTGATAGTAATGGCATCTAGCTTGCCAATTCTTTGTTTTAAGAAAGAGATAATATATTCCGGGCTAATGAGATCAATAAATAATTCCGGATCGACCAGCTCTGGATTATGACACCAGGGGCAATTGAAATTGCAACCTCTGGTAAAGACAATAGCAGAGAGTTTGCCTGGATAATCAATGAGAGAGAACTTTTGAAAACCTGATATAAGCATATTCATCTCAGAATTTGAAGGTTTTACGCATGAGGAATTCTTCTCTTTTTCCTTCATTCCATTGGGACACAGGTCTTAAATAACCAACCACTCTTGAATAGACTTCACAGGCTGATTGACAGTTGGGGCATAATTCGTGTTTACCTGAAATATAGCCATGATCCTGACAGATGCTGAAAGTAGGACTAAAAGTAAAATAAGGTAGATGGTAATTGGAGCATATTTTATGAACGAGGTTTTTCATATTATCTCTATTGGTGATTTTTTCACCACAGAAGATATGTAGAACCGTGCCACCAGTATATTTAGTTTGTATTTTATCTTGAATATCTAAGACTTCAAAGACATCGTCTGAGTAGTTCACAGGCATTTGAGTGGAGTTGGTATAGAAAGGTTCAGCTCCATTTTTATAAGCGGATTCATTGGCGGTAATAATGTTTGGGTAGTGTTTTTTATCTAAGCGAGCTAAACGATAGGCTGTGCCTTCAGCAGGAGTTGCTTCAAGATTGTAGTTATTACCGGTTTCTTCTTGGAATTCGATAAGCTTTTCTCTCATAAAGTTAAGGGTTTCAAGAGCAAAGTTTTGACCCTCTTCAGTTCCCAAATCTTTATTGAAGAGATTTAGGCAGGCTTCATTCATTCCCACTAAGCCGACAGTAGAGAAGTGATTTTTCCAATATTGATTAAATCTTTCTTTCACGCTATTCAGGTAGAACTTAGTATAAGGGTAAAGATTGTTTTCAGTGAAGATTTCTAATACTTTTCTTTTAATTTCGAGAGAGTTACGAGAGAGAATCATATCTTTTTCGAGAAGTTGGAGAAATTCTGTTTTATTATGCGCTAAATGGGCAATTCTGGGAAGATTAATCGTGACCACACCGATAGAACCAGTCAGAGGATTTGCACCAAAAAGACCACCACCTCTTGCTTCGAGCTTTCTGGTATCGAGTCTTAAACGGCAACACATGGATCGTGCGTCTTCAGGTTTCATATCAGAGTTAATAAAGTTTGAGAAATAGGGGATCCCATATTTAATGGTTGCATCCCAGAGGAAATTCAGGTTTTCATTTTGCCAGTCAAAATCCTTTGTGATATTATACGTAGGGATAGGGAAGGTGAATACTCTTCCTTTTGCATCTCCTTCAGCCATGATTTCCAGAAAGGCTTTATTGATCATATCCATTTCAGTTTGAAAATCGTTATAAGTTTCATCTTGAGGCAGACCGCCGATAATAACAGGTTGGTTTTTATAGATAGAAGGAACTGTTAAGTCCATTGTGACATTGGTAAAGGGAGTTTGGAAACCGACTCTGGTAGGCACATTCATATTAAAGATAAATTCTTGCATCGCTTGTTTTACATCAGGGTAGGAGAGCTTGTCTTTTCTAATGAAGGGAGCCAGGAGAGTATCAAAGCTGGAAAAAGCTTGAGCGCCGGCAGCTTCACCCTGAAGGGTATAAAAGAAATTTACGATTTGACCAAGAGCAGATCTGAAATGCTTTGCAGGAGCACTTTCAACTTTTCCTTCTGCGCCTTTAAACCCAACGAGTAATAAAGACATTAAATCCCATCCAACACAATAGACAGAGATTAATCCCAGATCATGAATATGGATATCCCCTGACATATGGGCGTCTTTGATTTCAGGCGGATAGATTTTATTTAACCAATAGGTTTTAGATACTTCAGAAGCAATGTAATTGTTTAAGCCTTGCAAAGAATAAGCCATATTGCTGTTTTCTTTGACCTGCCAATCGAGTTTTTCAATATATTGGTCAATAAGGCTTACTTCAGATTTGGAGATAATTTCTCTAATTTTAGCGTGTTGATCCCGGTAGAGGATATAAGCTTTTGCAGTTTTTTTGAAGGGACTAGATAAGAGAACTTCTTCGACGATATCCTGAACTTCTTCAACAGTAGGCATGGTGGTTTGGATGAGTTGTTGAGCCAGATTAATAACTCTGACGGTTAATTTTTTAGCCATTTCTTCATCAAACTCTTTAGTCGCGAGTCCTGCTTTAAAGATTGCTTTAGTAATTTTGTTGCTGTCGAAATCTTCCTTAATAGAATCTCTCTTAAGTATGTGCGTAAACATATTTTAACCCCTCTTATATATAAAAACCTTATTTTTCTAAATTATTTTAAATAAATACTTTATGAGCTTTTTTATCAGAAACTGATAATTGAAAGCAATCCATATTATTGTTTAAATTACAACAAGTTACTACAATGTCAAACATTTTTTAATCTTTTTTAATTAAATCCTATGAGTCCTTTTGGAGACTGGATTTAGCAGATAATAAAGTCTGGTAATAAAGTCTGATGAAATAATTTCGGATGGAAAGAGAGAGAGGAAGTAAAGGAATAATCTATAACTCATTGATAAGAAAGGTTTAAGCTGATAAAACATTGAATGGCACAAGCAATGCATCTTAATAAGCAAAAGTGTGGAGGTTATGATGATCAGAGGAATTTATACTACCTCATCCGCAATGCAATACTTGCAGGAGCAGTTGGATGTTGTTGCCAACAATTTAGCAAACACATCCACAACGGGATACAAAAGAAACGGAATGACTTTTAATCAAGTCTTTAATGCTCAGCAAGCTAATAATAGAGAGAAGATAGAACAGGCTTTACCTCCTGGGAGAATTAATACCTATACAGAATTTACACAGGGTGGATTAAAGGAAACCAAGAACCCGCTTGATATAGCGATACATGGGGATGGTTTTTTTGCTGTAGAGACACCTCAGGGCGTTCAATATACAAGAGATGGTCAATTTACTCGTAGTCCAGAAGGGATCTTAACCACGGTTAATGGATATCCAGTTTTAGCAGACTCAGGTTATGTTCAATTGCAAGGGGAAAAATTTTCCGTTGGAGAAGATGGGACCATGATGGTGAACAAGGAAATAGTTGGAAAGCTTTCCACAAAAACTTTTGATATTCGTGAGGCAGTTCAAAGATCAGATAATCTATGGTCACCTGTCAATGAACAGGTGGAAGTAAAAGATGCAGAGCCTCAGATAATGCAAGGTTATCTAGAATTGTCAAATGTATCAATAGTTAAAGAAATGGTAGATATGATAGCACTTCAAAGATGGTATCAAGCAAATGAAAAAGCAATAAAAACAAATGATGATGCCTTAAACAAGGCTGTTAATCAGATCGCACGCTAGGAGGGGAAATGATACGCTCATTATATTCAGCAGCAACGGGAATGTATGCACAACAATTAAATATAGATAACATATCTAACAATTTGGCTAATGTAAATACAAATGGTTATAAAAAAACACAAATGCAGTTTCAGGATTTATTATATCAAACAATAGATGAAGCCGGTACGCCGACCAGTATGTCGTCAAATCGTCCAGTAGAATTAGCTATTGGTGTAGGTGTGAAACCCGTAGCGACTCATAAAGTTTTTTCTCAGGGGAATTTATCCAATACGAATAATTCCTTGGATTTAGCAATTGAAGGTGATGGTTTATTTCAAGTACGCCGAGCAGATGGACAAATGTTTTATACACGAGATGGCGCTTTTAGCATGAACGAATTAGGTCAGATGGTAACATCAGATGGTTATTTTTTAGAACCAGATATTGTTTTTCCATCCAATACAGAAGCTGTTTCTATCAGTCCTGATGGCATTGTCACGGCTAAAGTATATAATGAAACCGATCCAATTCAGGTAGGTCAGATTGAATTAGCCCGTTTTATTAATCCAGCAGGCTTAAAGAGTATAGGTGGTAATCGTTATTTAGAGACAGTTGCTTCAGGATCTCCCATGTTATCCACCCCATCAAGTGAAGATGTTGGGATCTTACATCAGAGATATTTAGAGACCAGTAATGTGGAAATCGTTGATGAGATGGTAAACATGATTGTTGCTCAGCGAGGATATGAAGTTAATTCGAAATCTGTTCGTACAGCAGAGTCAATGTTGGAAATAGCAACGAATCTTAAGAGGTAATTAAGATGCGTAAGATACTGATTCTGGTGTTTGTTGTAATCTCAGTAGGACTATCAGCATTAGAAATTACACTCAAACCTTCTGTTAAGGTATCAGAGAACACAGTTTATTTGGAGGATATTGTTTTAAATGCTAAAGGCAATATTGATCAATATGAACATATAAAGAGGACAGAGATCTTAAAAATAGATACTACACAGAAATACAAGAATATTTTAGCAAAAGAGATAATCTTAAAATTACAGGTTCTCTATCCTGAAATATCTGTACAGGTGAAGGGTCAGTTAGTATCAGTATATAAACTAGAAAAAGTGATAAAGAAGGAAAGTTTAAGTGACAACGTGAAAGATTTTATTCAGAATTTCTTTTCATTATCAGATAAATCAGAGATTGAGATTATAAATTTTCCTCAGGTATATGTTCCAGTAGAGACTTATGAAGTTCAGTATTATTTACCACAGACTCAACCACAATCCGGGAGAGTACTTGTTCAAACAAAGATACTAAGTAACAACGAATTGGTAAAGGAGTTTGGAATTTCAGTGCGGATTAAGGAAAAATATTTAGTGTATCGTTTGAATAAAGGTGTTAAAAAGGGTGATCCGATAAAGAATGAAGATTTTGAATTGATAGAGAAAGTTGATTTATACGGTATGGATTATTTAAATCCAAAGGATAATCATGATGAATTGATTGCAAGATATAATCTTCCCAAGGGTCGTTTTTTAAAGAGTGGAGATTTTTCCACAGTTCCTGATGTTTGCCGATTAGATATGGTTAATGTGATCATCAAGGGCGAGCTATTTAATATGCAATATGTAGCATTAGCTAAAGACAATGGATGGAAGGGAGATCGAATCGTTTTAGAGAATTTAGAATCACGAAAGATCTTTCAAGCAGAAGTTATTGATAAAAATACTGTTATGATAAATTTGGAGGGAAAATGAAACCGATTATAATCATTATGCTATTAGCCTTGTTTTGTTTAAATTTATATTCCACACCCTTGAGTTCTTTATACTCAGACCACAAGAGTTTTTCAATCGGTGATGTATTAACCGTGGTGATATCCGAAACATCGAGTGCAAAATCAGCCTCACAGAATGAAACAGGTAAGTCATTTGATCATAGTTTTGATACTGATTCAGGGAAGGGGCCTTTTGATGTAATTCCATTATCAGGGTTTGGCGTAAAGGGTAACAATGCTTCAAAGGGAGATGCCAAGACCACAAGAGAAGGCTCATTTAAAACCAAAATGACAGTTCGAATAATTGATATAGATGATAATGGGAATCTTTTTATCAAAGGAAGCAAAGCTGTTACAATCAATGGTGAAGAAGAGCTTACTCAATTGGAAGGAATGGTTCGTTCACAAGATGTCGGTTCAGACAATACTTTAAATTCATTCAACATAGCTGATGCAAAGATTTCATATCTTGGTAAAGGCACAGTTGCTCAGGGAAGTAAAGTGGGATTAATATCCAGAATATTTAATTATATTTTCTAATCAGATAGAATCAGGCGAATTAGAGTTTAAGGATTTTTTTTACAGTCAGAAGAACTTCATTAGGAGTAATACCAAAGGTATTGTCAGAGGCGAGAGAATCTTCATATTTAAAAAGATGATGGTGTGTAGGGAAAACCGAAGCTGGAGACCAGACCAAGGGGTGTGTGCAACCAAATAAAGCGAGCGTTTTTGTTTCAGAAGCAACAGAGAAATGATTCAAACCTCCATCGTTACAGATCAGCATTTCACAACTTTTTAAAAGAGCAAGACTTTCATTGATACTGGTTTTTGGTGCTAATAAGCAAGGTTCTTTCATCTTATCAGCGACATATTGAGCATAATCAAATTCATTAGGTGCCCATAATAAAACAATTTCAAGATGCAGAAGGTTTTTAATCATATCGCCAAGTTTTGCATAATTGTCAAGATTCCAGATTTTTCTTTTTACAGGACTTCCAGGAGACAGAACAATAAACTTTTTATTATTGAGAGATACTTTATTTAGCCATTCTTTAATTGTGTCATAAGATTTTTGTTGAATTTCATAGTAGAATTTCCATGGTTTTTCTGATATACCCAAGGGAGACAGCAAATCAAATCTTTTTGAGGGAGTATATCTTTCTTTATGAACGGAAGCTTTTAGGTTATATACAAAAGCAAATTGTCCGAAGTGATATCCGACTCGATATTTTGCACCACTAAAGAGGGTAACTTGTTGAGATCCAGGGTTGCATTGCTGATCAATAACCAGATCAAACTTTTTATCACGAATCAACTTGAAAAGCTTAAATCTTTCAATAAGATATTGGAGTCCTTTCTTTTTTGGGAAAGTAATAATATCATCAAGAAAGGGATGATTTTGGACAGTAATTTGATAAGGAGATCTTACTAAATAACTCAGAGTAGCTTTTGGGTATTGTTTTTTTATACACTCAAAGATTGAAGAAGTAAGAAAGACATCGCCAAATGGGCCAAATTGAATGATTAAGATTTTCTGGATTTTCTCAGGATCAACAATAATTTTTCTTTTATTATAGACTTCTGTTCTCTTTTTTATAATTTCTTTTTCATTCATATTTTGCTCCAATACATAATTAAACTCTTATTTTTAAGGAACAATTTCATTTGTCAAGTCAAAGTTTTTTTCACAAAAAAACAGACAAGCAATAGAAAACAATAAATAAATAAGAGTAAAGATAATGAATCGAATTAAGGTTGCATTAATAATCTAAAATTTTATTTATCAGAGTTTATTCGGAATAGTATATCCTTTACAGTAACAAGTATGCTTTTCTTTTAGTGTTCACTGGAAAAGAAATCTTTACCCATTAAATAAAGAATTTTTAGAAGGTTATTCATTATAGACAAATTTCCCTGCAATCATTACTTTTTCAATATTTTTATCATGACTAGTAAATACTATGTCAGCAATTTTATCTTCAGCAGAGCCACTCATTATAGAATCAACTTTATAGAACAATAAATCAGCTGATTTTCCACTTTCAATAGAACCAATCATGTTTTCCATTCCAAGAATTTTTGCTCCTCCTAATGTTGCATAATAAAAAGCATCAACAGGAGAAAGGGTGTAATGATCTTGTCTGTATATAGCCATTTTCATATGATAAGGCATTGAAAGCGAAGTCCCAGCAGCCACATCAGAAGCTAAGGCAAACTCGATATTATTGGAGATAAGCTGTTCCATTGGGAATATACCGCTTTTTAGGAAGAAATTGGAATCGGGACAATGAGCAATTTTAGCATTAGTATCTTTAAAGAGCTGAATTTCTTTGTCTGACAGATGAATGCTATGACCAAAGATACTTTTAGGAGTCATTAGTCCAGTTTTATAATATACCTCTGAATAGCTTTCGCATTGGGGATAAAGATTTTTTACCCAGGCAATTTCGTTTAAATTTTCAGAAAGATGAGTTTGCAGAAAAGCGTTTTTTTGATTAATATATTTACCAATTTCTTTCATTAAATCCCAAGAGCAGGTAGGCGCAAAGCGGGGGGTGAATACATATTCAAGTAAAGGGTTTATATTATGCCATTTTTCAAACAAATCAATACTATCCTGAATAGATTGTTCTGAGTTTTCTGTCAGGTAATCTGGGCAATTTTGGTCCATCATAACTTTCCCAATAAAAGCTCTGACTCCTGCTTTTTGAGCATTTTGAAAAGCAATATCACAAGCATTCTTATGAATTGTCATATAAGTCACGAGAGTTGTTGTTCCCTTTTTTATTGCTTCTGAAAAGAATTTTTGACTGATACAGTCAGCATAATTTAGGTCAGAGAATTTGTTTTCTTCTAAAAAAGTAAATTCATTAAGCCAATCCAGAAGATTTGGTCTGTATCTACCTCTGATATCATATTGAGCAATGTGCGTATGAGTATCTATGTAACCTGGTAGAATAATGTAATTTGAATAATCTTGAAAATCTTCAGAACAGGTGTCTTCAATTGATTTAATTTGTTTGTCACCTATATGGATAAATTTATTTTCCAAAAAGCAAGCTTTTTTTGTATTATTAAGAGTTAAAATATTTGTTTTTAATATCATATAAAATCCTTATCATAAAATCCAGAAGGATAAAGTTAAAAAAAAGTAATAATTATGTCAATTGATTTCAGGTAATTAATCAGAAAATCACTATTAGCTTTTTAAAAAAAAGAGTAAAGCAGGAAAATTCAATTGACAATCAGAGAATAACAATACAGAATAAAATAATAATTAGTTTGAAGGATTTAATAATGAATGATCAGGGAAAGAAGAGGTTATTGTTAGTTGAAGATGAGTTTGTAACTGCCAAAATAACGACAAAGATCTTGGAAGCTTTTGGATATGAAGTTATATGGTCCAATACAGGAGAAAGAGCAATTGATGAAGTTGTTAATGACAGTAGTATAGATTTAGTATTAATGGATATAGATTTGGGGATCGGAATCGATGGGACAGAAACAGCTTTACAAATATTAGAATATAAAAAGATACCGATAGTGTTTTTAACTTCTCATTCAGAGAAAGAGATGGTAGAAAAAGTTCGAGGTATCACTCGATATGGATATGTCATTAAAGAATCAGGAGATTTTGTTTTACAATCATCAATAGAAATGGCCTTTGAATTATTTGAAGCCCATCGGCAATTAGAATATCAGATGATCAGTATAAATGAGACACGTGAACGATTGGATTATGCCTTAAATGCTGTCAATGAAGCTGTATGGGATTTTCACCCCAAAGAGAATTATATCTTTTGGAATCCAAATTATTATATGATGTTGGGATATGAGCCTAATCAATTTCCAGCAACATATGAAAACTGGAAGCAGTTAATCCATCCTGAAGATGTTTACATGGCAGAATTTGCCTTAATGGAATGTTTAAACGGAGGCAGGGACGAATTAAATCAGGAATGCAGATTTGTGACCCATGAAGGATTATATCGTTGGATTCATATAAAGGGCAGAATCATAAACCGAGATGAAAAGGGAGAAGCTTTACGCATCATAGGAACCCATACAGATATTACAGAGCGTAAGCAGATAGAAGAAAAGGCACTTTTAACATATCATATGATGGATGATATAATAGCTTCCATTCCTTCAGGATTGTTTATATATCAGTTTGTAGAACCTGATCGGTTGTATTTAATAAAAGCAAATGAAGAAGCTGGGCTATTAACCAGTCTAAATGTAAAAGAATACATAGGAAAAGAATTCAATGAGATTTGGCCTAATGCAAAAGCATTAGGGATTACTGATAATTATCTTGAAGTCATTCATAACGGTAAAAACATAGAGTTGATTGATACTTATTACTCCGATGACCGAGTTACAGGTGTATTTAGAGTAAAGGCTTTTAAAATACCGGGTGATAAACTGGGAATCGCATTTGAAAATGTAACAAAAATAAAAAAAGCAGAAGCCGAATTACATAAAACTCAGGAAGTATTCAATCAATTTTTGGAGCATAGTCCAATTTATGTATTTATAAAGGACGAAACAGCGAAGGCTATATATTTAAGCAGGAATTTTGAGCAATTGGTTGGAATGCCAGTTGACAAGGTTTTAAACAGAGATATGCGGGAGATTTTCCCGATAGAATTTGCAGAAAAGATCATATCAGATGATTTAAAAATACTCCATGGTGGGGTGGAAGTTGTCTTGGATGAAGAGTTAAATGGAAGATATTATCAAACCATCAAATTTCCGATATTTTTGGAGAATAACCCTATCTATTTAGCAGGATTTACTATTGATATTACCAATCAGAAGATGACAGAAAAAGAGTTATTTGAGAGTAAAGAGCATTACAAGAAATTAGTAGAAATTCTTCCCGAAGCCTTTATTATTCATACAGAAGGAATCATAGTATTTGCCAATCAGAAAGCAGCTGATGTCGTAGGATATTCCAATCCCCAAGAAGTATTAGGAAAGAGTATTTTTGATTTTTTAGTTCCTGAATATCATAAATTTTCACAGAAAAGAATAGAGAAGACTTTTGAAAATGGTAAAGCCACTCAATTAGCAGAAGAAGAGATTTTTCATAAAGATGGTCAGCGTTTAACTGTAGAAGTCTCCACCATATCTTTTAAATTTAAAGATAAGCCATCAGTGCTGACTATTTTAAATGACATCACCGATCGCAAGAAAGCAGATGATAAGATACGAGATTTACTCCAAGAGAAAGAACTCATGTTAAAAGAAGTTCATCATCGGGTAAAAAACAACATGTATATTATCGCCAGTTTATTAGCCATGCAGTCAGAGTCTTGTCTTGATCAAGGGACAATAGATACTCTCATGGATGCCAGAAACAGAGTGATTAGCATGATGATAATCTATGACAAACTCTACAAATCCAATAGTTTTATTGAGATTTCTTTACAAGATTATTTAAATGAGCTTTTAGATTTAGTTGTTTCAACCTTTCCTCAAAGAACAAATGTGTTAATTCTCAAAGAGATAGATAATCTTATGATTGATTCCAAAAAGATGTTTATTATTGGTTTATTAATAAATGAGTTGTTAACGAATTCATTTAAACACGGGTTTAAGTCTCAGCCCAAGGGTCAGATCTCAATACTATTAAAAGAATCAGAACAAAAGGTATATTTAAGTTTTTCTGATAATGGGTGTGGCATACCAGAAAAAATAATTAAAGATCGTTCAAAGGGGTTTGGTCTTAATCTGGTTGATTTATTAACTGAGCAACTGGAAGGGGATTTGGAAATCCGTTGTCAGGGTGGGACAGAATTTATCTTACGTTTTCCTTTATAAAGTCAGGATGAGTCATAGAGAAAGATTCAAAAAATAGTTGTTTAAAAAACGAGTATCCTTTCGTCACAAACAATACAAAAAAGATCCTCTAAATAATGACAAGCTCCAAGCAAGCAGTAAGCTATAAGTAAGGAACGATTAACCTTTACTTTCATTATCAATAGAAAACGAATGAAATATAATTTAAAATTCCGAAGGAAAATTGTAAACGATACCAGCATTAATATTGGGGGGATATTATTTATATTATACAGATTGTGTTGATTCAGACGAGTAGTTATAACAAATATCTGTCAGTTCTTATTTGAGTTTTAAAATTCTTGTTGCAAAATTGCAAAAACATCTTGACAGCTAATATTAATATAATTATCATAAGCTTTAGAATTAAGAGAAAGAGAGGTCAACATAGATGAGTTCATTGGTAAAATTGGATGGAACAATAAAGTCAGTTTTTGGGATAAAGCGGGAAAATCGTGTTTTATTTCCTTTATTTGGGACTAAGGTCCATGCGGGTTTTCCTTCTCCTGCACAGGATTACATTGAGGATTATTTAGATCTGAACGATTATTTGATCAGTCATCCAGCCGCGACATTTTTTATAAGGGTGGAAGGATATTCAATGATCAATGCAGGGATATATCCGAATGATATTCTGATCGTTGATCGTTCGATGGAAGCAGTTAACAATAAGATCATCATAGCGATATTAGAAGGGGAGTTAACGGTAAAGCGATTGAAGATTGATAAGCATGGGGTATATTATTTGATGCCGGAGAACAGTGATTTTCAATCGATACGAATTCAGCCTTACATGGATTTTTCAGTTTGGGGTGTGGTAACGACAGTCATTCATCAGGTGTGAGGTTTTAATGGTAGAGTTTAAGAAAGCGGAGCGGAATAATCGTCAGATTTATGCTTTGGTGGATTGTAATCAGTTTTATGTATCATGTGAGCGAGTATTTCAGCCGAATTTAGAGGGCAAGGCGGTGGGAGTACTTTCGAACAATGATGGTTGTTTGGTGGCACTTTCTCCAGAGATGAAGAGATTAGGGATTTTGCGTGGGACTCCAGCTTTTCAATTGGAGGAGAGGCTCAATAATCAGGAGATTTATTTATTTTCTTCGAATTATACATTATATGGAGATATGTCATCGAGGGTGATGCGTTGTTTATCGCAATTTACACCAGAGATGGAGATTTATTCAATAGATGAAGCTTTTTTAATGTTTAAGGGTATGGAGGATCAGGATTTAACAGCATATTGCCAAGAGATACGAGATACGGTGAAAAGATGGACAGGTATTCCTGTTTCCGTAGGGATTGGTACTTCAAAGACTTTGGCGAAGTTAGCGAATAGGGTGGCTAAGAAGTATAAGTGTTATGGAGGGGTATTTAATATAATAGATCATTTGAAGATTGACAAGATATTAGCTGACACAGATATAGAAGATATTTGGGGGATAGGTCGTCAATATTCGAAGAAATTAAAGAAATTTGGATTACAGACTGCTTATGATCTTGTATCTTTACCGGATGAATGGGTGCGTAAGAACATGACGGTTGTTGGTTTACGGACGATATTGGAATTAAAAGGAATTCCCTGCATAGAAATGGAGACGGTTAGTAAGCATCGCAAGCAGATAATATCTTCGAGATCCTTTGGTCATCCGGCAGAAACATTTGATGATTTAAGGGAAGCCATGTCAACTTTTTGTACTCATGCAGTAGAGCGTATGCGAATGCAGAAATGTGTAGCCCGGCAATTATTTGTTTATGTTTGTACGAATCCATTTAAGAAAGATCCTCAGTACGCAAATTTTCTTAATGGCACATTGCCAGATTATTCAGCTTATACTCCTGATTTTATAGCATTAGGGGAAAAGTTGCTTAGTCGGATCTATAAGTCAGGTTATCGATATAAAAAGACGGGAGTGATGTTAACGGACATTATTTATGAAAAGAAGATTCAGCCGACTTTATTTTATGATACCTATCCAGAGTTACAGAAAAAGAAAGTGATGGATTGTGTAGATCAGATCAATCAGAAGTTTGGAACAGACAAGATATTTTTTGCAGGGAGTGGTGTTGAAAAGAAATGGCGAATGAGGCGAGAGATTTTATCTCCGAGGTTTACGACAAATTGGGCAGAGTTACCGATAGTTCGGTAATTTTTTCTTGACAGAAATAAAAACACAGAAATTATAAAAGTGGTTTAGCAAGGTAGAAAGACAATTCTTGAGGTAGAGAGAAATCTTTCTATAGGTTTTGTAAAAAGTAATAAAGGAGAGAAAATGTCAGTAATAGAGAATTATCGAGAGAAGTGTTTACGTTATGTAGAACGATTATGTAAGGTTCCAAGTCCAACAGGTTATACGTTCAATATTGGTGCATTACTTATGCAGGAGTTGAAGAGTATGGGATACACCCCCTGGCAGAGTCGGAAGGGTTCAGTTTTAGCATGTTTAGGAGGAGAAGGCAATCCATTGGTATTAGCAGCTCATATTGATACTTTAGGAGCGATGGTAAGGGCAATAAAGGGATCAGGCGCTATACGTTTTACAAAGATAGGTGGCTATCCAGAAAATAATATTGAGAATGAGAATTGTCTGGTTCATACACGTGATGGGAAGGTTTATCATGGCACGTTTTATTTAACAGCTCCATCAGTGCATGTATATGATAATGTTGGCGATATGAAACGAAGTGATAGCACGGTGGAACTTATATTAGATGAGGTTGTTCACACTAAGGAAGATGTGGAAAAATTAGGGATAGGAGTGGGAGATTTTATATCGATTGATCCAAGGACAAAGGTAACGGAATCAGGATTTATCAAAAGTCGTCATTTAGATGATAAAGCGAGTGCAGGCATATTATTGGCATTAGCAGAAATGATTGAGAAAGATCAAATAGAATTGAAGCGTAAGGTTTATATCTTATTCACGAACTATGAAGAGGTTGGTCATGGAGGAGCTTCAGGAATACCAGAAGACACAGAGGAAATGATATCAGTTGATATGGGAGCCTTGGGAGATGATTTAAGCTGTGATGAATACAAAGTATCGATATGTGCAAAAGACTCAGGTGGCCCTTATGATTATGATGTGACAACCGCATTGATACAATTAGCAAATAAACATAATGTTGCCCATGCAGTGGATATTTACCCGCGTTATGGTTCAGATGTAGAAGCGACATTATCTGCAGGATATGATATAAAGCATGGGTTAATTGGTCCTGGTGTTTTTGCTTCCCATGGATATGAACGGACGCATGCCGATGCTCTTCTGGCGACCTTATCGTTATTAACACATTATATTTCAAAATAAGATGATAGAAGAATTTAACTGGAATGATTTTGTAGAGCTATATGATTGGGAGTTTGACATCCTTTGTGTAGAACAGAAAGAAGATGTTAAATTTTATATGGAACTTGCTGAAGAACAAGGAGACAAAATCTTAGAAATAGGATGCGGGACAGGCAGGATAACTCTTCCATTGTTAGAAGCCGGTTATATGGTAACGGCGGTTGATTCTGCTAGTAATTTTCTTGAGAAAATAAAGAAAAAGACAAGAGAAAATCATAAAGTAAGATTAATAAATTCAGATATGCGAGATTTGAATTTAAATGAGAAATTTAGTTTAATCATATTTTCTTATTCAACGTTTCAATATTTGTTAACAAAGCAAGAGCAGGAGTCTGTGCTCAATAATATCAGACAAATGCTGAGCTCATCAGGTAAGCTAGTTTTTGATATATCACCATTTACAGCGAGTGGAACCGATCAGTTGGAGTATTATCCATTTTATACGCATCGAAATGAGAAAATAAATGCCATGGTAACTATGTTTACTTCATATCGTATTGATACTAAAAATCGAGTACAGTATTGGACAGATCGTTATGAGATTCGTTATGATGTAGGTGGCTCAAAGACCTTCATCCACAGTTTAGCTTTAAGAAGGATAGAGATATTAGAGTTTACGGATATGTTACAAAGGTTTGGATTTAAGATAGATAAGATACTTGGTGGCTTTAACAATGAAGAAGTTACAGAAGATTCATCAAATTGGGTATTTTTGATAGGATTGCAAGAATGATTGTCTCTTTTGTTGACATAGGGACTAATTCAATAAAGTATTTGGTGTACGATATAACAAATAGCCTTCTATTAAAGAGAGGTCTGATAGCAAACAGGATTGGTGAAGGAATGGGGGCTAGTGAGCAATTTAGCAGAGCATCGATCAATCTTTGTATTAAAAATTTAAAGCACATGCAAAAAGAGTTGGAACTATTTCAAAGCACAAAGATCTTAGTGTATGGGACAAGGGCTTTTAGATTCGGAAAAAATAGCCAGGAATTTATAGAAGAAGTAAGTTTGAAAACTGGGTTAAAGATACAGGTTTTAACTGGAGAGGAAGAAGCACGCTATTCATTTTTGGGAGGAGCAACCGATTTTATACAAGATAACCTCATCACAGGCGTTTTAGATATTGGGGGAGGAAGTACAGAGATCTGTTTAGTCAAAGAAAAGACAATTATATATAAAAATAGTTTTTCATTAGGAGTTGTCTTTTTAAAGGAAAAATTTCAAACAATTACCCAGTCTCAAGAATTTGTTAAACAAGTGAGCGAATATATATATAGCCAATTAAAAGATCTCCAAAATATCAGGGTTGAACGATTAATCTGTGTTGGAGGAACAGCCACAACATTTGCATCAATGACAATTAAAAGTGAGTGTTATCACTCAGGACAATTTCATGGCATGGTTATACATAAAAGAGACTTAGAGAAGTATTTGTCAAATATTGCTGAACTATTTCCAGACAAATTAAATCAAATCGTAGGATTACCAAAGGAAAGGCAGGACATCATTTTACCTGGTGTATTGTTATTATTAATTATAGTTAACTTATGTAAAATAGAAGAGATAATTATCAGCGATAAAGGGTTATTATTTGGTATTCTAAGTGAATTTAAAAAGCAATTGGAATCATAATTGCTTATTAATAGTAGAAGAATAAGAATGAAGGGGAAGGTATGAAGAGAATTTCATTATTAATCATTCTTCTTATGGGTCTTTTATCCATGATGAGTCTGATGGCAAGTGAGAACAGTGGTCAAACTCACTTAGCCTTAAGGATTAATACCACGTCAAACAATTCAACAGAAATCGTATTTGAATGTCCAGAATATACATTTGAAGAGATTTCTAAAGCAGGAAGTAAGTTTTCAACCATTAAAGTTAATGGTGCTGAAATGACTTTAAAAGCAGGTTATCCTGAGTTGCCTTTTTTTACAACCAGTATAGCTGTTCCTTTTGGCAGTCACCCGGTGCTAAAGTCAGAGAGGATTTTGAATAATGAGACAATAAATAATGTCATCATAATTCCTTCTCAAGGTTTAGAGCCAGACGTTAAGAATTTTAACATGAATGAAACCGCTTATCAGAGTAGATCAATCTATCCTGAAAATAGTATTTATATATCCGAAACACAGGTATTTAGAGATTTTAATATAATTACCATCAATTATTATCCTTTTTCTTATAATGCACTTGAGAAAAAGTTAATTGTTAATAAAAGAGCAGATATTGTCATCGAGCATAATAGCAGCAATAATAGTGGTTATACAACTAATGGAACTATTTCCAGGGTATTTGATCCTCTTTACCGTGCATTGATAGCGAATTATGATCAAGTACGAACAGATTATCCTGTTTTTACAGATCCAACTATATTAATGATTTATCCAAATTCAACCAATGCACAATTTAACACCTCATTAACCCAATTAATAAACTGGAAAAAACAAACAGGTTTTAAAGTTAATGCAACATCAACAACAGTAGCAGGAACCTCAACGACAGCGATAAAAAATTATATTCAAGCACAATATGATGATGTAGCTACCAGACCTGATTATTTGATGATAATCGGTGATGCATCTGGTGGAGAGTTAGTTATACCAACCTATAATTTAGCTTATGCATCAGGCATGCCTACCGGTGATGGAGATGATCCTTATACATTTTTAGCTGGTAATGATTTTTATGCAGATGTATTAGTCGGTCGTTTATCGGCAGAAAGTTCAACAACATTTTCTACCCTTGTGAGTAAGATCGTAAATTATGAACGTTATCCATTAATATATGGAGACGCCTATTTACAGAAAGCATTATTAGTTGGTGCAACAAGCAGTTCTGGAATTTCAACTGTCCAAGTAAATCAGTATGTGAAAGATTGTATTGAATATTGGGATCCTTCTCATGATTATACTGAGATTTATGGTAATCCAACAGGAGCTCAGATGGTAACTGGGGTCAATGATGGCGTTTTCTATTTCAGTTTTCGCGGATATATTGGAATGAGTGGATTTAGTGATTCACAGGTAAGTTCCTTAACAAATGTTAAAAAACTGGTTGCTTGTGTTTTCTTAACTTGTGCGACAGGTAATATTGCAAGTTCAAGTATGATAGAAACTATCACGCGAGCAGGAACCTCCGAACAACCAAAAGGAGCTATCACAGCAGTTGGTTTATCAACATCTCATACATTAACTCCATATAATAATTTTTTATCTTGTGCTATAGCTAATGGGATTTTCTTACAAGATATCACAACTATGGGTGGAGCCGTAGTCTATGCGCAGAATAAGCTTTTAAACACTTATACAGGCGATCTCTTAAATCACTCAAAAACATTAAGCCAGTGGTGTAATTTAATTGGAGATCCAACAATAAATATTCATCGTTCAATTCCTAAGATATTTACAGTAAATGCGTCTATAGATTCAGTTTATTTAGGAATCAGAAACATGCAGGTTCAGGTTTTAGACCCTGATGGAGATGCTGTAGAAGGCGCTGCAGTAACTATTTCATACAATAGTAATGAGATTATAACTTCTCGTTACACAGACAGTAATGGAATGGTGATCTTGCCAGTCAGCGATGCTATCACCACAACAATGGTTTTAACAGTAAGAAAAGCTGATTTTATCATTAATGTAAAAAACATTCCAATGAGTAGTGCAACAGGTGTTATCAATTTTGATTCTTATGCAATTTCAGATGCAGTGAATGGAAATAATAATCAACAGATCAATCCTGGTGAGACTATCAAAATTTCTTCAGTGGTTAAGAATTTTTCTACAATGCCAATGTCTAATATCAATGTCAAAATGCGTAGCAATAATCCATTGATAAGCATCACAGATTCAACAGCAGTCATTGCTTCTTTAAGCGCAGGCAGTTCAGTAGATTTAGCAAATGAGTTTTCATTTGATGTTGATGATAACTACACAGCTAATCAGCCTATCTTTTTAACTTTTGAGTTTACTGTAGGTACAACTGTTTATCACAGTTACTTAAATTTAGAAGTAAAAGCAATAGATCTTGATATTGAAACCGTTACAATCTTAACTCCAACAGGAGTTATTAATATAGGTGAAACTAATCAATTAAAGATAAAATTAAAGAATAATGGCCAGATCAATTCAGGTGAAGTAACCGCTGTTATTCATTCAACTAACCAATTTTTACAAGTGGTTGATTCCTTGGTTGTCTATAATAGTATCAACCCTGGTCAATCCTTAGAGAACAATGCTGTTTTATTCAGTTTACATTCATTATCAGGGATTCTTCCAGGAGTAAACTTATCAGCAGATTTAGTTTTAACAAATAGTCAGGGATATCGCGAAGTGATTACTTTCAAAGTACAGGTTGGAACTGTCAGTGTAACAGATCCATTACCTCCGGATGGATATGGATATATAGCATATGATATGTCAGATTTATCTTATGATGATCATCCAGAGTATAACTGGATTGATATCACAACGACAGGAACAGTTGTTCCTTTAACTGATACTGGCGATGATCAGGATGATGTTGAAACCGTTACTTTACCATTTACATTTAAAATGTATGGAAAGAGTTATACCCAAGCCAGTATCTGTTCAAATGGCTGGTTAGCATTAGGTGTTACTCAAGAATCTACATTTAGAAATGCTGCAATCCCTGGACCAATGGCACCAAGATCATTAATCGCTCCTTATTGGAATGATTTAGCGAAGAGCGGAACAGGCAGTAATGTTTACACATATTACAATGCAACAGATCATTATTATGTTGTCACATGGAATAATATGAAAGTCGTAAAAACAGTTTCACAAATTATAACGACAGCTAATGTAAGTTTTCAAGTAGTTTTATATGATCCTCTTTATAATTCTACACCACTTGGTGATGCACCAATTTTAATGCAATATAAAGATTTTCATCCAGGATTTAATAATGATGATTTAGAAAGACCAAACAATTATTTTACAGCAGGAATTATGGATGATTCAGGTAGGAATGGTCTTCAATATGTTTACAATAATATTTATTCACCAGGTGCAGCTCCATTAGCAAATGAGACGGCAGTCTTATATACACAACCTTATTTCTTAAGTGATACCCCTTATTTATCTTTAGCTAATCCAATCATTCATGATGAGAATGGTAATGGTATCATTGAAGCAGGGGAATTATGTCAAATAGGTTTACCTGTAGTTAATGTAGGGATGAGTCCAGCTAGTAACATTCAGGGCAGTATTTCCTCAGATAGTCCAAATGTAACCATATTGCATGGTACTGTAGATTATGTAAATATCCCTCCATCAGGAACCGCAACCAATATTGAATACTATACCTTTAGAGTTAGTCAGGATTGTCTTAATGATGAGAGCATTATAATCAACACTATTTTAACTTCAGCAGAAGGTGAGTGGCTCAGATCTTTCAATATCACAGTGAAGAAACCGTCATTATCTTACCGATCATTCATCATTAATGATGCAACCGGAAATGATAATGGGATATTGAATGCAGGAGAAACTGCTAAATTAGTGATTAACATTAACAATCAGTCGAATTTGAATATCAATGATTTACATGTTACTCTTGCTTCATCAAGTCCATATATAACCATCAATACACCAAGTACAACCGTAGCTCAGATGCAGGGGAATTCATGTTATCAAAATGTATTTGAAATTCAGTTAGCTTCAACAATACCAGATGAGACTATGATCCCTATTCATGTTGCAGTTACTTCACAGAATGCAGATCCAATCAGTACAGATATACAATTAGGTGTAAATCAAAGCAGTTCATTATTGTCAGAAGGTTTTGATTCTTGGTTACCAGTAGGCTGGTTAGTGCAATATTATTCAAGCAATTGGAGTTTATCAGAGACTACGAATGCTGGAGGAAGTTCACCAGAAGTGAAATTTAGTGGAAGTCCTGTATTTAACGGATCGACCAGAATAGTATCACAACCTATGGATGCTTCAGACATTTCCAGTGTTATTTTAAGATTCAAACATAAACTTGATGTGTTAAGTCCAGGAACAATTGTAGGTGTTGCTACTCGTTCCATGTATGGCGCATGGCATACGATATGGTCAGAAAGCATAAGTGGTAGTATTGCTCAGGAGACCAAGACAATAACAATTACCAATTCAGATCTCAGCAGAGCAAATTTCCAGATTTGCTGGTATATGGAAGGTAATTCAGCAAATATTGATGCCTGGTATATTGATGATGTATTAGTTCAAAGTGCAGTTGGTAATTCAGCAACGGTAACAGGGACTTTAAGTCTTGATGATTCTTCATTTGATACTTCATTAATCAGGATTAAAGCAGGCGAGTATTCAACAACCGTGAATAGCGAAGGTGTTTATTCGTTCTATTTAATGCCAGGTTTATATGCTTCTGTTCAAGCATTACATCCTAATATCTCTGCAAATACACATGCAAATATAATTTTAACATCAGCCCAGGTTTTAGAGAACATTGATTTTACAGCAAACTATGCATCACCTGTAAACAATCTTTCCTTTAATATGAATACAAATGATCATATGGTCAGCTTACATTGGCTACATCAATTACCTGAAAACAGTCCGTTAGTTTTAAGTAATTTTAAGGTTTACAGACAGACCAATTCAGGGACATTTGATTTAGTTCAAACATCAACAGACATGACTTTTACAGAAGAATTAGACGCAGCTAATCGTTACCGTTATTTTGTGGTAGCGAATTATGGTTCATTACAAAGTGATTCTTCTAATGTTATTTATGTAGATCCAAATACCCAAGCAAATCATGATACTCCAGAAGTTACTTATGTCTTTAATATGAAGCAAAACTATCCTAATCCGTTTAATCCAGAAACCAATATTTTCTATAGTTTAGCGGAGAAGAGTGCAGTTTCATTGAAGATCTTTAATATTAAGGGGCAATTAGTAAAAACCTTAGTTAATGAGAATCAACAGAAGGGTCAATACAAAATAGTATGGAATGGTCAGAATAATGAAGGTAAACGTGTCGGTAGCGGTGTATATTTTATCCGCATGAGCACACCAAAATATCAAACAATACGTAAAGCGTTATTGTTAAAATAATTCTGAACAAATAGAATAAAAAAGGAGGAGCGATGCTCCTCCTTTTTTTTTTGGAACAAATTATGCGTTAAATATATTTATAGTAATAAATTACAGGGGGAAAGTATGAAAAAACACTTATTGTTGATCTTACTCCTCATGGGGCTATTATCCATGATGAGTTTGATGGCAAGTGAGAACAATGGTCTATCTCACTTAGCATTCAGGGTTAACACGACTTCGACTAATTCAACTGAAATTGTTTTTGAATGTCCAGAATATACATTTGAAGAGATTTCAAAAGCAGGGAGTAAGTTTTCAACCATTAAAGTGAATGGTGCAGAAATGACATTAAAAGCTGGTTACCCTGAGTTACCTTTTTTTACAACCAGTATTGCTGTTCCTTTTGGGAGTCATCCTGTACTTAAATCAGAGAAGGTCGAGAACCGTGAGACAGAAAATAATCTTTTTATCGCACCTTCACAAGGTTTAGAACCAGATGATAAGAATTTTGTTATGAATGAAACCGCTTATCAAAGTAGATCAAGTTACCCTGAAAATAGTATTTATATTTCAGAGCCTCAGGTTTTTAGAGATTTTTATATTGTAAACATTAATTACTATCCCTTTTCTTATAATGCAAAAGAGAAAAAGTTAGTTGTTAATAAAAGAGCAGAAATTGTCATTGAACATAACAGCAGAGGCAATAGCAGTTATACTTCAGATGGTGTTATTTCCAGAGTATTTGATCCAATATATCGTGCATTAATCGCAAATTATGATCAAGTGCGAACAGATTATCCTGTTTTTACCGACCCAACTATATTAATGATTTATCCAAATTCAACCAATGCACAATTTAACACCTCATTAACCCAATTAATAAACTGGAAAAAACAAACAGGTTTTAAAGTTAATGCGACATCAACAACAGTAGCAGGAACCTCAACGACAGCAATAAAGAATTATATTCAGGCACAGTATGATGATGTAGCTACCAGACCAGATTATATAATACTAATTGGTGATGCAGCTGGTGGAGAGTTAGTTATACCAACCTATAATTTAGCTTATGCATCAGGCATGCCTACTGGTGATGGAGATGATCCTTATGCATTTTTAGCTGGTAATGATTTTTATGCAGATGTTATGTTAGGTCGTTTATCGGCAGAAAGTTCAACAACATTTTCAACCTTAGTAAGTAAGATCGTAAATTACGAACGTTATCCATTAATATATGGAGACGCCTATTTACAGAAAGCATTATTAGTTGGAGCATCATCAGGTCAATCAGGAATTTCAACATTACAAGTAAATAAATATGTTAAGAACTGTATAGAGACTTGGGATCCTTCTCATGATTATTACGAACAATACGGTAATCCGGGCGGTTCTAATATGTCAGCATCTATCAACCAAGGAGTATTCTATTTTAATTTTCGCGGATATATAGGAATGAGCGGATTTGATGATTCACAGGTAAGTTCTTTAACAAATGTTAAGAAACTTGTAGCATGTGTTTTTTTAACATGTGCTACAGGAAGTATTGCAGACACTTATTCACCAAGTATGATAGAAACTATCACGCGAGCAGGAACCTCTGAACAACCCAAAGGAGCTATCACAGCAATTGGTTTAGCAACTTCTCATACATTAACTCCATATAATAATTTTATTTCCTGTGCTATAGCCAATGGTGTTTTCTTACAAGACATAACAAGCATGGGTGGAGCATTAGTCTATGCTCAGAATAAGCTTTTGAATACTTATGCAGGAGATCTTCTTAATCATTCCAAAACATTAAATCAGTGGTGTAATTTAATGGGAGACCCTACGATAAATATTCATCGTTCAGTTCCTAAGATCTTTACAGTCAATGCGTCTATAGATTCAGTTTATTTAGGAATCAGAAACATGCAAGTTCAAGTTTTAGATCCTGATGGAGAAGTTGTAGAAGGCGCTGCAGTAACTATTTCATACAATAGTAATGAGATTATATCTTCTCGTTACACAGACAGTAATGGAATGGTGATCTTGCCAGTCAGTGATGCTATCACCACATCAATGGTTTTAACAGTAAGAAAAGCTGATTTTATCATTAATGTAAAAAATATTCCAATGAGCAGTTCAACAGGTGTTATCAATTTTAATTCTTATGCAATTTCAGATGCTGTGAATGGTAATAATAATCAACAGATTAATCCTGGTGAGACTATCAAGATTTCTTCAGTGGTTAAGAATTTTTCTACAATGCCAATGTCTAATATCAATGTCAAAATGCGTAGCAATAATCCATTGATAAGCATCACAGATTCAACAGCAGTCATTGCTTCTTTAAGCGCAGGCAGTTCAGTAGATTTAGCAAATGAGTTTTCATTTGATGTTGATGATAACTACACAGCTAATCAGCCTATCTTTTTAACTTTTGAGTTTACTGTCGGTACAGCCGTTTATCACAGTTATTTAAATTTAGAAGTAAAAGCAATAGATCTTGATATTGAAACCGTTACAATCTTAACTCCAACAGGAGTTATTAATATAGGTGAGACTAATCAATTAAAGATAAAATTAAAGAATAATGGTCAGATCAATTCAGGTGAAGTGACCGCAGTTATTCATTCAACTAACCAATTTTTACAAGTGGTTGATTCCTTGGTTGTCTATAATAGTATCAACCCTGGTCAATCCTTAGAGAACAATGCTGTTTTATTCAGTTTACATTCATTATCAGGGATTCTTCCAGGAGTAAACTTATCAGCAGATTTAGTTTTAACAAATAGTCAGGGATATCGCGAAGTGATTACTTTCAAAGTACAGGTTGGAACTGTCAGTGTAACAGATCCATTACCTCCGGATGGATATGGATATATAGCATATGATATGTCAGATTTATCTTATGATGATCATCCAGAGTATAACTGGATTGATATCACAACGACAGGAACAGTTGTTCCTTTAACTGATACTGGCGATGATCAGGATGATGTTGAAACCGTTACTTTACCATTTACATTTAAAATGTATGGAAAGAGTTATACTCAAGCCAGTATCTGTTCAAATGGTTGGTTAGCTTTTGGGGTTACAGAAGAATCTTCAAACAGGAATGTAGCTCTTCCTGGACCTATGGCACCAAGACCATTAATTGCACCTTATTGGACAGATTTAGCGAAGAGCGGAACAGGCAGTAATGTTTATACTTATTACAATACAACGGATCATTATTATGTAGTCACATGGAATAATATGAAAATTTGTAAATGGACTTATGGTAGCAGTACTATAACGACTTCAAATGTGAGTTTCCAAGTGGTGCTATATGATCCTTTATACACTTCAACCGCTTTAGGTGATGCACCAATTTTAATGCAATATAAAGATTTTCATCCAGGATTTAATAATGATGATCTGGAAAGGCCAAACAATTATTTTACAGCAGGAATTACAGATGATTCAGGCATGAATGGTCTTCAATATGTTTACAATAATATTTATTCACCTGGTGCAGCTCCATTAACAAATGAGATGGCAGTCTTATATACCCAACCTTATTTCTTAAGTGATACCCCTTATTTATCTTTAGCTAATCCAATCATTCATGATGAGAATGGTAATGGTATCATTGAAGCAGGGGAATTATGTCAAATAGGTTTACCTGTAGTTAATGTAGGGATGAGTCCAGCTAGTAACATTCAGGGCAGTATTTCCTCAGATAGTCCAAATGTAACCATATTGCATGGTACTGTTGATTATGTAAATATCCCTCCATCAGGAACTGCAACCAATATTGAATACTATACCTTTAGGGTTAGTCAGGATTGTCTTAATGATGAGAACATTATAATCAACACTATTTTAACTTCAGCAGAAGGTGAGTGGCTCAGATCTTTCAATATCACAGTGAAGAAACCGTCATTATCTTACCGATCATTCATCATTAATGATGCAACCGGAAATGATAATGGAATATTGAATGCAGGAGAAACTGCTAAATTAGTGATTAACATTAACAATCAGTCGAATTTGAATATCAATGATTTACATGTTACTCTTGCTTCATCAAGTCCATATATAACCATCAATACACCAAGTACAACCGTAGCTCAGATGCAGGGGAATTCATGTTATCAAAATGTATTTGAAATTCAGTTAGCTTCAACAATACCAGATGAGACTATGATCCCTATTCATGTTGCAGTTACTTCACAGAATGCAGATCCAATCAGTACAGATATACAATTAGGTGTAAATCAAAGCAGTTCATTATTGTCAGAAGGTTTTGATTCTTGGTTACCAGTAGGCTGGTTAGTGCAATATTATTCAAGCAATTGGAGTTTATCAGAGACTACGAATGCTGGAGGAAGTTCACCAGAAGTGAAATTTAGTGGAAGTCCTGTATTTAACGGATCGACCAGAATAGTATCACAACCTATGGATGCTTCAGACATTTCCAGTGTTATTTTAAGATTCAAACATAAACTTGATGTGTTAAGTCCAGGAACAATTGTAGGTGTTGCTACTCGTTCCATGTATGGCGCATGGCATACAATATGGTCAGAAAGTTTAAGTGGGAGTATTGCTCAGGAAAGCAAAACATTAATTATTGCCAATTCAGATCTCAGCAGAGCAAATTTCCAGATTTGCTGGTATATGGAAGGTAATTCAGCAAATATTGATGCCTGGTATATTGATGATGTATTAGTTCAAAGTGATGTCGGTAATTCAGCGACATTAACAGGAACATTAAGTCTTGATGATTCTTCATTTGATACTTCATTAATCAGGATTAAAGCAGGCGAATATTCAACTACCGTGAATAGCGAAGGTGTATATTCTTTTTATTTAATGCCAGGTTTATATGCTACTGTACAGGCATTACATCCTAATATCTCTGCAAATACACATGCAAATATAATTTTAACATCAGCCCAGGTTTTAGAGAACATTGATTTTACAGCAAACTATGCATCACCTGTAAACAATCTTTCCTTTAATATGAATACAAATGATCATATGGTCAGCTTACATTGGCTACATCAATTACCTGAAAACAGTCCGTTAGTTTTAAGTAATTTTAAGGTTTACAGACAGACCAATTCAGGGACATTTGATTTAGTTCAAACATCAACAGACATGACTTTTACAGAAGAATTAGACGCAGTTAATCGTTACCGTTATTTTGTGGTAGCGAATTATGGTTCATTACAAAGTGATTCTTCTAATGTTATTTATGTAGATCCAAATACCCAAGCAAATCATGATACTCCAGAAGTTACTTATGTCTTTAATATGAAGCAAAACTATCCTAATCCGTTTAATCCAGAAACCAATATTTTCTATAGTTTAGCGGAGAAGAGTGCAGTTTCATTGAAGATCTTTAATATTAAGGGGCAATTAGTAAAAACCTTAGTTAATGAGAATCAACAGAAGGGTCAATACAAAATAGTATGGAATGGTCAGAATAATGAAGGTAAACGTGTCGGTAGCGGTGTATATTTTATCCGCATGAGCACACCAAAATATCAAACAATACGTAAAGCGTTATTGTTAAAATAATTCTGAGCAAATAGAATAAAAAAGGAGGAGCGATGCTCCTCCTTTTTTTTGGAACAAATTATGCGTAATTAAGTGAATTCATATCACTGGGAGGGAAAATGTATAGAAAAATAGTTTATATTTTTTTAATAATTCTAATTTTTAGTAAATGTTTACATTCAAAGAATCAAACAATTAGTAATTCATTACCTTTTTCAATACAAAAATCAACTTTACAAGCAACAACAATAATATTCAAATTACCAGAATATTTTATAGATCAGGTTGAAGTTAATGGTATAATTGAGAATGAAGTTAGATCATTAAATGCAAACAACTGCATTCAAGCAGGTAAGCCAAAATTCCCTTTTTATAGCACAACAATAGCCATTCCACGAAATAGCAATCCCAAGCTAAACTCATTACAAGTAAAGGATTCTCAGAATTATTCCAATATAAAGATAAAAACTATTGAGAATGATAATGAATCAATAATCTCAAATGAAAGGATTTATGAAACAAAAGGTGTTCAAACGGCAGAGTCAATCACTATATCAGAGGTACAGGTGTTTCGTGATTACAATATAATTAACATAAATTATTATCCTTTTTCGTATTCATCTACTAAAAGGGAACTGACAATTAATAAATCAGTAGAAATCACGATAGAACATGAACCTATATCAGGCGAAGGATTTCAGAATCATATAGAAATTTCTAAGGTATTTGAACCAATGTATAAAGCATTAATTGCAAATTATGATCAAATCAAATCAGATTATCCAGTGTATCAAAAACCAAGATTACTGATCATCTATCCAAATGTTTCAAATACTCAATTTCAAACATCATTATCAGGATTAATAAACTGGAAGAAGCAGAAGGGTTTTCAGGTAAATGCTGTTTCTACAACAATGACAGGTAACAGTTCAACATTAATAAAATCATATATTCAGAATTTATATAATAATATTGAGACTCGACCAGACTATATATTATTAATTGGGGATGCGGGGTTATCTGATATCATTATTCCAACCTTTAGTGAAAGTTATCAATCAAGTTTACCCTCTGGAGAAGGAGATTATCCTTATACTTTTTTAGAAGGAAATGATAAGGTTGGTGATGCTATTATTGGAAGGATCTCAGTAGATAATGGAAGCACTTTTTCAGTGATTGTAAGTAAGATATTAAGCTATGAAAAAACGCCTGATTTAGCTGGAACAGATTGGTTGAACAATGCATTATTAGTATCAGACAGTAATCAATCAGGGATTTCTACAATTCAAGTGAATCAGTATGTTGAGAGTTTAATAGAAGATTTTGATTCATCTCATAATTATAACAGAGTCTATGGAAATGTGAATTCAAATCAGATGGTGAATGGGATGAATCAGGGAGTTTTTTATTTTAATTACCGTGGATTTTATGGGACTAGTGGATTTAATAATGGAAGTTTAGCAGAATTAACGAATGTAAGCAAACTTCCTCTTTGTGTTTTTTTGACATGTGACACAGGTGCATTTATGGGTACAAGTTTGATAGAAAGTATTAGTCGACTGGGGACTTCGACAAACTCTAAAGGAGCGATTGCTTCTATTGGGTTATCTACAAGTCATACTTTAACGCCTTATAATAATTTTATGTCTTGTGGAATAGCTGAAGCATTTTTTGGGAAGAATATACCAGAAATTGGTTCAGCAATGCTATATTCAAAAGTTAAGCTATTGAAAACATATAATGGTGATTTGTTAAATCATTCCAATACTTTAAATCAATGGATGAATTTAATGGGAGATCCAAGTATTCAGTTGTATCGTACAATTCCAAAGGGATTTAGTGTTACTGTGCCTTCAAGTGTATTCATTGGGTCTCATCAGATATCAATAACTGTTAAAGATCAGGAAGGAAGTCCAATAAGCGATGCTTTGGTTAGTTTATTTTACAATGGAATAGCTAATCCTATAACGGATTATTCAAATAGTCAGGGAGACGTGTTATTGCCTGTAAATCAGGTTATTTCAGACAATATAATAATAACTATTAGTAAGGCAGACTTTAAAACATACATTGTAAGCATTCCAACAATATCTGGAGCAACCATAGGGGTTGAAAGCAGTTCAATATTAGATTCTCCCAATGGAAATAATAATCAGCAAATCAATCCAGGAGAAACGATTAAATTATCAACAATTATAAAGAATTTTACTAGTAGTGCTAAAAATGACTTAACAGTAAATATCAGTACTGATAACCCATATATTGAAATAACAGATTCAACTGGGATAATACCAATTATAAATTCAGAAAGTACAGCAAATTTAACAGATGAATTTACTTTTTCAGTGAGCTCAGTGTATCCTGCTAATATGCCTTTAAATATGAAAGTAACGATAAGAACTGGAAATGAAGTTTATGAAGATTATCTTTTTTATGAAGTAAAGGTGATAGATATAGATTTTCAAGCTTACGAAGTTTTAACGCCTAGTCAGATATTAAATATTGGAGAAACGGCTTCAATAAAGGTTTTATTGAAGAATAATGGGCAGATTTCTAGTGGGCAACTTAGCATCAAACTAAAATCAAAGAGTATGTTTTTACAAGTAGTAGATTCGATGAGTGTTGTCAGTTCGATAGATCCAGGAGAATCAATTACCAATCAGGCAGATCCATTTATTATACATTCATTAAATGGGATATATCCTGGAGTTAGATTACCATTAACTATGGAGATCAGTAATTCACAAGGTTATCAAGAAGAAGAAGTCTTTGATATACAGGTTGGTCAGGTTGGTGAGCATGACCCAATTCCACCTGATAGTTATGGTTATGTCTGTTATGATCAAACAGATACTGATTATTCTGATGCTCCGATATATGACTGGATAGAAATAGCAAATATTGGAACACAGTTAGATATAACTGATGTTGGAAATAACGGAGATCAGACCGTTCAAGTGCAATTACCTTTTAGTTTTAGGATGTATGGAAAGGGTTATACGCAATTAAGTATTTGTTCAAATGGTTGGTTAAGTCCTGGTTTTTGCGATCAAACTACTTTTAGGAATGTAGGTATACCTGGGCCAATGGTCCCAAGACCCTTAATTGCACCCTATTGGAATGATTTGGCATTAAGTGGTATAAGTAGCAGGGTAATGACATGGTATGATCCTGATAATCATTATTTTATTGTTCAATGGAATGATTTAAAGTGTGTACAAACTGTCATGAGTGTAGATCAGAGTGCTAATGTTACTTTTCAAGTCATATTGTATGATCCTGAATATTATGCTACTTCATTAGGCGATAGTCCAATCAAGTTTCAATATTTAAGTTTTCATCCTGGGTATAATAATGATGATTTAGAGCGTCCAAACAATTACTTTACAACAGGGATTATGGACGAGACCGGTTCAAGAGGAATTCAATATGTTTATAACAATATATATAGTCCAGGGGCTACTCCATTAAATAACAGTTCAGCTCTTTATTTTACACACCCTTATTTTTTAAATGAAAATCCATACCTCACATTAAATTCTCCAATTCTTCAAGATGAGAACGGAAATCAAATATTTGAAGCAGGAGAAACCGTAAGAATAGGGGTGCCTTTATTAAATATTGGATTAACAAATGCCACGAATGTACATGCTTCTCTTAGTTCATCCGATCCATGGATAACTATCCTTCATGGAAATTCAGATTATGAGAATTTGGTTCCATCAGGAATTGAATCAAATGTACAGGATTTCATAATAAAAATTAGTAATAATTGTACGAATAACTTAACGGCAACGATGAAAGTACATATTTCCACTAACGAAGGAGAATGGGATCGTAGTTTTAATTTTCTAATCAGAAAAGCTTTACTAGGTTACAGTTCCTATTTAATAAACGATGAATCAGGGAATGGTAATGGGTTATTAGATACAGGAGAAAATGCAAAAATCATAGTAAATATTGTCAATCAGTCAGAAATCGATATTAGAAATTTACAAGTTCACTTAACTTCAGAGAATAGCCAGCTTAATATAGTGAGTAATCCGATAACAATACCAATAATGCAAGGGAACAGTATGTATCAAGCAGTTTTCAATATACAAGTTTCAAGTCAAATTAGTGATCAATTGACTTTGCCAATACAATTAGAATTAACATCTTCCAATGCAGATCCACTAAATAAAGTCATAAATGTGGGAATTAATCAAAATGGTGCTTTGTTGGAAGAATCATTTAACGATTGGTTACCTCAAGGTTGGATTGTTCAATATTATTCAAATAATTGGGTACAAGCTAATACAAATCTAGCTGGAGGGACAGCCCCAGAAGTAGTTTTTTACGGAATACCTAGTTTTACAGGTTTAACAAGATTTATTTCAAAGACTTTAGATGCAACTTTATATTCAAGTGTAATGCTGAGTTTTAAGCATACTTTAGTCTTAAACAATGAATCAGAAGCTTCTATAGGAGTTGCAACCAGAACCATGTATGGAGAATGGCATACAGTCTGGTCGATGCCAATATCAGGAGTAACTGGTGAGACAAGAAATATACCGATCAACAATTCAGATATTGGGCATCCAAATTTCCAGATTTGTTGGTTTATTGATGGAGCTACGAATGGAATAAGTTCATGGAATCTTGATGATGCGGAATTGCAAGCATCAATAGGGAATACAGCATTAATAAAAGGAATGGTATCTTTAGATTCTAATCTTATAAATATACAGGAAATGAAAGTAACATCAGGAGATTATTCGACTATACCCAATACAGAAGGAAATTATGAACTCTATGTATTGCCAGGTAACTATCAAGATATATGTGTTCAACATTCATATATTCATAGTAATCAATTACCTGGAATGTCATTAATAACTGGCCAGATATTAGAGAATCAGAATCTTTTTGGTAATTATATTGCTCCAATAAATACATTAACCTACAATTATTCAACAACTTCTCATCAGATCATCATGAATTGGCTACATGACTTACCTACTGAAAGTCCTTTGATTTTAAGTGGATTTAAAGTTTATCGTCAGATAAACAATGGGCAATATGATATTTTCCAGAATTCAAATACAAATACTTGTTCTGACCAGTTAGATCCTCATAAAACTTATAGATACTATATAACAGCCAATTATGGAAATTTTGAGAGTGACTCTTCTAATGTGATAACTATTTTGTCAGAGGGAGTAGATAATGAGGATAATCTGGAAAAACCGATTATTAATTGTTTAAATCAAAATTATCCAAATCCCTTTAATCCTTGTACAAAAGTTTCTTTTTCAATTTCTGAAAGATTACCCGTAAAAGTTTCAATTTACAACATCAAGGGTCAATGCGTAAGGACACTTCTAAATGAAAGATTAGAAAAAGGGCGATATGACGTTGTTTGGTCAGGAGACAATGATCAGGGACGAAGAGTCAGCAGTGGTATATATTTTGTACAGATGCACACGCCAAAATATACAAATATTAAAAAAGCACTCTTATTAAAGTAAAAAATCAAGGAGAGGATAATCCCTTCTTCTTTTTTTATTGACTGTTTTCTTAAAAGTAAAAATAATGTCATTTAAATATAATTTTATGGAGGAACTATGAAAAAACTTATTTTAATACTTGCTATGTCTATTGTTTTTTGCACTATATTATCAGCACAGGCTATAAAGTTAGCTTATATAGACAGTGAAAAAATAATGTCAGAGAGCAAAGATACCAAGGAAGCGCAAAGTTTGTTCCAAAAAGATCGTGAAGGTTGGCAAAAACAAATTGGAGATCTTGACGCAGAAATTCAAAGACTAGAAAATGATTTTAATACAAAGAAATTAACATTATCAGCTCAGGGAAAAAAGACAGCCGAAGATAAGATCGAAGCTAAGAAAAAAGAAAGAAAAGATCTTGTGGAAAGCGTTTTTGGAGAGAATGGTAGAGCTCAGCAAAGAAATGCTGAGTTATTACAACCAATCATGATGAAATTAAAAACCATAATCGAAAAGATTTCTGTAGAGGAAAACTATTCAGTTGTATTTGATGCTGGTTCAGCTGGAATCATTTGGGCAAAACCAACATTAGATATAACAGAAAGAATTATTACAGAAATGAATAAAATGGAATAAAATGAAAAAGTTTAAGACTGAACTCAATCTTGAACAAATCATAAAAATTACAGGAGGGACAATAACTGTTCCCTCCTCTTTTCTTTATGATAATATTGCAGAACTTCATGAAGCAAGCGAAAAATCAATTTGTTTTTTTGAGAATGAGAAATACCGTGAAGATGCAGAACAATCAAATGCAGGGATAATACTTTTACCACAAAATACAGAGTTTTTCAATACAAGCAGTCTTCTGATTCGATGCGAAAAGCCTTATATAGCCTTTATGACTTTAGTGACGGTATGGTTAGGTTTTGACAAAAAGAACTCAGTTGGGGTTGTTTCTACCTCATCGCATATTGATAAAACAGCCATATTAGGAGAGAATTGTACCATAGGTGCATTTGTGGTGATAGAAGCGAATGTAAAAATTGGTGATCGTACAGTTATTGAAGCAAATAGCGTTATTAAAGAGAATACGATAATAGGATCAGATTGTCATATTTATCCAAATGTAACTGTATATGATCAGATGATGATAGGAAATAAAGTTACAATTCATTCTGGTTCTGTGATAGGGTCAGATGGTTTTGGATACTTATTAATGAATGAAATCCAGGTAAAAGTTCCTCAGGTAGGGAATGTTGTGATAGAAGATGATGTAGAAATTGGTGCAAATACTTGTATTGACAGGGCAACAATCGGATCAACCATCATAGGCAAAAACAGTAAGTTGGATAATTTAGTACAGATAGGTCATAACTGTAAGATAGGCGAAAGTTCCATACTCTGTGCACAGGTTGGTTTAGCTGGAAACAGTATAGTAGGGAACAGGGTTTATTTAGCTGGTCAAGTAGGAGTAGGTGGGCATTTAACCATTGCTGACAATACAATGGTAGGTGCTCAATCAGGAATAGCTTCATCCATTCCTACTGGTAAATATTTTGGAACACCAGTTTTACCATTTACACAACAAATGAGAATTATAGCTTCATTAAAGGATTTGCCGGAAATATCACGGTATTATAAACAAATATTGAGAGAAAAAAAATGAAAGAGTTTAAGCAAACAATAGCTGGAGAGATCTCTTATACAGGGATAGGTTTACATTTAGGAGAAATAACAACAATTACCTTTAAGCCGGCAGAAAAAGATGAAGGCATCGTATTTATAAGGACTGATTTATCTGAGCGATTAGAAATACCTGCAGACATAGATCATGTTCTTGATATATCAAGAGGGACTACCTTAGGTATAAAAGGAAAGGGATCCGTAGCTACAGTAGAACATGTATTATCTGCTATAAAAGGTTTGAAGATAGATAACATACACGTAGAAGTTAATGGGCCAGAAGTTCCAGTAGCTGATGGAAGTGCAATAGTTTTTTTAAGATTGTTAAAAGAAGTAGGTTTTGTTGAGCAAGATGCTGAACGTATTTATTTTGAACTAGACGAGCCGATTTCTTTTTCAGCTCCAGAAGATAACGTTGATGTTGTGATAGTTCCCTCCAATGAGTTAAAAGTAACATTTATGGTAGATTATCAGCATAAGCATCTAGGTATTCAATATACTTGGTTACCTTCATTGGATGTTTTTGAGAATGATTTTGCCTCAGCAAGAACTTTTTGTTTTTTACATGAAATACTTCAATTAAAAGAAGCTGGTTTAATCAAAGGTGGTTCATTGAATAATGCTTTAGTGGTAACAGATTCAGAAAAAGATATTGCAGAGATAGAGAAATTGAGAGAGCTTTTTGATTATAAAAAAGAGATCACAGTAAATGAATCAGGATTATTGAATACCACTGAATTAAGATATTATAATGAATTTGTAAGGCATAAAGTTGTAGATTTAATTGGAGACATAGCATTACTAGGCGTTCCGATTAAAGGTCATATACTCGCAGCAAGATCAGGGCATAAAACGAATGTTGAGTTAGTAAAAAAACTTAAACAGATTCTAAAGAAGCAAGAGTTACAAAAGATCTATCAGAAAAAGAAATCGACCGAGGTAGTTTTTGATATCAATGCGATTATGAGGATTTTACCTCATCGTTATCCATTTTTATTAGTGGATAAGATAACAGAGTTTATACCTGGAGAGAAAATAGTAGGGATGAAGAATGTAACAATCAATGAACCTTTCTTTAATGGTCATTTTCCAGGTCATCCTGTTATGCCAGGTGTATTAATTGTTGAAGCAATGGCACAGACCGGAGGCATCATGTTATTAAACACCATGTCAAATCCTGAAGAATATGTTGCATATTTTGCTTCAATTGATAACGTAAAATTTAGAAAACCTGTTATGCCTGGTGATACCCTGAGATTTGAACTCAAAGCTGTATCAATGAAAACATTTATAACAAAGATGCATGGAGATGCTTATGTCGGAGATGAAAAAGTCTGCGAAGGTGATTTCTTGGCAAAAGTAGTAAAAAAATAGAGAATATCGAGGGAATAATGAATGTTATACACCCAACCGCAATCATTGACCCAAATGCAAAATTGGGCGATAATTTAAAAATTGGACCTTATTGTACCATAGGTCCCCATGTAGTTTTAGGAGATGGGAACGAACTGATTTCTCATGTTGTAATGGATGGTCATATCTTTATTGGTAAGAATAATAAGTTTTACCCATTTTGTACAGTTGGTTTAACACCTCAGGATTTAAAATATTCAGGAGAACCAACCAGAGTAATAATGGGAGATGATAATCATATCAGAGAATGTGTTACTATACATCTTTCTGCAACTTTGGATGAAGATACTACTATTGGCAATCATAATTTAATCATGGCCTATGCACATGTTGCTCATAATTGTCACGTAGGTTCAAATGTAATTTTAGCAAATTCAGTGAATTTAGCAGGACATGTTACTATTGAAGATTTTGTAACAATAGGTGGTGTCTCAGCCGTTCATCAATTTGTAAAGATTGGTGCTTACAGCTTTATTGGTGGTACTTCTGGAGTAAAAAAAGATATTCCTCCTTATACCAGAGGTCAGGGGATGGGACATTATAGAGTTGTTGGATTGAACTTTGTAGGTTTACAAAGAAAAGGATTTTCCAATGAAGTATTAGAAGGGGTAAAAAAAGTATATCGCATATTTTATCAATCCAAACTAAATGTTACTCAAGCCTTAGCAGAAGCCGATAAAATTGAAAACCCTACACTAGAACAGAAGAATTTTATAGAGTTTATACGGAATTCCAAACGTGGGATTAGTCGATATAATACAGACTAGATTATATTAAATCGGAGACCAAAAAGTCTCCGATTTTTTTTTGGAGGTGTCAATGTGTGGACAGTTTGCGATTTTTTCAAATATTCGAGCAATTATGGATTATTATCATTTTTTACTGAGTATGGATATGGCGTATGATCCTGAGTTAATGTATGAATATTTAAAGAATAAGAAAAACAATTCATTATATGGAAAGTATAATTTTCCGCAGGATCCCTTTGTACCTTCAATGTCCATGCCCATTATATATTCAGAAAAGGGCAAAATCAGAATGGATTGGATGAAATGGGGCATTATTCCTTCCTGGTCTAAGGACGAGAGTTTTGCATTAAAGTTAATAAATGCACGTGCTGAGACATTAGAAGAAAAGAATTCATTTAAAAACAGTTTAAAACACAAGCGTTGTTTGATTCCGGTTAATGCCTTTTATGAATGGGATAAGTCTAAAAACCGTCATCAGATAAAAGTAGAGAATTCAGAACTATTTTCATTTGCAGGGATATGGGACACATGGAAGACACCCAAGGGAGATGAGTTGAATACATTTACAATTATAACTTGTGAACCCAATCAATTTATTAGTGAAATTCACAATAGAATGCCTGTAATATTATCTCCAGAGCAATATAAAGAATGGTTGTTAAAAGGGGATAAGCGTTTGCTTTTACCATATTCAGGAGAATTAACAGCTTAGGAATATTTAGAGACAGTTTAAATAAAAACAATGCTTGACATGATGAATAAATGATGTCATCTTAACAATGATTTTAGTTCAATAATTTTGTTTTTAAAGAATTTAAGTTATATTTTCAAAGGAATACGGGGAAAAATAGAGTGGATCTCAAGAAAGAAAGAAAGACTTTCATTCAAAAATTAAGGTGAGGGGGGGATATGCGAAATTTAAAAATCCAAGTAAAAATTATGATCCTTTTATTTGGAATCATTACTTTTGTATTAATCGGTTTTATCGGATTTTTTTATCCGGCAGTTAATAAAACATTGCAAAATCTAATCGAATCAAGAACACAAGGTATTGTTGATGTGGGTTATAGTGTTATTGAACACTATTATAATCAATATAAACTAGGTGTTCTAGATGAAGAAACAGCAAAAGCGATGGCTATAGAAACCGTAAAGAATTTAAGATATTCTGGCAAAGAATATTTTTGGATTAACGATTATACTCCAAAAATGATAATGCATCCATATAAACCAGAATTAAATGGTAAAGATTTGTCTGATTTTGCAGATCCAAATGGAATAAAGTTGTTTGTTGAAATGGCAAAGGTTGTTAAAGAATCAGGTTCAGGCTTTGTCTATTACAAATGGGAAAAACCTGGAGAAAAGCTTCCTATTTCAAAAGTCAGCTATGTCAAAGGATTTAAAGAATGGGGAATGATAATTGGAAGTGGTGTTTATATCAATGATATAGTCTCCGTTAAGAGTAGAATTTTAATATCATTTTTTGCCTTTATTGGATTATTGGTAGTTTTTGTACTGTTAATTCTATATTTTTTCAAGAAAATGTTAATAAAACCTATAACAGATACGTTAAATATGTTAAAAGAACTCTCAGAAGGTGAAGGGGATTTAACTAAAAGATTGATTATTAGTTCAAAGGATGAAATTGGAAGTATGTCATTATATGTTAATTTATTTATTGATAGGATTCATAAGATTATCATAGATTTATCCAAAAATATACAAGTATTATTTAATTCATCAGAAGAATTATCTTCATTTTCAACAGTATTATCCAGTTCATCTCAAGATATGACCAATCAGATTGACAATGTAGTCGTGACAGTAGAAGAGATTAGTTCAAATTCAAACTTAATCGCTTCTTCTTCAGAATTAGCTGCAGGAAATGTAAGGGGAGTTGCCAGTGCAACCGTTCAAATGTCAGAGAATGTTAATACTGTAGCTGTAGCAGCAGAAGAAGCCTCTGCAAATATTCAGAATATTATCGTTGAGATGGGGCAAGTCAATCAGAATATCAAAAACATGGTGCTTAAGGTGAGTGGGATATCACAAAATACTACGACTTCCGCATCAGCAATTGAAGAGATGAATGTGTCATTACATGAAGTAGCTAAGAGTACCACTAATGCCAGAGTTATCTCGAATAATGCAGAGGAGAAAGCATTTGCCACCGTAAAAGTAGTTGATGAATTAAAGAAAAGTGCTATCGACATATCTAAGGTTATAAAAATAATCGATGATATTTCAGATCAAACGAATATGTTAGCCTTGAATGCTACAATAGAAGCTGCTAGTGCTGGTGAAGCAGGGAAAGGTTTTGCAGTAGTCGCTAATGAAGTGAAAGCTTTAGCCAGACAGACTGTTGAGGCAACCTCACAGATTCAGGAAAAGATATTATTGATGCAAGAAGTAACAGATTCAACAGTAAAATCGCTTAACGATGTGAAGGATATAATAACAGAATTAAGTTTGTATAATACAACCATTGCCAGCAGTATCGAAGAGCAGAGTGCTACCGTGACAGAAATAGCCCGAGCCATTTCTATGGTTGCTAATGATACAGAAGATGTGAATAGTTTTGCGGTTGATGTTGGAAAATCAGTAAATAATATTGATAATAACATAACAGAGATAGGCCAAGGAATCAATGAAATTACATCATTTGCATCCAAGACTTCTTTAGCAGCTAATGAAGTTGCCAAAAACTCAGAGGATGTAAGTGGTAGTGTTGATGACATTGCTCAAAATACCTCAGAGATCACTCATGGAGTTAGTTTAATAGCTGACAATTTCAAGAAAATAAGTTTAGTAGCCGAAGATTCTTCAAAAAGAGCTGATACATTAAAGGATTCTTCATTGTCATTGAATAAATTAGCACATAGTATCAAGCAACTTATTGATCAATTTAAGATTTAAAACAGACAGTTATTAATAGAAGAGGTTTGTATCTAATGATATAAACCTCTTTTTGTAATTTTTCAATAAAAGAAAAAGATATAATTATAGCCTTAATTATTTAATACTTAAAGAGTGGTTCACATTATTTAACATTATCAAATAATATTGAGCAAGCTCCAAGGAAGCAAAGAGTTAGCAGAGATAAATGAAAGGGTAATAATTGATCAACATCAGACTTAGAAGAGCTATTTAGAAAAGAAAGTATTGAATTGAATTTATTTAAGTTGTATTTGTTTACTCATAGGAAGTCAGGTAAAGAACTTTGAGTAAATGAGACAGATTGCCTAGTTAAATATATTGACACCATTTATAAATTCGTAATTTTGGATATTTAGGAAGGTAGTATGAATTTGCAAGAGAAATTGGATTTTTTTGAGATAAAGGTTGAAGAAAATCAATTAATCAATTTCAAAGAGATATTTGGGAATGATCATCCTTTACATATGGAGATAGGAGCAGGTAAGGGAGAATTTATTCAGTTACAGTCGTTATTTTTAAATTATGTAAATTTTGTAGGGATTGAGGTGAAAGGTAAAAGAATCATAACCATAGCCAAGAAGCTTGATGTAGAGAAAAATCATAATGTAAGGATAGCACGATTGTTTGTTGATGAAAAGATAAATAATTGGATTCCAAAAGATAGTTTTGAGCAAATTTATATATATCATCCAGATCCATGGCCCAAAAGAAAGCATTTTAAAAACCGAATGATTCAGCATCCTTTTATTGATGCTCTATCTCATGTTTTAAAACTGGATGGAATTCTTCGTATTTCAACCGATCATCCTGGATATGCAGAATGGATCATAAAAAAGTTTTCTGAACGCAAAGATTATGAACCTTTGTTTGATTCTACTTCGAAATATATAGTTCCAGAAGATCATTTTACAACATATTTTGATGATTTAAAAAGAAGTGAAGGCTACGAGCCACAGTTTCTTTTTTATCGTCGGATAAATTAGGAGAGCACAATGAGAGAACCTGAGAATCTAAAAGACATCTATAAAAAAGCAAACGAGAGAACCTATATATTGTCTCCTTATGCCTGTAAGGATGTAGATGCATTCAGATATACTGAAGAGGATAAAACTCATTTTAGAACAGCTTTTGCAGTAGATAGGGATCGAATCTTATATAGTGGTGCTTACCGCAGATATCATGGGAAAACTCAAGTATTTTCTTTTTCAAATCTTATTGATGAAGAAATGACTAACAGGAGTTTACACACAACTTATGTTTCCCAAATTAGTAGGACGATAAGTAAGACATTAGGGTTGAACTTAGAATTAACAGAAGCAATAGCATTAGGCCATGATTTAGGACATTCACCTTTTGGGCATGATGGAGAGAGAGCTCTTAGCCGATTATGTGTAAAATATGGAATAGGAATGTTTCATCATAATATCGAAAGTCTTCACATCGTTGACAGTATTTCCAGAAAGGGAAGTGGGTTAAATTTAACTTTTCAAGTTAGAGATGGCATCATTTCTCATGATGGAGAAGTACATAACATGCAGTTAGTACCAGATAGAAAGAAGACAGAAGAAACAATAAATCAGTATATTTGTTTAAAAAATGATGGGAAAAATGCAACAATGATGCCAGGCACGTTAGAAGGTTGTGTGGTGAGAATAACCGATACAATAGCATACATAGGGCAGGATATTGAAGATGCAATCAGGCTTAATATCTTAAAAAGAGATGAATTACCTCAGGAATGCAAAGAATATTTGGGTGATACAAACAGTAAGATCATTGATAATCTGGTAAAAAGTGTTTTATTTAACAGTTATGAAAAGGATTATATAAGTTTTGATGAGGAAACCTCTAGTATGTTATTGCAATTAAAGAGATTTAATTATGAAAGAATTTATACAAACGAGAATGTAAAAAAGGCTAATAAAATTATTAGCAGAAGTATGGTTTTACTTTTTGAAAAGTATATGGAAGACATTTTAACCAAGAATTCAGAATCCAAAATATACAAGCATTTTTTAAATCATAAGAATGATCATTACATTGAAAAATATAGTGATGCAGAAAAAGTACGTGACTTTATTGCTACCATGACAGACAGATACTTTAATGAAGAAGTGAAGGATTATCTAGTTCCATGGAAACTATAAGAAGAAATAAAGAGAAAATCAGGAGAAAACATGGATTTTCAGGAATTTAGTAGAGAAATTTTTGAGACAAATAAAAAAATAGAGGAACTACGGAGGTTTCTTTGACCGGGGAAAACTAGAGAATCAAATCAGAACTCTTGAAGAGATTATGCATGATCCTAATTTTTGGAATGATCAGAATAAGGCAAAAAAGGTCACAAAGGACGCCTCAATATTAAAGAGTCAAATCGATAAAGACAACCAATTAATTGCTATCCGTGATGATTTAAGCACCTATGTCTCAATATTAGGAGAAGATTGGAATGAGGAATTATTCTCAGAAGCTTTAGAATATTATAAGACTCATTTGGAATTTATTGATAAAACAGAAGTTCAGATCTTATTAAATGGTAAATATGATCACAATGATGCATTATTAACCATACATCCTGGAGCAGGTGGCACAGAATCACAGGATTGGGCTGAAATGCTTTTAAGAATGTATAATCGCTGGGCAGAAAGATCAGGTTTTAGTTTTAAGATCGTTGATTATCTTCCAGGAGAAGAAGCAGGTGTAAAAAGTGCAACAATAGAAATTTCAGGAGATTATGCTTTTGGATATTTAAAATGTGAAGCAGGGGTTCATCGATTGGTTCGAATTTCACCCTTTAATGCCCAAGGCAAACGTCAGACTTCATTTACTTCAATTTTCGTCTATCCTATGATTGACGATGATATTGAAGTTGAGATAAATATATCAGATTTGAAAATTGATACTTATCGAGCTAGCGGAGCAGGTGGTCAACATGTAAATACTACAGATTCAGCAGTAAGAATTACACATTTACCTAGTGGAATTGTAGTTCAATGTCAAAATGAACGTTCTCAAATTCAAAACAGAGATAAAGCTATGGTCATGCTAAAGTCAAGACTTTTTCAGCTTTATGAACAGCAACGTGAAAAAGAACGAGCTGAACAGGACAGTGTTAAAACTGAGATTGGGTGGGGCAATCAGATACGTTCTTATGTCTTCCAACCTTATCAGATGGTAAAAGATCATCGGACAAATTTTGAGATTGGGAATACAGATATCGTGATGGACGGAGAATTAGATGGTTATATTAATGCTTATCTTAAAATGTCTGCTAAGAATAAAATGGATAAGTAACTTATTATGAAATATGAAGATATATTAAAAGACTTGGACAGAACAAATCTTCCTCGTCATATAGCCGTGATCATGGATGGAAATGGTCGTTGGGCAAAAAAAAGAGGGGCAAGCCGATTATTAGGTCATAAAAATGGAGTAGCATCTGTTCGCTCTATCGTGGAAGCCTGTGTTGATATAAAACTGGAATATTTGACTATATACGCTTTTTCAACTGAGAATTGGTCACGCCCTGAAGATGAAGTCAAAGGTTTGTTTAAGTTGATATTAAATTCGTTACTTGATGAGCTAGAAGATTTAGGCAGAAAAAATATTAAAGTACAGTTTATTGGAACGGATTTAGGCTTGAATGAAGATTATCGAAATAAACTATTGACAGAAAGTCAAAAGACATGGGGTAATACAGGGTTAAATTTTAACATAGCTTTTAATTATGGTGGTCGTCTAGAGATGATCGATGCAGTGAAGAAAATCTCACAATTAGTGAAAGAAAATAAAATTGAACCAGATCAGATAAATTCAAAATTGATAGAAGCTTATCTTTACACAGCCAATATGCCAGACCCTGATTTGGTGATCAGAACGAGTGGAGAAAAAAGGCTTTCAAATTTTTTAATCTGGCAAACAGCCTATGCAGAACTATATTTTACAGATGTTTTATGGCCAGATTTCAGAAAAGATGGTTTTATTGAAGCTATTGTAGAATATCAAAGAAGACAAAGAAGGTTTGGAGGCATTTAGTGAATTTAATAAAGCGTGTGATTGTAGCGATATTATTTATTCCCTTGTTATTATGGGTTTATTATAAAGGAGAAGTTTATCTGTTATCATTTCTTTCTTTAATTTCAGTATTATCAGCATGGGAAATGCGTGCAATGTTTAAACAAAAAGAGACAGTTATTATGAGGTCTGTGATACCTTTAACACTAATGACGATGATTTCTATGGCAATTTATTCTAATACTATGGTTGTGATCACTTTAATAGTAGGAATGATAATTACAGGAGTAGAGAATGTTTTATTTAATAAACTTGAAGGTGCAGTTAACAGAATATCCTCATCATTGTTTATAATGATCTACACAGGTTTAACCTACGGTTTGATCTATAGAATTCATCTTTTACCTTCTGGTTATGTTTTACTACCAGTCTTAGCAGTAATGATATGGATCACAGATACAATGGCTTATGCAGTGGGGATGACTCTAGGAAGACATCGAGGTATCTTTCAATGCAGTCCCAAAAAATCAATAGAAGGATTTATTGGTGGAATAGTATTTGCCTTAATTTTTTCCTATATCAGTACTCTGATTTTTCCTGCTCACATATCTATTAAATCAGCAATTTTTATTGGGTTAACTGTAGGGATAATAGGTCAGTTTGGAGATTTGTTTGAGTCAGTATTGAAACGAGATTTTGGGGTGAAAGACAGTTCACATCTCATTCCTGGGCATGGTGGAATATTGGATCGTTTTGACAGTTTAATAATATCGGCACCAATATTTTATTTTTTAATGTTATTATTTTAAAGGAGAAATCATGAAATTTAAAAATATATTTTCTTTAGTACTTTTAGTCATTTTTACTTCTTTAAGTTTATATTCTATCAATATGAATTTATTTAAAAAAGATATACCTACTGACACAAAAGAGTCAGAAGAGGAATTAGCCGTAGATTCGTTGTATCAAATTATTGAATATCAGGATGTAAGAATAGATTCGATGCAGTCAGTGATAGATAGTTTATTATGTTTAGTTGATTCATTAAGTCAGCAAAGCGAGATTACCGAAGATCAATATAGCGAAGGTTATCATTTTGAATTACCAGAAAAGTACAGTTTTTGTGGACGAGAAGTAGATTTGAAGAATGAGAGAATTCGTAGTAAACTTCAAACCATTTTAGATTATGAAATCAAGAAAGCATATAAATTTATCCCTCGAAGCACAACATATTTTCCCTATTTTGATTCAGTGATTTCAACCTATGATCTTCATCCAGATATTAAGTATTTAGCTGTAGCTGAGAGTTATTTAAGCTATATGGCATATTCAAGTGTAGGAGCTGCAGGTATATGGCAATTTATGCCAGGTACAGCCAAGATGTTTAATTTAACAATAAATGATTATCTTGATGAAAGAAGAAATGTATTAAAGGCTACTGATGCAGCATGCAGATATTTGATTAATAGCAATAATTATTTATCTCAAAAGGGCATCAATGATTGGTTATTGGTTTTAGCCAGTTATAACGCAGGCATGGGCAATATTACCAAGGTGGTCAGTGAACAGAATGCGAATGATTTTTTTTCATTGATCATGCGACATGATGAGACAAATGATTATATTTGGAGAGCAATAGCCATCAAGATAATCTTTGAACATGAAGAAGAAATTTTTGGGAAAGCTTTTAACAGAGACCCCAATATTTTAGAGAGTAATTATGTAGCCGAGGTAAAATTAAACGGTTATCATGAGTTAAATGATTGGGCAGCAGCTCAAGGGACGAACATTAGTAAGGTATGGGAATTGAATCCATGGATAAAGATCTCAAAAAAAAGAGTAGGTCGTTATTCAAAACTGAATAAATTAATTTTACCTCCAGGCGAATACAAGATATTAATTCCTCGTGATGCAATGGCAGACAGCATAAAAGTAGCTCAAGTGGAGTATGTCTTTTTACAGAAATCATCAGCTCCAGCAACTAAAACAGATTATATAACTCATAAAGTTAAAAAAGGAGAGACATTAACACTCATTGCAAAGAAATATGGTGTGACCATCTCTCAGATAAAACAATGGAATCATATCAGAAGAAATAAATTAAAAAGCGGGATGCGCTTAAAAATCAACCGAGAAGTTTATCAGGATTCTTTAGCCACAGATACAGAGATTGTAAAAAATGCAACAGATAAACCTAATAATTCATTAGTTAAACAGAAGCAAACATACATTGTAAAAAGCGGAGACACTATCTCTAAAATATCCAGAAAGATAGGGATATCTCAGGAAGATTTGATTGAAAAGAATGGATTAAAAACAAAAAAAGTAAAAGGCGCAATTTTAGTGAATATTCAAAAGGGACAGGTATTATATTACTAATGAATTTAACAAGGCAGATGATAGAAGAAGACTTAGAAGCAGTATATCAGATAGAATTGGAGAATGAATTTGATACATGGCCATTTTCTGCTTTCAAAATTGCTTTTAGTATGGAAGATTCTTATGTTATGATTCATCCAGAAACCTTTGCAATAATTGGTTTTCTTTTTGGTTATCAATCATTAGATGAGTTTAATATTAGTAATGTAGCAATAAGTAAGTCATATCATAACCAAGGATTTGGCAGTCAAATAATGGAATATGTAATTAATAAAAAAGTAAAAGAAGGATCAAACAAGTTTTTCTTAGAGGTAAGAGTAACAAATCAGGTTGCTATTCATCTATATGAGAAATTTGGTTTTAAAAAGCTCTATATTCGTAGAGAGTACTATCAGAATCCTATTGAAGATGCTCAGGTGATGGGGCTTCTTTTAGCAGAGGAGATATAAATGATGAAGTATGATTTTTTAGTCATTGGTTCAGGAGTCGCAGGATTAGTCTATGCATTAGAAGTAGCAAAACTTGGGAGAGTCGCTATTATTTCTAAGAAGAAACTGAATGATTGCAATTCAGACTATGCTCAGGGAGGTATTGCCGCCGTTTTGGATGATCATGATAGTTATGAATCTCATATTCAAGATACATTTAAAGCAGGAGTAGAATTAGGAAAGATTCCGATTATAAAAACAATTGTTGAAGAAGGACCCTCAGCCATAGAATATTTAATAAAATGTGGGACAAAGTTTACAGTAAAGAATCCTCTATTAGACAGATCTTTAGAGAATCTATCACTAACCAGAGAAGGTGGTCATTCAGAGCAAAGAGTAGCTTATGCTGCCGATTCAACTGGGCATGAAATCATGCAAGCGTTGATTGAGACTTGTGAGAAGAATAAAAATATAGATATTTTTGAAGATCATTTAGCTGTAGATCTGATAACTCAGCATCATATTCCTCAAACAGATGGATTCATACCTAGGATTACCTGTTGGGGAGCCTATGTATTAAATTCAAATACAAATCAGATAATCACTTTTGTTGCCAATAAGACAATGCTAGCAACTGGTGGTGCTTCACAGGTATATTCTCATAATACTAATCCTGAGGTAGCAACAGGTGATGGGATTGCCATGGCAAAACTAGCAGGAGCGCGAGTAGTAAATATGGAGTTTATTCAGTTTCATCCAACAGCCTTTTATAATTCAGATGGTCAGACATTTTTGATTACAGAAGCATTAAGAGGAGAAGGGGCAATTTTAAGACTTCAAGATGGCAGTACTTTTATGGAAAACTATCATGATTTAGGAAGTTTAGCCCCCCGAGATGTAGTTTCCAGAGCCATAGATTATGAATTAAAAAAGAGAGATGAGAAATTTGTTTTTTTAGATGCCACGAAAGTAGATCATAACAAATTAAGAAATCATTTCCCCTATATAGATAAGAAATGTCAGAAAAGAGGAATAGATTTTACAAAAGATTATATACCTGTAGCACCAGCAGCCCATTATTTTTGTGGTGGGATATTAACAACAATAGATGGCATAACAGATATACAGAATTTGTTTGCAGCAGGTGAAGTGGCTTGTACAGGTTTGCATGGCGCAAATCGTTTAGCGTCAAATTCACTATTGGAAGCTATAGTAGTCGCTTTCAGAGCTGGAAATCATATTTCAAATAAAGAGAAAGTTGAGTTCCCAGAAATACCGGAATGGCGTGAGATTGGGCTTTTTAATGAAAATGAGTGGGTCGTAATATCCCATAATCGAGAGATCTTAAAGCATACCATGCAGAATTATGTTGGGATAACACGATCCAGAAGGCTTTTAAAGTATGCACAGACACGCATAGAATCAATTTATCACGAGATAGATAATTTTTATCATCATAACAGCATACGCAAAGAAGTTGTAGAAACAAGAAATATAGCAATAATTGCAAAATTAATTGTAGCTTCAGCTCTCTTAAGAAAAGAGAGCCGTGGTTTACATTATGTTTTGGATTACTTAGAAAAATCGGATGAATTTTATAAAAAAGATACCATAATATAATTGGCATTTAATTTGCATTAAAATCATTGGTGATTATATTATTATCGAAAGGAAGTTAGATGAAATCATTATTTATCACCTTCGAAGGGATAGAGGGTTGTGGAAAATCAACTCAATCAATTTTACTAAATTCTTTTCTATTAGAAGAAGGTTTTGAAGTTTTATTAACTCGTGAACCTGGAGGTCCATTAATCAGTGAAAAGATCAGGCATCTACTTTTAGCTCCTGAACACAAGATGATGTTACCTGAAACAGAAATTCTTCTATATATGGCATCAAGATCACAGCATACTGGTGAATGGATAATCCCCGCACTAAAAGCTGAAAAAATAGTTATTTGTGATAGATATTATGATTCGACTTATGCATATCAGGGGGCAGCAAGGTCTATAGACTCAGCAACTATTAGCACTTTGATCGATTTTTCTACATTCAAGCTTGTGCCAGATATTACTTTTTTGATTGATATCCCAGTTGAGACGAGTGTACAAAGAATAAAGCATAAAAAATTAGATAGATTGGAGCTCGAGCCAAATGAATTTCATGATAAAGTTCGAGAAGGTTTTTTAGAATTAGCTGAAAAAGAAAAACAGAGAGTATATAAAATTGATGGATTAGATTCAGTAGAAAATATACATGAGATAATAAAACAGATTGTTTTATCTAAAATTAGGAGAGTATAATATGAAAATCTTAAGAGCAAACAAAATATTGTTTACTTCGATTCTAGTTGTTTGGTTTTTTGTTGGGACATTAGTATTTAATTATACAATTGGCCATGCAGAAAATGATATTGATCAGGCACAGTTTGTTAAATATATGAAATTATTCCGTGACGTATTGGTTATGGTCAAGCAATATCATGTGGATAATGTTAAAATAGATGAATTAGTAGAGTATGCAATCAATGGAATGCTAGAAGATGTTGATCCACATACAAACTTCTTCAAGCCAGATGATTTTAAAGATTTTCAATCCAATACGATGGGAGAATTTGGTGGATTGGGGATAACTATTGATAAACAAGAAGACTATATAACCGTTGTCTCTCCGATTGAAGGAACCCCTGCTTATAAGATGGGTATTCAGGCTGGAGATAAGATCGTTAAAGTAGATGGTACGAGTGTTGTTGGTATGAGTACGGAAGATGTTATTAAAAGAATGCGTGGAGATAAAGGTAGTAAGGTGTTAATTTCTATCATGAGACCTGGGACAAAGGATCTTTTGGATTTTAACATCATAAGAGATATAATAAAAATAAAAAGCATTCCATATTCATTTAAGTTAGATAATGGTGTGGGCTATATAAGAATAAGACAATTTAATGCCAATACTTCAACAGAATTAAGAGAATCTCTCGATAAATTAGAAAAAGAAGGCATCAAAGGGTTACTAATAGATCTGAGATTTAATCCTGGCGGATTGTTAAATGAAGCGATAGATACAGTTAATGAATTTATTGGTGGGGACAAACTTGTAGTTTTTACAAAAGGACGTGTTCCTCAATTTAATCAGGAATATTATACGAAATATAATAGAATGAGATCTGGATATCCAGTTGTAGTATTAATAAATGAAGCAAGCGCAAGTGCTTCAGAAATTTTTGCTGGATCATTACAAGATTGGGATAAGGGTTTAATTGTGGGTAAAACATCATTTGGTAAAGGATCAGTACAGCAAATGTTTCCTCTTTCTGATGGTTATGGAATCAAAATAACCATATCGAAATATTTTATCAAATCTGGACGTGGTATTCATAAAGAGATTAATGACAAACTATTAAGAGGTAAGCAAGTCAGTGTAGAAGAAAAAGCTAAGATGGATGAAGAAGCAAAAGCTAAAATCTTTAAAACTGTCAATGGCAGAACGGTCTATGGTGGTGGCGGAATTACACCAGATGTAGAAATTGATCAAGATCGCTTAACCAAGCTTGAGATGGAGATCAGGCGCTTAAATCTTGTCTTTGATTTTACAGTAGATTATGTTAGCAAGAATAAAGAAAAAATTAAAGAAGATTTCATAGCAGATGAAAAATTAATAAATGATTTTCTGGTGTATTCAAAAGAAAAAGGTTTGAAATACGAAAAAACTGATTTAGATAGTGCTCATACTTTTATAAAAGCATCATTAACCAGTGGAATACTAGAAAAGAAGTATGGAGAAATTGCTGGTTATAAAGCTTCACTTCCTATTGATCGTCAATTGACAGATACTTTTGCCATATTTGAAAGATGTAAAACTTTAGAAGACATGTTCAATTATGCAGAACAACAGAATAAAAATAAGAAGAGATAAAAAACGCTTGACATAAAAAGGTGAAGCAGGAATATAGACTCATAGTTTGTGTAATGCGCCCGTCGCTCAATTGGATAGAGCATCTGACTACGGATCAGAAGGTTTGGGGTTCGAATCCCTACGGGCGTGCCATTTCGATATCATATAGTGTATCTATAAAGAGTTTGATCAATCAAGACTTCTTTGGCTTAGTAAAAGCAATTACAAAATCGATCACAAGTTTGTTAAAGACCGAATTTATTCGGTCTTTTTTAATGTTAAATTTTAAGTAATTGAAGAATCATTATTTTTAGTTCTACAGAAAAAAGAAAGGCACAATTTCTCATGCCTTTCATAAACTAGCATAAATTATTTAAAGCTTTTTATTATTTCTAATCATTTAACACTATTTTAATAACATGATTTTCTTGGTGGTAGCATACTTTCCTGCTATCATTCTTACGAAGTAGATACCAGAAGCTACCCTATTACCTGTATCATTATTTCCATTCCACAGTAAATGATAGATCCCTGCTGGTTTGTTTTCAGAAATCAGATTTCTGACTTTTCTTCCTTTTATATCATAAACTGAGATTTGTATTTTTTCGTTGTTAAGTAAACTATAGGATATAATTGTGGAAGGGTTAAATGGATTGGGATAAATAGATTCTAATGCTGTAATGACTGGAATACCTGGTACAATTGAGTTATCATCCTTAGAAAAAATGGTCATTATAGGACCATAGTTGTTGACCCCACCATTCATGTTTTTTGACTGTAACCAGTAATAATATGTTCCAGAGCTTTCTAGAGTGTCAGCATAACTATAATTTTTTTCATTGGAAGTATTTGTCCCAGCAATAAGAGGGCTCACTGCGATAGCGCTATTAACTTGGTTAACAGAATTACGATAGATAGAAAATCCAATTAGTGATGTTTCAGATTGTGTAATCCAATTAATCCTGACATATTGATTTGCAGTTGGTATTGCAGTAAAACTACTTAATTCTATAGGAAGCGTTTCATCTTGGACTGTTGAAAATGTCCATATAGGACAATCTATTGCTTCTCCATATCCATTATAAGGTACGACTTTCCAGAAATATGCGGTATTAAAAGATAATTCAGGACTATAAGTCGTGACATTTTCTACATCAATTCCATTTAAAAGATTATTAGGTGGATTATTTGTTCCAAGATATAATCTATAACCTGTTGGATCAGCTCCACCATTTTCCCAATTTAAAGAAGCAGTTCGAGAAATATCTGTTGTAGAATTGGCAGGAGCAGGATTGATCGCACAATTAGGAGTAGTACCTAAAGATGTTCTGGTAATAGAAATATCATCAAGGATCATACTAGAGCCATTTCCACTGATTGCCTGAAAGATAACATATTTATATCCAGTTGTTTCAAAATTTAAATCATAAGAATATTGATACCATCCATTAGCACCAACAGTTGGTGAAAGATTTGAGCTCCTATTGATTGTTCCGAGTAATACAGGTGTACCTGTTAAATCATTGCTTGTATTTGTATAGACTAAGATTCTGTCTGGAATTGTTGGGTTTGTTGAAAATCTAAACATCCAAAAGGATAAAGAATAAGTATATAATGTTGTACTAGAAATGTTTATTTTTGGAGTTGCAATTATTGCACTTGATCCAGAAGCTGCATTAAAACTGTCATATTTAAGCATTTGACTATTGCTGTGAGGAGAATACACTCCTGTAGTTACACGATCAAATCCATAATTTCCAGTTAGAATCGCAGTTGACCAACCATCAGAAGGATAATAAACACCTTCTAAATCTTCAATAACTGGATTAATAGTAAAATCAATGATTCCTTCAGGTTCAGGACCTTTATAAAAGTTTATTGTTTCTCCAGCAGAACCTATATGATATAGAGATAATCCTCCAGCAGATCCATCTTGTAAAAAAGGAGATGGGCTGGTCATGTCATTAATTTTTGTACGACTGCTATCCAAACTGAAGTAAGCATTATCAGTCGTCCCATTGATAGAATTTGTTCCACCTGGACGATATACATATAATTCGTCCGGAGGTCCAACAGCATTTCCATTGCCAGCTAGAGTGTTCACTCTCCAAACAATTAGCCCTGAACCGGGTAATGAACTTTCAAAAGTGCCAGTCTTTTTTCTATATTCAACGATATAATATTCAGATGCTGAATTTGGTGAATCAATTCTATACACTTGATCATTTGTAAATGTAGAGGGATTGAGAGTATATAGTTGATCTGCTGTTATTGTGGGGATGCTTGTAATCCATCCACCATATTTCCACTTCATGTATGAATTCATATGTTGAGGAGGATTTTGATTGGAATCCATAATATCCCATTTACCAGCTGGGTTGATACCATTTGAGTTGTAATGGTAAAGATCAGGCGCTCCTAAAGTATGAAAAAATTCATGACACATAACCCCATTTCCACTGGAGACTAAATGTTCTTGTAACTGAAAATTGTAATCATAAACTCGTTTACCTCGAATATTGGCTATGTAACTAGATAATGTCCAGCGATGAGGCCATAGAAGATCACTCCATCCATCTGTATTACCTTTTATAATATAAGTAACATTATCAACTTTTCCATTATTATCTGCATCAATATTTAAATCTGCAGGAACCATTAAGGCTATATAATTGCTGGCATCTCTTAATAAGGCATGCTCACGAAGTCTGCTTTCTGTGTCACCATCATAACCTATGGTATTAGTTACCTCGTTGAAAGGTCTAAAATAGTCTCTGGGATGACTGTCTTGGTAAGAAACAACTATTCCTGCTGAGGGTTCTGGATAAAAAGGCGATTGTACAGTTAGAGTTCCATAGCTGACTTCTGAAAAATAGTTGGTCATAGAATTATACCCTGATGTTGAGTTGTTGCATAGATTGTCATATGTGTCAATATTATCTTCAAACTCATCATCATCGCTAAATCTAACAAAAACTACAAGATTGTAAACTATTCCAGAAGTGGGAGCATTTTTTGATCCTGATTTAATATTTCTTTGAGTTCTCTTTAATTTATAATCCTTTTCTGAAATATTGATTCCAGGTACGAGCCCTTTACTTTGAGGATTACCTCTCCCTGCTATGATATTACCTGCAATTACCTCATCTCCATTTTTCTCTGCATAAACATAATAACCTGTTGTTGGTGATTGAATTATGGTATAATTGTTGGTATCGTGTAACCAATTATGAAATTCATCTCCACTGGCAAAACAATCTAATTCGCTCCCATTTGGTTGGGTCACTCGAATAGGATTATTAATGATATAGGCTCCCCATAAGAAATTAGCAATTAATATCATTAATCCTAACAGACATATCCGTTGATTTTGTCCTTTAAAAATATTCATACGAACTTCCTCTTGTATTGATAGATAATCTTTCTAAAGATTTTTTATTTTTTGTCAAATAATATAACGTTTTTATAACATTAATTTTTAAAATGAGGAATACTCAAAAAAATCGTTAGTTCTTTATATCTATCTTAATAGTATAATTCTCAGAACATATAAATTTTGTATGATATTATTGTGATTTTTAATTTTATAATCGAACAAAGTATTCTTAAATATCATAAGAATAAATTAAACACTTTAACTTTTTCCCAGTCATAGAATTATGGAAAGAATAAAAAAACTTACTTTTCCTTTTGACAGATTTAAATCAAAAAACTAAACTGAACAAAAAACAGGAAAGGGTAGAAGATGGCTTTTGTGCATCTGCATAATCATACACAGTATAGTATTTTAGATGGAGCTTGCCAGACAGATAAATTGGTGAAACAAGCTCAACAGTATGGAATGCCTGCTGTTGCTATGACTGATCATGGAAATATGTTTGGGACTATTGACTTTATTAATCAAGCAAAAAAAGCTGGTATTAAACCAATTGTAGGAATGGAAGCATACCTTGTTGATCATGATTATGATGATCCTGAATCAAAAAATGATACTCGTTACCATTTAATTTTATTAGTAAAAAATGAGACAGGTTATAAAAATCTAATGAAACTTTCTTCTTACGCATTCACAAAGGGTTATTATTATAAGCCTAGAGTTTCAAAAACATTGTTAAAGCAATATTCAGAGGGATTGATTTGCCTTTCTGCTTGTATTCATGGAGAAGTGCCATATTTGTTGTTAAAAGGTCGGCAAGAGGAGGCAACTCAAGCTTTGGACTTTTATAAAGAGGTTTTTAAAGAGGACTTCTATATAGAACTCCAGGATCATGAGATTGAAGAAGAGAAAAGAGTTATTCCTCTTTTAATTCAACTGGCAAAAGAGACCAATACAAAAATGGTTGTTACTAATGATTGCCATTATTTGAAAAAAGAACATGCAAAAGCACATGATGTTTTACTTTGTATTCAGATGAATAAGACATTAGATGATCCTACTAGGATGAAATATTCACCAGAACTATATTTCAAAAATGAAAAAGAAATGAGGAAATTATTTCCAAATCTTCCTGATGCATATGAAAATACAATAAGTATAACTGAACAGATAGATTTCGATCTAAGCTATGATGACTTTCTATTACCTCGAATTGATATCCCAGAAAAATATGCTTCTCAATCAGAATATCTGAGAGAATTATGTAATATTGCAGTTCTAAAACGATATCCACAAGTGACAGAAGAGATAACTTCTCGTTTGGATTATGAATTGTCAGTGATCAGTCGTATGGGTTTTGATGGATATTTTCTGGTTGTAAAAGATTTTATTGATGCTGCGAGAGAGAGAGATGTCCCTGTGGGACCTGGTCGTGGTTCTGCTGCAGGCAGTATTGTTGCTTATCTTTTAGGGATTACACAACTTGATCCTTTAAAATATAATTTGTTCTTTGAAAGATTTTTAAACCCTGATCGTATCGGAATGCCAGATATTGATATTGATTTTTGTGCTGAGGGAAGAGGTAAGGTAATTGATTATGTCATTGAAAAGTATGGTCGTAATTCAGTTACTCAAATCATAACTTATGGAACACTTGGAGCTAAATCAGTTATCAAAGACGTTGCTCGTGTAATGGAGATTTCTCCTGCTGATTCAGGTAAAATTACCAAAATGATGCCGAGTTCTCCAAAAATTACTATTAAAGATTCTTTAGATCAATCTAAAGAATTTCGAGATTTGATGGGTTCTTCTGACATTTATCGCTCAATACTTGAATATAGTCAGGTTATTGAAGGGTTAATCCGCCAAATCGGGGTTCATGCAGCTGGAGTGGTTATTGGTCCCGGTGATTTGAGCGATTATGTCCCTCTGGCAATAAGTAACCAAAAAGATGGCGATCCCATCGTATTGGTTCAATATGAAGGAAAATGGCTTGACGATCTTAAAATGTTGAAAATGGACTTTTTAGGGTTAAAAACACTTACAATTATTAAGCATACTCTTAAGCTGGTGAAGCAATACAAAGGGATTGAGGTTGATATGGATAACCTTGATCTTTTTGATGAAAAAACCTATCAATTACTTTCAAAAGGTCAAACAGATGGTGTTTTTCAGTTTGAATCTGATGGAATGAAAAAATATTTAATTGATCTTAAACCAAACCAATTTGAGGATTTGATTGCAATGGTCGCCTTGTATCGTCCCGGTCCTATGCAATTTATAGATACTTATATTAGAAGAAAACATGGTCAAGAACCTGTTGCTTTTGATCATGAACTAACTGAAAATGCCCTTAGAGAAACTTATGGTGTAACTGTATATCAAGAGCAAGTTATGCAAATCTCTCGTGAAATGGGTGGTTTGACTGGAGCTGAAGCAGACACTCTTAGAAAAGCAATGGGGAAAAAACAAATCTATTTAATGGAAAAGTTAAAATCAAAATTTAAAGAGGGCTCTCTGGAAAAGGGAGCATCTGAAGAAATAGTTGAAAAGATATGGGAAAACTGGCTTGATTTTGCTAAGTACGCTTTTAATAAGAGCCATGCCGCATGTTATGCTTTAGTTGCTTTTCATACAGCTTATCTAAAAGCTCATTTTCCAGTTGAATTTATGACAGCTTTATTATCTCTGGAAGATAATCCAGATAAAATTCCTCAGTTTCTGCATGTTGCAAAAAAAATGGGTATAGAAATTGTTCCTCCATCAGTCAATCAATCAGAAGCAGAATTTACTATAAATGACAATAAAATATTGTTTGGACTCCAAGCTATTAAAAATGTTGGAACTGCTGCAGTAAATTCAATGGTAAAAGATAGAAATGAAAGAGGCTCTTATAAAACTATTTTCGAATTTGCTGAAAGAGTTGATCCAATGGCAGTTAATAAAGCAGTAATTGAAAGTTTAATATGGGCAGGAGCTATGGATGAGTTGGAAGGTAACCGAGCTCAAAAACTCTATGCTATTGAAAAAGCGCTCAGCTGTGCATCAGAAGCTCAAGATAATAAAAAGAAGGGACAAATAACTCTCTTTGATATGTTTGAAACACATGAAGAAAATAATTGTCAGCCTGAGTTATCAGATCTTTCTGAAATGGCAATGCTCCCTCTTTTGGAAAATGAGAAAAAAGTTCTAGGTTTCTTTCTCTCTGGACATCCCTTATCAGAAGAACAACACCTGATTGATTTATTTGTTAATATCAATACAAAATTAGCTCAAGATGAAACGATTACATTGCCAAACGTTATACAAATATTTGGTTTTGTGTCTGGTATTACAAAGAAGAAGGACAAACGAGGATCTCATTTTCTAATAGTTACTCTTGAAGATATTCAGGGAAAATTTGAGTGTTCATTGTTTGGACAGGATTATGATAAATATAAGGATCTTATGGTTGAAGGGAATAAAGTATTCATCATTGGATTATTAAATAATTATCAGTCTTCTTCAAATGATTCAATTCTTAGAGTCAAACCAACAAGCATTTTACCTCTTGAAGATCTACAAAAAACTCTTAAAGGAGAAATTACCATCACCATAAAAGAAGATAATCTTCAACCCGAATATGCTAAAACTCTGGAAAAGATTAAAGAAGAATCTCCTGGTGCTTTTAAAGTTATCTTTAAGGTGATAACTGAAAAGTTTAAAATACTTACTCTATTTCCTAAAAATCTATCTCTTTTCCCTAATAAAGAGTTCTGTCAGTTATTCAAAGACGATATCTCAAATCAAATTCATGTGAAAATAGATTAGAAAATTATTGACTAAATCTATTTTTTATTATATTTGATAAATCAGATCATATCCTCAAAATTGATAAAGAGGTTTTTAGTGAATTATCAAAGTAAAATTTGGATTAAAGGTAAAAGAACAAATGCTTTTATTAATTAAATATATTCATAGAATAATTCTAAACAAATCCTTCTTATTTTTTCTTTCTTTCTTATTTTTTGCTCCCATCATATTAGCACAACAATTAATGATTGACCATATTGGGAAAAATACAATATTCACAGTGATTATTCCAGCAAATATTATCTCTGGATCATTCATTGGAACTTCCGATCTTCTTATTTGCTGTCAGATATCTAAAGGCACTGATTTGTTGTTTAATAGCTCTGATATAATGGCTTTAAATTTTGTAAGAAATGATCAGGGAAATTTATTTTATCAGTTTACTACTGAATTAAAAAGTGGACAATATGATTTTTCTTTAAAAATTGAAAATAGAAAAGTTGGAAAACGCTTTATTAAAAAGTACTACATTACTGTTCCTGCTAGAAATAATTATGTAAGTAATCTTTACATTAGTTATGAAAATAATAATAATACTTATTATCCTTCTGGCAAAGAATGGATTAATGATTCAAAAACCATTAATATAAAAATGTATTTGGAAAAAAAACCTTCTCAAATAAAGTATTATTATACTAACAATCGTTTTATAACTATTCTTCCTACCGTTTTTATTAATTATCAATTACCAGACAGTTTAAAACAATATGATTTATCAAAATCATTTATTGAGTTATTTATTGGAAACATTTCTATAAAAAGACAATTTGAATTATTTTCAACAAAGCTTCTCTTTAATCAACGATATTCTTTGAAAGATCAAATTCAACAGTTAAGAATTATAATGTCTCAAAATGAGTATGATAAGGTTCGTCAGTATAGTGAAAAAGATTGGCCTCAGATAATTGAGGCTTTTTGGAAAAACCATGATCCAAATCCAATTACAGAAGAAAATGAGTTTCGAGATTTAATTTATCAAAGAATCTTGGAATCAGATGAAAAATATACTATCAGAAGTTATAAAGCAGGATGGCAAACAGATAGAGGGAAAATATTGATTAAATATGGATATCCTGATGATATTCAAATTGAGAATTATTTAGTTGGTCAATATCCTGTAGAAATATGGACATATTATAATCTAGATAAAAAATTCCATTTTGATGATAAGAAAGGATTTGGTAACTATGAACTTAGAGATGCTTGGAAATTTGAATAGAATAATTGTTTTTATTCTTTTTGTTATGTTGTTTGTTAATATTTGTGCATTAAATTTTAATGCTTCTGTGAATCGTTATCTGAATAATGATAAACAAACTATTTTTGATATTGTATATAAGGTTCCCAATAATCAGCTTTCTTTTCAAAAAACTAATAATACTTTTATTGCTCCAATCAATGTAACCCTTAATTTAAAAAAAGATGGGATAATTGTTCTTACCCGTAATTTCGATCAAACTGCAGGAGCAAAGTCTGAGGCAATCTCAGCATCTTCAAATTATTATACAATTGATAAAGTTTCTTTAACTTTGGCAAAAGCAGGTTTTCTTGCTGAATTGATTGTAAAAGATGTAAATAGCGCTGATTCATCTGTTCAAAGCTTTCACTTGGATTTACTTGATCCTAATGCTCTACTAAGTGATATTGAAATCTCTCATAATATTGTCGAAAATCAAAGTAATCAATTAGCTAAATTTCATCGTGGCGATTATTTGTTTTTTGTTGATCCTATCCCAGTTTTTTACTCTTCGAACGACACAGTTTTTGTCTATTATGAAATCTATAATCTTAACAAAATGTCTAGTGATAAATATAATTATATTCAAAATATCAAAATCTATAATGAAAATTCAGTAATTACTGATATTACTGAAAACCTATCACTCGATGAATTGCCATCAAAGATTATTAAAAAAATTCCTTTAGATTTGCAAATTGATGGTTATTTTAATATTGATATCACTTTAACAGATTTATCAAATTCCAATAAATATACTTCAAAAAATAACATATCCATTCTTAAAGAGTATATAAAAGTTACCAGAATTTTTGATACAGATGAAGAAGAATTTATTTTAATGAGTTATTTTTTAAATACTACAGAAAAAAAACAATGGAGAAAATTAAACGATACTGGTAAAAAAAACCTAATCGACCGTTTCTGGAGTCAGAACGATCCTACACCTAATGATAATAACAATGAATTTCTTGATTTAATTAAAACTCGTATAAATTATTCTAATAAACAATTTTCTCATTTTGAAAAAGGTTGGAAAACTGATCAGGGAAAACTCTATATTAAATATGGGCAACCTGATGAAATCGTTTCTGGGATTACACAAGCTAATGCTAAATACTCAAGAAAAGATTATAAAGTATGGAAATATAATGGTAAAGACAGACTCTATCTATTACTGGATTTTCAAAATAGCGGAAATTATAAAATCATTATGGCAAAAAATGATGATAATGAAAAAACTGATCCAAGTTGGGTATCCTATATCATTAATACTCAATTTGCTGATATTGGTGAAACTGGATGGATATCAGATATTGATGATGACCTAAAAAAACTTATTGAAAATGAATAACTATAACGGACTTAATATCCGTTTTCTTTTCATTCCTATAGTCATTTCAAAATAACTTTCATTTAAGAGATTACGACTATACAACATATTGTGTAATATAAATCCAATAACTTCATAAAATATATGTCTTTCCTCATTACTTAGTTACAATATGAAAGAAGAAAGTAAAAGTGTTTTTCCGATATTATACTTCTTAAAATGATTATGGTATGTTACTAAATAAAAAAACAAATCTATTCTCTATAATGATTATTATTGTTAAAATCTCTTTTTTCATATTTAAATCTACTTAATATGAGAGTACAAGGACAATTCGAAATCTTTCCATCTTTCTTGCTAACTCATTCCTAATTCTTTCCTTCCTTGGTGTTTTTCATATTACTATTATTGTAGAATTTAATAAAATTACCAAAATTCTTTAGTATTTTAATAATTCATCATTGAAATAAAAGAGTACCTAATATAAATTAGTCCTCAAAATTACCAAAAAGCGGGTGATGGAGAAGCTAATTGCACCATAGTCCTAAGAATTAAAAGAGAGAGTAATGGGTTAGCGAAAAAAAAATAAAGTGTTAAGATTTAGTTAGAATATAAAGAGATAAATGCTAAGAATGTCTTAAAAAAAGAGAAGGAGAAAAAAAAGTTCTTGACGAAAAAAGAGTAGTATGCGAATTTGAGTGAACTTGTTTGTAACGAACAGGTGATCTGAGAAAGAGAAATAGAAGTGAAGCAAGTGTCCAGTCGAGATAAAAATTTGAGAAAAGTGATTATGGAGAGTTTGATCCTGGCTCAGGACGAACGCTGGCGGCATGGATTAGGCATGCAAGTCGAACGATAGATGTCCTTTCGGGGATATTGACAGTGGCGAACGGGTGAGTAACGCGTGGGAATCTGCCTTTAAGTGGGGGACAACCAAGGGAAACTTTGGCTAATACCGCATGTGACCGCAAGGTTAAAGATGGCCTCTATTTATAAGCTGTCGCTTAAAGATGAGCCTGCGTCCTATTAGCTAGTTGGTGTAGTAACGGTGCACCAAGGCGATGATAGGTAGGCGGCCTTAACGGGTGGCCGCCCACACTGGGATTGAGATACGGCCCAGACTCCTACGGGAGGCAGCAGTCGAGAATAGTCTACAATGGACGAGAGTCTGATAGTGCAATGCCGCGTGGATGAAGAAGCATTTCGGTGTGTAAAATCCTTTTATATGCGAGCAAAGTTGGGAAGGTGAACAGCTTTTTCGATAAGATATTAGTATATGAATAAGCCTCGGCTAACTCCGTGCCAGCAGCCGCGGTAATACGGGGGAGGCAAGCGTTGTCCGGAATCACTAGGCGTAAAGGGCAAGTAGGCGGATCAATAAGTTACGGGTTAAAGCCAACGGCTCAACCGTTGAACAGCTTGTGATACTGTTGATCTAGAGTCAGACAGGGGAAGACGGAATTCCCGGTGTAGCGGTGGAATGCGCAGATATCGGGAAGAACACCAAAGGCGAAGGCAGTCTTCTGGGTCATGACTGACGCTCAATTGCGAAGGTGTGGGTATCAAACAGGATTAGATACCCTGGTAGTCCACACAGTAAACGATAAACACTAGGTGTTGGTGGAGAAGATCCATCAGTGCCGTAGCTAACGCGTTAAGTGTTTCGCCTGGGGAGTACGGTCGCAAGACTGAAACTCAAAGGAATTGACGGGGACCCGCACAAGCGGTGGAGCATGTGGTTTAATTCGATGCAACGCGAAGAACCTTACCTGGGCTTGACATGCTTAGGAATCTTTCAGAGATGAGAGAGTGCCTCGTAAGAGGAGCCTAAGCACAGGTGCTGCATGGCTGTCGTCAGCTCGTGTCGTGAGATGTTGGGTTAAGTCCCGCAACGAGCGCAACCCTTATCCTTAGTTGCCATCATTAAGTTGGGGACTCTAGGGAGACTGCCAGCGTAAAAAGCTGGAGGAAGGTGGGGACGACGTCAAGTCATCATGGTCCTTATGTCCAGGGCTACACACGTGCTACAATGGTCGGTACAGAGGGCAGCAAAACAGTAATGTAGAGCGAATCCCAGAAAGCCGATCTCAGTTCGGATTGAGGTCTGCAACTCGACCTCATGAAGCTGGAATCGCTAGTAATCGCGCGTCAGAACAGCGCGGTGAATACGTTCCCGGGTCTTGTACACACCGCCCGTCAAGTCAGCCGAGTTGAGTGCACCCGAAGAAGGTGAGCTAACCGTAAGGAAGCAGCTTTCGAAGGTGTGCTTAGTGAGGGGGACTAAGTCGTAACAAGGTAGCCGTACCGGAAGGTGCGGCTGGATCACCTCCTTTCTTTAAGGTGTTAAGACTGTACAAATGAGTTACAGCACAAAATTCTAACGACAATGGATTTGAATAATTCTTGTCACAATCAAAAAATAATCACTGCGACACTTGCTTCAATAATAAATTTAAAAAGATCTAAACAGACGAATAGAAGTGGACAGAGTATAATAGGCAAAGATATAAGAGAAAAGGGCATACGGTGGATGCCTTGGCACAGAATGGCGATGAAGGGCGTGGCTAACTGCGATAAGCCACGGGTAGCAGTAAGCATGCGTTGATCCGTGGATTTCCGAATGGGGCAACCCGGCAAGGTAAAGCCTTGTCATCTCGAAAGAGAAGCGAACGTGGTGAACTGAAACATCTAAGTAGCCACAGGAAAAGAAAGTAAAAACGATTCCCTGAGTAGCGGCGAGCGAACGGGGAAGAGCCTAAACCGGTAGTAATACCGGGGTTGTGGGACCTGCGACATCGTTTAATGATTATAGATGAACTTGGTTGGAAAGCCGGACCGAAGAGAGTGAAAGTCTTGTAATCGAAATGAGAGTTAAGCGTAGCGGGCATCCCGAGTAGGTCGGGGCACGAGAAACCTTGATTGAATCCTGGAGGACCATCTCCAAAGGCTAAATACGTTCTGTGACCGATAGTGAACAAGTACCGTGAGGGAAAGGTGAAAAGCACCCCGGGAGGGGAGTGAAATAGTACCTGAAACCGTATGTCTACAAGCAGTCAAAGCCGTATCATGGCGGCGATGGCGTGCCTTTTGCATAATGAGCCGGCGAGTTAATCTGTATAGCAAGGTTAAGTCGTACAGCGACGAAGCCGAAGCGAAAGCGAGTCCGAATAGGGCGTAGAGTTGTCCGGATTAGACCCGAAACCAGGTGATCTATCCATGTCCAGGCTGAAGGTGAGGTAACACTTACTGGAGGGCCGCACCAACCGATGTTGAAAAATCGGTGGATGAGGTGTGGATAGGGGTGAAAGGCCAATCAAACCTGGAGATAGCTGGTTCTCTCCGAAAACTATTTAGGTAGTGCCTCGTTATAGTTTAGTGGAGGTAGAGCACTGAATGGGCTAGGGGCCATACCAGGTTACTGAACCCAATCAAACTCCGAATGCCACTAAATGTTTAACGGGAGACAGCGCGTGTGGGATAAGCTTCACGCGCGAGAGGGGAACAACCCAGACCGACAGCTAAGGTCCCCAAGTGTATGCTAAGTGATAAAGGATGTTTCCTTGCAGAGACAGCCAGGACGTTGGCTTAGAAGCAGCCACCGTTAAAAGAGTGCGTAATAGCTCACTGGTCGAGTGATGATGCACCGAAGATGAACGGGACTCAAGCATACCACCGAAGCTTCGGATAGTAGTAATACTATGGTAGGAGAGCATTCTGTATGCGCAGAAGATGCGCTGTGAGGCGAGTTGGAGCGTACAGAAGAGACTATGTCGGCATGAGTAGCGATAATGCAAGTGAAAAACTTGCACACCGTAAGCCTGAGGATTCCTGAGTAAAGTTAATCTTCTCAGGGTTAGTCGACCCCTAAGGTGAGGCCAATGGCGTAGCTGATGGGAATCAGGTTAATATTCCTGAACCTCTTTGCAGAGTGATGGAGTGACACAACTATGAATCGAGGACCGGTGTTGGATTACCGGTTGAACCGATGTAGGAAGTTTTGTAGGCAAATCCGCAAGACACTATTCCGAGACCGGGGACGAGAGCGCAAGTTCATAAAGCTTGAGTATAAGGTTGTCGAGAAATAACTTCTAGCGTTAATCTGTAGAGAGATCGTACCGCAAACCGACACAGGTAGGCGAGGAGAGTATCCTAAGGTGTTCGAGAGAATTCTGGTTAAGGAACTCGGCAAAATAGCCCCGTAACTTCGGGAGAAGGGGTGCCCCATTATCGTGATGATGTACAGTCTGAGCGAGAAGGGGCCGCAGTGAAGAGGCCCAAGCGACTGTTTAACAAAAACACAGGTCTATGCAAAGTCGAAAGACACCGTATATAGACTGACACCTGCCCGGTGCCGGAAGGTTAAATGGAGAGGTTAGTCGCAAGGCGAAGCTTTGAAATGAAGCCCCGGTAAACGGCGGCCGTAACTATAACGGTCCTAAGGTAGCGAAATTCCTTGTCGGGTAAGTTCCGACCTGCACGAATGGTGTAACGACTTGGGCGCTGTCTCAACCAGAAACTCGGTGAAATTGTAGTAGTGGTGAAGATGCCACTTACCCGCGAACGGACGGAAAGACCCCATGAACCTTTACTGTATCCTGGTATTGTAAATTGGTAAGATATGTGTAGGATAGGTGGGAGGCTGTGAAGTCGGTACGCCAGTATCGGTGGAGCCAACCTTGAAATACCACCCTTATTTTATTGGTTTACTAACCCGTTCAGTTACCCTGACCGGGGACATTGCCAGGTGGGCAGTTTGACTGGGGCGGTCGCCTCCAAAAAAGTAACGGAGGCTTACAAAGGTTCCCTCAGGCTGGTTGGTAATCAGCCGTAGAGCATAAGGGTATAAGGGAGCTTGACTGTGAGACTGACAGGTCGATCAGATGCGAAAGCAGGTCCTAGTGATCCGGCGGTTCTGTATGGAAGGGCCGTCGCTCAAAGGATAAAAGGTACTCTGGGGATAACAGGCTGATACCGCCCAAGAGTTCATATCGACGGCGGTGTTTGGCACCTCGATGTCGGCTCAACTCATCCTGGGGCTGAAGAAGGTCCCAAGGGTTCGGCTGTTCGCCGATTAAAGAGTTACGCGAGCTGGGTTCAGAACGTCGTGAGACAGTTCGGTCCCTATCCTTCGTGGGCGTAGGAAATTTGAGAGGATCTACATTTAGTACGAGAGGACCGGTGTGGACGAACCTCTGGTGTACCGGTTGTGGCGCCAGCTGCATTGCCGGGTAGCTAAGTTCGGAATGGATAACCGCTGAAAGCATCTAAGCGGGAAGCCAACCTCAAGATTAGATTTCCCCATAGAGGCGTTGAAGACTACAACGTTGATAGGTCACAGGTGTAAGTGGAGTAATCCATTCAGCCAAGTGATACTAACCATCGATTGACTTTTATTTTTTCTTTATACTCTGTCCAATATATATTTATCCGCGGGGATAAATGATGGTGGTTATGACAGTGAGGTCACACCTGTTCCCATTCCGAACACAGAAGTTAAGCTCACTCGTGTCGATGGTACTGCGTGGGCAACTGCGTGGGAGAGTAGATCGCCGCCATCATTAATCCCCGCGGTTCTTTTTTTATATAAAACGCTTATTTGTTATAATTTATCACCAAAACATCATGAATAAAAGCTATAGAATGAACTTATTAGACTTTTTTTATTGTCTTCTAATTTCAGATTGAAATGAATTAGAGCTTAAACTAAAAAATCAAAACCTTGTACACGAAACTTAATACACTCATATTAGATATAAACACTATAATTTAAATTATAAGAAATATAAGAATAAAATGACTTTTGATAAAGAGAATAATATAAAATTATTCAAAAGGAAATTTTTAAAAAAATATTTATTGTAACAATTTGCTAAGGCTATCTATTTATAAATTTAGAATAGGAAAAGCCTCAATTAATTAGTGAAACAGCTAATTCATGGGATCAGATTCAGCTTAAATTAGAAAATTAAATATTTCTATTTTCAAAAAAAAATCTAAAAGGATTATTTGTCTATGAGATATAAAACATCTTTCAAAAATCAGATCTTTTAGTGAATATTTTGGGAACAAGAAGGTCACATTATAGATGATTACATTCCTAAAGGAAAAGTGGTTTCTGATCAAAACAATGGATTTTATTTATTCTATTTACAAACAGTTAGACAATTCGGTAGAAATGTTGCTGTTCGACATTATAATGAAAATGGCGTTATTGACTGGCAAAATGATACACTTAAAAAATTCTAGTAATTAATATCTTTCTAAAACAATAGAGAATGTAATTGTTCAATCCGATGTGAGTTTGATTTTACGAATCCATTCAATACAAAATCTTGATTTAGTGAAATGTTATCTTTCTGGAGATTATACTATATTATGTCAATACAATTTAGAAAATGCGAATAACTTTGCTGAAATCTATTCTTTAATTTTAAATCAGACAATAAATAAGAAAAAAATACTACAAATACTACTATAATTCAGTCTTTGACCGATTTTCAAACAGATTGGTTAGTAAATCTTCTAATCACTCAAATTTTAAAATAAGATTTAATTAAATTGATGACACATCTTTTAGTTTTTGGAGACACTAATCATTTCCAAATTTCGCCTGATGAGGAAAAAGCTTTCGATTATTGTATAAAAGACAAGAAATAGCGATCAAAAAATTAGGTAAGTAAACTGGTATTGAGAATCTCTTGACTAAAAATCAATAAAGAAATAGTCGTCAATAAGAGGTTCAAATGAATAAAATTTATTTGATAATATTAAGTTGTATATTTTTTGTTTCTTGTCAGTCAAGCAGTGACCAGATGACCATACTGACAGAGGATTACCCACCTTTATCTTTTGAAGATAAAGGGATTATTACTGGATATGGTACTGACATTGTTAATGAATTACAGAAAAGATTGAAAACAAACTATCCTATTGATTTAAATATTTGGAGTGAAGCATATGAAATTGCTTTAACAAAACCAAATGTCCTAATTTATACTATTGAAAAAACACCTGAAAGAGAACAACTATTTTATTGGATTGGACCAATTGGTGTTAATGAAAGTTATTTTTATATGAAAAAAAGTATTAAAATTATTAATTTTAAAAAAATGCAGGATTTTAGAAAATTAAAAGCGATTGCTACTTGTACTAATTGGTTTAATGAACAATATTTAATAAAAGCTGGTTTTACAAATTTAGTTAGTATGCCACACCCTGAAGACAATGTTAAACTTGTAATGAATGGAAAAGCTAATGCGACAGTCTTAACAAATCTCACTGCTAGAAAAATAGTTCAAAATGCTGGTTTTAAAGCTGATGATTTAGTGCCTGTTCATTCAATCATGTCTTCAGAATTTTATATTGGAATATCAAAAAAAACATCATTAAAAATAGTAAATAAATGGAAAAATGCTTTTCAAAGTATGGTGGCAGATAGTACTTTTTATCACATAAAAGAAAAATGGTCTTTGCTATAAGTATTCTAATATTGACAGAATGATTAATTCTATAAAAATGAACAAAAATTGAAGGAGAGTTGCCAGAGCGGTTGAATGGGGCGGTCTCGAAAACCGTTGTTCTTTGTGAGAGGAACCCAGGGTTCGAATCCCTGACTCTCCGCCATTTTAATTAATAATAAGTAATAATTCTATCATATTACTTGACATAATTCCTTATCAGAAAATATTTTGATCAAATAAGGAAAAAGAAAGGAGCCAGGAATGAAGACATTCACACCAAGACCAGGTGAGATCAAACAGGATTGGTATGTTATCGATGCATCAGATCTTACACTTGGTAGATTATGTACAAAAGTTGCTTCAATTCTTCGTGGTAAAAATAAGCCCTATTTCAGCCCAAATCTCGACACAGGTGACTATGTTGTGATTATTAACGCTGAAAAAGTAGCTTTAACCGGAAGTAAAGCACTACAGAAAATGTATAAAGACTATAGTGGATATCCCGGTGGTTTAAAAGAAACTCCATATAAAAGAATGGTAGTCAGCAAACCAGAGGATATTATCACCCGTGCTATTAAAGGTATGCTTCCTAAAGGACCCATTGGAAGTAAAATGATTTCAAAGCTAAAAGTTTATGCAGGTAATCAGCACCCTCATGGCGCTCAAAAACCTGCTACATTATCCTAATGGAGGTTATTGAATGCAGTATTTTGACGCTGTAGGCAGAAGAAAAACATCTGTAGCAAGAGTTCGTTTAACACCAGGAACAGGTAAAAGAATTATTAATACATTAGCCATGAAAAAATATCTGGCTCGTGAAATTCTTGAAATGGTCGTTGAACAACCCTTTGAATTAGTTAATCTTGGCGATAAATTTGATTTAAAAGTCAATGTACAGGGTGGTGGATTATCCAGTCAGGCTGGTGCAATTCGTCACGGTATCTCACGCGCTTTATTAAAATATGACGAATCTTTAAGACCTGTTCTAAAAGCAAAAGGTTTATTGACTCGTGATCCAAGAATGGTAGAAAGAAAAAAACCTGGTCGTCCAAAAGCAAGAAAGAGATTCCAATTCTCTAAACGCTAAAAAAATATTACGACGGGATCGGAGTTGCGAGGCGGTGTTTCTTTTTTTGAAACTGAATCGTGTAGATCCTCCCGGCAATTTAACCGTAAAGGAGAAAAAATGACAGTCGTTTCTATGAAACAATTATTGGAAGCCGGTGTACACTTTGGTCATCAGACTCATAAGTGGAACCCTAAAATGAAAAAATATATTTTTATTAAGAGAAATGGTATTCATATCATTGATTTAAAACAAACTGTTGATTCTATTAATGAAGCTTATCAATTTTTAAAAGATGTTGCCCAAAGAGGCGAACAAATCCTTTTTGTTGGAACAAAAAAACAAGCTCAAGAAGCTGTTGAAAAAGCAGCCAAAGAAGCTGATGTAAGTTATGTAAATTTCCGTTGGTATGGCGGAATGCTGACAAACATGCAAACGATCAGAAAATCTGTTGAAAAAATGGAACATATTGAAAGTTTAATGAGTGATCCTGTTAGTTTTAGCAACTATACTAAACTTGAACAGATTAAAATGAAACGTGAACATGAAAAAATAATTCGCTCTCTCGGTGGTATAAGAAATTTAAATTGTGTACCAGGTGCCGTTTTCATCGTTGATACAATGAAAGAAGCTATTGCCGTTCATGAAGCTCGTAAACTTGGTATTCCGATTATTGGTATGGTTGATACAAATTGTGATCCTGATGTTGTTGATTACGTAATTCCATCCAATGACGATGCAATTCGTGCCGTTGAATTAATTGCTCTGACTCTTGCAAATGCAGTTCATGAAGGCCGTCAGATTGCCGCTGAAGGTGCAGCCCCCGTTCAGGCTACTACTATCATGGAATCTGAAACTGATGAAACTGAAGATTTAATGGAGATCATAGATTCTGTTGAAAATATTGTAGAAGATGATGATTCTTCTAAATAATAAATAATTATTTGGGAGAGACTTTATCGTCTCTCCTTTTTTTTACTTAAATAACTGTATCAAGGAGATTAAAATGGATATTACTGCTTCAATGGTTAAAGAATTAAGAGATAAAACCGGTGTTGCTATGATGGAATGTAAAAAAGCCCTTGTTGAATGCAATGGTGACTTAAATAAATCTAGTGACTGGTTAAGAGAAAGAGGAATTTCTAAAGCTGCATCAAAAGCTGAAAGAGAGACTAAAGAAGGTAGAATTTATTCCTATATTCATTCAAACAATCGAGTTGGATGTATTATTGAAATCAATTGTGAAACTGATTTTGTTGCCAGAACTGCTGACTTTGAAGAATTATGTAAAAATATTGCTATGCAGGTTGTTGCAAATAATCCTTTATCAATTAAACCTGAAGATATTGATCCTGCAATTCTTCAAAAAGAAAAAGAAGTTTATCGTGCTAAAGCTTTAAATGATGGTAAACCTGAAAAAATTATTGATAAAATTGTTGATGGCCAAGTTGAAAAATTCCTTAAAGATAATTGCTTACTTTTACAAGAATTTATCAAAGATTCTGATAAAACTGTTCAAAATATTATTAGTGAAACAATTACTAAAACTGGTGAAAACATTCAAGTTGCTCGTTTTGTAAGATTTTCTCTAGGTGAATAATATGAGGGTATATCATCCTGAAAAAGTTCATAAGATTATTTTTAAGATCAGTGGTGAATTCTTAGCAGGTGAAAAGGGTTTTGGATTTGATAATGATATTGTCAATCAGTTATGCGAAGAATTGATTGAAGTAAAAAAAATGGGATATAGTATTGGAATCGTATTAGGTGGTGGTAATTTTTTCCGTGGTGGACAACATCCAGAAATGGAACGGACTGCAGCTGATAATGTCGGTATGATTGCAACACTTCAGAATGCAATTGTTATTACAGATGGTTTGAAAAGAAGAAATTATAATACTGAAATCTTTTCTGCTTTTTCTTGTAACAAAATGGCGAAATATTATACTTACCAAAGAGCTGAAATGGCTTTTCAGGAAGGAAAAATTTGTTTCTTTGCTGGTGGAACTGGCAACCCATTTTTTACTACTGACACTGCTGCTGTTCTTAGAGCTATCGAACTGAATTGTGACCTAGTTCTGAAAGGTACAAAAGTTGATGGTATTTATACTTCTGATCCAAACAAAGATGTTAAGGCTCAATTTATTCCAGACTTAACATATTCTGAAGCATTAGATAAGGAATTGAATATTATGGATATGACAGCTTTTTCATTAGCAAAAGATTATAATATCCCAATAAAAGTTTTTAATGTAACCGTTAAAGGAAATATTAAAAATAGTCTTTTAAGCAAAGAAATTGGTACTTTCGTACATCCCTAAAGGAGACTAAAATGGATGAACTGTTAAAACAACTTCAAGAAAAAATGAATAAAACATTTGATTCATTGGTACACCAATATACAAAAACTCGTACAGGTCGTGCAACTGCCTCGATTCTTGACGATATCAAGGTGAACTACTATGGTACGCCAACCCCAATTAAACAGCTTGGCAATGTTAACATTCCTGAGCCCAGAATGATTATTCTTCAACCTTGGGATAAAACAACGCTTAGTGAAATCGAAAAAGCAATTTATGCTGCAAATTTAGGAATTACTCCGGAAAATGATGGCAATGTTATTCGTTTACCCTTTCCTTCTTTAACTGAAGATAAAAGAAAGGATATTGTTAAAGGGGTAAAAAAACAAGCTGAAGATGCAAAAATTGCAGCTCGAAATGTTCGCCGTGAGATTAATGAAACTGCAAAAAAAATGAAAAAAACTAGTGAAATAACTGAAGATCAGGAAAAAAAAGTACTTGATGATATTCAAAAAACAACAGATAAATGGATTGAAAAAATCGATGAAATAGCAAAAAATAAAGAGAAAGAAATAATGGATATCTAATCAGTTGATAAACAATCATATATGCAATTGTATTAAAGAGAATGCAGATTTTTTTTAGAAATCTGCATTTTTTTTGACACATTTTCAATTTTTGGAGTTCTATTATATAGAAGGGTGTTTGTAGGTGCTTAATGAATTTTGAAGCGAATGATTCAGATTTAGATCTGGAAGATGAAAAAAAACTTGTTCTTAGTATTCCTAAGGACAATCAAGCTTTTGAAATTGTATATGAGAAGTATATGCCATTAATTTATAATTATGTCTATTATCGGGTAAAAAAAAGAGAAATCGCAGAAGATATTGTTTCTCTTGTATTCTATAAGGCATTAAGTAAGATTTATCTTTTTCGATTTCGAAAACTTCCTTTTTCTTCCTGGCTTTACAGAATTGCTCATAATGAAGTATGTAATTATCATAAAAGAAAGAATAAATTAGAGAAAATATCTACTTATATCGATGAACTTCAAGAATCAAATGAGGAGCAAACTATAGAGGTAATTCAAAAACCTATTAGCTATGATCTAATTTTACCCTATCTTGAACAATTATCTTATGAAGATAAAGATATATTAATGTTACGCTTTTTTGAAAAAAAAAAATTTAGTGAAATTGCAGAAATACTTGGGAAAAAAGAAAGTACTTTAAGGACTCACTTAGGCAGAATCCTTAAAAGATTAAAAAAAATAATTCCGAAGGAGGTGTTAGATGATTCGGATCAACAGATTGTTGTATAATATGAAGGCACCAAATTACGATCCAGGTCCTTTTAAAACCCGTTTAAAATATGAGTTGATGAATCAATTATATCATCAGAGAAAAAACTGGTTCTTGCCAATTTTTGCAACTTCTATGCTAACTGTTTTTGCTATTATGACTACAATCATGATTATAAAACCTGAAACAGCTTTTAAAGCTCATCAATTTGCATTTAACAATGATAAAAAACTTGATTATTTATTGATGAATAATCAAAATACAAATATGGATGATTATCAGTCTCAACTAAGACCTGTTGTAAATAACAACAATTCTGCTTTCTCTATGATGGAAGATGATAAATCATATATCATTCATAAATTAAAAGATGATTCTGATAGAACAATAATATTAATTAGTGAAGTAAAGAAAAAGGTTCAACCAAAGATTTTGTACTAAATATGAAAAATTTAAAAATTATTATCATGTATCTGGTTTTCAGTGTATCTAGCATAATTTTTGCTCAAAGTGCTTACCTTGGAATATATGTGTCTGAATTACTGGAAAAAGATTTACACTCAAATAATCTCGTCGGTGGCATTAAAGTAGATTCGGTTTTATCAGATTCTCCTGCTAAGAAAAATGGGTTAAGAAAAAATGCAATTATTTATCAACTTAACCAATTACCAATTAATAATGAAAATGATTTCCAAAAGGCAATTTCTAATTGCAAAGCTCACCAAATTATTTTAATTTATGCTCTTTTTAATAACCAAAAAAAAGTTTATAAAATCAAGCTAGGTAGTAGAGATAACTTGTATAAAGAATTATATCTGTATAATTATATCCAGAACCCATGGCTTTTTATTGGAATTGATATTGAACCTCTCAATAAACAGTTAGCTAAATACTTCAGCGTTACTTCTGGTGTTTTAGTTACAAATATAAGAGATCATTCAATAGCCAAACAAAATGGTTTTTATGTCGGAGATGTCATTATCGCAATAAATAATTATCCTATTAATTCCGAAAATGATCTGACAAGACAACTGGCTTTTGGATTAGAAAAACAACCGATTTTAGTTAATATTATCCGGAAAAAACAACCAATTTTGTTAAAACTTGATTTGACAAATAAAAAGAAAAAATCTTCCAATAATAATGAAGATATATATATAATTGGACCTGATGTTTATGATAATGAGCTATATCGTTATTCTAAAGAACAGGTAAATCAGATTTTAAAGAAATCGAATACCGAAATCGAAAATGAAATAGAACGATTAGAAAATGGTATTGAAGTCTTAAAACAAAAAATCAGGTCATCGCCATAATATTTTAATTTTGCTGGACATTAATCTTTCTTTTTTCACAGTGGAATCAAAATCTGTAGATTAAAGGAGAGGTTATGTTATCAGCAGATTCTCTTTTCGAAAAATTGTTAAATTGTGAGACTTTTTTCCTTATTAGTGGTCCTTGTGTTGTGGAAGATCAAACAATGATGCTAAAAGAAGCTGAATTCTTGAAAAACGAAACTTTCAAACGGAATATCCCGTTTATTTTTAAATCTTCTTATGAAAAATCAAATAGAACAAACTTTCATTCGTTTTCAGGCCCAGGAATAGATAAGGGTCTTAGAATTTTAGAAAGAATAAAAAAAGAATTCGATATCCCAATAATTACTGATATACATGAAACTACAGAAGTTAATGCTGTTGCTGAAGTTGCTGATGTATTACAAATTCCAGCATTTTTATGTCGACAAACTTGGCTAATATCTGCTGCTGCTAAAACAAATAAAATTGTAAATATTAAAAAAGGACAGTTTTTAGCACCTGAAGATATGTGGCAACAAGCTCAGAAAGTTACTGTTCATGATAATTATAAAGTGATTTTAACCGAAAGAGGAAGCAGTTTTGGATATCATAATTTAATTGTTGATTTTCGAAGCTTTGGCATGATGAAAACAATGAACTTCCCTGTTGTTTATGATGTGACACATAGTATGCAAAGACCATCTCTAGCTCAAACTACTGGTGGGACTCCTGAATTTGCCCCAATGTTAGCACAAGCCGCTATAGCAACAGGAATGGTTGATGGATTGTTTATCGAAACTCACCCTAATCCCATGGAAGCTCTCAGTGATGCAAATACTCAATTACCACTTCAATCTCTTCCAGAATTGCTTGATCGTTGTATTAGAATTAAAGAATCTTTGAAGATCTAGGAAATTTTATGAAGGATTTAAAAAAAATAAAATTGATAATATTAGATTGTGATGGTGTTTTAACTGATGGTAAAATAATCTATGACAATCATAGAGTAGAATCTAAAAATTTTTCCACTCATGATGGGCTTGGGGCTAAAATTCTTTCTTATTCTGATATTAAGCTTTCTGTTGTAACTGGGAGATCTTCCAAAGTTGTTGCTCAACGTTGTAAAGATTTAAATATCAGCTTGTTATACCAAAATATTCAAAATAAAAAAGAAACAATCAAACAAATTCTTACAAAATTGGATTTAAAATGGGATCAGGTTGCTTATATGGGAGATGACTGGAATGATTGGCCTGCTATGGAATTAGCCTACTTTAAAACATGTCCTCAAAATGCTATTGATGATATTAAAGCTAGAGTCGATTTTGTAACATCTCGCTCCGGTGGTGATGGAGCTGTAAGAGAATTAATTGATAAAATACTAAAAGAACAGGGAATTTATGAAGAAACAGTTCAAGCTTTTCTTAATAATCTTAGCATTTAGTCTTCTATGTTTTAGTGGGTGCTTGTTTACTGATAAAAGTGAACACATAAAGCGAACAAATCCAAAACCCACAGAAGAAATAGATTCTGTGATAGTTTTATCTAGTAACGGAATTTTGCCTGATTGGAAAATTATTGCTAAAAAAGTAGATAGATTTCCTGAAAAAAGAACTTGGATAGGTTATCAGGTGCATTTTGAAACCCTTAATAATAATGAAAAATCTATCATTATCTGTGATATTGCTGAAATTGATGAGCTTTCTAACATTTTAAAAGGTAAAGGACACGTTGTTCTCACATCACCAAAAGGGTTATTAAAAACGGAATTAATAATTTATAACCGTTTTACAAATGCGATTGATGCTCCAGGTTATGTTTATCTTAAACGGGGGAGTAATATAATGGAAGGTTATGGATTAGTCACAAACGTAGGTTTTGATTTTATTAATCTTAAACAGGTAACAGGTCATGGATCTCCAAAAAAAGAAGATTTTAATTAGTCTATTCTTGGTTTTCTTTTGTTCTTTATACGCTCAAGGAAATCAAGATCTTAGGCCTTATAGATTAATAAATTCAGATGATTTACAAATGGTAAAAAATTTTAATGAATATGTTACGAAACTTAAAGGTAATGTTCAATTTTTTTATGGGAAAACTCAATTTAAATGTGATGAAGCTGAGATCTTTGAAGATCAACAAGTTGCAATTTTAAAAGGAAATGTCAGAATTAAAGATGATTCTTTAACTTTTTATTCTAATCAGGCTGAATATTACAAATTAACTGATTACTTGAAAGCAACTGGAAAAGTAAAAGTCAGAGAAGATCATTTTGATAAAACATATAGAGAGTTTGAAGCAAACCAAATTGAATTCTATCGGCAAAAAGGTGATATGTTTGCTAATCAAAATGTTACTATGTTTGATAAAAAAGAGGATCTTCATGGTAAATGTGGGTATGCTACTTATAACAACAAAACTGGTTATGGTTATCTTATCCGAAATCCAATTTTATGGAAAAAAAGCGACGTGGACTCTTTAACTATCTCAGCAGAGAAAATCGAGTATTTTAATGAATCTCAGAAAGTGATTGCTTCATTTAATGTAATTACAAAAAATAAAGATATGAATACTAAAAGCGATTTTTTAATCTATTATGGTGATAATGAAAAGGCCGTTTATTTTGGGAAACCTCAAATCTTTACTGATTTTGGTGATGCTAATGCTGAAAATATAACGATCTATTTAAAGAATAAAAAAATCAACCGAGCTGAATTGCAGGATTCATGTTATGTAATCTATGCTTTGGAAAAAGGAAAAAAGAAAGAAAATTGGATTAGAAGTAAAACAATGTTTGTTTATTGGGAAAATGAAACAATAAAGAATTTTATTGCAGAAGAAAATGTAAAATCCTATTTTCAACAAGAAAAAAAGAAAAATCAAGAAGCTATGGATAATTACTCTACTTCAAAAAAAATATCAGTTTCTTTTGATGAAGAACAGAAGATTAAAAATATCCAACTTGTCTCTGAATCTAGTGGAAAATATCACTTTCAGAGAAAAAAAGAATCAAAGAAGTAAGTTATTTGTTATAAATAAGATTTGATAACTTATTTTATTGTAAAATCATAAGAAAAGGCTATTTTTTTATTGACTAAATTAAAATAGCAAATTATTTTTAAACTCTTATAAGGAGGAGATTTTGAATCATAACATAAAATTCCTATTCTTTATTGAAAGAGAATTTCATTTAGCTCTTCTTTTACCCTTAATCAACTATATAAAAATTCATCAAATTGGGCAATTAGCGATTTATTCTACTGAACATTATTCTAGCCAAATCAGTGTTTCAAATTATGGATTAAGACCTGACATTATTCGAGAATATATTGATTTTGAAATTGAAGTTGTTAATAATCCTTATAAATATCAGCCAGATATTACTTTTATGGCTGATTTTTCTTATCATTATACCGAAGGTCTTGGAAAAATTGTCAATATAGGTCATGGTACTATATCAAAAGGTTGGTATTATACTGACAGAGTTATTAGTTGCAGAGAAAACTGTGCTGATCTGATATGTGTACCTGGAACGATACACAAAGAAATTTTAAAAAAAAGAGTTTATAAACCAATTTCTGTTACTGGAATGCCTAAATTAGACAGATTATTTTCTGGTTTAATTGATAAAAAAGCTATTTTAAATGAAATGAATCTGTCAATTGAAAATAAAACAGTTTTGCTCGCTCCAACGTTTAATCAAGAATTTACAATTTTAAATTATTTAATTGAAGATATTCGCTATTACATACCTGATTATCTTAATGTTGTAATAAAACTTCATGGTGTAGCTTCAGAAGCTTCAAAAAAACACTACAGAACAATGGCAAATAATCATAAAAATGTTTATTATACAGAAAATTATGATATATCTGATTGCATAGCAGTTTCAGATTTACTCATTACTGACATGTCTTCAGTTATCTATGAGTTTTTATCTACTTATAAACCTGTTTTATTATATGATAGTCCTCAACAGAAAGATTACGTAAATTTCCAGCCAGATGATATTGAGTATTTATACAGAAATATTGGTCTAAGATTTGATGATGTAAAAAAAATCCCTGAATTAATTTTTAGAGCTTTAACCAATTATCAAATTAGTAACGAAAATAAAACTATAGCAGATGGCTTTATCTCTGTTAGAGATGGAAATTCTTCCAAAAGAGTGATAGAAGATGCTATGACCTTATTAAATGATCAAAATGTTGAGTCTAGAATTATTCTAAAAAACTCAAATCAAGAAAATTCCAATACTATTATAAAAAAACTTAATAGTAAATCGACAATCTCTTGTTTTCCTCAAAATGGTGCTGAGTTAGTTCAGAATACTCTAAATGATTTAAACTCGTTAAAAGATATCTTTATTCAATTATCAGATATTAATGAAGATTTTATCTTTTATCATGATTCCAATTATTTACTTTCTCCCTGTTCTACTAGTTTTTTAATTAATCATTTAAAAACTGATCCTTCTATTGGTTTAATAGTCCCCTTAATTTATAATGATGAAATTAATTATCAACAAGCTAGATTAAGAGTAGTAAATCAAGATAATACAAATTTGGATGTTTTAAGCGTTCAGATTACTTATTCTTTCGCTGGACAATCTCTTCAAATTCCTTTTGCTGAACCCGTTTCTTTTATGTTCAGAAAACAAGATTTACTTGATTTTAAAGACCAATCAGAGAATGAGTTATCTTCCTGGTATGATTTGCTCTCTTACATTCTTGGAAAAAAGAAAAATATTCATTTAGCTTTTGATGTTATGGTATATCCTGGTAAAAAAGAATCAAAATCAAAATATTCAATTATTCCTGAAACTGTTAATCAAGATATCTTTTCTGACAGTGATATTGATAGTTTAAAAAAGCATATTCTAAACAATCCTTTTGATAATGAAGCTATTTTTTCTTTAGTTGAAAAACTTTATCAAGAAAATGATTGGGATGGTATAGATGTGTATGGAAATCTGATAAAAAATGATTCTAAAGTTTATTGGTACCTAATTAGAAGTCTTGAAGAACAGAAAAATTTAGAAAGTGCTTATGCTTTATTTGATGAAATAATAATTAACAATCTTGAAGAATTCAATTGGAAATCAAAATTGTTTGCTCTAAAAGCAAAATTACAAATTAAATTAGAAAAGACTGAAGATACCTATTCTCTTATCACAAAAGCGATTGAATGTGATCCTAATGAAAAAGAAGCATGGTTAACTCAAGGTGCATTTGCCATGATGAAAACAGATCTGTCTCTTTCTGAAGAAAGTTTTAAGAAAGTTCTTTCTTTAGATAAAAATAATAAAACTGCCCTGCTGGGAATAGCTTTACTTAACCAGTTTCAAAATAATCATCTGCAAGCTATTGATTTTTTTGAAAAATTATTAATTATTAATGAAGAAGATATGGAAGCCTTAAATGGAATTGTGAAAAGTAGTTGGCAGATTAATTCTTTTGAAAATGCAATAACTGCGCTTTTAAACTATTTAGAATATCACCCAGCTGATTTGAATATACTTTTTACTTTAAGCGGGATATATTATGAAACAAACCAATTTGAAAAAGCTCTTAAAAATATTGAAACTATTTTATTATTAAACCCTGAGTTTAATGACGCTCAATTATTAAAAGATAAAATAAATTATCATTTATAAAATAAGAAAAAGGAGTGTGATTATGAAAAATAAGAAACTACGATCCGGTGGTTTCATTATCATCCTACTGTTGTTTGTATTCACCATACCCTCACTTTTTGCTCAAACAGATTCTGATTACGTTGTAAAAAACGTCAGACTTCTTGATGAACCAAATGATGATGGTAGCGGATTACAAATCCAATGGGAGCCTTTACCAAAAGAAAAAAGAATTATTAGTTATCGCATCTATCGAGGTGTGTGCCCTGATTCATTATTCTTTATAGGTGAAATTCCTGTTAATGCAAAAACTGGTGTTAACTCTAAAATCATGAGTTATTATGACAAAAATTATAACGAATTTCTTGATTTAAGAGCACCTTTTAAACTTAAAAGGGAAAATCACCAACCTGATCAAAAACCTTATTACTTTAAGGCATTACCAAAAGATGTAAACATTGTTGGCCCTATGTTATCAAAGTATAATATTCTTGGAATTATACCCAAGGAAGAATTCTATTTTAAAACGACTAAAACAGAAATTGAAAATTCTAAAAAAGACAATTCTAAAGAAAAAGAAGTTTTTGCAGGTTTAAAAATTAATCAAATTATACTTTATAAAAAACTTGTTCCAGGTGAAAAATACTACTATTCTATCATCGCTGTCGATGAAAAACGTCATTTTCATCGTGGTTCAAAACCAGCATTAGGCTCTCCAATTGACAATTATCCTGAAAAACCAGCTAATGTTTATGGAACTTATGTTAAAGATACAGGGAAACTACAATTTGAATGGACTCCACCTTTGGCTTATGATGATTTAAACTATTATCGAATTTACGCTATCTCTCCATCCATGGAAGCTTCTTTTAATTCTTGGGTAGCTAATAGACTAAATACTGAATTTAAAGGACAGAATCCTGCAATTAAAATTTACGAAACTCAAACTCCTCAACCTTATAACGCTCCTTGTTATGCTATCATGAATCTCGATGGAACTAATGTTTTAAATAAAAAAGGCGCTCCTGTTGTTGATTTGGGACAAACTCCTTTTGATAATTATAGATATGTTGTTTCCTACACAGATTATGAAAATCGTGAAACTTTTTCTGATCCTATTTCAATTCCTCAAATTTACAATAATGCTTTACCTGTACTACCAAAATTTGATGTTTTTGATAAATTAAATGATAAAGGTGAATATATGACTTTAGCATGGGGAAAACCTGTTGCTTTTGTTAATTCTGCATCTTTTATTGATAAGAATAAGAAAAAACTACAAATTAGTTATGACTTTACTACAAATAAATTCTATAAAATTAATAGTATTTTCTTTGAAGTTTATGATAGTCAGGGAAAACTTGTACAAACTATCAATGAATTTTATCAAGATAGATTGTTTAAAGTTAATTTTACCGAACCTCAGCAAGATACAAAAGAACTCTCTGTCAAAATCTACTTTAAATATAATGGCTTAATCGACAGAGAATATGTTTTAACTCAAAAGCTTATTTATGACCAAACCATTTTAACCTTAAGACCTGATAAAATCAGAATTAATAATCATCCTGTTGATGAGTATTCTGTTATTCTTATGAAAGCTCCAAAATCTACTGAATTATTCAGAGTTATAAAAAGAGTAGCTGGCTTTGAAAGAGATTCTGATGATAAAATTGCTTATGAATCATCAATTTTTAAAGGTGTTAATCGCTATGATGCAAAAAATCAATTGTTCTTAGTAGATACAAATATTGATTTTATCTACGATACAAAAAATAAAGCTGCTTTAAGTACTTCTATCTATTTGTCTGAATCAGGTAAAGCGGTTGAAAAACTTAAAAAAAGAATTGCTGATGTTCAGAAAATCTTAATATCTCAACCCGATCAAAAACCTGCAGTTGATAATTTTATTTCAAATATTAATAAACAAATCGAAGCTATTCAAAATAATGAATATATTAAAACTGCTAATAGTTTTAAAAATGATAAAGATAGAATGAAATATATCGCTAAACTTAGAGAAAAAGATAAACGTGAATTCACTTATTTATTCACTCTCTCTAATGGAAAAGGTTATCTTGTAGAAAATAAGAAAATCCTTAATGATAAAAATGAAATTCAATACTTTATTCCAGAACCAAATTGGTTCAATCATGATAAGTTAGCTACGTTAATAGCTTCTTTATTATTTGGAGTATTAGTATTTGTTTATGTGAATCTTGCTAGACGTGGTAAGGATCTATATATTAGACCTATAGCAGGTATTGATGAAATTGATAATGCCATCGGTCGTGCTACTGAAATGGGTCGCCCAATTCTATTTTGCCCTGGTTTGTCAGGTATTGGAGATGTAGCGACTTTAGCTGGCTTGTCTATTTTAGGTAGAGTAGCAAAAAAGGCTGCTGAATATGATACTAGAATTATTGTCCCTTGTCGTGATTATATTGTTATTCCTATTGCACAAGAGATTGTTCGAGAAGCTCATTATGAAGCTGGTCGTCCAGATAGTTTTGATAAAAACAACATTTTCTTCGTTTCAGATCAACAGTTTGCTTATGTCGCTGGTGTTAATGGTGTAATGATTAGAGAAAAAACAGCTACTAATTTCTATATGGGAATGTTCTATGCTGAATCATTAATTATGACAGAAACTGGAAACTCTACAGGTGCAATTCAAATTGCCGGTACAGATGCAGTTACTCAGATCCCATTCTTTATTACTACTTGTGACTATACTTTGATTGGCGAAGAGTTATACGCTGCTTCAGCATATTTAGCAAGACAACCTCTAATGCTTGGAACTCTAAAAGCTCAAGACTTTGCAAAATTTATCATATTCTTGTTTTTAGTCACAGGTTCCATATTGTCAACTGCCCATGTAACATGGATTATAAAATTATTCCCCAATAAATAGGAGGACGGATGAAACGCACGTTACCGTTAATGATTGTAATAATATTAGGATTTCTTTTCGTAGGGTATGTTTTTATACCCCATAAAATAGCTCAAGATTTTTATGAATGGTACATGGATTGGATTAAAGCTATGTCGCCTTTTGGTGTGATTCTTGGTATTATGAGTATTACCATGGCTCATACCTCCAGAATTCAACATCGTGTACCAAACTGGCCTTATAGTATAGTTGCGCTTGTTGCTATGTATTTTACTGCTGCTTCTGGTTTCATATGGGGCACTCAAGAAGGAACACCCTTTATGTGGTTGTTTAAAAACGTTCAAATGCCTATGGGCGCTACCATGTTTGCTTTGCTTGCTTTCTATATTGCATCTGCTGCGTATAAAGCCTTTAGAGCACGTTCTGCTGAAGCTACTGTTTTACTAGTTGCTGCTATAGTGGTTATGCTTGGTCAGGTTCCCGTTGGAGTTTCCATTTTCGGTGAATGGATTACTGATGTAACACAATGGATATTAAATGTGCCAAATCTGGCTTCTAAAAGAGGAATTGCGTTGGGTGTTGGGCTTGGTATGGTCGCAACTTCTTTAAGAATTTTACTCGGTATCGAGAGAACTTATCTCGGTGGCGGGGAATAGAAAGGAGAAACAAATGAATATTATTGAAGTAATACAAAAACTCGATAGACGGTGGATTTATCTTGTTGTTGCAATAGCTATTTTTCTACCATTAATTATTCCTTTTGATTCTCGTACTTATACAACAGAACCTTCTGAAAAATTGTATAGATTAATTGATTCATATGCTCCTACTGCAAATGAAAAACCTATTGAAAAAGATAGAGCAATTCTTCTTGTGTTCTCTCACGATGCTTCTACAATGCCTGAATTGTTTCCCATGGAATTAGCAATTCTTCGGCATTGTTTTGAAAGAAAAGTTAAAGTATTTACATTAACTTTCTTGCCTTCAGCAGCTCCAATTATTGATTATGCAATCAATACTGTTAAAGAAGAATTTCCAGATATTAAATCTGGTGAAAATTATGTCAATTTCGGATATAAAATCGGAAGTTTAGCTTTACCTATCGTTCTTGGCATGGGTGAAGATATTCCTGAAGCTGTTGATATTGACGCAGAAGGTCGTAAAATCTCTAGTTTACCAATTATGAAAAATGTAAAAAATTATAACGAAATGAACTTAATTATGGAATTTTCAGGTTCATCAGCTGGCGGCATGTGGATTACCTATGCCCGATCAAAATTTGGTGCTAACGTTGGCGTTGGTGTCACAGCTGTTATGGCTGCTGACGAATATCCTTACTTACAAACAGGCCAAATTGTGGGTATGCTAGCTGGACTTAAAGGTGCTGCTGAATATGAAAAATTAGTAGATATCTTTGCTTCAAAAGGGAAAGAATTTAGTCGTGACCAATTACGCAATAATCTTGACGACAAAGCCATTACAAATAAAAATATTAAATACAAGTTTAAACAAGCTCGTATTGGTATGAACGCTCAGTCTGTTGCTCACATTATGATTATTATTTTTATTTTAATTGGTAACATTGGTTATTTCGTCCAAAAATACAAAATCGATCATCAAGATTAATCGGAGGATTTCATGTTTGAATTATTAAGTAACTGGGTAGCTGCTGCTTTGACATTATTTATCTTCTCTTTCTTATACAAAGATAACCCTTTTTATAAATTTGCTGAATACTTGTTTATTGGAGTATCAGCAGGTTATGGTATTCCCTTGACTTGGGAACAAGGTTTTATACCTTATGTTTATAGACCTATTTTCCTACAACATAATTTTTGGTTAATCATTCCTTCAATTATTGGTCTTTTCTACATATTTACTTTCAATCGGAAACTAAATTGGCTATCTCGTTATCCAATCGCCTTTAGTATGGGTATGGTAGGTATGGGCGTTCCTCTTTCTATGCATGCAAGTGTTCTTGTTCAAATGCATGGTGCTATGATTCCTATTGAAAATTTAAATACTTTATTAGTGTTTATTGGCACGGTTACCATTTTATTATATTTCTACTTTTCAAAAGCTCATACAGGAACATATGGAAAAGTTATTAAGATCGGTATCTGGTATATGATGATTGGCTTTGGTGCTTCTTTCGGATATACCGTGATGGCTCGTATATCTTTGCTGATCGGTCGAATTCAGTTCTTGGCAGCTGATGTATTACACTTGATAAAATAACTAATTTAAGCAGATAGATTTTATCTGTCTGCTTTTTTTAAGTTTTTTATTTCTTTGAAAGGTAGGTCATGAAATGCGAAAAATAACGCTATTAGTAATCTTAATTATTTCTATATCCCTTATTAATGCTATTGATTCTTTTGTAGTACAGGGATTGAAATGTCAAGATGTCCCCTTTGATGATGGATCAGGATTGGTTTTAAAATGGAAACCTCTGCCAAAAGAAAACCGAATTATTGAATATCGGATTTATCGAGGAATAACAAAGGATTCTTTGTTTTATTTAGGGAAAATTGATGTCGACGCAAACACAGGAGTTGTTGGCTCTGAATTGATGTTTTATGATAAAGACTTTAGAAATTTTGTGGATCTTGAATCTCCAGGAAGCTTAAAAAAAGAAAAAGGACAATTAAAAAACAGTCCTATTTATCAAGCATTACCCAGAGATATTAAAATTATCGGTCCTATGTTATCTAGGTTTTCTATTCTTGCTGTCATTGATAGAAAAGATTTCTTTTATAAAACCACTAAAGTTATTAAGAAAGTTAATGATTTAGAACAATTATATGGTGGATTGAAAACTGAACAATTTCAGGGAATTTATGCAAATGTTCTTCCTGGAAACCGTTATTATTACACTGTTCTTGCTGTCGATGAAAAACGTACTTATTATCCATATGCTCCTATAGTTTCTGGAATTTCATATGATAATAAACCAGCAAAACCCTCTGATGCTTATGCTGTTTGGGTGAGTGATAAACAAGATATTCAAGTTGAATATCAACCACCACTTTTTGTTGATGATATCGCTAATTATAATGTATATATGATCCCAAAATCATCTTTACCAGCTTTTGATAATTACTTAAAATACCAAGAGGATATTGAAAATTATAACAGATTAATGACTTTAGGTATTACAGATGCGATTATGCCGGTAGAAGTCAAGAATCCTGCTTTATTAATTCATCAAATTCCTACTTCTTATCCATACCCGACTGAAACTTTTGCTCAAATTCATGTTAAAGCGGGTAAAATTGTTGAAGAAAAACATAAAATTGATGCGAATATTGATGTTAACTCTTTAAATGATTATTGTTTCTTTATCTCCTATCAGGATTACTTAGGATTTGAAAGTTATTCAAATCCAATCACTATTAAAACAATAACTAGCACTCAACTTCCTGTAATGCCTCTATTTAATGTAAGTGATAAATTGTATGATAAAGGTGACATGGTTGAAGTTCGAATAGGAAGACCTTTAGTTTATATTACTCAAATTAATACTGATAAGAATGACAAGAAAAAGTTGACTTTAAATTATGAATATACATCTAATGAAAACTTCAATGTTAACAAGATTAAATTAGATTTCTATGATAAATCAAATAAATTGATGGGCTCAAGAACAGAATATTATTTTGATAAAATAATTAAATTTACTCTTCCTCAAATATCTAACTTTACTGAAGGTTTCTCTATTAAGTTTACATTGTATTCAAAAAAAGGGGATTTATCAACTGAACCATATCTTCAACATTATATTCGTTATGATTCTGATTTAAATCAGCTTGAACCAGGTGATCTATATGTCGGTAAAGAACGTATTATGGATTATCGATTTTTAGTTATGAAAAAATCTAAGGCTGATACAAATTATCGCGTTGCTAAAAAATTAAGTCCTTATACGAATATCTATGATGATAGTATTCCTTACGAAACTATGATTTTTAAAACAATTAGCGATTTTGATGTTAAAAAGAATTTATTGCTTATTGATACCTCCATTGATTTAGGCTATGATAATAATTTGAAGAAAACTATTGTCACTAATTTATTTTATGATGAAATGATTAAAACAACTACTCAGAAAATCAATTCTTTAAAAACTGCATTAGGAAAAGATCCCGTTGGAAACCCAAATGCTCAGGCTGAAATTGATTATTATCAAGGAACCCTTGATTTACAAAACTCTTATCCAATTTTAAAAGAAGCTAATAAAATTACTGACTGGAAAGAAAGAGCTAAATTTTTAAAATCATACAGAGAAAATAACAAACGCTCCTTTATTTATTATTTTATGAAAACCAATGGTAAAGGTGAATTTACTATTTCTCAAACTTATAAAGATAAAGATGATTATTTCTTCCCTAAATCTGAATGGTTTAATACTAAAAATTTACCTATGTTAATCGCTTCATTAGTATTTGGAATTCTTGTTTTCTATTTTGTCAAACGTTGCCAAAAAGGTGCTGATTTATATATCAGACCAATTGCAGGATTAGAAGAAATTGATAATGCTATAGGTCGTGCCACTGAAATGGGAAGACCCATTTTATTTGTGCCTGGTTTATCAAGTATCAGTGATGTCGCTACTTTAGCAGGACTTTCAATATTGGGACACATTACTAAGAAAGCAGCTGAATATGATACTCGTATTATCGTTCCTGTTTGTGATTATATTGTACTTCCTATTGCTCAACAAATTGTGAAAGAAGCTCATTACGAGGCTGGTAGGCCTGATACATTCAACTCAAATGATATTTTCTTCGTAGCAGAAGGTCAATTTGCCTATGTAGCTGGCGTTAACGGCGTAATGATTAGACAAAAAACTTCTACAAACTTCTATATGGGAATGTTCTATGCCGAAGCTCTTATTATGACTGAAACTGGAAATGCTACCGGTGCTATTCAAATTGCTGGTACTGATGCTTTGACTCAGATCCCATTCTTTATTACTACTTGTGATTATACTTTGATTGGGGAAGAATTATATGCTGCTTCTGCTTATTTAGCAAGAGAACCTTTAATTTTAGGAACATTGAAAGCTCAAGATTATACTAAATTGATTATTCTATTTTTTATAATTGTAGGTTCAATTTTCTCTTCTTTTAATCTCAACTTTTTGTTAAATCTGTTCCCTACTGAATAATATTATTGTTAAAAGCAAGACTCTTAATAGGGTCTTGCTTTTTTTCTTTTGAAAACTAGTAATGGAGTTAAAATGCTTTTAAAAAAAAACAATAAAATAAAAAGAATTAAACTAAATTTAATTCATCATCAAAAAATCTGCTATTATAAACGATCTGATTCTACTCTTTATCAAGAAAAGATTCCCGGTTATAAAGCTATGTGGTTTTTGTATTATAATTTGTTCGGGAAACAATTATTAATGACTGTTGTTGCTAGAAAACTAACCCAAGTTCTTTATGGAAAACTTATGGATACTAAATGGTCTAAAAAAATGATTAAAACTTTTATAAATGATTTTAATATTCCTATGGATAGTTATGAAAAATCAGTTTTACAGTTTAAAAGTTTTAATGATTTTTTTATTCGAAAAAAAACTACTATTGAGTTGTTTCTAAAATTCAATGAAAATATACTTTGCTCTCCTTGTGATGGAAAAGTTTTGGTTTATCCTTCCATTAAACAGATTGAACATTTTTATATAAAAAATCATGAGTTTTCCTTTAAAAAATTAATAAATGACGATCCTAACTTAAATGAATTCCATAATGGTTCTATTGCTATTATTAGATTATGCCCCTCCGATTATCACCGTTTTCATTTCCCCTGTAAAGGCTTTGTTGAAAAAACAATCGATATTAGTGGACTTTATTACTCTGTCTCTCCTGTAGCTTTAAGGAAAAGAGCAAGCATTTTTTGGGAAAATAAAAGAACTTTAACGAAAATAAAAGAAAGTCCCTTTTCAGATTACTTATATATTGAAGTTGGTGCAACTTGTGTTGGTACAATTGAACAAACATATAAGCCTTTTTCTTATATTAAACGTGGAGATGAAAAAGGGTATTTTAAGTTTGGAGGGTCAACTGTTATCTTGATCTTCAAAGAAAATACGGTTATATTTGATCAAGATTTTATAGATAACACTATTCAGGGCTATGAAACGGAGATTAAAGTCGGTGAACAAATTGGAATTTTAAAAAAATAAAAAAACTGCTAACTCTAAAACAAATCAACAGTTTTTATAACTAAAAATTAATCTTTGATTATTTGGTTTTTTACAAAATTTGGTAAAACTAATGAAGATTGATGAATTTGATCATTATAATAACCCAAATCCAAATTATCTTTAAAATATCTCTCTTTTTGCTGATCAGTAATGGGTGAATACTTTTTGGATGCCAGTGTTAAGCTCCACACACCTGAAGGATATGTAGGAATATAATTTAAATATGGAAATACTAAAGGAAAAACATTTTTTAAATTTTTCTGAATATTATAAAAATGTTCTGACTGCTCGTTTAAAAATGGTGTTTCTGACTGACAAACAAGCATTCCATCTTCTGTTAAACAATCAAAACACGATTGATAAAACTCTTGATGAAACAGCCCAATTGCAGGCCCAATAGGGTCAGTTGAATCTATGATGATTAAATCAAAATCTTCTTGGCTATTATTTAAATACTTTATTCCATCATCAACTATGACACATGATTTTTCTGATAGAAAACCTTTTGCTACATTTGGAAAATATTGCTTAGATCCTTCAATTACCATGGCATCAATTTCTACTAATACTGCTAACTCTACGCTTGGATGCTTTACTACTTCTCTTAATGTTCCTCCATCTCCACCACCAATGACTAAAACCTTCTTAGGATTAGGGTGAGTATATAATGGTAAATGTGTTATCATTTCATGATATATAAATTCATCCTTTTCTGTTAACATTATGATATTATCTAATATCATCACTTTCCCATATTCATAGGTGTCCAATATCATCATTTCTTGAAATGAACTCTTCTCTATACATAATGTTTCTTTTACTCTCAGAGTTAATCCTCTATCTTGTGTATGCTTTTCTGTGTACCATAATTCCATTTTATACCTCTGATGGTTTAAATAATAGTTTTTTATCGTTCATGTCAAATAACCCTCGCTTCATTTCCATCATGCTGGATTGCAAAGACTCAAATTTTAATTCTAACTGCTTAAAAATAACCCAAGGATCTATTGTCTCTCCGCATGTAAATATGTCAACAGCTGCATAGTTATATTCAGGCCAAGTATGAATAGCAACATGGGATTCTGCTATGACGACTACACCACTCACTCCAAATGGACTAAATTCATGAAAAGTACTTGTTACTACTGTAGCTTTTGCTAGTTTACATGCCTCAACCATGTATTCTTCTATTTTCTTACAATCTTTGAGTATTATATCGTTACATTTATAAAATTCAACTAATATTTGTCTGCCTAATGCCTGCATTTTTATTCTCCTTATTGTAATAAGATATTATAATCCTAATTCTAAATTTTTTGATTATAAATGACTTTAGTAATTGTGCAAAGTATTAGAACAAACTCAATGTTGAGGTAAAAGCAGATACCTCTACCAAAAAAACTCCTTTATCCTTTTTAGGGTAATGTACAATAAAAAGATAAAAAAATATCTTGAACAAATGAACCAACCCTTTCATAGATTTCATATTTTTCTATCCTTATTCTTTTTTATCAAAAAAAAATAGTTCTTGAATTATGTCAATAAAATAAAAATGATTCATTTATTAGTTAGAAATTGTTTGATAGATTTGTATTAAATCCTATGAATTCTCAAAAGTTAATCTACATATTTGAATGATATAATGATAACATCTGGTTTTTTCTCATATCAAACTAAATGTGAACACCTAGATTCTTCCTTGATAACTCCTATCTACCTCATTCCATCCTTGGAGCTTTAACGTTATTTATTTTTATATTTTTTAAGAATATTGCATTATTGCTTCTGCTGTAATTATAGTTGTTGAATTTTATACTATTTTTAGAATATTTGAATGCCTATTTGTTGAAAATTCCTTTTTGATAAATTTATTACCTAAATTAAAAGAAGAAGAAATTATTTATTAAAGATTTAAGATATAAAAAACTTGACTGAATGAGTTCTTTAATGAATTTTGTAATAATGTAATATCCCATATGGTGTATTACATAGTCGGGTTTTCCTAAAAAACTATCCAATAAGGAAATCCATAGATAAAATAAAATAGTAAGGGAGTTATGTTCGAATGAAAAAGACTACTATTCGTACAATCCTCATTATTCTTTTTCTTTTAGTTACGCTTTATTATCTATCTCCATTATTCATGCAAAAACCATTTGAATTCTGGACTGATAGTAAGCTTAAACTCGGGTTAGACCTAAGAGGTGGTATGCAAATCAACCTCTATGTCGATTTAACTAATATTAAAGAAAAAGATCAAGAAGAAGCAGTTAAAACTGCATTAGAAGTTATTCGTAATCGTGTAGATCAATTTGGTGTCGCTGAACCATCTATTCAAAGAGTCGGTAAGAATAAAATAGTTATTCAATTACCTGGACTAAAAGACTTTGGTCGAGCTAAAGAATTGATCGGAAAAACTGCTCTTTTAGAGTTTAAATTACTTGCTGATCAAACAGAAACTCAAAGAATAATTGATCAACTTGATCTATTTTTAGCTCAAAATATCAATAAGTATCCTTATCTAAGTGATTTAAAAAGTGAATCAGCTAAGAATGATCCCTTATTTAAAACTAAAAAGGATTCTCTCGCTGCAACTAAAGGTACAGAAGATTCTAAAGAATCAACAAAGTATTTTACCACAATTATTAATTCTGGTATTGACCCAAACTCTATTTCACAGGATTATCTCGAAGATTTTAATAAATTATTAGCTGATACTTCTTTTACTAATGTCATTCCTTCTGGATATCAATTACTCTTAGGAAAAGATAATAAAGAAAAAGATAATGCCAATGTTAGCTTTTATGTCGTCTATAATAGAGCTGAAGTTACTGGTAAATACCTAAGCGAAGCTACTACTAAAATCGGCGCTCAAGGCGATTTTAAAAATGCTAATAAACCATATATTTCTTTCAAATTTAACCGTGAAGGTTCTAAAATTTTTGAAAGACTTACTGGATCCAATGTGCAACGTCGTTTGGCCATCGTGCTAGATAATGTTGTTTATGTCGCTCCTACAATTCAAGATCGTATTCGCGGTGGAGAAGGTCAAATCACTGGTGCCTTCACTTTAGAAGAATGTCAAGATTTGGTTATTGTCCTTAAAGCTGGTAATCTCCCTGCACCTGTTGAAATTGGGGAAGAAAGAACTATTGGACCAAGCTTAGGTTCTGATAGTATTAAAAAGGGAATTAAAGCAGGTCTCTTAGGTGCTTTGATGATCGTTCTTTTTATGTTAATATACTACAAACTTTCAGGCTTAATTGCTAATTTAGCTTTAGCTTTAAACGTCGCTTTCATTTTTGCAGTATTAACTATGTTTGGAGGTACCTTAACCTTACCAGGTATAGCAGGTATAATCTTAACAATTGGTATGGCAGTCGATGCAAACGTTCTTATCTTTGAAAGAATTCGTGAAGAATTAAAAAATGGAAAAACAGTTCGTAACGCTGTGGATGCAGGGTTTAATCGCGCAATAATAACTATAGTGGATTCAAATATCACTACTTTAATTACTGCTGCTGTTCTTTATAACTTCGGAACAGGTCCAATTCGTGGATTTGCTTTAACTCTTTCAATCGGTATTCTTTCATCTATGTTTACATCAATTGTAGTTGTTCGTGCGATTTTTGAAGGAACCATTACCAACAAAAACCGTACAAAGCTAAGCATTTAGGAGGAATAATGGAGTTATTAAAAAATACAAATATAAACTTCATGGGTATTAGAAAAGTATGCTACTTTATCTCACTCGCGGTTATTATTGTTGGTATTATATCAATAATTATGAATGGTGGCTTAAAGTACAATATAGATTTTACTGGTGGGTTATCTTTAGAAGTTCAATTAAAAGGTGTTGATGCTCAACAGTTGAGAGAAGTTCTTAAAAATAATGGCTTTAAAGATGCTGAAATTCAGGAAATTCCTGATACTGATATCTTTATTGTAAAAGCTAAATCTGAAGAAAGAACGGGGGATAAGATAATTAATATTATTAAACAAAATTTCCCTCAAGCTACTAGTGGAGACTTTATTCGTTCTCAAGAAGAAGTTGGACCAAAAGCAGGATTTGAATTACGTAATCAGGCTATTAAAGCTGTATTGATCTCCATTTTATTCATTTTAGTTTATATATGGGTACGATTCCGCTTTTCTTGGGGTATCTCTGCTGCGATTTCTCTTTTCCATGACACCATCATTACTCTTGGGGTTTTATCTCTTATGGGTAAAGAAATTGGTATGACTGTTTTAGCTGCTCTTCTAACCATCGTTGGTTATTCCATCAATGACACTATTGTTGTTTTTGACAGAATTAGAGAAGACCTTAAATTATATAGAAAAGATGACGAATTTAACGTCTTCAACAGAAGTATTAATTCTACATTAAGCAGAACAATTATTACTTCTTTGACTACTCTTCTTGCTGATTTATCCTTATTGATTTGGGGCGGTCCTGTGATCAGAGACTTTGCTCTTACCTTCTTTATTGGAGTTTTCGTCGGAACATATTCTTCAATATTTGTCGCCTCTTCAATTGCCTTAGATACAGTCATTGCTTTCAGAAAGAAAAAGAAATAATATTTTATATAAAATTAAGGGATGTAAACTCGTTTACATCCCTTTTTTTATTGTAATTATTGAATTCAAAATTTCACGTTTAATAAAAACCTTTATCCTGTTTATAAAAATAATGTGTTAATAATGAAGCTACTGTTATTGCAGCGGTTTCTGCTCTGAGAATATGATTCCCCAATGAAAAACTCTCCAATCCTGCTTTTTGAAACATGCTAAACTCATCTTTATGAAAACCACCTTCAGGACCTATAAAAAAACAAATTGATCTATCAGATTTGATTTCTATTTCATCAAAAAGTGTCTTACTCTCTTCTTTTTCTGATGCAACTAATAAAAAAGTATTGTCTTTTTTTAATTGCGTTACTGTTACATCCAGTGATTGAACAGGATGAATTTCAGGTAAAAATGCATTATTACATTGTTTTATTGCTGAAATACATGTTTTGACCATTTTATCCTGAGATGAATCTATGTTTTTTCTTAAACTATAACGGCTTTCAAAAGGATAAAAATGGCCAATTCCCAATTCTGTTAATTTCTCTATTAACCATAAATCGTTTTTGTTTTTTAATAATGCAAAAGCAACCCCTAAATCAGGTTTGCTTTTTATCTTGTGCTGAATTTCAAATAATTCTATCTGAGCACTTCTTTTTGTTATGGATTTTATAATTCCTTTAGATAATTGGCCCATTCCATTATTGATGATTACTTCATCTTGTAATTTATATCGGGATACATGAATAAGGTGATGAAATTCATCACCTTCTAATTCAATTATTCCTTCTTCTAAGATATGAGGAAAATAGATTGATGGCATTATTGAAATATATTCTTTAGTTTCGACCAAAAACCTTTACCAGGTTTAAGTCCTCTTTTTTCATCAAATTCTCTTAAAGCTTCAAAATGCTTGATTTCTTCTGCTGTGAGACTGGTGGGGGTAACAACATCCACTTTTATAATAATGTCGCCCCTATAACTTGAATTATTAACTTCTGGAAGCCCTTTCCCTCTCAGCTTGAGTATCTTCCCTGTCTGAGTTCCTGCAGGTATCTTCAATTTTAATTTCTCATCACTTTGGGTAGTAACGATGATCTCGCCACCTAATGCTGCTGTTGAAAATGATATTGGGTATTCACATATTAAATGTGAACCATCGCGTTCGAAAACATCATCGTCTTTCTCATGGATTAATACCAGTATGTCTCCATTAATTCCACCTCTCTGACCTTTATTTCCGATACCTCTCATTCTAATATATTGACCTTCAGAAATTCCAGCAGGGATATCAATTTTAATGTCTTTAGATTTCGGAATACGACCTTCACCTTTACAACTTACACACTTCTTTTGGATGATTTTTCCTTCTCCATGACACGATGGACACGTTACTATCGATTGTACCTGACCAAAGAGAGATTGACGTACCTGACGAACCTGACCTTGACCATTACATTGCTGGCAACTTTGTACTTTGCCATCTTCTGACCCTGATCCATTACATTTAGGGCAAGAATCTTTTATGTTTATTTTTATGGTCTTACTGACCCCAGTATCAATTTCTTTTAGAGTTAATGACATCTCTATTCTGAGATCTTCTCCGCGAGGTTGTTGCTCTCCACGACTTCCTCTTCTGCTGCCTCCAAAACTTCCTCCAAAGAATTGTTCAAATATTGAACTAAATCCTCCAAATAAATCCTCGAATTCATTTGCATGGGTAAAATTGTTCCAATCAAAACCACCTGAACCAAAACTGTTATCTACTCCTGCATGACCATATTGATCGTATCGACGTCGCTTGTCTTGATCACTTAACACTTCATACGCTTCTGCCGCTTCTTTAAATTTTTCTTCAGCTGTATGGTCATCAGGGTTTTTATCAGGATGAAATTGCATCGCAAGTTTACGATAAGCTGATTTGATGGCTGATTCATCAGCTGACTTCTCAATTCCTAAAACTTCATAATAATCTCTTTTAGACATAAAAAAACCTCAATTTTATAAAAAAGAAACGGGTTTATACCCGTTTCTTTGGAAAGAACTACTTGTCATCTACAACTTCATATTCAGTATCAATTGGACCATCATTACTTTTCTGTGGTTGTTCTTGTTGAGCTTGTTGTGCGAAATCTTCAGGATTGAATCCCTGAGCTCCACCTGCTCCCCCTTGTTGTTCCTGCATATTCTTATAGATGATTTCTCCTAATTTTTGAGCTTTTTTTGCTAATGTATCAGCTGCTTCATTATATTCTTCAGGTGTTTGACTTTTTTCTAATTTTTCTTTAGCTTCTTTTATTGCATTTTCTACTTCTGCTTTTTCTTCAGCTGAAAGTTTGTCTTGATATTCAGACAATGACTTTTCAGTACTAAAGATCATTGTATCTAATTTATTCTTTGATTCAATCATTTCTTTACGTTTTTTATCTTCATCAGCATGAGCTTCTGCTTCTTTTACCATTCTATTGATTTCTTCTTCTGATAAACTGCCTGGTCTTTCAATTCTCATGGATTGTTCTTTTCCTGTTCCCTTATCTTTGGCAGAAACATGTAAAATACCATTAGCATCTATATCAAATGTTACTTCAATCTGTGGAATACCACGTGGTGATGGTGGAATCCCTACTAAATCAAACCGCCCAAGACTTCTGTTATCTGTCGCCATTGGTCTTTCACCTTGCAAAATATGAATAGTGACTGCTGTCTGACTGTCTGCTGCTGTTGAAAAAACCTGACTCTTTCTTGTTGGAATCGTTGTATTTCTTTCAATTATTGGAGTCATTACTCCACCTAATGTTTCGATTCCTAATGTTAATGGAGTAACATCTAAAAGAAGGATATCACTTAATTTCTCATCTCCACCTAATATACCACCCTGAATAGCTGCTCCAATGGCTACAACTTCATCAGGATTAAGACTTTTGTTAGACTTCTTATTGAAAAACTTCTCTACAGCTTCTTGAACTGCAGGGATTCGAATAGATCCTCCAACTAATAATACTTCATCTATCTGAGATATATTCAGTTTTGCATCTTCTAAAGCTTTTTTACAAGGCTCTAATGATCTTTCAACTAAACGTGAAGTTAAACGATTAAATTCTGCAACTGATAAATCAAAGTTCATATGCTTTGGACCCGTCGCATCAGCTGTGATAAATGGTAAATTTATATTTGTGGTTGGTGTTCCAGATAACTCGATCTTAGCCTTTTCAGACGATTCTTTAAGTCTCTGCATAGCCATATTGTCTTTGGATAAATCAATACCTTCTGCTCCTTTGAACTTTTCTATTAACCAATCCATTATGCATTTATCAAAGTCGTCTCCACCAAGATGAGTGTCACCATTGGTTGATAAAACTTCTACTACACCCTCTGCAACTTCTAATATTGATATATCAAAAGTTCCTCCACCTAAATCGTAAACTGCTACTTTCTCATGTTTCTTCTCTGTTTGAAGACCATAGGCTAAGGCTGCTGCTGTTGGTTCATTGATAATTCTTTTTACCTCTAAACCTGCTATACGCCCAGCATCTTTGGTCGCTTGTCTTTGTGCATCATTAAAATAAGCAGGAACTGTTATGACTGCTTCTTTTACTTCCTGACCAAGATAAGCTTCTGCCGTTTCTTTCATTTTTGTTAATATGATTGCAGATATCTCCTGGGGTGTAAAATCTTTACTAACTGCGTCAATATATACTAACGCTTCATTTTTTGCATTTGATTTTACTTTGTATCCTACTATACTAGTTTCTTCCTGTACTTCATTGATGTTTCTACCCATAAATCTTTTTATTGAATAGACTGTGTTTGTCGGGTTTGTAATTAACTGTCTTTTTGCTAATTGTCCCACAAGTCTTTCACCTTTGTTGTTAAAACCAACAACTGATGGGGTGGTTCTGGTACCCTCTGCATTGGCAATTACGATAGGCTTTCCACCTTCCATTACTGATACACATGAATTCGTGGTTCCTAAGTCAATTCCTATTATTTTTCCCATGGTTTCCTCCAATTTATTTATTCTTCTCGTTTTCTACTTCTGGTTTATTTCCATTTGAAACTGCTACTCTTGCAGGCCTGATTACTTTTTCTTTTAATCGATACCCATTCTGTATAACTGCTGCAATGATATTTGAGTTAAGTTCAGAAGGGATATGAGCCAAAGCTTCATGATAATTAGGGTCAAATTCTTTTTCTAAACTTTCGATTCTTTCGATATTGTTTTTTTTCAATAATGATTCTATCTGTTGATATATTAATTGAATACCCTTGTGATAAGCTTCAAAATTATGCTCAGTTACTTCATTATCAAAAGCTCTTTCAAAGTTATCAAAAACTTCACATATTTCTAATAAAATCTTCTCATTGGCATAAGATATCCAGTCTTGTTTTTCCTTAAGTGTATTCTTGCGGAAATTATCAAACTCTGCTAGGCTTCTTAACCATTTATCTTTAAATTCATTCCGCTCTTTAGTCATTTTTTCCACTTCTTCTTCTAATAGTTCAGTTTCAGTCTTTTCTTCTTCAGATTCTTCAATATCCTCTGTGCTTAACTCTTCGTTTGTTAGTTCTTCATTCTCAACATCTTCAATTAAAATTTCCTTTTCTTCCTGCATTTCTTCTTTTTCCTTTATCTTATCGCATTTTTTTTTCATTTCTAAGCACCATCATCCCTTTCTTTGTCGTTTTTGTGATAACATCAGCTATGTCTCTGACTATTGGTATGTAATGTCTATAATCCATTCTGGATGGACCGATGATTCCTAAATAACCAGGTATATCAAAAATCTCATATTTTGAAAAGATCATGGAAAAGTTTGACCATTCCGGATTACCAAAATCCTCTCCTAATACAATGCTCCAACTCTCATTGGCAATATAGTTTTTTTGCATGATATTGGTTAAAACATCTTGTCTTTGCATCATATCTAAAAATAACAATATGATGTTTTTTGTGTCAAATTCAGGTTGATTTAAAAATTCTATGCTTCCATCAAAATGAATGAAGAAACTATTTAATTCTAATAATGCATTATAGAATTCTTTCAAAAATAAACCTAATAACTTATTGTCATCAGACCACTTATTGGATATATTCTCTAAATAGCGGTGTTGAATATCATATATTCTTAAGCCCACTAATTCATCATTCAAATACCGTACTAATACCTTAATCTGTTGTTCAGATATTTCAAAATCAGGTTTTAATATCACTGTCTTATCAAGACCTGAATCTAAGCTAACAACAAATAACAACTTGTCATTGGAAATTTTAAATACGTCCAGTTTTGATAAACAATCATAGGATATCTCCGGCTCTGCTACAAAAGTTAACTGATCTGTCTCTTTTGCTAATAACTGCTTAATGTAATGCAATGACAAAGGAATATCTCGATAATTTGATACCAGTAATGATTGAAGAAATTCTGTTTTGTCATAGGTGACTTTCTTTAATTCTGGTTTGATTAAATCCAAATATTTTCGATAACCTAAGGTCGTTGGAATCCTACCTGCTGACGTATGAGGCTGATAAATTAAGCCTTTTTGCTCTATGCGAATCAAATCATTACGTACTGTCGCTGAGCTGACATCATCTAGATAATTCTCACATAATGACCTCGATGATACAGGCTCTTTTGACATTAAGTATTCATCAATCAGATTCTTCAAAACTGCTAGCTCTCGAACCTCATTCTTTTTCATCTTAGCACTCCATACTTTTTATTGCTAACTTAAAGACAATATAATTACTTTATGTAAGTTGTCAAACAAAATATTCGAGTGCTAACTTTTTATTTATTCTTTTCTGGTAATGATGTTTTTTTAATTGAACTTTTGAGAATTTTAGTACTTTTGTCCTTTTAATATTTATTTGAATTATTATCTATTCGTATTATTTTATATTAAGCTTATTGAATAAAACTAGATGACTCGCTAACCATTCTTTTGTAATAGTTTCAAAAGTTGATTGACGTTCTCTTTGGACATAATGACCTGCTCTGGAAAGGATAAAAAGATCTGCATTCTCATATCTGGAAATCAAATTTACCGTATCAATATATCCAACCATAGTATCTGATTTACCACAAATAAAGGTGCATTTTCTGCTTGAGATTGTCTGATTAATCTCTTTTTTAAAACTATATCCTTTCCTACTGTATTTCTCTAAAAATTCCTTCTGACCCTTCTCTAAAGCTAGTTTTATATCTCTAGAAAAATCTTCATACACTTCCCGATTTTGTACGATTATCCAATCTTTGATGGCTAAATAATCCTGCTCTTGTAAGGTCTTTAAAAAATCCTTATCTTTCAATGAGACTTTTAAAGAGGGCAACATTCTCTCTGATAATTTTGCCTTGATCACCGGACATATCCATAATCCATTATTTATTAATAACTTTGAGTCAAGCCATAGTCCTCTTCCTAAATATGCTCCATATGACATACCTATTATTGAAAAGCTTTCTTTCGGTATAATTGTGTCGATAAAATCTTTGAGAATCTGAAGCATATCATCAGCATTATTCAATCCTGGTTTGACGATAGATTTCCCCATTCCTGGTATATCTAAATAGATGCGTTTAAAATTATCTTTTTTCTTAAATAATGGCTCTAATATGTTTTTCATACAATGATGATCCAATTCATAACCATGAAGGATTAAGATTGGAATTCCTTCCCCTATGACTTCAAACCACATTTCGGTTAAGGCATGATTAAATATACTCATTCTCTGATCCAATTTCTTATTTATTATTTCCTTTTTAAGAAACGATTCTTTTTCTTTCAAAAAAGGTTTTTAAAATCTCTGAACACTTATCTTGTAAAATCCCATAGGTTAATTGAGGGTGATGGTTAAAACTCTTATCTTGGAGCACTTGATAAACTGATCCACAAGCTCCTGCTTTATAATCCTTAGTACCATAGACAACTCTGCCTATTCTGGACAATATTATCATCCCAGAACACATTAAACAAGGCTCTAATGTAACATATAAAGTGTAATCATATAAATACTTCTCATGAAGGAGAGCTTGCTCTATTAGTAGTTTTTCTGTGTGAGCTAAAGGGTTATGAAGCGATTTTGTTAAATTATGCGTTTTAAATACTAATTCGTTATGCTTTACTATAACACCTCCAACAGGGATCTCATCTTTTTCTATAGCACTTTTTGCTTCTTCCAATGCAATTTTCATCCAATATTCATCCTGAGAATATGTTTCTCCCTTGATCAAGTGATCTCCTGAATTTCTTGGCTTTCGTTATTCTGAAGATCATTCTCATTTTGATATTCATCATAATTGGATAATATTTCTAGTGTTTCTGGATTTGCTTCTATAGCAACTGCTCTTTTCATGATTTTGACTTGCAATACAACTTTATTGAGATTTGTACTGTCTTGGACGATCCCTTGTTGACCCTTTAAAGGTCCTTCTTTAAAACAAACTACCATTCCCTTTTCTAAATATACATGATCTTTCATCTCAATGTGTGCATTACGAACAAGGGATATTCGTTTTAAATCCTCAACCAGTTCTTTTTCTATATCTACTTTTAAAAAATAAACGCAATGCCCTGATACAATTAATTTATCTTTTTCTTTTAAAGTACATTTTGCAAAAAAATAACCTGGAAATAATGGCTTAGTAAATATAACTTTTTTATGCTGATAAACATGCTCTTTTTCTACCTGTGGAAGATAATAATATATATTATTAGTTTTTGCCCAGATAGCTAATTGTTTCTCATGTTGTGGTTTTGTATAAATTACAAACCATTTCTCTCCATTTTGTCCTATTTCCAGTTCTCCATACAATTCGTCAACATAAACTGGTTTATTTGTCGCCATCTAATCATCCCCTCACTTTGATTTCTATACACTATTGAGGATTCTTTGTTTTATCGTCAATAATTTTTTGATTATTCTACGTTTTATCAAAAAAAGAGCCTGTAAAATGCAGGCTCTTAAAACTAAAGTTAGTCTTTATTTGAGTAAAATTGCTTTTTTCATCAAAGTATTTGTATTGGTTCGTATTTGAATAAAGTAAATTCCAGCAGAACAGTCCTTGTTTTGACCATTTTTCCCATTCCATGAAAGCGTATGTTGTCCTTTTGAATATCTGTTATGGGTTAACGTCTTTACTACTTGTCCTTTTATATTGTAAACATTGATTATGACATCTTGATCAGTTACCTGATTCCACTCTATTCTAGTTATTGGGTTAAAAGGATTGGGATATATACGAATTTTAATTGGTTCACTACTTTCAATTTCATTATGATTGCTTAATGTGGTCGGTGAATAAACAACTGCATTTCTCTCTGGATTAAGACGGTACATGCTCCACATTGATGTATAAAATGGTGTTTTAAAGTCTATAAAACTAAGCTTATCACTATGACTTATTAATAAATCCAAATCATTATCTTGGTCAATACTCCCTACTATTGGTGAATATTTGAACTGATCGGATAGATCAACTGGATATCCTGCTATGATGGATCCTGATGTGGATATTGCATATATTTTTCCTCGAGCTGTCGATACAAGTATTTCTTGTAATGAGTCCCCGTCAACATCTACAAATAAACAGGATGATTCTATGTTTACACCTAAATCCACTGGAAAACCATTGAATATTATTCCATTTAAATCCATTAAATATACTTTTCCTCTATTGTCAGCAAACGCAATTTCTGTATATCCATCATTATTTATATCAGATGCTATTGGATTACCCAAAACTGAAGTAGTTAAAGGCATATCAAGAACTGTTTGTCCACTTTGATTGAGAATAGTTAAGTGATTATTTAATGATTTATTTCCACAAGATACTACTAATGTTGAATTTTCATCTTTTATGACAATAGGTCCATTTAATACCAATTGACCTTGATTATAGGGCCAGCCTGATACTTGATTGCCATTGCTTCCATTTAAACAATTTATAAAACCATCAATGGTTGATGCAATGATATCCTTTATCCCATCATTATTCATATCTGTAACAGTAACCGATGAAATTATGTTTCCTGATAATGTGACAGGGAATCCAGGATAATAGGTCGTTCCATCTGAATTTAATACAATTATCTGCTCATCAAGATTCCCAAGAATGATTTCTGGATTGCCATCATTATTCATATCTGCAATGGTTGGGTTCGACCTAATAACACCTTCTGAAAAATAAGTTGAAATGATTTGGCCAAGGGTACTGATTTTATAGATATGATGTAATGTTGAAACCACAAAAAATGTCTCGTTGTTCCATGTCATGATTGCTGGAGATGAAAAGATTATTTCTTGTAAATCGACTGGAAAGCCTGGTAAGTTATTCTTTTCTTTATCTATCAATTGTACCTTTCCATTATATGATGTAAATAATATTTCTTGTTCCCCATCATTATTTACATCTATCAAACTTGGAGAATAGACAGCTGATAAATTATTCTCAAAAGGCCAGTATTTTTGCATTAATGTCATGGGGACACTAACTTGCAAATTAGTATGGTAGGTGTATTCAGAATTCTCATTTGAAATGATTTCAATAAAAATTGGTAATTGTGTAATTACTGGATAATCAGATGAAACCATAAATGTTACATTTTGTGTAGATGATTCTGATTGACCTGATAGTATGGAATCTATAGTAAAAACTGAATCAATAATTGTTACTCTGGGATCGGTTGAACGAAGTTTACCTGTTAATCCTTCACAATTCATCCAACCAAGCTTGTTTTTTAACTCTACTGACAGAGAAATTGTCTCTCCAGGATTAACAACATTGTCATTGTCTCCTTGCACCTCGTTTATCTGATAGTTACTTATACTTAGGTTTGGTATCTTGTCATACATTAAAGAATTGAATGCATTAACTCTTCCTGCTCCTAATTTTCCTTCATAACCTGGGTTGAGTACATCGATGGAGTCACAACCTGCCATGATGCGTGCTTTTAATTGATCTGGAGTTAGATCAGGATACATAGACTTGATTAATGCTGCCACACCACAAGCTACAGGTGTTGCCATAGAGGTTCCTGAAAAACTTGAATAAGAATTATTGCCCTCTGTATTAAAAATCGTGGACAATATGGATACTCCTGGAGCTGATATGTCTATTGGTGTTCCATAGTTTGAAAAACTTGCTCTCTTGTCCATGCTGTCTGTCGCAGCAACACTTACTGCATTTGTTGCATCTGATGGATAGTAATGTGTATAGGTGTTGTCTGTATTATCGTTTGAAGCTGCTGCAAAAACCAATGCTCCTTGATTCCTTGCATAATTTATCGCAGTCTCAGCACTATTTGAGCCTCCTCTTCCTCCCCAACTGCAATTGATTATGTCTGCACCATTGTCAGCACAATAATAAACACCAGCATAACCATTATATATACTATTTGTCGGCATATCACTGGGTTGATGTTTTGAAACCATGATCTTGACATTAAAGGCTGGCCCGACTACTCCAACTGTGTTATTACCCATCGCTGCTGCGCAACCAGCTACGTGAGTTCCATGATTGTTTCCATAAAATGCCTGATAAGGATTGTTGTCTTCTTCATATTCACTCTGACAAAAGTCCCATCCAAATATATCATCTACATATCCATTGTTATCATTATCGACATTATCTCCCGTGATTTGACCTGTCTCCCAATTGATTGTAGCACCTGCCATTTCAGCTTGATTGATCCAAATATTATCCTTTAAATCCGGATGATTCCATTTAACTCCACTATCTACAACACCAATAACCACTTGATTACTGCCAGTTTCATAATCCCATGCCCTAAATGCATCAATATTTTTCAATGCCCATTGAGAAGTAATAAAGGGATCATTTGTTGTCATACTTGTCTTTAATATTGGATCAAATTCACTAAAAACTAAATAGGATTCTGAAGAAAGTTTTTGCATTAACTCATCAATCCGTTTAACATCTTTTACCTTTACTTGAAAAATATTCATTGGATAGATTCCATTGAAATTCCAAGTTCTGTTCTTAACTCGATAAAGTTGCTTTAACTCTATAATCTCATATTCTTTTGCGATCTGATTAAACCCTTGAAAACGAGTTTCTATAATACCATTATTTGTGGTAATTTCAAATTTGCCTTCTCCATTACCAATAAGATCTTTGGAAAAACAAACATTGATTGCTGGATTGTAAATGGCTTTGTCAAACGTTTCTATGGCGGACAACATTACTAAAAAAAGTAAAAAGAGGACTAATAATGTGGATTTTTTTCTCATAACACACCTTATTCTAATATTTTGAATGGATCCTATTTTTACTCTCTTATATGTCAAGTTCTAATTTGGATAATTCTGTTTCATTTTCTAGAAATTGTCCAAAATAAATAAGCTCCCATTAAGCAACTCTCCTACTTATTGGCTTGAAAAGTGAACCTATATGCTTCATATCGACGTTTCTTGACTAATCCAGCATATAATCTTTAATTAGTAAGATATAATTACATTATATCTTCTCCTATTTATGAATTACTACAATATTCCTCCCATATTATAATGTAAAAATGGCGTTACCTCCTTTTGGAGCAAGTTCGGCTCGGACTCGAAATTCTTGTTAGTTGGCACAATGAAACATGGGAACCTCAAACTCAAAATCCTAGACAATCATCCCCCTCTTTCAGTTATAAAAAAATCCTTTTCTGCAGTGAAACAGCACCGCCCTTATCTCCTATGAAGCACCTTGTGTATTTGTCTATTTTAATTAATTAATCCATAAAATATATTAAATATCCAGGTATCAATGAGACAATGCCCATGAAAAAATGACGTTAAGTCGCAAGGAAACTCGAAGGGGTGCGAACAGCCATATGTTTGAGCTCGAAGAGCGAGTTTATGGCGGAGCCCCTGAGAGTGACTGGAGATTAAATTGCATACCATCAGAAAAATACAGATATTTATATTTCAATGAAAAGAGATGAAAATCAAGATCCCCGATAGGGGTTTTCCGGGCTTGATTTTTTCTTTGGTTCGTTTATTTTGTATCAAGACAAAAGAAATGAACAATACCCTCTCAAAGAAATGAAAAGACTTTATTCAACATATACCATCCTAAAGATATCCTCCAACGATGATGATTATCTCTTATCTCCTATGAAACACCTTGTGTATTTGTCTATTTTAATTAATTAATCCATAAAATATATTAAATATCCAGGTATCAAGACAAAAGTAATGAACAATACTATCTCAAAGAAATATCCATATCTTCTCCAATAGATGTCAATTTTTTAAAAGGACAATCTCAAAACAAGGTGTTTCATTTTTACCAAACAGGCAACAGCCTGATATGAGCTCCTATGAAACACCTTGTGTATTTGTCTTATTTAATTCTATCTAATATAAAATCCTTATTTAACTATAATTTTATTGTTTTATGATATAAAATATTTTGCACTTATGCTATTAAATCTATTTAATCTCCTATTCGGGATAATATTTTTTCAAATATCTCACCAGTTATCAAAACAAAAAAGCATAAGCAACCAAGCTTTTATACGGGGATTTATCCACCAATGATAAAACGGCCTTTTGCAAAATATTTTTTTAATTAAACTACTTGTTTGATTTCATAACCAAGTTTTTTTGCCAATTTTTTAAAGTTATCTTCCATTTTCTTTCTATTCAATTCTTCATAAAAATTTTCTCCTAATGGATATTTCGGTGTAAGTGAACCACTTTCACGGAAAAACAGAGCCACTATCACGCTAATTTAGAGCCACCTTCACGGAAAGAGAGCCACGTCATTATTCGATTGCCTTAAATTTCAATTATTCTATGATTTAACAATGTACTCAAGTACAAATAAATCATGGAGGTGATAATTATGATTAATTATCATGAGATTCTGAGGTTACGTAGTTTTGGCTATACCCAGCGCCAAATAGCCCTATGTTTACATTGCTCCCGAAATACTGTTTCGGAAATTTATGAGCTTTCAGATGCAAAAGGGGTGTCATGGGATACTCACTCAAAATTTTCAAATCAAGAGATTATTCGACTTCTTTATCCTGAAAAAGAAAACCCAAGTTTAAGAAAGATTCCTGATTACAATTTAATCCACAAAGAGTTAGCTAGACCCGGCGTAACTCTGACATTGCTTTGGAGTGAATATTATGAACGATCTCATACTGAAGGGCTGATACCTTATCAATATACTCAGTTCTGCGACTATTACAGGTATTATATTAAAAAATCAAAGGCAACAATGCGTATTAAAAGAAAGCCAGGCGAATTACTTGAAGTGGATTGGGCTGGATCTACGTTATTTATAACAGATCATATCACAGGCGAACTTATACCGGCTTATGTCTTTGTTGCAGCTCTTTCATGCAGTCAATATTCCTATGCTGAAGCATTTCCTTCAATGAAAACTGAAAAATGGATTAATGCTCATATACATGCTTATCAGTTCTTTAATGGTGTCACCCGCATATTAGTCCCTGATAATTTAAAGACAGGAGTAGTGAAACACAGTAAATCCGAAGTCATACTCAATAAAGCATATCAGGAAATGGCAGAATATTACGGAACGGCAGTCATTCCGGCTAGGCCTTATTCTCCAAAAGATAAACCTAATGCAGAAGGAACTGTTGGGATTATATCAACCTGGATTATTGCCGCTTTGCGTAATGAGCGCTTTTTTTCTTTTTCTGAACTCAATAATGCAATTAAAAGCAAGTTAACAGATTTTAATCAAAAGCCTTTCCAAAAGAAGATTGGCTGCAGGTTAAGTGCCTTTGAAGAAGAAGAAAAATCCTTCTTAATACCCTTACCTGCAAGCCATTATGAATTGTCATCGTGGGTAACAGCAACAATTCAGATGGACTATCTTATAAATGTAGATAAATGTCAATACTCAGTTCCATATGAATATATTGGGCATTCAGTTGATATTAGGTATACGTATAAAACAATTGAGGTTTTCTATAAAAACATTCGAATTGCTTCTCATTTGAGAAGATATAATACAACTTCTCCAATAGTTTTACCCGAGCATATGCCAGAAAATCATAAACGATTTCTTAGCTGGAATAGAGAAACTTTTCTTGAATGGGCAAAATCTGCAGGCAAAAATACATTATGTATAATGGAATCATTGTTGAAATCCAATAAAATTGAAGAACAATCATATAAGTCCTGTGGTGTTTTAATGAAACTTGCAGACAGATTTTCATTTGAACGTATTGAATATGCTTGTGAAAAAGCTCTTTATTACACTCCTGCCCCAAGCGTAAAAATGGTTCAAACAATCCTAAAGACAGGACAAGATAGTATTAAAATGCAAGAAAAAGCAGTTAATGAACAAAAAGGTGAACAATACGGGTTTACTCGCAGAAAAAACAATAAAGGAGATATATAAAATGGTTAATCAATCTACATATGAAAAGCTAAATCAAATGAATCTAAATGGCTTTGTTGAAGCGTTAAGGATACAAATGGAAAATTATGAATATAGCAATTTATCATTTGAAGAACGTATCGGATTGCTTGTTGATTTTGAATGGTCAAGAAGACAGTCCAATAAGATATCAAAATGTATTAAAGAAGCTCATTTAAGATATCTTAATGCTTGCGTGGAAGATATAGAATACCTCCCCGATCGTAAACTTGATAAATCACAAATACTAAAATTATCTTCTTGTCAGTATATTAGAGACAATCACAATATTATCCTTAAGGGAGCTTCGGGAAATGGTAAAACATATATTGCATGCGCATTAGCGATCTCTGCATGCAGACAATCATTAAGTGTTAAATATACAAGGCTCCCTGAACTGATAAATGATTTATTAGTTGCTCGAGGAGAAGGAAATTTTAAAAGATTCATAAAATCATGTCAAAAATATGATTTGTTAATTTTAGATGAGTGGCTTTTAAAACCTCTTTCAAATGAACAAGCTATGGATCTTCTTGAAATCATTGAAGTAAGAACAAAAAATGGTTCAATTATCTTTTGTACTCAATATGATACTCAAGGCTGGCAGGAAAGGATTGGTACAAATGAAGCCGAAACTTTGTCTGATGCAATAATCGATAGAATAAAACATAACTCTTACGAAATAATGATCGAAGGGAATATGTCTATGAGAGAACGATATGGAATAAAGAAAAAAATCAAGAAATGACTGTAAAATAATCATTTTATGAAGAGAGCCATCATTTAGGTGGCTCTCTGTCCGTTAACATGGCTCTGTTTTTCCGTGAAGCTGGCTCTATTTCTCCGACATGGTGGCTCTCTGAGAACGTAATATTCACTCCTAATTCAGAATAGGATTTTTTATATCGAATCATTGTATAATAGATAACTGCTATTTTTCTGCCTGTAGCTGTTATTGCCTTCTGATAACCAATTTGTGCCATCTTTTTACGGAAAAATGCACCTAAATAACTATGGCTGTTTCTCAATGTAGTTGCACATTGTCGAAAAATTGAAGCTGCATTACTTTGAACTTTATTTGTACTATTTTGAAAAACTGTCCCTCCGGTTATTCTATGATTCGGAGATAATCCAAGCCAAGATGTAAAATTTTTACTATTTTTCCATTTACTCATATCAAAGCCTGTCTCTCCAATTAACTTTTCTACTGATAGTATATTAAGACCAGGTATCTCACATAAGTCAACACCTATTGCTTGAACGATGTTATGATTAATATCATTACTATCATTTTCTTCAATTGAAATATTGTCCTCATCAATTGGTTGACTCATTAATATAAATAAATTATTAATCTGTGAATCTGTCTCTTCAATTTTTGATAAGAAAAATTCATAAAAATTTACTGCCTGTTTGAGAATGTACAGTTGTTCAAATTGCAGACTACCACTCAATGCTTTAATGATCTCTTCATTACTTTTTTTTACACCTTTTTTTTTATATGACACAAGAACTTCAGGATTTGTCTCTCCTGAAAGTATTGCTTTTATTATACTCATTCCTGTCTTGCCAGTAATGTCAGAAATGACTTGATGAAGATAAAAGTTCATTAGAGTTAAGGCTTTTTGCATATGCTGGATATGTATGTTATTCTCTTTAACTAATTTGTCTCTATAACGAGTTAATACTTTTATTTCTCGTATATTCTTCTCCGGAATAAATGAGGGTGTTAGGAGACCATAGGAATGTAATTTTCTCAGCCAATCACAATCAAATTTATCTGTTTTCTTTCTACCTGGTGCATTTTTAACATGTTTTGCATTGCATAAACTTAATTTAAAACCTCTTGATTCAAGTATTTCATAGAGGGGAATCCAATAGATTCCGGTTGATTCCATTGCCACTGTTGTTACTTTGCAAGAAGTTAACCAATCAGCTATAGCATTTAAATCGCAGGTATAAGAACCAAACTTGCGTATATGATCTTCACAAATAGTAGGAGATACACTTACCCAATTTTCTTTGGAACCAATATCGATTCCTGCAGAGTGATGATTGATTACTGAAATTTCGTTAGATGCTGATTCAATTTTCTCATTTTTTTTTCTCATTTTAAGTCCCTCCTTTTTGATCATAAATACAACATTTTGATACTAATTGTCAAAAATATTTTGATTTTTACAGAGATATAACAAGGTGTTTCATTTTTACCAAACAGGCAACAGCCTGATATGAGCTTTTATCTGCAAATCTCCGATTTGCCATTATCTGTAGTGCGTCAGCACTACCATTATCTTCTCCAATAGATGTCAATTTTTTAAAAGGACAATCTCAAAACAAGGTGTTTCATTTTTACCAAACAGGCGACAGCCTGATATGAGCTCCTATGAAACACCTTGTGTATTTGTCTATTTTAATTAATTAATCCATAAAATATATTAAATATCCAGGTATCAAGACAAAAGAAATGAACAATACTATCTCAAAGAAATATCCATATCTTCTCCAATAGATGTCAATTTTTTAAAAGGACAATCTCAAAACAAGGTGTTTCATTTTTACCAAACAGGCGACAGCCTGATATGAGCTCCTATGAAACACCTTGTGTATTTGTCTATTTTAATTAATTAATCCATAAAATATATTAAATATCCAGGTATCAAGACAAAAGAAATGAACAATACTATCTCAAAGAAATATCCATATCTTCTCCAATAGATGTCAATTTTTTAAAAGGACAATCTCAAAACAAGGTGTTTCATTTTTACCAAACAGGCGACAGCCTGATATGAGCTCCTATGAAACACCTTGTGTATTTGTCTATTTTAATTAATTAATCCATAAAATATATTAAATATCCAGGTATCAAGACAAAAGAAATGAACAATACTATCTCAAAGAAATATCCATATCTTCTCCAATAGATGTCAATTTTTTAAAAGGACAATCTCAAAACAAGGTGTTTCATTTTTACCAAACAGGCGACAGCCTGATATGAGCTCCTATGAAACACCTTGTGTATTTGTCTATTTTAATTAATTAATCCATAAAATATATTAAATATCCAGGTATCAAGACAAAAGAAATGAACAATACTATCTCAAAGAAATATCCATATCTTCTCCAATAGATGTCAATTTTTTAAAAGGACAATCTCAAAACAAGGTGTTTCATTTTTACCAAACAGGCGACAGCCTGATATGAGCTCCTATGAAACATCTTGTGTATTTGTCTATTTTAATTAATTAATCCATAAAATATATTAAATATCCAAGTATCAAGACAAAAGAAATGAACACTACTATCTCAAAGAAATATCCATATCTTCTCCAATAGATGTCAATTTTTTAAAAGGACAATCTCAAAACTAGGTGTTTCATTTTTACCAAACAGGCAACAGCCTGATATGAGCTCCTATGAAACATCTTGTGTATTTGTCTATTTTAATTAATTAATCCATAAAATATATTAAATATCCAAGTATCAAGATAAAAGAAATGAACACTACTATCTCAAAGAAATATCCATATCTTCTCCAATAGATGTCAATTTTTTAAAAGGACAATCTCAAAACTAGGTGTTTCATTTTTACCAAACAGGCAACAGCCTGATATGAGCTCCTATGAAACACCTTGTGTATTTGTCTATTTTAATTAATTAATCCATAAAATATATTAAATATCCAGGTATCAAGACAAAAGTAATGAACAATACTATCTCAAAGAAATATCCATATCTTCTCCAATAGATGTCAATTTTTTAAAAGGACAATCTCAAAACAAGGTGTTTCATTTTTACCAAACAGGCAACAGCCTGATATGAGCTTTTATCTATTATCTGCAACACTTCAGTGTTGCCTTGCTTACTCCTTCCTTGGAGCTTGTTGAATCAAAATAGCATTTAATCTGATTAGAATAAGGACAATTTTCTACTGTATTTAAAAAAAATTTTTATCTCAAACTATTTAAAATACAGACTCTTTGATTTACTAATTTACTCTATTCTTTTCTTAATAAATTTCCAACTTATTCGATAATCCCCTTTTTCTTTAACCAATTTATGCTTTGTTTTTGTTGCTCCAATAATAAACCTTCAACCATTAATCTCTTCTCTTCTGAATTTAACTTGTCTGACATACCGTCACAACACATAGGTTCGTAATAAAAAAATATGTTTAGTCCTTTATTATTCCTAATATTCTTTCTTAGCGTTTCAGCTAATTGAAGATAATTTTCAACTTGTAAAGTGTCTCTTTCATCTGGTCTATTCTTGTAATATTTTAAAAAATCTTCATGGGAAATGAAGTAATACCCAATATTGTGCTCTGAATTATACCCATCAATATCAAGACAAAAACTCTCTCTGACTTCTTTAAACTTTTCTTTTCCTTTGATTATGGTTGCTTTTAACACCGTCTTTTGAAAAACTGGAATGATTTCAGAGGGTATGTTTGAACTGAAATTTAAATTTTGTCCTTCAAAGGCTTTATTAATGATTTCTCTTGCTTTACTTTCCTTAATAGGATATCCGGAACATAATTTGTCTTTATCAAAAACAGATAGTCCACGACCATCTTTAAATATTGGAGAGATAAACACCCTATACCTTTTATTATTATTCATTCCTGTTGTATGCGAATTTGATTTGTAAGGTTTTATTCGGTTATTATCTAATAAGTTTGGTTCTGGATTATTCTCCCTTGCTCCTATAAAAACGATGATCATAATTGAAAATAAAATTATCTTCCCCTTGTTTGCTTTTAAACCGAAACTAAATTGCCTCATTTTGAAAAACAATTGAATTAGATATTTAGTAAATACGCTCATAATGCTCCTCCTTTCTTATCTCAAAGCAAATAATCAACTAAAATGAATCATGTGTCAATAAAATTTATAGGGAATTTTTATCTCTATTCTATAATTCTTTTCAGAATATTTTTTTCAATACAATGAAACTCTCTTAATCTAATAAATAATAATCGGTTGTTATCGTGATCTTAAAAAAAACATTGACTGAATTTCTAAATATTCTGCATTTTAAATTAAATTCACTTAACCCATCTTTACCACTCAAACAAAGATTTTAAACTTTTTTTCATTAATCCTTCAAAACAAGTTAATTGATAGCAGTTAACTAATGCGTAAAACGCCTCACTAAGCAACGATCTCTGTCTTAGACGACTTTATGTTCAGAATAATGAAAAAAATATAGCAAGAAAAGTCAAATGTAGTGCCCCAAATACAAATATAATACTTGACAAATAATCAGCAAAAATATAATTTGATTACATTATGTATATAAGAGATTTAAAAAAAGGTAATAAGATTATTTTTAGACTCGTAGAGTCATACAGAGGACCAAATGGTCCAAGACAGAGGACTGTTTTAACTTTTAATGAGTTAAATTTACCTAAAGAACAATGGAAAGAATTAGCTAATATTGTTGAAATGCTACTTTCAGGTCAAACTTTCATCAATAACAATACAGATATTATAGATAAAGCCGAGAATATCGTTAAACTTATCAAAAGAAAAACAATTTTAAAAGTAGAAAATCAATATGATAAGGTAGAAATAGTTGAGAAAGATATTCAAAATGTGGATTTAAACAGTCTAAAACATACAGAAGTCCGTTCAATTGGAGCAGAACACGTGGCTCTGTCTGTATATAAGGAATTAGAAATAGATAAGGTACTTAAAGAAAATGGATTTTCAGAGCACCAAAGAGAAGTTGCAGCTTTATCAATAATCGGAAGACTTGTTTATCCTGAAAGTGAGAAGTCAACAAGAGAATGGGCAATTAACAAATCAGGACTGGACTCCTTATTAAATACTTCATTTTCAAAATTATCAAATAACTCACTTTACCGAATAACAGATAAACTCTATTCATTAAAAGAAACCCTAGAAAGTCATTTGATTGAAAAAGAGCGTAGTCTATTAAATTTAAAAGAGAAATTAGTTTTATTTGATTTAACCAATACGTATTTTGAAGGTAATTGTTCATCAATACCAGGCGCAAAATTTGGTTTATCAAAAGAGAAAAGAAAAGATTGTCGATTATTGACATTAGGCTTTATCATAGATGAGAATGGTTTTCCAAAAACATGCAAAGTAATGGAAGGAAACCAAAGTGAGCCATCTTCTTTAGTTGATATGATTAAGCAACTGGAAGAAGCAAGTAATGAAAAAGACCGTTTGTTTAAAGATAAAATAGTCGTAATTGATGCAGGAATATCTTCAGAATCTAATTTAAAATACTTGTCTGATCAAGGCTATCATTACATCTGTGTTGCGAAAAATAAACCTTTCAGTTGTGAAGAAATTAACCAGTTAGAAGCTTCAGATATTTTTTCAACCCAAGACAAAGAGATTAAGGCAACCATTCTAAAAAAAGAGGATGAGACATATTTATACTGTGTGAGTCCAATGAAAAAAGTAAAAGAGCAATCAATGCTTGAAAGTTTTACAAAAAAATATATTCGTGATTTAGAATTATTGAAAGAATCCCTGGCAAAGAAAAAAACGGTTAAATCGTATGATAAAATATTAGAAAAATTGGGCAGATTAAAAGAAAAACACAAATCGATCTCGAGATTTATTGTAGTGGATATTGAACAAGAAGATAATCTTGTTCAAAGTATATTCTGGGAAAACACATATTCTGATCAAAAGGACTTTTCTTATAACGGTTCCTATTTTCTAAGAACCAATCTGAATAATTTTAATGAACAGGAATTATGGAATATCTACTCAACACTAACAAACATAGAATATTCATTCAGATGCCTTAAAAGTGAGTTAGCATTTAGACCTGTTTATCACAAAATACAGGTAAGGGCGGAGAGTCATTTATTTATAGCAGTATTAGCCTATCATATTTTGAATGTTATCCGGGCCAAATTAAAGGCTCATGACATAAATTTTTCATGGAATAAAACCAGAGAACTGTTATCAACACATAACCTTATTACAACAGAGATGAAAACAGAAGATTCAAAAATAATAACTATTGTTCAGCCTTCAGATGCAAATGAGATACAAAAAAGAATATATAAGGCTTTAAACATCAAAATAAACCCAATAAATAGAAAGATAATTAAGTTGCCGTAGTGCCCCGCACTTTTAATTATGTATATTTTACAATGACTTACGATAAATTATGGTAAAGATGGGTTAAGACAAATAAAAAGGATTTTGTATGAATTATAAGATAGCTTTGTGTTTAGTAATGATTTTCTCCGCAAACTTTCTAATGGCTGCCATTTCGGAAAAACAAGTTTCAATTATTGAAAACCTCATAATGAATCAGCATCTCTCCGATAACCAAATAGATCAAGAATATCTGGAGTCTTGCCAAAGATTAAATATCAGATATTCGGATGCTTGTGATAAATGTCTTTTCGGTTTCGAATCCTTTTCTGAGTTTAAAACAGATTTACTCGGGAAAAGTTTGGCTTTTCAAACAATACAAATAGATTCTGTTTTTTCTAAAATAATAATCACAAATCAATCTAAAGATTCTAAAACAATCTTCTTAAAAAAAGATAGACTAATTTCCTCTGCTTTTTATTATAGACAAATAAGTCAAACTTATGAGTGCCAATATTATAAGTATTATTTCTCTGATTCAACTCGTTTTAATCAGTTTGCTTCGAATTATCTGGATAATGAAACAGATAAATTCTTAAAGAATGTAGGACTTAACAAGGATTCGATGAAAGTTAACCTTCTAAAAACTAAAAAAATTAACTATATAATCTGTAAAGATATGGATGAAATGGAGTGTATCACTGGATTTAGAACTAATGGTATTGCCCTGTTAAATGAGGACACAATTGTCTCTATTGATCCAGCTCATTTTCATGAAGCGATTCATATACTGATAAATTTTGTAACGGAAAAACCATTTTTATATACTCATCCCCTTTTTCAAGAAGGGTTGGCTGTCGCTCTTGGTGGAAGAAGTGGAAGATCTGCTGAAACTATGATCGAAGCAGGGAAGTTTTTAACGGATGCAGGCTTTATCTGCGTTTCTGATCTTTTTAACATTCAGGATTTTAACCAAACAGATCCTTCTATAAGCTATCCTGTCAGTGCTTACGTTGTAACTGCTGAACTTTCAGAAGGCTATGATCACTTTTTAAAACTCTATCGGAAATATTCAGGGAATGCTCAACAGATCAATCAAATGATCATCAATCAAAATGACCTCATAAATCAAAATAAACGTGACTCTCTAACCTCCAAATATAATGCTCCTTTTAACACGAAAAATATAAATAAAAAGCAATTATCAAAAAAAGAAAACTGGACGATATCTGAGATTTCAAATAATAATTCAAATGATTATTGTTATTCTCTCATTATAAAAAAAGGGATTTATCTCTTTGAAATTGATAAAAGAATAAATGGATTTAAAAGCAGAATCTTTGCTGAAAATCTTCCCAATACTAATTACAAACAACAAAGATATTTACTAAAAGTTGATGAAAATGAATGCATTCTTTATGATCTTTTCCTTGAAAAAATTATCTATATGATTAGTAACGGATTCTCTGATCAACCATTAATCATAGAACAAAAAAACAATACTATCAGCCTAAACACAAATTATGAACTTTTAATCAAATTGTTGAAATAAGGGTTTAGTCTAGAAGGACTGTTATGGAATTATTTTAAACTCTTCTTTTAAATACTGTCCCAAGTTGTCTAAATCAGGGAACATTGTTTTTCTTGAAAAACCTATAGATTCTAATTCTTTTAAAATTTCTTTCTTATTAGTTACTATATACTTTTCGTAAGTAGATTCGTCAATTTTTGATGGAAATAGTTTAAATGTATTCATTCCAAATAGAAGGAAATATCCTTCTTGTTTTGTTATTCGGTTATTATTCCATACCGGCCTCAAAATAGAATAAGAGAATAAATCAAAAATATCTAAACTGCCATTTAAAAAAGTATTTAGCTCATATTGTTTTTTTTCACTGTAAAATTTCTTTAATATATTTATCACTTTTTCACCAATTTTTTCTTTTAATTCATCAATTTCATCCATTATGGCATTAATATTTTGATTATCATCTTTATTTTCAAGAATAGTCTGTAATTCCTTATTTAACAATAGAGACATCTCATCGTAGTTTTCAAAGAAGACATTATACTTAATATTAATAAATTTATCCAATAAAGAAAAAAGTTTGTAGTTGGACCCGATCTTATATTTCTCAGAGTTTAGAACATCAGTTATTAATCGCCAAGTATTCTCAGAAATATCATGTAAGTCTGTATAGTCATTATTAATTTGTCGTTTCATTTCATGCAGAGCTCCGGTAAAATCGTATTCTTTAAATTTATCCAAAATGTTATTTAATGCTCTAAAATAACATGAATAGAAATAAAAATTATTACTCCCAGTAATTTTGCTTTTAATTTTAAAAATATCTTTATAATCAAGCTTACAGTCTTTTAAATCTTCAGAAAATGTATATAAATCATCTAGGATTGAGTTAAGGTGATCAAAAAGAGACACATTAAAATCACATGGTAACAAGCCAATACTTGCAATTAAATTAGGCTTTGAATCAATCGTATAATTTACATTATCCTTTAAAACTTTAAAAATAAATAACTCTCCCTTTTCCTCTTCTTGCTTAGAACAAGAAAAATATAAAGCGACTAAAGGGTTAGACGTTAAATCTAACAATCTTGTTGGAATACCATGATGTTGCATAATTATTAGTTTTTCCAAATCAGAGTTAGTATTAATAAATGAGGAGGGTAATGATGAAATAGCTTCTTTAATAATCTGATCTTCATTAATTATTAGATTATCTCTGTAAATTGTTGGAAGTAAAGGGAATTTAATCTCTGAATGACCCCTATAAAGTAACAGTTTATTATTTTCTTTTTGTTGTTCTATTATCTTCATTACATCATTTATGCTTCTAATAGTATTTTTTTCTTCTATTTCTCTCATTGCAGCATTTACTCTGTTTTTATACTCTTGATTCATAATTACCTCAATAATAATAATGGCAATTCTTTTTCATATGTCAACAAAAAACTGTGGAAACTTAACGATATGTTCTGAGATACTGTCAAAAAGATATTAAAGACTTTAATTGCTAACCCCCTATTCCAAATTCAAAAAACAACCATTCTGATCATTTAAAATAATCTATCAATTAATTATCATTTATCTGCAGTGCTCCCTGCCCTGCCCTGCTCTACCTTTTACTTTATTTATATAAAATTTAAAAATTACTAAAAAAACATTGACTTTTACAGACATTTGTGTACATTTGTGTACAAAATTCAAGGGAGTATAAAGTGAATTTAAAGATAAAAGAAATTTGCGAACTGCTGAATGTCTCCGAAAAAACAGTTTATCGTTGGATTCAGGCTAATAAAATACCCTTTTACAAAATTAATAGCCAATACCGTTTCAATAAGGCTGAAATCAATGAGTGGATTTTAAAGAATAATATGCCTGTAACTGAGCAAATACTAGATTTGAAAACAACTGAAAATCCTGTTTCTATTTACAATCTGATTTGTCAGGGAGGGATCTATTATAATATTCAAGGGATTACTTTAATGGAAGTCTTCAGAAATTTTATTTCTATCATGAATCTGCCTGAAGAAATCAATCCTCAAAATTTACTCTCTACTTTGATGGAAAGAGAAGAATTGATGCCGACCTCGATGGGGAACGGAATAGCTTTCCCTCATCCCAGAAGCCCTATTATTACTGATTTAAAGCAAGAAAGTATTTCTGTGGTCTTTATTGATAAACCTATAAATTATTTCTCTGTGGATGAGTCCAGTCTGCACACCCTTTTTATCATTCTTAGTGCAAATCCTAAAAGACATCTGGAAATTCTTTCAAAACTAAGTTTTACCTGTCAGGACTCATTATTTCTAAAATTACTTCAAGATAGAAGTGATAAAAATCTCATTCTTGACTGCATTCAGAATAAGGAAAATGAATGGAATAAGAGAAGGAGAGGAAATCTTGTTTAATTTTTTTTCGCTCTCTGTGATTCTGATTATAGCATCTTCTTTTATGACCTTCTTAAGCTCTGATGAATTAAGAAAAAAACTTCAAACCTCTTTATTTTTTGTTGCGATGGGTTTTCTGAGTTCACTTGCTTTATCTGTTTTATCTCAAAACACTGTAAAAACTTATGAATTAATATTAAAACAACCTTTTAACACCGTTGATTTTGTTTTTGATCCCTTATCCTCAATCTTCATAATTGTCATATCAGTCATATCTTTTTTAGGATTACTCTATACTTTTGGCTATCTTAATCATTATAAAGACAAAAAACGTAATAAATTACATGTGTTTATTCTACACTACTTTATATTATCAATGTTACTTGTTGTCACCACTCAAAATGCCTTGTTCTTTCTTTTAGTATGGGAAATGATGTCTCTAAGTTCTTTCTTATTGCTGAATTTTGAAAGTGAAAAAAAAGAAGTGATGAGTGCAGGTATCGTCTATTTTATCTGGATGCATGTCTGTGTTCTCTTCTTGATTTTTGCTTTTGCTATGGCTTCCATCCATAGTCATAATAGCTTTTCTTTTAATGATTTTAAAACTCTAATGGCAAATGATCCTGCTTCAAAAACAGTTTTATGGTTATTCTTTATTGGTTTTGCCATAAAAGCTGGTTTCTTCCCTTTTCACTCTTGGTTGATAAAAGCCCATCCAGCTGCCCCTGCTAATGTCTCAGGACTTATGTCAGGTGTCATGCTTAAAGTGGCTATATATGCCATACTTAGGATGATTAATATTTTCCCCCCTCAAACTCTCAACTTTGCTTTAACTGTGCTCTTTGTTTCCTTAATATCAGCTTTATGGGGTATAATCTACTCCTTGATTCAAAAAGATATAAAAAAATCTTTAGCCTATTCTTCTGTTGAAAATATCGGGATCATTGGTATAGGCATCGGCATCGGATTATTGGGTCAGTTCAAAAGCAATTCTTTGGTGATGTTCTTAGGTTATTCAGGCGCCTTGTTTCATGTTATTAATCATTCCATTTATAAAACTATGCTGTTCTTCAGCAGTGGGAATATCTATCAGTTTACTCATGAAAAAAATATTAATTTGCTGGGTGGTTTGATAAAACCTCTATTTCTTACTGCTCCTCCTGCATTAATCGCCTGTCTTGCTATCTCAGCTTTGCCACCTTTTAGTGGGTTTATTAGTGAATTGTTAATCTATGTAGCTCTCTTCAAAGGGATTATTTCCTCTACACCTGAGTTCTCATTGATTTTTATCTCTTCAATTATTGTGCTTTCTATTGTTGGGGTAATCGCTCTTGTTTCATTTACTCGATTCTTTTCCTTTATCTTTTTGGGAAATCCCAGAACGAACTATTCTAAAAAAGAAAAAATGGATTTGTTAAACATACCCCTCTATGCATATGCAACTCTTTTGCTTTTAATCAGTTTCTTCCCTGCTTTTGTTTTAAGATTTATTTTAAAAGCAGTTACTTCTTTAACAGTTGTTACTGAATTTCAAGGTTTAACAGAAATCATTAATCTCCTTGAGAAAATGTCATTCTATTCAATTATTTTTGTCTTAATTACACTTGCTCTGTTTTTATTAAAAAAACTCTTAACAATAAAACAAAGGATTGTTTATACAAAAACGTGGGATTGCGGTTTTCAGGCAGGAACACATAAAATGCAATATAATGGTTCTTCTTATTCCTCTAGTTTTTATGAATTAATCCAACCCTTGATTAGAAAAAAAGTAAATCAGGATGTATTGAAAGAAGTATTTCCTGAGAAAATTAATAGTAAGTCCTTATACCATGATATTTTTGAAACCAGTTTTAATAAATATGTGAATCCTTTTCTTCAAAAAATGCTCACATTATTTACTAATTTCCAAAGTGGTAATACTCAAAATTATCTTTTATATGGTATTATATTTTTAGTAATTGTCTTTTTATATGTCACTTTTATAGGATAGATTATGTATTATAACTTATTTAATCTCTTTGTTATTCTGCTTTTTCCCTTTCTGTTTTTGGGCTTATTGGGAAAATTTAAAGCTTTTTGGTCAGGGAAAATTGGACCTTCTGTCCTTCAGCCTTTTTATGAATTTAATAGATTATTAAAAAAAGATCAAGTCATTAGTTCAACAACTTCTTTCATTTTCAAAATTACACCTGTTATTTCCTTAAGTACAGTTGTCTTTGCTTCTTTAATTGTTCCTCTTTCGGGAAATATATCTTTTTTTAACTTCTCAGCAAACTATGTTGTCTTTTGTTTTATACTGGCATTGGGCAGATTCTTTATGATTATATCTGCTTTAGATACCGGGTCAAGCTTTGAAGGTATGGGAGCTAATAGAGAATCTATTTTCTCTGCTTTTGTTGAACCTGCTTTGTTTATACTGATCTCCTCATTTTTATTGCTGAATAACAACATGTTAAACTTCTCAGATCTTATCAATACTATTAAAATTGATAATACCGTATCTATTGTTATTCAAACCCTCACAGTTATTATTTTGCTGGTAATCATTCTAATTGAAGGTTGTCGAATCCCCGTTGATGACCCTAAAACGCATCTTGAATTAACCATGATTCACGAAGTAATGATCCTTGATAATTCTGGGATTGATTTAGCCATTATTACCTATACTTCCGGATTAAAAATTATCCTTTTCTCTTCAATAATCTCCAATATCTTAATCCCAGATTCCCTACCCTTCTGCATTAATATTCTGGCATTTTCATCTCTGACTGTTATTATTGCTTTTTGTGTGGCCACCATTGAATCTACTATTGCCAGATTTAGAATATCTCATGTACCTCAGTTTCTCTTTTTAATGATTTCTTTAGCTTTAATCATTCTTTCATTAATAATTCTCTATCTTAGCGGAGGTTTTAATGGCTAATCTTTTTATTGTTCTGTTTAGTTTTACTCTTTTACTCGCTACCTTGACTGGAAGGATTGGTAAGTATGTTAGTATTCTTGCCATTCAGGGAGCTATGCTGTTTTTTATTGTTGTAAGTAATTTTCAACAGACTGATTGGTTTACTTTTGTTTTTCTTGCTTTTGAAACTTTGGCTTTCAAAACAATTGCTGTACCATATATTCTTAATTATATTATTAAAAAAAATGACATTACCCGCGAAAGAAATGCGAATATCCCTGCTTTTTCATCTTTATTTATTACCAGTTTATTTTTAGTACTTGGTTTTGTGCTTGCTTATATTGCCAAAAAGTATAATCCTGAAATTACAACTTTATACTTTGGAGTGGCTGTTTCTACTATTATTACAGCTTTCTTTTTTATATTAACCAGAAAAAAACTCATCTCTCATGTTATGGGTTACTTAATACTTGAAAACGGTATTTTTCTGGCTTCATTATCTGTTACTCATGAAATGCCAATTCTAGTTAATGTCGGAGTCTTGCTGGATATCTTCTTAGCTGTACTCTTATTGGGTGTCTTTGTAAATCAAATAAGTAATGAATTCGATGACTTTGATATTCATCATTTATCAAATTTAAAGGATTAATTTATGATAGATCTTCTGTTCTTAATCTCATTGATTTCAATTATCCTCCTGATTTTTAATAAAAAAGAATTTCTTAACCAATACATTCTCATCATAAATGCATCCTGCTGGTTTTTGTTATCTGCAATCTTTTGTTTATTTAGCTTACCCGTTGCTAAACTATTCCCGATGCTTTTTCAGATATATTCTGTCTTACCGACTTCCTTTGTTCTCCCTGATTATTTTTTTATTGATACGATTAATATTTATTTTTTAACCCTGACAGCTTTGCTTTATTTAGGAATTTCTATCTATAATTATCATTTTATAACTAGCTCGGATCAGCCTATAGAAAGAAAAAACTTTTACTCTATTTGCTTTATTATCTTTGTATTTTCTATGACTGGTCTCATTCTAAGCACTCATCTTACTCTGCTTTGGGTGTTTATTGAACTCTCAACTTTAGCTTCTACGTTTTTAATCATTTATGATAAAAGTAAAAACTCTTTGGAAGCTGGATGGAAATATCTGTTTATTTGTTCGATTGGGATTGCGCTTGCCTTTTTGGGTATTATCTTATTAACGATTGGTTTGGGACATAATCATTCTCTATTTTTTAAAGATCTTTATAAAATGGCAAAATCTATTAATCCCTTTTGGCTGAAAACTTCTTATATCTTTATCCTTATTGGTATCGGTACAAAAATGGGCTTGGCACCTGTTCATACTTGGTTGCCTGATGCACATTCAGAAGCCCCTTCTCCTATCTCAGCCATGCTTTCTGGTGGATTGTTGAACGTGGCTTTTCTTGGTATTTTCAGAGTACATAAGTTGATGATATTGGCTGGTCAAAAAACTCTTACTGACAATTTGTTAATGCTTATGGGATTTATGTCTCTCTTTGTTTGCGCAATATATATGTTTAAAGTGAAAAATTATAAAAGAATGTTAGCTTATTCTTCTGTTGAAAATATGGGAATTATTGCCATTGGTACTGCCATTGGAGGAATAGGATTTTATGCAGCTCTGCTTCATATGCTTGCCCATTCCTTAACAAAAACTTCTCTCTTTCTTACCGCTGGAAATATGTATCAACTTCATCATACTAAAATTATAAATAAAGTGACAGGATTACTAAAAAATTATCCGTTAAATGGCTATCTTTTATTACTTGGTTTTTTAAGTATTAGTGGTATTCCTCCTTTCCCTATCTTTATTACTGAATTCTATATTGTAAAAGGATTTTTGCAAAATAATCAAATATTCTATGCTGTCTCTTTTGTTTTTCTGATCACCTTTATTATTGCTGGTATGGGTATTAAAATATTCCAGATGCTCTTTAAAAAAAGCTCTGAAGATAAAATAAAAGTGAAGCTCCCTTTTTCTGCTTACATCACTCAAATAGTATTTTTTGCTTTGTTGATTATCCTTGGCTGTTATATGCCTGATTTTATTCACAAACTGATCGTTTATTCTTCATTCTCACTTTAATCGGAGAAAATATGAACTGGTTAATTCTTAAAAATTGTAAATCTGTTGATTTAGATAAAATCCCCATTTTAGATTACTCTATTCTAAAAGATGAAATCATTGCTCTTCTTCAAAGAAAACTCAGGCTTATCTTTTTCTTTGGGTATGCACAGGAAAATCAAACCAGATTGTTTATTGGCTTATCAGAAGATGAAAATTCTCAAATCTATCTGACATCTTCTTTGTTTTCTCAGAATTCTTCTTTTTCTTCCCTCAGTCAGGATTATCCTGAATTCCTAAACTTTGAAAGAGAATTCTACGAAGAATTTAATATATACCCGGAAAATCATCCCTGGTTAAAACCTTTTCGCTTTAAAAACAATGATTTAGCTGAAAAGATTAAAGATTATCCCTTTTTCTCAATTGATAGTGAAGAAATTCATGAGGTTGCTGTGGGACCAATTCACGCAGGTGTTATTGAACCAGGGCATTTTCGCTTTTTATGTAATGGCGAAAAAGTCCTTCATCTTGAAATTCAATTAGGCTATCAACACAGAAATATTGAAAAACTGTTCTTAAAAAAGGATATGCACACCATTAAAAGAAATATTCATTTAGCAGAATCAATTGCCGGTGATACAGTTATCGGACATGGTTTGGCTTATGCTCAGGCTATTGAATCACTCGCTAAACTGGATTGTAATCCGCAAGCTGAATTAATCAGAGCAATAGCTCTTGAACTTGAGAGAGTAGCAATTCATATCGGTGATCTGTCTGCTTTAGCTAATGATATCGCCTATATTAGTGCTAGCTCTTATTTGGGTAATTTTAGAACGATGATTATTAATCTCTTATTGGCAATAAATGGCAATAGATTTGGTCGGGGTCTTTTGAAAATTGGCGGGGTTTCCTACTCTCTAAATTCAAGCCTGATTGAAGATTGCAAAACTGTAATCTCTAAAGTCCAGAATGCCATAACCTTTATTTGTGAAAAAATGTTTGCTGATCCATCTGTTCTTTCCAGAATGGAACACACCGGGATTTTAAAAAAAGATCTTGCTGAAAAGATTGGTCTTGTAGGTCTTCCTGCTAGAGCTTCTGGACTTCAAAGAGATGTCAGAGCAGATCATCCATTTGGCTTTTATAAGGCTTCTCTCATCTGCCCGGTTACTATGGATTCCTGTGATGTTTTTGCTCGATCTTATATGAGATATATCGAAATCCAACAGTCCATTCACTTTATTCAAGACCATCTTGATCGATTAAATACTTCTCATCCTAATACGCCTGAATTTGATCTATTAACCAAAAACCAATTTGCAATATCTATGACAGAAGGTTGGCGTGGGGAAATCGTTCATTGCGTTATTACTGATCAGTCTAACTCAATTGCTCGGTATAAAATAAAGGACTCTTCTTTTAATAATTGGTTTGGATTAGCTTTGGCAATGCGCGATAATGCTATCTCTGATTTTCCGCTTTGTAATAAAAGTTTTAATTTATCTTATTGCGGTAATGATTTGTAAAGGATAATTTTATGATAAATCTATTAAAGTTACGTACTAAATTTGGTAATCAATATATTAAAAATCCTCAAAAAGTCTCAATCTTATCAAAACACAGAGGATTGCCAGTTATTTCTAAAGAAAATTGCCTAAATAACTGTCAAAAATGTATTGAGATTTGTCCTACGAACGCTATAAATCTTGAGGAGATGTCTCTTGATCTTGGTAAATGCGTCTTTTGCGGAGATTGCTCAATGATATGTCCAATTCAAAAAATTACCTTTTCTAGTTATCATAAAATCTCAGCTACCTCTAGGGAAAGTCTGATCATAAATTATTCCAGAGATTCTCAATTTTTTGAAAAAAAGGCTATAGAATCTTCTTCAAAAATTAAAGATTTATTTGGTAGATCTCTAAAACTCAGACAAGTAAGTGCCGGCGGTTGTAACGGTTGTGAAATGGAACTCAATGCTTGTGGAAATATTAATTTTGATATGGGTCGTTATGGTATAGAATTTGTTGCTTCTCCTCGACATGCTGATGGTCTGGTGATCACCGGCCCTGTCTCTGCTAATATGGCTAAAGCTTTGGAAAATGCTTATGAAGCCACTCCTGATCCTAAAATAATTATCTTAACAGGTGCTTGCGCTATCAGTGCTGGTGTTTTTCAAGATTCTGACTCTCTAAATCGTAGTTTTTTATCTACTCATAAAATTGATCTCTTTATCCCAGGTTGTCCTGTTCATCCCCTTACTTTTATAAATGGAGTGTTAAGTTTCTTAGGAAAAACTTGACAACCTTATCTTAAATTAGATTATGCAGTAGAGGTGATGATGAATATTTGTGTTGATTTGCATTCTCATTCAGGATATGCTGGAGGTGTTGGTGATATTCTTTTAGAAGATATCTATCAAACAATGAGATATAAGGGAATTGATGTGTTTGGAACAGGTGACTGTCTGCTCCCTGCTCGCGTTACCGAACTACAATCATTGCTCAAATATGAAAAAAACGGATTATATAAATTAAATGCTCAGGACGATCGCTATTTTCTACTTCAAACTGAAATAATTCTTACTGTCGCTTTAACTGGATATAAACAAAAAATTATGGCTCATCATATTATTCTCTTCCCGGATTTTCAATCAATTTATCAGGTTCAAACTCTGTTTACTCTATGGGGACAAAAAAATACCATAGGGCGACCGTTCATTGTTTGTAAATCTCAATCTGAACTAGAAGAAAGACTCTTCGCTATACAAAATATCCACCCTGAGATTGAGATTATTCCTGCTCACATCTTAACTCCTGATGGTTTAATGGGTAGTAAAAACTTACTGCATTCCATCACTGAGTTTTATGGTGATTTTACTCCGAATATACATGCTATTGAAACAGGGCTAAGCGCTGATCCCTATATGTTGTCTTTTATTCCTGAATTACAAATCTTATCAATGCTATCTTTTAGTGATTGTCACAGCTCTGCCCTAAATCGGGTCGGAAGAGAATTTACTATCTTAGAATCTGAATTCTCATATTCTACTATTATTAAGTCTATTCGTGATCAAAAAATTGTTTTAACTGCTGAATTCAACCCTGATCAGGGAAGATATCATTTAACCGGTCACCGAGCTGATAAACAAGGTCATGATAAGGCTATTTATTATCTTGAAAATACTCCTGATGACTTAATCTGTCCAATATGTCAGAAAAAAATGACTATGGGTGTTAAAGACAGATGGGATACTATTAAATCATCTCAACAAATTCTGCCAAAAAACTTTGTCAATCTTATTCCTTTAATTGAAGTGCTGGCAATTGCCAATAATAAAAAATCAATCACTTCTCCTAAAATTGAAAGTAGCTATCATCAAGTGATTAAAGCTTTTGATACTGAAATAAACCTCTGGCAATCTAATGAAAATGATATTATGAATAATTTATGTTCTGTTTTATCTAAAAACGAAATAGATTATATTTTAGCCATAAAAAATGGTTCATTTGTTTATAATCCTCCAGGTTATGATGGAGAATATGGAAAATTAGAAATTATTTTATAAAGGAGTCTTAATGAAACCTGATGTTTTTGCTCGAAGAAGAGAGAAATTAGTTGAAAATCTTAACAAAAATGAGCTTGCCTTGTTCTTTGCAAATGACGAAGCTTCTTTGGCTAATCGCTTTCTACAAAATAGTCATTTCTTCTACTTTACTGGTTTAAATACACCTGAAGCTGTATTGGTTTGTGGAATGCTAAATGAAAATCCAATTGATTTGATCTTCATCCAAAGATCAATCCCTGAAAGAGTTGTATGGGATGGTGAAAAAATTAGTCCTGAAGAGGTTACAGAACTAGCTGGTGTCAAAAAAGTTATGTTTCTCGATGAGTTTGAACAAACAATTCCTAACTATTTATACTCATCTGATAAAGTCTATATAAACTGTGGTTTACAAAGCATAAAAAATCCTCTAACCAAAACTCTTACCTTTGTCCAAAAGATTAGAGAAAGAATCCCTCATATTACCTTTAGAGATTGCACTGATATAGTTCGCCCTTTACGTCAAATTAAAGATGATACTGAAATTGAAGCGATGACTCAATCTATCGAAATTACTTGGAATGGTATTGAAGCAGTATGGAATCATGCAAAAGCTGGAATGATGGAATATGAACTCGAAGCTATGATTCATTACGAAATGCAAAAAAAAGGCTGTCGTAATTGGGGCTTTGTTCCTATTGTGGCGAGTGGTGTTAATGCGACTACTCTGCATTATGTTGAAAATAACTGTCAAATTCAGGAAAATGATCTCGTTTTACTTGATGTCGGTGCGGGTATGAATAACTATAGTGCTGATATTTCCAGAACCTTTCCAATTTCTGGTAAATTTACTGATAGACAAAAAGCTGTTTATGAAGAAGTTCTGTTCATTCAGAAAGAAATTATCAGTATGATTAAGCCAGGTGTCGGAATGAATGACCTTAATGCAAAAACTAATGAATTAATTGCTGATTCTCTCATAAAACTTGGGTTGATTGAAAATAAAACAGATTTTAGAAAATACTATATGCATAGTATTGGTCATCATCTTGGACTGGATACTCATGATATCGGCACAAGAGACTCAATAATGCATGAAGGAATGGTGATTACTGTTGAACCGGGAATTTACATCCCTGAAGAAAATATTGGCGTTAGAATTGAAGATGATGTGCTTGTGACATCAACAGGACACAAAGTGCTTTCTTCCATGATCCCAAAAGAAATATCTGATATTGAAAATATCAGATTAAATGCTTTAAATAAATAAAACTATTATACGAAACACTGATTTAAAAGTCAGTGTTTCGGCTTTAAAAGGTTAAAAATGAAAAGAGCTATTTATCCAGGTACCTTCGACCCAATTACAAATGGTCATATTAATATTCTGATAAAAGCAACTAAACTGTTTGATGAAGTCATTCTGGCTGTTGCAAATATCACAGGGAAAAACACCCTTTTCTCAACAGAGGAACGATTATCTCTTTGTCAACAGGCTGTTTCTGATATTGAAAATATTAAAATTGTGTCTTTTGATGGTTTAGTTGTAAAATTCGCTCAGGAAATGAACGCTGTTACCATGATTAGAGGACTGAGAGCAGTTTCTGATTTTGAATATGAATTGCAATTAGCTTTGATGAATAAAAATCAGGTTAATGAAATTGATACCATTTTTCTTGTACCAGACCCGCAATATCTTTATCTCAGCTCTGGGATGGTTCGACAAATTATCGGTTTAGGTGGACATTTACATGACTATATTCCTGCATGTGTCGAAGATGCTATTATTGAAAAATTTAAACAAAATAATCTTAAAGATCTAAAAATGAAAGATTAACTCATTCATGATTATCAAAATTAAAAGCTGTGTTTCAAATTGAAACACAGCTTATATTTTTAAAAAAGCAAATCTAAAAAGGATACCCTGAAAGGTAATTGATGCTTAATTCTCTTACATATCCAAAATATGAAGAATTGATGTTTTGATATCAACATTATCTGCCATTAAAATGAACAAAAAACAATAAAAACATGACTGAATATAAGACAGATTTCATAAGTTTTCCATTTTTTTGAAGATTTACCTCAAAATCTTCATATGCATACTTTTATATTATATTTCAAATTTCATAAAAATATTTGACAGTTTATCTATCATTTATACTGTTGAAAATGAGGTTATATGAAAAATCCTTATAATGTAATGAGTATTGATGTGGAAGATTATTATCACATACTGGATGTAAAAGGTTCTCCAAATCCTCTGGAATGGGATAGCTTGAATTCAACTGTTGAAGATAATTTCATTAAACTTCTCGATATTATGGAAAAACACAATATAAAAACAACTTGCTTTTTCTTAGGATATATTGCTAAAAGATTTCCTCATTTAATAAAAAAAGCTTTTCAACAGGGACATGAAATTGCTTCTCATGGTTTTTACCATCAGGAGATTACTAAAATCTCAAAAAATGCTTTCATCTCTGATATTTCTGATTCAAAAAACTTGATTGAAGATATTGCTGGTTCTGAAGTGTATGGTTATAGAGCTCCTGGTTTTTCAGTCTTAGAAAATAATCCCTATTTTTTCGAAGAACTTATAAACGCTGGTTATAAATACGATGCTTCAATTTTTCCCGCTAAACATGGGCATGGAGGTTATAATATCAATAATACCCAACCTCATCTTATCAATACTAAGAATGGAGCTATTTTCGAATTTCCTGTGAGTGTCGCTGAAATTATGGGAAAAAGAATTTGCTTCTTTGGTGGTGGCTATTTAAGGTTTTTCCCCAACTGTGTTATTAATCATATGAAAAGATCACTTAATAATCAAGGAGACTCAATCATTTTTTACATTCATCCAAGAGAAATTGATCCTTGTCATCCCCGAATTGAAATGAATTTTAAAAGACATTTCAAATCTTATTTTAATTTAAAATCTGTCCCCAAAAAATTAGATATGATATTATCTAGTAATAATTTTATCACAATGAAAAAATATATGGAAATAAAGGGTAGTAAATGAACAAAACTAAGTCTTTTTTTGATGAGTATTCTGTAGATTTTAACTCTATCTACGCAACAAATGGTTTACTAAATAAACTAATAAACAAACTCTTTCGCAAAAGTATGCTCGTCAGAATGCAGAAAACTATTGATTATTGCCAACCCGTTAAGGGTAAAACTGTCCTAGATATTGGCTGTGGACCAGGACATTATGCCGTTCTTTTTGCTCAAATGGGAGCAAAAGAGGTTTTTGGTATTGATTTTTCTGATAAAATGATTAAGATTGCCATTGATTTGGCTAAACAAAAAAATATTCAACAAAATTGCATTTTTAAAGTTCAGGATATTTATGATTTAAAAAATGTTCATTACGATTATACGATTCTTATGGGTTTTATGGATTATATAGTAGATCCTAAAAAATTAATTAAACATGTTCTTAACTTGACTAATGAAACGGCTGTTTTTAGTTTTCCTTGTTCAGAAGGGTTTTTGGCTTTTCAACGAAAAATTCGTTATATGTTTAAATGCCCTCTATATTTGTATTCACTTGAAAAAGTGACAAATCTCTTTGCTAATATTAATGGTTTTTCTAGCAAAATTGAGAAAATTGATAGAGATTATTTTGTGGTTGTAAAAAAACATAAATAATCTTCAATAACTATACACTTTAGCAATCAGGACAAGTTTATTTTGTCCTGAAAATTTATATAAAATGTACTTGACTTTATCTATATTTTTCATAGCTTTAAACTAAAATCATTACTAAAGGAGGGTATATGAAAGACAGATTTTTATTTTTTGTCCTATTAAGCTCATTTATCTGCTTGTTCTCTGTTGAAAGTAACTCTCATTTGGAATTTATTAGAAAATTCAAAGTTGATGAAATTAGACATAAAAAACACGTAAGTAATCATATAATCTCAGCCTCAGATTCCTTAATTTATATTTTAGATAACACTATAGAAAATAATACAAAAGTATATACTTATAATTTCTTTGGAAAAGAAAATCAAAACTTTTCATTACCATCTGATAGCCTTTATAATAGAGTAACAGATTTTTCATTTTTGCTTGATAATAAATGTCTTGCCATTACTGATGCAGATAATGGGATCGATTTCTATGATTTACAAGGAAAGATTATAAAAAGACTTTTACCTGAAAGAGATTACGAATTCATTTTTCTTACTGCTGAATATAACAAAAATCTTTATTTCTATGGATTTAATTATTTTGATCATGATAGTACAATAACGGGAAGAATCTATCAAAAACAACGTGATAATTCTATGGTGGAGATTGAAAGAATTCATTACGATAGGGAAGATGTCGCTCATAATAAAAATGAAACTGTTCTAATGAATTCTAATGATAATGGCTTAATATACGCCATTCTTAAAAATAATAATTATCATATAACGCTTTTTCAACATTTAAAAACGAAAGTTTTCAGTATAAAAAAAGAAAAAAATGTCAAACTTCTGGATATCCATCTTTTCAAAAATTACTGTTTAGTAAACACTATAAAACAAGGTTTTTTTCCCCATTATTCAAAAACATTTCTCTATTCTTTGGAAGGTCAACGTTTGGAATACCTGAAAGATCTTTATAAAAACTCAGATTCCATAACTGTAATAGATGATTACTTGATCTCTCTGAATGTTAAAAATAAAGAAATATCCATTTATAAAATTAAGGATTTTTAATATTAAATAATCTATTGAGTATTTCTTGGAATCTATTCGTTTCCTTCTGATCGCTTACTGCTTGCTTGGACATTACAAATTATAATTGTATTAAAATTATCATCAATTCTACTCTGTGATCTGAGAAATATTTGTTTTCAATATCCACATAACCTACTATTCTTAAGCGTGCTTTGATCTCATATGATATTAATAAAGCCTAATTAGTCAATATGTTCTTTTTTGGTTTTTATTTGTCTTTTTTTAATATTTTTTCAATATCTGCTTGAGTTAATGTGTGTTGTCCAAATTGTGTAGTTCCTTTCACAGGGTTTTCTTTTTTCTCTTCTGGATGATTTTTTAGTAACTTCTCAATATCTGCCTGAGTAACTATTTTCCCAGTAAATTTTTCTTCTACTTTCATCATGATCTCCTAAATTCAAAGATCATAAGACTTTGTTTGAAGATTGTCAAGTCATGATTTCTTTTTTTTTGTCTAAATATTTATCATGAAATAATTGGAATTTGTGAAATCTAAAAATTCTGATTTTAAAATATATAAGAGAAAATGATAAAAAATAGAAAAATAATAATTAGATAAATGCCATAAATTGACTGTTTTGACCATTAAACATGGTTTATTAACAGTTTGTGACTTTTTAGTTGACAGACAAACTAAACTCATCAATTATCGTTATGAAGATTATAAGAATCTTCCATAAGGAGTTTATTATTTGAAGGGTTGTTAATTGAATTATTTTTAAAAAGATTTTTAGATTTTCCATTAACACAAAACTTCAACTTTTAAACTAAAAAAATAAAATATTGATTGAGGTTTGTTCATGATCGAAATTCAAAATCTGAGTAAAACCTACGGAGAAATTAAAGCCGTTAGAGATATTAGTTTCTCTGTTTATGAAGGTGAAATTGTTGGATTTCTTGGTCCAAATGGAGCAGGAAAATCGACAACATTAAAAATTCTGACTGGGTATTTGGCAGCTACTTCAGGCTCTGTAAAAATCAATGGAATTGACATTGCCACAGACCCCCTCTCTGCAAAAAAACTTATTGGCTATTTACCTGAACAAAATCCCCTGTATATGGATATGACTATTTATGATTATTTGGCCTTTATGGCTGAAATCAGAGATATCTCTAAAGATGAGTTTGAAAAAACTCTGCCAAATATCGCCCAAAAATGTGGGATTGAAAATAGACTGTGGCAAACTATTCAAACCCTCTCAAAAGGGTACAAACAAAGAGTCGGCCTCGCTCAAGCAATGCTTCATAATCCACCTATACTGATCTTAGATGAGCCTACTAACGGATTGGATCCAAACCAAATTATTGAAATTCGCAGTTTAATTGAAGATCTGGGAAAAGAAAAAACAGTTATTCTTTCTAGTCATATTCTTCAGGAAGTTCAAGTAGTTTGTGATCGTATCATTATCATTCATCAGGGGAATATTGTTACTAATAAAATGAAAACGGATCTGCTCAATACAATAAATGAAAAAGAAAAAATTATGATTGAATTTATCGCTGATTCTTTCAACTTAGATGAATTTAAAAACCATTTTAAAGAAATCAACATTACAAATTTCTCTCACCAACTATCTGAATATCATTTGGATTTGATAAGCCTTGCCACGCAACCTCTTCGGTTAAATTTATCAAAATACTTTCATCAAAATAATTATTTCATTACTCAATTTAAAACTGAAGTATCTTCTTTAGAAGACATTTTTAGACAATTAACAACGGAGGATGTATGAAAAATAGCTTGATAATTGCTAAACGTGAAATAAAATCCTTTTTTAGCTCTCCCGCTGCTTATATAGTTTTGATCGTTTTTTCCTTAATAAGCACTTGGTTTTTTATAATGCCTTTATTTACCAACGGAATTGCTGCCTTGAGCTCTCTTTTTTCTACAATTCAAATTGTGTTTTTAGCCTTTATCCCTGTTATTACGATGGGAGCTCTCTCCAGAGAAAGAAACACTGGTACAATAGAAATTCTATTAACCCTTCCCATTAGTGCAAAAGACGTGATTCTTGGGAAATACTTCTTTTCTTTATTCATTATTCTGGTTTCTTTGCTTTTCACTTTTCCGCAATTTCTCACTATAGCTATCTTGGGTAGTTCTGTAGATTTTGGCGTTATTTTCTGCGGATATCTGGGACTTGCCTTAATCTCTGCTGTTTATTGCGCTATTGGGATCTTTTGTAGTACTCTTACCTCAAATCAAATTGTTTCCTTTATTATAAGTTTTTTAATATTATTAGCTTTGTTTTCAATGGAATTTGCTCTTATCTATCTGCCAGCTAGGATTACGCCTTTCTTTCAGTATTTAAGCATCACCTGGCAATTCTCAAACCTCTATAAAGGCGTTATTGACTCCAGAGTCCTGGTTTATTTTTCCACTCTTATATTTACATTTTTGTTCTTTGCTGTTGAAATGCTTAATAAAAAGAAGAATTAGGAGATATTATGAAAAATAATACAAAAACTGATCTTTTCATTCAAAAAATACTAGTATTTGCCATCATTATTGTCATTAATCTTCTTTCTGTTTATCTTTTCGTGCGTATTGATCTCACCAAAGGAAAAGCTTATTCTATTTCAAAAGCTACTAAAGAAACTCTAAAAAGCTTAAAAGATGAAGTTGATATAAAATTGTTTTTTTCAAAAAACTTGCCTGCTCAATTAAACGGAACTAAAACCTATGTCAAAGATATTTTGTCTGAATATCAAACTTATTCTGGTGGTAAATTGCGCTTTGAATTTCAAAATCCAAATGATACTGAAAAATTTGCCAGTGAAGCTAAAAGCAATAAAATACCCTCTTTACCCATTCAAGTTCTTGAAAAAGATAAGATGGAACTGAGAGATGTTTATATGGGAATGTTGCTCTCTTACAAAGAAAATCTTTTAAACATTCCTGCAATTCAAAGTACTGAAGGACTAGAATACAGAATTACTACTACTATTCAAAAATTAATTAATCCTGAAAGAAAAAAGGTAGCTTTTTTTACTCCTATTACTATGGAAGAATCAAAAGCTTTAGAAGAATTGCCTGTCCCCGATCAATTGCAGTCTTTTTATAAAATTCTTTCTTCTAATTATATTACTGATCGTACAGATTTGTTTTATCCTTTACCAATTGAAACTGATTTGCTTATAGTCTCCTCTGTCTCTGATTCTCTACACCCTGTTCAACTTTATAATCTTGATCAATATTTAATGAGAGGAAAACCTGTAATCTTTCTCCAAAACAGATATAAAGCTGATATCAATGAACAAGAAGCTGTCTTAATTAAATCTAATATTATTGACTTTCTATTTTATAATAGTATGATTATTAAACCAAATCTAGTGATGGATGCTTTTTGCTATCAGATTTCTACTTATAAACAACAGGGTGAAAGTGTTGTCCCAATGGCCTTCGATTATCCATTCTTTCCAATGTTGCATAGTTTTAATAAACAACATGTGATCTCAAAAAGACTTGATATTGTCCAAATGCTCTTTCCTTCTGAAATCATTCCCAAAGTGCCTGCAAATATTAAGTTCACTCCTTTAATGATGAGCTCTGATAACTCCTATGAAGTTATGGGAAAATCCGTGAATACTTATTATAATCAATTCCTAAATAAAGATTTCTCTTCACAATTCAATCTTCCTGCAAAAATTATTGCAGCGCTTTATGAAGGGTCGTTTACCAGCTATTTTAAAGATAAACCCATAAGAAGTGAACGTTATCTGGAAAATACTGATCACGCTCAGGTTGTTGTTGTTGCCTGTGATAAAATTACTGATAATGAATTAATAAAAAACATTAGAGGAAATGCAGAATTTATGCTAAATACGGTTGACTTTTTAACCGGCCAAAGTAACATGATTGAAATGAGATCCAGAAATATTCAATATTCTGGCTTTAAAAAAACTAACCCTTCCATGAGACAATCTATTAAAATCTTAAACTTTGTCTTACCCCCATTTTTCATCCTAATTTCTGCTCTAATTATCTGGCTTAGAAATCGGGAAAAACAAAGACTTATTAAAAAAAAATATGGCCAATTAAACGAAAAGGAATCTAATACAAATGAGTAAGAGAAATATTCTGCTGATTGCCTGTTTACTCATCCTGGTGGCTCTATTCTTAGTTTTAAGTAGTCGTCAACCAGTTCAAAAAACTGTTAAATTGTTTGATTTTGATTCTACAAAGGTATTCTCCTTTTCTATAAAAGACCAACAAGATAGTGTTTACCTTGAAAAAAATTCTAGTAGTGAATGGTTTGTTAAATCATCTTTTAATTATCCTGCTGACCCCTTAATGATTGAAGGTTTTTTTAAACATATCATTATGAGTGAACGTAATAAAAAAATCCTTAGTGAAGATCAAAAGAAATTTGTGTTTTATCAGGTTACTCCTGAAACTGCAACTACTCTGATTGTCTATAACAAAAACCATGAAGAAATTTCCAAAGTTTACTTTGGCCTGGCTAATATGAGCTCTTGGAGCTCTGCTCGCTTTGAAAATACCACACTGGTTTATGAAATGGAAGAGAATGTTCGGCAGTTTATTATGCCTTCTGTTAATATTTGGCAGAATAAATCTATTACTAATTTTAAATCTAAAGATATAAAATCTATAAAAATTAATTACAGGACTTTTGAATATTCTTTGATTAATCATACTGATTATTGGGATTATCAAGATTCTGAGGAAACTTTTAAAGTCTTTAACTACAATCGCCCTCTCTTTAAGATTATTAATATGATTGATAATTTTAGTATTTCGTCTATCTCTCAAGATCATGATGGACAATATGCTCTACTCTTCGAAAAACCAATTCTTAAATTAACTTTCCTCTTAAAAAATGGACAATCTGAATTGTTTGAACTCGCTCAATTGGATAGTAATCTGTGCATTATGAGAAATGTTAATAAAAAAGAATTTGTCTATCAAATTCATATTGATTTTATTAATCGTTTTACAAAATCTAAAGAAAATTTCAAAGATTACTCGGAATATACCTATTAATCTTTATGAAAAGAGTTAGAAAATTTTTCAAATTCATTTTAATTCTTATGATCATAATTATAAGATAAATCATGAGATATGAAAAGCTCTCAAATTGTGAGAATTAGTTTTTAAAATTGTTGATAAAAAATTATTGACAAAATAATAATTGATTCGATATTTGGATACATAGTCGTGATTTAAATTGTGGTGTGGAGGAATAGTCCTAACTGGTAAGGCAGCGGTCTTGAAAACCGCCGGGTTATGCTCATGGGGGTTCGAATCCCTCTTCCTCCGCCATTTTATAGAGTTTCCAACTATCAGTGATGGTTGGGAGAGGTGGCCGAGCTGGCTTAAGGCGCACGCCTGCTAAGCGTGTGTAGGCTAATCCCCTACCGAGGGTTCGAATCCCTCCCTCTCCGCCATACTAAAGATAGAAAGTTTCGTTGGGTAGTCGCCAAGTGGTAAGGCAACGGGTTTTGGTCCCGTCATCCGTAGGTTCGAATCCTGCCTACCCAGCCATTTTTTATTGGGATGTCGTCTAATGGTAGGACAGTGGACTCTGGATCCATATGTAGGGGTTCAAATCCTCTCATCCCAGCCAATTTATCCGCTCTATGAGCGGATTTTTTTTTGCCCAATTTCTGGTAAGATAAAACTTGACTGAAATTGTTATCTTGTTGTCTTTGAATAAAAAAAGTGAAGGATGATCTATGTTTATTGATTTTGCACGTATCAAAGTTGAAGCCGGTATCGGCGGACACGGCTGTGTGAGTTTCAGAAGAGAAAAATTTGTTGCTTTAGGTGGTCCTGATGGAGCTGATGGCGGGAAAGGTGGCGATATTATTGCCATCGGTGATGAAAACGTTAATACTCTGATTCAATTCAGATACCATAAAATCTTCAGAGCTGAAAAAGGTGAAAATGGCTCAGGTAAAAATAAAACCGGTGCTAAAGGGGATAGCTTTGTCCTCCGTTTACCTCTTGGAACTGAAGTTTGGAATATTACCGATGGCGTTCGAATTAAAATTTGTGATGTGACTGTCCATGATCAGGAATATATTCTGGCTAAAGGTGGTGACCCTGGAAAAGGAAATGCTCACTTTACCACCAGCACAAATCAAGCTCCCAGAAAAGCTACTGATGGTAAACTAGGTGAAATTCTTGATCTTGAAGTTACTCTCAAATTAATGGCTGATGTCGGGCTTGTTGGGTTCCCTAATGCCGGGAAATCAACCTTGCTGAGTGTAATTTCTGCCGCTAGACCTAAAATTGCTGATTACCAGTTTACAACCCTCGAACCAATGCTCGGTGTCGTCTATGTGGACGACTATAGATCGTTCGTCGTAGCGGATATTCCGGGGCTTATAGAAGGTGCTCATGAAGGAAAAGGGCTCGGATTACAATTCCTAAAACATATTCAAAGAACAAAAACTCTTTTGTTCCTTATTGATGTGAGTTCTGAAGACCCTGTTAATGATTATAATGTATTAAAAAAAGAATTACATCTCTATGATACTAAACTTGATAAGAAAAATCACCTGATCGCTCTGAGTAAACTCGATATGATTCCTGAAGATGAAAGAGCTGAATTATTAGAAAATATTACAAAAAAATTTTCCGGTAAAGGTAATGAACATTTTATTGCTATATCTTCTGTTTCAAATCTTAATATCAATGAATTAAAAAATCAACTGTTCGATATGGTCAAAAAAATTGCTGAAGAAAGTTAAAGCCTGGTTGAGGCTTTCTGAATGCAAGTCTCTAAAATCAGATCAAATAATTGCTTTTGTTGAAAAATATGGGGATCCTGTTCAATTTGTTGGACAAAATCACCCTGTTTGGAATGAGATTTCTTCCCTTACTCCTGAAACTAAAAATTTCTTGTCTAATGACCTCAATCCTTACAATTGGGATAAAATACAAAAAGTTCTTAATTCTTCCTCTATAGATTTTATATCTTTTTCTGATGATGCTTATCCTGATAGTTTAAAAAATATTTTTCAACCTCCGCTTTTCTTATTTACTCTTGGTGATCAGAATTTACTTAAATATGATAAAAACATTGCAATTGTTGGCACTAGAAAACCTTCTCCATATGGAAGGATTATGACAGGGAAAGTCAGTGAAGCTTTGGTTAAAAAAAATTATATTATTGTTAGCGGGTTAGCTGCTGGAATAGACTGCGAAGCACACAGGGCAGCTGTGGAAAATCAGGGAAAAACAATTGCTGTCTTAGCTCATGGTTTAGATTTTATCTATCCACCTCAAAATAAAGACCTTGCAAAAAAAATTCTCGAAAAAGGGTTGCTTATCTCCGAATACCCTCCTTCTATAAAAATGGAAAAATACTATTTTATCCAAAGAAATAGAATCATTAGTGGAATCAGTAAAGGTGTCGCTGTCATGGAAGGGAAAAAACCAAGCGGAGCCATGATTACTGCAAAATTTGCCCTTGAACAAAATAAAGATATATTCGCCCTACCTGGTGAAATAAATAAAGATTTCTCAGAAGGACCAAACAGCTTGATTCATCAAGGCGCTGAAATTATTACTGATCCTTATTCCATTGTTAATTTCTATGATTCTGAAAATGAATATATGATTAAAGATAGTATTCCAGAAATGAATTCCGAAGAAGAAAATCTTTGGAAATTGATTAAAAATAACCAAAATCCAATACACTCAGATGAGATCGTACTGTTTACGGGTCTGAGTATTAATCAATTGTCGGGAATTTTATTTATGCTGGAATTAAAAAATATTATTAAAAGAATTGAAGGCAATCGTTATGTTAGCCTTTTTTAGAGGATGTTATGAAAAGAGAAACTAAATTAACGTTAAACTATTTAGATAACCCCTTAGGAAGTGTGTTGATCGAAACGGGAAACACTAAAGTCATCTGTTCTGCCTGTATCGAAGAAGGAGTTCCTCCTTTTTTAAAAGATAAAGGTCAAGGTTGGCTTACCGCTGAATATTGTATGCTACCCGCTAGCACTCATACTAGAACCAGACGTGAAGTAAACTCTGGTAAAATTAGCGGTAGAACTGCTGAAATTCAAAGATTAATTGGGCGTAGTCTCAGATCAGTTTTGGATATGTCTAAAATGGAAGGACTCACTGCTTATGTTGATTGTGATGTGATTCAAGCAGATGGAGGGACTAGAACTGCCTCTATCACTGGATCTGCAATTGCTCTATATCTGGCTTTCTTAAAATTAATTGAAAAAGGCAGACTCTCAAATAACCCTATGAGAGAACTCGTAGCTGCTATTAGTGTCGGAATGGTAAATTCTGAATTTATTACTGACCTTTGTTATGAACAAGATTCCAACGCTGAGGTTGATTTTAATGTCGTCATGACAGAGTCTGGAAAATTCGTCGAAGTACAAGGAACTGCTGAACAAAAACCGTTTTCCTTTGATGATTTAAATAATATGCTTATTTTAGCAAAAAATGCTATCGATGAACTTATATTAATACAAAAAAATGAAATTATGAAAAGAGGATAATTATGAAAAAAACAGCTATTATAGCTTTAATTATATCAATTTGCAGTGTTCTTACTGCTTTACCAATTAGCTTTAATCAACAGGAAATTAGTTTTGGATCTTGCTTAACAAGCACACCTATTACAAAAACTTTAAAAATTTATAGCCAATCAGACTCAGATCAACAGGTAACTGTTTTACATACTAACCCTTCTTTCACTTTTTCAGATACCCTTTTTACTCTTGCTCCCTTTGATAGCACAAATATTAATATTGTGTTTAATGGAAATCAAAATATTAACTATAACGATGTTGCTTTCTTCACAAATGGTAATGAAAATCCTTCTTATATCCAGATGAGTGCTATTCCTCATTACTCTGAGGCTATTTATAATTCTACTGCTAACTTGTGGGATACCCAATTGAAAACTGCATTAAAAACCATTGTTTACAATCATCAGACTTTAGGCTATTCCAGCGCCAGACAGCATATGTTTGGCTCGATAGATAACGTCAATGGCGGTGTTGAATGTGTTTATACAGGAGTAATCGTTCAGACTTCAGGAATACCTGATTCTGATATAATGAATTGTGAACATACTTGGCCTCAAAGTAAATTTAGCAGTGCTGATGAATCAAAAGAGGTGTGTGATATCAATCATTTGTACCCTACTAATTCTCAAGCAAATTCTATCAGAGGAAATTATCCTTTTGGTATTGTAACCAATTCTTCTTGGTCTGTCGGTGGGTCTAAAAAAGGCACCAATGCACAAGGAGTAACTGTTTTTGAACCTAGAGATCAACATAAAGGGGATTGTGCTCGCTCAATGTTCTATTTTGCTGTTTGCTATAATAATCCTTCTTCTCCTTTTTTTAATGATCAAGAAGCTGTTTTAAGACAATGGCATGTTCAAGATCCTGTCAGTACTAAAGAAATCAATCGTAATAATGGGATCGAAGATGCTCAAGGAAATAGAAATCCTTTTGTTGATCATCCAGAATTAGTTGATAGAATTTATAGTCTTAGCACAACAGCAAACAGACCCTCACAAGCAATTTATTACTCTTCTGATACTACAATGAGATTTATGACTACTGGGCAGGTCTTCGTGCCTTTTACCAATATTGGAAATGCTAACATGACTATCTCAGGAGTGACTGTTAATAATACAAATATTACTATTCAAAATTTTACTTCCTCTGTTCAATCAGGAAAGCTCGGATTAGTAACTATGAATTTAGCACCAAGTGATTTACCTGTTTCTGCTGTTCTTCAAATTACAACTAATGTTGGTGTTAAAAATATTACAATTCTATATTCTGGAGTAAGTAATTCTGATATTCAAAATGTAATCAAACCTCAGTTAACATCCTCAATTTATCCAAATCCTTTCTCTTTAAATTCCACTCTCGTTATTGAATCTGTTAATAAGTTAAATACTAATGTTACTATTAAGTTTTTTAATATTAAAGGACAATTGGTAAATGAAAAAAGGATTCAACCAAATTTTCAAAACGTAATGACTTTAAAATTGAACAATAAAGATATTAATGGAAATGACTTGACTTCAGGTATCTATTTTTATCAGATACAACAAAGTGGTCTGAAATCATTTGGCAAATATATGATTATTCGTTAAAGGAAAGAATTATGAGTATCCAACAAATCCTCGAAGAAACGAATGCTTTACTTAAAGGGCATTTTAAACTTACCTCCGGAAAACACAGTGAATATTACATCGAAAAGATCAAAATTATTCATTATCCCGATAAAGTTCAACAATTATGTTCAGAATTGGTTAAACAATTAAAAGATATTGAAATTGACGTTGTTGTAGGTCCTGCTTATGGCGGAATTGCCCTTGCTTTTGAAGTAGCGAGACAATTAGGCAAAAAATTCGTTTTCTCTCAAAGAAAAGATGAAAAAATGTCTATTCGAAGTGGCTTTCAAATAAAACCTGGTGACAAAGCTATTATTGTTGAAGATATTATTACTACTGGTGGCTCTGTAAAAGAAGTATTAGAATTGCTTAAAGAATACGAGATTGAAGTTCAGGCGGTTACCTGCATTGTTGATCGCTCTGGGGCTAAAGCTGATTTCGGTGTCCCCCTTATCTCACTTATGAGTATTAATTTTGAAACCTGGGAAGAACAAGATTGTCCTTTATGCCAAAAAGGTATTGACTTGATTAAACCAGGGGCCAGTGATAAGAAATAACGGAATTCCCATGATTAGTATTCTCCTTGATTTATTAGGTTGCAAAGCTGATAGAATTGATCTTATTCTCGAAAGTATTCGCTTCTTCCCTAAAAGATCGAATTTAAAATTTGTTTTTGTCTCTGACATTGAACCTACAGATGAATTTCTGCATATCAAAAATTGCCAATTCTGTGGTTATGATCTTAACCTTGAATGGTTTGTTGAAACAGAAAATATGCTCATTAATCTTTTCTATCTAAAAGACAAGTTTCAAGTTGATTCAATTATTAGTTTTAGATATTCTCAGGATTTAACTGAATTACCTGGTTATTACGAAATTGTTACCCCTTTTCTAAACTTATACTCTCTTTCTGATAACATTGATCATCTTTATGAAATCCCTGACGAAAATATTCTAGCTATGTCTCTCAATAAACTTTGTCTGGATTTAACTAACAAAAATGTTAAAAATATTCAATTTATTCGCTCTCAAATAAATTACTATACCGAACTTGAAAATTATGTCCTTGATCAGTTAAAAATTCTCTTCAATGTTAAGGTTATTAATTATTTTGATTTTATGCATCAAACACAATTTGAAAATGAAAACTATATTTGTTTCTTCCCAAATAATATTATCAATTATTTCACTCTCTCCATCCCTTCTAGCTATACTGTTATAAGTCATAAATTTAATTTTCCTGTATATTACTCTGATTCTCGCTTAAACGTTCAGACTGGTTATAAACAACACTTAAGATTCACTATTCAATCTATTTTAGATTCTAATAACGAAAATTTAAGTCACATAACCAGTTATCGCTCTTTTGCTCGTTTGTATGATCAATATATGAATCATGTGGCTTATTCAAATTGGGTTGATTTTCTTTTACAACAATATCGAATGATAAAAAAGGAACCTCCAAAAGCTGTTCTTGAAATTGCTTGTGGAACAGGTTCTATTGCACATTTGTTCTCCGATTTAGTTCCAAATGTCTATGCCACGGATCAGTCTCCTGAAATGATGGATATCTGCCTTGAAAAAGGAAAATCTATTCATTCCTTCCAATCTGATATGACTGATTTTAACTTAAGGATCAAAACTGATTTTATTGTTTGCTTATTCGATAGTGTCAATTATCTTACAGATAAAAACGCTGTCTTAAATCTTTTTAAAATGGTTACATTACATCTTGTTAAAGATGGTTTATTTATCTTTGATATCTCAACCTTGCTAAATAGTGAAGAACACTTCGATGGTTTTATAAATCTCGAAGATTATGAAAATGCCTATGTCTTACATCAGGCTGATTATTTTAAAAAGAAAATGACTCAGGAAACAAATCTGAATATCTTTACTCGTACTTTTTTAAATTATCGTCGTGAAGATGAAATCCATCAACAAAAAGTATGGAAAGTAAAAGAACTTATTGAATTTATTAACCTCTCCGAATTAACTCTTACTGGTATTTATGATATCAATAATTTAAACAATTTAATTAACTCCACTACTGAAAAACTCGATAGTAAATATTATAGATTATTCTTTGTACTTAGTAAAAATGATGATTGATTCTTCAAAATTATTCCTTAATGATGAATTATATTTAAAAAATTACCCTGTAATTTCTGGAACTGATGAAGCTGGAAGAGGACCATTAGCTGGCCCTCTTGTCGTATCTTCCGTAATTTTTAAAAAAGGTTTCTATAATGATATCATAAATGATTCTAAAAAACTTAACGAAAAAAAAAGAAATGATCTATTTGACATTATTATTGAAAATTGTTTTGATTACTCTATTAGCATTGTTTCTTCAGAAAAGATTGATCAATTGAATATCCTTCAAGCTACTATGTTTGGTATGAAAGAAACAATTCTAAAATTAAAAGTCAAACCTGATTGCTCTCTGATTGATGGAAATAAAGTCCCATATATTGAAAACTATCTCTTAAAGCCAATCGTAAAAGGAGATTCTCTCCATGCCTGTATTGCAGCCGCTTCTATCTTGGCTAAAGTCACCAGAGATAGAATTATGATTGAGTACGACCAACAATTTCCATTATATGGTTTCGCTAAACATAAGGGATATCCTACTAAAGAACATTTTCTCGCTTTGAGAAAACATGGCATTACTTCCATCCATCGAAAATCGTATAAACCCGTCATGCAATTAACTCTTGAGGATTATTTTATCTATGATGAAAAAAATTAATATTATCGGCGCTGGTTTAGCTGGCTCTGAATGTGCCTTGCAATTAGCAGATAAAAATTGGAAAGTTTATCTTTATGAAATGAGACCCAAAAAACAAACTCCCGCTCATAAAACAGATCTTTTTGCTGAACTAGTTTGCTCTAATTCTCTAAAATCAAACTTGAACTCTACTTCATCAGGATTACTAAAAGCTGAATTAGATCTTCTAGATTGTAAACTTCTAAATATTGCCAGATCAGTTTCTGTAGATGCTGGCAACGCTTTAGCTGTTGATAGAGATTTGTTTGCGCAAAAAGTTACTCAATTTATTAATAATCATCCCAATATTGAGGTCTTTCATGATGAAGTAACTGAATTATCTAAGGATTTAACCGTTTTGGCCACTGGTCCATTAACCTCAGATACTTTAACTGGGAAACTTATTGAGATAATTGGTAATGAACATTTGTATTTTTTTGATGCGATTGCACCTGTAATCTCAAAAGATTCTATTAATAATGAAATTGTTTTTTCAAAATCAAGATACGATAAGGGTCCCTCTGATTACCTTAATTGCCCTTTTACAAAAGACGAATATTATAGATTTGTTGATGCCTTGATTTCTGGTGAAAAACATGAAGCAAAAGAATTTGAAAATCAATTCTTTCTAGATACTCAATACAAGTTTTATGAAAATTGTATGCCAATTGAAGCTATTGCCATGAAAGGTATTGATTCTTTACGCTTTGGTGTTTTGAGACCTGTCGGGCTTGAAGATCCAAGAACTGGTAAAAGAGCTTTTGCTGTGTTGCAACTGCGTATTGAAAATATGGGAACAACTGCTTACAATCTGGTTGGATGTCAAACTATGCTTAAATTTGGTGCCCAAAAAGAAATCTTCCAGTTAATACCAGGCCTAGAGAATGCAGAATTTCTTAGATATGGGTCTATTCATAGAAATACTTTTTTGAATACTCCAAAAATATGCAATGATGACCTGAGTTTAAAAAACCTTCCAAATATCTACTTAGCTGGGCAAATTTCTGGTTTAGAAGGTTATGTTGAATCTATCTATGGGGGATTATTAGTCTCTAAAATTCTGTCTGAAAACCTTAAAAAACTTCCCTCTAACACTATTACTGGAAAGTTATGGGATCATCTCATTACTGAAACAGATAAATTCCTGCCTATGAATTCTAATTTTGGGATTCTTCCTGAATTAGATAAAAAATATGGGAAAAAAGAAAGAAAAGAAATCTATTCAAATAGATCTATTGAAGATCTAAAGATCTTTTTAAAAGGAGAGTAACCCTGATGACTCTACATATGTATATCGCTCTTGGTATTTTCTTGTTTGCTTATGTTCTTATTGCTCTGGAAACTTTTAATAAATTTATCACAGCTTTACTCGGCGGAGTAACTTTTATGATCTTAGGATATATTGATCAGCAAAAAGCTTTCTCTCACTATGTTGACTGGAATGTGATTTTCCTGCTTATTGGAATGATGATCATGATGGGAATTATTAAAAATACTGGGGTTTTTCAATATGTCGCTATTTGGATTGCTAAAAAAGCAAAAGGAAATCCTGTAAAAATTATTATTATGCTGTTCTTTGTTACTGGTATATTTTCTGCCTTTTTAGATAATGTGACAACGATTATAATAATGACACCTATTTCAATTTTAATTGCTGTCGAACTGGGGTTGTCTCCTATCCCCTTTGTGATAGCTCAGGTTTTTGCTTCCAATATTGGCGGAACTGCCACCCTTATTGGTGACCCACCCAATCTAATGATTGGAAGTGCTGCTAATTTGTCTTTTATGGACTTTGTTAAAAATCTTACAGTAATTATTGCCATAAATATGGTGGTTACTGCAATTTTTTTATGGCTATTTTTCAGAAATAAAATGAAAGTGTCTAATGAAAGAAGAGCTAGATTAATGGAATTTGATGAAAAACAAGCTATCCAAAATAAATTCGATTTAATCTTTGGATTAGGGGTTATTTCTCTTTTCTTAACTTTGTTTTTCCTTCAAGAATATACTTTATTTCTTCCTTCAACAATTGCTTTAATCTGTGCTGGGTTATTGTTGGTAAAATCAAGAAAAATGAATGTTGAAGAATTCCTCGCTAAAGAAATTGAATGGAGTACTATTTTGTTCTTTATCGGGTTGTTTATTATGGTCGGAGCTATCGAAGAAGTCGGACTTATTAAAAAATTCTCTGAAGCGGTTCTCTCTGTTACGCATGGAAGCTACAAATTAACTGGCGTTGTGATTATCTGGAGCTCTGGTATTGCTTCTGCATTTATTGATAACATCCCTTTTGTTGCCACCATGATCCCTCTGATTAAAAGTTTTGGGGTTAGTTTTGCCGGAAAAAATATTAATGGCTTGTGGTGGGCTTTATCTTTAGGAGCTTGCCTTGGAGGTAATGGAACAATTGTTGGCGCCTCTGCAAATCTTATCGCGGTAGGGATTCTTAAAAAAAGTGGTTACAGAATCAGCTTCCTTAAATTTACTAAATATGGAGCTCTCTTAACTATTATGAATCTGTCGATTTCTACTGTTTTCTTATTAGTATATTATTTATAAACTCTTCTTTTAAAAGAAGAAAGCGCCTATATAGATACTGGATATTGCTAAGTTTATTATTGTGATTATTGCTCCATATTTAGTAAATTGCCAAAAACTTATTGGATAACCTGACTTTTTTGCTATACCTGCTGATATTACATTTGCTGATGCGCCTATTAATGTGCCGTTACCACCTAAACAAGCACCTAAAGATAATGACCACCATAATGGTAATACGGCTTGTTTTCCCAATACTGTACTCATCTTAGTTATTAATGGAATCATGGTGGCAACAAATGGAATATTATTTACAAATGCTGAGGCAATCCCAAATCCCCAAACAATAACGATTGAAGTACTTTTTATATCCCCTTTAGTTGATTGTAAAATCCAATGAGATATCTTTTCAATCACGCCCACTTCTTCCAAACCACCTACCAAAATAAATAGCCCTATAAAAAAGAAAATGGATTCCCATTCTACTTCTTTTCCAAAAAACTCGCCTAAATCAAGATTCTTGTGATTTCTTATCATTAAAATAATTGCACAAAATAGTGCTATTGTGGCAGCATGTAAATGCAAAAGATCTTGAAGAAATAACATTGTGATAAATACTGCCATAACTATCCCTGAAAAAATCAATAATGAAACATCTTTTATCTGCTTTTTCTCCTCAAATTCAAGGATTCTCGCTTTTCTCTCATTATTTACTTGGAGCTTTTTTCTGAAAAAAAACCAAAAAATAGTTACTGATATTATCATTTCAAAACAAATAACTGGCGCAAGATTTTTAATAAAATCAATAAAAGTCAGATTCGCCGCACTGCCTATCATTAGATTCGGAGGATCACCTATAAGAGTAGCTGTTCCACCAATATTTGAAGCGATTGCTTGTGTGATCACAAAAGGTAAAGGTGATAATCCAAGCTCTATGGCAATTAGAATTGATATAGGGGTGATGATCATGATTGTCGTCACATTATCCAAAAAAGCTGATAAAACCCCTGTTACAACAAATAGTAATACTAATATCCTGATAGGCTCACCTTTTGATACTTTAGCTGTCTTAATAGCTATGTACTGAAAGAGTCCTGTTGTCTTTATGATCCCTACCATAAACATCATTCCAATTAGCAGGAAAATCACATTCCAATCAATATAGTACGAAAATGCTTTGTTTTGATCGACTATTCCAAAGACTAGCATAAATATGCCACCTGCTAAGGCTACAATGACTTGATTTATTTTATTGTTTGTTAATAACCCAAAACATAGGATAAAAACACCTACAGCTAGTACGACCTGTAAATCCATTTATTCCCCCTTTTTATCTTTTCTCAATTATCCATTAATTATCTAAAATTTACGCATTTAGCATAATACACTCTCTTAACTTTGTCGGCAAGTTAAAACTCTCTCAGTAACTGTCAATCTCTTTTTATCTGCTGTTTTTGAAATGAAATGTTTTCTTTTAAGGGTTATAAATTTAATTATTTGATGATATTGATTAGCATTGATTTAACTATTATAATATCAAATTACTTCATATCGCGATGACGTTTTTTTCTCTCTTTCTGCTTTCTCCTCATAAAAATTAATAAAATTATTAATACTAAATTCAATAGTCCTACAAATAAATATGTAAAAGATGTCCCTTTTTTGTCTAATGATAATCCAACTATTGGTGACAATATCGCAAAGGCTAAACTACCAGCTAAACTTACCACCGAAATGATTGTTGCTCTCTGTTCATCCTCCACATGATGATTAATATAAAATCGCATTGTTGTGTTATACATTCCTCGAACGATTTGCTGAAGTGCTAATATTATGATCATGATGGGAAAAGCAAATAAGGCAGGAATTATAAATGAGATAATCATCATAAATGCCAAGAATATTAATACTTGTCTGGGTCTTCTATCGTAATATTTGGCTCCTATATATTTTGAGGAGATGGCTGCTACCATGTTAAAAAAGAAAAATATCATCCCATACCATATGATATCTATCTTCACATGTGTAAAATAGGGCTGATACAACCAAAAGGACACTCTTAAAGCAAATCCCATTAACATCGAAAATAAGATCATCCAAAGAATTCTTGGAGTTGTTATCCCGATTTTTATACTTTGAAAAATATGTCTGGAATAACTGTTAGCACTTTTTACTCGATCTGGTTCAAAAAAACTCATTGAAAAAAATATTGAAAATGAAATAAATAACACACTTAACCAAAAAGGTAAATAAACTGACCATGTATATAAGATACTGCTGAATATTGATCCAACTCCCTGGCCAATAAATACCAATGATCCTGAATGTCCTTCATACTTTTGATATTCCTGTTTTCTTTCTAGTCTGTCTAAACTTTCATATAAAATTGCAGAATCTGCACCGCTGGTAAAGGTTATTCCCAATCCAAAAATTATCTCTGCTAAAGCAAATATATAAAATGATTTATACAAAATATATAATGTTAGTCCCAGCATCATACATAATGATCCTAATATTAACGATAACCGTCTGGATAATCTGTCTGCTATCGTTCCAGTTGGTATTTCAAATAAAAACACTGCTATTGCTGAGATTGATTGTAGAGTTAATATCTGTGTGTAATTTAACCCCTTAAATAACATAAAAGGAATTAATATTGGACCTATAATCATCATGCTGACCCAAAAACGATATTGAGTATAAAGCTTTAAATTTCTTTGATATTTCTTAATCAAGTATTCTTTCATTTTAAACCCATTAATAAATTATCTTTTATCACTTTCTCTATCCCTGGTATCCTTTTTAATCTTGATAATAATAGATCTATTTCATGTAATTGATGAACAGCTAAACGATAATTTAATATTATAATATTATCTTGTGTTTTCCTATTTGTTTCTGTGGCTTTTATCCGATATCGAGCAAATATGCCTAATATATCAAATGTAATTCTGGCTCTGTTCTTTGCTGTAACACTAATATTTACTACTAAACTAGGTAAGTTTTCTTCTTCATCTTTTTTGCTCCATTGAAGTTGAACTACTCTCTCAGGCTCTGCATTACATTGAGTGATAAATGAAGGATTGTGGCAGTTAGCTTGATGAACACTGATCCCTCTTCCTCTTGTAATATAACCAATAACCTCATCTCCTGGTATCGGATGACAGCATAAAGCAAAATTGATCATCAAATTGTTTATTTCTCCAAGCTTTATTAAAAAGGTACTATGTTTTGATAAGTCTGGATTCTCTTCTTTTGTTACATTCACAGGTTTGTCTTTTTCTATATATGCTTGCTTGATTTGAGAAAATAAAAGCTTTCCTGTACCTAATAAATAATATAAACTTATCTTATCATTCACCTTTACCAATCGGGATAATTCTGTTATCTCCTCCTCAGTTTTAATCTTCCAGTGTAGCTTACGACATCTTTTTTCAAAGATCTCATGACCTAATTTTATGGCATCTTCTCGTTCTTTATTACGTATCCATTGTGTTAGTTTCTGCTTGGCTCTTGATGACTTTAATATTTTCAACCAATCTTTGCTTGGATTAGCTTCTGTAGAGGTTAAAACTTCAACAATATCTCCATCTTTTAATATCGCTCGTAAAGAAGTATGTTTTCCGTTGATCTTAGCACCTATACATCTAAATCCCACTTCTGTATGGATGGCAAAAGCAAAATCTAAAGGTGTTGAGTCTTTAGGTAATTTTATATAATCTTCTTCTGGTGTGACGACTATTAAGTAATCTGGTTGAAGATTTAACTTTAATAATTCTAAGAATTCCTCAGAGTTTTCTGTTTTTGTTTTTAATAAATTCTTTATCCAATCAAGTCTAGTATTCTCTTGCTCATTTTCTGTCTTTTCTCCTTTAATAAAAGATTGTTTATAACGCCAATGAGCTGCAATCCCTTCTTCTGCAAATAAGTGCATTTGTCTGGTTCTTATTTGAAATTCTATCTTCTTTTGTCCTGGCCCATTTACCACTGTATGTAATGATTGATACCCATTTGCTTTGGGTCTTAAGATATAATCTTTAAATCTTTTTTCTGTATGATCAAATAAAGTGTGGATTTCTGCTAATGCAAAATAACAATCATCTATACTATTGGTAAGTATTCTGATTCCTATAAAATCGTATATTTCAGAATAAGGTACCTTTCTGATTAATCGTAACTACTCAGGTATTAATATTATCTGGGAGAAAGTTCAGGGATTTTAGACAGAATATCAAAGATATTTAATCCTCTTTTTTTAGCAGTATCAATAACGGATCTAATGATACAGTAGTCCTGAGCCCCATTTTTAAACTGCCCAGACACTTTAAGTTTAACTTTAACATTTCTAAGAGCTCTTTCTGAATCATTGTTATCCGGAGGAATGACTGTTTCATAAACACAAGGCAAAATATATCCTCTGATTTTTATCAAAGATTTCTGAAGAGTAGAGGTTTCTTTAAACTCTTTTTTGCAAATAGTCATCGCCAGTAGAATATTGATTTTATCTTCAAAGTGTTTCATTTCTGGAGAAGATCTGTCATAATCTATTGTTTGGATTCGCTTGAATTGAAAAATTTCTTTTACCAGGCTTTTGAAATCAGTAGAAAAAGGATGCTTTTCTCTTTCCTCAATATAAGTTAGATCTCTAAGAATATGAGCCAGACAAATCTGATGATTTAAAGCCTTCGTTTTTAACTGAGCGGAAAATCTGTCCGTAACTAACACAGATTCAGGCAAACCGTTTTCCCATATTTTTTGAATTGTCTCGTATCCTCTGGTATGAGAATATTCAAGAAACACATTCTTAATGTCTCTCCAAGCCCAAATCCATCCTTTTTTACCATTGACCTTTACGCTTGTTTCATCAGAACCAACAACTTTCGAGGAGCTCAGATTCTTTTTAATTCTCTCATAGATAACCTTAGATTTATCAGCAAATTTCCTTAATATGTTTTTCAATGATCCCTGGGAAATTCTTATATTAACAACATCAGACAACAGCTGAGCTGTTCTTTTAAATGGAATACATTGGTAAACATTCAAATACGAAACGATGGTCTGAATGTTTTCACCGTACTGAACCGGGGCCGTAACATTTTCAGGATATTCAGCCAGATATTTATTATTACAATCAGGGCAAATGCATGAATATTGCTGAAATTCTTTGATGAATGCTTGTATAGAAGGGATATCAATCACCTGTCGTTTGGAATTTAATCTAAATTCATCATCATTAAAATGATGTCCACAATGACATTGATTTACCTTTAATTCAACAATCTGATCCGGATTTTTTACTTGTAAAAGGGTTTTTCCATTATGACCGGACTGTCCTCCGCTTTTCTTATTGCTTTTTTCTCTTGTACTTTTATTCTTTCTTGATAAGTCCATCGAAGGAGGTATTGATGAATTGTTACTGTTCTTAGGGTTATTTTTCTTTTCGAGAATTTTCATTAAGAAATCAACCTTTTCACTTAAAAGCCTGATTTCTTCTTTGAGTTCAGCTCTTTCTTCTGCAATGCTGATTTTTAACCGGCAAATTTCCAGTTTAAGCCTGTCATTTTCAGCTTTAGCTTCATAATATTTACTTTTATAATCCATAAGTACATAATGAATTAATTAACTATATATGTCAATGTATTTCTTATTAATATTGATAGTTTTTTATAATATAATGTGTATATTCTAAGTGTTAATATATATTATTGGAAAGGTAAATAATAAGGCATGATTATAACAAAAAATGGTGTTTTTAAAACTTAACGAAGGGTACCTGAGTAGTTACGATTAATCTCTTCCTATAGATGCTGTAAATGTGTTTGATTCGACCATAAATCTCGACATTTAATCCACTTTTCTCAAAATCCTCTTGTATTAATGGTACTAACTGCTGAATATATTCATCTCTTTCTCTTTTTGTCTCACTGACGAAATGAGCTATATTCTTGTATTCTAAAGGATCTAAAACTTTCAAACATAAGTCTTCCATCTCGTTTTGTAATTTTATTAATCCAAATCTGTTAGCTAAGGGGACATAAATCTCCAATGTTTCTTGAGCTATTCGTTTTTGTGAATCACTGTCCTGATATTGTATTGTTTGAATATTATGCAGTCTGTCAGCTAGTTTGATCAGTATGACTCTGATATCTTCTGTAATAAATAGTAATAATTTACGATAATTATCTGCCTGATTATCTTGTCTGCTATGATTTGTATGATACTTATATTTTTGTAATTTAGTTACACCATCAACTAACTTCGCTACCTCTATCCCAAATTCATTAACCAGTTGTTCAAATGTTGTGTTGGTATCTTCTAGCACATCATGTAATAACCCTGCTATTATACTGCTTTGATCTGAATGCAATTCGGATAGGATATATGAAACAGTTAATGGATGAATGATATAGTCTTCTCCTGAATATCGCTTTTGACCCTCATGAGCCTTATATGCAAAATCATAGGCTCTTTTAATCTCATCAAGATTTATCCTTGAATGAAATTCTACCAAATGTTCAATATACTGCTGATAAGACACCAATGTTTGCATTTTTCTTTTCCTCTCGGTATATTTATTCTGCTATAATTATTATCGTCAAGTAATTTCATCCTAGACTGATATTAGGGGTTCTGTGGTTGATCTTATCTTTGCCCATTTTCTCTATACTAAAAATAAGAAATCAATGTAATAGGACTATTTAGACAAATAACTTTACTTTATTCATACCTCCCTCCAATTTCCTCGCTACTTCATTCGAAACTCATTCCAAACTTACTCCTTCCTTGGTGCTTTCCTCATCAAAATACTATTACATTTAATAAAATTTAAAACTAATTTTGATTTCTGCATAATTTTTTATCTATTTTTTGTATTACTGTCAAGCTCACATATCTTCATTTTCTCCGATTGTCTATCATCTTATTTATAAATCAATTAGAGATTTTGAATAAATTTCTTTACAATTCGATTGAAGTTATTAACTTTGACAATGAAATATAGTGTAAAAAAGAAAATTCTTTTACTAAAAAAGAAAAAGGGAGTCATATGAAACGCCTTCTTTTCATCCTCATGATTAGTTGTTTTGCCGGGTTATGGGCAGAAAAAATTGATTTAAACACAGCCTTTTTAAAGGATCTTGAATCTCTTCCCATTACTAAAGAACAAGCAAAAGATATCTATGAGTATCGCCAGTACATCTCTTTCTTTGATACGATTTATGATTTGAGAGAAATACCATCAATCGACCAGGCTACTTTGTTAGCCATTAAACCTTTGGTTACTGTTACTAAAACTACTGATCTCGATGAATCTGAACAAAGAAGAGAAGAAATTTACTATTTGATTGAACGATTAGGTTCTAACGAAGGATCTCAGGAAGGCTTTTCAGATATTTGGGAAGATTATTTAATGACTCCTCAAAACTTAAATGAAATGTCCTATACAGATATTCTTAATATGCCTAATGTCTCTTCCATTGATGCTGCAGCTGTTATGTATAGAAGAGCTGCTGGTGACACAATTACTGATTATAGAAGCTTAAGAAGTACTACTGGATTGTCTCATTATGGGGCTACAAATCTTAGATATTATGTCTATTATCTTGATCAACCTACTTCTCAAAAAGTTTTTATGAATTATCAGTTTAAATTAGAAGATAAATCATATGATGATGATACCAAAGAAATGTATCGTGAAATCTTTAGAAACAAAGATGATAAACAAGATATTACTCACTCTTACTACGGTTATTTTAATATGGTTGACTCTGAACCTGCTTTCACTCAAAAATTTAGAATAAGATATGGTAATAACTATAAAGCTGGATTTATTAATTCCAATCAAAGAGGTGAAAAGGCTACTCTTGATTTTTCTAATATCGATAATTTAAAAGCTTATGGAAGTTATGAAGGTCGTTTCGACTTATTAGGTACAAATATGATTAAAGCTTTTGTTGGTAACTATCGTGTTACCTTTGGCGAAGGCTTGGTTATGGAAAATACGGATTATTATAATTCCAGAAAAACCGGACAGGGCTTTAGCAAAAGAATTCTTGGCATCTCTCCAGATTTATCTCGCTCTCAGGAATATGCTTTAAAAGGTTTTGCTTTATCTCTTGAAAGAAAATATACTGGTTTTTCTTTCTGGTTTTCTAACGATAAAAAAGATGCGATTGTGTACAATCTTAATAAAGATGATGTCATTGACAGTCGGGATAAAGATGCCAATGGTAAATATCATGTTTTATCATACGTTACCTCTACTACTAGCTTTGAAAATGACGATATGGAAAAAGCTGAAAAATATTTTAACCAAGCTTTAACTAGTGACATTATGCTCTCTCCAAGAAAAGATGTTTTGGATGAAAAAATCATTGGCGGAAGATGGGAAATCTCTCCTATGATTGGCACTCATATCGGCTTTTCTGGTTATCAAGCCATTTATGATAATGCTTATTTTGTTGTTTATGAACCTGATAGTATTGCTGCTTTCTTTATTCGCGATGCTTCAAATTATAATAAATGGACTATGCAAAACTCTGAAATTCAAAACTTGTATAAATCTCTTGATTACAATAATAACATTGCAAAAGACTATAGACAAGTGTTAGGGATGGATTGGGGAACTGTAGTAGGAAATACTTCTTTTCAGGGTGAATATGCTGAATTGTCTGTAGATGGAAAAGACCTAAAAATCGGTGATGACCCTAGTGCTCTTGTGACAACCGCTTATACTCAATTTGAAAACTTCTACTTTATGACTCTGTATAGAGATTATGATCTTGACTTTGATAATCCCTATAGTCGTAGCTTTTCCGAACATGAAAAATTAGATGATACCATAATTGATAAAAATGCTTACTGTCTTACTAATCCAATTTTGGGAGATCTTTTTATTAATAGCGCTCAAGCTGAAGCTGAAAAAGGTTTCTACTTCGAAACTAGATTCAGAATTAATAATTATTTTACTCTGAACAGAACTTATTTAGATATTTGGAAAAGAAAATCTGATGGCAGAAATTCTATTCGTTTTCAAGGTGATCTAGAATATAGACCTATCTATGATTTTTCTTTCCGTTTAAAATATAAAAATCAAACAAACAGATATGATGATTTTGATGATCGTGGCGTTTCAAAAACCTCTGAAGTTTCTGGTATTGCTACTTCTTATTTGTCAAACCGAGACAGATTGCAAATTGAATATCGTTATACTAAAGTTTGGGGACCTCCTTATCCCTATTTAACTAATAATCCTGAACCTGGCTTGGACACTATTGCTGAAAGCATGACTACAATGGTCGGTGACTTCCTCAGAATTGATTTCACTCACAATCTCAATGATAAGCTTAGATTTAGAACTGGACTCGGCTTCTGGAACGGTCATGGCGTCTCTCATTGGGATTTTGAAGATATGGAAATCGATTTTATGGGTGAACAAGGATTAAAATATTGGGTTGTTCTTCAAGATAAAATTGCCAATAATTTATATCTCTCTATGAAATTAAGAGCAAAATACTACAAAACTGATGAATTAGTGATGAGAAACTGGTCGAATGCTTCTTTGCCTGATAATGTTGAGGATTATTACAAAAATGTTAATAAAGATGACTATGGATTTCGTTTACAGTTAGAATGGAGATATTAATGAAAATATATAATAAATTTGGAGGAAATATGAAGAAGAATCTTTTAACTATCTTACTTATAATTGCTTTTATAAATGTTTTCGCATATTCTTTTTTAGAATATGATCTGGGAAATAGAATTCACTCTACTGATGCCAGAAGTCGTGCTATGGGCGGCTCAGGGATGGCTGCTGGTGTTAATTTGTTTGATGCTCAAATTAATCCCGCTAACTTATACTTCTTAGAAACTAATGTCAATACTCAAATAGGTATGGGTATTTTAAAATTCGATGAAAATCGTTCGATACCTATGTATAACTTCTTTGATAGTTACATTGATGATGCTACTTATAGTTCAAATATTAACTTATTCAATGATTTTTCTGCTGGTTTATCCTATAAAAAAAGTAACGATAAAATGTCAATATCATATGCTGCATTATTTTATCCTGTAATGTCTTTTGATGCTTATTATGAAGAACAAGTAAGAAATGATTATTCGTCTAATGAAGATCTTTATCCAAAAATCATTGCTAAAAATTTTAAAGAAGGAGAAGGGAAACTTAACTCTTACTCAATTCTTTTTTCAACTGGATATAAAATTAACAATGAATCTGATCTTTCTGCTGGCATTGAAGCTGGTATGCTTAACGGAAGAAACAAACATAAATCTGAAATTACTTGGTCTGAATATGCCATAGAAGTTGCAGGAATCAATTCTCTGCCTGATTCTTTATATAAGAGTAATAACGATATATCTGGATTAAATCTTAAATTCGGATTAAATTATAAAATTAATGCTAGGATGAATGCTGGTTTCATTTATCAACCAAAATTAGTTTGTAAAACCGATGTTACCATTAATGGTCAAAAAATTAATAAAACTCCCGATTATATTTTACCTTCTACTATTGGATTTGGTATCGCTTTTTCTCCAAGGAATCCATATAAAACTAACTTTCAAGCTGATTTGGAATTTGTAAAATATAGCGATATAGATAAATCTTATGATGATTTTTTAGGTTTTTATACTGGTGTCGAGCACTTTGTCGGGAAAGCTGTCCCTCTAAGATTAGGTTTTAGATATGAAGTCTCTGCTACTGATAAATCAATGGCTATGCCTACTGTTTGTGCAGGTACTTCCTTTTATTTAGCTAAAAATGTAAGATTCGATATTTCTGGTGAATTTTCAAAACGTACTTATGACGCCTTAGATATGTTCCAAGATAGTTACTATGCAAATACTGCTCTTTGGAATTATATAAAACCAACTGATCGTGGTTGGGAGAATCCTGACAGAGTTGATGAAACCTTTGCTAAAATTCAAACAGGTATTACCTATACCTGGTAGGGAAAAATATGAAAAAATTATTTATAATCTTAGCATTTAGTATCTGTGTACTACTCAATGCGCAAGATCTCCGTCTGGATATTATGTACACTAATGATATGCACGGTGGTATTGATAGATCTCCTGCTACTTTTATGAATCCTGAGTTTCCACCTATGTTAGGTGGTGCTGCCTCTGCTGCTAGTTATATTAAAAAAGTAAGAGAACTCAGTAATGGCTCTACTCGAGATAATTTCCTCTTTGATGCTGGTGACTTTTTTCAGGGAAGACCTATTGGTTCTCTCACTAATGGTACATCTGTAATTGATTATATGAACAAAATCGGTTATGATGCAATGACCCTCGGTAATCATGAATATGATATTAGTGAAGATAAAATTGTGGCTACTCTAAAAAATGCTAAATTTCCTATTATTTCTTCGAATATTGTAAAAAAAGGAACTGAAAACTTAGTCGATTATGTCCGCCCCTATATCATTGTAAAAAAAATGGGTGTTAAAATTGGTATCATTGGTTTAACTACAACCGATACGAAACTGATGAGTTTTCCAGAAAACATTAAAAATATAGATTTTTTAAATGAAAAACTAGCATTACAAAAATATGTGCCAATCCTAAGAAATGTTGAAAAGGTTGATATTGTTATTGTTCTTATGCACGCCGGTGTTCCATATGATGCTGATAAAGATTACGAAGCTCGCTATGGTAAAAATGCAATTCCACAAAAAAGATATTGGGGATACGATGCTCAAGAATTAGCACACGAAGTACCTGGTATTGACGTGGCTTTTGGTGGTCATATTCATAAAGGTTTAGCTAAACCCTGGGTTGATCCACTTAATCATACTTTAGTCTTTACTAATTATGCTTACGGATCAAATATCGGTCATGTTATTCTTAAAATTGATCCTAAATCGAAAACTATTTCTGGATATGATACCCCTCTAAAAGACAATGCTTTAATCACTTTATTTGAAGATACCTATATTCCTGACCCTGAAATTGATAAAAGTATTACAGAATTACAGGCTGTTGTTGAAAAAGGAATGGATGATGTAATCGGTGAATCAAACGTGTTCTTGTCTAAAAATTCTGTAGATGCTCAAAACTCTATTGGTAATTTTACTGTTGATGCAATGAGAGAAGAAGTCGATGCAGATTTCGCTTTTATCAATCTCGGTGGTGTTCGTGCTGAAATCCCTATGGGTTTTATTACTTACAGACAAATATTTAATGTTATGCCCTTTGATAATCAGGTTGTGACTATGGTTATCGATGGTACCATGTTAAAGAAAATTATCGAAGCAAGAATTGTTGGCTCTAGACATGGTATGATTATCTCCGGTGGGAAAGTTGTTTATAGTAGAAATAGACCTGATTATGATAGAATAACCAAACTTGAAATCAATGGAAAACCTTGGCAGGCTGATAAAATTTATAAAGTTGCTACAACTGATTTCCTCTTACAAGGAAATGCTGGGTTAACCATTTTAACTACTATTCCTGAAACTCAGGTTATTCATAATGAAATTAACTTGAGAGATGCTATGGTTAATTATGTCAAAACTAACTCCCCTATTAAAACTAAAATTGATGATAGATGGGCTCGTGAAGATCGCTCAAAAATGACTCCTGAACTTCAAGCTGAATTAAACAAGAAAAAATAACTGATATATTTTAAAAATAAGTAGGTATTAAACCTACTTATTTTTTTATCAAAAATTTGAAAAAAAAAAGGAAAAAACATGATATCTGCAATTGCTGGTTTTTTAATGAATACTTTTAGTAAAATGGGTTATACTGGGATTGTTGTTTTAATGACTATCGAAAGTTCTTTTATCCCCTTCCCTTCTGAAATCGTGATTCCTCCTGCTGCTTATATGGCATCAAAAGGACAAATGAATATCTATCTTGTGATTTTAGCAGGTACTCTAGGAAGTATGCTCGGAGCTATCATTAATTACTTTCTCGCAATGTGGCTTGGTAGATCATTAGTCTATAAAATCGCTGACAGCAAATGGATGCACTATCTTATGATTGATCATAAAAAAATTGAACACTCTGAAAAATATTTTAATAAATATGGAAACATTTCTACTTTTGTGGGAAGATTGATTCCCGCAGTCAGACAATTAATATCTATTCCTGCAGGTTTAGCTAGAATGAACTTTCTTAATTTCTTTCTTTTTACTTTACTAGGAGCAGGAATTTGGAATGTAATCCTTGCTTTATTAGGTTTTTACTTCGGTGAAAATGAACAACTTTTAAAGAGCTATTATAAAGAATTGTCTTTTATCGGGATTACTTTTGGTATTCTTCTCGTTGCTTTTATCTCCTATAAAGCTTATAAAAAAAACAAATAAATGATTAATAAAAAATATCTTTACAAAAACTACCTTTTATTTAAATTTGAAAAAAAACATAGGAGGATTCAAATGGCATTGAATACCGAAGCCAAAGTGGCGATTATGGCAGCTCATAAGCTCCATGATTTAGATACCGGTTCACCTGAAGTACAAATCGCTCTGTTATCAGAAAGAATCAAGCAAATTACTGAACACCTAAAAGTTCACAAAAAAGACTTTCATACTCGTCGAGGGCTTTTAATGCTTATCGGACAACGTCGCGCATTATTGGATTACTTAATAAAAGTCGATGTCAACAGATATCGTAGCATTATTAAGGCTTTAGGCTTAAGAAAATAAAGTTCAGGGGATGCAAATCCCCTTTTTTCATAACAAAAGGCAGAGGCGTTAAGCAATAAGCTCAATTCATCCTTGTGAATTTAGCCTATTGCTTTGCTCCTGCCAACTATTCTCAAGGAGAAAATATGCAACAACACGAATTTAATATTGTAAAAAAAACTATGGAACTACTAGGGCGGGAAATCTCGGTTGAAACGGGAAAAATGGCTAAACAAGCTAATGGATCTGTTGTCGTTAAATACGGAGAAACTGTAGTTTTAGTAACTGCTGTGATGGGAAAACCCTCAAAAGAAGAAATTGATTTTTTCCCTCTAACTGTCGATTATATGGAAAAAATGTTTGCTGCTGGTAAGATTCCTGGCGGCTTCATTAAGAGAGAAGCTAAACCTTCTACTGATGCAACTTTGTTTGCCAGATTATTTGACAGAGCTTTAAGACCTCTCTTTCCTGAAGGTTTTCGTGTTCCAATACATATTTGTATTATTCCTTTAGCTTATGATGGTATCAATGAACCTGAACAAATTGGTCTTTTTGGTGCTTCTGCTGCCCTTATGATTTCAGATATTCCTTTTAACGGACCTGTAGCTGGAACTAATGTTGGTCTTATTAATGGTGATATTGTAATCAATCCTACCACTGAACAAAAAAAAGAATCTTGTCTTGATTTAGCGATCGGCGCAACGGCTTCTTCTGTTGTTATGATTGAAGCTGGATGTGATGAAGTCTCTGAAACTAAAATGCTGGAAGCTGTATATGCTGGTCATGAAGTGATTAAAGAATTATGCAAATTACAACTCGAATTACAAAAAGAGGCTGGAAAAGAAAAAGTTGAAGTCCCTCTTGATATTATTAATCCCGATATCCTGAATCCAATGGATCAAAAATGGGGAGCTATGATCAAAGAAGCATCTTTAACTAAAGGAAAACAAGCTAGACAAGAAGCTTTTGATCAACTCGAAATTAATATTAAAGAAGATTTAAAATCTCAATTCTCTGAAGAAGATTATGCTAAAAATGAAAGAAATATTAACCGCTCTTTCGAAGAATTAATTCGTAAATTTGTCAGACAATCTATTCTTTTCGATCAAAACCGTGTGGATGGTAGAAGTATTGATCAAATTCGTCCCATTAGTGTCGAAGTCGATACTCTCCCTCAAATTGTTCACGGGTCTGCTCTGTTTACTCGTGGTGAAACTCAATCTTTAGGTACCGTTACCCTTGGTTCTGCCTCTGACGAACAAATCGTTGATGGACTAAATGAAGGTTATAAGAAAAACTTCTTTCTTCATTATAACTTCCCTCCTTTTAGCGTTGGTGAAGTTGGTTTCCTTCGCGGACCTGGTCGTCGCGAACTTGGTCATGGTGCCCTTGCTGAAAGATCTTTGGTCCCTGTTATGCCCTCAAAACAAACCTTCCCTTATACTATTCGTATAGTCTCTGATATCCTTGAATCTAACGGCTCTTCTTCTATGGCTTCAGTCTGTAGCGGTTGCCTTGCTCTTATGGCTGCTGGCGTCCCTATTAAAGCGCCTGTGGCTGGTATCGCTAATGGCTTGATCATGGAAGGCAATGATTATGTTGTGTTAACTGATATTCAGGGCATGGAAGATCACTTGGGTGACATGGACTTCAAAGTGACTGGAACTGAAAATGGCATTACCGCTATGCAAATGGATATCAAAATTGAAGGTATTACAAAAGATATTATGACTATTGCTTTAGAAAAGGCTAAAACTGCTCGTTTATATATCCTAAATTTAATGGGCCAGGTTATTTCTGAACCGAGAAAACAACTCTCTGATTATGCGCCTAGAATTGAAAGCTTTAACGTTGATCCGACTAGAATTGGTGAAATTATCGGTTCTTCAGGAAAAACTATTAAATCTATTATTGAACAAACAAAAGCTGAAATTAATATAGATGATACTGGCCTTGTGCAGGTAGCATCTCCAAATAAAACTCAACTTGACCTAGCTAAAGAAATGATAATGTGTATTCTGACTGATCCTAAACCAAATGAATGGTATGAAGGAACTATCAGTCGTATGGAATCCTTCGGTATTTTCGTGAAATTCCTTCACGGTTTCAAAGAAGGTATGGCTCATATTTCCCATTTACCTGTCCCAAGAGGAAATCAAATTACTGAATTCTTTAAAATTGGGGATAATGTAAGAGTTAGAATTAATGAAGTTGATAAAGGGAAAATCTCTCTTAGTATGAAAGAAGAAGCCGACGCTCCTCCAAAACAAAATCGTGATGGATACGGAAGAGACTCGTATCGCCGTGACGACAGAAGAGATGATCGTAGAGACTCGTATCGCCGTGATGACAGAAGAGACGATCGTCGTGACTATCATAGAAATGATCAACCTAGAAGAACAAACAACGACAATAAACAAGGAGATAATGAATGAACTACAAAGTAAAAGATATCACCTTAGCTGAATCAGGAAGAAAAGAAATTTCTATCTCTGAAATTGAAATGCCTGGCTTAATGGCTTTAAGAGAAAAATATGGAAAAGATAAACCTCTAAAAGGTGCTAGAATTAGCGGAAGTTTACACATGACCATTCAAACAGCCTGCTTAATTGAAACGTTAGTTGAATTAGGCGCTGATTTACGTTGGGCTTCTTGTAATATCTTCTCTACTCAAGATCATGCTGCGGCTGCTATTGCTCAAACTGGTGTTCCTGTATTTGCTTGGAAAGGTGAATCTCTTGAAGAATATTGGTGGTGTACTAAAAAAGCTCTTCTTTTTGAAGAAGAAGTCGGCCCTGATCTCATCGTAGATGATGGCGGTGACGCTACTTTATTAATCCATGAGGGTTATAAACTTGAAAATGAATACGCTAAAACAGGTGTTATTCCAACTATTACTACTACAAATAAAGAATTCGCTATCTTACAGAAAACTGCTTTGGAAGATATGGAAAAATTCCCAAACAGATGGCATAAAATCGTTGAAAAAATTAAAGGTGTTTCAGAAGAAACAACTACTGGTGTACATCGCTTATACCAAATGATGGAACAAAAAAATCTTCTTTTCCCTGCTATCAATGTTAATGACTCTGTTACTAAATCAAAATTCGATAATCTCTACGGTTGTCGTGAATCTTTAGCTGATGGTATTAAAAGAGGTACTGATGTTATGGTTGCGGGTAAAGTAGTCGTTGTCTGTGGTTATGGGGAAGTTGGTAAAGGTTGCGCTCAATCAATGAGAGGTTTTGGCGCAAGAGTTATTGTTACTGAAATTGACCCAATCTGTGCTTTACAAGCTGCAATGGAAGGCTATGAAGTCGTTCCAGTTGAAGATGCTGTCTCTTATGCTGATATTTTTGTGACAGCAACTGGTAATTGCGAAGTCATCACTGTTGACCATATGTCAAAAATGAAAGATCAAGCAATTGTCTGTAATATCGGTCATTTTGATAATGAAATTCAAGTTGACGCTCTCTACGAATATCCTAGTATAGTTCGTGATACTATCAAACCTCAAGTAGATAAATTCATTTTCCCTGATGGACATTGTATTATTCTTCTCTCTGAAGGCAGACTTGTTAATCTCGGAAATGCAACTGGGCATCCATCTTTCGTAATGAGTAGCTCTTTCACCAATCAGGTTCTCGCTCAATTGAAACTTTGGCAGGAAAAAATGGAAATAAATGTTTATATGTTACCTAAATCTTTAGATGAAGAAGTAGCACGCTTACATCTTAAAAAATTAGGTGTAAAACTTACAACTCTCTCTAAAAAGCAAGCTGAATATATCGGTGTTGATACTAATGGCCCGTATAAGTCGGATCATTATCGTTATTAATTAAATTTCGCAAAAAGACAGGTTCTTACCTGTCTTTTTGCTTATTTACTTAATAGATATTGTTCTATATTCCATTTACTCGCTAGATACTTCCATTCTATAATAACTCTTATTGGTTTTACTCTTCTTTTCTCAATATTATTGTCATTTGCTACTGATTGTCTAATTTTAATTATTCAAAGAATTTACAAAAGCTTATCTTTCTTTTAATCATTCTATCCTCTAGATAAATCATGTGAAAATCTACTATAATAAAGACACAAAAACAAAAGGCTTGACAATAAACAAACAATAATACAAAATGTTTGAACGGAGGATATGATGTTAAGCATTAGAAGTAGGATTATTAATCTGTTATTGAAAAACAGGCATTTATTACAGGGGAAATTGAGACAAGAAAGATTTACTATGGATAGTTCCATTAAAGATTTCAGGAAATTATGTGAAGAAGGTGCATCAAAATATGGTAAAATACCCAAAAATGTAAAAATAACATCTCAATGCGTTGAAGATATCAATTGTGAGTGGATTATTCCAAATGATTCTCCTTCTGACAAGGTTGTTCTATATGTTCATGGTGGAGGATATGTTGCTGGTTCTTGTTCTGATCATCGTGGTTTTGTTTCAAGATTTGCAGAAAGAGTTGGCCTAAAGAACTTTCTATATGAATATCGTTTAGCTCCAGAATTCCCATTCCCTGCTGCAATTGAAGATACTGTTAAGGTATATAAGTTCTTGTTAAATTTAGGTTATCAAACAGAGAATATTCTTATTGCAGGAGAATCAGCTGGAGGTGGTCTCGTTTTAGCTTTATTATTATATTTAAGAGATCATAAAATTGATTTACCAGCAGCTGCAATAGCTATTTCTCCTTGGACAGATCTAACGTGTTCTAGTGACTCTTATAGATCTAAAAATAAAGTATCTTTAGCTCCTTTAGATTCTTGGCTAGTCTTTAGTAAACATTATGTTTCTAACAATGATCCCAAAAATCCTTACATTTCACCTTTATTTGGAGATTTATCTTCTTTACCCCCAATTTACATAAATTCTGGTGAAAATGATGAATTGTATGATGATGGTTTCTTATTCGCTGAAAAAGCTAAAAAAGATGGAAATGGTATTACTTTTAGAAATGGCGTTGGTATGGTTCATTGTTATCCTCTTTTAGCTCCAATGTTTCCAGAAGCTACTCAAGCAATGAATGAAATTTGTGATTATATGAAAAAAATGCTTAATTTATAGATTTTATAATAATATTCTTTTTGATAAGCAATTATATTATACTACTTTTGCCTTAATGGTTGACATTTCATTATAAACATTTATTTGGGCTTTAGAGGTATGATTATTAAATGATAAAAAAAACCATGATGTTTGTATTTTTTATTTTCTCAATCACTAGTTGCTTTGCTCAGTCAAAGAAATTCTATTTCTATCATCCTGAACAAAACTTTGGATCTGAATCTGTCTTTAATCCAATTACCTTGTATTTAAATGGTAGCTTTGATATACTAAGAAACGGAGGACATGAAAAAAGACTATCTATGCAAAACTTTTCTGACAATTTTAAAACCATTTATAAAGCATTAAAAGATCCTTTTCCAGTTATAAAACGTAAAGGCTGGAATGAATTTACTAAAGAAGAATTTCCTAATTTCGACCTTAAAGGGAATAATCTTAATTTTATGCCAAACCTCCCTATTCATACGATTGGAAATGGGATGCAGTTTGTTAAAGTGTCTGAATGGTATGCTTTTCATAATTATCCTTTGCCAAAAACCTTAGGTTTATTAACGACTATCTCTTATCAGGTAATGAATGAAATGACTGAACAAAATCTTTCAGATAAACTTAGGACTGATCCTATAGCTGATTTTTGGATTTATAATAATTTAGGCTTTATTCTTTTTAGCTTTGATGGGGTAAAAAGGTTTTTCTCTGAAACCTTTGTTGTTAATGATTGGTCAATGCAACCAATGTATAATCCATTCAATGATAATATTGAAAATGCTGGACAACAATATTCTGGGAAATTAAAAATTAATAACAAACTCGATTTGTTTACCCAATGGGGTATTGATGGATTGATAGGTTTATCATTCCGAATTGATAAGGATAACTCATTTTCCCTTGCAGGCGGAACAGTCGTGAATAAAATTTCTTATAGTGAAGAACAGGGAATACAAATTACAAAAGCTGATAAAATCGATCCTGCTATTGCTGTTTTTTGGGATATCAATAACTCCTTAATGTTTACCTCACATCTTTCAGGGCATTCAAACTTTGTTCTTTTAAAAACAAATATGTTTCCTGGTATTATCAATTATAAAAATGTTAGTCTTGGAATTTATAACGCTATTACTATAAAAGAAAATAAATTTAATGAACTTCTTTTAGGAATATCTGTTAATAAATTCCCTGTTGGTATTCTTAAGAATTTTTAACTAATTATTCTTTAATAAATTATACTAATTAAATCGCAAATTCACTCAGTTTTTACTTTTATCTCTTTAATTATTTTAAAACTATATTGACAAATTAATTAATTATTGATATTCTTTAAAATTGTAAAAAGTAGGTTATTGAAGGTTTATTTATAAAGATAGAGGAGCAAGATCATGAAATTAAAAATCTTTGGGGTATTTTTATTACTTTCTTTTATTATTACTAACTCTTTTGCAATCAATATGAAGATTGGAATGAATCTGGCAGGACCTTGTGATTGGGGTAGTGAATGGCCTTTTGTTAATATTATGAAATATAGTCGCACTTGGATCACTTTTAATCATCCTGAATATTCTGGTGAACATCCTTGGGAAACAAATTTTACTGATCAGATACCCATTGATGAATTTGGTTATCCTCTTCAGGTTCCCTTTTATGTTGAAGGAGCAGATACTCTGCAAGTCTTAAGAACTGTGTGGGCGAATACGGGTCAATTACCTGCTGGTACCTATGTCTTTTTATATGATGGAGAAGGAATCTTAGACTTTTGGTTAGATGCAGAAATTATTAGTCAAACACCTGGTAGAATTTTAGTAAATGTGAACTCGACAACTGGGGGAATCATGGCTATGGATATTCTACAAAGTAATCCAGAGAATCATTTGAGGAATTTTAGGTTTTTATTACCTGGAACGGAAGAAACCTATCAAACAAATCAATGGTCGTCTTTATGGTTGGATAAATTAGCCCCTTTCAAAACCTTACGCTTTATGGATTGGGGATTTACAAATAATTCTCTAATGGTTTCCTGGGATCAAAGAACAAATCCAGATGATTATACCTATACTTCAAAAAGTGGTGTCCCATATGAAAAATGGATTGAACTCTGTAATCTCAAACAAGCTGATGCCTGGGTTTGCATACCCCATCGAGCCAATAATGAATATATTACACAGCTGGCTACATTGTTTCGAGATAATCTAAATCCAGATTTAAAAATTTATGTGGAATACTCTAATGAAGTATGGAATTGGATGTTTGATCAATCTCATTATGGTTTAGATAGTTTAAGCCAAGATTTAATCTGGCCTGAAAGACTTGGTCCTAAGATTGCCGATGTTATGCAAATATGGACGAATGTCTTTGAAAACCAAAATGACAGATTGATACGAGTTATGGGGTGCCAACATGGTTGGTTTGATATTGGTAATCGAATTTTTGCTCAAATTGAAGAGGATGGTCATGCAAACCTGATAGATGCAATATCTCCTGCAGGATATATGAGTCCTGATCATACTCAGTTAGCTGATCTTGGTGAAAACGCAACAGCTCAAAATGTTATTTCTGGAGCGCAGGCTTTCACTTTTAATGAAGATAATTGGTTAATGCAAGGATGGATTCAACATGCTCAGCTAGCAGTTGATCATAATAAAAAGCTGGTTTTCTATGAAGGTGGTCAGCATTTCACCCCTGATCCATGGGGAACGGTTCAACCATATAATTCTGCACTCATGCAATCTCAGGTTGCTCCTGAAATGTATGATCTCTATAATCAATTATTAACTGTTCTTTCTCAATTAACAGAAACAGAACAAACTTTTGTGCATTTTTCTTTTATTTCACCTCTTTGGGAAGATGGGAATCAAGGTGCTTATGGTAACTTTGGCGCTCTTATCAGTCAGTTTTATGAATTCCCTCCTTATACTGACGCTCCAAAGTACAGGGCATTAGTAGATTATATTCACAATACAACTTTAAATACAGATCAAAATACAAATTCTCCATCTCTGATATCTTTTAAATCTGCTTATCCTAACCCTTTCAATAAAAGATGTAATTTTGATTTAGAAGTTAAAAGCTCAACACCCTGTAAAATACAAATATTTAATGCTAAAGGTCAGTTGATTTATACTCTTTTAAATCAAGACATCTTAAAAGGTAATCATAAAATCAGCTGGAATGGTCATAATAACCAAGGAGAGAAAGTGGCTTCAGGTATTTACCTTTTGAAAATAGCATCAAAACAGAATTATATTACGAAGAAGATTCTATTAATAAAGTAAAAAAACAGAAACATATTATTTATCTAAAAAAGATTTGCCAAAAATTCTTAATTTATTAATATATCTCTAAAGCTAAGGTTTTAAGGTTGTATCAAAAACCAATCTAGCACCAAAGCAAGAAAGAATAGATTCGTGCTGACAGTTCTGGAAGTTTCCAGACAAGAAGGCGAAGCAGAATTATTATATAATTATCTTTGAAAAAAGATTGATAGCTTAAAAACTGCTCCCTTCTCGGAGCAGTTTTTTTATTGGAGTGAAAATGGAAAGTAGAATAGCAGTTATTGGAATTATCGTAGAAAATAAAGATTCAGTTGATAAAATTAATTCCATTTTACATGAATATAGTGAATATATTGTTGGAAGGATGGGCATCCCTTATCATAAAAGACAAGTGTCTGTTATCAGTGTTATTGTTGATGCCTGTAACGATGTGATAAGTGCTATGTCAGGAAAATTAGGGATGATTCCTCATGTCAGTACAAAGACAGTTTATTCAAAATTTGCAGTTAATGATGAAGTATTATTAAAAGATATAAAGGAAGTGAAAGATGTATGATCCAAAATCAAAACATGCTATTGAGTTTATTGATCATCAAGAGATTTTAAACACCATCGAATTTGCTAATAAAAACAAAAGTAATCAAGAACTCATTAAACAAATTCTAACCAAAGCTAGAGAATTTAAAGGTATTTCTCATCAGGAAGCTCTTGTCCTATTAGAATGTAATATCTCTGAACTCAATCATGAAATGACATTGTTAGCCAAAGAAATCAAACAAAACTTCTATGGAAATAGGATTGTAATGTTTGCCCCTCTATATTTGTCAAATTACTGTGTTAATGGCTGTGTTTATTGTCCATATCATGTTACCAATAAGCATATTTCACGGAAAAAACTAACTCAAGAAGAGATTGCTAATGAAGTTATTGCTTTACAGGATATGGGACATAAACGTTTAGCTTTAGAAGCTGGAGAAGATCCTATAAATAATCCTATTGATTATATATTGGAAAGCATAAAGACTATTTACAGTATTAAACATAAAAATGGTGCGATAAGACGTGTTAATGTAAATATTGCCGCAACATCTGTAGAAGATTATAAAAAGCTTAAAGATGCAGGTATTGGAACATATATTTTGTTTCAAGAAACCTATAATCGTGAAAACTATGAACAATTACACCCTACTGGACCAAAACATAATTATGACTATCATACTGAAGCAATGGATAGAGCTATGGAAGCAGGAATTGATGATGTTGGGATTGGTGTTTTGTTTGGTCTAAACCTATACAGATATGACTTTGTAGGTCTTTTAATGCATGCTGAGCACTTGGAAGCAGCCTTTGGTGTTGGTCCTCATACTATTAGTGTTCCTAGAATAAGACCTGCAGATGATATTAATCCCGAAGATTTTCCGAATGGGATCTCTGAAGAAATGTTCGAAAAAATTGTTACAGTTTTAAGAATTGCTGTGCCTTATACTGGTATGATCATTTCAACCAGAGAATCAGAAAGTTCAAGAGCTCGTGTTTTACAACTTGGCATTAGTCAGATCAGTGGTGCTTCTAGTACAAGTGTTGGAGGATATGATCATAGGGAAGATGAAAATGATGATTCTTCTCAGTTTGAAGTAAGTGATAAGAGAACCTTGGATGAAATTGTCAATTGGTTATTGTCTAATAACTTTATCCCCAGTTTTTGTACTGCTTGTTATAGGGAAGGTAGAACCGGTGATCGTTTCATGAGTCTGGTTAAATCTGGACAGATAGCAAATTGTTGTCAGCCAAATGCTTTGATGACACTGAAAGAATATCTTGAGGATTATGCTTCTGAAGATACTAAATCTATTGGAGAAAAAGTTATACAAGAAGAATTAGCTCATATAAAAAGTGATAAAGTTAAAGATATTGCCACTCAAAGACTCTCTGATATTCAAGATGGGAAAAGAGATTTTAGATTTTAAAAGACAATATTCAAAAACCAATAATTTCTTAAGATAAATTCTTAATAATAAGAACCCTCCTTGGGTTCTTATTATTTTTTATAACAAAGGAGTTTACTTTCTAGCAGAATTGTTCTCATTTAGAATATGTTTAACATTTTTAACAATGCACGTTGATTGTGAAGATTAATAAATCGTCAATATCAGGACTTGAATAAGATAATTGTGAAAAAGCAGAGTTATTACTCTGCTTTTTCTCTTTTGATTATTGAATATTTAAATTCTTATTTCAGCAGGATAAGTTTTTTCCCTGCATGGTCATAAGAAGATTTAAAAATCAAATGATATATCCCAGCACCTACTTCTTGATTTTGATCATTTTTCCCATCCCAACTTAACTCATTATGCTTCCCTTTTGATTTGTAACCTTTAAAGAGAGTTCTTGTTAATTGCCCTCTGGCATTATATATTAAAAGTTGTACATAATCATCACTAGGTAGAGTAAATGAGATCGTAGTATTGGGATTAAAAGGATTTGGGTAGTTTTGTAATTTGAGGTTTGAGGGTTTTGTAGTATAGTCTGTGTCGCTCAATGCTTGAAGTATGATGGGATTTGATACAATAAAATTATTGTCTAGTTCTATCCCTTTTATCCAATAATAATATGTTTGGTTTAATTGAGCTGTTTCATCTAGATATGAATAAGTTGATGGAGTTGTATTAAGTGCTGATACTAGTGATGGATTTAACAACTCTGCAGCTTCAAAGTTATCACTTGTATTTCTATAAATTGAAAAACCCACAAGATTCATTTCGTCAGTGGTTGTCCAGTTTATCAGGGCTTGGTGAGATGGGTTCCATAAGGCATTTGCTGAAAAAAGAACATATGCGATTGGGATCTCTTCAATCATGATCTGAGATCCTGTTGCAGAACTATGGCTTGAAGTAAAATTGTCTGCATCATTTCCACCTTTTGCTAAAATGATAGAAATGTTTTGTCCTGGTGTTAATACCTTATCATACTGATCTCCACTATTTAAAGGCATTTTAAACATAATCGTTGTGATTCCGTTTTCTTCTAAGCCTTCTTTATCAAGTAAATCATCAGCCCCTCCCAATGAGATGTCACTTTCATGAGATGACTGAGAAACTCCAAAATCATCACGAATAAAAGCTGTATTATCCTGTACATATCCTATTATAATGTTTGCATTAGCCATGGCGTTTGTTGCCCCAAAACCAACGCCAACCCATCCTGTAGTCTGCGCAGATAATCTAACTTCTAGATATGAATTTGTTGTAGTTCTCCATTTTAGGGTAAATCCTTCCATGTTTAAGGTTTGATAGGTGTATGTTTCAAGATCACCCTTACTATTTGTTTTTGAGTTATTTATTGAATACAAATTAAACATTATAATTATTGTGGTTATTATTATTAATATCTTTTTCATAAATCCTCCTAATTTTAAAGTATAGTATAGTCTTAAATAATAAAAAAACAAATTATAAAATTGTCAGGAAAATGCATTGTCTTAATAATTTTTATATTATTAAGTAATTAAATAAAAGAGCTACAGATTTTCAAAAACTGATTGACAAATATTTTTTTTTCGCTATAATATAAAAAAGGGTTTATAGAGGAATTTATGGAGTTAAAAGATCAGAGAAATTTAGATCAAAAATTTGAAAAGAAAACTATACTGTTGGTGGAAGATGATGTTATTATTTCTATGATGGAAACTCGAACTCTTATTACCAATGGTTTTAACGTTATTACTGCAAAAACAGGAGAACTTGCCGTTGAAATTGCTGAAAATAATTCTGATATTGATTTAATCTTAATGGATATAAATCTAGGACCCGGTATTGATGGCACTGAAGCTGCAGAAAAAATTTTACATTCACATGATATACCTCTTGTGTTCTTGTCATCACATACTGAACCTGAAGTTGTTGATAAAACCGAAGGAATTACTTCTTATGGTTATATTGTCAAGAGTGCTAGTGAAACAGTGCTGATTGCTTCAATTAAAATGGCTTTTCGTTTATTTGACGCTAGATTAAAGGAAAAAGAAAAGATTTATGAGCTAGAGAGATTTCATCGAATTACTGTCAATCGAGAACTTAGCATGATAGATCTAAAAAATGAAGTAAACAACTTATTGTCTGAATTACACCGACCACCAAAGTATAAAATTATTAATGTATCAATGCCTCTCACTGAAATGAGAAAGAATGATCAATGATTCGAAGATTTTATCTATACTAATTGATCAAGACTTTAAGGTTGATCTTTCCAATTTTGATGAGACTTTCTTAAGTACTTTAGTCAGAAATCGATTATCATTATTAGGTTTAAAATCGATCTATGATTACATTTTGCTTGTAAATTCAAATCAACATGAAAGAGATAACTTTATAAAGTCACTAAATATTACTTATACTGAGTTTTTTCGAAACTCTCTTACTTTCTCATATTTGAAGCAATTTATCATGCCGTTGATTATAGAAAGAAAAAAAGTATTAAGAGAAAATGAAGTCAGAGTTTGGTCTGCTGCTTGTTCTTCAGGACAGGAACCTTATAGTGTATCAATGCTGTTTGAAGATATCAATCAAGATTTTAAAAAAGACGTTTCCTGTCGTATTTTTGCTACTGATATAAATGAACTGGAGTTAATCAAGGCCAGAAAAGGTACTTATTCCTTGCCTGCTTTGAGTAATGTCTCTTTAAAACAATTCGATAAATATTTCGTAAAGGATAGAGATTCTGCTATAATATCAGAAATAATCAGAAATAGTGTGGATTTTTCTTTTTTTGATTTATTAAGCGAATATAATTCCTGCCCTCCTGCTAGTATTTATGGAAATTTTGATATTGTGTTTTGTAGTAATTTGTTGTTTTATTACAAATCAGATTATCGTCGTTTAATCTTAGACAAAGTTCAGCAGGGTTTGAATATAGATGGTTATTTGGTAACAGGTGAATCAGAAAGAGAAATTCTTTTAAAATATGGTTTTAAAGAAATTTATCCCTATTCCTCCATATTTCAATTTGCAAACAAAAGGAGATAATATGCACAAACTTATTGATATAAAAATTGGAACTCAATTAATCTTGGGCTTTAGTATTATCATGATTTTTATTGCAATTATTGGTTATGTTTCATGGTTGCATACAAATCAAATTGCTGATAAAACCACTGATCTTTATAATCATCCCTTAATGGTTCGTAGAGCTTTAGGTGAATTTAAATCCGATATTTTGTATATAGATAGAGAAATTCAAAAAATGCATTTATATAAAGATGATAGCGATATTGTAAAGTCTGTTCAAACTATCGAAGTTTACAAAATTAATGGATTTAACCAACTTAAAGTCTTGCAAGATAGATATCTTGGACCTAATAAAGATGTGGACATGACAAATAAGAGTTATATAAAATGGGTAAAAGTGCAAGATGAAACAATTAGATTGTTTTTAGAAAAAAATAGTAATAAGCAAGAGATTCATCAAAAACTTAGTGTTGAAAGTGATCAATTACTTGATATACTGATAGAGCATATCCAGCAAATTGATGTTTTTGCCAAGAATAAGGGTGATTCTTTTTATTTTTCTGTTATAAATCTAAATGACATGTTAAACAGACAATTATATATTTATATTTTTATAGTACTTATCGTTATGTTTCTAATTGTTAATATTATTAATAAAAATATACGTAAACCATTACTCGAATTAACTCAGGTCTCTCAACAGTTTCGCCAAGGAAATTTAAATGTCCGAAGTAAATATACTTTAAAAAATGAGTTTGGTATCTTATCCTTATCTTTTAATGAATTTATTGAGACTTTACAAAAGGATTTACTGATTAACAGTAAAGTCTCAAAAATTACTGAAGTTATGTTAAGTGAAGATGAAGCTCATGCATTTTGTCATAATCTTTTAACTAATTTGATCGTTCAAACTGAATCTCAAATGGTATCTATTTTCCTCTTAAATTCTGAAAAGAAGATATTTGAGAAATTCGAAAGTATCGGAATGAATAACGAAAGTAATAAATCATTTTCCGCAACAGATTTTGAAGGTGAATTCGGAGCTGTTTTAGCCTCTCGAGAGATACAATATATTCAGACCATTCCTGAAGATTCTCAATTTTCGTTTCATACTGTTAGTGGGATTTTTAGACCAAAAGAAATTATTACTATCCCAATTATTCTCAGTAATGAAGTCTTTGCCATCATCTCTTTGGCCTCAATTAGTGTTTTTAAAGAAATCAACATTAGATTTATTAAAGCTATTGAAAGTACATTAAATGCTCGTATTGGTGGTGTCTTTGCCTATAGAAAAACTCTTATTTTATCTAAGCAACTTGAACATCAGAATCTTGAATTGGAATCACAAAAGAATCAACTATCTCTTCAATCGAATGAGCTTATGGAACAAAACATTGAGTTAGAACTGCAAAAAAAGCAATTAGATGAAGCAAATCGATTAAAAACAGTCTTTTTGTCAAATATGAGTCATGAATTGAGGACACCTTTAAACTCTGTGATTGCTTTGTCTGGCGTTCTTAGCCGTAGGATAGTTGGTAAAATTCCTGATGAAGAATATAATTATTTGGAAGTAATAGAACGAAACGGAAAACAATTGCTTTCTTTAATTAATGATATTTTAGATCTATCTAGAATAGAATCTGGTCGAGATGATATTGAAATTAGCTCTTTTAACCTGAATGATATCATTGAGGAAATTATTGAAATGTTGGAAACACTTGCTAATGAAAAGGGTGTTAGATTAATCTATGAGATTGATTCAAACTTGCCAAATATTATTAGTGATTATGAAAAAACAAAACATATTCTTCAAAACATTATTGCAAATTCTGTAAAATTTACTGAAGAAGGTAAAATTGAAATAATTACTAAAGTGAAGAATGATAATATTATGATAGAAATATTTGATACCGGTATCGGAATAGATAACAAATATCTAACAGATATTTTTAGTGAATTTCGACAAGCAGATAGTAGTAATACTAAAAAATACGGTGGTTCTGGTTTAGGTTTAGCAATAGCTAAAAAATATGCTGATTTATTAAATGCTGAGATTAAAGTTGAGAGTGAAATTGGGAAAGGTTCTGTATTCTCCATTATGATACCAATAAATTATGCAAATAAAGAATACTGTGATGAAGAACTCCCTGAATATTATCATTCCAACAAAAAAATCATCCATAAAAGTGTTAAAGAAAATGAAATTAAAACTCTATTACTAGTTGAAGATTCTGAATCTATCATTATTCAAATGAAAGATATTCTCTCTGCAGAAGGCTACCAAATTCAAATCGCACATAATGGTAATGAGGCTTTAGATCTGATTTCAAAGAGGATACCTGATGGGATGATACTTGATCTGATGATGCCTAATATTGATGGATTTGAAGTTCTAAAACGAATAAGAGATGAAGAGATAACCTCTAAGTTGCCGGTTATCATTTTAACTGCAAAATTTGTTAATAAAGAAGAATTAACTTTTTTAAAACATAATCATATTAATCAACTCATCCGAAAGGGAGATATCAATAAAAAACAATTATTAAATGTCGTATCAGAAATGCTGTTCTCAGATGATATTAAGAATGATAATAATATAAATAATAATATCAAACAATCTGACCAAAATATACCAAAGCTTTTTATATTAGATGAAGATCAAGATAGTCTGCTTACAATGAAGGCTTTATTATCTCAAAAATATTTGATCTTTGCTTCTGAAAATTGTGAAGATATTATTGAAATTGTTAGAAAGCAAAATCCTCAGATTATTATTATGAATATTGGATTAAATCGAAACCATTGTATTAATTGTTTGCAACAATTGAAAACCAATTATCAATTACAAAAAATTCCTGTTATTGCCATATCTGCTAGTGCAATGAAAGGAGATAAAGAAAAATTTATTACTGAAGGATTTGATGATTTTATCTCAAAACCAATTGATTTTAAGATTTTGTTGCCAACTATTGAGAGGTTAATATATGGAGATAAATGAGATTACACTATTAGCCATTGATGATATAAAAGATAATCTAATAACTCTGAATGCCATTATAAAGGAAATCTTTCCTAATTCAAGGTTATTTGTTACTCAGAATGGGATAGAGGGAATTGAAATTGCCATTAAAGAAAACCCTGATGTTATATTGCTAGACATTGTTATGCCGAAGATTGACGGATTTGAGGTTTGTAGAAGATTAAAAAATTGCGAACAAACAAAGCATATCCCAATAATTTTCTTAACTGCGGTTAAAGAAAATAAAAAGAATCGTATTCAGGCACTTGAGCTAGGTGCAGAAGCTTTTTTATACAAACCTCTTGATGAAACAGAAATTGAAGCTCAAATAAGAGCTATGGTTAAAATTAAAAAAGCAAATATCCAAAAACTCAGAGAAAAAGATTATTTGACTGTTCTAGTTGCAAAAAGAACTGAAGAGTTAGAGAAAAGTCAAATAGCTATGATGAACTTGTTAGAGGATCTTTCTACTGAAAATGAGACTAGGAAGAAAACTGAGATTGCTTTAAGAGAAAAGGAACAACATTTAAATACCTTAACGGACTTTGGTTTTACTTTAATACGTACATCTGGGATTGATCTGCAATATAATTATTTCAATAAACCTTGGCTCAAATTCACTGGTAGAACCCTAGAAAAAGAAATTTGTGGAGGATGGGTAGAAGGGGTACACCCTGATGATCTTGAACATGTTTTAGAAGTTTGTAAACAAGCTTTGGCTAAAAAATCAGTTTATATTATTGAATATAGATTGCGTCATTATTCTGGGGCTTACCGCTGGATACAGGAAAATAGCTCTCCCATTTTTGATGAGAATGAGAATTTTGTTGGTTATATTGGACATTGCTGGGATATCTCTGAACATAAAAAAACTGAAGAAGAATTACTACTCGCTAAATTGAGGGCAGAAGAAAGTGAAATACGTTATAAATCATTACATAATGCTTCATTCGGAGGAATTATTATTCATGATAAAGGGCTTATACTAGATTGTAATCAGGGTTTATCTGAAATTACCGGATATTCAGAAAATGAACTAATTGGTATGGATGGGTTTTTATTAATTGCTGAAAAATCCAGAGAGATTGTTAAAGAAAAAATTTCTGCTAAATTCGAAAAACCTTATGAAGTCATTGGATTAAGAAAAAATGGAGAAGAATTCCCTTTACATATGGAAGCAAGAGAAATACCCTATAAAGGGAAACAGGTTAGGACAGTAGAATTTAGAGATATCAGTGTATTAAAAAGATCAGAAGAAGCTTTAAGAGAATCTGAAGCTAAATTTAGGTTACTCTTTGAAAATATGACGGCTGGTTTTGCTTTGCATGAGATGATTTATAATAATGAAGAAGAACCAATTGATTATAGATATTTAGAGGTTAATCCTGCCTTTGAGAAACTAACTGGTTTAAAAACTCAAAACCTAATCGGACACACTGTTAGAGAAATTTTGCCTAATATTGAACAATACTGGATTGATTTTTATGCAAAAGTAGCTAAACAGCGTATACCTATATCCTATGAAAACTATTCTCAAGAATTAGATCGATACTATGATGTTTTGTCTTTTTCACCATCAGTTAATAAATTTGCAGTTATTTTCTCTGATATAACCGATAGAAAATTAACAGAAAATACTCAAAATTTCTTAATTAATTGTGGATTACCTGGCTCAAGAGAAGATTTTTTTCAGTCACTATCAATTTTTCTCGCTGAAACATTGAAGATGGATTATGTTTGCATTGATCATCTGGAAGGTGATCACCTGACTGCAGAAACAGTCGCTATCTATAATGCAGGTCTCTTTGAAGATAATGTTAAATATACTCTAAAAGATACACCTTGTGGCATGGTTGTCGATCATAGTTTTTGTTGTTATCAGGAACGAGTCAAAGAATTATTTCCCCATGATCAGGTGCTACAAGATTTAAATGCTGAAAGTTATGCCGGAACTGTTTTAATCGATTCTAATGGCCAAATGATTGGGTTGATTGCTATCATTAGTGCTCAAAAATTAAAAGATAAAACTCGTGCTGAAACTGTCTTAAAGTTAGTTGCCTCCAGAGCAGCTGGAGAGTTAGAACGCAGACAAACTGTAGAAGATTTGCGTATAAGTGAAGAAAATTTTAGAAAAATGGTTGAAACTTTTCCTATGGCTATCCATTTAACAGTAGGAATAGAACAAATTTCTAAATATATAAATCCTGCCTTTACGGATCTTTTCGGATATACTTTGGATGATGTTCCTTCCATTGAAGAATGGTGGACTATTGCCTATCCCAATGAAATCTATCGTAAACAAATCTCTTGTGAATGGAATAAAAGACTCGAAATTGCTATAAGGGATAATTCCCGAATTGAACCCATGGAAACAATAGTTCAATGCAAAGACGGATCTAAAAAATTTATTTCATGGGGATATTTTTCTATTGGGGATCAAGGCTATTCCTGTGGCTTGGATTTGACTGATAGAAAACAAGCTGAGGATCATATAAAATCCTTGTTAAAGGAAAAAGAACTCCTGTTAAAAGAAACTCATCACCGTATTAAGAATAACATGAATACAATTTTTAGTTTGTTAATGCTAAAAGCTCAGGATCAAACTGACTCTTCTTTAATTAATGTTTTATCAGAATCTGCAAATAGGATTCAGAGCATGATGGTCTTATATGATAAATTGTATAGATTTGAAGCCTATTCTGAACTAAATATAAAATTATTCCTTCCTCCTCTTATTCAAGAAATTGTTAGCTCGTATAAAACTAAAAACAAAATTGAAACTCGGATTTATCTGGATGATGTTGTCTTAAGATTAAAAATATTATCTCCCTTGGGTATGATTATAAATGAATTGGTAAGTAATTCCATGAAGTATGCTTTTACTGAGAAGGATAATAATATTATTTCTATTCAAGCAACTCAAGATGATAAACAAATTATTCTAATATATGAAGATAATGGAAAAGGATTTCCTGATAATTATATGATGGAAAATTCAATAGGATTTGGCTTACATCTGATCAGAATGCTTGTAGAACAGATTGAAGGTACTTTTGAAATGAATAATAACCACAAAGGTGTAAAATTTATTTTTAAATTTGATGTATAATTGATTTTTCTCTTTTTTTTATACAAAACCTGTATGTTTAATTAAATTTGTGTTTACTGGATTTTCTACAGTAACAGGTTCTTCTGTAATTACTAGCTTCTCAACTGCTACTTTTCTTATGAAACCAAACTCTTCACTTACTCATTCCTTACTCCTTCCTTGGTGTTTCTTCAAGGAGGATACCATAAAAACCTGTATTAAACTTAAAACTTGAAAAACCTAAAGACATAAGGGTTACTGCTCAAATAAGTGCTTTATTATTTCATTTTATCGTTTTCTTTTCCGTGCTTTCCATAATTTCGGTGGCAGATGACTTTTTAGTATGAGCACATAAAATAATATGCCACAAAATGACATCTCGATTGTTATATATTATAGAGAATAAAAAATCCGAGGTGATGATGCGGGTATTCATGGACTGGAAAAAAACAAAATACCCTAAAGGTGGTAAGCAAGATGGTATAGTCTATTGCTATTATTCCTACGGAAATATCTGTGTAGGAAGAAATTATGCTCCTGTTCCCTTTATGAAACAAAATGCTAATATCATCTCAATAGAAAAAATCACACTTGAAATATGGAAGATTCTGCCTCAACGTTTTAAAAACAATCTGAAGATTTATGCTATGAAATATAAAACCTTAAATCCCAAATTAAGAAGAAAACACTTGAATTGTTACGGTATCTTTCTTAAAATTATGCATAAGATTGAAAAATACTACCAATTCTCTCAAATGAAAAACCCTGGCTATAATCTATATCTAAAAATCTTTGGGACTTTCTCTGTTGCTGATTTTATCAAAATGAATTATCTCCCTAAAATTAAAAAATATTCCCAACTCAAGGCTACATTATTAAACTTAAAAACCAATTATATCGACGACTATAAAACATATTTAGATCTATACAACTTTCAAAATCAAATGCTTTTAGCCCCTTTTGGTTAGCCTAAACCTATTTTTTGAGTTTCATGGATATTGTTCATCTTTTCTCTGACTAAACTCCTTATTATTTTAATTATTGGAATATTGAATGACTCAAATAAACTACATAAATCAAAAATGACTTTTTATATGATTTTACTTGACTTATCTCTGTAGAAATATAAATTGGTGTCGTAATAAAAGAAGCCCGTGCTTCTACCTTGCAATGCTTAGCTATTGGCAAGGTTAGATTGAATATATGGTAAGAAATATATAAAAGCGGGTAAATCCCGCTTTTTTTATTAATAAAACTAAGAGATGTAAGGGAGGTTCCTATAATACGGATTCGCAAAGGCAAGGCTAAAACCAAGGCAGTAGTTCCAAAAGAAAGAGTTAATAAGGAAATAGCTGTCGAAACGGTTCGTTTGATTGACCAAGACAACAAACAGGTCGGGGTAGTTACAATTGAAGAAGCTTTAAGATTAGCTCAAGAAGCAGAATTAGATTTAGTTGAGATCTCTCCAAATGCAGAACCACCGGTTTGTCGCATATTGGATTTCAGTAAATATTACTATCAAAAAGAACGAAAGACGCGTGAGTTAAAAAAGAAACAGCATATAGTTCAAATTAAAGAAATCAAGTTTGGCCCAAATACAGATGATCATGATTTCAATTTTAAGAAAAAAAATGCCATTAAGTTTCTCAAACAACACAATAAAGTGAAGTTTACCGTCAAGTTTAAAGGTCGTCAGCTTGCCCATAAAGAACTCGGTTATAACGTCCTTGAAAGACTTGTGGAAGATTTAAAAGAATTTGTAGATATAGATTCAAAACCTACATCTGAAAAAAATTATTTAACAATGATCGTCTCTCCAAAGAAAGAAATTGAAAAAATCTTGGAAAGATTGGAAATCGTTGTGGAAGATGATGAAGTAGAAACTGAAGAAGAATAATCGTCGGAAATATAGGAGGAAAAATGCCGAAAATTAGAACTCATCGTGCAGCAGCAAAACGCTTTTCTGTCACCGGAACAAAAAAGATTAAAAGACATCATGCAGGTCATTCTCATATTTTAACCAAGAAGAGTCCAAAACAAAAACGCAGATTAGCTCAGGGTGGATTAGTTTCACAAGCTGATTATGGCCGTATCCGAAAATTATTGGGAATGTAAAAAAAGAAAAGTAAAGGAGAACTACAATGCCAAGATCGACGAACAACGTAGCAAGTCATAAAAGACATAAAAAAGTATTAAAAATGGCTAAAGGATATTATGGAGCCAAGAGTAAACTTTATCGTACCGCCAGACAAGCTGTAGATAAAGCTCTTGGATATGCTTATCGGGATAGAAAACAAAAAAAGAGACAATTTAGAAGATTATGGATCGTTCGTATTAATGCGGCTGCCAGAATCAATGGACTTTCTTACAGTCATTTGATTAATGGGCTTCATAATGCCAATATCAATGTTAATCGTAAAACTCTTGCTCATTTAGCATGGCATGATCCACAAGCTTTCACTGCACTTTGTTTATCTGCAAAGTCAGCTATGGGAAGTGAATAAAAGTGGAAGAAAAGCTTAATCTGATTATAGAAGAAGCTATTCAAGAAATCAGGGAAGCCCAAACTCTACATGACCTGATGATCCTCAAATCTAAGTTTTTAGGTAAAAAGAGCGATCTCATGTCATTTATGAAGACTTTGGGCTCACTCAGCCCTGAAGAACGCCCGTCTGTCGGGAAAATTATAAATGAAGCTAAAACAGAAATAGAAAACAAATTAAACTCCCGAGAAGAAGAAGTACGTGAATTGCAATATCAATCTAGTCTAAATGAAAATCGCTTAGATATTACCATGCCTGGAACTCCTTCATTACAGGGTAGTCTTCATCCTTTAACCATTGTATGGCGTGAGATCGAAGACACCTTTATCAGTATGGGTTTTGATATAGCTGAAGGTTTTGATGTTGAAGATGAATATCACAATTTTGATGCGTTAAACACTCCAAAAGATCACCCTTCCAGAAATCTGGCTGACACTTTTTATGTTGATCAGGATGTGCTCTTAAGAACACAAACTTCAACCGTTCAAATTCGGGTGATGGAGAATTACAAACCACCAATTAAGATCATTTCACCTGGAAGATGCTATCGTAATGATAAGGCTGATGCCTCTCATTCTCCAGCTTTTCATCAGGTGGAAGCTTTAGTTGTCGGAGAAAACATTACTTTTCAGGATTTACGTGACACTTTGAACACTTTTGTACGAAGAATGTTTGGTGCATCTATGAAATCTAGATTTCGCCCACATTTTTTCCCATTTACAGAGCCATCTGCTGAAATTGACATTAGCTGTGTTAATTGTGGAGGGAAAGGTTGTTCAATTTGTAAAGGTTCTGGTTGGTTGGAAATGGGAGGTGCCGGTATGGTAGATCCTAACGTATTTGAAATGGTGGGAATCGATTCTGAAAAATATTCAGGATTTGCTTTTGGCTTGGGTATTGATAGAATAACAATGCTCAAATACAATTTACCTACTTTAAGGATTTTATTTGAAAATGATATTCGGTTTTTGAAACAATTTTCAAAATCAAGATATCGTCATTAATTTCGCTTTTTATTTATAGAGGTTTTTATGAACATCAGTTATAAATGGTTGAAACAATACCTAGAGATAGATTTATCTAGAGAAGAATTAACCGATAAATTAACATTTTCTGGGATTGAAGTTGAAGCAATCCATCAAACTAATGAATTGTTAGACAAAATAATTATCGCTAAAATAGTCAAAAAAGAAAATCATCCAGGATCTGATCATTTATCTGTTTGTACTGTTTTTGACGGAAATCAAGAATTACAAGTCGTTTGCGGAGCTCCCAATTGTGCTGAGAATCAACATATTGCTTTCGCACCTGTTGGAACTCAAATCGGTGATTTACTGATTAAAAAAGCTAAGCTTCGAGGCGTAGAGTCATTTGGTATGATTTGTTCAGAAAAAGAGCTTGGTTTATCAGAAAACCATGAAGGTATTCTTATCTTAGATGAAACTTCTCCCATCGGTGAAAAATTGTCAGGTTATCTAGATGCAAATGATACCATTTATGAAGTTGAGATTACTCCAAACAGACCTGATTTATTGGGAATGATCGGAATCGCTAGAGATTTATCTGCTCAATTAAATCTCAAGTTAAAACTGCCCGAATGTAAACCTTTAATAAAGAATTTAAAAAATCATTATTCCATTGAAATACAAGAACCAGAATTGTGTACACGTTATATTGCTAACGTGATAAAAGGTGTCAAAATTCTGGAATCACCAGCCTGGTTAAAAGAAAGTCTTTCCGCAGCAGGTATCAAACCAATCAATAATTTAGTTGATATTACTAATTTTATTATGATGGAATGGGGACATCCTTTACATGCTTTTGATTCGGATAAATTAGACGGAGATAAAATCATTGTTCGAAAAGCTCACAAAGGAGAAATCTTCTCGGCTTTAGATCATAATGACTATCTGTTAACAGGTGATGAGTTAGTTATCGCCGATTCTCAGAAAGCTTTGGCACTAGCAGGTATTATTGGTGGTACCAATTCACATATTACCAATGAAACAGTGAATATTTTGCTGGAAGCTGCATCTTTTAATCCAGGTAAAATCAGAAAAACTTCATACAGAATGAAAATTTTTACAGATTCTTCTTATCGTTTTGAAAGAGGAATGTCAGATCAGACAACTGAGATTGTCTCCATGAGAGCTGTTGATATGATCTTAAATCTTTGCGGTGGTGAGTTGGTTCAATCAATGTTGGATGTCTATCCAAACCCAAAAGAATTAAAAACTATTGCTCTCAGACCATCCAGAATTAAACAATTATTAACCTTAAGTCTTGATAATAATACAATTATCAATTATTTGAAAGGGTTGGGACTAGACTTTATTAAAGCTGATCACGAAGCACTTCATTTTCAGATTCCTTCTCAACGGATTGACTTGGAAAGAGAAATTGATTTAATTGAAGAAATTATCCGTTTACATGGTTATAACTCAATCGAATCCAAACCAGAAGCTGTTCAAATTACCAATAAAGAATCTTTGGGCTTAAGAAGAGATCTTCAAGATTATTTAGTAACTCAAGGCTTCTACGAAGTACTCAATGTTAGTTTTTCTGACCCTGCTTATCTGGAAATGTTATCAGTTCCAGATGAAGACAAACGACGTCAAACTGTCAATATTATGAATCCACAGGGAGCAACTTCTTCTATCTTAAGATCAAGTCTGCTACCAGGTTTGATAAAAAATGCCTTGTACAATTACAATTATGGTCAGAAAAATTTTAAGTTATTTGAACTTAATAAAGTCTTTACTAGGCAAACTGAAAGACTTGCAAGTGAAAACTGGCAGGTGTGTGGTGTTTTATCGGGCTTAAATAGTCCGGTTTACTGGAAACACAAAGCTCATATCGTAGATTTTTATGATGTTAAAGGAATTGTGGAAATGATTTTTAACCTCTTTCCACTAAGAAAATTTAAACTCCAACCTTCTATAGAACCTTATTTTTTGCCAAATGCTTCTGCTGATGTCTATATTGGGAAAATCAAAATTGCTTCCTTTGGCATGTTAGATCCAAAAATATTATTAAAATTTGATTTTGAAGAAGATATGATGGCTTTTGATATCAATATTGATTTGTGTATCACCAATAAGATTTCTCAGGGGTTAATCTATGAAGATATACCAAAAGTTCCATCTGTATCGAGAGATATTTCATTTACTATATCGAATGAAATTCTAATAAAAGATGTGATTGACTCAATCATACAAACCAATCCAAAGCTCATTAATCAGGTCATACCCTTTGATGAGTTTAAAGGAAAACAGATTGAAAAAGGTTTCAGAAGCATTTCACTGAATATTTTATTAATTTCTGAAACAAAATCCTTGACGGATGAAACTATCAATTCTTTAATTTGCACTATTGTGGAAAAATTAAAAGGAAAATATCAAATAGAAATGAGGTAAAATTATGGAACAGTTAACGATAAATACTGGAGAAGAAAGTACTCTGTCACAAGCTCAACCTATGACCCTTCAAGAAAAAATTCAATTATTAATTGATAATTTTTCTAAATTAAAAGAAAAATACAACGCTTTAAATGAAGAAAAAAACAAAGTTGAAAACGATTACTTAGAATTAGATGATCAATATAATCAATTAAAAACTGAAAATGAAACATTATTACAAAAAATTAGTGATCTGGTTGCTGAATTAGATGCAGCAACTAAAGAAAATGAACAATTAAAAAGCCAGTGCGACAATTTAGATAATATTACTAAAGTTGCAGCATCAAAAATTGATCTGGTTTTAGCTCAATTAGATATCTAATAAATGACCAAACAGATTGATATTAATATTCTGGGTCAAAGATTAAAGGTTCAGGGAGAAAACTCTCAAAAAATTCAGGAATATGCTGAATATTTAGATAATTTTTTGAGAAAAATGACAGAATCTTATGGACTGATTGATCAGAAAACACTATTTATGATTGCAGGATTAAATTTGGTAGAAAAAGTGTTTGAACTTAATGTTGAAAATAATAAACTCAGAACTGAGTTAGATAAATTAAATTCAATGCTACAAACTATATCGGTTTAAAAGCCTGCCGTATTCGTGTTGGGAGATTGTAGAGGAACCAATATTAGAACGGGAATCTAGCCATGGGTGGCGTTTATGCCGGTTTTGATCCGGATTGATAAAGCCCACAAGGTCGATGCCCACCTTGTAACTACGGTTCGAGGTCAATTCTTACACGGTACACGCAGGCTAAAAGCCTATAAAATAAGGAGTCACATGATGATATTATATATTATCTTACCTATTATTGGTTTATTTCTTGGAGTTGTAATTTGTATATTTATATACAACTCCAAAAAACATACAGCCTTTAATGAAATAGCCAATGCAAAAACGATTGCTTCTAATATTATTGAAAAAGCTAAATCTGATGCTGAGGATAATAAAAAAAAAGTTGTATTAGACGCTAAAGAAGAATGGTATCGCTTACAAAAAAATTATGAAAGTGAAATCAAAGATCGTCAAAAAGAACTAAGAAGTTTAGAAAACAAACACAGTGAAAGAGTTACCAATTTTGAAAAACGACTTGAAGTTTTGGATAAAAAAGAACAAACTCTTCTGGATACTGAAAAGAAGTTGAAAAGTAAAGATGAAAACTTAATAAAAAAAGAAACTGAAGTTGATCAATTAATTGACAAACAAAAACGAAAACTTGAAGAAGTCGCAGGTATGACCAGAGAACAGGCTATCCAGCAAATGCGTGAAGAGTTGAAACATGATGCCAGAGCTTTAACAATGAATGAAATCAGACAAGAACAAGAACTCTTAAAACTTGATGCTAGTAAAAAAGCCGCTGAAATCATCGCTACTGCTGTTCAACGTATGGCAGTTGATCACATATCTGAATCAACAGTTGCTGTTGTCTCTTTACCTTCTGATGAAATGAAGGGCAGAATTATTGGGCGTGAAGGTCGCAATATCAGAGCTTTTGAAAAAGCTTCAGGCGTAGATTTAATTATTGATGATACTCCAGAAGCAGTAGTTTTATCCTGTTTTGATCCTGTAAGACGTGAAATTGCCCGACTTTCATTAGAAAAATTAATAACAGACGGTAGAATTCATCCAGGTAGAATCGAAGAATTAGTAGAAAAAACAAGAAAAGAAATGGATACAAATTTAATTACAATCGGAGAAAAAGCTTGTTTAGAAACTAATATTCATAATATCTCTCCAAATTTGATCAAATTAATCGGTCGCTTACATTATAGAACAAGTTATGGTCAAAATGTTTTAAATCATAGTATTGAAGCTGCCTGGATTTGTGGCGTGATGGCTGTAGAGCTTGGATTGGATCAAGAGATTGCCAGAAGATGCGGATTCTTACATGATATCGGAAAAGCTATAGATCATGAATTTGATGGATCTCATGCTGTACTAGGTGCCAATATTGCCAGAAAAAATGGTGAAAGCAAATTAGTGGTCAACGCTATTGAATCTCATCATGAAGAAGTTGAAGCTGAAAGCGTTTATGCTGTATTGGCACAGGCTTCAGATGCTATTTCAGGTGCTAGACCTGGAGCTCGTCGCGAAATGTTGGAAACCTATATGCAACGTTTGGAAAAACTGGAAGAAATTGCCAATTCATTTGAAGGTGTTAATAAATCTTTTGCTATTCAGGCAGGACGTGAATTAAGAATTATTGTTGATCCTACTAATATTGATGACAGTCAAACAATGTTTATCGCAATGGATATTGCTAAACAAATTGAAAAAGAAATCCAATACCCTGGTCAGATTAAAGTGACAGTTATTAGAGAAACCAGACAGACTTCAATAGCAAAATAGAATGAAAATTCTTTTTTTTGGAGATATATACGGACAACCTGGGAGAAAGGCAATAAGAGCCTTTCTCCCTGATTTTATACAAAAGAATTCAATCGATATCGTTCTTGCAAATTGTGAGAATACCTCTGATGGTAAAGGTATTACCGAAAAATCAGCAAAAGAATTGTTTTCATTGGGAATTGATGCCTTTTCAGGTGGGAATCATTTGTGGGACAGAAAAGAAGCCTTGAGTTATCTTGAATTAGAAACACGAATTGCTAAACCACTAAATTTCCCTGAATTAGCTCCAGGATTTAACTATGTATTGATTGAAAAAAACGAATTGAAACTAATATTAATATCATTATGCGGACAATCGTTTATGAGTAATGTTGATTCACCTTTTTATGCATTAGAGAGGATTTTACCAGAATTCCATGAAATTACTAGTAATATAATTATTGATTTTCATGCCGAATCAACTGCAGAAAAAAGAACACTTGGTTTTTATTTTAATGGAAAAGTTTCTGCAGTTTTAGGGACTCATACCCATATTCAAACTGCAGATGAAGAAATTATGGATCAGGGAACTGCCTATATTACTGATGTTGGAATGACTGGACCTCATGATTCTGTCATTGGTGTAAAAAAAGAAATTGCTATCTATAGGGCAAAAACTGGTTTACCTGTACGTCATGAAACAGCAGTGGAAGGACTTATGGTCAATGCAGTGATCGTTAATATTGATGAAAATACAGGAAAAGCGTCAGATATAATAAGAATTAGGGAGTATTTGTAATGAGTGTTATGATTCTAAAAGGTAAACCCGTTGCTGATCATTTACTTCAGGAATTAAAAAAAGATATAGAAAAGATTAAGCTATATCCAAAATTAGTCGTCATTTTAGTTGGTTCAGACTCTGCTTCTAAGTACTATGCTTCCAACATTCAGAAACAAGGAAAAAAAAATAGTATAGACGTTGATATACTTGAATTTAAACAAATTTCCGAAGAAGAATTAATTATTCAAATAAAACTACTCAATGCAGATCCCATGGTACATGGGATTATGATTCAGAAACCTTTACCTAAATATATTAATGAGATTAATGTTAATAATGCAATTCTATCTGATAAAGATGTTGATGCTATTCATCCCATCAATGCAGGTAAGATGTTTATGGAACAGGAATCCTTTCATCCATGCACAGCACAGGCTATCATTGAACTTCTAAAATATTACGGGATAAAAGTTAAAGGAAAACATACTGTAATTATTGGGAGATCTTTGGTGGTTGGAAAACCTTTAGCTAATATTTTGCTTAATAAAGAAGAGTTTTGTAATGCAACTGTTACAATATGTCATTCTCAAACTGAGAATTTATCTTATTATACTAAACAGGCTGATGTACTAATTTGTGCCATTGGAAAAGCAAATTATATAAGTTCTGATATGATAAAAAATGGTGCAATTCTTATCGACGCAGGGATAAATGAAATCGTTAATGATAATAATGAAAAACAATACGTGGGTGATGTAGATTATGGCAATTGCTTCCATCATTGTAGTGCAATTACTCCGGTTCCTGGTGGAGTTGGGTCAGTTACAACCGCTGTATTATTAAAACATGTTGTCATGGCTGGAAAAAAAATAAAATTTTTAAATAAAATTGTTGACTAAATCATTTTAAAAGGAAAAATATACTTTTGTAGTCTGGTATATAGTGATTTATTAAGATAAATTGTAGGAGGATCTATGTTTAGAAAGAATGCAGGCAAATTGATATTATCAACGTTGCTTATCATTTTAGCCATTTCTATAACTGCTTGTGGTATACTTGGTGATAAAAATATTAATAAAAAACCATCAATAACCATAACATCTTATGTTGGAGAAGAAAACCCTGACTCAAATGCAGTATTTTCATTTCAACAGAAAATTAACTGGTTTGCTGAAGACTCTGATGGAGTTGTCGTAGGCTATGCTTATCGCATTTTAGATAAAGATAATCATCCTATTAGAACTGCTGGAAATGATGTCATTGATTCGACTGGAGTTGATACTCCACAAGCATTGAAGGATTTATCCTCCACGTATGGATGGGTTTATCATTATAAAAAAGGTGCTGATGAGACTATTCCTTTAAATAATATTGAAGCAAAAAAATCAATATTTACTGATGATGTTTATGCTATTATTAATTTTCCTGCAAATATTAATGGAGATTCTGCCAACGTTATCAGCAAATTTGAAATTGTTGCTATTGATAACCGCGGTGATTTTAGCCCTATCGTTACTAAATATTTCAATTCTAAATCAAATGTTCCTGAAGTTTTTGCTTCCAGTTCTCGAGGTGCATTTAAATTAAGCACCTCAAATAATGTCGGTATGGGAATTAAAGTTGTGTTCACTATGAAAGATAAAGACCCATATATTTCTGCAACTCCATGGTATTTCAAATATAAAATGGAAAAAGTTAGATTGTCTGATGATTTTGTTTTAGAAGAATCAATATGGTTTTCAACTGAAAATACAGATAATGTAAAAGAAACAAAACTTACTAAAGACACAAATCCCAGTTTATCACCCGATTATCCAAGTATAGATGCTGAAGACCCTGAAACAAAAACACGTTTATTAGTTTATGCTGTTGATTTAGCTGGAATCAAATCTGAAATTAAAACTTATGAGTTTTATGTAAGTGATAAGTATAGCCCTCAAACTCTTGTTTATGAAAAGAAATGTTATGCCTTAGGTGAATATCATTATTCTGAAAAACAAGATCCAGGCACACCTGATGTTATGCCATATATAACATCTCCATCTGGTACCATTGTCGCTTGCCCATTTTATTCTCAACCAACTACGAATTATGTCGGTACAGATGTTATTCCTACTCCAACTGATTTTAACTATTCTATTGTTGGTAACGAAGATACTAATATTTGGTTACGTTGGGGATTCAAAGGAGAATACTTAGAAGATAATCCTGACCAGAAGAAAGTTATGGTTCTAAGAGACGAGAATAGTGTAAATTATTTCTCTGAAGTAACCGCTTTTCTAATTCAAATCGATGGAAAACGTTATGACTTTGGTCCGCTTAATCAACCTGGAATGCAAACTGAAGCTGATTGGTTAGAAATTCCTGTAAATCATGAAATATCTCAAAAAATATTATTAAACAATTTAGCTCCTGGTATGCATACTTTCAGAGTAAAAGTTAAAGATTTACAGGGAAAATCAGACCCCACTCCTGCTGAATTTAAGTTTGAAATATTTGCTCCAAAACCTCTTACTGAGAGATCTGGGATTTTATTGATTTCTGATCAGAATTCATCTTCACCATTGGAAGTGATTAAAGCAAAATTTAAAAATGCTATGCCTGAAAACACCCCTGTTACTTTTGTTCATATTAAAAAATTATCTAGTGTTTTGAGTGAAAATCCAAAAATGAAGTTTAATAATAATCGTGTTTTAGCTCCTAGTTTTCTGCAAGATTTTAAATATATTATTTACTATACAGATGCAATGTTAATGGGTGAAACTTCTTTAATAAGCGAGATTAATGGCCTGAGAATTTATTTAAAGAATGATGGTAATTTGATTGTTTCTGGGGGGGCTAACATTTCAACTACTGCTGATGCTATGTATAAAACAAATGAACTTGCCTTCGCTCAGTATTTTGGACTGCCCACTCCAACAATCTCTCCTAATCCTTCAAAAATAAAATTATTAACTAATAGCATGGCTAATTTTCCTTATTTTATTGGAGCTAATGGAGAATCACCTTTTCAAAATGTCGCACTTGATACAGAGACTTCTCCTTCAAATATTGTTAACAATAAAAAAGGTTTAGGAACTGTTACTTACTTCGATGAATCTGAAAATTCAATCAATGGATTAGTAATCTATAGATTTAAATGTAAACCCACTTCATCACAAATATCCCCGCCTGACGCTGCAATGTTTAACGAATTAGACAACAAACCAATTGGTATTATGAAACAAAACGGAAATGGTAATGCTTACATGTTTGGTTTCCCATTAAGTTATTTAGTTGATGATGATTTAAAAGCTCTAATTAATGAAATAGTAAAATAACTATATTTTAGAAAACCCAAGGTTACTTGGGTTTTCTTTTAGATATTGTTCGACTAAGATTATAAGATGGTCGAAAAGTATTAAGGAAGGAATGAATATATGTCTTATGATGTCAAAGATAAAAAAAAATTAATTCTAGAATCTGCTAAAAAAGTTTTTGATAAATTCGGCTATTCAAAAGCTTCAATGGATGACGTTGCAAAGGAAGCATGCCTAGGTAAAGGAACTATATATTATTATTATGATTCTAAGGAAGATATCTTTCTTGAAATTTTAAAACAATTGGAAGAATGCCTTTCATTAGAGATTAATAATTTAATTAATTCTAAACCAAATTTTATTGAAAAATTTAAAACATTTTTAGAAGAACCTATAAAATATTTATTAAAATATTTCCCCATACTTCTGGAAGTTTTATCTAGTAAATCACCAAATTTTCTAAAAAAAATAAGTTTGTTTAGAACTTCTTGTAGAGAAAAAACAAAAATTGAAATAAAGGCCTTGTTAAAAATTGGTGTTGAAGAGAAAATATTAAGAGAAGATATTAATCATGACCTGTTATCAGATACATTGCTAAGCTGGTTTTTATTTGGTGATAATTTTAACTGGCTTGAATATTCGCAAGATAAGCTTGATCGTATGCAAAAAGAATTTAAGTTGTTCTCAGAAATTATATTATATGGAATAGTAAAAAGGAGTTAATATGAATAAAAAAACTAGTTTATTATTTATATTGGTTGTTTTGATAATCAGTATAAATGGATTGAGTATTCAAGAATCAATTGACTTAGCAAAAAAAAATAATAAGCAATTAAAAGTAGATTCTGAAGAAGTGGAAAAAGCTGAATATACTTATCGTGAAGTAAGAAGTAGTTTGTTGCCTCAGGTTTATTTTAACAGTGGGATTCAAATGAAGAATACAACTTTACCAAAATCTGCAATTCCTGCAAGTATAGATTTTGATGAGATGCTATCAACAAGTGCTAGTGCAGATGATCATGAAATAATGAAAGGAATGAATTTGCTTTATACTGGCATGATTCCTAATAAAGATAAAGAAGAAACATCCATTAATGGTCAAATTAAAGTTGATCAGGTATTATTTTTAGGTGGAAAATTAATTAACGGAATAAGAGTTGCCGCTAAATATCGTAATTTACAAAAACAGAAATATCAGATTAGTGAAAATAAAATTGAATTTGATGTCATTGATACATATCAACAAGCATTATTACTTCAGGAAGTTTTGAAAATTAACCAAGAGGCTTTAGCTTTAGCTAAAGAGCACTATAAGAGAGTAAGTAAATTACATGATGAAGGATTAATTTCAGATTATGATAAATTAAGAGCAGAATTAGAGGTTTCTAGATTAGAACCTCAATTAACTGAATCACAAAACAATCTAGATTTAGTAATTGCCAACCTGAAAAGAATGACTGGTATTCCTGTCTCTGATGATGTTGAATTAACCAGCGAATTAGTAACTCATATTATTCCTGAATTGAATTTAGAACAGTCAATCAATATTGGAAAAGAAAATAGAATTGAATTAAAGATTGCTGGTTTATATCAAGAAATGATACAAGTTAAATACAATGCTGAAAGTTCAAATTATTTACCAAATATCTCCTTTAGTGCAGATATGACAAAATTCACTGCGTCAAAAGACTATTCGGTAAATAAAAATGATTTTGGTACTTTATATGAAGCTGGAATTTTTATGCAAATTCCCTTGTTTACAGGTTTAGGTAATACATCAAAAAGATTAAATGCTCGACATGATCTGAGACAAGCAGAATATCAGAAACTTGATGCAATTGATTTAATACAATTAGAAATTACTCAGAATTGGTTATCAATGAAACATGCTGAAGAGAATATGACTGTTTATCAAAAAAATGTTCAATTAGCTCAAAAAGGATATCAAATTGCTAAATCAAGATATGAAAATCAAATTGGAATTCAATTGGAAGTTTTAGATGCCCAGACTTTATTAAATTCTTCAAAAGTATCTTACATTAACGGAATCTATCAATTGAATAAAGCAATCAATCTATATAAAAAATCATTAGGCGAAAAGCTAATATATTAAGAGAGGAAATTATGAAAATGAAAAAGATTCAAATCCTATATACTCTGATAATTGCATCTATGCTATTTGTTTCAGCATGTAATAAAAAAACAGAAGCTAGTGCAAACATGGAACAAATTTATAAAGAAAAGGGTATCCCTATAAAAACTGAATTAATAAAAAAATCTGAGTTTTCAAATGATTTAATGTTTAATGCCACAATTAATTGTTTGCAGGAAACCTCAGTGAGTTCTATGTTGTCTGATCAGGTTGAGAAAATTCATGTAAAAATTGGAGATCAAGTAAAAAAAGATCAAATTATTATAGAATTTCCAACAGACAACCCTAGTGCAAGTTATCATCAGGCTGAAGCTGGATATCAGTTAGCTTCTCAAACTTATCAAAGAATGAAAGTTTTGTATGATAATGGTGGATTATCAAAACAAGAGCTTGATGGAGTTGAAACTCAGTACAAGGTTAGTAGAGCAAACTGGGATGCTGTTCAACAAGCTGTAAAAGTTCGTGCTCCTATAAGTGGGATAGTTACAGACATTAATGTATATCAAAATGAAAAAACAAAATCTGGGGATCTATTATGTACTATTGGTCAAATAGCAACAATGAGAACTAGAATATGGGTTACTGAAAATGAAGTGACTTATCTAAAAAAAGGTATGCAAATTGAATATAAATGGAATGAAGAATTCTATAAGGGAAGAATCACTGATATAGCTTTATCAAAGAATATTGATAAGCAAGCATTTGGTATTGATATTGAGATACTGAATAAGAATAATCAATTAAAGAGTGGAGTGAATGGACAAATCATTATTCCAACCCAGAAGATTTCAAACACCTTGTTAATTGACAGAAAATATATTCAGACTGATGAAAACAATAAAGATTATGTTTTTGTAGCTGTGGGAGATAAAGCCGAGAAGAAATTTATTGAGCGTGGTGTGCAAAACAACTTGCAAGTTCAGGTTAAATCGGGATTGTCAGAAAATGATTTAATTATTACTGAAGGGTATAATCTTGTGGACAATGGTTCAAAAATTATGATAGTAAAAGAATAAGAGGTACTAATGTTTTTATCAAATTTATCAATAAATAGACCTGTTACGATAACTATGTTTTTATTAGTATTTGTTGTGTTTGGCGGTCTTGCATATTTTGGATTAACTTTAAACTTAATGCCTGATGTATCAATTCCTTATGTGTCAATTCAGACAGTATATCCTGGAGCTGGTCCTGTAGAGGTGGAATCACAGATAAGTAAAAAAATAGAAGACGCTGTTGCCACTATAAGTAATATCGATAATATTGAGTCCTATTCGATGGAGAATATTTCTTATGTTATTATCAAATTTGATTTAGGTAAAGATGTTGATATTGCTAATCAGGAAGTAAAAGACAAAGTCGATGCTATTCTAAATAACTTACCTTCAGATGCCGAAAAACCAAAGATTGCTAAGTTTGATATTGGGGCTCAACCCATTATCAATTTGGTATTGAGTGGCAAACAATCACTAACTGAATTAAATGAATATGCAGATAAGGATTTAAAAGATCGTTTATCTCAAATACAAGGTGTTGCTCAAGTGGAGCTTGAAGGTGGTCAGGCTCGTGAAATTCAGATTGAATTAAATGCTAAAACTGTATATCAAAACAGTTTGTCTTTAAATCAACTTGGACAAGTTTTGGCAGCCTATAATCTAGATTTACCTGCAGGGCAGTTTAAAACCGAGGGTCAAGAATTATCTGTTCGTGTTAAGGGTCAGTATCAGAGCGTTTATGATTTAAATACTCTGGATATCCCTACAGCAACAGGTATAAAAAAGTTAAATCAAATTGCGAAGGTTTCCGACAGCGGAGAAGAAGTCAGAAAACGCTCTACTTTTTTTCAAGTTGAATCAAACAAAAAAATGGATAATGTGATTAGAATTAATTTAATAAAAAGTTCTGATGGCAATGCTGTGAAGATATCAAAGAGCATTCATAAAGCAATGCCATCAATACAAAAATCATTGCCCAAAGGCATGAAATTAGACATTGTAGATGATAGATCTATCTTTGTTGAGTCATCTGTCAACGATACCTTGTCTAACATCTATATGGGAATTTTACTAACTGGATTAATCCTTTTATTTTTCTTACACGATTTAAGATCAACTCTTATTGTCGCTATCTCAATGCCTATATCAATCATTGCTACATTTATGGCGATGAAAATGTCTGGTTTTTCCTTAAACATTATGAGTTTGTTAGGCTTGTCAACTTCGACAGGAGTTTTGGTTACTAATTCAGTGGTGGTGCTGGAGAATATTTTCAGGCATAAAGAATTAGGTCATAATAAAAAAATGTCAGCTCAAATAGGAACCTCAGAAATAGCTGTTGCTGTTTTAGCTTCCACATTAACTAATATAGTCGTTTTTCTGCCAATTGGAACTATGAGCTCCATTGTTGGACAATTCTTTAAAGAGTTTGGCTTAACTGTAACTTATGCAACTTTCTTTTCTTTATTAATATCTTTTACTTTAACACCAATGATGGCTTCATTAATATTACCTGAAAAGAAACGTAGCAATAAAATATCTGAAAAATTAGAATCTGTTTTTAATTCTTGGGAAGTTTTTTATCACAATAGACTAAAAGTTGTTTTAAAATCAAAGAAAAACAGTGTTATGGTTATGGGAATAAGTTTCATCTTATTAATCGGCAGCTTTTATTTAGCAAGTAAAGTAGGTTTTGAATTTATGCCTACATTAGATGAAGGTCAAATTAGTCTCCAAGTAGAATTACCTCAGGGAAATACATTAGAAGAAACTGGTATTGTGCTTAACAATATTGAAAATAAGATTAAACATCATAAAGAAATTGAACACATCCTAACCACATTAGGTAGTAAAAGCCAGCTAGATACAGGGTTGAATTTAGCCAATTCGAATATTAAACTTGTCGATGCAAAGAAGAGAAAACTAACTACAAAACAAGTTTCAGATTTAATAATCAGAGAGTTAGCAGAAATACCAAATGCAAAAATTAAAGTTAGTATTCAATCCTCAGCTGGTGGTAATGATGAGGATCCCATTTCTTTTTATATTCTAGGATATGATAACAAAACCTTGGAACAATTATCAAAACAAATAATCAATAATATTAAAGATATTCCTGGATTGATCAATTTGGATACAAGTTCTCGTTCTGGAAAACCTGAATTAGTTATAGTACCAGATCGAGAGAAACTTTTATTAGCTGGCACGAATGTTTATGAATTAGCTTTAAGTGTCAGAGCTGTAATGGCTGGGACTGTCATGACTCGTTTTAAAGAAAAAGGTAATGAATATGACTTAAAGATAAATCTTGAAGAAAGCTCTTATAATTCAATAGAAAAGATTAAGAAGATTCCTATTGTTACTTCAAAAGGGACTTTTGTTTTGGAACAATTAGCAGATATAAATTTTGATACATCAGTAAATAAAATAATCCATAAGCAAAAATCAAAATCAATATTAATTTCTGGATCTCCTGCATCAGATGTACCATTAGGAAATGTAACGAATGACATTAAGAAACAACTAGATAAGATAAAATTCCCTGCAGGTTACTCAATACAATGGGGAGGTAGCACAGAAATGATGTCAGATGCTGTAACTGATATGGCTAGAGCATTGTTTTTGGCTATCTTATTAACCTATATGTTGTTGGCAGCTATATTGGAGAGCTTTATTCAGCCTTTAATGATCATGTCAACTGTACCTTTAGCATTGATTGGTGTTTTCTCAATACTCTTTATTACTGGACAAACAATGAATATTTTCTCAATGATGGCGATCATTATGTTGGTGGGTATTGTTGTAAACAATGCCATATTAATGTTGGATTATACTAATCAGTTAAAACGAGGAGGATCTTCTGTTAGAGATTCTTTATTAAAAGCATGTCCTACTAAATTGAAACCTATAATTATGTCAAATTTAGCAATAGTCTTAGGTATGATGCCCATGGCTATGGGAATTGGTTCTGCAGGAAAAGAATTTAGACAATCTATGGGATTGGTAAGTATTGGAGGGTTGATAGCTTCTACGATATTAACTTTATTTGTAATCCCTGCGATGTATTATACTTTTACCAGAAAAGAAAATAAATAACGCCCTCTCCTCTCAAAAAGTAAGGGAGCAGTGATGCTCCCTTTTTTCTTGACAAAGTGTTAAAATGTCATATACTGAATTTTTAAAATTGAGGTTGTAAAATGAAAATTGTAAAAAATGATTCGTAGATAGCCATAAAAGAAAATCGAAACAATTTCTGAAGAGAATAATTGTGCTGAATTCATACTTTCTTTCCAATATAGCATAAAATTAAATAGATTGAGAGGCAAACAATGCATCCTACATTAAAAACGCTTTTTGTTGATGTATCAACAGGCTATTATAAGATTCGTCGATATCCAGTGGGAGAATTTTTCGGACCCGTTGATTTAGGGTTGCGTTTATCCGCTCGATATAATAGCTTAAACATCGGCGCAGGGCTTTTAGCGGGATCTATATTCCCCGGCTCTAATCGTTTGATTATAACGGGGTTTTCGCCTTGCTGGGGCGGTTTCTATGTATCCACCATGGGTGGAGCTGCTCTGATCTTTGACAACCTGGGAATAAATATATTGTCTATAATAAAAAAAGCAAAAGAACCTTCAATACTATACATAAATAGAGAACATGGAGAAGAGGTTGAAATAGAAGTTTATCCTGTTGATATACACAGAGTATGGAGTCAGGGAGAAGGTGGATTTTATTCTTTATTTAAGTATATAAAAGAAAATTATTCAGAAAAATATGACACAGAACCAAGAATATTAGCGACAGGACCGGCTTCCATGTATTCTGATTTTGGAGCCATTGGGTCAATCCCGACAGAGCATGGAGAAGAAACTCATGCAGATACTTGGGCAGGTCGAGGAGGTTTTGGTTCAAAGTTAGTGCAAGAGTTTAATATAGTAGGAATCATATATGGGGGAACTTATATTGATGAGGATTTTAGGGACAGAAAAGTTGCTGATGAGTGGTTTGAAGAGAAGTTTCAGAAGAAATTAATGGCAAAGGATTTTGAAGCAACTGCTAAATATAGATTTGAAACTAAGTTTGAAACTGGCGGTACTTTAGGCGTAAATTATGCCACAGTGGGGAAAAACCTGATAGCTTTTAATTATAAAACTGTTTTTATGAATGAAGAAGAACGTTTAGACATTCACCAGAGATTTATTGTAAATCATTATTTGAAACAGTTTAATGATACGAGTATTGCGGGTAAACAGTATAAAACCTGTGGTGAACCTTGTGGAGCTGTTTGTAAAAAATTAAATGGTATATATAAAAAAGACTATGAACCTTATCAGGCATTGGGGCCATTATGTGGTATTTTTGATCAAAATTGGGCTGAGAAGGTAAACAGAAAAGCAGATTCCTATGGGTTTGATGCGATAGCTGTTGGGGGTGTCATTGCTTGGTTGATGGAATGTTTAGATAAAGGTTTGTTATCAATGGAAGAATTAGGAGTCAATATCATGCCTTATTTTAAAGCTGAAGGGTTTGATGTTGTTAATCATTCAGCTCAAAATGGACAATTAGTTCTGCAATTACTTGATTCAATCATCTGGAAAAAAGGTCTTGTAGATTTATCAGAAGGTGCGAGAAAATGGGGAAGAGTTATTTCTGAGAAAAAAGGGATAAAACTATTAGATTATTTTGTCTTTAATTCGTTTGGACGAAAAGGATGGATGGTTCCAAATCAATACTGGAATGCTGGGGTTTTGTCACCCATGCCGATAATGGGGAAATATTATATGTATTATGGTAATGATTTTCTGCCTCCAAGGGAATTAGGAAGAGTGAATGCTTTGAGATTTAAACAAGAGTTTATCATGGATAATATGGGTTTTTGCCGTTTTCACAGATTATGGGCAGAGGATATGATTCCTGAGTTAATGGCAAATCTCTATGATTTAAAAGATAAATATATATACTCTTGTTATAATACAGCCTGTCGGATTAATACTAGGAATGCTTCGTTGTTTTGGGAATCAGAAAGAAATATTGATTTTGTACATACTTATTTAAAAGAATCCAAAAAATTTCAGAAGAATTATCCTGAAGAATTAGATTATTGGTTGGAAGAATTTCAAAAGGATAAACATGAGGCTGCTCTGAATTATTGGTATGAGATTCATAAGGGAATACAGGAATCTTTAAGAGAATTTTAGAAATTAGTTAAAATTTTAAATGAAAGTTCTCATAACAATGATTATTGTTTTTTTGTAATTATATCATGAACGATTTTTGATAGTTTTTCTAAAGTATAAGGTTTTTGAATAAATGCACAAACACCAAGCTCCATTACTTTTTCAACTCGTTCATCAAGTTTAAATCCTGATGAGAGGAGAACTTTCACTTTGGGGTTTATGGCTTTCATGCCAATAAATGCTTCTTTACCAGACATCTTTGGCATAACCATATCTAAAAGTATAAGGTCAATTTTATGATGATGTTTTTGATACATTTGAAGCCCTTCTTCACCATTTGAAGCAATTAAAACTTTATAATTACATTCTATAAGAATATCTTGAGCAATTTGTTGAATAAGTAATTCATCATCAACAATAAGTATTGTTTCTCCATTGCCTTTATCAATATCAAGAGTTTTTGATATGTAAGAAGAAATCATAGAATCAGATACTAAAACAGGGAGATAGAGTATAAAATTTGAACCTATTTCAAGTTCAGAATACACATCAATAAAACCATTATGTTGTTTAACAATATTATAGACCATCGTTAAGCCCAATCCTGTTCCCTGCCCTTTATCTTTTGTAGTAAAGAAAGGGTCGAATAATTTTGGGAGGTTTTTAGCTTCAATACCTACTCCATTATCATTAACAATTATTTTCCAATAGGGGATTTGTTCAGCTTCAGGGTGGTTTTTGATGAAAAATTTATCTGGTGTTACATTCTCAATCCATAGTTTTAAAACACCTGTATGAGGCTCATTTTCTTTTCTCATGATGGTCATTGAATGATAAGCATTAATAGTTAAATTTAGTATTACCTGTTCTAATTGTGTCAGGTCAGCAAAAACAGGCGCTTCTTCAGGATAAAAGTTAAAGTCAATTAGAACTGATTTATCAAAAGTGTTTTTACAGATTTTCATGATATGTCTTATTGCAGTGTTCAAGTCAACCTTTGCAAAAGACAGTTCCTGCTTTCTGGATAAAGCCAAGAATTGTTGAACCATATCAGAGGCACGATTACTGGATTCTTCAATTGTATCAATATACTTTTCAATTGTTTCCAAAGGTATATGATCTTTGAATCCGATTTTATATCTGATGAGGGAAAGGGTTCCTACAATTCCACATAGAACATTATTGAAGTCATGAGCCAATCCCCCAGCAAGAGTACCCACTGTTTCCATTTTTTGAGCTTGTCTTAACTGCAAATCTTTTTTTTCTAAATCTGTTACATCATCAATTCGTAAAACCATTCCTTCGAAATTATCACTTCTAAGGGGGTAAAGGAAAATTTCAAAATACTTTTCTTCATGATCAATGAGAAGCTCATGATTAAGTTTTTTTGTTATGCCAGAATGCATAACATCTGTGCAAATAGTTTTATATTTTGAGAATATTGGAGCAATATCCCATAGAATTTGATTTATTGCTTCACTATAAGAAATCCCTGTTAGTTTTGATGCGACAGTATTCCATTCAAGAATATACCCTTTTTTTGTAATTGCAATCAGTACAGAAGGCATAGATTCAAGGATATTTTCGGTCATTTCAATACTGTTTTTTAGTTTTTCAGTCATTTGATTGAAATCTTTTGAAAGGATACCAATTTCATCGTTTGCCATTATTTCAACTCTTTGGTTAAGATTCCCTTTTGTAATCATAGAGACAGTATTTAATAACTTTTTTATTGGATTAACAATGACGTTTAAGATTAGTAAATAAAGGATCAATAAAATCGCTACAATTATAATGAAACTCGAGATGAGTAAATAAAGTTGATACTTTAATATTAAATCTTGAGTCTTTTGTAAATTAAAGGATACTTCCACATAACCTAAAATATCTCCAGTTTCACTAACAATATCTTCCTTGAATGTTTTATTTTTTATTCTTTCAGTTCGGATGGCATTAGTAGAAGGGGTTAATGGTGTTCCATTTTTATCACAAACAAGAGCATAATTAATGTCATCGTTTTTCTGTAATTCTTTTACATTATATTCCAGTGAAAAGAAATCTTGTCTGATGAGAGGAGATTCGCTAATTCTAGCGAACATCTTTGTAATTTCTTGTCCTTTTCTTATTTCCTGATTTATCAATGATTTTTGAAACATTGAGTTATAGATAATATTTAGAATAAAAAGTAGAAGAACTAAAGAAAAAGAAATTAAAGAGATTATTTTAGAAGAGAGTTTTAAGTTTTTTAGCAATCTATTCATTGCTAATCCTTATAAACGCTTGGTACAATAATGTTCCCAGATTTAATTTTATCAGAAATGTTGTTAATTTGTTTTAAATACAGCGGATTAATTTTGTCTTTGGTATATAACATTGAAGATAATGAAACCCCATTTTCAATTAAGCCCAGTTTATAAGCTTTGTTTTTAAATTTTCCAGTGAGGATATTATTGATAACCATGTTAATGCCTTGATCAAGTCTTTTCATCATGCTGGTGAGTATGAACCCTTCGGCTAGATAATCTTGATCTGAGTCAACTCCAATAGCATAACAGTTTGATTCTTTAGCTGCATTAAAAACCCCGATACCAGAAGCTGAGGCAACCTGATATATAACATCAACATCGTCAGCTTTATACAGTGAGGTAGCAATTTTGTAAGCTTTTTTTGGGTTAGCAAAAGGGGATATCTTATCATCTGTTTTTCCAATAAAGCTAGTGTAAATAATTATTTCTGGGTTAATATATTCAGCGCCAGCTTTATAGCCAACTACAAAGTCTTGAATAACATCAATATTAGCAGCGCCAATAACAGCAATTTTCTTTGTTTTAGTTTCCATAGCAGAAAGAGCACCTGCCAGAAAAGATCCTTCGTTTTGTTTAAAGGTAACAGAAGCCACATTTGGGTAATAATGTTTAGCAAAATCATCCAGAATGATAAATAAGATTTTTGGATATTTTTTTGCCAATTTATCAACTGGGTCTATCATATGAAAACCACCGCCAGCAAATATTACATTTGCACCTTTAGAGATGAGTTCTTCAATAGCAGTCACATCCTCATTCATAGATTTAGGAGCTGTATAGATAAAGTCTATTCCGTAGTTTTTTTTGGCAAAGAGCATGCCATTATATTGCATGTCATTAAATGCTTTGTCTCCTAACCCACCTGTCCCTGTAACCAAACCAAAAAGATATTTAGATTTTTCAGTTTTGAGATTATTGCTAGAATCTTTATTAGAATTATCATTGTTTTTACAAGAATGTACAAAAATAGATAAGATAATGATTAAAAAAAACAGATATATTTTTTTCATAATCACTACACCTCCTAAATTGAATAAATTATAATCTGAAAAATGTGTTAAGTCAAGAATAAAAAATTAAATATTTTTTGATTATGAACCATTTGACAAATTTGTCAAATAATAGAAACAGGATAAGGAGGATAATGTGATAAAAAAAATGGTCATAACAGATTTTGATGGAACATTGGGGCAGGTCAATGGTGCAGTATCATTTAATAATTATAAATGTTTAGAAGATTTAGGCAGATTGAATATTATAAGAGCTGTCGCAACTGGAAGATCATTATTCTCAGTTTATAAAGTTATGTCTGAAGATTTTCCAATAGATTATCTTATTTTTTCTTCAGGTGCGGGTATTATGGATTGGAAAACAAAAGAAATTATTTATAAACAACAAATTGATAAAAGTTCTTCCAATATAATTAAAAAATACTTATTATCAAAAGGATATTCTTTCATGCTTCATTTTGCTATACCTGATAATCATTGTTTTTTTCATTATCAAGGTAAAGATATTGTAAAAGATTATTTTAATAGAATAGAATTTTATAAAGAATTTTCTTATAAAGAGAACGACCATATTTTTTATAACAGTGAATTTTCACAATTCTTAGTAATTGAGCCATCATACTCTAAGGCAGAAATTACTATAAAGAAAGATTTATTTGATTATAATGTCATTAGAACAACTTCTCCATTTGATCATCAATCTTTATGGATAGAGATTTTTCATAAAGAGGTAATGAAATCCCTTGGTTGTCAGAGATTGAGTCAATTATTAGGGATAGACCGAGAGAACATTATGATTTTGGGTAATGATTATAATGATTTAGATATGTTGGAATGGGGGATTCATTCTTATGCTGTCGAAAATGCACCAAAAGATATTAAGGATCAGTTCAGAGTTGTTAGTTCAGCTGACAATGATGGGTTTTGTGAAGCAGTTGAAGATTTTCTTAGTCGTAAGTAACGTAATTAATCTTTTTTTCAAATTTTCTGTTTTTCATTCTAACCTGATGAAACTTATTCTTCTTTAAGCCACCTAAAACTATATTAAATCCAATAAGGATTAGAATACCGGGCCAGAAAAAGTTTTTAGCAAACAGGATGGAAATCCCACAGAAGAATATAGTGTTTTGAAGAAAAGAAATTTTATAATCACTAAAGAAAATTTTAGGGATTCCTGAAAAACCGATAACAAAGAAAATCCAAGGGAAAAAGTTGTAGTTTGGTAATACTTTGATCAGAATAATACCCGTGAGAAAAATTAGAATAGAAAGCAATGTTACATAGATTTTCATAAGAACTCCTCAATAAACGAACTTTTCTCCTTTTAAAGGAAATAGTGTTCTATGATAAGTAAATTTTTTATTATTACCGAAAAAGGTGAATTTGTCACGATCTGTATTTAAATAAAGAAAGAAATAGCCTTTATCATTAGTTTTTTTTGGTTTTGTAATGGAAGTGTTTTTTAGTTTGTAGCATATTTTAGCATTAGAGATGGGTTGATTATCATTTTTTACTAAGATTCCTGTAAGGGTGTTTTGGTTGAGATGAGAGAAAAGCGCAAAAAGAGCATTTTTATGCTTTTCTACAATCTTTAATAAAACGGCATTTGGAGGGAAGACAATGGATTTTCGTTTGTAAATACCTCCGACTTCAATATCAAAGAAGTAGGTTCCTATTTCAGAATAAGCCCAGTCTCTTAAGAATCCGACTTTTGATGTATTATATTCATTTATACTGTAATAGCCTTTTGAATAATCTTTTGGTAAATATTCTGCAATTAAGCTCGCGATTTCCTTCATATCATTCCAATGAGGTGAATGACCTGAAGACCAATTCCAGGGAAACAGAATTCTTTCATTGTATTCCCCCATAATAGAACTGTGATAATTGATCGCTAAATAGAAGTTTTCTCTAGTTATAAATTTCATAATACATTTTGTTTCAGATTCAGATGCTGGAGAAGGTCCTCCATAGTATCGATCTGGAGGTTTATTTTGGTATTCATTGTTCAATTAAAAGGGAAATTTCTATTTAAATCTACACCATCGATACCAGGATCAAATCTTTTATTATTATTTGTATCTGTTTTATTTTTTCTATGAAAAAAAAATTTTCCATTACTGACTATACTGTTCCCTTCGGGATTAATTGTTGGAATAAACCAGATATTATAGCTATTAAGGAGTATTTGAATTTTTTTGTTAGTTTTATAGTTTAAAAGCAGATCTTGGGCAAAACCAAGACATATCTCTTGTCCTATTACTTCTTCAGAATGAATCTGACCGATAATTAAAATAGACGGTTTAGACCATTGAGTGGAGGTTGGATTAAACCCGATTTTAAAAGCTTTTATAGGAAGTTTATCATTAGAAGAATAACCTATAGTTTCAAGATAGAATACTTCTTTATAATCAATTGCCCATTTTTTTAACAAATCACCAACTTCTTTTGGTGTATGGTATTGGCTATCAAGCGGGTATTTGTTATACGATCCATACATAAGCAATACTTGAACAACAAAAAAGAAGACCATTACTTTTTTTTTCATAACATCCTTTCCCTTATTCTATAGAATAATAAAAATAATAAAATAATGCAAGATTTTAATTGCCTTTTTTCCCTAACCATGATATTCTTACACTCGAAGTTGTCAAATATCAAATTATAGGAGGGGTAATGGCAGTAAAAGATATTTTTAACTCATTTGTTGATAAGCTAAGTATGGCTGCTAATGTGTCCATAGTTTTTGGTGAACCTATTGTTACAAAGACAAAGACAATCATACCCATTGCAAAAACACAATATGGTTTTGGTGCTGGTGGTGCTAGTTTAAGCCTGAATACTGAAAATAATGATAACAGTGATGCTGGTGGAGGAGGTGGTGGTGTGAAGACTGTTCCAGTTGGTGTTCTTGAGGTATCTGAAGAAAAGACTAGGTTTATCCCAACAATATCAATAGGAGATATATTACTAGCTTTTGGGATGATCTTAACCTTTATATATCGAATGAAAAAATTAAAAAAGTTGTAAATTGCTATACAATTCGAGATCCTTGACAGACTGTTAAGGTGAAGTATGGTTTAATAACAGTTGTTGAGGTTTAAATGCAAGTTCTATCTGATAAGCAAACTGAAAAAGCTCTTCAGACTCAAGAGATATTATTAAAAATAAAACCATTTTCTGAGTTGGGCAGAAAACTCTTCGCTCAACTCAAACCTTTTAAAGCTAAGCAAAGTACTGAATGTCTCAATTATTATCATAAAATTGAAAATCTAGTTTATATTATTAATAAATCAGCTGATTTTATAACAGTTTTAGGAAATTATCTCTCTCATTTTCAATGGATATTAAAAACAATTGAAGAGAGTAGGTCAAGAACATTAGAAGTTTTTGAATTATTCGAAGTAAAGCATTTCATCTATTTCTATCAGAAAGTTAGTGATTTATTACATTCAAAAGCATTAAATGAAATAATTGAAATAAGAGATTTTTCCCAATTATTTGACATTCTTGACAAGGATGGGCAAAAGGTTCCTTCCTTTTGCATGAGTAAAAATTATAGTATTAACTTTCAAAACTTACATGATAAACTCTCAGAAATTCAATCCAAACGGGACCAAGAAATTGATTATATCAAAAAAAATATAATCAATAGTTTGCATTTAAGAGATTTTTATGATAAAGTAACTATATCAAGGCTTAATATTAAAGAAATTGAGAGATTTAATCAATGTTCTGATTTAGTGATAGAAACTGAGAATTTTGCAAATACAACCTATAAATTAAAAAAGAACCAAAGGATATCTGAGTTTGAAGAAGAGATTATTCAAATTAAACAACAAATATTTGAAGAAGAGACAATAATAAGGAAAAGTCTGACACTTGAGATAAGTAAAAACTCAGAAGCATTAAAATCAGCTTTTGAAGAGATTAGCTTTCTGGATGTAGTTTTTGCTAAAGCCATATATGCAATCAATCATCAGTGTTTTATCCCTCATACTATATCTGATAATAGTATCGAAATTTCTCAGGGAAGAAATCTTACTTTGCAAGACGAAATAAAATCATTACAACTGAGTTATGTTCCAGTTTCCCTAAATTTTAAGGAAGAGACTATCGTGTTAACAGGTGCTAATATGGCAGGGAAAACAAGTTTATTAAAAATGTTGGGTCAAATGCTATCATTGTTAGCCTATGGAATTCCTTTGCCATGTAAAGATTGCAAGTTACCATTAGTTGATTTTATTTTCTATTCAGGTCCGATCACACAGGAACATAGAGCTGACTTAAGCAGTTTTGCTCATGAGATCGTTGGTATTCAGCAGGTTTTGGAAAAAAAAGGGAAAGGATTAATTTTAATTGATGAATTTGCCCGAGGTACAAATCCTGAAGAAGGGGAAGCCTTGTCTCAGTCCCTGATACAATATTTTTCTAAGCATTCACAAGGGATGTTTGTGACTGCTACTCATTTTACTCCTCCGATTACGAATAATACTCAACATTTTCGTTTAAGCGGGTTATCAGAAGAAGATTTTATTGAATTAAGAAATCTTAGTTATACCTATTTAAAAGAGAATTTAAAAGAGATACACACACGATTTTCATTTGAATTGGTTGAAGTAGAGCAAGGGAGTGTGCCCCCTAAATCAGCTCTTAATATTGCTGAATTATTAGGGTTTGAATCAGAGATCATTGAAGAAGCTAAGAATATTCAAAAACGAATTTTATAAATTTATGCATAAAGGGAGTATAATCTTATTTGACAAACAAGATAGATTTTAGGTATCGGTTTGATATTATTAATTAGGATGGTATTATGAAGAGATATGTATTTAGTATCATGTTGTTTTTTGTTGTAATATCTTGTTTTGCAGATCTTACTATAACCAGAAATGAAAGTCAGTTTATCACTAAAGAAATATATGCTTATGGACGTTTTGCAGAAATCGTCAATAATAGAATCGTGTCTATCTGGGATTTTAGAAAGATGGAATTGACATTAATTGAGCATGATTTAAAAATATATACCACTATTGATTTTGATGCTTTCAGAAATGAAATATTAAGACAAACCCAAGCTAGAATTGATAAACAGAATAGTATGGTTGATGAAGCACAAATCAAACAAATGGCTGAAGCAACAAAAAAACTTTATAGTAGTTTAAAACCAAAAATGGAGATTGTCGATACAACCTTAATCTGTAATTACCCATCTGTGCAATATATTATTTATCAGGATACATTAAAGATTAATAGATTATGGATATCCCGAGACGTTAAAGATCTAATTTCTAAAGAGATTCCTTATCATTCTTTAAAAAAAGCAGAGAATATTTTTAAAGAAAGTCGAAAAATGGAAATGGATGCAGTAGGTCTCTATTTGGACAGAGTTACTCTTTTAAAAGAACGCATCATGGATGATGGATATGTAATGAGAAATTTTGATTATGGTACTAGAATCAAATCGAATCCAGAAATCTATAAAAAAGTTGAGTCTATCTCCAATGAAATCACAGAAATATCTAAAATGAAAGTTGATCAAATAATCTTCAATATTCCAAAAAACTATAAATCACTGAGTTATTCTGCTTATCAAATTGCTTTGATTAAAGCAAATGAAGAGGAATAACTGTTCATTTTGTAATGAACGATGAAAAATATAACCCATGAATTTTAAGGGTTTTTGTTTATTCAGAATGTTTTTATGTTAAGCTGAATTGAAATGCTCTACTTTAAATGATTGGAAGTCAATCCAGGATCAAATCTGATATTAATAACTGAAGAATCTATGATTTTCACAAGATTAATATTGAACAGAATATAGGCGAAGAGTATGGAATTTCAAAATATTATCGATAATATTACATAATGTTATCAACAAAATCAACATTTTTCTTGACTTTTCTCATTAAATATCACTATTTGATACCAGTAGAGCTATAATAATTAAAACTTAAACCAATTCTGCTGAACCTCGAGAGTGGACTATACCTGGTCTAAACAGACATTCTTGACAGGAGAGATTGTAAAAATTAAATAAATACTTTTCTCAACGATTTAAGGAGTGTTAACATGCAGTCTGAAACTACGGTTATATCCTGTGAATTATTAAATGAGATTATCAGATTCTTGCATATTGATCTTTGTAGTATTAAATTCGTTGGTTATTCACAGAATTTTATATATAAAATTGCTGATGAATCAGGTGAGAAGATACTACGGATTACATCTGATAAACATAGAACTCGATCTCAGATTTCCTCTGAATTAGAATGGATTGAATACCTTAAAGCAAATGGCATACTAGCTTGTTCAGCCATCATTAATACAGCAAACGGGGATGAAATTTCTAGTTTCGAAACAACTACAGACATCTTGCACTGTGTCTTATTTGAAAAAGCTAGAGGAATACCTATTGATATATCAATGCTAAATGATGAGCTATACTTTCTACATGGAGCTTTAGTTGGTAAAGTTCACAGGTTGGCGCATCAGTGTTCTGGAGAAATAACTGCAAATCGCTTCAACTGGCAGGATAACCGTCTGTTTAATAATGATATTCATGACTTCATCCCAGTTGGGATTAAAGAAAATATAGTTGACATCGCTCATCAGTTAATTGCTGAGGCATTAGAACTACCAATAACCATAACTACATATGGGATGATTCATTTCGATCTTCACTATGATAATTTTTTCCAGCATGGTAATGATTTATGGATTTTTGACTTTGACAATTGCTCAAATGGGTATTATATTAATGACATTGCCAAGGCTTTATGGAGTTCTGTTTTTACCTACCACAGAAAATCTGAATATCTCAATAAGAGTCCTTTTCAGGAATTTACTCTAACCGGAAAAATACTGGAAAGAATCTGGACTCCCTTTTGGAAAGGCTATAGTAGCGAAAATACAATTGAAGATAATTGGTTTGAGCAACTTCCCTTATTTTTTGAAATTATCCATCTGAAAGAATTCGTTCATCATTACAGGCACAAGGTTCCTTATCGGAATGAAGAGTTGAAGTATATCTTTACTATTGAACAAAAACAAATTGAAGAGAGGATAGTTCCCGTTGCTTTCAACTTTAAGACATGTAAAGCCATTTATGATTAATGTTGATTTTTATGGTAATAGGTTGGGTATAATGTCAGTTAACGAAGGGCAATATCTATTCTTTCGCTATACAGTTAAATAAATAACATTCTTCAATATTGGGCAGTTGAAAGGAGAGTACTAAACGAATTATTTATTGAACGATAGAGCAAATTCAGAGATCCCTTTTTGTCTAAATACTGTCTGGCTTTAACCTACTCCTTGTTTTCCAACTCATTGAAATCAATGGAAGGTGGTAATTGCCGTGGCTGGTAATTACAATCATATCATTGTAAAATGAAACCTTGGTATCCTTATATTAATATGTCTGAGTACAAAATCATAAGCTAGTTCTATCTGACTGACAATATTAGTATCAATCGTCTTCTTGTCTATGAAAATCTCTGAAGAAGTATTTTTTGAAACTGAAACATACAATTTTGGCATCAGGGAAAAGCTCTCTTCGAATAGATTCATCAGAAAAGAGGATCAAAGCATATGTAGATTTTTTTTAAGGCTACTTCTCTGAATAAGTTAAATTTAAATAAAGTATTTTCATTTAAAGGTTCGTGGCTTTTTCCTTCAAAAAGCACTTGGAACTACTTTTTACCAAGCAACTCGATAAAGCTGTTGATTATTAGGGGCGAAATGTGCACAATCTCGACAGTCTTTTTGTTATGGATTTTAAAAAATTATATTGACAACAACGAAAGATAAGATAAACGTACTGTTATAGTAAGAAGATATATAATTAATATTAGCAGTTTTGGAGGTTTGGTGTTATATAATTTAGATTAAACAGTCTTAATTGCTATTTTTTCGATATCAGAATTCGAATTCCTACAAAAAGAATCAAGAAATTTGAATTATCAAGTGAATAAAATAGAAAAGCTCATTAATAAAGAATAGTTTTTAAAAAAGAGTAGAGATTGCAATTTCAAAGTTGTAAAAAAGAATACTCAATTGGAGGAAAAATGAATAAAATTATCATTAACAAAGATCTCTGTACAAAGTGTAATACTTGTGCAATGATCTGTCCTTTCAAATTAATTGATTCTGCTGATGAAAATACTTATCCTCAGATCAACCCTTTAAAAAATACTTATTGTTTTAAATGTGGCCATTGTGAAGCTTTTTGTCCACAATTAGCTTTAACCCTAGATTTTGATGTTCAAGATAAAGAAGAATGTGATCCAGCTCAATTGAGACTTGATCCTCAGAACTTATCTCGTTATTTAAAGAATCGCCGATCCATTAGAAACTACAAGTCAAAGCCAGTGGACAAGAGGATAATCGCTGAAATGTTGGATGCTGCCCGGTATTCAGCAACAGGAGGAAACTCTCAAGCTGTTGAATGGATTGTTCTGTATAACACAATAGATGTAAAAAAGATTGCTGGACTAACCATAGATTGGATGAGAACTATAGTAAAATCAGAGCATCCCATGGCAAAATATCTTACCGGAGTCGTTGATATGTGGGACAAAGGTATCGATTTTATAACTCATGGCGCACCTCATATCATGATGGCTCATGTGCCTGCCAATGAATTCATTGATAAAACAGATGGTATAATCGCCTTAACTCATTTTGATATTCTTGCTCCTTCATATGGGGTGGGTGTTTGTTGGGCGGGCTTTATTATGATGGCTTCAAAGACATTTAAACCTCTTCAAGAAGTATTACAGATTCCTGAAAACAGAATGTTAGCTTATCCACTATTATTCGGTTATCCTGTTATAGAACCCTGTGCTATCCCAAGAAGAAACCCTATAAAGGTTGAATGGAGATAAATTTTGTATTCATTAGAGATTAGAAAAGTACTTGTGGGTGATTTGCCTAAGTTAGCTCATATACATTTAGAAACTTGGAAATCTTGTTATAAAGGCATTATTGTTCAAGAGACTTTAGATAATCTTCAATTTCAAAACAGTTTAAGAAATATGGAAAGAACATATAATGATTCTGAAGTATTTTTTTATTTAGCCAGTATCCATGATATTTCGGTTGGATTCATAATATTTTCATTAAAATCTAGACATGAGAATTATGAAGAATATGCTGAAATACCAGCTATTTATATCCTCCCGGAATATCATAATGCAGGCATTGGGAAAAATCTTATCAAAACCGCTTTTCAAGTATACAGGGAACTAAATGTGACTAAAGTCATGTTATGCGCTCTCAAACACAATCGTGATAAAGATTTTTATCAGAAGTGTGGCGCTGTCGTTACAAAAGAAGAAGAAATAATGATAGGAGGGAATCCATATTTAATAGAAATATGGGTATGGGAAAACCTTTCGATCTAAAATTAGTAATAAAATGTGCCTCATACTTTTAAAACACAATTCAAAACACAATAGCAAACCTTTTTATTAAAAAATTTGTTGTAAATAGCTTGACAATCTTTTTATAATGATATTTGTTGTACGCAGGTGGTTAACAAATACAAGTGAGGTATTATGGATTTAATAGAGAAATTGACAAAAATTGGTTTAACTGATTCAGAAGCTAAAATATATCTTCATTTAATAAAAAATAGCAGTTGTACAGCTACTGAAATTGCAAAGAGTACTGGTATATCGAGAACGCAAACCTATCAGATAATCAGTAATTTAATAAAAAATAATATGTGTCTTGAGCAATTAGGTTCAGTTAAAAAGTATTCAGCAGTAGATCCCAAAAAAGTATCGTCATCTATACATTCAGAATTAAAAGAAAAAAAAGAGATTTTAGACTCCATTACACCTCATCTGTCAAATCTTTTTGAAGATGATCAGCAAAATGATAATCCCTTTGAGTTTATAAAAGTCCTTTATACAAAATCAAGTATTATTCAAACAATTGAAGATTTAGAAAAAAATTCAATAGAGTCCGTGTTGGCATTTAACAAGCCTCCTTATGCCATGAACATCAATATTATGAATGAAAATGAAATTTCGATGGAAGTCCGTTCTTCTGAAAGAGAAAGTATAATTAAAGGAGTTAAGTTTCATTCTTTATACGAAATAGAAGATAGTCCCGAGTTTTTAAAAAAGATCGAGTATTTTCAGGCTATGGGCGAAAATGTGAGAGTTGCTCATCATTTACCATTCAAACTTTTTGTGTTTGATACAAAGATTATCACAATTGCTTTACAAAACAAAATGAGTTCTGGTCTTAAATTTGTAACTTTACTAATTGAACACAAAGATTTTGCAACTTCTTTAAAAGAAATGTTTTATTTGTATTGGAATCTATCCATGACAATTGAAGATTTTAAAAAAACATTAACAAAAAAAGGAGAATAAAATGAAAAAAGTAGTTTTAATAGTTATACTGATTTTCTTAATCGGTATATTGTCTGCTCAGTGGTCAGAAGATCCTGGAGCTAATCTGAGGTTAACAAATTCAGGTTATGAAGAAGTCATCCCAAAGATTGATTATTCTCCAAATGGAGATGTATGGGTTTCATGGTTTTCATCCGAAGCAGGAAATTACAATGTTCGTTTACAACATTACAATTTTAATGGAGAAGCACAGTTTGCACCAGAAGGTTTACTCGTAAGTAATAATACTCAAATGAGCTGGTTAACTGATTGGGATATGAAAGTAGATTTTCAAAATAATGCAGTTTTGAGTTTTCTAGATATACGAAATGGGAATCAGGATATCTATGTATATAAAATCTCTCCTGATGGCAGTTTTGTTTGGGGTGAAAATGGCATTGCTTTGAGCAATGATGCATTGGAAGATTACACTCCTACTCTTGCCATTACCGATCAGAATAGTGTTATTGTCGCATGGATGGCAGGGACTGATATAAAATTGCAGAAAATATTGGCTGATGGTACAGTGGTTTTACCTCAAGCAATGCTATTTAATGAGACAGGTTATTCTCACACCTGGCCTCAAATACTAGTGCAAGAAAATGATTCTTTTATTTTAAAATATGCAAAGGATTCAGGTCCATTTTATGCCGTTTTACGAAAAGTATATGCTCAAAAATTTGATTCTCAATTAAATGCAGTCTGGACAAATCCCACAACAATCACAGAAATGGGCGGTATTTCCAGCTGGACACAGATATTCTCTACAGATTCTGATGGAAATGGAGGATTTATTATTTGTTGGTATGAAGATAGAGATGCCAATCAAATGAGAAATGTCTATATTCAACATGTTTTAGCAGATGGCAGTGTTGCCTTTACTCAAAATGGAATAGAACCTACTACCGTCACTTCTCATCAACATTTCTACCCAGTTTGTGCTTATGATCCTCAGTCTAATGTTTCATACATATTTTGGTCTGAGACTGATGCAGATCAAAACTTAAGAGGTTTGTCTGCTCAAGCTTTTAATGCAGAAGGGGTAAAGTTATGGGGTGATAATGGGATCTCGATAATTTCATTGGGAAATCAGTCACCGATGCCAAGTAAAGCAGATGTTGTCAATAATCAATTAATTGCACTTTATAGTGGAGCTTTGAATGGTTCTGTTTCTGATGCAGAATATAAAGCTTTCAAATTGAATACAGATGGTGAATTTGTCTGGGATGGAGATTTTGTAGCTTTAAATAATGCATCGGGTAATATTATCCATGAAGAAGCCACTTCTTTTTTAAACAATCAATTGGTAGCAGCTTGGGAAGATACACGTTCAACTCCAACCAGCATATATGTACAAAATATCCATATTGATGGTACTTTAGGGAATCAGCAGGTTTCTACACCCACAGGAATAAGTGGCCATGTTACCCTTAATGGTGGAGCAGGGCTTGTAACAAATGTTACAATAGCTCTTGGGGATAGTTTAATAACCCCTTTATCTGATGGATCTTACTATCAGGAAATTCCTGCAGGGATTTATAGTGTGACAGCCTCTTTAGAAGGTTATGGTACTGTTACGATTGAGAATGTGCAAATTGATTCTGCACAGGTAAGGGTTCTTGATATTGTACTTCAAGCAGTCACAGGTAATATTGATAATACTCCGAATATGACTAAATTTTGTTTGAACAATTATCCCAATCCTTTCAATCCGGAAACAACTATTAGTTTTAATCTTCTGCAAAATGAAAGAGTGAAACTAGAAATTTATAATGTTAAAGGTCAATTAATTAAAACTTTGATCAATGATAAGAGAAATGCTGGAAATCATAGGATAAACTGGGATGGAAAGAATAACTCAGGAAAAATGGTAACCTCAGGTATTTATTACAGTAGATTAAAGACATCACAGACAACCTTAGTAAAAAAAATGTTGTTAATTAAATAACTCCCATCTCTCAAATAAAAAAGAATACCAGCTCAGATCAATGAGCTGGTATTCTTTTTTTAAACCAAATCAAATCCTCTTTTTCAAATATATAAATGATATTTGTCCTTATCATGTTTTGTTATAAAAAAAAGAACAATAGGATTTTAATTCGTCACAAATATTGAGACAGTTCACTTCAAAAAGCGATGAATAGAGGCTTATCAGCAAAAAAAGTGAACTATGCCTTTTATTATTAAACTTATTTCTAAAATTGACATCTATTTGGAGAAGATAATGGTAGCGCTGACGCACTACAGATAATGGCAAATCGAGAATTTGCCGATAAAAGATAAGAGATAATCATCATCGTTGGAGGATATCTTTAGTATGGCATATATTGTATAAGGTCTTTTCATTTCTTTGAGATGATGATGATGAGTTATTAGCTCTGGATTTAATGTGTCGCTCCGATGGAGGTATATGTTGTTGGTTGGATATGTTCCGATGATTAAAATCATCGGCTACCAATATTTCGTTCCTCTGGAACGATTGAAAGCATTGAGGTTTTAATATTTCGAGTCCGAGCCGAACTCGCTCCAGAACACACCATTTTTCATGGGCATTGTACCATTTATACATTATTATCAGGGAGAAATATAGTTGTTACTCAGAAATAGGAGAAGATCTGATGAAATTGTTTCATTATTAATAAAGATTTATTGCTGAATATGTCAAGATTGCATCGATATGAAGCATATAGGTTCACTTTTCCAGCCTATAAGTACCTGAGTCGCTTAATGGGAGCTTATATATTTTGGACAGTTTCTTCGAAGTATTCTAAAATAAATTATTTATTGTCTTGACACTTCATTTAAAATAACTATGAATATAATCAGGAGAAATTAATAGATTATGTTTTGTTTTATATGTAAATTATTTGATATGAGTCTTCGATCTGTTATTCCGAGTGCTATATATATATATATATATGCAGTTACGTCATTTATTCAGAATGTGAAAGGTTATTATTAAACCTAAAAATTCATATACCGGGAGATAAAAACCATTTTCTTTAACCCTTTCAATCTTAAAAACAAATAAAATTAGAAAGGAAAAGAAAATGAAAAGAAAAAATTTATCTATAAATTGTAAACCTATATTATTACTCGTAGGGTTAATGATTATGTCATCTTATATTTTTTGCCAAACAAACTTAATATTTTATGTGAACCATCCAGATTCCAACATAGAGAATAATTTCTCAACAGTTCAAGAGTGTGTAGATAGGGCTGATGGATTAAATGGACATAAATATATCTATATTTGTCCAGATTATGATCATAATGACGTCCCTATTCCAACTGTTTTTACTGAATGTGTGAGCATTTTATGTAATGGAGGTGATGACTTTGAGGACGAATATGAAATTAGAGGAATAGTTCCAGATGGTTATGACCCAAAAGATTACATAATTTTTGACAACAGCATTAATCCAGTTGATGGCACCTCATGGGGAGCACCTGCTTTTCTTGTTAAACAGGGTGGTGTTTCTGCAAATACAAGAAATACAGTTACTATTGCAGATATGACCATTAAACGCACAAAAACAGGAGAGTGGCATAACCCCTTAGATCCTATTTTATATCCCTCTATGTATAACGATTATTATGAAAAATACATAAACAATGGGGGAATTTCTGTTTATGACAGAGATGTGTGCATTATTAATGTACGATTTGGAGAAAGATCAGAAAACTCAAATTATACTTATGCAATAAAATGCAGAGAACAACCAGGTAAAAGCAGTCATATCTTTCAGATACAAAATTGCTTTTTTACCGAAGCTTGTGATATAGGAAAACAAGCCATTTATACTTTTGCTGAGATTAATCCTATTGAATACCCAGGAGTTTATTTATCAGAGTTATGGTATAATACATTTGTCTTTGATAGTAAATTTAAAGATAATGGCAATTCTATCCTTATAAAAAACTCAGAAATTTATTACATCACAGGAAATGAGTTTATCAATGAAAATAACCACTTGATTGAATCATCCATTGCTGTTGAAGCATACTCGACCCATTCTTCTATGAATAACATTGAGTTTTCTGATAATAAAGTAAAAAATCATGAAATTGGATTATTAATGGGCAATGTAAATTCTGCTTTAATACTAAATAACTATTACATAGATAATGCCTTGTCAATTGACACACGTCATGGAATCTACGATATCTTTAACAATCTATTTGTTGTTAATAATGTTTACAGACCCCAATTGTTAGGTATAGGTATTAAAAATGAAAGTGCTAGTATTCAAAAACTTTATAAAAACACTTTCTATAACCTCTCATTAAATAACCAAGGGCATGCTGTAAAAAATAATAGTGTTCTTCCTATACAGAAAAACCATAGCAATATCTTTTGGAATTTTGAAAAAGCAATGTCATCATTCCCTACTGCAACTCTCTTCTCTTATTGCTGTTACAACGGCCAACAAATGAATGCAGATCCTACCAATCTATATGATTCACCAGAATCTAGTTCAGATGATCAAAACAACCCTTGGTATAATAATCAGACAATCCCTGAAAATTATATGCTAGCAGAGGGTTCTATTTGCATTGATAAAGGGCATCCTAACCCTAATTTCAATAGTGAAGATTATGCTCTAGATAAAGAAGACAGAGAACCCGATGATAGCCGATATGATATAGGGTATAAATACTTTGATCAGTCTGAGTTTGATTTCTACCATCTGCATGGTGGATGGAACTGGGTCTGTTTTCCCAAACTGGAACCAGATACCCAAAATGGGTTTGAATCCCCTTATGAGGTGTTTAGTCCAATGTTTTGTGATGACGCTTTATTCAAACAAGCATATACAAAAAGAGCAGATTTAAGTTATTACTTCATATATAACGGGTCCAATGATCCCTACACTGATAATATCCGAGAAATGTTCCAATATGAAACCTACAAAATTGCTCTTAGTATCCCTAATGATGAACATTACACTCTTAAAAAATCAGGTGTAAGAATTGCGCCGGAGACTTCAGTTGATTTGTTTGTTGGAGAGGAAGGCAATCAGGAAAACTATGAAAACTATATTGGTTATTTCCCTTCTGGTTTACCTGTAACTTACACAACGATTAAAGATGCTTTTGGAATTTATCTTCCCTTAATAAAATCAATTAAAGCAGAAACATGGACTTGGATTAATTTGAATAATTACTCAAAAGACGGTTCTGGTTCTGAAACTGTTCCTAGTATGGCAAACAGGATTATCAAACCCAAAGAAGGTTTAGTTATTAAAGTAAAAGAAGATATACCTGGTTTTGTCTGGCAGAACCTTCCACAAACTCAACCAGCAGTTCCAGTATTAGCCCCAGAATACTACTCTGTAAAAGATAAGAAAGACTATGAAGTGATTGACATTATGTCTGTAGAAAATCCTGAAGGGCTTTCTGAAATCGCTGTATTTGAAGACAGTGTTTGTGTCGGCGCTGTAAGAGCTGAATTCCTTCCTGTACAACTTCTTGTTTATACGTCAGCAATTAACGGAGCGAAAGACACAGCTCCGCTCAATTTCCAACTGCATTACGAAGGAAAATCCAACGAAAATCAAACAATATCCTATCAATTGTGGAATAAAAAAACAGAACAATATCAGGCAGAAATTCTATATGGCGGGAAAAATGACTATTCCAGAGTCAGGCTTGGGAAGTCAGATAATTCTGTAAATCCAGCTCAACAAGCTGTGCTTAACAATTGCTATCCCAATCCCTTCAATCCTACCACAACCATCTCTTGGTCTATGCCCGACAAGGGAATTGCTGAGATCTCTGTATATAATATCAAGGGGCAAAAGGTAAAAACTCTTACCAATCAAGCCTATGCAAAAGGTAAGCATCAGCTCATCTGGAACGGGAAAAACGAATACCAGCAATCTGTTTCTTCCGGTATCTATTTTATCAGACTGGAACATAATGGAAAAAACCAAACCAAAAAAGTCATTCTGATGAAGTAAGTTTTGTAGGGGCGATTCATGAATCGCCCCTAGTTGTAAAACGCTTCTCCAGAAGCGTTTATAGAAGCAACGCACGTGGACGTACGTTGTACAGAAAAATAGTGTGTCGACTGGCAGGAGCTATATCTTGCCAGTCTTAAAAAACTGGAGCAGGGTTTATATTCTGCTCCTAAATTTCCTGGAGGAAAAAATGAAAATCTATCTGCTAATATTCCTATTTTTAATAACAATCTCTCTTAATGCTAATCTATTAATTGTCAATCCTGAGAATCAGACCTGCTATCAGACCATCATGTCTGCGGTGGAAGCCTCTGTTCATCAAGATACCATACTCGTCTATCCTGGTACATATCAGGAGAATGTCAACTATATTGGTAAGCATATCACGATCAACAGTCTCTATGCCATCGATCCAGATACCAGCTATATCAATAATACCATTATTGACGGGAGACATTTGGATCATACGGTCAAAGCTTGGATGACTGAAATCGCCACTTTGAATGGCTTCACTATCATCAATGGTAAAAATATCTATGGGTATAGGGGAGGAGGTGTGTCTTTACGTAATGTCTTATCCTTCACCTTATCCAACTGTAAAATCCATAATAATTATTGTCATAGCGGAGGAGGAATCGGAGCTGCCAATTCTACTCTTTATCTCAACAACTGCGAAATCTATGAGAATCAGGCAATCAGTGGAGGAGGAGTTTACTTTTTAAGCTCCCAAGTGGTCATGTCTGAAACCCAAAAGAATTCTATCTATCGAAATCATGCCAGTAAATATGCAGATATTTTTATTTATGATCCTTTTGGCTTTAATTATGTCCTTAATCTGAAGATATTTACGATGGAAAATCCGGATCAATATTTTATTTATCCTGTGGATACACTTCAGGTCAATGCCGAGATTTATACAGACTTACCCATCTATGCGGATCTATATGTCAGTGCTGAGGGTGATGATAGTCATGATGGGCTGACTCCTGATGCACCTCTGAAATCTTTGCATATTGCGATGAGACGCATCAAATCAGACGGGCAGGTTTATACCCTCCATATCAAGAATGGACTATATTCTACTCAGGATCAGCTCTTTCCCCTGCAAGTTAAGCATAACATCCATCTCCAGGGAGAAAGTCGTGACAGCACCATTTTTGATGGGATAAATAAAAGACCTTTTTTTGATTGTAGTCGGCAAACTGAACTGGCTTTTAAATTAAGTAATCTTTGGTTTAAAAGAGGGTATGATGAGGATTATAATCGTGCTCTATATTTCATAGATATGGAAGGGGTTTTTGAGAATATTCGAGTTTCTGATTGTGTTCAGGAATTGATGATGCCTATTCAGCTTTTTTTGGGTAAGTATTATCTTAATAGAGTAATCATAGATAACAATAAAGGTTCAGAAGGAATTCGTTGTAGTCAAGTAGATAGCTTAACTATAACTAATTCTATTTTTCGAAACAACCGTAATTTTAATGGAGATCCTTGGGATGGAGCTGGCGGAGGGATTGTTATAATTGGTTATATAAACAGTGACAACAAGAGATGTCATTTAAAGATTGAAAATGTATTGTTTGAAAATAATAAAAATAATGATTCAGGAACTAATGGAGGAACTTCTGCCTTAGTATTAACTGATTGTATAAAAGGCGTTGTTAATAACTGTACTTTTACCGGGAATATTTCAAACAACGGATACTCAATCATGGTATATAGCCAATTAGGCAATTCTGATCTATCTTTTACCAATTGTATTTTTTACAATAATATCCCCAATAATCAGAATATCAAAGTCTTCACTGATACCATCTTTGTTTCTCATACTCTGTTGCAGGGAGGTGAAAGCTGTATCACTTGTATTCAGGGTGGGCAATATGTTTTAGGTGAGGGGATTATAGATACGAATCCGGTGTTTATGAATACTGGCACTTATCCCTTCCGCCTCAGTCAAAATTCTCCCTGTATAGATGCAGGAACGCTATCTATCCCTGGTTATGAATTCCCAAACACAGATCTTTCCGGACAACCCCGACTTTACGGGGAATCTGTCGATTTAGGTGCTTATGAATGGAATCCTTCACTAGTCAATACTGATCATACAGAAATCATTATTCCAGAACTGATTTGCTATCCCAATCCCTTTAATCCCACCACAACCATCTCTTGGTCTATGCCCGACAAGGGAATTGCTGAGATCTCTGTATATAATATCAAGGGGCAAAAGGTAAAAACTCTTACCAATCAAGCCTATGCAAAAGGTAAGCATCAGCTCATCTGGAACGGGAAAAACGAATACCAGCAATCTGTTTCTTCCGGTATCTATTTTATCAGACTGGAACATAATGGAAAAAACCAAACCAAAAAAGTCATTCTGATGAAGTAAGTTTTGTAGGGGCGATTCACGAATCGCCCCTAGTGCGTTAGTGATGGATAAATATCAGATGGGTGCAAGTCCCATCCAGAACTCGCATCAAGGTTCTGTAACTGAAAGTAACTGCGTCATCGTGAGATGAGGTGGAGAGCAACTGGAGGTGAAAGGTCAGTCCGTAGCGATTGCGAACTCGATTCGGCGGGTAATTATGTCGAGCCTCCTAGGGTAGGGCGAAGATTGATGATTAGGAAAGAAGCAGGAGTGGAATCTGAGCAATCGCCTAATACACCTGATGAGCTGTATGATGTTAAAGATGTAAGCTATGTCAGGACATTACATGTGGTTGGAGATGGAATGGTCAGAAGGTATTTATCAGTAAGCTAAGAGACCTGATAATAGGAAGAGATGTTATCAGGAGTCAGAGTTCTCATAGTAGTGATCGATGATTTGGACAACATAACCAAATCGTAACGAAGGGGAACAGGATAATGAAATTTTGAAAGGAAGTAAAGATGAAAGACAACTGTTCGATAGTGCCAGAAAAGGCTAAACAAGGGCAAGAAACCGAGACATCAGAGATTAGACAGAGATGGCAATGGGTGGAATCATCTATATGGACAGACAAGATGTTGACAGCTCTCGAAAGGGGAGTCAAAGGCGGTAAGTGGTTCAGTCTCTGTGACAAAATTTTTGACAGTGCTAACCTTTTTAGTGCATGGCTAAAAGTCAAAGCAAATAAAGGGGGTATGGGCATTGACAATATAAGCATAGAGAAATTCAGACGACATGCAGAATCAAACATACTCAAGCTAGCAGAGAAACTTCGGAGTGATAGCTATCGAGCGCAAGCAGTCAAAAGAGTCATGATTGATAAGCCTGGAAGTAAAGAAAAGAGACCACTGGGAATACCAACAGTTATTGATCGAATCGTTCAGACAGCAATTAGAAATGCTATTGAACCAATTTTTGAGAAAGACTTCGCAGACCACAGCTATGGATTTAGACCTGGTAGAGGTTGTAAAGATGCGCTTAGGGTATTGGACAAATACCTTAAAGAAGGATATCAATATGTAGTTGATGCCGATCTTAAAGGATATTTTGATACGATTCCCAAAGACAGACTTATGTCTTTAGTTCAAATGAAGATCGCAGACGGCAGAGTGCTCAAATGGATTGAAATGTATCTAAATCAGAGTATTTTCGATGGCGTCAAAACATGGACACCAGAGACAGGAACACCTCAAGGCGCTGTTTTAAGTCCACTTTTGGCAAATATTTATCTTGATCCGCTTGATAAACTGATGGCTAACAAAGGATATAACATGATCCGATATGCAGATGACTTTATTGTGATCTGCAAAACTCGAGAAGGATCCTTGAAAGCACTAGAAATAATCACAGAGTGGACGATTAAGAATGGATTAATATTACATCCGGAAAAGACTAAGATATTAGATTCTGAAGTTGATCCAATTGAATTTTTAGGCTATAGTTTTTTCAAAGGAAAGAAATATCCTAAAGACAAAAGCATCAAGAAGTACAGAGACAGCATCAGGAAACACACGAGAAGAACAAACAGTATCAGTTTAGCGCAAATAATAAAGAAAATCACCCCAATTATGCGTGGATGGTTTGAATATTATAAGCATAGCTACAAAACAACCTTTCCCAATATTGATGGCTGGACAAGACGCAGATTACGAAGTATTCTAAAGAGGTATGAAAAGCGAAGAGGTATCTCAACAATGAAAGATAATTTCAGGTATCCCAATAAGATCTTTGAAGATGCTGGGTTTTTCTCTTTAACCAAAGCCCATCATGAATTATGTCAATCTCTACATTAAGAGTAAAACATTATCTGGAGAGCCGTGTGCGGGAGAACCGCATGCACGGTTCGGAGGGAGGGGCGTCAGTAATGGTAGCGCCCCTACCCCTATCATACCCAATATAAAAGGAGGGAAAAATGAAAATCTATCTGCTAATATTCCTATTTTTAATAACAATCTCTCTTAATGCCAACCTATTAATTGTCAATCCTGAGAATCAGACCTGCTATCAGACCATCATGTCTGCGGTGGAAGCCTCAGTTCATCAAGATACCATACTCGTCTATCCTGGTACATATCAGGAGAATGTCAACTATATTGGTAAGCATATCACGATCAACAGTCTCTATGCAGTCGATCCAGATACCAGCTATATCAATAATACCATTATAGACGGGAGACATTTGGATCATACTGTCAAAGCTTGGATGACTGAAGTCGCCACTTTGAATGGCTTCACTATCATCAATGGCAAAAATATCTATGGGTACAGGGGAGGAGGTGTGTCTTTACGCAATGTCTTATCCTTCACCTTATCCAACTGTAAAATCCGTAATAATTATTGTCATAGCGGAGGAGGAATCGGAGCTACCAATTCTACTCTTTATCTCAACAACTGCGAAATCTATGAGAATCAGGCTGTAGGTGGAGGAGGAATAGGTTTTTATAGTTCTTATGTGGTCATGTCTGAAACCCAGAAGAATTCAATTTACCGTAATCATGCCAGCCTTTATGCAGATATTCTTATCAATGATCCTTTTTATTTTAATTACATTATCAATCTGAAGAAGTTCACAATGGATAATCCGGATCAGTATTTTATTAATCATGTAGATACCTTGCAGGTGAATGCCGAGGTTTATACAGACTTGCCCATCTATGCGGATCTATATGTCAGTGCAGAGGGTGATGATAGTCAAGACGGGCTGACTCCTGATACACCTCTGAAATCTTTACATATTGCGATGAGACGCATCAAATCAGATGGCCCGGTTTATACCCTCCATATCAAAAATGGACTATATTCTACTCAGGATCAGCTCTTTCCCCTGCAAGTCAAGCATAATATCCATCTTCAGGGAGAAAGCCGGGACAGCACCATCTTTGATGGAATGAATAAAAGACACTTTTTTGATTGTAGTCGGCAAACTGAACTGGCTTTTAAATTAAGTAATCTTTGGTTTAAAAGAGGGTATGATGAGGATTATCGTCGTGCTCTAAATTTCAGAGATATGGAAGGAGTTTTTGAGAATATCCGAGTTTCTGACTGTGTTCAGGAAATGATGATGCCTATCAATTTATATATGGGTAAATATGTTCTTAATAATATAATTGTTAATGATAACAAAGGACAACCAGGAATAGTTTGTGGACAAGCAGATAGCTTAACTATAACTAATTCTATATTTCGTAACAACAGACATTTTAATGGAGATTCATGGGATGGAGCAGGTGGAGGAATCTTTATCATCGGGTTTATAAACAGTGACAACAAGATATGTCATTTAAAGATTGAAAATGTGTTGTTTGAGAATAATAAAAGCAACGCAACAGGAACCAATGGAGGAACTTCTGCCTTAATATTAACAGATGGAATACAGGGTGTTGTTAATAACTGCACTTTTACTGGGAATATTTCAAACAACGGATACTCAATTATGGTAAATAGCCAATTAGGCAATTCTGATCTATCTTTTACCAACTGTATTTTTTACAATAATATCCCCAATAATCAGAATATCAAAGTCTTCACTGATACCATCTTTGTTTCTCATACTCTGTTGCAGGGAGGTGAAAGCTGTATCACTTGTATTCAGGGTGGGCAATATGTTTTAGGTGAGGGTATCATAGATACGAATCCTATGTTTATGAATACTGGCACTTATCCCTTCCGCCTCAGTCAAAATTCTCCCTGTATAGATGCAGGAACGCTATCTATCCCTGGTTATGAATTCCCAAACACAGATCTTTCCGGACAACCCCGACTTTACGGGGAATCTGTCGATTTAGGTGCTTATGAATGGAATCCTTCACTAGTCAATACTGATCATACAGAAATCATTATTCCAGAACTGATTTGCTATCCCAATCCCTTTAATCCCACCACAACCATCTCTTGGTCTATGCCCGACAAGGGAATTGCTGAGATCTCTGTATATAATATCAAGGGGCAAAAGGTAAAAACTCTTACCAATCAAGCCTATGCAAAAGGTAAGCATCAGCTCATCTGGAACGGGAAAAACGAATACCAGCAATCTGTTTCTTCCGGTATCTATTTTATCAGACTGGAACATAATGGTAAAAACCAAACCAAAAAAGTCATTCTGATGAAGTAAGTTTTGTAGGGGCGATTCATGAATCGCCCTAGTTGTAAAACGCTTCTCCAGAAGCGTTTATAGAAGCAACGCACGTGGACGTACGTTGTACAGAAAAATGGTGTGTCGACTGGCAGGAGCTATATCTTGCCAGTCTTAAAAAAACTGGAGCAGGGTTTATATTCTGCTCCTAAATTTCCTGGAGGAAAAAATGAAAATCTATCTGCTAATATTCCTATTTTTAATAACAATCTCTCTTAATGCAAATCTATTAGTTGTCAATCCTGAGAATCAGACCTGCTATCAGACCATCATGTCTGCGGTGGAAGCCTCAGTTCATCAAGATACTATACTCGTCTATCCTGGTACATATCAGGAGAATGTCAACTATATTGGTAAGCATATCACGATCAACAGTCTCTATGCAGTCGATCCAGATACCAGCTATATCAATAATACCATTATAGACGGGAGACATTTGGATCATACTGTCAAAGCTTGGATGACTGAAATCGCCACTTTGAATGGTTTCACTATCATCAATGGCAAAAATATCTATGGGTACAGGGGAGGAGGTGTGTCTTTATGTAATGTCTTATCGTTCACCTTATCCAACTGTAAAATCCGTAATAATTATTGTTATTGCGGAGGAGGAGTCGGAGCTGAAAACTCAACTCTTTATCTCAACAATTGTGAAATTTATGAGAATCAGGCAGTCAGTGGAGGAGGAATAGGTTTTTATAGTTCTTATGTGGTCATGTCTGAAACCCAGAAGAATTCCATCTATCAAAATCATGCCAGTAAATATGCAGATATTCTTATCAATGATCCTTTTGGTTTTAACAATATACTAAACTTGAAAAAATTTACCATAGAAAATCCCGACCAGTATTTTGTATCTCATGTTGAGAATCTTCAAGTCAATGCCGAGGTTTATACAGACTTGCCCATTTATGCAGATCTATATGTCAGCGCAGAGGGTGATGATAGTCAAGACGGGCTGACTCCTGATACACCTCTGAAATCTTTACATATTGCGATGAGACGCATCAAATCAGATGGCCCGGTTTATACCCTCCATATCAAAAATGGACTATATTCTACTCAGGATCAGCTCTTTCCCCTGCAAGTCAAGCATAATATCCATCTTCAGGGAGAAAGCCGTGACAGCACCATCTTTGATGGAATGAATAAAAGACACTTTTTTAATTGTAGTCGGCAAACTGAACTGGCTTTTAAATTAAGTAATCTTTGGTTTAAAAGAGGGTATGATGAGGATTATAATCGTGCTCTAAATTTCAGAGATATGGAAGGAGTTTTTGAGAATATCCGAGTTTCTGACTGTGTTCAAGAATTGATGATGCCTATCAATTTATATATGGGTAAATATATCCTTGACAATGTGATTATTGAAAATAACAGGGGTGATAAAGGGATCTATTGTTCACAGGTTGATAGCCTCTCAATCACTAATTCCATTTTTCAATATAACCGCAATTTCAGTGGAGACTCCTGGCAGGGAACAGGAGGTGGGATCCAAATCATTGGGTTTAGAAACATTGATAATAAGACAAGTCAATTAAAGATTGAAAATGTATTGTTTAAACATAATACTGCAATCTCTGGAGCTACATCAGCAATTGTCTTATTTGATGCTATAAATGGTCAAATCAATAACTGTACCTTTACTGATAACATTACCAATAACGGTCCTCATGTTTTGGTGGACAGTCAATACGGCAATTCTGATCTATCTTTTACCAACTGTATTTTTTACAATAATATCCCCAATAATCAGAATATCAAAGTCTTCACTGATACCATCTTTGTTTCACATACCCTCTTGCAGGGAGGGGAAAGCAGTATAACGTGTATTCAGGGTGGGCAATATGTTTTAGGTGAGGGGATTATAGATACGAATCCTATGTTTATGAATACTGGAGTATATCCCTTTCGTCTCAGTCAAAATTCTCCCTGTATAGATGCAGGAACGCTAACTATCCCTGGTTATGAATTCCCAAACACTGATCTTTCCGGACAACCCCGACTTTACGGGGAATCTGTCGATTTAGGTGCTTATGAATGGAATCCTTCACTAGCCAATACTGATCATACAGAAATCTTTACTCCAGATCTGAATTGCTATCCCAATCCCTTCAATCCCACCACAACCATCTCTTGGTCAATGCCTGACAAGGGAATTGCTGAGATCTCTGTATATAATATCAAGGGGCAAAAGGTAAAAACTCTTACCAATCAAGCCTATGCAAACGGTAAGCATCAGCTCATCTGGAACGGGAAAAACGAATACCAGCAATCTGTTTCATCCGGCATCTATTTTATCAGACTGGAACATAATGGTAAAAACCAAACCAAAAAAGTCATTCTGATGAAGTAAGTTTTGTAGGGGCGATTCACGAATCGCCCTAGTTGTAAAACGCTTCTCCAGAAGCGTTTATAGAAGAAACGCACGTGGATGTACGTTGTACAGAAAAATGGTGTGCCAACTGGTAGGAGCCATTCAGATCAATGAGCTGGTGTTTTTTTTAAACCAAATCAAATCCTTTTGTTCAAATAGATAAATGATGCTTGACTTTATCATGTTTTGTTTTGAAAAAAAGAACAATAGGTTCTTTAATTCATCACATATAATAATTTTGAAGTACATTTATTTTTATCTTGACGTAAGTATAATGATTTGATAGTTTGAATAGAATTCAAAAAGTGGAGGAGCTATGAAAAAACACCGTAAGTTTGGACTATTATTCGTTTTACTGATGACCAGTGTCAGCATATTTGCAGGAGGCATTGCATTATCAGGAGTAGGGACAAGAGCCTTAAGTATGGGAGGGGCATACCGAGGTTTAGCTGATGATGCATCGGCAATGTATTGGAATCCAGCAGGGTTATCATTAATTAAAAATAAGACTGCAGTACTCTCAACAGCCATTATAATTCCCAAAGGAGAGTACACCACTTTATTAAATCCTACGGAAGCTTCTGGTATAAAAACAGATAAACAAGAAACAGTTGATAAAACATGGGCATTCCCAAATCTATATTATGTAAATGGTGGAGAATGTAAATTTAATTGGGGTATAGGTATTTTTGTACCCTATGGATTAGGAGCTGAATGGGATATCTATAATTATCCTGATACTTTTTTATCTCAATCAACAACTTGGCCATCTGATGCTATCAAGAATGAAATGTTTAGTTCAATATCAATAATTGATTTCCATCCAACCATGAGTTATCAAGTTTCAGATCAATTTTCATTTGGAGCAGGGCTGAGTGTACTATATGGTGATATTGAAATAAAAAAATATGCACCTCTGAAGGTTACAAGCGCTACATCAATCATACCTCCGACACTCTTAAGTTTAACAGGAACAGGCTATACAGTTAGTGGAAATATGGGTGGTCTTTATAAGGTATGTGATAAACTACAAATTGGATTGACTGGAAAACTTCCTGGAAAAATGACATTAAAAGGGGATGCAGATTTAAAACTATATTTAAATGATATGATGACAGGATTAGGATCACCAATGACACTTACCAATAAGTATGATGCAGAGGCTACTCTTAATCTTCCAGCAGATGCTGGTTTAGGAGTATCGTATCATGTTAACGAAAACTGGTTAGTAACTGCAGATATGTCTTGGACAGGTTGGAGTTGTTTTGACAAAATTACCATCGAACTTGACAGCACCTCTATTCAAAAACCAATACCTAATATGGATAAGAAAGAACTTGATACAAAGTGGAAAGATACTTTTAGAGTTAGCTTTGGAACAGAGTATATGCTCTCAAACAATATCGCATTACGTGGTGGATTTTTCTATGATCAATCACCAATTCCAGATGAATCATTAAATCCAACATGGCCAGATGTAAATGATAAATTCAGTTATAACTTAGGTATTGGTCTGCCATTTATGAAACATTTCAATTTTGATTTTGCTTATGAATATATTTATTTTCCCGAGAGAGAGATTAAAGAGCAAACTAGTGCAACAGATGGATCTATGGAAAATATGAAAGGCACATATAAAACAACGATTAATGCATTGAACATGAGCTTAGTTTATAGGTTCTAAGATTTGTTTTGATAAAAAAAAGGGAGAAGTTCTTCTTCTCCCTTTTTCAATTTAAAGAAGTTTATCTTTTTTCAGTTTTAACTACTTTACCATTCAAAGCATATAATGTGATTTCATCTTTGTTGCTATCGGTGATAATAGTAGTTTGACCATTTTTACTTAATGACCATGTTTCATTAGAAGGATTGTAAATGTAAGCTAAGTGATTTGAAGAGTTGTTAGCTTCATAAACATCAATTCTGTTTTGAGCGGTGATAATTTTGTAATCAATACCTTTTTCAGTATAATATTTGATTTCTTGTTGGTTATCATTCATTGCTAAAGGATTTTTACCAGTCCAATATTCAAGCGTATTTAAGATAACAGCATCAATACCTACAGCAAATTCATAAACAGGGATAATTTCCATAGCCCACATAGCTAAAGTCTGAATGGGTTCAGCCCCAATTCCTTTGTTAAATTTGTACACTTTTTTGGTTAACGTGAAAGAACCAAAACAACCTGATAAAGTGACTGCTAATAATGTAGCCAGAACAATCATTACAATTACTTTTTTGGACATTTTCATTTTATGTCTCCTTCTTCTTTTTTTAAAAACAATATCAGTTTTTAGTTTAGTTGTCAATCATATTTTTTTCAGAAAATGTAGGATACTTAGGAAAATTACAGAAAGTATGATCTCTGTATCGTTTATCTATTATTCACACATTATCCTTTCTTGTAATGTTAAGATTTTTTTAAAGAACAACCCTAAATGGGGTTGTTGTTTCTCATACCTAAAATTGTATAGTCAATATTTAGAAAACTTATATTTATTATTATTAATAAATGAAAAATCTTCAAGTTTTTTAACAATCTGTTATTTTTGTGAGAGTAATGGAAGAGTAATATTTTTTTGATATATCGATTAATCATAAATTAATAAAACTTAACAGATACAAAGCTATTCTTTACTGAGGGCATATAAATATTAGTAATAGTTCAAGGAAATAAACAAATATATAAGAAAATAATCAGAAAATATGAATGAGATCAGCAAACTAGAAACTAGATATTTTTGAGTATTTCTAAAGCCTTTTTTTCAAGTTCAAGTATTGATTTTAGTACTTGAATTTCAATATTCCTATCTTCTTGAAACCATAAACGTGGTTTAGAATCGAAGTTAGAGGGAATCTCATTAAGGTGTTCTTTTAGAAGATTAGTTTCTTCAATATATATTTGTTCCAGAGCCTCAATTTTTGCAGGATCCACACCAAATCGTAATCTATTAGTATTTAGATATGAAGCGCAATATTGTCTAGCTTCTATTAAACTCATATAAGTCCACCAGTTGCCATGGCGAGCATCAGCAAAATTTTCTTTTGACATTTCTTTAAAAGCTTTTTCATTGCTGAGTTGTTCTATCCAGAATCGATAAGCCTCAATCCCTGAATGATATCCGTTGTATTCACTAGTTTCATACATCTCAAGAGCTATTTTCAGGGATTTATTATAAGCATTTTCAAAATTTGGCGTCTTAACTTTTTGAATAGCATACACATCCCAAGGTTGATTTTGAGCAATTTCATAACCATCAGTTTTGTCGTAAAAAGTTCTGCACCAAAATTGAGTGCAATCATTTTGATATCCGGTAATCAGACCCCATTCAGGTGTGTCAATTAAGTTAAGCGCTAACAATGGGTATCCCAATTGGATTGAATTTTTAACTAAGTTTTTCAATTCAGAATTATTTTGAATAGTACAATGATCTGATATAGAATCTAGATTACTGAGATTCAGATACTTATATGAATACCCTAAGGTTGTCAGAATATCTTCACCAATGTTTTTCCCACAACAAGCATCAGGAGCACTAGGGCAAAGACCAGATAAGACTTGTATTCTAAAACCATACCCAGATAATCCAACTAAGTCAGTATAATCAGTTTTAGATCCAATATTTTCTTCTAAAAGAGCAACACAAGCTAAAAAAGTATTGCTTGTCCCATTAATCCAATCAAGATGTTTATAGCCTTCGATTACTTTTGAATCTTTACTGATTTCATGATCTGGAGCATATTCTTTAATCATAATTCCTAATTTGCCTTTTGGAACTTTCAGGCTTAATTGATGTCCATCGCGTAGAACTAACACTTCAATCATATCTTTTTTTGCATTATTTTTAGCTAAAATAAGTTCATCAAGAGTGGTAATACTTTGTTTGTCATATTTTATGATTACATCATCAATTTTAGCTCCTGCTTCAAGGAAAACAGAATTCTCACTAAAGCTAGTTATTTTAAGATAGTTTTTAGCTTTATTATTATCTTTTGCAGACAAGCATGTCAAGAAACTAATCACGAGTATAAATATTAAAAATTCTTTCATATATATATCCTAATTGATATTTTTTATTTATTAAAACAAAATAGATAGAAGTATGTCAACAGAAATTATGTAATATTAAGTATATCTCGAAAATTTTATTTTAATAATGTTCAGCCCCAAATAAGGTTTGTTATTAATCGTTCGTTCTAGGTTTCAGGTTCATATTGAACTGAAATTTTGCAAAGCAGGATATAAATTTTTATTAAGAGTTAGAACCGTAACGTAAGCTAACGAGGGATAAACCAGAACGGATTGAACAGAAAAGAACCCAAATCATATAAAACCTTGATATTTTTTAAAGCGATTATTGTAGATTTCTAAACTATTATACTATCAAGTAAAAAATGAGAAGCTCCAAGGAAGCAAAGAATAAGGAGTAAGATAGCAAAGAGGAAGGAGGGACTTTGCAATGGCATAAAGGCATTAAATCAAGAAGATTGTCATAAGATAGATGATATATCTTATAGGCTCAAAGCAGGTGTTTCTATAAAATATTTTCAAAATTAACAAAAAACCATATCTAACTCTAATTTAATACTTTTTGGTTTTATTTCAAGTTTTTCAGAAAAAAGAACAGCATTGTTAACTTACTAAAAATTAGAATATTTAGTAGTAATATTGATTTATTTGCTATGCAAAAAAAAAGATTAAAAAAAATAAAAAAGTGCTTGACTTTATATCAAATTATGTCAAACTTTGTCATGTTTGATCATTAAAACTCAAATAAAGTCAAAAGAGAGAGGTTATAAGGATGTCTGGAGAATTTTTAGGGACGTTTGAGAACTCTGTTAATAAGCAGAGAGTCATAATACCAGCCCCTTTTAAGTCGAAATTTTTACCATCTGCAAAGCAAACGGTAATTATTACTCTAGGTCATCATGATTCGATTGCAATCTTTCCGCTGGATAGTTGGCAGCAGTATAAAGAGAAACTAAAAAATGGGACAGATAAGCAAAGGCAGTTATTAAATAACCTTGTTGAATTTGCAAGTTCAGAGCAAACCCTTGAAGGTCCAGGAAGGATCAGAATAAGTGAAGATTTATTAGAGATGGCAGGGATAGAAGATTCAGTCGTCATAAAAGGTGAAGGTAACTTTATATCCTTATGGAGTCCAAAAGCATTTAAGGATTTACGTAAGAAAAGGTTACAGAGCCATAGAGAAGAATATGATTCCATGGATTATCAACTATGATCTATCATGTTCCAGTATTAGTGAAAGAATGTATTGATCTATTACAGTTAAGAGCTGGGGGGATTTATGTTGACGCTACTCTTGGGGGCGGTGGTCATTCTCATGCTATGCTTGATTTTTGTTCTGATATTCAGTTATACGTATTTGATCAGGATCCTGATGCTATTAATTACGCAAAAGTAAGGCTTCAAGATTATAAGAATCAAGTGCACTATTTTAACGAAAATTTCGAAAATCTTCGTAATCGATTAGCATTAGAGAGGATCAATAAGATTGACGGAATCTTAATGGACATTGGTGTTTCAAACTATCAAATCAGCGAGAGCAGTAGAGGCTTTTCTTTTATGCATGATGCTGATCTTGACATGCGGATGGATAAACAAAGAGATCTGACAGCAGAGCAAGTGGTTAATGAACTAAGTCAGGATGAGTTAAAAAAGATATTTTTCGAATTAGGTGAAGAGAATCTTAGTGCTTTTATCGCCAAAGAAATAGTATATAGAAGAACGATAAAAAGAATTAGCAGAACAAGAGATTTAGCAGATATCGTTGAAACTTGTGTGAGAAAAAGCACAAAAGGCTATATAGAACCAAGCAACATAACAAAATCAAAAGCAAGAATATTTCAGGCAATTCGCATTTATGTAAATGATGAATTGAATCTTTTATCAAAAACTTTAAAAGAATCAGTTTCATTATTGAATAATGGGGGAAGAATTGCAGTAATATCTTGGCATAGTCTTGAAGACAGGATTGTAAAGCAGTATTTTGTTGAAGAGCATAATCCATGTACTTGTCCGAAAGATCTTCCAATATGTTTATGTGGGAAAAAACCAAGGTTGAAAATAATAACAAAGAAACCGATAGTTCCAGGGGTTGACGAAATATCGGATAATTCAAATGCAAAAAGTGCAAAGTTAAGGGTTGCAGAAAGAATAGGGAGGGTATAATGAAAAAAATAGTATTGGTGGCTTTATTGTTTGTCAGTTATTTAATTTTTTTACAATTTAGCCAGCATTGTATTGTTAAAACGAGTAGAGAAGATAATTTATTAAAATCTCAATTAACCGCTTCCAAAAATTGTCATGCAGAATTACTAGCCTCCAATAACCGATTATGTTTAAGAGATAGAATTTGCTCATATGCAAAAGAAAATTTAAATATGATCATCCCCACAACAAAAGACACAACCTCAGTTTCAAGTGTTATTTATATTAAAGAAATAAAGACAGAAAATCAAAATATAGTTTATAATTTAATTGATTATATTACACCGAATGCTCAAGCTTTGACTGATCAATAGTTATTAGTGAAATGCAAACAAGATACTTCCTTCTAAAGTGGATTTGTATAGTAATAGCCTGTATCTGGGCTATTTACTTATTTATAGTGCAAGCATTTGATCCATTTAATATGTCTTATAGGAAATTAGTCAGATATAGTCCTTGGAAAGAAATAATCATTCCAAATCGAGGAAATATATATGATTCATCAGGAGAATTGTTAGCCAGTTCAATAAAGTATTATCAAATAGATGTAGATAGAAACAAAGTAAAAAACTATGCAAAAAAAAGAAAAGAAGATCCCAATAAAATATTTTTAAGAATTAGTCAGATTATTAGTCAGAATTCAACAGAGAATCAAGAGAAGATTTTTGAGAAGTTAACAACAAAGAAAAGTAATACAGTTCAGATATCAAATGAAATAAAAGAAACCGAATTAATAGCAATGAAATCAGTCTTGGAAAAAGAAAATCTTGATGTGATTATTCCTTCTTTTAGTTCGATAAAACGTATCTATTCAAAGGGAAGATTGGCAGCAAGATTATTGGGATTAGTCAGAGAGATTCAAGATGACAGTAATGTAAAAAATCGGTCTGTATATAGAATGGAAGGTTTTTGCGGTTTAGAAGCCTCATTTGATGATTATTTACGAGGAGAGTATGGTTGGCGCGAGATTGTATATGATGCCAACAAAGATTATGTTTATTATCCAAATTTAAAAGAAAAAAAAGCTCATGATGGGAGCTCATTAATTTTAACAATTGATAGTGAGATTCAACAGGTTTTAGAAGATAATCTTCTTGAAGGAGTTCAAAAATATAATGCTCAAAATGCCATAGGAGTGATTATGAATCCCAAAACTGGGGAAATCATTGCTATGTCAGGCGTATCAAGAAAGGATAATTCCATGGCAGAATCCATGGTGAGAGCATCTGCAAATCTACCAGTAATCTTTATGTTTGAGCCAGGCTCAACATTTAAACCAGTAATTTCACTTTTAGCTTTAGATAAGAAATTGTTTAAACCTACAGATATGATAAACTGTAATCGATATACAGTTGGAAAAAGAACAATAAAGGATAGTCATGAACTTGGAACAATAAGTTTTGAAGATGTGATAGTAAAATCAAGTAATGTAGGGATCTCGAAAATTGCAGAGCGAATTGGTTCAGTGGATGTTTATAATCGAGTAGTTTCCATGGGATTTGGGCATAAAACAGGGGCGAATATATTTGGTGAGAATAGTGGAATGCTCAAGAAATATAGTGATTGGAGCGGTTATACACTTCATTCAATATCTTTTGGACAAGAGATTGCTGTCAATGCACTTCAATTAACCAATGCCTATGCTACGATTGCAAATGGTGGGAAGGTATTGCGTCCATACATTTTAAAAGAAGTTAAAGACAATAATGGAACCACGATATTTAAAAATGAAACAAAGGTATTAAGAGATATCTCAAATCCTAAAAACATAGAATTAGAAAAGCAATTTCTTAAAAATGTAGTAGCCAGAGGAACCGCTACCAGTGCAAAAATGAACTATATAGATGTAGGCGGTAAGACAGGAACAGCAGAGAAAAAGGTAGCAGGTATTAAAGGATATGGCAAATATGCCTATACTTCAGTATTTACTGGTTTTTTCCCTGTTAATGATCCACAGTATGTCATGACAATATTGTATGATGAACCAGATTATGCTTACCATTTTGGTTCAATGGCAGCTGTTCCAACTTTTAAACAAGTTGCTGAACAGATAGTCATGCTTCCAAATTGTAAAGTTATACAAAATATCCGTCAAGAAAAACGTGAGTTTGTGCAAATGCCTGATTTAATGGGTAAGTCATCATCTGAAGCTAAACAAATACTAAATAAGAATAAGATACAATATCAAGTTATTGAAAATGATCCTACAGGGATAATCATTAACCAATTTCCCAAAAGTAATGTTTCATTTGACAAAAAGAATTATGCAATTATTGTAATCGATAATAAATCAAATCTGAAGGAGCTCAAAGTTAATCCTTCCATCATGCCAAACTTAATTGGATTAACATTAAGAAAAGCAATAAAGATCACAAAGGCTTTAAAACTTGATTTAGAAATATCAGGGACAGGGGTCATAACCACTCAATCAATAAAACCCGGAGAGACAATTAAATTTCAACAAAAATGCAAGGTGTTGGCTCAATGATAAATCAGATTGATCTAATAAAGCTACTTTGTGTTCATAAAAATTATAATTATTATTATTATAAAAAAGAATATCAATCTGATGAAATAATCAATAGTCTTTACTTGAATAACCAAACAGAATTGAGTAATAGTATTTCAGGGAAGATAGTCACAAATTCAAAAGAGGTAACAAAAGGCGATATATTTGTCTGTATTAGTGGTTATTCTGTTGATGGTCACCAATTTGCTAAGAAAGCTGAAGAGCAAGGTGCCATACTCATCATTGCAGAAAAACGAGTAGAAGTCAATATTCCACAAATAATTGTTTTCAACAGCAGAATTGCAACAGCATTAAGTGCAAAATTATATTATCAAAATCCAACATCAAGATTTACATTAATTGGAATAACAGGGACAAATGGAAAAACTACCACTTCAACATTAATCATGAATATGTTGCTTTTATTTAATAAAAAAGTAGGAATGATTGGTACTTTGGGATATTACATCAATGGAAAACAATATGAGTCTGAAAGAACTACTCCAGATATTTTAGATTTAAATCGAATCTTTAATCAAATGGTTGAAGCTGAAGTAGAATATGTCGTTATGGAAGTATCTTCTCATGCCATAGCATTAAACAGAGTTTATGGTTTAGAATTTGATATTGGTTGTTTTACTAATCTAACTCAGGATCATCTTGATTTTCACAAAACCATGAAGGATTATGAAGACACTAAATTTAAATTGTTTAGAATGATAGAAGATTATAAAGGTGTTTCGATAATTAATATTGATGATAGAACAGGAAGGAAGTATTTCAATCAGATAAGTACAAAAAGAATAGGAATTACTCAAAGAAAGAGTATAGATCATAGATATATTAATGAAGCAATTTATCATGTTCAAGATGTTAAACAGACTATCAAAGAAAGTAAATTTATATTAAAGAAGAATCTCAACGGTTTAGTTAATAATATAGAGTTAACTACAAATTTATCAGGTAGATATAACATTTATAATTTTGTAACTGCTTTAGCGGTTATAGATCAGATATTTCCCAATCTAACCATAAAAGAGTATGTTAATATTTCAATGAAAGCAAAAAGTGTAAAAGGAAGATTAGAGTCAGTTAGAAATACTCATGATATTGGAGTTTTTATAGATTATGCGCATACACCAGATGCACTAGAAAATGTATTACAAAATCTTAATGAATTTAAAAGAAATCGAATAATAACAGTTTTTGGAGCAGGTGGAGATAGAGATAAGGAAAAAAGACCATTAATGGGGAAGATAGCCATTGCTTATTCAGATTTAGTTATTGTAACCAATGATAATCCCCGAACAGAAAAACCAGAGAATATTATAAAAGAGATAGTCGAACCCTTATCATATGAGGATTCTTTTATAATAATCAGTGATAGAAAATCAGCAATAGAATCTGCTATAAAACTAGCTCAACCAGATGACATCATTTTAATAGCCGGTAAAGGTCATGAATCCTATCAGGAAATCGAAGGAATCAAGTATCATTTTGATGATTATGAAGAAGCTGAATTGGCTTTATCTCAAAAGAAAAAAACAGAACAAGATATTGATAAACTGGCAATTGCATTTGATATTCTAAATTTAGAAAAGATTTTAAGCATTAAAATAGATCATGACAATCTGCAGAGTATTAAGAAAATCACAACTGATTCAAGAAAAGCAGATCAAAATACATTGTTTATAGGGATTCAAGGAGAGCGTTTTGATGGAGGTCATTTTGCAGAAAGTGTATTGACAGAGCCTTCAAATTGGGTGATTATAAACAAAAGTAATAATTTCAATCATTCTCATGCTTTTCAAGTTGAAGATTCACTAGTTTCATTATCATTGATTGCAAAGAAATATTTATCAATTTTTAATTTGAAAAAAATAGCTATAACAGGTAGTACAGGTAAAACAACAACAAAAGAATACATAAAAAACGTTTTGTCTGAAAAGTATCAGGTACTCAGTAATGTTGGTAATGAGAATAATCGAATAGGTGTTCCTCAGACGATTTTAAGAGCGAATCCCAATCATGAGGTAGCTGTTATTGAAATGGGCACAAATCAGTTTGGAGAGATAGACTCATTAGCTAGAATGATAACGCCTGATATTAGTATAATAACAAATATAGGGCCTTCACATTTAGAATATCTAGGGGATGAAGAAGGTGTTTTACGAGAAAAAATTCAATTGTTTAATCATACCACTCAGGAAATTATTTATCCAGATCAAGACAAAAGGTTTAATAGTTATTTTTTAGCGGAGAGTTTAAAAAGAAATACATTTGGTTATACAGATTCAGCTGATTTTCAAATCAAAATAACTACCAGGACAGAGAGTGGAATGGAATTTAGTTTAAATAATCAAAAATATACTATACCTGAAGATATATCATTTAAGGTTACCAATGCAAGTATATCAATAATCTGCGGATTGTTTTTAAAGTTAACTAAAGAGGAAATTCAGAATGGATTAAATAAGCCCTTAGATTCAATAAACAGGATGCAAATTGAACACAAAGAGGAAAGAACCTATTTATTGGATTGTTATAATGCAAATCCATTTTCAATGAAATATGCAATAGAATATTGGCATTCATTAAATCAAGATCAGGATCATTATTGTATTTTGGGGGATATGTTAGAATTAGGAGATAGATCATTAGAGTATCACGAACAAATTGGACGCCAATTAGAAGAATTATCGATTAAATCCGATCACATAATTACCATAGGGAAATTATCAAAAAATTATGGTGGATCTATACATTTCGAAAAGGTAGAAGATTTAATTGAGAGTAATATTATAAAACAAATCGCTCAAAAATCAGTTATATTAATCAAAGCTTCCCATGGTATTCATTTAGAAAAAATATTTAAAAAGGAATAATTATGTTTTATCATTTATTTTATCCGTTAGCTCAGTATCATATATTTTTTAATGTCTTTCGATACATTACTTTTCGTGCTGTAGCTGCTTTTATTACATCATTGTTATTTTCTTTTTTTATAGGGCCCAAGATAATAAGAGTTTTAAAAAATCATAAAGCTGTTGAGATGATAAATGAGTATGTTCCTGAGAGTCATAAAACAAAAGCAGGTACACCAACAATGGGAGGATTGATAATATTATCAGGGATATTGTTATCTACTCTTTTATGGAATAATTTGTTAAACACCTATATTTTATTATGTTTATTAACTGTTTTATGGTTAGGTGGATTAGGTTTTTTAGATGATTATTTAAAGAATTTTAAAAACGAAAAAAAGGGACTCGTTGCTAAATATAAATTATTGGGTCAAATAACGTTAGGGATTATTCTTTCTTGTGCATTATATTTTTTTCCTGAAAACAATGGTATAAGTAATATTGGACTCCCTTTTTTTAAACATTCATTTATTTATCTTTCCTGGGGATTTATTCCTTTTGTAATATTTATGATCGTTGGAACATCGAACGCAGTTAATCTTACAGATGGTTTGGATGGATTAGCTGCAGGAACAATATCAATTGCAACATTTGGATTGGGAGTCATGGCATATCTTAAAGGTAATTATGTAATTGCCCGTTATTTAAATTTAGAATTTATACAAGAAGCAGGAGAGATTACGATTTTTACTTCATCGGTGATTGGTACAACTTTAGGTTTTTTGTGGTTTAATACAAAACCTGCACAAATCTTTATGGGAGATACAGGTTCATTAACGTTAGGCGGGTTATTAGCATTGATATCAGTTGTTTTGAGAGAAGAACTATTTTTTGTGATCATTGGAGGGATTTTTATTGCTGAAGCAATGTCTTCAATCATACAACGTTATTATTTTAAATACACAAGAATAAAAACAGGAGCAGGAATCAGATTTTTCAAAAAAGCTCCTTTGCACCATCATTATGAAATGAAAGGTTTATCAGAGGAAAAGATTGTAATCAGATTTTGGATCATAGCAATATTATTGGTTGCTATAGGTTTAGCAACATTAAAGTTGAGGTAGAAAAATGGATTTTAAGAAAGATAAATTTGCAATTATTGGTATGGCAAGAAGCGGTATTTCAGCTGCATATAAGATTAAGAAGTACAATGGAAAGTTATTTTTAAGCGATTCAAAAAAAGAAGAAGAAATCGAGAATTCAGATAAGATAAAGGAAGATTTTGATTGTGAGTTTGGAGGGAATACAGATAAAGTTTTAGACTATGATGTTATCATAGTAAGCCCAGGTGTTCCATTGAACATACCCATTTTAGAGAAAGCTAGACAGTTAAACAAGTCAATTATCAGTGAAATAGAATTTGCTTACAAATTAACACATCCCAAAAGTAAAATCATAGCGGTTACTGGATCTAATGGTAAGAGCACCACCGTTTCATTAATTTATCATTTATTAAAAAATGCAGGTTTTTGTGTTTTATTAGCAGGGAATATAGGAGATGCTTTTAGCAGTTTTGATATAGAAGAGAAATATGATTGGATAATATTAGAACTCAGCAGTTTTCAATTAGATTTAATCGAATTATTTAATCCTGACATAGCCATATTAATGAATATTACTCCTGATCATTTGTATAGATATGATAGTTTTGATCATTATGCTTTATCTAAATTTAGAATGTTTATGAATCACAGTCCTAAACACACATCTATTCTTTTTCATGATGATGCAACGATCAATAAGTATTCACATTTAATCAAATCAGAAATATTATGGTTTTCATTAGCAAAGCATGATGATGCATATTATGAAAATGGTTTTATATATTTTAAAAACAATATCATTCCTCCATTAAATGTAAGAGAAATGCCAATAAAAGGTCCACATAATTATTGTAATATGATGGCAGCAGTATTAGCCGTAAAAGACATTATTAGTGATAAAAATGTATTGTTGGAAGGTTTAAAAACTTTTCAATCTTTATCTCATCGATTAGAGCCAGTGCGAGTATTAAATGGGATTAGTTTTATAAATGATTCCAAAGCTACAAATACAGATTCTGTAAGATTTGCATTACGATCTTTTGATCAACCGATAAGAATAATCATGGGTGGGTCAGACAAAGGAGAAGATTTTTCAATTTTGAATGATGAACTAAAAGCGAATGCTAAAAAAGTGTATTTAGTGGGAGCTACCAAAGACAAGATGATAAAGGCTTTTACAGGAGTAGTTGAATTAGAGGTTTTTAATGATTTTCAAACTTGTATAGAAAAAGCTTACAATGATTCTGAAGAAGGTGATTATGTAGTCTTATCACCAGCATGTGCTAGTTTTGATATGTTTAAGAATTACGAAGACAGAGGTGACACCTTCAAACAAATCGTGGAGAGTTTAGAATAATGGGCTTAAATCTGTTTAAAACAAAAGAAAAGACTCATGAGTTATTTGTATCTTTTGATATGCATATCTTTATAATTACCATAATGCTCATGTTATTTGGATTGTTTATTCAATTGAATATAGGCTCATCAAGAGGGACTGAACATTCATTACAATTTTTTAATAAGCAATTACTTTTTTTTGCTGTTTCTTTGCCAATAATTGTATTTATTGGGAAATCAATAAAGCTTATAAATTTTCTACATAAACATGTTTTTCTGTTATTGATATTAAATATATTTCTGTTATTGGCAGTTTTATTAATAGGAACGACAACAAAAGGTGGAACCCGTTGGATACGATTTGGGAGTATCGGAGTACAACCCAGTATGATTGCTTCAACAATTCTAATCATTTACATCTCAAAGATTATTGAAAAGAAACAAAATTGTATATCTCAAAGCACATTTCTAAATTTTCTCAAAGATTTTTCACCGATTATAATTCTATCAATAATAGTGTTTGGATTAGTATTATGGGAAAAGCATTTAAGTACTTTAGTTGTTTTAGGGGCAACAATATTTGGAATGCTTTTTGTTGCAAATATTCGTTTTAGTACATTAATAAGCATAATTTTGGTAGTATTAATATTATTTGTAGCAGTATTAAAAATGGGTGATTCATATCGTTCATCTCGAATGGACATTTATTCAAAGTATTCACTATTTTATAAATTATTTGGTCAGTCAAAAGAAAAAGAGAATATTAATGATTATCAGGTGAAGGAAAGTTTAACAGCCTTGTCCAGTGGACATATCTTTGGAACTGGAGTCTCAAAAGGCAGAGCTAAACATTATTTTCTCCCAGATGCAAAATCAGATTATGTGTTTGCTGTGATAGGCGAGCAGTTTGGTTTTATAGGAGCAATTTTAATACTGATCACTTTTGTATATTTGTTTTTAAGGTCTTGGAAAGTATCTTGGAATACACATAGTATCTTTACTAAAATGATAGGTATGGGTGTTTCTTTAAATATATTTTTTACAGCCATGGTAAATATTGGGGTTGCAATATCAGCAATACCTCCCACTGGGTTAACACTACCATTTATTAGTTATGGTGGCTCTTCCATGTTAATGAATGCGGTAAATATTGGAATAATTTTAAATTTAAGTTCAAAAAGAAAGGTCATATAGATGTCAAAATTTTCTTTAAGAGTAATAGTCTCGGGTGGAGGAACAGGTGGGCATATCATACCAGCTCTAGCATTAGCAAAAGAGTTGATCAGTCTTGGTAATGAAGTTTTATATATAGGTAATAAATACAGTTTAGAAGAGAAAATGTGTCATGAAAATAATATTCCTTTTTTTTCAATCAATGTTCAAAAACTATATAGAAGTTTTACTTTAAAACATATTAAATTTCCTTTTAAATTAATCGTAAGTTTTATAGATTGCATAAAACAGATTAGAAAGTATAGGCCCTCAGCATTTATTGGAACAGGTGGTTTTGTTTGCGGACCAGCTGGGATCGCTTCTTTACTTTTAAATATTCCAGTTTATATTCAAGAACAAAATTGTTATCCAGGAATAACTACTAGATTTTTAGGTTATTTTGGGGAAAGAATATTTTTAGCATCAAAAGATGTATATGGATTATTTAATGAAAAAAAAACAATAATTTCAGGGAATCCGATTTTAACAGAAAAACTCAAATCAGAAGAAAAGATAGACTTTAATTCTTATGGTTTGGTTGAAAGTAGTAAAAAAATACTTATTATTGGAGGAAGCCAAGGATCATTATTTTTAAATAATCTAATATTAAGTCATTATGATGCAATTTTAGAAATAGGTTATGAGATAATTTGGCAAACTGGTTCTCTACATTTAAAAAGTGTAAAAGCACAACTGAAAGACAGAAAAGGAATTTATTGTTTTGATTTTTCAACTGAGATGCACAAGATATATAATTCAGTTCATCTTGCCATTGGACGAGCTGGTGCTTTAACAATTTCTGAATTGGAAATGAAAGCAATACCTGCAATACTTATTCCCTTGCCAACAGCAGCTGGAAATCATCAATATTATAATGCTCTTGAATTTCAGAAAAGAGGGCTGGGGTTAGTGTTAGAACAGAAAAGTAAGGGCTTATTTATGAGGAATCTTGAATTTCTTATTGAGAGTTTGCCTCAATATAAATCAAATTTTAAAAAATCACTTCATGAAGACGCTTCAGAACGAATTATAAAAATAATAATGAAAGATCAGGTTGAGAGGATATAATGTTAGGGAAAACAAAGAAGTTACATTTTGTCGGTATTGGTGGAATTGGGATGAGTGGAATAGCAGAATTTCTCTTAAATCATGGTTTTGAAATCTCAGGTTCTGATATGCAAACTTCAGAAATTACCAAGTATTTACAATCAAAGGGAGCTAAGATTTCACAGGGTCATAACCCTGAATTGATACATGATGTTGATGTAGTGGTAAAATCATCTGCAGTTTCAAATGAAAATCCTGAAATTAGATATGCACTCTCTCAAAAAATACCGGTAATAAGAAGAGCAGAAATGCTCGCTGAATTAATGCGGATGTCATATGGTATCGGAATAGCTGGGACACATGGGAAGACCACCAGCACCTCATTGGTTGGTATGGTGCTTAGTTCAGCTCAATTAGATCCTACTGTTATTGTAGGTGGCAAAGTAATGAATTTTGGTACAAACAGTCGATTGGGTTCTGGCGAGTATATTGTTGTTGAAGCAGATGAATATGATCGATCATTTTTAACACTTACTCCAATTATTGCAGCTGTGACAAATATTGAAGCAGATCATCTTGATTGTTATACAAATTTAGCAGATATAAAAAACGCGTTTATTCAGTTTTGTAATAAAGTACCTTTTTTTGGTTGTGTTGTTGCATGTTTAGACGATATTGGTGTACAATCAATTTTACCAGAAATAAATAAAAGAATTATTACCTATGGATTAAGCAGACAGGCAGATGTACGTGCAGTTAATATAAAAACAGAGAATTTTCGAACAAAATTTGATGTTTTATTTAGAGAATACAATTTAGGAACTATTCATTTAAGTCTAATTGGACAGCATAACATTCAGAATGCATTATTATCAATTTCTATAGGAATAGAAATGGATTTACCTTTTGAAAAGATACAGGAAGGACTTTCAGAATTTAAGGGTGTTTATAGGCGCTTTGAATTTAAGGGAGAAAAGAGTTTGATAAAAATATTTGATGATTATGCTCATCATCCTACCGAGATAATCGCAACATTAAGCGGTGTGAGACAGCAGACAAACAATAGAATATTAGTTCTTTTTCAGCCCCATTTATTTTCAAGAACAAGAGATTTTTATGAAGAATTTGGACGATCTTTTTATCATGCAGACTTACTATTTGTGTCACCAATATTTCCCGCTCGAGAGGTCGAAATTGAAGGTGTAAATGGCAAACTAATTACTGATGCGGCCATTCAATCTGGTCATCATCATGTGCACTATATAGAAAATAATAAAGATATCGTTGAAACAATCTTAGATCATTTACAATCAGGCGATATCTTGATAACAATGGGTGCCGGTGATGTCTATAAGTATGGTTTAGAAATATTAGAGAGAATTCAATGAGATTTCTAAATCATTCAGAGTATCCCCTAAATAAACTATCTCACATAAAAGTGGGAAGTAAAGCAGATTTTCTCTTTTTCCCTGAAGACCGTATGCAATTGGCGGCAATACTAAGGTATTGCGAAGATGAAAGAAAAAATTATTATGCATTGGGAGGGGGAAGTAATACTCTGTTTGGAACCGTAACAAATACAGTAATAATTTCTGATCAAAAATTACCATGGAAGTGGGAACGCGAAGGAACTAATCTTATAGTCTCAGGTAATCATAATATAAATTATCTTCTTGTAAAATCAGCTAAACTTGGATTAAAAGGTTTAGAGTTTTTATCAGGTATTCCTGCTCATGTGGGTGGATTGACTTTAATGAATGCAGGCGCTTATCAAAAAACGATATTTGATTATATAAATTGGATAAAAGTAGTTGATAGTAATGGAGAAAAAATATTATTAAAATCAGATATTGAATATAGCTATCGTTTTACAAACTTAAAAGGATTTATTACAGAAGTAAGTTTTACTTTAGAAGAGGATAATCCATCAGTAATAATTGAGAGAATTAGAGACTTTATTCAAAAAAGAAAATCATCCCAACCACTAAATACACCAAATATTGGTTGTTTCTTTAAAAATCCGCACAATGAATCAGCAGGCAGGATGATTGATCAGGCTGGATTAAAAGGGTTTACAATCGGAGGCGCACAAATAAGCGAAAAACATGCAAATTTTATAATTAATAAAGGGAATGCAACAATAGATGATGTTTTAACTTTGATAGAAAATATAAAAAATGAAATTTTTAAGAAATGTACTGTAGAATTAGAATTAGAAATTAAGGTACTTCATGAAGAAAAGAAATCGTAAAAAAAGAGGAATTAGTCGTTTTATTCTATTGTCAATAGCTATACTTATACTTGCTTATTCAATATGGTCAGGTATGATTCTGGTTTTAAAGAGAATGGATTTATTTAAAATTAAGCGAATAGAAATTGTGGGGAATAAGAATCTTGATAGTAATTTTTTAAAGAATTTATCAAAGGAATTTATTGGTAAGAATTTATTTGAGATAAGCCATTCCGATATCTTAATAAAATATGATAATATCATTCGCGTTAAGAAGGTTGAAATTCGGAAGAAATTACCTGATACAATATCTATCAGGATAATAGAAAGAATTGGAATTTTGTATGTAAAAACTCTAGAAGGAGATTTTTTCCCAATTGATGACGAAAAAATAGTACTAGATAAAGCAGATTTTTATTTTTCAGAAGATCTACCTGTAATCTCTTTATCGTTAAATAAAGATTATTTGAAATTGGGAGAAAAAATCAAAGATGATCAATTAAATAAAATAATAAATCTATATAAGAAAATTCAAAAAATTGACCCTGTATTTTTAACTAATATTTCTGAATTTTATATTACTGATAATGATGTATATTTTGTAGATTCACAAAATGGTTGCCGTGTGATTTTAGGTGAAGATGAACTAGATAGTAAGATTAAACGGTTTTTGTTTTTAAGATCAAATAAAGGTTTTGAAAGAAATAGTATTGTTGATTTAAGGTTTAAAAATCAAATAATTGTGAGATAATTCAAAAGAAAAAAATCTTTAAAAATTATCTTGATTGAAAAGAGTCTATTTCTAAAATGGTAAAACTGATGGAGGTTGAATGAAAGAAAGAATTATTACAGCAATTGATATTGGATCAACCAAAGTATGTGCTATTATCTCAGTGATAAACAGTGAAAATAAGCTGGAAATCCGCGGAGTGGGGACCAGTGAATCTCAAGGGATTGAAAAAGGAATTGTTAATGATTTAAAAGCAACTTCAGATTCAATTATAAAGGCCATTGAACAAGCAGAAGATAATAGTAAATTAGAAGCAGAAAATCTTTTTGTAGGAATAGCTGGAGATTATATAGAATATCGATCAACAACAGGACGAATATCTATTGCTAATGGAAATCAACCTTGCGAAATCAATGAAACTCATGTTGAACAGGTAATAAATGATTCCAAATTAACCTTAAAGCTTCAATCTGGATCAGAACAATATGATATTCTTCATTGTATTCCTCAATTTTTTAGCATAGATAAACAAGATGGTGTATATAATCCAATTGGAATGATTGGAATAGCTCTTTCTGTAAATACTTTAGTAATTTTAGCAGCAATTAATCCATTAAGAAATCTAAGAAAAGCTTTTGAAATGGCAGGATTTTCAGATATTCATTTTGTTCTTTCAACCATTGCTACCTCAAAATCAGTTTTAAATGATGATGAAAAACAATTAGGTTCATTGCTAATTGATATTGGTGGTGGGACTACAGATTTGTTAATCTTTAAAAACAAATGTATCCATTTAACACGATCTATCGGATATGGGGGGACAGCAATAACAAATGATTTATCAATTGGATTAAGAACTCCACCAAAATTTGCTGAAAGTATAAAAGTTGAATATGGTAATGCAGTAGCAGCTACTGTTGATTATGAAACTACGGTTTCAATTGAAGGTATCGGAGGAAGACCTCCTGTCATCAAACAGCTCAGACTGGTCTCTGATTATATTGAAGCTAGATTAAGAGATATCTTAGATGAATCCTATAAGTTATTGTTAAACAATTATCGAGGCTTAGAATCATTAACTGGAGGTATTATTTTAACTGGAGGTTCTTCACAAATGATGAATATTTCAGCACTATGTGAAGAAATATTTAATATGCCTGTTAGAATAGGTTATCCTGATTTAAGTATTGTAAATGGTGCTGTATCAAGAATAAATTCTCCAGAATTCTCTACTGTTATTGGGCTCCTTTATTATGCTTTTGATCAATATAAAGAAGATAGTAGCTCTACAAAATCAAATTCAAATATTCTAAAAAATATTAAAAATCCATTTAGAAATTTAATAAAATTATTTTCTGATTTTTCATAGGGGGAAAGTATGACAATCGATTTAGTTCCAAGTGTTCCATTTTGTACAAATATAAAAATAATTGGAGTTGGTGGAGCCGGTGGAAATGCAATTAATACCATGATACAAAACGGTATCGATGGGGTTGAATTTATAGCAGCTAATACAGATATTCAAGATTTAGAAAAATCATTAGCTTCATATAAATTACAACTTGGGAAAAAATGCACAAAAGGATTAGGCACTGGTGCGAATCCTGATAATGGAAAAAATGCAGCAGAAGAATCTATTGATGAAATTGAGCAGTTATTGCATAATACCGATATGGTCTTTATTGCTGCAGGTATGGGTGGTGGCACTGGAACAGGAGCTGCTCCCGTGATTGCAAATAAAGCTCGTGAGATGAACATCTTGACTTTGGGCATAGTTACTCTTCCTTTTAAATTCGAAGGACGTGTAAGAGCTGAAAACGCGGTTAACGGTTTGATAGCTTTAGAGAATAGTGTTGATACTTTAATTGTGATACCCAATGATAAAATTAATGATATTTATAGTAAGTTAAGTTTTGTAGATGCTTTTAATAAATGTAATGATATACTTTCTGATGCTGCTAAAGCTGTATCAGATGTGATCAATCGAAGTGGTTATATGAATGTAGACTTTGCCGATGTAAAAAATGTCATGACAAATAAAGGGTATGCTTTAATGGGTTCAGGAGAAGCTGAAGGAAATGATCGTGCTATCAATGCTTCAAAAGCAGCGATATCCAATCCACTTCTCAGTGATATCACTCTGGATGGTTGTCAGGGCTTACTCATAAATGTTACAGCAGGTTATGATTTTATCATGCAAGAGTTTGATGATATTGCTACTGTTGTTACTAATCAGACTGGTCAGGGTGCCAATATAATCGTTGGATTAATTCTTGATCCTGCTCTTCAAAATAAGGTCAGAGTTACTATAATTGCTACTGGAGTTAATTATACTTTCTCAGAATCTATACCTAACACTAAACCTTCATTCACAAATCCATTTAGTAATCAATTAAGTAATCAATCTGTTCAAAAAAACATTAATAATCTATCGCAAAATTATTCTGCACCAGTAAATACTCCAATTAACACAAATAATCAAAATATGAGTCAACCATTGAATACTCAAAACAAAGGGACTTTGTCATATCAAGATTCGATGGATCGCATAAAAACACAGAACTATGAAAAAGAATCTGTTGTTTCACATGTGCCACTAAATCAAGAAAAACCTTCTTCAAAAATTTCGACCTTTATGAGCAACTCTAATGAACCTCCTGCATTCCTAAAGAAAATGCTTGATTAAAATATGAAAGCCCTTTCAATAGAAAGGGCTTTCTTTTTGTACTTAGAAATCTATTATCTAATTAAAACTATTTTACCTTTTTTTGCTCCCAATTCTGTTTGAAGCAAATAAAAGTAAAGACCAGAAGCACATTCTTTACCATTAGCATTTTTGCCATTCCATTCATATTCATTAAATCTGTTTTCAGATAACTCTATAACTAATTGCGCATTTAAATCAAATATTTTACATGAAGTTTTACCCATGGGCATTGAGTTACCTGAAGTGTTTCTAAGAGTAACAGAATTAGATTTCTGAGGATAAAATGGATTTGGAAAGACTATAATATTCCCAAGTTCTGTTGTTGTTTTTTCTTTTTTCCCAATTTCAACAGAATTTAATCCTCTATTTGTTCCGATATACATAATTCCATCTATCGATGAATAGTGAAAATCAGTAATATAATCTGAAAGAAGAGGGAAATTATTAGTTTTATAATTAGTAAAACGATCAGTTTCAATATCATAAATAGAAAAACCCTGACCTTCTGAACCAATCCAAACTCTTCCAAAAGGATCTAATTCTATACATGATACCGTTGTTGTTATGGCACCAAACATACGCTCTTCATCGGCATAATAGTGTTGATCATCAACAAGAGAACCTGAAGCTAATATTTTTCTTTTTACCAAAGATTCATATTTATACCAATTTTTTGTATCACCAATAGTTTCTTGCATATATAGTCCTGAAGATGAAACCCATAACTGATTTGTATAATCATTCTCATAAGTAACGATATCATAAATTTTCCCTGTTGTTAAATCAGAAATTTCAGGCCTTTTCCAAAAACTGCCATTAGTTTCAGGTATTGAATCTTTATCCCAATAATGTAAGCCAGCAAGCTTTGTCCCGATATAAGTACGATCAGTATCATAATGAAAACAAAAATAATCATTAGCCGTAACAGAAGGGATTTTAAATCGATTAACAACCTGATCTTCAGTATTCAGAATATTTACTCCACCAGTATAGGAAGCCACCCACATTGTGTTATCCTTTGGATTTAAAGATATGTTAGCAATTGTAGTATTATATAAGGGGTATTGGATAGTTTTCCAAAGAATATTTTCTGGATCATTATCGTTTAAAATTGAAACTCCACTTTTTCCAGGACTAAAAGAAGACCATGAACCAAACCATTTTCTGTTTTGAGAATCTGTTTCAAGGCAAAAAATATTATCACTTGATAATCCTGAGTTTTTAGTATTATAATTGACCCAGTTGTTTCCATCAAATCCAGATATCCCTTTTGTTCCTTTTGCAGTAGGGGTATTACCCATATAACCATCACAGACCCATACTTTACCTTTTTTATCAACAGTAATCCTAGTAGTTATATTCGAACCTATACAGTTTGGTTTATAATTAATAAATGAAATTGTATTTTTATTATCAAACATTTCATAAGTCCCCTCACCCCAAGAATTTACATATAAACTATTCTTGTATTCTGTAAATGAAGTAACAGTTTCTTGAGGATTGTCTGGATTATCAAAATATAAAAAGGTATAATCATTGTTAGGAGTGATTTTTACCAATACTTTAGAATAGTTTTTAATAAATATTTGGTTGACATTGTCCCAAAAACCATAAGAACAAATAATGTTTTCATCCTTATCTATATAGCAAGCATATAAGCTGTCTGTAGGTAGAAATCTTTTTAAAGAGCTTGGATTATCTAGGTTATGATTACTAAAATCGAATCTATATCCACCATTATTAGTAGTAATAACTCCAATGTTATTTCTGGTAAAAACTTTTATTGTTTTTTTGCCAACTAAAGCTTTATGCCATGAATTAGAATAGTTTAATGAATCTTTATGAACATAAACAAATCCACTATCAGTTGTGATAAATATGTATCCTAATGAAGAATTGACTGAAATATCATTGATCTTTTTTTGTGGTAATTTATCAGAGTTTTCATAATTGTTTAAAAGTAATGGATAAGGAAAATTGGTGTTATTCTCAAAAACTGATAATCCCGCTTCTGTGCCAATAAGCAAATATGAATCTATTACATTGACAGCTGTCACTTTGTTTGATAAAAGACCTAGATATGGTGTTAATGGAACTTGAAAATTATCGTTTGAATAAAAATTAACTCCTTGATTTCTTGTAGCAATAGCAATTTGATTTGTTTGGTTGATTTCTTTTGTACTAACAATATCAATATCTGATAATCCTTCAATATTTCTAAGGGTTTTTTCAAATTCTTGTGTCAGGGGATTAAAAATAATAACCCCTCCCCAAGTACCAAAATAAATTTTATCATTAAATGTTGAACCACAATAAATGTGGTTTGTGTTTGTAAAAGATTGCCAATTTCTAAAAGCATTTAATTGTAAGGAAATGACTAGTAAGAACAATAAAAATAATCTTGATTTCATTTAAAAAACTCCTTTTTTATTAAATAATGGAATATTACACCTAACATAATTGCGATTAGTAAAAGTATTCCGATCATTATTTTTTTGGTATTAAACATATATCCTAAAGCTACCAGACCAAATAAAAAGGTAATAAACATAGCAATTAGGCAAACAGTTTTTTGGTTGAACCCGAATGATAAAAGACGGTGATGAATGTGCTCTTTGTCTGCATGAAATATATTCTTATTATTTTTTAATCTGCGATATATGGTTAATAATGTATCTAATATTGGAATATACAAAACTGTGACTGGAATTAACAATGTCATTGCAGTAATTCCTTTTAATTGACCAACACCAATAATGGAAATAGTTGCTAATTGAAAGCCAATAAACATACTTCCTGTGTCACCCATAAAAATTGAAGATGGGAAGAAATTATATTTAAAAAAACCAATACAACCTGCTACTAATAATAATGATGGTATTACAACATTATTGTTATGATAGATAAAACCTGCAAAACTTAAAACTATTCCAGCAATAATTGTAATTCCTGTTGCTAATCCATCCATACCATCAATTAGATTCATTGCATTTATAATAATAATATACCAAAAAACTGTAAAAGGAAATGATAATAAACCAAGAGAAATTTCCATTCCAAAGGGATTGGTTAATTCAATTATTCGATTTCCCAGGAAATACATAATACTGGCGATAATTATTTGACTAATAAATTTAAATTTAGGACTAATATTTTTTCTGTCATCTAATAAACCTATAAGTAATATTAAAAAGCTTCCTAAGATTAAATTTCTGAATTGATAGCGAGCAATATCTAATGATTTTATAAATAAAAAACATGATTCAAAAAAAAGTATGGGTAAAGCAAAAGATAAACCCCCTGAATGAGGGAATATTCTTTTATGTAGAGTTCGGTCATTTGGGTGGGCAATAAAACCATATTTCAAAGAAAATTTTATATTTATAGGGACAAGTACTATCGATATGATTAGAGTTAAAATTCCAGCGATTGAAATCATTAATAACATAATTCCCCCAAACTTTCATATAAGTTTTTATGTTTTTGGGTAAATAATTCAAGGTTAAATTCAAGATTACATTTTTTAAAAGCCTTTAATCCTTTTTGTGGTAATTCGTTCATATTTTTACTAATATAAAGAATTGTCTTTTTTAAATCAGCAGGGTTATTTTTTTTAACTAGATAACCTGTTTCGGAAGTGACTAATTCATTATTTCCTGTAATATCAGAGCATATAACAGGTAAACCTATTGACATTGCTTCTAATATTGAAAGAGGAAGCCCTTCCCATAATGAATATAAAAGCAAAATATCAAAATCTTTCAAATATTCTTTTGTGTTGTATTTCCAACCAATTAATTTTATATTATTTTCTAACTTTGCTCTACACACTAAATTTAAACAAGTTTCAAAATCTGGTCCGTCACCAACAAAAACAAATTCTATAGATTTTTCCTTTTTACAGATTTCTATAGCTGTATTTATTGTTTGAATAGTGTTTTTTTGTTTAGAAAAACGTCCTATATAGCCAATAACTAACTTATCAGAATTAAAATTATTTTTTGAACTACTCTCAATTTTAACTCCATTATAAATAGTAAGAGATTTTTTTGAACTTGTGATTCCATTTTTTATAGAATAGATTCTTTCATTCTCATTAACAAAAATAATTTTATCGCAATATTTAGAAGCAAGTATTTCAAGTTTTTTATAAATTAATTGTGTTATACAATTTTGAGAAGGATTGAATGGTAAGCCATGAACAGTATGAACAATGTGCTTAATACCTGCCATTCTAGCTGCAATTCTCCCTAAAAATCCAGTTTTTGAAGAATGAGTATGCACAATATCAAATTGATACTTTTTAAAAATGGAATAGAGTTTAAAAAAGGAAATAATATCTAAAATATGGAAATCTCTTCTTAAAGTATCTATTGGAATATAATTCCATTTGTTTTTTAATACTTCGTCAACTAAAGGACCCTGTGGTTTAGAACCAACATATATATCATATTTACTATCAAGTGGTTTAAGGATATCAAGCATAACATTCTGAACACCACTTAGTAATGGTAGTAACTGTAAATGAAACAATTTTTGTTTCTTTTTTATTTTCTTGTTAGTTATCTTTTCTATGAACTTTGTACATTGTATTTCTCGAGAGTATTCTTCGATATTTGTAGATGTAGATAATGTATTAGTTATCCCATTAAATGTAGAAATTAAAAGTGCCTTTATTGTAGAAACATCTTCCATTGTAGTTATCAAATTATATCCATTAGATCTTAAAATTTGTTCAGCTTCACCCGCTTTTGGAATCATTGCAAGGATCGGTTTTCTAGAACGGAGATATTCAAACAATTTTCCTGTAATTACTCCCTGACTGTTAATTGATGATACAAATAGTAAAAGATAATCTGTACTTAACATTTTCTCAATCGCTTTATCATGTTCAACTTGATTGAATAAATATACTAAATCTTTGTTAAGTAACTTGTTAAAAGAATCAATAGTATTTTTATAGTAATTCCCATAAAATTCAAAAACTACATTTTTTGGAATCAAATTTTCTTTATCTAATTCATTTAAAGCTTGAATGAAGAAGTCTACTTTTTGATGACCATAAAAATTACCAATATATCGGTAAATTATTTTTTTATCTTCTGGTTTTGAATTATTAGTATGCTTTACTACTTCATTAAAATCATCTTCATCATATCCATTATACATAACATGAATTTTATTTTTTAAATGGTTACCAAATCTATTAACAAGTTGATCTTTCATCACTTCACCAACAGTGAAGATATAACTGGAAGCATTTAAAATCTTTCTTTCATAATAACTTGCTAGTTTAAACTGAAATTTATATTCATATCTGGAATAAGGTTCAAGCGTCCATAAATCTCGATAATCTATTATGAAGGGGATTTTGGTTTTTTTTGATAAGTAATATGCTATTAATGCCGAAGTAAAAGGACCAATTGTGGATAGAATGTAGTTATATTTATAATTTTTACAAAGCTGAATACCCTTCTTGTAAGCAGGATAAAACCAACCAATTTTATCATCAATTGGGAAAAAACCACGAATCTTTTTCTTAAAACCTTCTGGTGTATTAAAATAGATTTTTTTGGATGTTTTTTTATTTCTTGTAAACCTCTTTATTAATGACATAGGGTCATACGAATTTGTTCTATATGTTTTTCTGGAACAGTCTTGAGATGATAGATTCTCATCATAGGAATGATATTGGATATCCTTAACGGTTATAACATCAACATGAAATCCGAATTTTGTTAAATACTTTACTAATTTCAAAGGTCTTTGAACTCCTGGACCACCTAATGGTGGATAAAAATATGCAAATAGTAAAATTCTTTTTTCAGCCATTTTTCAAAAACTCTCTTAATTTTATTTTTTCAGTTTCCCATCTTCTATTTAATATAACTTCGTTTATACCATTTTGTGACATTTTTTTTTGCTCTTTTTTATCAAAAAGTATTATTTTTATCGAATTTGCTAATTCTACAGATGAATAATTAATACATAACCCTGATCCTGTCTTTTTTACTACATCCTTAATAATTGGGAAATTATTAGTTATAACAGGTAATCCAACAGATAAATATTCTAATAATTTTAATGGTAAAGCTTTTGTATAACGATTACTTTTTGGATTTAATAAACATAATCCAATTTTAGTTTTTTTTAAATAAGTATAAACTTGTTCATGAGGAATACTCTCAATCATGTTTATCATACTTGGTTCTTCAGATTGTTTTTTCATAAAAAACTCTTTATCCTCTTTATTGATAAAATGACCAATTAAAATTACTTTTATAAAAATATTCTCCTGCTTTAAAATTGATAAAGCATCGAATAAAATATCTAAACCTCTTGATAATGATAATCCACCCGTATATATTAAATCGTAACATTTCTTAGTTTCATTAGGAATTTCTTCAAATTGATCAATCACAGGATAATTGGCACATCTAATGATGTTTTTATTAAAAGGAGAAAACATGACTTTTTGATCATCGTTTACAGTAATGACACCATCAACTAATCTGATTAAAAAAGTCTCAAAAAAAAAATACAGCTTTCTGCTCAAATTATATGGTAGATAAAATCTTTCCTGAAAAGCTTCAGCATAGTATTCATGGCAATCATAATATATCTTTAACTTTAAAAAATATTTTAATAATACTCCCAATAACAAAGTCCACGGCTCTACACAAATAATGGTTTTAATTCTTTCTTTATAAATTAAATGAATACTTTTTATAAAAAAAAACTTTGATAAAATATAGTATTTGTAATTGTCATTTTTATGAATGAATATTTGGCTTTTACGTTTTGTTATTAGAACAATTTTAAAAAGATCATTTAGAGATTTTGTAATTTTGTAATATAGTCTGACATCATCAGGTTTATGTGCTATTGTGAGTATAGCCAGTTTTTCCATATTTTTTTATTGTTCTTCTTCGGAATTTCTTGCAATAAAAGGTGTTATGTAGATCTTTGCATGGCTATTTTTTATTATGTTAATAAATCTAATTTTCTTATCATAAGGTTTAAATTCTGCAGCAACTCCTTCAACTTTAACAATAGAGAATTGACCATGCAAAATTAAAGTAAAATAATCTATTTTGTCAGGGAAATTGACTAATATGAATGACCCAGCTTCAACGATTTCTACATTTTCTCGGTTTTTTAACCAAGAAACAGTTTGTTTTAGCGTTGCTTTGTAAAGAAGTAAGTCCTGAAGTCTTAAGTGATCTAATAAATAATTATAAAGTTTATTTAAGTAGGGGATATTTGAGTATCCTGTATTTGAAAAATTAAAATGTATGTGTCCTTTATAATATTTTGTGATTTTTATTATATCTTTGATTTTTGATTTAACAATTTCAAAAGGAATGTGTCTTCCTCGAGTTAAGCATAACATTTCATCTGAAAATTGTATTGGGACTTCATAATGAAACACTCCAGGTCTGGATTTTTTTATCCAGATTTTATAAGGTAAACAAATTCCATGAAAAAAACCAATTTCATCAATAAATGACCTAGAAGAATCATATAAAAAATTCATTTCCTGATGATGTTGATCGCTTTGATCAGGATCAAGGCTATTATGTAAATGTCTAATGCCACACTCATTAATTCTAAGCGTGTTATGAAAAAGTTGAAAATCATGTTTTTGATTCTCCTGAGTTATTTTTTTATCAGAAGAAAGATAAGATAGTTCTGAACCAAAATGAACAATTTCCAATAATTCATTTTCTAAATCTTGTTCATGAAGATCATAATCAAAATCAGAGTTTTCGGATTTTTGTCCAAAAAACCATGTTGATCTGAAATTATATTTTTTTTCAATTTCGTTATAATCTTCAAAATTCCAATATGGTTCTATATTTGTAAAGAGGTATTTAATTATACTGCTGGTTTGAGAAGCTAAACTATTCCATTTGAAAGTAAAAAGAAATAAAAAATTCTCAAGAAAGGCTTGAAACATTGAAAGAACTGTCCATTTTTGTAGCTTATCCATGCTATGAGAAATGCTCGCACAAAAAACCTCATTTGATGGCCATAAAGCTTTTTGGGTTAATGGTAATTTTCTTTTTTCATTTAGTTCTAAAATAAATTGCTCAACTAAATAAATATATGTGTTTATATAGGGGAAATCATGATGGTGAATAAATGCACTAGCTTCATCAGGAATTCTATTCTTTTTGTCTCTGTCAATAATGTGCTTATATTCGTAATCCGAGAGATGAAAAAAAATATTACCAATAATATCAAATTCAAATTTACCGTAACCAAAGCCTTCTGAAAGAGAAATTGATAGAGGATATTTATAATTAGCAGTTGTAATTATTGGTAGTTTTACTGTTAGATCAATCTCTTTATGCGTTAATGTGAATTCTTTAATCCTGTCTTTTAAGCTATTCCCTGAAATTATCCCAGGAATAAATAATTCTTTTTCAGATATAATAAAAATAACAGGTATTTTCTTTGTCAATCTTTCCAAATAATCTTCATTTGGTAAACTAGGCGCATAATACAAGAGAATATCCTGATTTGCAGGTATTTCATCCTTACCTAAAAACTTCCAAGTATATCCCAACGTGTTTAGTAAAAATTCAAAACTGTATTTAATCTCTTTAATATATTTATCTAAACTATCATCTATGAATACTGATATCATGTGATTAACCCCCATTCATGGAACATGAATTTTCAGTTATATTTTTCTAAAGATATTTTATAAAAAACGTCTTAAGTGTCAAAGATTTTTATGGATTTTATAATATACTTGGAGATCCCCGCCAAAGTCTGCTTTAAACTTTGAAACAGATGGAATGTTCATCCCACAAAAATCATATTGACTGTAGTTATTTAGTTGGAATTGTTTTAATATCTTATCATACATAAAACTGTTTAATCCGAATTTATAGGCAATTTGACTTGTACCTGTATACATTGAGTATACTTTTTTTTCATAATCATCTTTAAGTGAGACTTGAAAAAATTCCACTTTATTTTCTATACTACAAGCAAATATTTCAACAAGATTTTCATCTTCCATTTGTTTCATAAAATTATAAAAATAGTCAATTTTATCATTAATATTATATGATTTTCTTTCAAAAGTTGCTAATAATAATCTTTTAAAATCTGGGTATAAAATATCTGATTTGATAGTAAATTGGATTTTATGAGCTTTTTTGATACCATTGCGTCTGGATAAACTATAATCTTCTTCATTGCAACCATTTAACAAATCAATAAATAGCGTATAATATGGTGTTACTCTCAAATGATTCCAGGTAAATCCTCTCATATCTGAATGTGAATATTCTAAATTTATACTGATTTTATAGTATTTTTTCCCCAAATATTTGGCAATTGCTTCTGTAATCAATAGTTCTCTGTATTTATTATCCTGAATACGTTTTTTGGGATCAAAAGTAAAGCAGATTTTTCCATAGAAATATAAATATGGATTTATGCAAATATTAAAAACTAAATGTCTTTTATAAAAAAGTGGGAAATATGCTACTAAAGAACTATTCTGTTCAATTGTCAAAATATATACTTCTGTTTTAGATAAGTCAGCAATAGTTTTTAAAAGCGTTGGGTTTACCCATATATTTGAGTATCGTTGATTTTCCTGAAAAAATTCTTTAAAACTAATTTCATTTAATACAAAATCATCTATTAAAAGTTTATTTAGAAACTTCATTAATAATTAACACCATCTTGTTTTGTATATATATCCAGTTTGTTTCTCAAAGTTCTTGTTGTTATTCCTAAAATACGAGCAGTATCTGATTTACTATTTGAAGTTTTTTTGAGAGTCTTTATAATAATCTCTTTTTCAATATCATCAAAATTTCTTTCAGAAAAATTTATCCATTCTAATTCATTACGTTCTGGAGGGGTGTTTATAGAAGTATTTATATCTGATTCAATCTGATTACTATTGATACGACTAAATCTCTTTGCTTGTAATCCCAAAAATAAAAAAGAATCAATGGTTAGGATACTTTGTGTAGTTGTTATACAGGCTCTTTCAATAGCATTTTGAAGCTCTCGTATGTTTCCTGGCCAATTATGCTCAATCATGTAATCTAATGCCTGAGAATTGATATTTTTTTTATTGATTCCTAAATCGAAACATACTTTCTTTAAAAAACTTTCTACTAATTGAGGGATGTCTTCTTTTCTTTGTCTTAAAGGAGGGAGATGAATTGGAACAATATTTAATCTAAAAAACAAATCTTCCCGAAAATTACCCTTTTGGACTTCATCCACCAAATCTCGATTTGATGTGGCAATAATTCTTGTATCGATTCTGATGGGCATCTCATTACCGATTCTTAATATTTCTTTCTCTTGAATGACTCTTAGTAATTTCGCTTGTAAATCTAAATTCATTTCACTAATTTCATCTAGTAATAGTGAACCTTTATCTGCAATCTCAAACTTTCCTCTAGTTGTTTTTATTGCACCAGTGAAAGCTCCTTTTTCAAAACCAAAAAGTTCTGATTCTATTAAACTTTCTGGAATTGCAGCGCAATTTATTTTTACAAAGTTGTTTTTGCTTCTGGGGCTTAACATATGGATTGCTTCTGCTATCAATTCTTTTCCTGTTCCACTCTCTCCAGTTATCAATACAGTTGAATTAGTTGGAGCAACCATTTTTAATAGATCCATAATATCTGATAAAGCTTTGCTTTTCCCTATTATTTTAGCATAATTTATTGTTTCTTTTATTTTCTTTTGTAATATGTTATTCTCATCAATGAGAGATTGTCTTTCAAAAATATGTTTTATAATCATCTCTAATTCTTCAAGAGAAACAGGTTTTGTTATATATTCATAGGCTCCATAAGCCATAGCTTGAGCTGCGCTTTCTGGCCCTCCAAATGCAGTTAATAACACAGCGTCTGTTTCTGGACAATTCTCTGCTACAAATTTCAATACATCCAAACCACTCTTTATTGGCATTTTTAAATCAGTAAAAATTAAATCATAATGATTTAGCTTAAGTTTGGCTATGGCTTCTTCTCCATTGACTGCTGTGTCTATCTTGCAATTCATAAACTCTTCTGTTGTCTGAAAAAAACTACTGATAAAACCCCTTATAAGGGATTCGTCATCTGCGATTAATATTTTCTTGTTCATGTTTTTCTCTCTTTAATCATAAATCTCAAATAATGGGACTGTGATAACAAACTCTGTACCATTATTTATTTCTGATGTGACATGGATATCTCCTTTATGGAGTTGCATTATCTTTTTACAGATAGCTAATCCCAAACCATTACCATCCTGTTTTGTAGTAAAAAAAGGATTAAAAATCTTACTTAAGTTTTCTTCTGATATTCCTTTTCCATTATCATTGACGACTATCTCAACATTACTGAATAATCTTGCAAGTTCTTTTTTTTCTTCTTCATCTAGAATATCTGAAATTGGTTCTAATAAATTTAAGCGTATAAATACTCTTATCATTCCTTCATTTTCTATAGAATCCCAAGCGTTTTTTAATAGATTTACTAATACTTGCTGAAATAATTGCATGTCTAGCTTGACTTGTGGATTAGTAGGTTCAGGTAAAAAATTAATATTTACACTCTTCCCATTTTGAGATAGACTCACTTTAAAAAAGTCAATTATATCTTCTATTAATTGGTTTAAATTGTATGATTGAAGATTTAAATTTTGTGGTCTTGTTAAGGTGAGTAAATTTGAAACAATATTATTAAGCCTGTTTACCCCTTCTATAATTGGTTTTACTAATTTTTTTTTGGGATCTTCATTGGGGATCTGGCGATCTAACAATCCTGCGAAACCATTAATTCCTGCTAAAGGATTTCGAATCTCATGAGCTACATTTGCAGACATTTCTCCTAAAGCTGCTAACGTTTCTATGTGAACAATTCTTTCCTGAAGTTTTTTTATTTCAGAAACGTCAGTAAAAGTTTCAACAACTCCCTGGTTTTTGTAATCTATATCTCTTAAAATCGATGTGCTAAACTCAACTTCTTTTTCTTTATTGTCTTTTGTTTCAATGCTTTTATGACGTTTGTAAGATTCTTTCCCAGTAGATAAAGTATATAATGCTGATTTAGAATCAGCCGATTTTTTGGTGTGAAAATATGATTTGTATTGTTTACCTAGGATCTCTTCTTTTTCGTATCCACTAATCATTTCAGCTGCTCGATTAAAATGGGTGACATTGCCTTGACGATCAATGACAACAACTGCACTGTTTATGTTGTTTAGAATACTATCCAAAAAATTCTTAATATTCTCGGTTTCTATTATTTTTTTCTCTAATTCTGTATTTTTGCTTTCTAATTGTTTTGTTAAGATGTCTATTTTTTCTTGTAATGTTTCATAAGTGTGTTGAAATTTATCAACTATTAGATTAAAATCTTGAAACGCTGAGGCAAGGGTTTGAATGTCCTGTTCTTGCATAACTTAAAGACTATTGTTCAGGATTTTCGATTTTAGTGTGTTTATTTATAGTTCTGTTTAATTCATCTAAGCGGAAAGGTTTAACAATATATTCACTGGCACCGTTTTGAATTGCACTAATTGCTGTATCTAAGCTGGGATATCCTGTCATAATAATTATTGAAAGTTTAGGATGAATATTCTTTAACATTTTTGTTAATTCTATACCGCTGGTTTTAGGCATTTTTATATCTATTAATGCAAGATCTGGTGTAATATCTTGAGCAATTTCCATTGCTTGTTCTGCATCTGAAGCTAAAAAAACTTCAAAACCCTGACGATTTAAATAATCAAATAATACATCTCTTAATAATAATTCATCGTCAACAACTAATATCTTTTGTTTCATTAATAATCCAATTTTATGAGTATTTTTTCACCACAAGTACATTGAACCTCTATAGATAAAACAATCCCTTCCTGGTTTCTATTTAAATGCAATACCGGTTCAATAGGTTGATGGGGAGAATGAGATTCTGAACTAATTTTTACAGATGTTTGATCTATCTGTGGTATTTTTATGATGGGTGGCACTTTTGTTGCCTTAAATGGAGTATCAAACCCCTTATCGTTTTCTATCGAGTAATTGCTGATTATCTTTTTCATATAGTTTTAAATATTTTAAGAATTGTTTGTCTCAGCGAATTTAGTGAAAACGGTTTTAATAGATATCCATCTGCTTTAATACTCAGACTATCTTCCTGTGTTTTGGAGGGTTGATATCCAGTCATTAATATAACAGGTAAATCGGGCATATAGGTTTTCAACGATTTTAATAACTTCAACCCGTTCATTTTTGGCATTCTGATATCTGATATCACTAAATCAAATTTAGTTTTGCTACAAGCAAGAATGGCTTCTTCTCCATTGCTTGCTTCAACAACATTGAAGCCTAAGGTTTGAAGAAATTCTGAAATGATCTCTCTGATATTATCTTCATCATCTACGACTAAAATATTTTTTGACATACTTTCAATTCCTTAACTTATTATTCTTTATGAGAATAATTTATCAATATCATCCTGGTTTGCGGAGTCATTATTTTTACTTTGATTATTGGATGAAAATAAAGCATCTATATCAAAATCTTCATCCTCTACTGTAGGTTTTTTTGTTGCTACAAAATCTTTTAATACCATATTTTCACTATCTTTTGGTATATCTATCTGGGTGTTTCCTGTATCAAATAAATCATCAATTAGATTCTGAATTTCGCCCTTGTCTTTAAACATCGCATCAGCATTAAAAGATTTTGGATCAATTTCGGGTAATAACATCTCGTGAATCTCATCTGTTGTATCAAACTCTTTTAATAGATTTGAGACATATAAAAGTGTTTTTTCTGTGTCTGATAATAAAGCATAAGCACCTGATATTTGTTGAGCTGTAATATCTTGAAACTGAAGATAGTCAATTATTGTAAAAGCTGAATCTTGATTCTGATAAATTTTGGTTTTGATCTCTTCAATGATAGCATTTACTTCTTCTCTTTCCACTATGGTTTTGATCTGATCAAGTTTTTCGATTATTATCAATTGTTCCGAATCTAATTTTTCTGCAACATCCAGAATCTTGTTTGTTGCTTCTTCTGTTGTTGTCGTGATTTTTTTTAATTGAATCCCAGTCTTTTTTAATAATCCATCCACACTTTCTTTTAGCTCTCTTCGACTAGAATGTATTGAGTTGATCACAACCTGAACGAGAGTATAAGTAAGATTTGCTTTTTCTGTTAATCCATTCATTTTTGAGACTAATTTATTAAAATGATTTTGAACTAAGGCAATATCAATTGGCTCTGTTTTATCTATTATTGGTCTAATTTCTTCCATTAATTGCTTAAGATCATCCACTATATGCTCTATAATGGTAATCACCCCTTGATAACTTCCCTCCATAAAATACTCCTATTTCGTCAAAATCGCTTCTATTTTGGCCTTTAATACTTCTGGTGTAAAAGGCTTAACAATATAATTATTAACTCCAGCTTTCATGGCATCTATTATATCATCCTTTACCGAACGAGTCGTTACCATTAGTATGGGAATTTTGGAAAATTCGCTTGATGATCGTATTTCTTGTACTAATTGTAAACCATCCATTACAGGCATATTCCAATCAGTAACAACAAAATTTACGCCTGGGCATGTCTTTAATTTGTCCATTGCTTCTTGCCCATGTTCAGCTTCTTCAATTTCATTATAACCTAATCGTTTTAATGTGTTAAATACTATTCGACGCATTGTGGGTGAATCATCGACAATCAAAAACTTCAAACTCGCCATATAGCCTCCAAAATTGATAACTTTCCTATAAACCCATTATTTCATAACTTACTTTCTAACAATTACAATAAAATTGTTATTTTGTCAAAGACTTTTTTTTAAATTGCGAAATTATTTCTCTTTTTTCTTTTTAACCTCTTTATTACTTCTAATGTTTTTTATTACTATTTGTTTTCCATAAAATTTATCCTGATTTGATAAAATGGACTTTATTCAGAAATCTCAATATCTCTTTTTATTGGAAATGGTACAAAATTCTCTTTTATATTTTCTAATGAATGAAATATATTATCGTAGATATTGATTCTTTTATGATCTTCTGATAACTTTTTCAATATATTACGAATATACGAACGCTTTGATGTTCTATCCTCTGGACATATATTCTTTAAAAGTTTGAACCCTTTTTCTAAAGAATATTTCCTTAATAAACTTTCTTCTACTTCATATAGTGGACGAATAATTTGATATGAACCTTCAAATATCTCCTGCTTTGCCTGCATTGTAGAAATCTCTCGACTATATATCATATTTAATAATAGTGTCTGGACAACATCATTCTTATGATGAGCAAAACATATTTTTCTTACATTGATGGATTCTGCATACTCTAAAATGACCCTTCTTCTCATTCTTGAACACAAATAACACGGATTTCTTTTCTGCTCTGGAAAATGAGATTGATTGTATATATCAGTATTTATTACTTTTAAAAAATCTGCGTCTGTAAAATCAACTATCTGTTCTTTATGAGTGTTAACAAAAATTGGAAATATCTTTAGATTTAAATGCTTTAATAGAAACCAAAGTCCTAAACTGTCCTTTCCTCCAGACACTCCTAAAACAACTGATTCACCTTCTTCCCACATTTTAAAGGCTTGATTAGTCTTCTTTATCTGTTCTAAAATAACACTTTCTAGACGGGTCATAATCACCTCTCTTTAAATAATCCAAAAAAAAACTTGCCTTAATTGTTGTAAAGAATTTATCTTAACATAAAATTATGTGGAAGTGGTATGGAAGATAATATTCGTAGGCTATTTGAGATCAAACGCTATCATGGAAAAACTAGTGAATTCATGACTGATATCGTTGTGCGTGAAAGCGATTTTAATATCTTTGTTAATGAAAAAAAGGTGATAACTTTATCAGTATTACCTGAAAAACTGGAAGAATTAGCTTATGGTTTTTTATACACTGAAAACATTCTCTATCATGAAGATGAAATTAAGGCTGTTGAATTTAATTTTTCTGATAAATATATCAATTTTCAAATGAAAATCCCCCTAGATAGGATAAATGCTTTTCATCGGAATATGATCAAATCCACCAGTTGCTGTTCTGCTTTGGCTTCTTCTCTCTGTGGTTGCCGTATTGCTTTTCCAAAAACAGAATTGATCTCAGAAAAACTACTAAACTGTTTGCATGAATTTGAAAAAAAATCTGCTTTGTTTAGAGAAACAGGAGCTGTTCATAGTTGTGCTATCATTAGAAACTATCAATTTTGCTCCTTTGCTGAAGATATTGGAAGACATAATGCCTTGGATAAAGTGACAGGGGACTGTTTCAAAAAACATTTCCCTTTTAATGATTGCATTCTTTTTACCTCCGGCAGAATAACTTCTGAAATTGTAAAAAAATGTATTCGTGCTGGTTATTCAACAATAGTGTCTCACTCGGCTCCTACTTCTGAAGCGATTAGGTTAGGATGGGATCATAAAATCTATCTCATCGGATTTGCCAGAGCAAATCGTTTTAATATATACTCGGGTTTTGAACAATTAATTATTAAATAATGGAGGTTTAAATGAAAGTAAGTTTAACCACAGAATTAAATCAGGAGAAAGTTATCTTTATTCCTGCTTTTGAATCGTTTAGTATTGATAATCTAAAAAAAGTACTAAATTCTACCTTAATGAAATCCTTACAAGCTCTTGTTGAAAGAAAAAACTACAAATGGGAGAAAGATTCTGTTTTAGAACTTACCATCCCATGTCATAAAGAAACTTATGATGTTGTGCTGTTCGGGATGGATAAAGCTGAAGATCTTCAATCTGTTGAAGGTATTCAATCTCTTTTTGCTCAATTTTATCAGCTAAGTTCTAAAAAGAAAATGTCTGGTTTTCAAACAATTGCTGATCATTTAACAAATAATGTCAATCAAATGGAATTAATTATTGAAAAAGGTATTCAAACTCTTATTGAATCTTCTTATACTTTTGATACTTTCAAAACCAAAAAAAATGATTATATTCTTAAATCTGTTGATTTTATTACTAATTATCAGATCGATCAAATTCAAGATATTATTGCTATGGGGGAATTGATCGGAGAAGCGGTTAATATTGCTAAACAACTGGTAAATGAACCTGCTAATGAACTTAATCCTAGAAAAATGGCTGAAATGGCTCAAAAAACTGGTAATGCTTATGACTTTGAAGTTAAAGTTCATGATGAAAAAAAGATTGCTTCTTTTGGAATGGAAGCCTATATTAGTGTGGCTAAAGGTTCTGAAAATCAACCTCGTTTGATTATTATGTATCACAAAGGTAATCCCGAAAATCCTCAAGATATTGTTGGTTTAGTTGGAAAAGGTCTTACTTATGATAGCGGTGGGTATAATATTAAACCAGGTGACAGCATGCAAAATATGAAAAACGATATGGGCGGTGCTGCTGCTGTAATTGGTGCTATGGCTGCTATCAGTAAAGCAAAATTGCCTATTAATATTACTGCTGTCATTGCTGCTTGTGAAAATATGATTTCTGGAAGAGCTTACAGACCTGGTGATATCATTGGAACTATGGCAGGTAAAACTGTTGAAATTACTTCCACCGATGCAGAAGGCCGATTAACTTTAGCTGATGCGATTCACTATGCCATTAAACATGAAAGAGTGAATAAAATCATCGATGTAGCGACACTAACTGGAGCGGCTGTCGTTGCTTTGGCAGGTGTCAGATCTGCCATAATAAGCAATAATGATGACCTTTGCAATACCTTATTGAGCGTAGAAAAGATGGCTAATGAGAAATTCTGGCGTTTACCTAATGATACTGAATATGCTGAACTAAATAAATCTGAAGTAGCTGATCTGAAAAACACTGGAGGAAGATGGGGTGGAGCAATCACCGCAGGTTTATTTGTTGGCGAATTTGTTCAAAATTTACCTTGGATGCATTTAGACATTGCTGGATCAGCTTTTTGCGAAAAACCAAAAGCTTGGCAACAAAAAGGTGCTACTGGTACGCCTGTAAAATCCTTGTTCTATTTCTTTAAAGAACTTTCTAAATCTAATCCTGCTTTTGTAAAAAAGAATAAAAAATAGAGGTTTGGATTGATTCAGGTTTTTGGAACGCTTAAATGTAAAGAAACTCAGAAAGCTATACGCTTTCTAAAAGAAAGAAGATTGGATTTCCAATTTATAAATCTTCAAATTAAAGGCATGAGTGCGGGAGAGCTTAAAAAGGTCTCCCTATTCATTCCTATTGAAGAACTCATTGATGTAAATAGTAAAGAATTTCTACGTTTAAATCTTAAATATATGAGATTCGATATCACTGAAAAATTGCTTGAATTTCCCTTACTCTTCAAAACACCTGTCATCAGAACATCAAAAAAAGCTTATTTAGGCTTTCTTCCTGATACTATGAAAGAATTCATTGAGAAAGAAAAATAACTTCATGAAAAATTCTCTTATAAACAAACTTTTGTATGTACTTCCATTATTCGTGAAGAATGGTTTGTAAGTCTCCTTATTTTTCTGATGAAAATGAAATCTTTAAAAATAGTTTGGATTGTCATAGAAAATCTAAAGATAAAAGAAATGAAATAGTATGTTTTATTCATTCATTTTCCGATTTTTATAATTTCTTTGATTAAAAATCAACTTAAAGTATTACTGTTTAATGTTTCTTCTCTTGATATGCTGGCATGTTAAAAAGTTATGAATTTAAAGACCTAAATTTGGACTTATCATTCATTTTAACAACTGAAATAAACTGTTATTTTCTTTATGTTTTTTTTAATTGATTTACTCTCTATTCAATTAAGATCGGATTAAAATTAAAATACTCGGATTGTCCCTAAAATTTAGCTTGACTTTTTAACTCAAGTGTAATTTTGTAACAATTCATTTAGAAATAAAGTAGATGTGTTCCAGGAGGAAAGGAAATGCTTGAGGGCTTAAGAAAAAATCAAAAGTGGATTATTGTGGTCACAGCCTTTTTGTTTATTTTAGGGATGGCTGTTATCGGTGTCCAATCAGTTTTTAGTCCAAAACCCCATGTTGGTAAGGTTTATGGAAAAAAGGTATATTATCAGGATTATGACAGACAATTGAGAGAACATATCAGTCAATATATAAATCAAAATCCTAAAGCTAATATCGATGATCAAACTTTCCAACGTTTAAATGATGAGTTTTGGAGAAATTTTACTCAAAAAACTATCATGGAAAAACAACTTAAACGTTATCACATCAGTGTTAAAGATAATGACGTTTTAGACAAAATTAAAAATGAGCCTCCTCAAGAATTGATGACTAACGAACAATTCCAAACTAATGGCCAATTTGATAAAAGCAAATACATGACTGCTTTAACACAAAGCCCTGAATTTGCTAATGCCGTTGAACAATATGTTCGTTCTGTCTTACCTTATGAAAAACTTGAAAAGAAAATTAAAGCTGAAACAAAAATCGTTGAAGACTCTGTCAGAATTGACTATGTTGATAAAAATGATAAAGTCTCGGCTAAAGTTGTTTTCTTTGATATCAATACTTTGCCTGCTGAAAACGTTACAGATGCAGAAATCAAAGCTTATTACGATAAGAATAAAGAAGAAAAATATAAAAAAGAAGCTTCTAGAAAATTTAAATTTGTCAAATTTACCATTCAAGCTAGTAATGAAGATATTGCACGTGCTAAATCAGATATCGATAATATCTATCAACAAATACTTGCCGGTGATGATTTTGCTAAATTAGCTACTGACTATTCACAGGATCCAGGCTCTGCCCAAAATGGCGGAGATATCGGTTTCTTTGGTAAAGGAAGAATGATAAAAGAATTTGAAGATGCTGCTTTTGGTCTTGAAGTAGGTCAGGTTAGTGCGCCTATTAAAACCAGTTTTGGCTGGCATATCATTAAAACTACCGCTAAAAAGAAGAATGATAAAGGTGAACCTGAAGTTCAAGCTAGTCATATCTTGATTACTATTGCTCCAAGTGAAAAAACTAAAATGGAAATGAAAGATAAAGCGAACGAATTCTATGAATTAGCTAAAAAACAAGGCCTTGAAAAAGTTGCTAAAAATCAAAAATTAGAAGTTCAGGAAACTCCTGAATTTGATAAAAAAGCTGAATATATCCCTATGCTTGGTCGTTTCCCTCATCTTGTTAAAATTGCTTTCAAAGAAAACGTTGGTCATATTAATGAACCTTTAAAAATCTATGACGGTTCTTATGTTATCCCTGAATTGTCTTCTAAACTTGGGGTTCATTATGATGAAATTGATGTAGTAAAAACTGCTATCAAAACTCAACTCGATCGCGCTAAACGTGCTGACAAAGCTCTTGCTTTAGCAAATAATTTTAGTAAACAAAATCCAACAGATAAAATTATTGAAGCTGCTCAAGCTCAGGGTTTGAAAGTTCTGGATGTTCAACAAATTAATAAAGCTGGATATCTTCCTGAAGTTGGTAATGTCCCTGAATTAAATAAAGCTCTCTTAGCTTTGGAAGTTGGGAAAATTACAGCTCCTGTTAAATCAGATAAAGGTGCCTTTATTGGTCTCATCACTGAAAGAATTAAACCAGATATGAATGCTTTCAATAAAGATAAGAAAAAAATTACCGAAGATTACAAAACTACTAAAGAAAATCAACACTATTCTGAATGGTATCGTAAAGTGATGGAAGAAGCAAAAGTCGAAGATTATCGCTATCTTTACTATTAATCCTTTCCTAAATATAAAATCGGATTAAATCCGAAATTGCAAAACCCCGATTATCGGGGTTTTGCTTTTTGTTTAAAACCTAATCTTTCTTTCATTTTCATATTTCATTAATTCTTGTTGTAGTCATTAAATTATCATGCCATTTTCTTCTTCATGACTTTGGATTTCTTTCTTATTCCTTACTGCTTGCTTACTCCTTCCTTGGAGCTTGCTTGGAGTTTGCCCATTAAAATATTATGCTGAGTTTGCTCAATTTCGTCTCCAATTTCAAATACCTTTTACACTTTCTCTCCTATGAAACACCTTGTGTATTTGTCTATTTTAATTAATTAATCCATAAAATATATTAAATATCCAAGTATCAAGACAAAAGAAATGAAATGAACAATACCATCTCAAAGAAATGAAAAGACTTTATTCAACATATTCCATCCTAAAGATATCCTCCAACGATGATGATTATCTCTTATCTCCTATGAAACACCTTGTGTATTTGTCTATTTTAATTAATTAATCCATAAAATATATTAAATATCCAGGTATCAAGACAAAAGTAATGAACAATACTATCTCAAAGAAATATCCATATCTTCTCCAATAGATGTCAATTTTTTAAAAGGACAATCTCAAAACAAGGTGTTTCATTTTTACCAAACAGGCAACAGCCTGATATGAGCTCCTATGAAACACCTTGTGTATTTGTCTATTTTAATTAATTAATCCATAAAATATATTAAATATCCAGGTATCAAGACAAAAGTAATGAACAATACTATCTCAAAGAAATATCCATATCTTCTCCAATAGATGTCAATTTTTTAAAAGGACAATCTCAAAACAAGGTGTTTCATTTTTACCAAACAGGCAACAGCCTGATATGAGCTTTTATCTGCAAATCTCCGATTTGCCATTATCTGTAGTGCGTCAGCACTACCATTATCTTCTCAAACAGTTATCATTTTTGAAAAAGACAATCTCAAAACAAGGTGTTTCATTTTTACCAAACAGGCAACAGCCTGATATGAGCTCTTATATAAATGAATTGGATTGTTCATAATATACATTTCTTTACTTGACAAACAACCAAACCTGATCTTTCTTAAAAAGAAAACTCAGGAGTTATGATGAATAACCCAATACCACGAGTAGCAGCTATCCATGATTTATCGGGTTTAGGAAGAGTTGCTTTAATGGTTGTGATTCCCATTCTTTCATCCATGGGGATTCAAGTTACTCCTTTACCTACGGCTGTATTGTCTTCAAATACTGCTTTTGATGATTTCAAAATGTTAGATTTAACCCATCAAATGTCTCTATTTATTGAACATTGGAAAAAAGAAAATATAAACTTTGATTGTATTTACAGTGGTTTCTTAGGATCAGATCAGCAGATTGATATTGTTATTGATTTTATTCAGTATTTTAATCAAGATAAACAATTAGTCGTTATTGATCCTGTTTTGGGTGATAATGGAATTGCCTATTCTCCAATGTCAGGAAAATTAATTGAAAAAATGAAACGTCTGATTACTTATGCTGATTTGATTACTCCGAATCTGACTGAAGTCTGTTTACTTCTCGATATACCTTATGAAGATACGCCTTCTATTGATAAATTAAAAAACTGGGCTAAGCAATTGGCTGAGAAAGGTCCAAATAAAGTTGTGATTACCAGTGTGAGAGAAGAAAATAATTTAGATCTTACCTCTGTTATTGCTTATAGCAAAAAAACAGATAAATTTTGGAAGGTTTCTTGTACCTATATCCCTACTGAATATCCAGGTACTGGTGATATCTTTACAAGTGTATTAACTGGAAGTTTACTTTTAGGAGATTCTTTGCCTATTGCGCTTGATCGGGCTGTTCAGTTTTCTTCTTTAGCCGTTAGAACTACTTTTGGTTATGATATTAATCCCAATGAAGGTGTCATCATTGAGAGGATTTTGGATAGTCTTAAAGCACCAATTTTAATGAGTACTTATCAACTGATATAAAAAAAAGCATAACCGGTTTTTCATGCCGGTTATGCAAATTCTATTTATCACTTAAACTTAAATATCCTCATCAATTGTCCAACTATTAACAAAAATCAATTCATTGTCATTATAAGCTACTTTATTAAATTGATTAATATGCTTTTTAACAGCATGACATTGATTCTCATTACAGGTAACAAATACTATTGAGTTCAAACCTGGCCATATTGGTGTATTGAGCCTGGGCTCTCCTTTTGGAAACTGACCAGTTGCTTCTTCTATCATCTGAAAACTAGTGATATTTTCCTGCTTAAATATTTCCAATAAAGGACTTAAAGAACTAATATTGCACGATACATACATCATTTTCATTATACATCTCCTAATTGCTTTTTCTGTTTACGATTAGATAGATGACAGGTATTAAGATCAAAGTAATCATGGTTGATACTAATAACCCACCGATCATGGTTATCGCCATTGGTTTCCACATTTCTGAACCCATTCCTGAACTCCACGCCATGGGAACCATACCTAAAATGGTGGTCAATGCCGTCATAAGCACCGGTCTGAGTCGTGAATGTCCTGCTTGTAGAACTGAATTTATTAATGAATTTCCTCTGGCTTTTAATAGATTTGTATAATCTACCAAAACTATCCCATTGTTCACAACGACACCCACCAACATTATTATTCCAATAAAAGTGGTTACACTCAGTGATTCTCCTGTCAATAGAAATGCCCAGATGACTCCTATTATTGATAATGGAACTGCAAACATGATAATAAAAGGATCTTTCAGAGATCCAAATTGTGAAGCCATAACCATATAAACCAATACAATTCCCAAAGCAAACAAAAGTATTAAGGATTTAAATGATGATTGTTGCTCTTCATATTGTCCGCCAAAATCAACAATAACATCTTCAGGAATGTCTAGTTTTGACATTTCTTGTTTAATTTCTTTTACTGCTGTTCCTAAGGAAACATTCTTTAAATCAGCAGAAACATAGACTATTCTTTGTTGTGATTCATGTTTAATTTCCAAGGCACCTTTCGCTTCAACTATTTGGCAAAAAGATCTTAATGGAACGGTTTGCCCTGTCAAAGTAGGTATGAGGATATCTCCAATGGCATCAATATCATTTCTGTATTCAGGCGCATATCTCACTAAAACCTCAAACTCTTCACCATCTTCTTTATATTGTGTTGCTTCGACACCATAAATGCTTTGTCTGACAGTTAATCCAACTAGAGCAGTATTTATCCCAAGCTCTCTTGCTTTTTCTCGATCAATAACTACTTGTAATTCCATTTTCCCAGGATCAACAGTATTACTAATATTTTGTAATTTCCCATATTTATATAACATTTCCTGTAGTTTAAAAGCGGTTTCATTCATTTTATCAAAATCATTACTCATAATTTTGATTTCTATTGGGCTTTTATTACCAAGCATAGCTTTTCCTAGCATACTGCCTCCGGAAATTGAAAACTTTTCAATTTCTGGTATTTTGGCTACTTCTTTGCTGATCCGATCAGCTACTGCAGAAGCTGGATAATTTCTGTAATCTGGAATGACTAGTTTTGCTCCTATAGTGAAAGCATTTTTACCTTCTTTAAATCCCATGATCGATAAGACTCCTCTTTCTGTTTGACCTATGATAGAATAATGAGATAGTAAATCTTTTTTGGGAATTTCTTTCAAAAAGATGTCTTCAACTAAGCCTGCAACTCGTTCTGTTTCACTGAGAGTTGTTCCTACTGGTAACTCAATGGAAGCCATTAAATCTCCTGCATCAAACTCAGGAATATAATTAGTGCCGACAGATCTCCCGATTATTAAAGTGATCACAAACAATATCAATGACCCATAAATAACGGTTTTGCGATGATGAACTGCCCACTTAAGCCAATTTGTGTATTTGTTTTCTGTGTTTACAAATATCTTTTCAAAGAAAGTAAAAAGCTTGCCTGGTTTTTTAGTATCCAAATGTTTTGCTTTCATTAAGACAGAGGCTAACATAGGGGTTAGAGTTAATGCTGTAAATAGTGACCCTACCAGAGTTACGGAAGCGATTAGAGCTAATTGCTTAAAAAGAATACCTACTACTCCACCCATAAACACCATAGGCAAAAAGACCACTATAGTCGTTAAGGTCGAACCCGATATGGCCATACCCATTTCTGAGGTACCAAATATCGCTGCTTCTTGCGGTCTTGCTCCATTCTCAATATGACGGGTTATATTTTCCAATACAACGATCGCGTTATCAACCACCATACCCAAGGCAATTGCCAATGCCATCATTGAAAAGATATTGATAGAAAACTTTGCCATATACATAAATATAAACGCCATGATAAGTGAAAAAGGAATTGTTAGTATGATAATCAAGCTATTACGAATATTTCTCATAAAAAAGATGACTACAAAAATTACAAAAAGTGCTGCATACAAGATTGTTGAAGAAACATTTTTTATGGAATGAGAGACTAAAACAGAAGAATCAATCGCTTCATTAATGACGATATCTTTTGGTAATGTTTTCTGGATTAATGCGATCTCTTTTTTTACCGCTGAAGCAACTTCTAAGGTGTTTGCTCCTGATTGCTTTTGGATCATTACCACAACAGATCTCTGTTTGTAACCTTTTGTGATTTCATCTTTATCTTTATAATCATCAGTGACTGAGCCGATGTCAGATAATCGAATAACTTTCCCATTTATTGTGCTTACTATAATATTTCTGATATCTTCTACTGATGTAAATTCTCCAGGAACTCTAACAGCTAATTCATTGACTCCTAGATTAATGTTTCCACCTGGAACCGTTAGATTTTCAGTCTTTAAAGCCTGAGCTATAAATGCCATGTTTAAATGATACGCTTGTAAACGATAGGGGTCAACCTCTACCTTTATCTGTCTTTCTTTTTGACCTATTAAAATGAAGTTGCCGACACCTTTTACTCGTTTTAAACGATTTGTCATCTTATCTTCTAGTATTTTATTGAGAGAATTAAAACTCTCTTTTGCTGATACATTATAAATAACTACAGGTACCATAGAACTGTTTACCTTCACTATGGTTGGCGCATAAGCATTATCTGGCAATTCTTTTTTTACTAGTTCGATCTTATCTCTTGTATCATTGGAAGCCTCATCAAGATTTGTATTCCAATCAAACTCAAGTGAGATAAATGAGACATTCTCTTTTGATTTTGAGGTGATTTTCTTCAGATTTGTTACACTGGATAACTGGTTTTCCAGTTTTTTACTGACTTGCTCTTCTACTTCACTGGCAGATGCACCAGGATATACGGTTATGATGGTTATCGCTGGATATTCTACATCGGGCAAGATATCTCTGGGAAGCATGGTTAACGAAACCATTCCAAATATTAATAGAGCAATAAAAAACATTACTGTAAATACAGGGTTTTTTACCGCAATTTGAGGTAATCTCATTTCTGACCTCCATCAATAATGACGGCTTGTCCATCCTTGATTTTTGTTTTTCCCGAAGTGATGACTTCTTCATCAATAGTTAATCCTTCCACTATAACTTCATCTTTTATTGATTTTATGATCTGTATATTCTTTTTCACAGCAACACCGTTTTCAAAGCAATAAACATAAGTTTCATTTGTCCCTGATTGTTTTAATAAGGCTACTCTTGGTATAAATATTCCTTTTGTAGTTTGTAATGATATCTTAGAGCGAATAAACATTCCGGGTAATAGCTTTTTCTGAGGATTGGCTATGCTGATCTCAACAGTAGTCGTTCTGGATAAATTTGATAATAATGATTGGATATTGGTAATGTATCCTGTAAAAGATTCTTCAGGAAAACTGTCACAGTTTAACTCTGTTTTTTGTCCTTTTCTGATCTGAGTAATGTCTTTTTCATTTACTTGTATTTCGGCTTTGACAGTATTGATCTGCATAAGTCTTACTATCCCGGATGCGTGTGAATATCCAAGATCTAAAGCTGGCATGATAGAGAAATTTTCTCCCTCATTTACCAATATCTCTGTAACGATACCGCTAAATGGTGCGATGATCTGAGTATTCTTTTTTAATAAATTATACTTTTCTTTACTGGCATCTAATTTTGCTTTTAAATGATCATATTCCATTTCTGATACGGATCCTTTACTATATAATTGAGAAATTCTGCCAAAATCCTTCTCAATAGCCTTATATTCTATTTCTGATAATGTATATAACTCGTCTGATAACTGAGCAATTAATTGTCCTTCTTCTACAGTTTCACCTTCTTTTACATAAAATTTCTCCACTCTTCCGGGTAAGCTGGCACCTAAATTGGCTTCTTTATTTGCTTTTATCGTGCCAGAGAAGTTTAACGTGGGGGTATAAGATTTCTCAACAACCTTTTCTGTTTTGACATTAACAGCTTCATCTTTTTTCTCAATATTGTCTTTTTTTGTACATCCTGTTATGACTAGTATCATCAGGAAGGTAATTAAAGTGATTTTTTTTATATTTTTCATGAGTCTCTCCTTAATTTATGAGTCCAAAAGCTTTATTATATTTGGCTAAATTCAACTGATATTCACTTAATGAATCTATATATTCTGACTTTGCATTTTGCCAGAGAGTTTGAGCATCCAATACATCAGAACTTTTCAAGACACCTGTATAAAACTTTTCATTACACAATCTTAAGTTTTCTTCTGATTGCTCTAAACCTGTTTTTGATAAAAGAACCTTTTTCTTGCTTTCTTCTAATAAAAACTTAATCTGTTGCATTTCTAAGTTAAGTAATTCTTTCGTTTCTTCATATTGATACTGAACAGATTTTTCTGTCCTTTTTGCTGAATTCAATGAAAACCCTCTTTCATTCCAGTGAAATAACTCAAGTTGTGCAACAAGGGCAATAGTCCAATCTTTACCTGTTTCATCTTTCAATGAATTATAAGGGTTTGGGTTCATCATTTGATAGCCTGCATTAAGCACTATGTTTGGAAAATAACGGGATAATTGCAAACTTTTATAATTTCCAGCTATATCAACTGAACTTTTCATCATCTTTAATTCCGGTCTGCTCTGCATAGCTTCTTGAATACTAATCTCAGGTTTGTTTTCATTAATTTGTTCTTCCAAACCTTCAGTAAGGGTGACTTCTGTTTGTAAATCAATTCCTAGTATTTGATTCAAAGCCATTTTTGATAAAGTAACACCATTGCTTGCTTTCAGCAAATTCAATTGTGCTTCATTTAATTTTACTTTTACTTTTAGTAGATCATTTTGCGTGATGATTCCCGCTGCTTTATAATTCTCTAAATCACTGAGGTGTTTTTCTATTGTTTCTAAATATTGCTTTGCTAATAATTTCTTTTCCTGCAAGGAAATCACTCTCCAGTAAGCTTCTTCAGTTTTTACTATGATCTCTTGTTGGGTTAAACTCAATTTATTCTGATTTATTTTTTCTAGATTTTTGCTCAGTTTATATTGAGTAATAAGTTTTCCTCCCGTAAAGATGGGTTGAGTTAGATTGGTACTAAAAATAAAACTATCCTTGTCATCGATTTCCATATCTAACTGAAAAGGTACAAATTGACCCTGTATAGGGGTGACAGCTCCTGTGGAAGAATTAACCGAATATACAGGAAGTTTGTATAAATCTGTCTTTATTTTATAAACATCCCCTTTTTGCATATAGGTGCCAACCATATTGAGAGAAGGTAAAAATCTGGTAAAGGCTGCTTTTTTCTGATATTCTGCACTTTTAAGCATTTCATTGGCACTCTTTAAGGTTTGATTATTTTTCAAAGCAATATTCTTAGCTTCATTTAAACTAAGACTGACTGAATCATTCTCTTGTGACTGAGCAAATAAGGGAATACAAAATAACAATAATGTTCCCATAGCAATAAATAGAGGTAGTATAACTGTATAAGGAGTTTGTCTTTGTGATTTATCTGAACTCATTTTATATCTCCTGATCTTTAATCTCTAAACCATGATAAATTATGTCTGCAATACCATCTTTTATCTTGTTGAAATCAACTGTAATTTTGGACATTAACCACGTCGTCATGGTAAAATCTAAAGAACCAAAAATGATGGTCGTTAATAACTCAGGGTCTATTTGCCTAATATGCTGTGAGTTTATGGCATCAGCGCATAATTCCCTTAAAAAATTAAGATAATGATTTATTGGCCAGAAATCGGGGTATTTAGAGTAAAATTCTGGACTTTGTCTAAGCTCTATAATCATTAATCTGGCTGAATCTCTGTTGTTTATACAATATTCAAAATGAAGATCAATAAATCTTAAAATTCTTTCCACTCTGTTTTCAATACTACTTAATTTTTCTTTTGCACTGTCTAATAAGGCGGTTATCATTTCTTCAAAACAACGGATAAGTAAATCATCTTTGTTATCAAAATAAAGATAAATCGTTCCGTCTGCCACATTTGCTACTTTGGCAATATCTGATATCTTGGTGTTATGAAATCCCTTTTGTGCAAATACATTTATCGCTGATTGAACGATACTTGCTCTGCATTTTCTTTTCTTCTCATTCAGAGTTTTTACTGCATAAGCCATCATTCCCTCCTATATTTAATCTCTTACTTAATCCTATGAACATTAATTCATAAAACAACACTATATTTGAACAGCTATTCAAATTGTCAAGAATAAATATGAGTTATTGTTCAAATAAATAAGTAATTTGTACTAAATGTATTGGAAAATAGTAAGATAGTTGTTTGAAATTATTTTTATATTTGTAATAAAAGTAGAAGAATCTTGGGTTTTCAATGAGATTGATTAACAGGAAATATAAGTGAATTCACTCCTTGATGGGATAAAATGACTAAAAAATCATTATTTTATAAGTCCGCTTTAAAAACTTGCAACTAATTACGTAGCTTGAAGTTATAATTATTATAGTATTGACCTAATAAACATTTAGAGGTATCCTAACAGAAAAAATCCTCTATACGTTGGGATTAAACAGATAATCCCATAATAAAAAATATGAAATTTAGGGCAATAGCCCTGTAATCTGAATGAAAAAGAATAACATATATGTTAGGGATTAGTCACTTAGCGATTGGAATTGAAACAACATAAAACAAACTGCCGTTTCTGTGTCATACTATAATACCAGTGGCAATATCCTCTCTTACAAATAAATATCTAGATTTAAATGTTACAAACGCTCATGAAAAATGGAGTAAAGTCCTTTTGGAGCGAGTTCGGCTCGGACTCGAAATCCTAGATAGTGATTTGATCATTGCTTTTGTTTCTATAAGTATCTTGTTCTTGTAAATGTAACTTTGTAAGTTACATTCTAGTTCTTGTAAATGTAACTTTGTAAGTTACATTCTAGTTCTTGTAAATGTAACTTTGTAAGTTACATTCTTTTAACATATGTATGTTTCCAATCTTCCCAATTGTCAACTAATTTTGCTTTAACTGGATTTTGTATTAAATAATTCAATTGATAATCAAGATCAATATCACTTCTGATAAGATGATCATAGTATTCTCTATTCCAAATGGTCTCATTTTTTTTTATTTTGTTAGAAGAGAACTTTTTTATAGAAAACATAATTTCAGAAAGAGAATAGAATTGATCGGTATCTTTGATTAATGGACATAAAATCATATGAACATGATTTGGCATTATGCAATAAGCGATAAGATCATATTTTTTATCATCATAAAAATGGATAGTATCTTTCAATATTTGAGAAATAAAAGAGTCGGTTAAATCTATAGAATTTTTTGAGTTATTTATGTTTAAGTCAAAATATTCGAAATAATCTCTTTTGTAATCATCAATGAATTTTGGTTTCTCTTCTAGAGGAATGCTTTTAAGGGTTTCTTCGAAGTTATTCTTTTTTTCTAATAATTGATTAAGTAGATGATTTGATAAGGAATGAGCTAATCTAAAAGTTATGGCAATGAATGAATTTTCTAATTGTATATGTGGTAAGTTTAATTTGAAATTAATCTTAAAATCAAAGTTTGACATATTCCCTCATTTCTTCTCCTGTAAATGTAACTTTGTAAGTTACATTCTAGTTCTTGTAAATGTAACTTTGTAAGTTACATTCTTGTTCCTGTAAATGTAACTTTGTAAGTTACATTCTTTTCTCCTGTAAATGTAACTTTGTAAGTTACATTCTAGTTCTTGTAAATGTAACTTTGTAAGTTACATTCTTTTAACATATGTATGTTTCCAATCTTCCCAATTGTCAACTAATTTTGCTTTAATTGGATTTTGTATTAAATCTCATCTTTCCAAGTAGTAAACCATAATAAAATGGTAAGTCAATTTGGCAAGATAAACACCTTAACTTATAATTCATATTTGATTACGAAACATTCATAAAAAACTCATTATCAGCTTCCACGATTTTGTCTTCAAACCATTCCTTTTCAAAGAAGTCTTTTATAACATATTCAAATGATGCTATTAATCCTTCTATCGTAGTAAAACCAATTTTCTGTGTTAGCTTAAGAAACTATTTGGATTTAAAGATTGACTCAATTGATTTAAAAACCTATTTATTAAAAGAAGAGGTAAAAACAAAATGTTATATATCTGAGAAGAATTTTCCAACAGCCATCGAACGTTTACAATTAATCATTAATAATGCTGATAATCGTGCAGATTCATTGTTTGCACTGTAAATAACAGCAGTGTTACTTTTGCTTGTTCTGCAACATCCCCCTCAGACACCTCTTATTGTCGAAAAAATAAGATATATACACCTAATGTGAACTTTAATTATTCTAGTGAATTATCAGGATCAGGAGTGGGCACAAATATCGTAGCCGATAATATGGGCTATGGAAGTGTTCATTATATTCAACTTATGTCAGATTCCAGCAACACCTATGTCTATAATAACATCCTGGAATCGAAAAGCCAATATCTTGTTGAATTAGGGTATGGGGTATTAAATGTCAATCAGAATCAACCGGTATTTTTTAATAATTTGTTCAGCTTTATTGGTTCTGGACAATACTCCTCTACATTATCATGGTCACGCAGATTATCACCCATTTTCTTTAATAACACAATTATTAATGTACATAAAATCATAGATGGTTCTCAGGAATCATCAAAGTTTACTAATAATATAATTTCAGGGTTTCTACTATACTCGGCTGGCGGAACAAGTAGCGCTTATAATTTAAGATATACCAATAATTGCCTGAGTTTGCCCATACCGGAGACTTGTCCCTATATAGATGGAGGGGGGAATGTGATCGGTGAGCCGTCATTTCTGAGTCCTGAGACTGGGGTTTATACCTTGTCAGATAGTTCTATATGTTTGGATAGTGGGCTCAATATGCCCGAGTTACCTGCTTTTGATCTGATGTATAAAAAAAGGATAGCCAGAGGCTTGCCTGGCAACTCTTTAACTGTTGATATGGGTGCTTATGAATACAATTCTGTCTATATCGGTGGGATCAAAGGGCGTATTTTTGATGCAGAGACAGGCTTGCCTGTGGATTGTGTTAAGCTTACCATCAGTGGGAAATTGCCTGACCCAACTTTCGTCAAATGAGCCTAAAACCCTGATCAATAGGGCATCGACTTTTTTTTTAGGTTCTACAATCTGAATTTTTAATTCTTTTTATGATTCTATGTGATGACGTTTTCATTTCCAGTAAATCATAGATTTCTTTTGCTTTTTTTTCAGGCGTACCTGTGATTCTTATTGAGTAAGCGGTACCTTTTTTATCATGCTGAATAATCGTTGATCTCATATGTGTTAACAAATCTTCTCTGATTTCTTTCCAGCTTTTACGGAAGTTGTTCTGATTCAATTTATATGTAATACTCTTCAAAATAGAATAAGCTAAAACAGAAATGAATAAATGTGATTCTATCCTGCTGTCCAATTGATGATAAATCGGACGTGTGCCAAGCTCTGTTTTTATTGATCTAAATGATGACTCAACTTCAGTCAGAGTCATATAGAAATCCCATATCTCTTTTCCCGTAAGATCTTTATGATTCGTCTGTATAACATAACAACCAGCATAATCATCCTTCAATGGGTTTTTATCTGTTTTTTCTATTTTTATCTCTTTGACCTTCTGTTGATCTTTTTCTTCTGTTATCAAAATAAAATTGTATTTACCAGCTATCGCTCCATAACGCTCTTTCAAGCGACCAATTCGAATATTGATTTTATCAATGTCTTTGATCGTATTCTTAAAATTGGATTTGATCAAATTACTACTGTCTTCAAGAAAATTTGTTTCTTGATGATTAACTATTGCCTTTTCTTTCTTCTCTCTGCCAGTGCTGAATACCAATACTTTTACGGAATCGGAGTCCTCTGTTTTCTTAATAAAAATACTTTGTTTGCTTTTATCTTTATATTCCTCAAATCCGGTTAAGTCACTGAACTCTGAAGCATAATCTTTTACAAGGTTCTTTCTTTCTATTACAAAATACGAATAGCCTTCGTTTTTTAAATAGGACAAATTTTCACTTGTCGCTATCCCTCTATCCATAATTATTGATGGTTTCTGAAAGATCTCTTGTAAATTTTGCCTATGACTGAAAACCTCCTGAAGAACTTCCTTTAATGTCGCAGGCTCTGATTGATTGCCCTTGTATATCTTGCTGTACACAGGAAAGCCTTCCTGGTCTACAACTAGAGCAAGGGTAACCAATGGGCAATCAGTACGGTTTTCTTTACTCTTGCCTCGTTTACACAATTCACTTCCTACTTTATTTCCTTCAAAATAGGTATTTGTTAAATCATATAAATAGACTTTGTCGATATATGGATATAGACTCTTGACGTTACTTCTTAATTTGCGTTCTATCTGATCTTTATGTAAGTACAACATATCGCCTATTTCATAGATCATATCTTTGGATATCCGTGAAAAACATGTTTTTAAATATTCTACAAGGACGCTTTGTTCATTGATCCACCTGTAAGTATGAAGATCACTACCTGGGGAGATCAGTCGACCTAAGATAACAACTTTTGCCAAATCTGTTTCTTTTTGAGAAAATCCACATGATTGTAACACCTCGTCAAACTTAAGGCGATTCCAGAATTCTATCCCAACAAGCTCTGAACCTGCAAATCTTGACTGTGTCATTTCGGTTGTATCCAAGTCAACTTCCACATTCTTGCCTTTTTGTATTTCAGGTTTTTGTTGTACTTGACCTGTGATTTTGATATTGTATTTTATATAAGCGATGTCAGCAATTTTTTCTAGTTTATCAGAAAATTTAAGTATCTGATTTCCTTTGATTTTATTCTCAATTATGACAACAAGTATTTTTTGTTCTTCTACCGTTAAATCAAAATCTCCGATATGAACAAGCATCCGTGGTTTTGGACCTTTGTCCGTTTGCACGGTCTCCATCAATTGCAGGTAAGTGTAAATCTTACCAGTCTTATTATTCTTAATCTCTTTTTTAATAATAAACATAGGACTATTATATTTACACTGGAAAACATGTCAATAATTATTTTAGCTATTTTATTTAGTATTTTAGGTTCTTTTTGGCACTTTTTCAAATACTCGAGTCATACATATCAATCACTTACGTTCAATAAAGTGCTAAAATCAATGATTTTTCCCGAAAGATGGGCTGAATATAGTGATACTTTGGGAAACTATCGTTCTTCTTGTGGAGAGGGCACTTATACCATCACCTGTTCACGCTGGGATTATGAGGATCAGGTATTATCCGGACTCGTCGTCAGTGAAGGTAGTGATTTGGTTTTAAATATCTATCTTCATCAAACAGGTACAGATAATCAGGACAATGTTCAAAGTTATAGTGAAACAATTCACAGAATAAAGAACTATCCTAATCCTTTCAATCCAACGACTACCATTAGTTTTGAATTAACGAAAGCAGAAAGAGTGAAGGTATCAATTTATAATATCAAAGGTCAGAAGATTACCACTTTACGTGATCAAGTCTTTCCCAAGGGACAACAGGCAATACTCTGGAATGGGAAAGATGATCAGCAGAAATCGGTATCCTCAGGACTATATTTCATACGATTGGAAACAGAGACAACTCATTATGTGCATAAAACTATGTTGGTGAAATAAATCAGTAGCGCTGGCGCACTGCTGATAATGATAAGCATCATGGTTGGTGGATTTAAGTTTAAGCATTGAATTTGATATGTTGATATCATTTAGACGTTTGATATTATTGGTGGTGACTTTATAAAATATATTCTATATTTGTTCAACCCCTAAAGGGGTTGGACTTGTGTTGGCTATATTTTACCATGGTTAAAACCATGGCCTACCAATATTCCACCCCTAATGGGGTTGTTTGCCAGAGGAGCCGGATATTTGGTAATCTCAACAAAAACAAGTGATTACGTTGTTATTTTAAGTTCCAGAGGAACGGAACGTTTAGCATTACCACACTCCATCTTTTTGGAAGAGTAATAACAATCTCAGCAACATAGTCACCAATTGTCCTACAATAATTACAAGCAATCGAGCTCAGGAGAACCACCATAAACTCGCTTATAGAAGTCAAATTTGAGAGCTTTGAATTAGAAGAACTCTGATATTTTTTTCGAGTCCGAGCCGAACTCGCTCCAGAACACACCATTTTTTCATGGGCATTGTACTATTTATACCTTATCGTCAGGGAGAAATATAGTTGTTACTCAGAAATAGGAGAAGATCTGATGAAATTGTTTCATTATTAGTAAAGATTTATTGCTGAATTTGTCAAGATTGCATCGATATGGAGCCTATAGGTTCACTTTTCTTACCTATAAGTACAAGAGTTGCTTAATGAGAGTCAATATATTTTGCACAGTCTCTATAAGCATTTAATCCTTCTCTTCAAAATAATCTTGACATTAATTAATTATAATTATAAATTTATTAAAATGTCTGTAACCATTGGAGGGTAAATGAGAAAGTTATTGTTGATATTACTAACGGTTTTTTTATGCAGTTGTTCTACAATAAATTATCAGAGAGGATTTTATGGGGATAGGGACAAAAAGCCTATTTACATCCATTCTTTTTCTGATAAATCACAGTTACCATATAAGCTGATTATCTCTGATCAGTATCTGCAAAGCAAAGATAGGATTTTTATGGTCAATCAAAATTGGATTTCCACCTATTCAAGATTGGTAGAGTACGACCTAAGTAATTCTACGATAGTTAAAGAGATTGCCTCTTTTGAGAGTAAAAATGAGAATATTTCTGAAACAATTAATGATAATGCTTACATCGTTTTTGTAGTTAACAAGCTTAATGAGAAGAATAAATTCAAAGATATTTATTTATACAATATTGAGAATGGAGACAAGACTCTTATCAAATCAGATATCTTCACAGGTTTAAAAGATGAATTTTCTGCTGATTTATTTGTAACAATCTATAATAATTCAGTTTATTGGATTAATCCTGATTTTGAGAATAAAAAATCAGCCATCATGTCGTATAATATAACTGATCATACTATAAAGCAGATACATGAGCAGGCATTTTTAGAAAAAGGATTTATGAGTCATATTCCAAGCACGTTTCTGACTTTATCAGGTAATTGTTTAGTTTTTAACAATCGTACAAATGAAGATAAAGAAAAAATAGTATTCTTTGATTTAAACTCGAATTCAATAGTCAAAAAAATCGAGATTCCCACTGAATTTGTATTTAATTATTATGCTGTGTCAGATAATAAAGAGGAATGCTTATACATCTATGGCAGAACAAAAGATAATGAAATGATTTATCGTTTAAATATGCAAACACAAACCGTTCAGAAGTTAGTAGGATTTATGGAGAGAACTTATCTTATTAAAAATAGGATTTATTACTCAGATGATCAACTTTTCTATTCGGTGAATCAGAATTTTACTGGGAATATTCGTGATCATTATTTCAGTGAAATTTATAACCTAATAAATTATAAAATGGTGAGATACCAGTATAGATATAATTCTGTAAAAACAGATCGATATTTTGCTTTTCTTGAATTTGATGAAAAAGAGGGTCCAGATATAATGAAAATGGAAATATATCAGTTAAAATAGAACTTTATGTATAATAAAAGAAAGTATGATTAGTTGCTTTCAGATTAAAAATGAAATTAAAGCATTTCTCTAGTTTATTGTAATAAATTATACTTGACTTTTCATTCATTTCTTGATATAAAAAGAATGAGGTTTATATGAAAGAAATAAGAACAGATTTAACAATAAGAGAATTAATGGAATTTATGAATAAATCAATTGGGTCTTATTTATATTGTTATGGAGACCTTGATTCGAGATATTGGGATAAAACAAAATGGTTTGCTTTTTCAGAAGATGATGAAATCAGAGCTATTGCCATGTTATATTATGGGTCTGAAACACCTGTTTTAATCGCTTTACAATATTATAATTTAATTTATCTGGTGGAATTGTTAAATGAAATAGTAGATTTCCTGCCCAAGACTTTTTATGGGCATATTGCCGTGGATGCCTTACCTGAACTACAAAGGTATTCTATGAATAATTATCATGGAAAGCATTATCGAATGGTTTTAGACAAGCTTGAGTTATTTTCCTTTAATCCAAATATAAAGAAACTTTATGATAAGCATTATGAAGCTTTACAGAAATTATATACAGTTTCTTATCCTGGTAACTGGTTTGAAAAAAGTATGTTTGATCAAGGGGTTTATTATGGATATTTTGATAAAGATGAACTGGTTGCAGTCGCAGGAACGCATATTTATTCAGAAGAAGTAGCTGTTACTGCTCTAGGTAATATCACAACTCATCCCGATCATCGGGGAAGAGGCTTTGCTACAATACTGACTTCAGCTCTTTGTGATGAAGTAAAAAAGAAAACCTCTGTCATTGGATTAAGTGTATTAGCTGAAAACATTCAGGCAATTAATTGTTATCAAAAAGTAGGATTTAGAATTATTAATGATTATGACGAAGGATTGATAAAGATCATAACATAATCAGTAACTTAATATTATAATGTTTTTTAAAATTTGAAGAGGTGAACATGAAAAGAGTTTTATTTCTATTGGTAATCGGGCTTATCGCTCAAACATTATTTGGTCAGCTTATAGTTGATCATCGGAATACAGATATCAGAGCCATTCCTTTGTATCGGATAAACCAAGCAAAAAGCAATTTGCATATCGCTTATGGTCATACCTCACATGGCAGTCAGCTCATTGATGGTATGGATGGTTTGGTAACCTTTGCCAATAACGGTGGCATGGGGTTAAATCATCCCATAAATACTTTTAGTTGGTCAAATGGTGGTGAAGAAAATTCACTTGATTTACATGATTATGCCATGGAAGGAGATTGTGGTTACTATCCTGACTGGTATAATAATACGATTGCTTACCTTGGGTCTGTTAACGAAATGGGGAAAGGTTCTCTCAACCCTGATGTAAATGTTGTGATCTGGTCTTGGTGTGGTCAGATTGATGATAAATATGCAGCAGGAACCCTAGATGCTGAGTATATCGTTCCCATGAATACTTTGGAATCAATGTATTATGGGGTTTGTTTTGTCTATATGACAGGACATGTGGATCATTGGGATGATGCTAATAATGAAGCGGCTAATCAATATTTAAGAAATTATTGTCTAACCAATTCCAAAACTTTATATGATTTCACCGATATAGAATCCTATGACCCTGATGGGATTTATTATGAATTTCCAGGTGATGATTGCTCTTATTATGCTTCTGTTGATGGAGAGCTTTTGGGGAATTGGGCAACAAATTGGCAGGAATCTCATACAGAGAATGTTGATTGGTACACGTGTGGTGCTGCGCATTCTCAACCTTTAAATGCTAACCGAAAAGCCTATGCTGCCTGGTGGCTATGGGCTAGTTTAGCTGGATGGTCAACGACTGCTGATCAACTCAATTTTCCTCTTAACAGTGTGTCTGAACAAGGGTTTCTTAATCAAACGATTAAACTTCAATTTACTGAAGATCATCCTCAGACTGGAATTAACGTTGTTAAAGTCTTGGATGATTCTGTTATGGCTCAAAGTTTACCAAATAATTTAATAGCTTTACAGAATAGCTATTATATTATTACTTCTTCATCGGGGAATGTCGGACAATACAATCTCACTTTTAATACTACTGGGATGTCAGATAGTTTTCATAACTTTCAAATATTAAAGAGAAACTATGGAAATTCATTCTGGCAGGAAATTATTAATGATAGCACTATAACTGTAGTTTATAATGATCCTTATATTACAATTCAGGGTTTAGATACTTTTTCAGAATTTGTATTGGCTCGTGAAACCGTAGAGAATTATGATTTAACTATTCAACCTGTGATCCTTGATAATATTCAGAATTACCCCAATCCTTTTAATCCTACCACAACCATTCAGTTTAATCTAAAAAAGCAGAGTCATGTTAAACTAAATATTTATAACTTAAAGGGACAATTAGTCAAAAGTCTCTTTGATGGAAACAAATTTGCTGGTCAGCAAAAGATAGTTTGGAATGGAAAGGATAATAAGGGTCAAGATATCAGTTCTGGTCTTTATTTATATAGAATTGAGACAGATAAAACTGTTCAGACAAAACGGATGCTCCTTCTAAAATGATTTACAAAACAGAGTCTTTATATTAAGATAAAAATATCATTAATATATAGGATATTGTAAAAACTATATTTCTTTAGGGTATGAATAGATCAAAAGTAGGGGAATATTAGCTTATATTGCCTTATATGATAAATAATTCGTTTGGCATAACCAATGCATTTAATTGTTAAAAAGGGGGCTATATGCGTAAATTTTATAGGTATCTGTTCAGTGTATTAATCTTAATCTTTGCAATATCAATGTTAAGTGCTGTTAAAGTCAAAGATCTTACTACCGTTAATGATTTGCTTAAGGAGGATTTGGATTCTGTTACTAATGTTAATTTTGAGGGGAATTTTGAAATTAAATTAAATCAGGGTGTCAAAAATTCTATTTCAATACAAGGACCTAAAAATTATAAGGAAGGTCTGTTCGTTAAAATATCAAAAAATACCTTATTTATTGAAAGTGACGAAAAAAAATTAAAACGTGAAATAAAGAGTGCGAAATTTATTATTGATATTACTTTAACTCAAATAAATAGCATTAATCTTACAGGAGTCATTGGATTAACAAATAATCAACCAATTAAAGGTGAATTTTTAAAAATTAGTATGGAAGGAATTGGTTCTTGCGAACTATCAAATTTATTATTTAAAAAAGTTAATGCAAGTCTTGAAGGCGCTACTTACATGAAACTTGAAGGCAAAGCCTTAGATGCTAGATATGACCTTCAAGGTATAGGGTATCTTGATGCTGAGAATTTAAGAGCTCACGATGTCATAGCCAATAATGATGGTGTCGGAAAGATCTCTTTGTATGCTGATAATGTCTTAATTGCGGATCAACAAGGTATAGGCGCTATAATCTATTCTGGCAGCCCAAAGAAGATTAAGAAAAACGTCGATGGTATTGGAGCAATATCTGAAAAAGATTAATCACTCAAACGTATAGTTTAAGAATATAAAACAACCCCCACTGATAAAGGGGGTTGTTTTATTTTTGTATAAATTTTAGAAGAGACCTGTGATATTCCCATCTGAATCTACATCGATATTTAAAGCAGAAGGATTTTTTGATAATCCAGGCATTCTCATGATTTCACCTGTTACAGGAATAACAAAGCCGGCACCAGACGCTAGTTTGACTTCACGAACGGTAACCAGGAAGTCTTTTGGCCTTCCTAAAAGATCGGGGTTGTCTGATAGAGATTTTTGTGTTTTAGCCATACAGATGGGAAGCTGGTCAAACCCGAACTTTTTAAGGAGTTTTAAATCCTGTTTAGCATTGGCTGTATAATCAATAGCCTGAGCACCATAAATCTCTTTGGCAATAATTTCAACTTTTTCTTCAATTGGTAATTTCCAATTATAGAGGAATTTTTGTTGGCAGATATGTTGTTCAATCATATGAGATACTTTTTCAGCTAATTCCAAACCGCCTGCACCACCTTGTCCCCAGAAATCAACAATAGAAGCTTCAAATCCTTTTTCATGACAGAAATCTTTGATCAGATTTAATTCTTCATCTGTATCTGTTGAAAACTTATTGATCGCTACAATGGATTTCATACCAAACTTTTGGATGTTTTCCAAGTGTTTTCCTAAGTTTTCCAATCCTTTCTTAACTGCTTCAGGATTTGGAACAGTGATTTCTTTTAAACGTCCACCACCATGCATTTTAATAGCTCGAACGGTAGCAACCAAGACAACTGCGGAAGTGCAGAATTCACCATAACGACTGACAATATCAAAGAACTTTTCAGCACCTAAATCAAAGCCAAAACCTGCTTCGGTTACTACAAAGTCAGCAAGTCTCAGCGCTGTTTTTGTTGCGATGATACTGTTGGCACCCTGAGCAATATTGGCAAAAGGACCTCCATGTACAAAGGCAGGAGTATGCTCAAGAGTTTGCACTAAGTTTGGTTTCAGAGCATCTTTTAATAGAGCTGTGATTGCCCCTTCAAATTGCAGATCTTTTACCTGAACCAATTTTCCTTCATAAGTATAACCAATAGTGATCTTGCCAATTTTTTCTTTTAGCTCATCAATAGTATTTGATAAACATAAGATGGCCATAATCTCAGACGCAGGTGTGATATCAAAGCCTTCTTCACGTGGAAAACCCTGTTTATTACCACCCAAACCGATGACACAGTCTCTCAACATTCTGTCATTAACATCCAAGACTCTTTTCCAGAGGATTTGTCTGGGATCAAGATTGATGGGATTGCCATGATAGACATAGTTATCAATCAAAGCAGCCAGGGTGTTATTGGCAGAAGTGATCGCATGAAAATCACCAGTAAAGTGAAGATTTATATCTTCCATCGGTAAAACCTGAGAATAGCCACCACCTGCTGCGCCTCCCTTTATTCCAAAAACAGGGCCTAAAGAAGGCTCTCTGATGGCAACTATTGTCTTTTTGCCAATTCGATTTAAAGCCTGAGTTAATCCAATTGAAGTCGTGGTTTTTCCTTCACCTGCTGGGGTGGGTGTGATCGCTGAAACAAGAATAAGTTGCCCCATGGGATTATCTTTGATGCGATCTAGTGTTTTATAAGATAACTTTGCTTTATATTTTCCAAACAACTCCAAATCATCATCTTTTAAACCAAGTTGACTGGCAATTTCAGTGATGGGTTGCATTTCGACAGAGCGAGCAATTTCTAAATCTGAGGGCATCTTTTCCTCCTGTTAAAAATGTTTTAATTTATAATCGTTAAGCCTGAAAACATGAGAGATTTCTTCTTGAATGATCTCTTGAAGAAGAGTTTTTGATTTTTCGTTTTTAATATTATCTTTCACAGCATGAAAGAATAATAGAGTGTCTTTTTCAAAAATAATCGCATTATTTATAATAAACAGATCATTTTCAGCCTGAGTCAATAATCGGATGGCACTCTTTTCGTCAGAAAACATACGAGAGTCTGTAATCATCTTTATATAAGAAGAGATTAATTCCCAATCCTGAGTCATATCTAAATCATAAAGATCATAGTTATCTCTTAAACTCAGGAAATATTTTTCGTGTTTTTCTTCCTGATCCCGTAAAAATGTTAATAATTCTTTAGCATCTGCACTTAAAAAATCATTTTTCAAAGCTTGATTATAATAAGCATAACCGCTTTTTTCAATTTGAACTGCCATCTCGACGATTTCATTAGCAGAAAAGTTACTCATATTATCCTCCATGGTTTAATTTTATGCTTTATAGATAGAGTAATCTGTTTTTATGAAAAGTCAAGTATAAAAGTTATATAAATAAAAGATAAACATGAGCGAGTCAGCATGAATGAGCTACACTCGCTCGATGAATGTTACATCAGATGATTGAGGATCAGTTTCATTTTTAGGGGAGGAATTAACTTTACCTCAATCATTTTTTATACGAATTAGGAGGGCTTTCCAGATTTCCAGAGTGATCTTTTCAACTGATATGATATTCGTGTTTTGCTTCATTAAAGGGACTTTGTAATACTTTCTACCCACACAGGTGTTTCCATAGGAATGGTAGTAATAAACTATTCCGTCTTTTTCTCTACCTTTTAAATATTTGGCCTTTTACCAATCCATAATTACTCGCATAATACCCTCACAATTGAGTCTCTCTATACTATATAACAATCGAGATGTCATTTTGTGTCAGTTTTTTTTATTTATTTTTAGTGCATGTAGCACCAAGGAACGAAGGAATTAGGAACGAGTTTGGAAGGAGTTAGCAGGGATGTCGAGTTAAATGTGGGAAGATAACAAGAAAGATTTATGTTTATTTGTGAAGAGTGAAACTGTTTTGAAAGTCAAAGGTGGGATTTCCCACCTTTGAATAAAATCTGATTATTTATAGTCCAACACCATCAGTTAACCATTTGTCTGCTTTTTTCTGATAGTCTGCTTCTTCCACAGAAATATATCTTTCAGTATTATATATCCCTGTTTCTTGAGCCAATCTTTTCATTTGTAAAGAAATCATTGTTTTTGCTACAATAACAACTGATCTTTTCATCCCTTTGTTTAAATAATCTTTTTGCCCATCTTTAAGAGCCTTTTGAGCTTCTTCATTTAATAAACCTAATTCTGTCATGTTAACTTTTACATAAAATGGAGCTTTAACGCCATTTAAGAAAGTTTTTGATTCAGTGTGCCATTTTTTCATTTCATCAGGGCTTACTGCTCCTGAGAAATTGATTTCCACTAAATCATTTTCACCAAGCTTGCTTTTTTTTAAAGAATACATTTTCCCTCCAGATTTTTAATTCCTTTCTTTTATAATCCACACACAGAGATATAATAAAGAGATTATTGATAAAAAAAAGAATTAAATTCATTTCTAATGCTTTTTCTTAATTATATTGAAATTTTGGGCAATAATGAACATTAGAGAGTAAAGAATTGACATGGTTTGTAGGGAAAGAGTGCTTTTACATTTATCTTTTTTAAAAATAAGGTTTTTTAAAACAGTCTCAACATTGTGATAAAAGAAGAGGTATAATGGTAGAAATCTTGTTTTTTTGTTAAATTAATGATCAACTAAAACTAGGTGCCGGGATTGTTCCGACACCTATAAAGAGATATTTAAAACAGTTTGATTAGTTCAGGATAAAAGTCTCTGATGTTTTTGAATTTATCATCAGATTCATAGAGAGCAAGTAATTCTGTGGTTTCCTGTGATTTTGGGGCTCTATTTCTTTTACCATTTTCATATACTATAGGGAGATCATTTTCTGTAATTAAACCATTTAGCAGACTGAGACGATTGGTTATTCCCCAAATAATACTTTCATTAATATCGCAGTAGTATTGTACTTCAAAATCAATGTTATTATCTTCAAAATGTTCATCTGTCAACGGATTGATGATGGGATGTGATAACTCATGCCATACCCCATTAAAAATACTTCTGTCAAATTCATTTCTTTGTTGTGCCATTTCTAAAAGAAATCGGCTTAATTGGCAGACAATAATACTTCTGGTTTCCAGAGACATAAAACCTCTGCGAAACAAGGATAAAATAATATTAAAGGGTTTTGTGGTTACACCAAGATAGTTGTCAAGTATCTGAATCAGGGGTCTTTCATTTAAGACTTTTTCAAGATCATCGATTAATGGTTTATAAACCTGATATTCTTGCTTTATAAAAGCTTCAAATCCTGATTGATCATATAAAGTTTTTAACTCTGAGATATAATCGAGCGTTTCTTCAAGTGAGATTTCGTAATTTTCAGTAAAAAGAGATAAGTAGTCTTTGTAATCAGGAAACTTAAAATCCTCATTCAAAAACATAACCGTGTGAACCATTCCTAACCAACAGAAGTTTTTGTCCCACATTTCGGGCATTTTTAAAACAAGAGGATGGTCTTTTAAATGAGAAAAATTATTGTTAATTCTTTCATTAAACTCGTTATTTTCTGTAACGATAAAACGGGATTCATTAATCTCTGATAGATAAACTATCATTAAAATAAATTCAAGTATTGGATTGATTTTAACTTTGATACTCATGATTATTTCAAGATTCCTTTACATATATCTTCCCATTCCAAATAACTGGTCTCTCTTTGGCAAATATTAAAGAGTTTTTCACGTTCTTTATCAGTTTTAGGAATCTTTTTGAAGATTTGTTTTACTTCTCGTTTGATTATCTGTTTTTCAATAATACTTCTCTGATCGCTTGTTAGAGTTGCCCAAGGATATTCTTTTTTAAGATTTTCAGCAAAGTCAATGATATGGAAAGCTTTTATATTTTCATTTTTCCAACCCTTTTCTAATAAAAATGCACATCCACATGCTCGACTTACGACAGCAATTCCACCATAAGGCACGGTTTCGATCTGTGCAATTCCAAAAGGTTCATAAATTGACATACCAAGTTCCATATCAGAAGCAATTCTCAAGTCTGAGAAGTTAGTCTCATCGGGGAATCGATTTCCTAATTGAGATTTTTCAAACCCATATTGATTCAGGAATATTCCTTTTATAGCCTTTGATTTTGCATTAAAGTAATGTAAAGACCAGAATACATCATTTTCATATCCAACTAAATCAGGCCAGTTTTCTTTATGCCAAACAGGCCAACCATAGTCTTTTTCCATATTTAGAATATCATTTGAGGGTCTTCCTGTTCCTATTAATGAGGAAAGTAAAATAAAGAAACCCTTGATTTTTTTTTCTGCAAAGATATTATCCAACTCTTCTAACAAGCTGATGTCTCTCCAAAGTCCTTTACTAATAACTAATCTTGAGACGTGAGTCATGATAACATCTGGTGTGAAGTTAAACAGATTTTCGCAATAGGTTTGTAGTTTTTTTCTGCTTTCTTGTTTTTGTTCATAGGAGATCTTTCGAATAGGGATGCCATTATAACAGATGTTGATGATACTATTATCAGTAGCAGGGTTTAAATACAAATATTCTGATTTAACCCAATCACCAACTGCTAAAATTTCATCGAATAAAGAAGCTAGTTTTACTAATTCATTTCTGGAAAAATGAGCATAACTGCCAAACCGTTCTTCCAATTTAATCTCATATTCTTTGTCATTTTTAAGTAAGTGATAGAAGCTGATGTCATGTCCTGTTAACTTCTCTGTAACCATTCTTGCTGTAGAGACTTCATGTGCATAAAAGATTATTCTTTCATGTTCTGTTTTATCCATAAGAATGTTTAAACAAGTTGCTACGCCCATATATTCATGAGAATAATAATCGATTGTATCTGAATCTTGAAAAAATATATTAACAAGAGAGCGGATAGGGATGGCAATCCTCAAGTATTGTTCAAAATCCCAATCTTGTTCAAATTTTTCGCAGCTGAAGCGGAAGTTTTCCCAAAGCCTGAATTTGAAAGTATCTAATAAATCTTTCCTAATGTTTTTTATTCCCAATAGAATAATGTCCACAAAGGCTTTCTTTTGAGGGTCAATGTCGTCAAAAATCTCTTTTTGCCCATAAATCACATCAATATGATAGAGATCCACAATGTCTTGAAGTTTCTGATCATAAATTGATTGTTTGATTCCATCAAGTGAAGAAAACAAGACTTTTGAATTTGGTCCCAAGCGATCGGTGATTCCTACCTTATCTTGAAATAAGGGTCCAAAGAAAAAGGTTTTATGATAAAAATTCTGATAAATATTGGTTGTACATAATCCGGATAAAACAGCACCGATTCCACCGATTTTTTGAGCTGCTTCATGTGTTATATGGATAGCACCTTTCATGATTACTCCTTAAAATTAATATTCTCCGATTAAAACTGCTGAGACTAACCAACAATTAAATCGGGTTTCTTCTTTTCCATCAATTGTTTCTTTATAGGTAGGATTTGCTTTAGGAATACTGAATCGAAAAACAGATAATGGATCTTTTTTGTTGAAATAAATGTCATTGAGTTTTATCTTATAGGGTTTTGAGTCTGAGCCAGGAGCCCATCCTGACCTGGCGTAATCAGATGAAGCGATTCTTTCATTAATTAATTTTCCGTGATAAGTTAAGGTATCACTCCAAACGCCTGCTGTTGGATTAAAATGCCGATAAGCATGGCAATCTGTTTTCCATGGTGAGACAGAGAATATTTGCTGATTATTAAGATAGATTAGGTTTTCTTTCGTATTAAACTCATCTCCGGTCGTATAACCCCCATGCCCAGTACTTATATAATTAATATGCAGGCTTTTAACTTTTAAAGGAATGGTAACACTCGTTTCAATATCGTGTCTGGCGAATAAGTCAGGAATGTTTTGAGCATGGTAGTTAACCGTGTTTAATAAGGGGTATATCCATAATTTTTGTTTTTTATCCCCTTTAATCTGACTTTCTTTAACTCTGATGTCCGCAGAGACTAGATAACCACCCTTGTTCCAGGTATCGACAAAAAACCCTAAATAAAATTCACCTTCTAGCAGGGGAAGATAATCTGTAACATCTGTTTGCCAGACAACACTATCTGCCCAAGAATGAACATAGATAGGTTTTAATTCTTTTACCTGCTCATAGTTATTGAAATACCCGACTCCAAATGGGGTAAAAAAACGCATGATTTCTATAGGTGGTAGGTAATCTTTTGCAGGAATAATGCCGTCAAAATCTTCTGTATCTATTGGGAATTTTGGGAGAGTGTTTTTACCCTGAGAGACATTAATCATATTAATAACACTTTCTTTTGGAATAATAAAACATGATCCTGTTTTATCCCATGAATCACCATTGGATTTTAAACTGATAGTCAGAGTTAATTCGGTAAATTTCTTTGTGATGGGTAAAGACACCTTTTTTATAATAATCCTTCCATGATCTATAATGGTAGTTTCTTCATCTTTAATGATTGGGTTGGTATTTACGCTGTCAGGTTTAAAATAGAAGTTTTCATTATTCAAGATTTGATAATCATTTTCAATAAAGCGGTCATTTGATAGTGAAAATAGATTTGATAATCCTAATACAATATATACAATAATCAGTTTTTTCATATGAATCTCCTTTATTAGATATGTTATCAACAAAAAGTTATTAGTCAAGAACTTTAACTTTAAAAGTTGATTTTATTCTTGACAGCTAACAAATATGTGTAATAAACTTGAAATAAGGAGGAAATAAATATGAAAAAGTTAGTATTGTTACTGATAGGTGTTATTTTGTTGCAAATCCCATTATTTGCTAATCAAGATATCACAGTTTATCAAACTATGAGTTACCAGGAGTTTCTGACTCATATTAAGAGTGCAGAAGTTATCGGAGATAAAGATGGGGTAATCATTGTGGAAATTGATGGAGTTATATACTGTGTAATTGTTGATTAGTAATAAACGCAGGTCTTTTTTACATGAATTGGAGGAAAGACCTGTTTTTTTTTATACATTTCTTAATATTAATAAAATTGTTGAGTATGATTTTAGAATCTATTGATGTAAAGAGGTCAGAATTATTACCGTTTTTTATAAGAATTTAAACGAAGTATTATTTATAACATAGTTTTAAAAAACTGTTTTATAACTGAGTATAAAAAAAATATTTGAATTAATAACTACAAGATTATTAGTATGATATCGTATGATAATGCCGTTATAAAAGGGAAGTTGAAAAAAATAAGTATTGACAAAAAAAATGGGATGAGTAGTTTTTGCTTTATCAGTGAAAGCTGAGATCTGAAAAGAAAACAGAGAGTGAGTCAGACCGAAAAGAGGGAATCTGAAAAAAGATTAAAAATAATCTTGACAGTAAAACCTTGATTTGATTTGATGCACGAACGCGTCTCAAAAACGCGTGATCTTTTAAAGAATAATAGAAGTGAAGCAAGTGTCCAGTCGAGATAAAAATTTGAGAAAAGTGATTATGGAGAGTTTGATCCTGGCTCAGGACGAACGCTGGCGGCATGGATTAGGCATGCAAGTCGAACGATAGATGTCCTTTCGGGGATATTGACAGTGGCGAACGGGTGAGTAACGCGTGGGAATCTGCCTTTAAGTGGGGGACAACCAAGGGAAACTTTGGCTAATACCGCATGTGACCGCAAGGTTAAAGATGGCCTCTATTTATAAGCTGTCGCTTAAAGATGAGCCTGCGTCCTATTAGCTAGTTGGTGTAGTAACGGTGCACCAAGGCGATGATAGGTAGGCGGCCTTAACGGGTGGCCGCCCACACTGGGATTGAGATACGGCCCAGACTCCTACGGGAGGCAGCAGTCGAGAATAGTCTACAATGGACGAGAGTCTGATAGTGCAATGCCGCGTGGATGAAGAAGCATTTCGGTGTGTAAAATCCTTTTATATGCGAGCAAAGTTGGGAAGGTGAACAGCTTTTTCGATAAGATATTAGTATATGAATAAGCCTCGGCTAACTCCGTGCCAGCAGCCGCGGTAATACGGGGGAGGCAAGCGTTGTCCGGAATCACTAGGCGTAAAGGGCAAGTAGGCGGATCAATAAGTTACGGGTTAAAGCCAACGGCTCAACCGTTGAACAGCTTGTGATACTGTTGATCTAGAGTCAGACAGGGGAAGACGGAATTCCCGGTGTAGCGGTGGAATGCGCAGATATCGGGAAGAACACCAAAGGCGAAGGCAGTCTTCTGGGTCATGACTGACGCTCAATTGCGAAGGTGTGGGTATCAAACAGGATTAGATACCCTGGTAGTCCACACAGTAAACGATAAACACTAGGTGTTGGTGGAGAAGATCCATCAGTGCCGTAGCTAACGCGTTAAGTGTTTCGCCTGGGGAGTACGGTCGCAAGACTGAAACTCAAAGGAATTGACGGGGACCCGCACAAGCGGTGGAGCATGTGGTTTAATTCGATGCAACGCGAAGAACCTTACCTGGGCTTGACATGCTTAGGAATCTTTCAGAGATGAGAGAGTGCCTCGTAAGAGGAGCCTAAGCACAGGTGCTGCATGGCTGTCGTCAGCTCGTGTCGTGAGATGTTGGGTTAAGTCCCGCAACGAGCGCAACCCTTATCCTTAGTTGCCATCATTAAGTTGGGGACTCTAGGGAGACTGCCAGCGTAAAAAGCTGGAGGAAGGTGGGGACGACGTCAAGTCATCATGGTCCTTATGTCCAGGGCTACACACGTGCTACAATGGTCGGTACAGAGGGCAGCAAAACAGTAATGTAGAGCGAATCCCAGAAAGCCGATCTCAGTTCGGATTGAGGTCTGCAACTCGACCTCATGAAGCTGGAATCGCTAGTAATCGCGCGTCAGAACAGCGCGGTGAATACGTTCCCGGGTCTTGTACACACCGCCCGTCAAGTCAGCCGAGTTGAGTGCACCCGAAGAAGGTGAGCTAACCGTAAGGAAGCAGCTTTCGAAGGTGTGCTTAGTGAGGGGGACTAAGTCGTAACAAGGTAGCCGTACCGGAAGGTGCGGCTGGATCACCTCCTTTCTTTAAGGTGTTAAGACTGTACATATGAGTTACAGCACAAAATTCTAACGACAATGGATTTGAATAATTCTTGTCACAATCAAAAAATAATCACTGCGACACTTGCTTCTTTATAAACTTTAAAAAAAAATGTGGGCTAGTAGCTCAGTCGGTTAGAGCACTGCTCTGATAAGGCAGGGGTCGATAGTTCGAGTCTATCCTGGCCCACCATTTTTTTTTTATGGGGGATTAGCTTAGCTGGGAGAGCGCTGCCCTTGCAAGGCAGAGGTCATCGGTTCGAATCCGATATCCTCCACCAATTTTTTAGTTTATTACAAAAAAAAGATCTAAACAGACGAATAGAAGTGGACAGAGTATAATAGGCAAAGATATAAGAGAAAAGGGCATACGGTGGATGCCTTGGCACAGAATGGCGATGAAGGGCGTGGCTAACTGCGATAAGCCACGGGTAGCAGTAAGCATGCGTTGATCCGTGGATTTCCGAATGGGGCAACCCGGCAAGGTAAAGCCTTGTCATCTCGAAAGAGAAGCGAACGTGGTGAACTGAAACATCTAAGTAGCCACAGGAAAAGAAAGTAAAAACGATTCCCTGAGTAGCGGCGAGCGAACGGGGAAGAGCCTAAACCGGTAGTAATACCGGGGTTGTGGGACCTGCGACATCGTTTAATGATTATAGATGAACTTGGTTGGAAAGCCGGACCGAAGAGAGTGAAAGTCTTGTAATCGAAATGAGAGTTAAGCGTAGCGGGCATCCCGAGTAGGTCGGGGCACGAGAAACCTTGATTGAATCCTGGAGGACCATCTCCAAAGGCTAAATACGTTCTGTGACCGATAGTGAACAAGTACCGTGAGGGAAAGGTGAAAAGCACCCCGGGAGGGGAGTGAAATAGTACCTGAAACCGTATGTCTACAAGCAGTCAAAGCCGTATCATGGCGGCGATGGCGTGCCTTTTGCATAATGAGCCGGCGAGTTAATCTGTATAGCAAGGTTAAGTCGTACAGCGACGAAGCCGAAGCGAAAGCGAGTCCGAATAGGGCGTAGAGTTGTCCGGATTAGACCCGAAACCAGGTGATCTATCCATGTCCAGGCTGAAGGTGAGGTAACACTTACTGGAGGGCCGCACCAACCGATGTTGAAAAATCGGTGGATGAGGTGTGGATAGGGGTGAAAGGCCAATCAAACCTGGAGATAGCTGGTTCTCTCCGAAAACTATTTAGGTAGTGCCTCGTTATAGTTTAGTGGAGGTAGAGCACTGAATGGGCTAGGGGCCATACCAGGTTACTGAACCCAATCAAACTCCGAATGCCACTAAATGTTTAACGGGAGACAGCGCGTGTGGGATAAGCTTCACGCGCGAGAGGGGAACAACCCAGACCGACAGCTAAGGTCCCCAAGTGTATGCTAAGTGATAAAGGATGTTTCCTTGCAGAGACAGCCAGGACGTTGGCTTAGAAGCAGCCACCGTTAAAAGAGTGCGTAATAGCTCACTGGTCGAGTGATGATGCACCGAAGATGAACGGGACTCAAGCATACCACCGAAGCTTCGGATAGTAGTAATACTATGGTAGGAGAGCATTCTGTATGCGCAGAAGATGCGCTGTGAGGCGAGTTGGAGCGTACAGAAGAGACTATGTCGGCATGAGTAGCGATAATGCAAGTGAAAAACTTGCACACCGTAAGCCTGAGGATTCCTGAGTAAAGTTAATCTTCTCAGGGTTAGTCGACCCCTAAGGTGAGGCCAATGGCGTAGCTGATGGGAATCAGGTTAATATTCCTGAACCTCTTTGCAGAGTGATGGAGTGACACAACTATGAATCGAGGACCGGTGTTGGATTACCGGTTGAACCGATGTAGGAAGTTTTGTAGGCAAATCCGCAAGACACTATTCCGAGACCGGGGACGAGAGCGCAAGTTCATAAAGCTTGAGTATAAGGTTGTCGAGAAATAACTTCTAGCGTTAATCTGTAGAGAGATCGTACCGCAAACCGACACAGGTAGGCGAGGAGAGTATCCTAAGGTGTTCGAGAGAATTCTGGTTAAGGAACTCGGCAAAATAGCCCCGTAACTTCGGGAGAAGGGGTGCCCCATTATCGTGATGATGTACAGTCTGAGCGAGAAGGGGCCGCAGTGAAGAGGCCCAAGCGACTGTTTAACAAAAACACAGGTCTATGCAAAGTCGAAAGACACCGTATATAGACTGACACCTGCCCGGTGCCGGAAGGTTAAATGGAGAGGTTAGTCGCAAGGCGAAGCTTTGAAATGAAGCCCCGGTAAACGGCGGCCGTAACTATAACGGTCCTAAGGTAGCGAAATTCCTTGTCGGGTAAGTTCCGACCTGCACGAATGGTGTAACGACTTGGGCGCTGTCTCAACCAGAAACTCGGTGAAATTGTAGTAGTGGTGAAGATGCCACTTACCCGCGAACGGACGGAAAGACCCCATGAACCTTTACTGTATCCTGGTATTGTAAATTGGTAAGATATGTGTAGGATAGGTGGGAGGCTGTGAAGTCGGTACGCCAGTATCGGTGGAGCCAACCTTGAAATACCACCCTTATTTTATTGGTTTACTAACCCGTTCAGTTACCCTGACCGGGGACATTGCCAGGTGGGCAGTTTGACTGGGGCGGTCGCCTCCAAAAAAGTAACGGAGGCTTACAAAGGTTCCCTCAGGCTGGTTGGTAATCAGCCGTAGAGCATAAGGGTATAAGGGAGCTTGACTGTGAGACTGACAGGTCGATCAGATGCGAAAGCAGGTCCTAGTGATCCGGCGGTTCTGTATGGAAGGGCCGTCGCTCAAAGGATAAAAGGTACTCTGGGGATAACAGGCTGATACCGCCCAAGAGTTCATATCGACGGCGGTGTTTGGCACCTCGATGTCGGCTCAACTCATCCTGGGGCTGAAGAAGGTCCCAAGGGTTCGGCTGTTCGCCGATTAAAGAGTTACGCGAGCTGGGTTCAGAACGTCGTGAGACAGTTCGGTCCCTATCCTTCGTGGGCGTAGGAAATTTGAGAGGATCTACATTTAGTACGAGAGGACCGGTGTGGACGAACCTCTGGTGTACCGGTTGTGGCGCCAGCTGCATTGCCGGGTAGCTAAGTTCGGAATGGATAACCGCTGAAAGCATCTAAGCGGGAAGCCAACCTCAAGATTAGATTTCCCCATAGAGGCGTTGAAGACTACAACGTTGATAGGTCACAGGTGTAAGTGGAGTAATCCATTCAGCCGAGTGATACTAACCATCGATTGACTTTTATTTTTTCTTTATACTCTGTCCAATATATATTTATCCGCGGGGATAAATGATGGTGGTTATGACAGTGAGGTCACACCTGTTCCCATTCCGAACACAGAAGTTAAGCTCACTCGTGTCGATGGTACTGCGTGGGCAACTGCGTGGGAGAGTAGATCGCCGCCATCATTAATCCCCGCGGTTCTTTTTTATTAAAAAACGACCGCTGATCGTGATAAAAAGAATTTTCACACACACTTCGCTAGAGTACATGAGTAAAAGAGAGAACAGAAAATACACCACAGAGACACAGAGAAAACGATTATTAACCTCTAAATTAACTAAAAGAACGAAAAAAAAGATCAGGGACCACAGAGTTTCACAGAAAAATACAAAGGAAAAGAGAAAGAAATAAATCTTAACTTAAATAAATTTAAATCTTCAATTATTCATTGCCGAGTCTATTACTAACAAAGTCCACAAAAAACACTGATCTTGGAGAGTTATCCGCAGGATAACGAAAAAACCACCGTAATAGAGAGTGGGCGGCTCGCCCATTAAATGAAAAAAATTATCCACGAAAAAGATATTGAAAATCACCTGTTTCGCTAGAGTACAAGAGAAGGTTCTGTGACCTGAATGTAAAATGATGCAGAAAGAATATTATAAAAAAGCTTGACATTGATTTTATTATCTGTATTTTGGAGAATATGAATAGAATATTAATATTTATCGGATTATTATTTGTACTTTTTCTATTAGTATCCTGTAAGATTGAAGAATCTGTTGATGCTTATGGATATGTTTATATTACTAATTCTGATGGAACGAATTCTCACCGATATGAAGCCTATACTTGGGATAAAATTCTGAGTAGGATTTCAACAAACAGTAAATATCTGATTACATCGAATTTCTTCTATGACATTAACAACAAATACAGAAAAGTAGGTCAAATTTTTCCAGATTCTCTATATCAATATTATTATGAACTTGATTATCATTATGAAGATAATTATTTCAGTACAAATACTAATTATTGCTTTTTCTCAGATCAAAATTTTAATTATTTTTATTGTTTGGATTATGTCTCTGAACATAACCGAAGAATTATACAGATCAATATGTTATCCAAAGAAGTCGTAAACCTTACAGATTCTTTGCTTTATGGGAAAAACATTTCATATTGTACCATAACTCCGGACAATCAACATTTAGTGATATACAGCTCAATGTCAGTTTATTTGTTTTCTTTGGAAACTCATATTCTGACACCTATTGTGGAAAATCAAAATCTCAATTTCATTCCACCTCTAAGAATGAATCAGGATAATACATTTTTTTATTATCAGTCAGGATCAAGCATAAAATCTTTCAATGTGCATTCTAAAGAAATCAGTACAATTTCAAACAGAGGGAATCTTTTAAACTGTAATTGGAATAATTCAAAGTATGTTCTGTTTGAAAATGGATTAGAACTAATGGAACTGAATAATAACGAATGCTATTTTACTACATTACTGGAGACAACAGATAAGATTTCTTCTGTTTCTCCCGATGCTCAGTGTCGACGTATGCTTTATTACAATGAATCTAAACATAAATTATTCCTATTTGATAAAGTTACACAAGAATCTCAACCTATTTTTGGAAGCTGCAGAGAATATCAATTGTCACCTGATGGGGAAAAAGCATTATTATACAGCGATGAACTTCATTAAACAATATACTCATGATTTTTTAAAAAGATCATAGAAAATAGTTGAGAGAAAATGTATCAATTGAAAAGAATAATACTGATGGGCAGAGTTAAAGTCTCTACATGATTAAAATACTATTTGACGAATTCTTCAGAATTTTTACGATTAACACAAAATAATATTAAAATATGGAGTGAACATGGAATTAAAGGACCTATATTCAAACTCAACATCTACAATGAAATCATCATTAATTCGAGAATTAGTCAGTTCAACCAAAGGGATCCCTAACTTAATTTCTTTTGCGGGAGGATTTCCTTCACCAAAAACTTTTCCAGTGGATGATTTAGCAAATCTATTTAAAGAAGTAATAATTGAGAATGGTTTAGATATCTTACAATATGGAGCATCAGAAGGTGATATTCAGCTAAAAAAAGCTTTAAAACATTGGGAAGATAATTCAGAACTTTCTGACAATGAGATGCTAATTGTAACTGGTTCAACAAATGGTATCTATTATTTTGTTAAAACCTTTATAAATCCAGGAGATGTAATCATTTGTGAAGGACCGAGTTTTCTTGGATCATTAGTAGCTTTTGAAGCTTGTGGAGCTGAAGTCGTTCCTGTGAATATGGATGAAGATGGATTAATTATTGAAGAATTAGAAAATACAATTATTCGATTAAAAAATGAAAAAAAGAATATAAAATTTATCTACACTATTCCAGATTTTCAGAATCCTACAGGAGTTACATTATCTTATAGCAGAAGAAAAAAACTAATTGAAGTTTGTATATCTCACAATATATTAATACTAGAAGATGATCCATATGGTCTATTAAGATATAAAGGCGAGACAATTGCGAGTTTATTTGATATTTCAAGAAATGAATATCAGAACAAATACATAGTTACTTGTGTAAAATCTTTTTCAAAAATACTCGGACCAGGATTAAGGATTGCCTATATGATGGCTCATGAAGAGATTATTAATAAAATGAGTTCATGGTTGCAAAAAGTAATAGTTAGTCCAGATTGTGTTGCTGAACGTGCTGTAGCTTATTATATTAATGAAGGAAAATTAGAGAATCATGTAAAAGATATTCAAGAATTTTATAAACCATATCTAGAATCTATGTTAATTGCATTAGAAAAATATATGCCAAAAGAAATCAGATGGACAAAACCTGAAGGCGGCATATTTTTGTGGTTAGATTGTCCAGAACATATCAATACAGATGATTTATTTGAAGTATCTAAAAACGAGAAAGTTACATTTATACCAGGCAGTAAATTTTATCCATCCAATTATGAGAAATTTAATTCATTAAGATTGAATTTTTCATTTCCTTCACATGAGCAAATCGATGAAGGAATAAAGAGATTGGGTTTATTGTTAAGTAAACAATTATGAGAGGAAAATAATGTTTAATCCCGTAGAAATTATTATAAAAAAAAGACAGGGTTATATTCTAAATAAAGACGAAATGAAATTTATGGTTGAGAATTATATAAGAGGTACACTTCCTGATTATCAAATGTCGGCTTTTTTAATGGCGATCTTTTTTAAAGGGATGGACACTGATGAAATTGTCACACTAACAGAAATCTATATTAAATCAGGTAGCCATTTACAGTTTGACACTTCCATGAAAACAGTTGATAAACATTCTACAGGAGGAGTGGGAGATAAAATATCTATTGTTTTAGCTCCGATAGCAGCAGCTTTAGGATGTAAAATTCCTATGATATCTGGAAGAGGGTTAGGTCACACAGGCGGAACGTTAGATAAATTAGAAGCAATCCCTGGATTTCGTACAAATTATGAAGAATCAGAATTTCGCAAAATGGTTGAAGCCGTTGGATTATCAATCATTGCCCAATCAGAGAAATTAGTTCCCGCTGATAAAAAGATATATGCTTTAAGAGATGTAAGTGGTACAGTTGAAAGTTTACCATTAATAACAGCCAGTATAATGAGTAAAAAGCTAGCAGAAGGTGCTCAAAATCTTGTTATAGATTTAAAAATGGGTACAGGTGCTTTCATGAAAAATATGGAACAAGCTGAAGCTCTTGCTCGTTCATTGATAAGAACTGGTGAAGCTTTTGGACAAAAGGTAAAAGCAGTTTTTACTAATATGAATTCTCCTATTGGATATAAAATTGGAAATTCTTTAGAAATTATTGAATGTATCGATTATTTAAAGGGTATTAATATTCCAGACATGGATGAGATCAATAAAACATTGACTTCTGAAATGTTAATAATGACTAATATTGCTGAGAATAAGAGTGAAGCATATCATAAGATAGATCAGGTTATACATAATGGAAAAGCTTTAGACAAATTAAGAGAAATGATTGTTTCTCAAAGTGGTGATCCCAGAGTTATAGAAGATTATTCTTTATTACCACAATGTCAGTATAAATTAGAAGTAAAATCAAGTAAAAAGGGATTTATAAAATCAATAAACTCACAAAAGATAGGCTATGCATTAATTCTGATCGATGCAGGCAGAAAAGAGTTAACATCACCTCTTAACTATGGCTCTGGTTGTGAATTATATAAAAAAGTAGGTGATTTTGTTGAATCAAATGAAGTAATTGGTTATGTCTATTGTGATGATGAGTGCAAAGGGGCAGAAGTTATAAAAAGGATTTTAGAATCATATATTATAGCAGAAAATGAACAAAGCTCAGAGCCGCTTATTTTAAAGACAATTTAGACTTTACATCAATCAAAAAGCATTAGATTTATTCAAAAGTCTTGACACAAATAAGCTTGATAAATATGGTGATTTATTATAATAAATAAAGTGTGTGTTTATATAGAAAGGAGAAATAATGGCAGTTCCAAAACGAAAAACATCAAAGGCACGTAGAGACAGAAGAAGATCACATGATGCCTTAACTATACCTAGCTGGGGCAATTGTCCACATTGTGGCGAGCCATCCCGTCCTCACTATGTATGTGCAAAGTGTGGATACTATAAAGGGAAAAAAATAGTTGAAGTGAATCAATAATGAAAATTGCATTGGATGCATTTGGTAGTGATAATGCTCCCTTGCCCGAAATAGAAGGTGCCGTTTTAGCAATCAAAGATAATTATTGTGAGAAGGTCTTTTTAGTAGGAAGAGAAAGTATCATAAAACAGCATTTGGAAAAATATGTTTATGATAAAAGCAGGATCGAGATAGTTCATGCAGAAGATATAATCAGCATGGAAGATAATGCCAGTGCCTCTGCAAAAACGAAGACAGATTCTTCGTTGGTAAGAGCGATAAAACTTCATAAAGACGGAATTGTTGATGCTGTCGTCAGTGCCGGGAACACCGGAGCAGTAATGGCAGCATCTCTATTTACATATGGTCGAATAAAAAATGTATTACGGCCAGCAATAGCAATAACTTTTCCCACAATGAAAGGTCAGCAGATTGTTTTAGATGTTGGAGCAAATGTAGATTGTGAGCCAGAATATCTTAATCAGTTTGCGATATTAGGCAGTTTATATGCAAAATTTTTATTCAAGTTAGATAATCCTAAGGTTGCATTGTTAAATATTGGAGAAGAAAGTAAAAAAGGGAATGAGTTAACCAAAGCAGTTTACCCATTATTACAATCAAATCCAGAGATCAATTTTATAGGAAATATAGAAGGTAAGGATTTACTGAAAGGTATATCTGATGTCATAGTATGTGATGGCTTTGTGGGTAATGTCATGTTAAAAACAGTTGAAGGAGTGGCAATCTCTATTTTTGAAATGATGAAAGAACAGATGAAGAAAGATTGGGTTGCGAAATTAGGAGCCTTATTATCTTTTCCTGTTTTTAAGTATTTAAAGACAAAAATGGATCATTCTGAATATGGTGGTGCTTTATTAGTCGGATTAAATGGAATATCTGTCATATCACATGGCAGATCAAATAGTTATGCTATGAAAAATGCAATCAAAGTTGCTGCAAAAATAGCCCAGTCTGATTTTATAAATCATACGAAGGACTATTTTGAAGGGAATAAAATATGACACAATTTAACGTAAAATTTGATACATTTGGAAGCTATGTCCCCAAAAGGATAGTCAATAATTTTGATTTAGAAAAAAGGGTGGACACGACAGACGAATGGATAAAGACTCGTACTGGGATGTTTGAACGTCATTTTGTAGATGACTCAGAAGCGGCTTCTGATTTAGCATTAAAAGCAGCTCAGAGAGCTATATACAGTTCAGTAACGACCAGATTAAAAGACATAGAAATGATAATAGTCGGAACAATATCAGGAGATCATCCTTTTCCTTCAACAGCTTGTATTTTACAACAGAAATTGGGATTAAAAGATATCCCAGCTTTTGATGTATCAGCAGGATGTACAGGTTTTATTTATGCTGCAGATATTGCTCGTCAATATATTCAAAGCGGTATAGTTTCAACAGTATTAGTTATTGGAGTAGAAGTATTAACTCGTTTAATAAATTGGAATGATCGTGGAACATGTGTTTTATTTGGAGATGGAGCAGGAGCAGCTATCTTGAAAAGAGCAGAGGTCAATGATTTATCAAGAGTAATTGACTGTAAAATTTCAGCAGATGCAGCAGAGTGGGAATTGTTAATTCAGAAAGCTGGAGGTTCACGTTTTCCTGCATCAGAACAAACTGTAAAAGAGAATTGGCATACGGTATATATGGAAGGCAACAAAATTTTCAAACATGCTGTTCGATCAATGTATTCAATAAGTATGGATCTTTTAAAAAGAAATGATATGGATATTAAAGATCTAGACTGGATTGTTTCACATCAGGCTAATAAAAGAATTATTGATTCATTAGGAGAGAAGTTAGGAGTAAATAGCTCAAAAGTAATTGTTACTGTGGATAAATATGCTAACACTTCCTCATCATCGGTTCCTTTGGCAATAACTGATGGAATTGAATCAGGAAAGATAAAACGAGGAGACATACTATTATTGACAGCTTTTGGTGCCGGATTAACATATGGCAGTCTGATTTTTAGATATTAGATTTTGGAGATAGAATGGCATTTAAAAATAAAAAAATAGCTTTTGTCTTTCCAGGACAAGGAGCTCAATATATAGGAATGGCTACAGATTATTTAAGTATGCATGAAGATTTTTTAGAGAACTTAAATAATTTCGAAAAGCAGACAGGATTTGATTTAAAAGAGATTATTACCAATGGACCTGAAGAACGATTAAAAGAGACCAGATTTACCCAACCTGCAATATTGTTTCATAGTTTTTGTGCATATAAGTCTTTAATGGACAAAATTAAGATAGAACCTGATTTTGTTGCAGGTCATTCATTGGGTGAATTTTCAGCATTAGTTGCCAATGGTGTATTAAGTGTACAAGATGCTTTGTATTTAGTTCATAAGCGTGGTGAGTTTATGATTAATGCAAATGATGGACAAGCATTTGCCATGGCAGCAGTTTTAGGATTAAGTCCTGAGGTTGTATATGAAATATGTGAAGAAGCATCAAAAACAGCTTTAGTTGTTGCAGCGAACTATAATACTCCAATTCAGACAGTGATATCAGGAACTCAACAGGGTGTTGAAATTGCTACTGAACTAGCGAAAGAAAAGAAAGCAAAAAGAGTCTTGCCTTTAGTTGTTGGTGGCCCCTTTCATTCACCCTTAATTAGCAGAGCTTCAATATGGTTGGCAGAAGAGCTAGATAAGATAGAGTTTTCTACTTCAACAATACCAGTTGTTTCAAATGTCAATGCAAAGCCTGAAACTGATGTTTCTCAGATTAAGTTAAATTTAATCAACCAGGTCACAGGTTCTGTATTATGGGTAGATTCTATTCGATATTTAAAATCACAAGGTGTTGAAGTATATATAGAATTTGGTCCACAGAAGGTTCTTTCAGGGATGATTACCAAAATAGATGAAAAAGCGACAGTTTTTAATATTGACAAATTTGAAGATATAAGTAAAGTAATATCTGATTTGGAGAATATATGAAAAGACTAGAAAATAAAGTTGTTATTATAACGGGTTCAGCCCGTGGAATTGGATTTTCTATTGCAGAGCATTTTGCAAAAGAAGGTGCACAGGTTATTATTTCTGATATCACTCAAGAGATAGTAAACACAGCCGTAGAAAAAATTGTTACTCAGGGTTTTAAAGCAGATGGATATGAACTTAATGTTACAAATGCTAAACAAGTTGAGGACGTTTTTAAAGAAATAAACATTAAATATGGGAAAATAGATGTTTTAATAAATAATGCAGGCATAACGAAAGACGCCTTAATTATGCGAATGAAAGAAAGTGATTGGGATGCAGTAATAAATGTAAATTTAAAAGGATCCTTTTTATGTACTCAAAAAGTTTTCCGTTATATGCTGAATCAGAGATATGGGTCAATTATCAATATATCTTCAGTTATCGGGATAATGGGGAATATAGGTCAAAGTAATTATGCAGCTTCAAAGGGAGGGATAATTGCTATGACAAAATCTTCAGCGAAAGAATTTGCATCCAGAAATATCAGGGTAAATGCTATAGCACCAGGTTTTATAGAAACTGAGATGACAGCGACGTTAACTGAAGATGTGATAAAAAGTTACGCAAAAGCAATACCATTGCAAAGAATGGGTAAACCTGTTGATGTAGCAAATCTTTGTCTGTTTTTAGCATCAGATGAGTCTGCTTATATAACAGGTCAAACAATTCAAGTCGATGGTGGCTTAATAATGGCATAGAAAAACAAAATCTCTATAGGAGGAATTACACATGGATATCGAAACAAGAGTAAAAGAATTAATCGTAGAAAAATTAGGCGTTGATATGTCTGAAGTTGTTCCAAACGCTCGTTTTATTGAAGATTTAGGTGCAGATTCACTTGATTCAGTAGAATTAATAATGAAATTCGAAGAAGAATTCAATATTGAAATTCCTGATGCTGATTCTGAACAAATCAAAACAGTTCAAAACGCTGTTGATTATATTACAGCACACAAAAACTAATTTTAAAATGCCATTATTCTCTGATTATTAGAGTATAATGGCATTATTTACATTAAACATGAGGTTAATATGAATAAACGCCGTGTCGTTATAACTGGAATGGGAACAATCAATGCAGTAGGACATAATGTAGAAGAAACTTGGACTAGTTTACTTGAAGGGAAAAGTGGAGTAGCAAGAATAACAAATTTTGATATTTCTGCGTATCCTGCACAAATAGCAGGAGAGATAAAAAATTATGATCCAATAGAGCATTTCGATAGAAAAACCATAGGCAAGCTAGATAATTATACTCAATTTGCAATTATTGCAGCTAGACAAGCAATAAAGGATTCTGGATTTTTAGAAAGTTCTTTTGATCCTGATAGAGCAGGAGTCATCACAGGCGCCGGGATAGGTGGTATGCTGACATTTGAGGAAGAAGCTAGAAAGCTTATAGAACATGGTCCCAGAAGAGTTAGTCCATTTTTTATCCCTAAAATGATTTCAAATATTGCAGCAGCTTCTATCGCTATAGAATTTAAATTGAAAGGTATCAATTTTAATTGTGTATCAGCTTGTGCTTCTGCAAATCATGCAATAGGAACATCCTTTAGAACTATTCAATACGGAGATGCAGATATTATTGTTTCAGGTGGAACAGAAGCAGCGGTGACACCGTTATCCATCGCCGGATTTTGTTCGTTAAAAGCATTAAGTACACGAAATGATGAGCCCCAAAAAGCTTGTAGGCCATTTGATAAGGATCGTGATGGGTTTATCATGGCAGAAGGTGCAGGTATGCTTGTGTTGGAAGAATTAGAGCATGCATTAAAAAGAAATGCTAAGATTTATGGAGAAATTGTAGGGTATGGAGCAACAGACGATGCTTTTCATATTACCGCCCCAGCGGAAAATGGAGAAGGTGGAGCTAGAGCAATGATAATGGCCATCAAAGATGCTGGAATAAAACCTGAAAATATTGATTATATCAATGCCCATGGGACATCAACGCAGTTAAATGATAAAAATGAAACGATAGCTATCAAAACAGTTTTTGGAGAACATGCCAAAAAAGTAACTATAAACTCAACAAAATCAATGATTGGGCATTCATTAGGAGCAGCAGCTGCTATTGAAGCTATTGTATGCTGTTTATCCATAAAAGATCAAAAAGTTCATCCTACCATAAATATAGAAAATCCTGATCCAGAATGTGATCTAGATTACAATCCCTATGGAGTAAAAGAGATGGATATTGAGTACACTTTGAGTAATTCTTTAGGGTTCGGTGGTCACAATGGAGTGATAATAATTAAAAAATATTAACAATATAATGCAAGGGCAGTAACACTGCCCTTTTTTCAATTGAGGTCGGAGGAATCTTTGTTAACAATCATTCGAAAGATAATTTTTTATTTAACAAACAAAACAGAAGTAGATAAAAGTACTCCAGAGAGAGAAGCAAAGCTTAATGAATTACAAGATTTGATACGTTATCAGTTTAAAAATAGAGTTTTATTAAAGACAGCACTTACTCATGATTCATATTTAAAAAAGTTTGATACTGACAATCTAATAATTTCACCAAATGAGAGAATGGAATTTTTAGGAGATTCAGTTTTAGGGTTATTAGTTGCAGAATTTTTATTTGGTCATTTTCCAGAAAAAACAGAAGGAGATTTATCTAAATTTAAATCCAATATTGTATCTGAAAAGTTTTTAGCGACAAAGGCTTTTCAAATCCAATTAGGTGATTATATTCAGATGAGTGAAGAAGAGCGTAGAAATGGAGGGAAAGAGCGAAAATCAATTTTAGCAGATGTGATGGAAGCCCTAATATGTGCCATTTATTTAGATGGTGGATTGAGTAAAGCACGCCATTTTATACATAATCAAATCATATGCGGATTTGAAAAAGAGATTATTGCAATAGATATGGTAAATTATAAGAGTATATTACAAGAATATACACAGGGAAAATATCAGTGTACGCCTCAATACTTAATGATTAACGAAAAAGGGCCAGATCATCAAAAGATTTTTACAATGGAAGTTTTTATAAATAATGAAAAATTTGGTGAAGGGCAAGGATCCAATAAAAAAGAGGCTCAACAACGTGCAGCATACAATGCTTGTTGCAAGTTAAAATTATGTTAATTTATCCTGTATTTATTCCTTTTGCAGGCTGTCCCTTCCAATGTATATATTGCGATCAAAAAGAAATTACAAAGTCTGAAACAGAGACTTTCAATCCGGAATTGTTAAAACAATTTATAAAAACACATGTTGAAGAAGAAATTGAAGTTGCTTTTTATGGTGGTACTTTTACAGCTTTAACTTTTGAAAAGCAAAAAAGTTATTTTGAACAGATTAAACAAACTACTGAAAAACCTATAAATTTTAGAATTTCAACACGACCAGATTGCATAAGTTCGTTTATTTTGGAATTTTTAAAAGAAAATCATGTAACAACTATAGAATTAGGAGTGCAATCATTTTCTGACACAGTTTTACAAAAGAGTGATAGAGGTTATGGGTATAAAGAAATACTAGAATCTTGTGAGTTAATAAAGAAGCAAGGTTTTAGATTATCTATTCAATTAATGCCTGGTTTACCTGGAGATAATAAAGAGACAATATTATCAAGTGTTCAAGAATGTATAAAGATAAAACCTGATTTTGTAAGGTTGTATCCGACAATTGTAATAAGAAATACAGAATTAGAGAGGCAATATCATTCAGGAAAATTTATACCAATATCATTAACCGATATGCTAGACATTCTTGTAGAAGTCACAGAAATGATTAGAAAAAATCAAATAGAAATTATTAAGATAGGGTTACATTCTGATCTAAATGTGAAAAAGAATATTGTAGTTGCAGGTCCCTGGCATCCCAATATTGGAGAGATAATAAAGGGCATAGAATTTTATAAAAAAATAATTGAGAGAGATACTTCATTTATAGAATTAAGACTTTCAAAATATGACATTTCTAAAGTAATAGGCAATAGGGGTATTGTTCTTGAGTACTTAAAAAAGAAAGGGATTTATTTACCTGAAAAAATTATAGTTGACAATCAATTAAAAAAAAGTGAATATATCCTGATACATTATGAGGAGGCTTTATGAAGATGAGAAAAGGCTTTTGGATTATTCTAATCCTATTAGTTTTACTGGCAGGTTGCGAAATAAAAAACCCTACAGTTCCTCCATGGGATGTAGAGTTTAATGTTCCATTAATGAATGAGAACTATTATGGTGGAGATCTGATTAATGATGATAACTTTAGTGAGGATTCAACTCAGACGTTGTTTTTCTATACGGAAGGTTTGATAGAAGGTGCAAATATTGATGAAGATAAACTTAAAATTACAGAAAATAGTGAGGGCTCAGGATTAGTGACCATTTCTCAGAGTGAATCAGGGGACTCACTCTCAATAAATAATCCTTCTGCAGTAGAAGATGTACAAATAGTATCTGGAGAGTTGCTAAGCGGGGAGTTGAAATTTTATTTTGATGGAATTCATGAAGAGCTTCAAAGAGTAATAATTACTTTTATAGAATTAAGAGAACCTAATGGTAATCCTGTTGTAAAAGTAATAGATGAACCAATTTCAGGAGAAACGTATATCTTACCATTGGAAAACTACAGAATTTACAAAGACGGAGAGGATAATCAAATACTTGAAGAATTGCATTTTAATTTAACACAGATTTCATCACCATCTAGTGAGGATTCATTAGGTGTTATGAAATTATTCTACGACAATCCTTTATATTTTAAATCTATCAGGGGATTAATGAGTGATTTACGGATAAGTGCTGATGACTTTAATTCAGAGATACAAGTGGAATTTCCTGAAAATATTGAACATGCATTAGAGTTGAATAGACCAGAGATGAAAATCAGTATTTGGAATAAAATTGGTTTTGATGCAGATTTTTATGCAGACTATTATGCAATAAACAATAGAACTGGGGCTACCAAAACTATCTCAGTGATGTCACCCATTCAAGCTTGTCAAACACCAGGGGATTCTTTGTTAACAACAATAGAATTAAATGATGAAGTGAAAGAATTAATGTCTATTGCTCCAGATATGTTTGAGTTGAGAAATACCCATTTTATCATAAATAATCCTGAAAATCGTATAGGTTTTGCTTCAATCAATATCGGTTATTCAGGGGATTATGTAGCCACCGTCCCATTCGATTTTACTTTAAAATCTGGGGAACCAGTTAGACCAGCTTCCTTAACAGAGATTAATATAAATGATGACAATCGTGATCTGATAAGAGATTCAGCCAAACAGATATTAATGAAACTGCGTGTTATGAGCGAATTTAATGCTGGGATGACGGCAAAATTTTTCTTATGCAATTCCAATGACAAAAACATAGTTTATCAGGACACTCCGATACATAGTGATAACCTAGATCGTCTGATTTTTCATGCAAATTCGATCAGTCCTGGAAGTCCAGAGAATCCATCACAAGAAGATCTAAGTTTTTTAATATCAGAAGAAGATCTAGCAATCTTTACCAAATACCCAACAATATATTTTGGGATGGAGTTTACTTTTGATGATTCAAACACAATTGTTCATTCATTTGAAAAAGTAAAAGTGATAAGTTCATTAAAATTAAATATTGTCATAGATCCAAGTAATTAAGGAGAACCAAAATGAAAAAAATACTTTTACTTAGCTTTATCCTTATTGCCAATCTGTGTTTATATTCTTTTACTACAGCAAGTTCAACGTCATTTTCGAACAGTTATATGCAGAGGGCAACAGGAGTAAACGCCATTTATTGGAATCCAGCAAATCTTTCAAATTTAAAAACGAATGCAGAATCCGTGATACTTCCAAGCACTTTTTCAGTCTATAATAATGCTTTATCATTAGACCTGTATAATGATATTGTCAGCCAAGAATCTTTAACTGTAGCTAAAAAGAATGAGATCTTAGGTAAAATAAAAGGTAGTATGAATTTTGATATGAACATGAATGTAATTTTAGCAGGTTATGCTAGTAAGAATTTTGGAATATCATTAGGAAGCACAGTTCAAGCTCATGGAAAGGTAGATAAGAATTATTTGAAGCTACTTTTCTTTGGTAATAATTATAATGAAACATATACATTCTCTAAGAATAACAATAATACAGAATTTATAGTAATGAATGATTTATCATTAGCATATGGAGGTTATTCATTGAATAAACTAATCCCAGCATTAAGCAAGCCAAACATACCCCAAATTCGATATGGGTTTACAAGTAGTTTACTATTTGGTGGAGGAGGTGGAGTTGATAAATTTAATGGTTTATTTAAAGCTTCAGATGATGGAATGGTCTTAAATCAGGATGTGACACTCAATTATGGTGGTGGATATGGATTTAAAGGTTTGTTTGGTCTTTCATCTGATATCATTAAGAAAGAAAATCAGTTATTGTCAGCAGGGATCACTTTTGATAACATATTAGGATATTTTGTTAATAATATAAGTTGTGAAGCGCGAGAATACTCAATAAAAGCAGACACAGTTTATTTTGTCAATATGGATGAGGATTTTTATTCACAGAAAGATTCAACATATTCTGTAAAGAGCTATAAAACTGTATTACCTTTTAAGTGGTCAATCGGATTTTTGTATAAGATAAATGATGTCAGTGCTTCTTTAGATATCTCCAAATTTTCAAAGGTTTCTGCCTTTGGTTCAGATAAATTGAATACAGCTATTGGTTTAGAGTATATGTTTTTCGGTCATCTTCCTTTAAGGTTTGGATATGCTTTTGGAAATGATGATCAGCCCTCAATCACATCATATGGACTAGGCATGAAATGGAAATATTGGGAGTCAGGTTTGGGCATTCAATTATTCGATTCATTTTTGGGGCAATCTTCAAAAGGAGTATCATTTGCATTGCAGATGAAATTTAGATTTTCATGATATTTATTGTCAGTATAATAATAATTGTAGGAGTTTTTCTCTTTTACAGAGTAACAAGTCCTGAAATTTCAAGAAGAAAGCAGTATTTACTTTCTTCATTAAGAATCACTTATTTGATAATTATTGCATTTCTATTATTTAATCCCATTTTACGATATTTCCACACAAAAATGATAAAACCTTCAATAGTTTTGTTAATAGATGATTCAGAAAGTATGGAAAACAAATTTAATGAAACTACTAAAATTAAGAGAATGGAACAATTATCAGATATTCTTGAAAAAAAAGGTAATAATAAGAATTATGATGTTCATAAACTTTATTTATCTCAATATAATAAAAAGCAAAAATCAAATACATTGTTACTCCCATTTTACGATTATTTAAAAAATGAAAAAAGAATAAATGAAATTCAAGGTATTTATTTATTGTCTGATGGTTGGATTCATGATGAAAATCTTTCTTTCATACAGATGAGTCAAATCCCTGTTCACAGTTTTTTATATGAAACAGAAAAAACAGAATCAGATTTATCAATAGTGAATTTAGTTTATAATAAAACAGCTTTTTTGCATGAAAAGAATATAATAAAAGTTAGAGTAAATTCAACAGGTTATACAGGTAAATGCAATATTCAGTTATTAATAGATCAGAAGGAGGAATCTTCTAAAGAAATAAATGTAAAAGAGAATCAATTTACAGATATAGAATTTGAGACAGAATTTAAAAAAACAGGGATACTCCCTTTTGAAGTGAGGATTATTAATAAGGATTCTGTTCCTCAGAATAACAGTTTTCCAGGAGCAGTCCAAGTATTAAATTCAAAGCAGAAAATATTAATTATTACAGATCAATTGACACCAGATCTTCGATTTATCAATTTAGTAATTCAGCAAAATTCCAGGTTTCAAAGTGATTTAGTAATTAATAAAAATGGTCAATTTTCAAAAAAGAATCAGAACATAAATATTGCTTGGAATGAGTATTCCGCTGTTTTTATAATAAATAAAGGGAATGTAGTTATTACTACAACCCAGTCAGATCCCATAGAAAAACTTCTTCAAAATGGTGGAGGTCTGGTAGTTTTTGGTTATCCAGTGAAAGGCCTAGAAGATTTTATGCCTGGAACATTAGCAAACATTCAAGGACAGTTTCAGGCAACCTTTTTACTAACAAAGGAAGCCCAGCAGTATAGTACGTTTCAAATAGATATAAAAGACATATCTAATATTCCACCGATAAACTATTTTTATGTGACAAATAAGAAAACTGCCCATGTCTTAGCAAAAGTAGATAACGAAGCTCAAAGTCCATTTATTCTTCATCAAAATTATGGTTTGGGTAATATCATCTATTTTGCAGGTTTTGATCTTTGGAAATGGAAGAGTTATCTTCAAAACAAATCATATGATGAATTTATAGACAATTTATGTAATTGGGTAAGTCATAAAAATTCAGATCGATTTTATGCCTATACTTCAAAAACCAATTATTTTTCACAAGAAGAGATAAAAATAATGCTTAATGCCTATGATGAAAAATTAAATCCAATGAATCAAATCACGCCTAAAATCAAGGTTTATCAAGCAAAAAAATTAATTACAGAAGATTATATGACAAAAACCAATAATGATTTTATCTTTCAGATAAGAAGTCTTAATTCAGGGAAGTATGATTTTGTAGTCAGCGAAGAAGGAAAAAGACTTGAGACCAGAGGAAGTTTTTTAATACACTCAAAAAGTTTAGAAGATTTCGATAAAGGGTTTAATTATCCATTGCTAAGTTGGATTTCTTCAGTTAATAAAGGCAAAATAATAAAAGCAACAGATATTGGCAACTATGAGATGCCTCAGGTGCCTCCTAAGACGCAGAAAACCACAGTTGAGGCTCCGATTTATAAAAAGTGGTATCTTATTTCATTGTTTTTGTTTTGTGTGTCCACGGAGTACTATCTAAGGAAAAAATGGGGATTGTTATAATCCCCCGAGTTTTTTACTTTTTGAAATAACTAATTTTTATCCAATTGAAGTTTAGGAATAAATGAAGAATAACAAGTATCAGGAATATTAACCCTGATAATCCATGCATTTCTTCCATAAGTTCGCTACCCTGTAGGCTTCCAGGGATAAATTTATAAAACATAACACTGATAACAACGACCAAAAAATCTACAAAAAGCAAAATGTTTAATATTTTTAGTAATTTTAATTTTTTCATATATACCTCCGAAAAATTAAATTAAATAAATTTCAAAAATAATCAAGATAAATTTTAAAATTTTTCGAGATTCATTCGATGAACCTGCTATAAATACAAAGTAGAACTACTAAAGCAATGGAAAGACTAAGAAATTAATTAGATAATAGTATAAAATAAAATTCAACAAGCTCCAAGCAAGCAGTAAGGAACCATTAGGCAACAAGTAGATTACAAGCGGAATATAAGAGAAAAAACAATCATGGCATAAGCGTTGCACATATCATCATTAAAGAAAATATGAGTGAAATAGAAGGTGGTATGAAAAAGTTTCAGTTTTCTCTGGAAAAAGTGTTGGAAGTAAAAGAGATTGAAGAGAGAATCATTCAAAAGGATATATTAATGGTTCAGAGAGAGATCTTAGAAAAAGAGAATAATATTCTACAAGTGAGAGAAAAAATTTCTGAAGAAAGAATAAAATTATCAATTTTAAACCAAAAAGGTTCCTCCTCAGCTGAAATAATGATTCATTACAAGTATTTGGAAAGTTTATCAAAAAAAATAGAGATTTATAATAATGACTTAAATCTTTTAAGGCACAGGGAGTCAGTATTAAAGACAAGTCTTATAGAAAAATCAAGAGAGAAGAAATCATTAGAGAAGCTAAAAGAGATAAAGTTTGAGGAGTATCGCAAGAGTTATAATAAGCATCAACAAATAGTATTAGATGAGATATCAATACAGAATTTCAGAGTAAAGATGGAAACAGGTAAATGAAGAAGGAAATCCTAGTCTATATAATAATATTTATACTTTCATTTGCAGTTACAGCAGGATTTTTATTCTATATGGCTAAAAAACAAAAAGAAGATAAAGCTTTGGTTGCAGCTTCTCAAAAACAAATAAAGACTAAAGTAGTGCTAGAGAAAAAGGAAAATGCTGACAGTCTGAAAGCAGTAAAGGATTCATTGAACCAGGTGGAAAGCGAATTTCAAAGTTTTGTAACTCAATTAAAGAATTTGTATAGTACAACCAAAAAGCCAAAGACAGAAAAAGAATTAGAGAATATACAAAGAAATGTTGATTCTCTATTAGTAATATTAAAAACAAAAGTAGATTCGTTATCAGAGAAAGACAGAAAAAACCAGAAAAAGATAGCAGAGTTACAGAAGGAACTTTCTATCAATGATAATATAATCAGAAAGCAAATAGCCGAAATAAAATCTATAAATAATGAAAACAAAAAGAAAAGAGAAGAAGATCATCAAGCAGAATTAAATAAACAGAAAGAAAAGGATGATACTAGTTTAAGAGAATTAGCAAAGATTTATAATAAAATGGATGCTAAAAAAGTGGCAGAGATATTAAAAAACATGCCTGTAGAGAGAGCAACAGCAATTCTAAAAAGGTTAAATCAGAAAAAAATAGCTCAAATACTTGCTGTCCTACCTCCTGCAATAGCAACCAGTTATTCAAGTAAGCTCACTGAAAATTAGAGGTGAAACATGAAAAATCCTAGTATATATTTAAAAGCAGAAACCAGTAAAAATTCTTTATTAACTAGTAAAGTATTAAATCATTTATCAACTCAAGGGAAAAGCAATATTTTCCAGAATTCTGGAACCAGTACATTTTTTCAGTTATTCAATAATTTTAATGAAAATACAAAGCAATTATCAAATATAGAAGTTTTGCAAAAACCTTTGAATTTGAGTGTAAAAGAGACTGAGAAGTTAGCAAAAGATGGGAAAATAGAAGTATTTACAGTAAAAAATAATGAATTAATAAATGTTACATCTATTTTTCAAAAATATTCATCAAAACAGATAGATGAGATGATAGAAAAGAAAGAGCTTACCCGAAATATACATGACATATTTATAAAACCGACTCTATCTCTGATTAATCAGACGAGTAGTGAAGGGGCAAAAGACAGTTCATTAATAGACGATAAATCCAGTTTAAAAGAAGATAAACAAACTGTACATCAGAAGCATGACATACAACAATTATCAACTTCTAAAAATACATCAGATAATAAAGAGACACAGAATGTCTTATTAAGAGTAATTTTTGATGGTTTGAAGAATCAGGAAACAAGACCAATTCTAAATAATGAAACTGAGAAAATAAATGTAAAAGATAAAGAAAAGAAAATACTCACTGATATTACAGAAACAGTTGTAGAAAAAAGTAGAGTGAAATCTAATCAGACAACAATCATTCCACAAGAATATATTAGTAATTCTTTTGATATTAATAATCAATTTTTTAATAAAATAAATATCTCTCAAGATAAAAAAGAAGAATCAATAGCAAAAACTTTAGATCAGGATAAAAAGAGAAACCCTCTTAAAAATACTAAAGAGAAATCTACTTTAAAACAAGAGTACATAACAGAGAACTCAAAAATAATGTTAGGTGAAATAGCGCCATCATTATCACTTAATAAAAATAATAAAATTAAAAATCAGTCAATACCAATGGAATCCCCTAAGCAAGAAAAAGCTAAGGACTCAATAAATGATTATAAAAGTAATCATTCATTGTTACAAGGAACGAGTTCTCAGGCAATAAATACAAAAGTAAATGAAAATATCAATAATAAATTAAACAGTCAACTAAATGAGACTCTTTCTAAAGGGAGAGTTACTAGTGAACATAGTAAGCCGAATATAACTAATGAACGTAAATCTAGTTATGTAGATAATTCATCAAATATTATTACAAATATTGCGAATAGCAAATCAGATCAGTTAAGTGCTTCAATTAATAATTTTTTTAAACCAGATTCCACTGAAAAAAAGGTAATTAATGAACCTTCATATGTTCAGACAATGGTAGTAAAGAAAAATGACGATAAATTTTTTCGTAATACCTCTGAGAGGAATGAGCAATTGAATCATAAAGACAGTAACCCTGTTAAGCACGAAAAGATACAATATGAAACATTAAACCAAAATGATGATTTTATCAAGGATAATATCAATGTTATAGAAACAAAAATAAATCACTCATCTGTAGAAAACAAATTTGAAGCAATTGATAGCAAAGCTGAAAATGCATTAAAAACAAATAATAAAAATATAGAAACAAAAAGTGAAACAACCCGACATTCCACGAAGCCAATTTCAAAATCAGAAATTGATAAAGTAAACATGGTTGAGAAATTAATCAATGACAATGTGATAAAAGTCAATGTGAATTCAGAACCAAAAAGTAATAATTATAAAAAAAACATACCTAATTCAACAATTTTACCCCAAGGTTACCAAAGAAATAATTCAAATTTAAATGAAAGAAATAATGAAATAGGGAAATTTCAAGCAATTGTTAAAGACTCAATACCAAGATATATTCCAGAACCCAAGCTATTAAAGAATGTCCATGTTAGTTCTTCTTATCCAAAGACAGAGATTAACATTCCTGTTTCGATGACATCTGTTAAGCAAGAAAATAATGGAAAAATAAACAATAACCTTCAGGAAGGGACAATTGAAAGAAAAATTAACAGAGTTCAAGATAATGCAAATCCAGAGATTGGGTTGAATAAAATACAGAATAATGCTCTTGAAACTCAGTCAAAACCAGAAATGATTAAAGAATCAAATGATTCAAAAGTAAATAATGATCAAAAGTATGAAAACAGAATTGAGCTGAAAGAAGAGAAAACCTTATCTGAGCCTATTGTCATAAATCCGAAAGGTTCAGAGAGTTATAGAACAACTCAACAAATAAATAAACCGACCGAGACTTTAGTTAATAAAACTGCTCATAGAATAAATATAAAAACTGAACCAGTAAAAGAAGAAATAATAGTAGAACCATCATTTGTCAAAACTAGTACAAGTCAGACCAGCAAACCAGTTGAACAAATGATTAATAAATCAGCTGAGCCTGTAGTAAATAAAGCAGATCAAGATTTCAATTCTAAGATTGCATCTATAAAAGAAGAGAATATTACAGAACCCAAATTTTCTCATACTAATATTAATCAGACCAGCAAACCAGTTGAAAAAGTGATTAATAAATCAGCAGAACCGATGGTAAGTAGAAATACACAAGCAGTCAGTGAAAAGGTTTCTCCAGTAAAAGATGAGAACATAGCAGAGCCAACGTTTATCAAAGCTACCATAAATCAGTCAAGCAAACCAGTTGAACAAATGATAAATAAGACAGCAGAACCGATGGTAAATAGAACAGCTCAGGTAGTCAGTGAAAAGGTTTCTCCAAAAAAAGAAGAGAATATTACAGAACCCAAATTTTCTCATACTAATATAAATCAGACTAGCAAACCAGTTGAACAAGTGATTAATAAATCAGCAGAACCTAAAGTAAATAGAACAGATCAGGTAGTCAGTGAAAAGGTTTCTCCAGTAAAAGATGAGAACATAGCAGAGCCAACGTTTATCAAAGCTAGCATAAATCAGTCAAGCAAACCAGTTGAACAAATGATAAATAAGACAGCAGAACCAAAGGTAAGTAGAAATACTCAAGCAGTCAGTGAAAAGGTTTCACCCAAAAAAGAAGAGATTATTACAGAACCAAAATTTTCTCATACTAATATTAATCAGACCAGCAAACCAGTTGAACAAATGATTAATAAATCAGCAGAACCAAAGGTAAGTAGAAATACTCAAGCAGTCAGTGAAAAGGTTTCTCCAGTAAAAGATGAGAACATAGCAGAGCCAACGTTTATCAAAGCTAGCATAAATCAGTCAAGCAAACCATTTGAACAAATGATTAATAAATCAGCAGAACCAATGGTAAATAGAACGACTCAAGCAGTCAATGAAAAGGTTTCACCAAAAAAAGAAGATAGCATTACAGAACCAAAATTTTCTCATACTAATATTAATCAGACCAGCAAACCAGTTGAACAAATGATTAATAAATCAGCAGAACCAAAGGTAAGTAGAAATACTCAAGCAGTCAGTGAAAAGGTTTCACCCAAAAAAGAAGAGAATATTACAGAACCAAAATTTTCTCATACTAATATTAATCAGACCAGCAAACCAGTTGAACAAATGATTAATAAATCAGCAGAACCAAAGGTAAGTAGAAATACTCAAGCAGTCAGTGAAAAGGTTTCACCCAATAAAGAAGAGATTATTACAGAACCAAAATTTTCTCATACTAATATTAATCAGACCAGCAAACCAGTTGAACAAATGATTAATAAATCAGCAGAACCAATGGTAAATAGAACAGATCATGACTTCAATGCTAAGTTTGCATCTATAAAAGAAGAGAATATTACAGAACCAAAATTTTCTCATACTAATATTAATCAGACTAGCAAACCAGTTGAACAAATGATAAATAAATCAGCAGAACCAATGGTAAATAGAACAGATCATGACTTCAATGCTAAGCTTGCATCTATAAAAGAAGAGAATATTACAGAACCAAAATTTTCTCATACTAATATTAATCAGACCAGCAAACCAGTTGAACAAATGATTAATAAATCAGCAGAACCAATGGTAAATAGAACAGATCATGACTTCAATGCTAAGTTTGCATCTATAAAAGAAGAGAATATTACAGAACCAAAATTTTCTCATACTAATATTAATCAGACTAGCAAACCAGTTGAACAAATGATAAATAAATCAGCAGAACCAATGGTAAATAGAACAGATCATGACTTCAATACTAAGATTGCATCTATAAAAGAAGAGAATATTACAGAACCATCATTTGTCAAAACTAGTACAAATCAGACCAGCAAACCAGTTGAACAAATGATTAATAAATCAGCAGAACCAATGGTAAATAGAACAGATCATGACTTCAATGCTAAGATTGCATCTATAAAAGAAGAGAATATTACAGAACCAAAATTTTCTCATACTAATATTAATCAGACCAGCAAACCAGTTGAACAAATGATAAATAAAGAATCAGAGTCTATCTTAGGCAAGTTTGATCAAGTTATTAAAGAAGAAAGTGAACAATTTGTTCAAAAGAAATCTTTAGGATCAAATGATTTTAGACAAAACAACAACTTATTAGGCAAACCAATAAAGCAATCAGAAAAAAACATGAATGAATCTTTGGAAATAAAACCAGAGCAAAAGATAAATATCAAATCAGAATCATTAAATGATAAAAATGCTTCAGAAATAAAAATGAATAATGCAGTTAATAATCGAACAGTAAATCCAGAACAAATTTTAACAAATAAATTCACTGAACATTTTTCTGATAAAATTGATCAATCTATAAATATTAGAACTAAAGAAGAAAGAAATGATAAGATTTCTGTACAAGAACCAAAAAAGATTAACAATTTTGAAACTATTGAGTTAAATCAACAACAAAAAGAAAATATTCTAGAAACAGTATTTGTTAAGGTTGATAGGAATTTTAAAGAAACAATAGAGTCTAATAATCAAGAAAAATCATTTGTTGCAGAATCAATAAAACCTATTTTTATTCAAAATAAAAAACCTTTAGAAGAAAAGGTAGAAAGTCTTAAAACAGATAAAAACAACCATAAATCAATTAATGATGTTAAAATAACTGAATATCAAACAAATGGGCAAATCAAAAACAGTAACTTTAAGAATGAGACGAACGGCTTTAAAAAAGTTGAGACAGTTCAAACTATAAAAACAGAGAGTGGCCAAGAATTGATAAACAGACATTCTCTAAGATCAAAAGAAGAGAACTTAGTTTATTCAGCTTTAAATAAACCAAATCTTGAAAAAAGTAGGGCAGATTTCAAATCAATTACCACTCCAAATACAACAAAAATGAATTCAGAAATTGGGACTAAAGAAAACTATCAAAGACATACAATTAACCTCGAAGAAAGCGATAATAACAACAACTTTGAATCAGTAATGAATTCAAGCAAAACAAAGGATAATTTGCCTCCTTTAAAACCAGAAGAAAAAAAAGATAATCTAAGAAATCAATCTCAAACATTTTCTACAAAGAAGAATCATGAAACTATATTAGAAAAACCTGAGATAAAGTCAGAGAGTTATTCTCAGTTGAGAAGCAGTGTCAGTAAATCTGAAATTAGTCCAATAATTGATAAGCTATCTTCAATTAACAATGAAACTAAGATTAACAAAAATTTTAATGAGGTTTTTGAAGAAATTAAAGTTGAAAAGGTAAAAGTTATTGATTCTCAAAAGGATAATATCTATTTAAATAGCAGACAAAAACAATCTGGTAGTGTACAAGAATATAATATTCAAAAGAATGAGAGACCAATTTCAGATAAAGTCAACATTTCTCAATCTGAAAGTAATCAATCAAACACTTTAAAAACAAATACAAAAGAGAAACCTTTTTTGATTAAAAAGAATTCTCAGACATTGGACTTTAGCTTTTCAAAAACTGGTAATAAAAATACTGAAAAGATAGAAAATTATAAAAGTGATAGCCTTATAGACAAAACGTTTTTTACTAAAAGTAATAACATAAGAGAAACAAAATCAAATATCAATACTCAGAATAATATTATTGAAAATAAGATTAACATCAATGCTAATGAAATGGAAATGCAAAGCCAAATTTCTGATAACAAAAATCATAAAGCTCAATTTAATAAAGAGAATAATGTTAGTTTCACAGAAAATATCAATTTTGTATCATCAGAGATAAAACCGTTTGGTCAAATCTATGAAAGCAAAGAAAGAGCTAATGTGTCAGTTAATCAAATTCATCAATTAAGTTCAGAAAATAAAACAATCCCTACTTTTAGATTTTCAAAAAAAGATATTGATAATCAGGATTCTATAAAAAAATCTAATAATATAGATATCCCATTGAAGATAAAAAGCTCATTTAGAGAAGTAACTCAAGAAGGAATAATTGAGAATAATTCTCAGATAAAACAAGTTTATAACGATTTTAAAAGAGAAAGTAAACTAGATAATGAGTCAATAAATAGTGAGAAGGATTTTAATATAAACAAACCTTCAATTTCGTCAGAAAGAATGAATACTCAAAAAAACCAAGTGTTTGAGACACAGAAAGATAATATAAAAAGTAACTTATCAGGAATTCAATCTGAAAACAAGAAAACCATAGTTTTTGATCAGATTCAAATAAAAGAGAAAAGTAAGCCGAAAACTTCAACTGAGTTAAAAGAGAAAGTAAAAAGCAATAATTATCAAACCAAGAACAATGAATTGAAGGTTCATGAAACAAAGTTAGAAAATAGAAGGAATGAAAATATCCTTTCAGAGAACAAAGAAAACCGAAAAGAAGTGAATTTCAATAATCAAAATAAAGATACAGAAAATATCGTTCGTAGTCAAATAATAAACAAAAAGAATATTGGAATTGAACAAATCAGTCCTTCATTTTATAATAAAACAATAAAATCAGGGGAAATTATAGAAAAAAATCCTGAGATTAATACACCATTATCTAATGACAAATCTGTTGGCACAAAATTACAAAGTAAAACACAAAATGCAAATGAAGTGTTGAAACCCACGAATTCAAAAACAAGAAATTTCTCTGAAACAAAAGACTCAACTAAGACAGATAGTTATAAAGAAGAGTTTTCTATAAAAGCAAATTTTAGAGATCAATCTATCAAGTCAGATAATTTAACAATCAACCAGAGAAATTTGCACGAAAAAACTGAAGATGGTTATAACTATAGAGTTATTAATAGTAATGTATTAAAACAACCCAATCAGGCAGAAGTTATTGCTGATATAAAGCTTGATCATCAAGATAAAGAGGTTTCAGGAAGGGTTATTAAACAAGACAATTATAGTGTAAATAGACTACCTAACACGACAAGAGAAAGTATAATTCAAGGGCAGAATAAAAGCGATAACTTAGAAGAATTTGTATCAAAAGCAACAATTATTCAAGTAAAATCAGAACCCGTAAATAATTATCATAATGAAAGATATGTTTCATCAAATAGAGGAAGAACTCCTGAAGCAATGATTGATCCAAAAAGCAATAAAAATGAGATTGATAACACTTCTCAACCTATTGTGAATAAAACTGAAATTAAACTAAATACAGTTTTATTGAATCAATCAAATCAAAGTACGCGTTTAGTATCAGAAAAAAAAGATAATTTTATAAAAGAGGGGGACTCAATTTTATCAAATAAGAAAGTTATTTTTGAAACCTCTTCAACTAAAAAACCAGAATTCACAAAAAATGAATATAATGGGTTAAAAGGGAGAGAAAATCTTATTGAAAATAGTTATTATTCAAATTCTAAGAAGATCAATCCTGTAGAGGTAAAGCAATCTTTTACAAATCCAAATGTAGCTTCAATTGAGAATAATTCATATCATAAAGAATTAAATGAAAGTAAGTTTGTAAAGCCTTCATTAAACACTGAAAATGCAAGTGAGAAAAAAACTATCATATCAAAAGGACAAACAGAAAAAAATTCTTTTGAAAAAGAAGAGATTTTAAATCTAAAAGATAGAGATGGCGAGAAAGCATTGGAAAATAGAGATATAGATAATGGTGACAGTCAGTTAAAATCTTCAGAAATGATGGCACAATCATTGCAAAATAATAGGAGTAGTAATAATAAAGTGGATGTTCAATTAAGAATGAAAGGGAATGAAATGATAGCTCAAAGTATGGTTTCTGAAACTCAGGGTAGTATGAGTGAAAATGAAAAAGTCTTTGTAGAAAATTATCAAAATCAGAATCTTTTCTTTTTTAAATTGAAAGATGAACTAGGAAGCACGAATTTACAGCCATTTGTATTGAATAAAGAAAATCCACCAGTTGAAGATAGTAAAGTAAAAGAAGTAGAGAAAGAGATGTTTGAAAATAAAAAAACAATTTCAACAATAAAGAATAAGCAAGAACAAGACACATCAAACAAACAAAAAGATAACAACGAATTTGGGAAAGCTAAAGAAGATAATCAATCTTTAAATCATAATTATCATTTTGAAACAATATCAAGTACAAATCGATCATTTTCAGAATTGCTCAATAATCAGAGACTATCCTATACAGAAATGTATAATAAATTGTTAAATACAGCCAAGCAATTCAGTAGCAATACACAATCAGCTCAATTTGAGTTTGAAACAACAGATCAGAATCGTATAACATCCTATATCGAAAAGAAAGGAAATAATATAAATATAATTTTTAAAGCAGAGACTGTTGAGCAGTCAAATTTTGTTAAAAATGAAATGCAAAATTTAGAACAACAGTTAAAAGATTTAGGTTATAATTTCGTAAACATAGAATACCATACATCAGAAAATGGTCATAATCAACATCAATCTTCACAAGAAAAGAGATCAAAACACATAGGTTTTGAAAATGATAACACTATCGAAATAGAAACAGAAATTGCCCCAGAGAAAAGGGATCTTGGTTATAATACTGTAGAGTATGTAATCTAAATAGGAGGAAATGATGAGTAGCACAGTAGGGATCTCAGATAGCTCAGCTCAAAAAGCGACAGAGACCTTAACCAAAAGTACAATCATGGGTAAAGAGGATTTTTTAAGTATGCTAACCATGCAATTACGTTATCAGGATCCATTAAACCCAATGAAAAATGAGGATTTTGCTACTCAGTTGGCTCAATTTACATCTTTAGAGACTTTGCAGAATATTAATACCAATATTCAAACCCAGATAGTTTTAGGTCAATCGATGAACAATTCATATATGATGTCATTGATTGGCAGAGAAGTAAAATCATATGGAAATACTTTTAGTTTAGAAGCAGGTAAAGAAGCATCCATTTATTTTGATTTGCCTCGTGATGCGACAAAGGTAAAAGTGACAGTATTGGATGAGAATGATAAGGCAATAGCCGTGATTGAACCAAAGAGAACAGTAAAAGCTGGAGAAAGAGCAGTGATATGGGATGGGATGCGGTCAGATGGCACAAAAGCTGAAGCTGGAAATTATACTTTTAAAGTAGAAGCTTCTGATGCGAATGGTGAAATGACACCGACTACTTTGATCAATGGACTCGTGACAGGTATAGGATATAATGAAGGCACACCATACATGATAATTAATGGAGAATTTGTTTCACTAAGTGATGTAATCTCAGTACATATGGCCTCCAGTACAACATCCTCTTCATCAAATAACAGCAATTCGGAATCTGGAAGTTCATCAACATCCACAACAAATCAGAGCAATCCTCAATCCAATCAGATTAACCAAGAAGTATCAAGATTCATGTCTCGTGTACTGGGTATTGAATAAGAGGAGGAAAAGTGATTAACAGAATAATTAATCAACCGCCAATTCCACTAAGCTCAGAATATTCAGCAAGCAAGCCTGAACAACAGGATCTGAATCTAAAGAGACAACAGAGTTTTGCTGAATTATTACAAGGGCATTTGAAACCCACAGAGCTTTCTTTTTCAGCTCATGCCATGAATAGGTTGGAACAACGAAACATTCAACTCAATCAGACAGAAAAAGATAAGTTGGAAGATGCAGTTAACAAAATTGCTCAAAAAGGTGGAAAAGAGTCCTTAATAGTGATGGATAATATGGCTTTTGTAGTCAATATTCCCAACAGAACAGTTATTACTGCTATGGATCAGAGTAGTGTTAAAGATAACATTTATACTCAGATTGATAGCGCGATGATCATTAACCAATAAGAATAATTATAGAGGCTGGACCTTAAAAGGGAGCCTCCTTAGCGCTGATCGACTGATGCGCTAAACACAAAAATTAATGGAGGTATAAAATGTTACGTTCACTTTATTCAGGAATATCAGGTGTAAAAAACCAACAAGCACAAATGGATGTTATTTCAAATAATATCGCCAATGTAAATACAACAGGTTTCAAATCAAACCGTATCACATTTGCAGATGCATTATCCGAGACAATCTCAGGAGCAAGAGGGACAGCAGGTAATTTTGGTGGAGCTAACCCTATTCAATTAGGTCGTGGTGCTGTAATATCAAGTGTTGACACCAATTTTAAGCAGGGTTCATTAGATAGTACAAGTCAGGTGACAGATTTAGCATTAAATGGTAAAGGATTCTTCGTAGTAACCGATGGTTCAAGAAATTATTATTCAAGAGCAGGAGCATTTCAGATTCAAGAAGATGGCAGTTTAATGTCACAGGGTGGAGCCTATTATGTAATGGGTAGAACTGCTAATTCAGATGGGAAACTACCATCAACCACGGCAATTGAAAAGATTGTGTTGCCATTTGGACGTAAAGAACCAGCAAAAGCTACCGAAAATATAGAAATGTATTGTAACTTAGACAGAAATGCATCTGTAGCAGAAGAATGGATGGGTGGTCAAGCTTTTGTAGCTGCTGGAGAACCTGCAAAATTATCAACAGATTTAGCTGATATTGATGGGAATACCATACATCTTGGTGATACCATTGAAATTACTGGAACCCAACGTGACGGATCAAAGGTTATGGCAGGGAATAATAAAACCTGGACTTTCACCTATGGATCTGATGGGACAACCGTAGAAGATTTAGTAAATAAAATTAATGAAGCATTTAATAGTTCTAATAATATTGAGGGAGCAACAGCTTCCATAGATGAAAATGGGAAATTAAGACTTGTCGCTAACAATGCTGGAGAAAATAAGATGACTATATTCTTAACTCCAAGATTAGATAGTAATCATGCAGCAACAACAGAAGTTCATACTTCTAATCAGAACCTTATAGCCGTACAAGCAAATACTGTAAATCAATTAACAGAAATTACTGATGCATACGAAGCAAATTCAACCGTCAATATTACAGCTAATGGTATTACAAATGAGTTTACTTTTGGAACAGGTAATGAAAATTTACAAGATATCCTTAATTTTTTAAACTCAGGAGATTTTGGTACAGGCAAATATGTTCTTCAACAAGGTACAGCAGCTAATAAAGCTCAAATAGTCAATACAAATAATCCTGCAGATACAGTAGTTTTTGCAGGTAGTACTGGTGGTGTTGGGTTAGACGGTGCAACAGAGTTTACATTAACAGCAAATCATCAAAATGCATCCTCTTCAACTGATTTAAAATATCTACTAAACATGTCAATTACTGAGAATAAGACAATCACAATTGAAGGTAACAACCCTGACGGATCCTATAAAAGTTCAACATTTACCTATGGTAGTTCAAAAGATGGTAAAACCGTTCAAGACTTGTTAGATAAAATCAATAAAACTTTTGATGGAGTAACTGCAACATTAAATGCAGAAGGTAATATTGTATTAACTAATAATTCATCAGGATTAAGTTACTCATATATTAAACTCTCAAGTGATGGAACCACAACAGGATCAGCAGGTTTTAATGTTGGATTTTCTACAGAATCATTTACTTCTAGCAATGCTTTTACAACAACAAGTGGGACAGTCAATGCATCAGCATTAACAGAGCTTAATGACATAGATGGCATAACAACAACACCATACCAACCTGGTGATGTCATCAGATTAGCCGCTACAACAATTGAAGGTAAAACAAAACTCATATCGTTTACCTATGGAGATCCTGCTGTTGATACAAATTATGATGGAACTTCATTAGGAGATTTCCTTGATAAAGTCAATAACAGTAATGAATTTTCAGGAATTACAGCATCAATTAGCAATGGTAAGATTGTTTTTACAGATGATGATTTAAATGATGAGAGCAATTACACTTCTTTTGAAATAGTAGAATGGCAACACAGCGATGGAACATCGAATATTGGCTCTGGTTTTGGAAGTAGTTTTACTGGAACAGCTGGGACTAATAATTCAACAATTAAATTACCATCATTTTCCAATGAATCTGAAGGTGTCACAGGTAAACACAGTACCTCCATAGATGTTTTTGATAATTTAGGGCAAAAGCATAAGTTAGAAATCAATTATACACAAGATCCTGAACCAGGCTCAAATAGATGGTTTTGGGAGATTGTTGTAGATGAAGGGAAAATAAAACCACATTCAGGGAACAGTGGTACAGTAACCTTTAATGATGATGGATCTTTAAGAGCTTTTATGTATGATAACGGAGATTCATTAAGATTTAGCGTTCAAGGTGCAGGCGAAGTTAAATTAAGTATTAATTCAGGAACAGCAGGAGCGTTTGATGGTATCACACAATTAGCTTCAGCTAGTACAAATATGGCAATAGAGCAGGATGGTTATACTCTGGGCGTATTAAATAATATTACTGTTGATGATCAGGGCATTGTAAATGGGATATACTCAAATGGTGTAACAAAAACCCTTGGTCAAATTGCAATCGCAAATTTCACTAACGAAGGTGGGTTACAAAAAGAAGGTAATAGCCTTTATTCAGATAATGGTTCTTCGGGTAATCCAATACTTGGTTGGGCAGGAGAGAATAATAAATCTGTGATCAAATCAGGTTATCTAGAAAGTTCAAATGTTGATCTAACTGACGAATTTGCAAAACTTATTATCTCACAGAGAGCTTTGGAAGCCAATGCTAAAGTAATCAGTACAGCGGACACAATTTTAACAACAATCATAAATAACATGAAACGTTCATAAGTTATAAGTTAGAGGGGTAGGACTTGTCCTGCCCCTCGTTCTTAAACTGATGCAAAAAGAAAGTGCCTTTAACTAATAACTAATGATTGACTTTTTTTTTGTTTCTTTTATTTTTAGTTCATATGGAGGACAGATGATCAAACTTACTAAGATAAATGGGCAGGAAATTTTCATAAATTGTGATTTAATGGAATTTATTGAATCTACTCCAGATACTGTTATTAGCTTAACAACAGGGAAAAAACTGATGGTCAAAGAATCTGTTTCTTTAGTTATTGAAAAAATTGTCGAATATAAACGTATGATTATGTGGCGGTGGTCTGATGATAAGTCAGATTAATAGAGGATAGCATGGATTTTACTACAATCTTGGGGATAGGCTTGGCATTAGGCTTGGTATTTATACCGATAATTTTAGCAGGAGATATTGGAGCCTTTGTAGATATTGCTTCTTTGATGATTACATTTGGAGGAGCAGTTTCAACAATAATAACTTCATATCCTTTGGGAGAATTGAAAGGTGCAATAGGAGTCATAAAGAAAGCTTTTATTTCTAAACAAATTGATTATGCAAAAACCATTGATACATTAGTAGATTTAGGAGAAAAAGCCAGACGAGAAGGTTTATTGGCATTAGAGAGAGAACTGGGAAGGATGGATGATGAATTTTTAAAAAAGGCTATTCAATTAGCTGTTGATGGAAATGAAGTTCAAGTAATCGAAAATGTGATGGGGATAGAAATTGAGAATGTTGAAGAGAGACACAAAGTAGGAAAATCAATGTTTGAGTTATTTGCCACAATGGGTCCTGGTTTTGGAATGATCGGGACATTGATAGGTTTGATCCAAATGCTAAAAGCCTTGGATGATCCCAGTAATATAGGAGCAGGTATGGCTGTAGCTTTAATCACGACATTTTACGGATCTTTAATGGCCAATGCAATTGGAACACCCATGGCGAATAAATTAGATCGTCGTTCTAAACTTGAAGTATTAGAGAAGAATTTAATTTTGACAGGGATTTTATCTATTCAGTCAGGAGATAATCCTAGAGTTTTAAGAGACAAATTAGAGACCTTCATTCCTCCTAAAACAAGGAAAGGTTCAAAATAATGGCAAGAGAAAAGAAATGTCCAGAATGTCCAAAACCAGGGGCTCCAGAGTATATGAATACATATGGAGACATGATGACGTTATTGGTTACATTTTTTGTTTTACTAATATCATTTTCTTCAACAGAACAGAATAAATTTGCCATGGCGATGAGTTCATTAAGCGGATCATTAGGTGTCTTATCATCAGCCAGAGGGAAGATTGTACCTATAAGCAGTATTCCAGTTTTTAAGATGGGTCGGAAAGAAAATGATCAGGCTCAGGCAGTAGATGAAGCCATCAAAGAATTAAAGGATTTAACAGATAAATTAGGTATGAGGGGAATGTTAACTTCTTCTCGTGAGAAAGATCAGATACATTTTGTAATTTCAGAACCATTAATCTTTGCAACAGGATCAGCTGACTTAAAGAAAGAAGCATTAGAACCATTAATTTTAATATCCAAGATTTTAAATTTTTTTCCTTATGAGATACGCGTTGAGGGTCACACAGATAATGTTCCTATTTCAAAACCTCAATATCCGTCAAACTGGGAATTATCTTTTGCCAGAGGATTAGCCATTGCAAAATTGTTTCAAAGTGAAGGTGTTAGTCCTTCTCGTTTTCAAATCATTGGGTATGGAGAATTTAAGCCAATAGCTGATAACAAAACTGAAGAGGGAAAGGCATTAAACAGGAGAGTTGAAATTTTTGTAAATATAAAGCCCGAAATCAAACGAAATGATATAACCAAGTTGGGAGATTGAGATGAGTTCGAATAATTCAGGTAAAATAAATATTATAATAATTGTGATAATTGTAGTTGTTCAGATTTTAATAGGAGCAGCATTATATTTTTTTGTTTTCAACAAACAGGATTCTGTTATCAAGCCAATAAAAGCTATCGCAAAGAAAGATAGTGTAAGTACAAAAAAAGATAAAAAAGCAGAAACAGATAAATCTACAAAATCAGAAGCAAAAGATTATATAAAAGAATATACTTTATTTAGTTTAGAGCAAATTGCTGTAAATCCCAAAGGTTCACCTGATAAATTTTTAGTTATAACTATGGCACTAGAATTTAAATTATCAGATAAGAATTTACCAGTTGAATTAAAAAACAAGACTCTTTTGTTAAATGATCGTATAAGTTATTATTTTGCTTTAAAATCTTATGAGGAATTGATAGTTTTAGAAAATCGAGATAAATATAAAAAAGATATTTTAAATATGATAAATGGATTATTGACAGAAGGAAAAATAACTAATGTCATTTTTGCGCAATATGTGCTACAATAAGGTGAATTATGAGTAAGTTGCTAACTCAAGAAGAAGTAGATGCTCTCCTTTCTCAAGAGCAAGGTTCAGAACCTGCCCTTGATCTATTAAATAAGAAAAAGGAAGTAAGACTTTATGACTTTAGACATCCCGACAGGGTTTCTAAAGAGCAAATGAAGATATTGAGAAATATTCATGATAATTTTGCCAGATTATTAGCAACATATTTATCAAACCAATTAAGAGCGATGATAGATGTAAAAAGTCCAACAATAGAACAGGTGACTTATTTAGAGTTTACGATGTCAGCATCAGATTTTACTTATATGTATATTTTTGATATTACAAATTTAGATGGTCAAGCATTATTGGAAGTTGATCCTAACTTATCTTTTTTTATAATAGATAGATTATTTGGAGGAGTAGGTGCATCAATTGCAAGAACAGAAGCAACACCTACAATAATTGAACGTTCAGTTATGAACAGTGTTTCTGAGCATGTTTTAGAATATTTAAAGGAAGCTTGGCAACAAGTCGATATTTTGCAACCGAACATCTTAACTTTTGAAACAAATCCTCAATTAGTGACGATAGCACCAGCTTCAGAAACAATGATAGTCTTTAATTTTCCTGTTATTGCTAGAAATTTTGAGTTTTATATTTTATTATGTTTTCCTTACTTTATGCTTGAGCCAATATTAAAGAAACTTATCAGTCAAAATTACATGAGTCTTCTTAAGAAAAAGCCAAATGAATCGGATACACAGATACTATTTAAGACATTGGAAAATACCTTTGTTAATATAACAGTTGAAGTGGGTAATACAGAGATAACGGTTTCAGATTTTTTAGAATTGAAAGAAAATGATATATTAGTATTAGATAAAAATATTCGTGAGCCTTATATTGGAAAGGTTCAGGGAGTTCCCAAGTTTATGGGAGTACCAGGAGTCTCCAGTAAGAAATATTGTTTAAAGGTAGAACAAATAACCGATGATGAAGGAGATATAATATGAATCCCGCTCCAGGTTTAAAAAGATTTTTGGAAATATTTAATTCCAATGCTTCAGGCGTATTAAGTACCATTACAAATCAAAATATAGAATTAACCGATTCTTTTTATGATGCATTTAAGTTTGAAGCGATCAGTAATTCAGTTGAGCTTCCATGTGTATTATTATCATTAAGTTTTACTGGAGAGCAATCCTTTAATACTCAGTTAATATTAGACAAAAAGACAGTATCCACATTATCAGATTTGATGATGCTTGGTGATGGAGATATGGATTACAATCCAGAAGAGCATAATGATGCTATTAAGGAAATGTTAAATCAAGTATTAGGCAGTATGACTTCAGAATTAGCTTCAGAAGGGATAAATTTATCAGGGACTGTATCAGATGTTGAGTTTTCAGATCTGGAAATCCAAAAAGATTTTATGATTGATAATGCAATAGTTTCAATAGATTATCAGATACTAAATAAGAATAATACATCGTTTTTAGCATTTGATCCTCAAGCTCAAAGCAGTATAGAAAATGTATTTAATAAAATGGATCAATCTTCACATTCAACTATGGGAAATGCAGGAAGAGCTTCACAACCCATGCGTGAAGAACCAGTCAAAGTTTCAAGAGCCCAATTCTCAGAGTTTGAAGAGATCAGACCTTCAACAGGTAAGAACGTAAATATAAACCTCTTAATGGATATCGTATTACCAGTAACTGTAGAATTAGGCAGAAAGAATATGAAGATCAGAGAGATTTTGGAGATAGGTCAAGGATCCGTAGTAGAATTGGAAAAGCAAGCTGGTGATATGGTTGAGCTATTGATTAATGGCAAGAAATTTGCAGTTGGGGAAGTAATGGTAGCTGATGATAATTACGCAGTCAGAATTGTGAATTTAGTGTCCAGAGAAGACAGGATAAAGACATTGGGCCAGGAGTGATGAGAAGTTACAAACATTTGCTTTGTTTATTGTCATTAGTTTTAATTTTTATTAATTTACTGGCAGTTTATAGTTTAGAAGATAATATACTAACAACGAAAGACACGACACAATATGATTCCCGATTAGACTCACTTACTCAAAAATTATATACAAATACAGATGACAGACCTTTGCCAGAGTTAAAAACACCTTCTTTCAGTGGTATGATGATGAGAATGTTAATCAGTTTATTTGTTTTAATTATTATTTTATACTTTGCTTTAAAATTCATAAAGAAGCTTAATCAAGGTTCAGGGTCAATACTCTCAAATTCTTCTTCCAAGGTTTTACAAGTAATCAATTTAGATTTAAAGCACCGCGTTTTTACAGTTTTGATACATCAAAATATATATATTATTGCCGTATCTGCAGAAAAAACGGAATTATTAGAGATTATAAATGACCAAGAAAAGATATCACAGATAATTGCATCAATCTCAGAACAAAAAGACTTGCCTTCTTTTAGTAGTTTTGTTAAATTGTTTAAAAATAAGAAATAGGAAAGAACATGAAGTTAATAGATTTTAGATTAGTATTAAAAGTATTCTGTCTGATTTTCATCATTTTTCTTTTTAGTGATCCATTACATGCACAGGTATTACCAAAGTTAAATATAGGACTTGATCGTTCAAATTCACCCAAAGATGTTGCCAATACAATGCAAATTCTATTGATCATGACGGTATTATCAATTGCACCAAGTATATTAATCATGATGACTTGTTTTACTAGAATATCGATTGTTTTATCCTTTGTAAGAAAAGCCTTGGGAACTCAGCCAGTACCTAGTAACCAGATATTAGCTGGATTAACATTATTTTTAACATTTTTTATTATGTCTCCAGTGTTTAAACAGATAAATGATCAATCTTTTCAACCCTATTTAAAAGGAGAGCTCACACATGAGCAATTTTATAAATCAGGAATACAGCCATTAAAAAATTTCATGCTAAAGCAAACTCGCGAGAAAGATTTAGCTCTCATGCTTAATACATCAAGGATGCCAAAACCAGAAAGTGCATCAGATATTCCAATCCAAGTAATGGTTTCAGCTTATGCCTTGAGTGAGATACGATTAGCATTTGAAATGGGTTTTTTAATATACTTACCTTTTTTAATGATAGATATGATTGTAGCTTCTTTGTTAATGTCCATGGGTATGATGATGTTGCCTCCAGCCATGATTTCAGCCCCTTTGAAAATTTTGTTGTTTATCTTGGTAGATGGTTGGTATTTGGTGATACAAACATTGGTCAAGAGCATAAACTGGTAGAGGAAAAGTATGACTCAAGAATTAGTGATAGAAATAGCAACAAAGACATTATATTATACAATGATTATATCTGCACCTGTTTTGTTAACAGGATTAATAATTGGTGTTTTATTGTCAGTTATGCAATCAGTGATACAGATTCGTGAGATGACATTAACCTTTATTCCTAAGATTGTGACAATAATGATAGTTTTATTATTGACTATACCATGGATGATTAATAAGTTTATAGAATATTTTACTTACATAATGAACATAATGGCAACACTTAGTAAATAAAAATGTTTGAAACCTTAGGGCTGACAATAGCTGAATTTCAGGGATGGTTACTCGTCTTTATCAGAATAGTTACTTTATTAGCCGTATTACCTTTTTTTTCAAATGAAAGTCTTGATCCTCGATTACGAATGTTTCTTGGTTTTTTTTTATCTTTAATATGCTTTAAAATAGTGCCTTATCCATCTTCGTTTCCCGTCTCATTTTTTCCTTTGATGTTTTTGGCTATTAAAGAAGTATTTGTAGGGTTAGCAATTGGGGTGTTTAGTAGCTTTATCTTTGAATCATTTCGGTTTGCAGGGACCATGATCAGTCAGTTGATGGGTTTAAATATTTCATCCATGTTAGATCCAATGTTTGAAGAAGAGAGTGAAGTGCTACCAGAGCTTATAAATATTCTTGGTACTCTCTTAATCATAGCCATTAATGGTCATCATTTTTTTATCAAGGTAATAATGGATAGTTTTTTTACTATCCCACTTACAGAAATTAATTTACCACCTGCAATGATTCCCCGTTTTATTTATATTTTACAAATCATCTTTATTCTTGGGATTAAGTTTGCAGCCCCAATAATAATAATTCTTTATCTTTCCAGAGTGATAGTTGGCTTACTAAACAGAATGGTACAAGAAGCAGATGTTTTTAGCATCATCATAATCCTTAACATTCTATTAGGATTTTATATCCTTATGTTTTACTGGCCATATTTTGCCACTATGGTAAACCAATCATTTGAACTCTTTAAAAGAGAATTTTATATCTTAATAAAAATGATGCAACCTGCTAAGGCTTAACAGTTTTCTTTTTCAAAGTAACAACTAATTCAAAATCCTCTTTTGGTTTTTCATGAATAACTTTTCCAAGATAATTTACAGGATTGTTAATTAATTCGGATTCAGTTACTTCTTCAAATGAAGTTTCTGTTATAACCCAAAAGAGTTTTTCTTTTGGTTTTGATGAATTATTTTTTGGTGTAGTAGCTTTTGTTTGAGCCATGATTTCTCCTATTATTTCATATTCAGGGTGTTGTAAAATATAATCATTCAGCATTTCAATACTGAAAAATTGTTTATAAAGCTCGCATCTATTATGACAATTGATAGAGCAGACAATAAGGTTTTCAAATCGTTTTGATTTATAACATAGAATAGTATTAGAATGCAGAACTCCCCATTTTTTATCGAGAGTTCTGCGTTTTTTTTTATCCATTATAATTTATATAAGATGATTGTTTTTTAGAACTGTAATAAGTTTTTGACGATTTTCATCTTTTAATTGGCACAAAGGTAATCTAAGCTCTGGTTGAATATATCCCATCAAAGCTAACGCTTCTTTAACTGGGATAGGGTTGCTTTCGATAAACATGACATCATTGAGTTCAAGGATTTCAAGATGAATTTTTTTTGCTTCTTCATAATTTTGATCTAAAGCAAATTCAATCATTTGATGCATTTTAGCTGGAACTATGTTGGCTGTTACAGAAATAGTACCTTTTGCTCCAATGCTCATAAGAGGGAGATTTAGTGCATCTTCTCCAGATAGTAGAACAAAGTCATCAGATGTATTTTTTATTATAGCAGAAGCTTGAACAATATTTCCGCTAGCTTCTTTGATGCCTATAACCCTGTCAGGGAAATCATTAGCAAGCCTAATAGTTGTTTCTGCGTTTAAATTGCACCCAGTTCGACCTGGAACGTTATATAAAATGATTGGAATCGAAGTATTCTTAATGATTTCGTGATAGTAAAGATACATTCCTTCCTGTGTAGGTTTGTTATAATAAGGGGTTACAATTAAGGCATATTCAGCGCCAGCTTTTTCAGCTTTTAATGTGCTGGAAATAGTGATATTCAGATTATTACTGCCAGTACCAACAATAATTGGACACTTATCTTTAAGTTTTTGAATACAAAACCGTAAGAGAGTTTCTTTTTCATCAGAGGCAAGAGTTGGAGTCTCTGCAGTAGTTCCAAGCAATACTACACCATCAGTTTTTTCAGTCAAATGAAAATCAATAAGTTTTTCTAAGGCAGAGTAATCGATTTCATTATTTTTAAAAGGGGTTATAAGAGCAACATAAGAACCTTTCATCATTCCTCCGTTATTATATTAATGTTGATAAAAAAAATTTCTTTACAATATCAGGTTTTTGATATTTTCCTAATAAGCACATTAGTTTAATTCTAGCTTTTTGACCCTTAAGATCTCCACCAAAGATTACACCCTTACTCAGCAAGTCTTTTCCACCGCCCGCATACCCATATTCAGGTAGAACTCTTCCAGTATAAGCACGCGAGACAATCACCACGATAGTGTTATTTTTTATGATATCACATATGATTGGTACCAGATTGGGGGGAAGGTTTCCTCTGCCAAAAGCTTCGATAATTAACCCTCTGGATTTTTTATTTAAAACAGTTTGAAAGAAACTATCATCCATTCCAGAGACTGCTTTTATCAGATCGACATTAGTGTCTAATTTGTCTGTCCAAACATTTTCTCTATGCAGAGTTTGTCTATGATAAATGATATCATCAGAATCTACATAACCCAGAATACCAAAGCCAGGTGACTCGAAAGAATCGACTCTTCCAGTATCTACTTTTACAATATCTCTGGCAATATGTATTTCATCATTCATAACAACTAAAACCCCTTTATCGATAGAATCAGCATGAGCCGAGACTCTGACAGCTCCGACAATATTCCTTGGGCCATCTAAACCTAAATCATCTCCAGATCTCATAGCAGCCGTAAAAACAACAGGTTTTCTTGTTGTTAAAACCAAATCAAGCATATATGCAGTTTCTTCTAAAGTATCTGTTCCATGAGTAATGACTATTCCATCATAATCTACTATTTTAATATCAATAAATTTTGCCAAATCAAACATCATATCAGGAGTCATATAGGGGCTGGGAATATTTGAGAATTCATGAATATCAATAGTTGCTACGGCATCTAATTGAGGAAAGGTTTTTAAAAAACTTATTAATTCATCCGAAGGGATGACTCCTTTTTCTGAATCATATTTCATTGCGATTGTACCACCGGTAGTGATGATCAAGATTTTTTTCTTCATTAAAATCTCCGGTTATTATTTTTAACGCATTAAAACAAAATTGAAACCCTTGTCAAGAAAAAGCATACATAACTACTAAAAAATTGTTTTCTGAGCACAATAAAAATAGCAATGAACTCCAAGCAAGCAGTAATCTATCAGAAGGATACCAGTAGTCTATAAGAAAAAACAAAAACTCTAAAGGTGGAAACAAGAAGGCATTTTCTATTGCTACTATTCTTATGGAAATACTTGTGTTGGAAGAAATTATATTCCTATTCACTTACTGAAACAAAATGCTAATATTATCTCAATGGAAAAACTCACATTTTTCATTTGGAAGATCCTGCATCAATGGTTTAAAGACGAACTGAAAATAGGTATTCTTTATTCAAGCTATCTGACGGATCGTAAAAAAAGACTAGACAATATTTAAATTATTTGCATATTATAGTGTAATCTCACTTATTAAAATATTCTCATAGTAAGTAAAATTGATACTGGGAAATAGCACAATAAAGCACTCTACTTCAATCGCGCATCATAATGCAAATTACAATGGAATATAAACTCAAAATTTTGTCTGTGATTGCATACAAAAAGTTGATACAAATAGTTATTGACAAAAAAAAAGGATGACAAATAATTTAAAAAAAAAAAGAAATTAGCGGAGGCTAAATTGAAAAATATCCTTGTTATAGGTGCAGCTGGTCAGATAGGGTCTGAATTAGTACCTTCTTTAAGATCACTTTATGGTAAAAACAATGTTGTATCAGCTGATGTAAATACGGAAGCGAATAGCGAAATATTATGTGATGGTCCTTTTGAACAGATTGATATACTTGACACAGAGAAGATCATCAGAGTTATTAAAGAACACAAGATTGACACTATTTATAATTTAGTTGCTTTGTTATCAGCTCGAGGAGAAGCAGAACCTCAATTATCATGGAAAATCAATTTAGGTGGATTAGTAAATTTATTAGAGATTTGTCGTGAATATAATTGTTCAATTTTTACACCAAGCTCAATAGGTGCTTTTGGTCCATCAACTCCAAAAGACAATACACCTCAAGATACCATTCAAAGACCTTCAACGATTTATGGTGTGACTAAAGTAGCTGGTGAATTATTATCTGATTATTATTATAAAAGATTTGGTTTGGATGCAAGAGGCTTAAGATATCCTGGCATTATTTCTAATGTAACAGCTCCAGGTGGTGGGACTACTGATTACGCAGTCCATATTTATTATGAAGCCATCTTGCAAAAGAAATACACTTGTTTCTTACAAAAAGGTACCCAACTTGATATGATGTACATGCCAGACGCTGTTCGTTCTGCCATTGAAATCATGGAAGCTGATCCTGCTAAATTGAAACACAGAAATTGTTTTAATGTTACAGCTATGAGCTTTGCTCCTGAACATTTAGAAATGGAAATCAAGAAACATATCCCAGAATTTACTATGGATTATAATGTTGATCCAATTCGTCAAGCAATAGCTGATTCATGGCCAAATAGCTTAGATGATAGCTGTGCTAGAGAAGAATGGGGTTGGAAACCTGAATATAATATTCAAACCATGACAAAAGATATGTTGGATGTTTTATCTAATAAATTAAAATAATATTTTGTTTTAGAGCTTGTCTTAGACAAGCTTTTTTTTTTGGAGAGAGTATGAGTATAATAGGCATAGGGACAGATCTTGTTGAAGTAGAAAGAATAAAAAAAGCCATAGAGAAAAGCAGTAAATTTGTTGAACGAGTCTATACTCTTTCAGAAATTGATTATTGTGAAAGCAAAGCAAATAAATATGAGAGTTATGCTGCAAGATTTTCAGCAAAAGAGGCTTTTTTTAAAGCAATGGGAACTGGTTGGGCAGAAGGGCTTGATTGGAAGGATTTCTCTGTAGAAGTAGATGAAAAGGGAAAACCTTTTGGAGTTTTATCAGACTCTTTTTTAAGTAAAGGATTATTGGGATCAACAAGAATCCATCTTTCATTATCTCATACAAAAGAATACGCTATTGCTTATATAATCCTCGAAAAATAAACTGGTAAAAAATGATGCAATCAATGCTCAATTCTTGACAGTAGAGAAAGAAATGATTTCGATTTCTCTAAAAAAAATATTTAAAAATATCGCAATCTTTATCTATAAGAGTCATTTAAATAAAAAATATAAATTTTACAAAAAAAAGCTTGTTTAGGCACTCATCTTGCTATATTAATATAAAAATAGAAAAATTGATTAAGAGTGTGGAGGTTTAATGTTAAAGAGATTAGGTGTTTTATTTGCCCTAATACTAATGGCAATTTCATTTTTAAGTGCTGAAACCGTAGAATTATTAAATTCAAAGCTTGAAGTTAAAATCGGTGAACCTGCTCAAATAAGAATCAAAGTTAATATTCCCGACAGTTTACATGCAACCTTACAAGAAGACTATTTTTATGTTGATGTAGATTCAATCAGTGGGATACTAGCAGGAAAAACAATATATCCAGAGGGTACTAAAAATGAAAATGGAGATATCCAATACAAGGGTAGCATTGAATTGTTAAAGGATATGCAAATTTCTGACAAAGTAAAACCAGGAGAATATCAATTAAAGGTAAAAGTTGGATATCAATTCTGTTTTGATACCGGTTCTTGTTTATTGCCAGAAGAAGTAGAGTTAATCTTACCTGTCACAGTTTTACCAGCCGCTGGGATCGGATTTGCAGATTTGATAAAATTTATATTATTAGCTTTTATTGGTGGCATAATTTTAAATGTAATGCCCTGTGTTTTACCTGTCTTATCAATAAAAGCTTTAAGTATTGTAAAACAAAGTCATCAGGACAAAAAGGATATTTTAAAACACTCTTTAGCCTATATGTTTGGTATATTAACCTCATTTTTAGTTCTTAGTATTGTCGTGATAATCATTAAGTTATCAGGAGAATTAGTAGGTTGGGGATTTCAGTTTCAAAATCCTACTTTTGTGATTGTACTTTATTCGGTTATTTTTGTTTTTGCTTTATCTATGTTTGATTTGTTGGTTTTCCAAGCACCAGGAATGGGTATGGCTTACCAAGCTTCATCAAAAAGTGGATTTGCCGGATCATTTTTATCAGGAATTTTTGCTGTAGTTTTAGCAACACCTTGTACTGCACCATTTTTAGGAGCTGCATTAGGTTTTGCCTTTACACAAACTCCATTGATTATCCTCACTATCTTTTTAACTGTAGGGCTTGGATTAGCTTTTCCATTTCTTATGATCGGTTTCTTCCCATCCAGTATAAAAGTTTTTCCTAAACCAGGGAATTGGATGAATATTTTTAAAGAAGCCATGGGCTTTTTATTATTAGGTACTGCCGTTTGGCTTTTGAATGTGTTATATACCCAATTAGGTGGACAAAACCTTATTAGGATATTATTCTTTACAGTAATTTTAGGGTTATCTGCTTGGATGTATGGTCGTTTTGTCCGACCTGAAAACTCAAAAAAAGTACAGTGGATTTTTACAATTATTGCAATACTCACAATCATTGTTGGTTCAGTTTTTTTATTAAATTTTAAAGAATCGACAACTATTGAAGGATCAAAAGTAAGTGAAGCACATGACATATGGAAAGTTTTTAATGAAAATGAAGTTAAGGCTTTATTATCTGAAGGGAAGCCAGTATTTATTGATTTTTACGCTGAATGGTGCATGACCTGTAAAGCAAATGAAGCTTCTGTCCTTTGGTCTGAAGATGTAGAAAATATGTTTGAAGAGAAAGAGGTTGTACTTTTTAGAGGAGATTATACAAAAAAAGATCCATTGATTCATCAGTGGTTAAAAGATTTTAAAAAAGCGGGTGTTCCTCTATATTTGCTTTATTTACCAGGAAAATCTGAGCCTATAGTGTTCCCGGAATTAATCACAAAGCCAATGATGCTTGACGCATTAAAACAAATTGAGAAAAGTCAGGTTAAGGAGTAAGTAATGAAGAAATTCTTTTTTATAGCCATTCTAATAATTATCCTTTTTTTAGTAGGATGTGATCGATTTAATAAAGATTATTTGATCAAAATCACTCCACTGGATTTTGTTAATAATTATCAGATTACGACTATTGAAGACTTAAAAGCTCATCATGTTAATCAAATAATGAGTTATTATGATGATCAGTATTTAAATTCTGGTATAGATAAAATAGAAATGCAAACCTTTTATACAAAAAATTGGAGTGATCAAGTCACATTAAATGTTGTTTTGCTTAATGAAGACAGCTTAAAATATCGACTTACAATAACTGATCCTTATCTTCGCTTTGAATCTTCCTGGGTAGATTTTGGTAAAAAAATCGGTGATAATTATTATTGGTATGGCAATCAGAGTAATGGCTTTACAACAATGGAAGACTTTATCAATAATTTTAAGATTGATGCTTTAAATGCATTAAAAACCCATCAATTAAGTCAATTAATGAACTATTATGACAATTTATATTTGAATAATGGAATGGATAAATCAGAATTAGAAGAGTTCTTAGATAAAAATTGGTCAAATCAGGTGAATATCAATGTAGTTCTTGAAAATTCAGATAGTTTAAAATATCAGATAACGATATCAGATCCTAATCTTCGTTTTGAAACAACATGGCTTGATTATGGAATGAAAATCGAAGATCAATACTTATGGTATGGAAATCAAACCAATATCGTTGAAATTCCTAAACAGATCATTTTAGCAGAATTAATAACAGGAACAACTTGTGTTAATTGCCCAAATGCTGAACATAAATTACATGATCTTTTTGTTGCAAATCCTACCAAACTTGTTTATATTGAATATCATTTTCAAGATTCTTTAGCTTTGAATATGACAGACTGGAATAGATATTATTCTGTGAATAGCACACCAACTACAATTTTTCAAGGTAAGGTAAAGCTAGCAGGAGGAGAAACAACCACATTAGATCAGTATCAAGGAGTTTTTGATAATTTAACAGGTCATGATGCACAGTTAACCTTAACTGATGTCAGTTTAAATAAACAAGGCAATACTGTTACTGGTAGTGTAAAAATTAACAAACTTGAAGATATTGATTTAAGTGCATGTTATCTTCAGATGGTAATTGTTGAAGAAGAAACTACAGCTTCAAATTATATTGGAGAAAATAGTAAAAGAGTGGTTCGTTATCGAAATAAAATTACTCTAAATAATGTGAATACAGATATTCCTATAGATTTTGTCTGTAACTCAACTAAGTATTTGAGTAATGATATAAAACTGGTGTTGTGGGTTCAAAAAATGAACAACACAAACCTTTTAGATCCTCAGACTGATGGTGTGATTAATTGTGTAGAAATTGATATTAGATAAAACTTAAGGAGTTTGAAATGAAAAAAATATTTGTGATTATGATAGTGTTGATTTGTTTTGGAGCGTTATTTGCACAAAAGGTTCAGAATTTTACTTTTGAAGATTCCAATGGGAAAAAAATAATTCTTTCAGATTTAACAAAAAAAGGGATTGTTGTTTTAGATTTTTGGGCAACGTCATGCGGACCATGTATGAAATCTTTACCAGCTTTAAATAAATTAACTGAGAAATATCGGGATGTTAGTTTTATTGCAATTTCTTGTGATAGCCCAAAATCAAAAGATAAAGTATTAAAAACAATAAAAAGCCAAAAATTCCAATTCATTGTTGGAATAGATGGATCAAGAGAAGTACAAAAGATCTTTAATGTTACTTCAATTCCTATGACTTTTATAATTAATGCAAAAGGCGAAATTGTTTATCAGCATCCAGGATACGTTCCTGGAGATGAAAAAAAAATAGAAGAAGAAATCTTAAAATTTAAAAAAGGATCAGAAAAATGATCACAACAATAAGAAAAGCCATTGTTTTTTTAAGTTTGGTCATATTTGTTGGATCTATTTCAGCACAATCAAATTTAATTATTCATGGAGAAAATCAAGCAAAATACATATATAGAGCAGCCGAAGATTCATTAAAGAATTATTTTACAGATGAGTTTAGATTTTCTGTCAATATGAATGAATTTACTTTTGGTATGGCCTTTTTAGCCTATTTGCCTAAATATGATCAATATCAATCAATTGATGAGTTGAACCCCTCAGATGTTTCTTGGGCTTGGGATGAAAGATATGTACAATGGAAAAGTGATCCTTTTATGGTACAAGCAGGAACACTGGAAGAAGTGTTCGGTAATGGTTTATCATTAAGAGCATGGAATGATCGTGATTTGGAACGAGATAAACGATTAGATGGAATATTAATGAGATATAATCCAGATAAATTAACTGTTAAAGCTCTTTATGGAGCTGTTAGAAATACAATTGCCGAAGAACAGTTGTTGAAAAAAGATTTGGTTATTGGTATTGATACAGATTATCAACTTTTTGACGCTCTTAAAATTGGTGGAAATATTCTACAATTAAAGAATCAAAATCCAATTGATAATTATGCAAGTTTTATTCATAAAAATTACTATGGAGTTAGAACAGCATTAAATCAAGAAAAAATTGACCTTACTTCAGAATATACGGAAGTAAGATATGAACACAATGTCTCTAAAGCTTATAGAGGTCATGCTTTCTTTGTTTCTTCTAATGTTTTTTTTGGACAATTTACTCTTAGTAGTGGCTACAAAAAATATCATTTATTTAGGAATCCCTTATCTGATTTACCTTCATTAAATCATTATGATCAATTATTAGCAAATGAAGCCAGTATTAATGATGAAGAAGGTTTAATGGGAGAAGTGAAGTATATTCCAAATCTTGAAAATGAAATGACACTTCATTATTCTGAAAGCTGGAATGAAGATTTTAAAGTTCGTTTTGCAAATTTCTTCGCTGATTATAAGCTTTCAATGGAAAGTATGAGTATTCTTTCAGAGTATGAACAAATAGAAACAAAAAATGATATAGCTGGCACTTGGGTTAAAGAAAGTCATCCTACTGTTACTTTTGATTTTTATCAACTCACTTATCCTTTAACAATAAAAACTAAATGGAAATTTGTAAATAAGAGTCATGAAGAAGAAAATCACTATTTACAAGAACCTTATTTACAATGTGATATCAAGTATAATGATAAACTTTCTGTCTCTGTTATTGGAGAATATGAATTCGAAGGATGGGATAATTTTGGTAAGAATTCTATGTGGTTAGGTGGAGAAATTAAGACCAGTATTAGTACTCATACTGAAGTTAAATTATTTGCTGGTAAAGAAAAAGGTGGAAAAGTTTGTCGAAATGGTGTTTGTAAATATCAATCACCTTTTGATGGGCTTAGATTAGAATTGACAACTTCATTTTGATTTGTTAAGATGACATAAAGAGGTGTAATTATGAAAAAAAACATAGTGTTAATAATGTTTGGATTACTGAGCACAGTATTACTTGCTCAAAATTATCCTTTTTTTCCAAGAACTAATGTGATAGAATCATGTTATTCCACTGCCATTAATACTCCTGGTTATTCCAATGCGTTCGATGTAATCAATGAAGAACATTCAGATGATGAAGCTATTATTTTACAATATTTTAGTACAAGTGGTGAATATGGCAATACTGAAACTCAGGCTATGATTGATAATTTAAATGCTATTACTTTACCTAGTCTTTTTTTTAATGGTAACAAAATAATCACTGGTTTTAAACCAGAATTTGATAATGGAAATGCTCTCAAAGCTTTAATGAGAAAACATTATACAGATCCTACTCCAGTTTTTGTTAATAACCTTACTTTAAATTCTCAAAATGGCACACTCAATTGTATTATCCTTGATGCCATTGATCAAACCCCTATTCAAAATTTAATGATTCAGTATATGATTATTGAGAATAATGTGAATGGTAATAATAATGTCGTAAGAGCTATACAAACTGAGAATTTCTCTATTGCAACTGATGGTGGACAATTGAGTAAAACTAAAACTTTCACTATTAATCCATCATGGGTTGTAGCAAATTTAAAAGCTGTAGTTGTGATTCGTGAACAAAATTATCAAGTTGTTCAAGCGATAACTTCATTGAATTATCCTGTTTTCAAATTAAGATTTGTAGCACCAGGTAAAAAGTATTATAAAGGTGTTGTTAATGAAGCTGCAGAATTCCCATTTATTGCCATTATGAACATGGATTATGATATGGATTATGTGTTAAATTATCGAATTTCTTTTGACCCAATCTATGCACCTGATTCATGGTCAACTGGATATTGCGATTCGACTCAATGTTATTTTGGTTTATCGAATCAAAGTATGGGTGCAGGTTCTATTGATTGGTATAAACCAGAAGGTTTTCCCTATGAAACAGGATCAGGACTTTTTAAGTTTACTGTCACACCAGGAGAATTAGATCCAATATCTTGTTATTATCAATTAATTACTAGCGATATCAATACCTTAGTCATTGATGATGATGGCGTTGAAGATAGGGAATCATTCTATTATCAGGATCTACCTCATACAGGAATATCCTTTGGTGTTATAGATCCAACTATTTGGGATATAAATGATTTGGCCCTTTCTGATTATAATACGATTATTTGGTCTGCTCAATCATCCTTTTCTCTTTTCCCAAATGAAAAATTAACTGCATTAAAAAGTGTGATTGAAGATGGAGCTGGATTATTAATATGTGGACAAAATGTAGGTTGGACTTTTCTCTCTGATGAAAGTACATATAAAAATACTTCTTCAGTTGATTTTTATAATAGTGTTCTAGGTGCTGACAGTTTTAATGATGTATCTTATACTGAAGTTGTAGGAACTAATGACATGATTGGAAATGGTTTAAATTTCAACTTGATTCAAGGAGAAAATGCCTTTGCTCAAGATAATCCAGATAGATTAGTATATACACCAAGTACAACTAAACGAGCAATTTTCTCTACTGGAACAAATAATGATGCTGTAGGTATTTCTTCAAATATAGTTTTAGGCTCATGTGTGTATTTAGGTTTTGGACTTGAAGGTGTTGATAACTTGCTTTATCGTCAAGCAATTCTTAACCGTTCATTAACATATTTAGGCAACATTGTTTCAAATCAGCATACTACTGAATTAAAACCGGTGCTGTTAACGATGAACATATACCCTAATCCTATCAAACAATCTGTACAAATATTTGTAAATAGTAAAAATAATGATTTAGCAGAAGTGACTATATTCAATATAAAGGGTCAAAAAGTAAAGTCAATTAAATTAAACAAACAATTTGGAGAACAAAAAGTAATCTGGAATGGAAAAGCTGATAACGGACAAAAAGTTTCTAACGGTCTTTACTTTTTTAGAGTTAAAACTGCTCAAACTTGTGTTACTCAAAAAGCTCTTTTACTAAAATAGGAGATTATGGGATGATAGTGTTTTCTATCATCCCTTGAATTTATGAAATTACCTATATTTTTTGTTGATGCTTTTACAGAAAAACCTTTTAAAGGGAATCAAGCAGCAGTATGTGTTTTATCAGAAACTATCTCTGATAAACTTATGCAATCTATTGCTAAGGAAATTGGTTTTTCTGAAACAGTATTTGCATTACCTGTTGAACTTGAAAAGAATATTTATAACTTAAGATGGTTTACTCCTCAAACAGAAGTTCCTCTTTGTGGTCATGGAACTCTAGCTGCCTCAAAGATTTTATTTTCTTTTTATACAAATACTGCGAAAATAACATATAAAACTTTATCGGGTATCTTATCAGCGATTAATGAAGGATATTTCATTTCTTTAGATTTCCCTTTAGGTTCACCTAAGAAAGACACAAATTTAAATAAACTCAAATTATGTGAAGCTTTGGGCATTGAGGAATTTGTCAATATTGCTGGTTGTCAAATCACTTCCAATATACTTATTGAAATGCGTGATGAAGAAAGTGTAAAACAAATCTCACCTGATTTTTCTTTATTAAAAAACATGGATATAACACCTTATTCAGGACTCATTATTACTGCAAGAAGTTCAGATAAATATGATTTTGTATCTCGATATTTTACTCCATGGGAAGGTATAAATGAAGATCCTGTTACTGGTTCAGCGCATTGCGTTTTAGCTGCCTATTGGCAAAACCGTTTAAATAAAACAAACTTTCATGCAAAACAGATATCAGAAAGATCAGGAGAATTATTTATAAAAATTGAAAATAATAGACTAAATATCTCTGGAAGTGCTTATATCACACTTCAAGGAGAATTTTACTGTGAATAAAATAAAAGGAGGAGCGAATGAAAAAACATTTACTGCTATTTTTAAGCAGTATAATGGTAATTGGGGCACTTTTTGGAACTCAAATCAATGTATTATCCGAAGTTTTCAAATCGACAACTTGCCCTTATTGTCCATCAGCCCAGGCTGGGTTGCAAGATTTATACAATAATCAACCTAATGTAATACCTTTAACTTGGTATACAGGTTCTTCTATTGTTTCTCCCAATGGTAGTACAAGACTATCATGGTATGGTAGCGATGGTGTCCCTTACGCTGTTTTTGGTGGTACAACTTTTGTTTCAGGAGGTTATGCCTCTGGATCAATGTATGCTCCTTATCTTCAAAAGTATAACTCTATAATTAGCAGACAAGCACCAATGGAATTAGATGTATCGATGAATTTCAATGATGCTAATCAATTAGTTTTAACCGCTAATGTACTTATGACAGGAAACATCACAGATACAAATAATAAGATAATATTTGTATTAACCGATCATAACCCAAATTCAACCCTATATGTTGTCTCTGCTTATAATGAACAAGCCTTTCCTCTAAATCAAAATGGACAAACAGGGGTTTATACTGCTACTTTTAATTATAATGGTAGTGTTTCAATACAAAACCTAAAAGCAGTTGCTTTTGTTCAAACATGGTCAACTACAAAAACTGTTTTTCAAGCTGCTCAATCTGGATTTAGTGGTATGTTATCTACTTTTGATGCAGATATCTTAAGTGGACCTGCAGACTTAACTGTCAATTTTACTGATAATTCTCTTCCTCAAGGTGGAATTACAGAATGGAATTGGGATTTTGATAATGATGGCACTATTGATAGTAATGAACAAAACCCCTCTCATACATACTCTGAACCTGGGACTTATTCAGTATCTTTAACAGTATCTGATGGAACAGATTCTGAGACTAAAACGATAACCAATATGATTACTGTAACCGGTACTGATAATGTAAGTGGCTCTGTTCAAGGTGTTTGGAATCCTGTTAATGGGATCTATACTTTAACAGGAGATGTCGAGGTTGCTCCTAATAAAACCTTGGAAATATTAGCTGGCACAGTCATCAAATTAGCTGAAGGTAAAGCCTTTGTTGTCAGAGGAGATGTTCAAGCTCTTGGAACTGAAGCAGATTCTATTACTTTCACTTCTGATACTTATTGGAATGGAATGTCAATTGAGAATTCTGATACACCAAGCTTTTTTAGAAATTGTGTTTTCACAAAGGCTTTGTTTGGTGCTATGAAAGTTTCTGGAACAACAGTTGAAATTGATGACTCTAGATTTGTAAATAATAATGGAACTACTTTTGCAGGTGCTATTGATTTTATTGAATCTACTGGATCTATCATTAATAACTGTTATTTTGCAAATAACTCAGCTTCAAATAGTTCAGGCGCAGTTAATATAATGGGAAGTTCTGTTGATCTCAAAAAGAATGTTTTTGTTAATAATACTGGTAAAAATGCTGGAGCGTTAACACTAAAAACAAATTCTGAAGTTTATGCGATTAATAATACCTTTGCTAACAATAATAACGTAAATAATCCTGGAGGACAAATCTTATTAGTAAGTTCTAATATGAATATATTAAACTCAATTATTTGGGGCAGTAATCCATTTTTCCAGCAGAATAGTCAGTTAAATATTCAATATTCCTGTGTGGCAGATTATAATATCGGTACTGGAAATATTAATATTGATCCATTATTTGTAAATCCTTCAACAACAGTCGGTTTTGCCGGAGTTACTGAAGTGTCAGATTGGTACTTACAATCTTCTTCTCCTTGTATTGATGCTGGACATCCAAACTCAAGTTTTAATGATAAAGAAGATCCTGCTAACTTAGGTCATGCTTTATCTCCTGCTCTAGGATTATTAAGAAATGATATGGGTGCTTTTGGTGGAAATACCTTAAGTGGTTGGGTTGCTAACACAGATAATCCTATTGTAACTTCATCAATTGCAAAATTATCTACTTATCCTAATCCTTTTAATCCTACTGTTAAAATTTCTTTGGATTTACCAAAGAGTACTAATGAAAAAATTACTATTGAACTTTATAATATTCGCGGTCAGAAAGTAAAAACACTATTCAAGAATAATTCATCTCAGGAAAAAATTAGTGCTGTTTGGGATGGTAAAGACAATAATGGTAATTCAATGCCTACTGGCGTTTACTTTGTAAAAGCTAATATTGGTCAAAACCAAATATCTAAGAAAATTCTTATGATAAAATAATTATTTGGAGGGCTTTAGCCCTCCTTTCTTATTTTTTATAACCAGTAGTTAAAATATTAATTTTCGTTTTAAGTAATCTCTGATGCCATATCTTGTATGATCCTTTCAATGTCTAACTTAATCTTCATATAAAATTCAATAGAATCATTAAATAGTATTGATAAAATATCTATATTGTTCATAGAATTGATATTCTCCAACTTATTAAAAATATTTACTGCTTCTGATATCCCTATATTTAAAAAAATACCTTTCAATGCATGTACAGATTTTTTCAAAGTATCTAAATTATTATTTTTATAACTATCCATTAACTCAGTAAATAAGATTTCTGTTGATTCTAGAAAGGAATTTAGTAGAGTTAACTTAAGGTCTGAATCATTTGATATTCCCAGTGATTCTAAATGTATATCAATCCTCTCACTTAATGTTTGTACTTTAGAAACCTTTGATGAGACACTCATAGAAGACTGAAAGCCTTTATCTGTATCAAAATAAGATAAACAATTTTTAATTTCTTCTAGGTTAAAAGGCTTACTGATATAATCATTCATTCCCACTTGAAAACACTTTTCTTTGTCTCCAGACATGGCATTTGCTGTAAGAGCTACTATTCTCGGTTTTTCATTATTTTGTGAATATTGCCTAATTAGTTCAGTAGATTCTAATCCATCTATGATTGGCATTTGCATATCCATAAATATTAAATCATAATGATTTTTTATGTGCATTTCAAATGCTTCTTTTCCATTCATCGCGATATCAGAAATATAACCTAGGTTTGTTAAAACTATACTCAAAACTTTCTGATTAGTTATATTATCTTCTGCGATCAAAATTTTCAATGGAAAAATAGCAAAGTTTTGATTATTCTTTAGTACTGTTTTTTTTATTTTTACTTTTGAATCATTTAAGGTATCAACTATCATGTTATAAAGCACTGAATGTTTAAATGGTTTAGCTAGCTCTTTTGAAAATAGTCTCTTTTCTTCAATTGACAATGATCCGGGTAACCCTGATGAAAATAAAATTAAAGGCAACTCTTCAGCTGATTTTATCTTACGAATTTCTCTGGCTAGCATAACACCATCTACTTCTGGCATTTGCATATCAAGGAAGGCTAAATCAAAATCATACTCCTGTATTAATTTTATGACTTTCTTTGGCTCATTTATTTCTATTGATCTGATGCCCCATGACTTACATAGATTATTGATAATGAAAAGATTAGAATCATTATCATCTACAAACAATATATGTAAATTGCTAATATCAATGTCAACTGTCTTCTTCTCCTTCTCATTTAATATTTCGTCATCTGATGGTATGTCTGTCTCTATATTAAAGATAAATTCTGAACCTTTATCGACTTCACTGCTAACTCTGATGTCACCTTTCATTAGATTAATCAATTTTTTACAAATCGGTAGTCCTAATCCCGTCCCCATATATTTCCTTGTACTCGTGGCATCTACCTGATAAAATGGATCAAATAACATAGGAATACTATCTTTTGGAATTCCTATCCCAGTGTCTTTAACTTTAAATTGAAGATGATAATGATACTTATCCTCATTTAATAAACTGACTTCTAAGAAAACTTCTCCTGCCTCAGTAAATTTTATTGAATTATTTAATAAATTGATTAATATCTGCTTAATACGATAGTAATCCGATTTTACTAACTCAGGAACGTCTTTTTCTATCCAATAAAGTAATTCTATATTATTTGATTGAGCTTTTGTAAATAAAATATCTATAGTCTCTTCAATACATTTTGATAATCTAAAGACTTCGTTCACTAATGTATTTTTTCCTGAATCAAATTTTGAAAAATCTAATATATTATTTATTATATTTAAAAGACTGTCTCCGCTACTACTGATGATATTTACATAATCCTGTTGTAATAATGATAACTCTGTATTTTTTATTAGATCAGTCATGCCGATTATGCCGTTTAGTGGTGTCCTGATTTCATGACTCATTATTGCAAGAAATTCTGATTTGGCTTTGGCTGCTGATTCTGCTTCTTCTTTTGCATGAAATAGTTCTTCATTTATTCTCTTGCGCTCTGTAATATCGGTCAATGAACCTACTATTGCTTCAACATGATGATCTCTTATTATTGGAGATTCATGAACTTCCACCCAAATTGTTTCATTATCCTTTCTTTTCATTGCTAATTCATAAGCTGGATATATTTTCCCTGATTGGCAAACCTCATGAGCATGCTGATACTTTGATAGATTTTCTTCGGTATCTACAAGTAACTCACTCCATTTAAAGTTTATCTCCTCTTCACGATAGCCTAAAAGTGGTAAGATTTGCTGACTGACGAAAATAATGTCATTATTAAAATCGATTGAATAAAATAAAACAGTGGAATTCTTAAATACATTTTGTAATTTCTCTTCACTCTTTATTATTTCTTCTTGTTGATCTACAACAATCTGATGGCTTCTACAGTTTTTTATTACTAATTGAAACACTTTTATGATATTCAAAGATAGATTTAGATACAACTCAAGATAATTTGGAAAATTTACTTCTCTTACAGATAATATTCCTAATAGCTTTTGATCTCCAATCTTGATAGAAAAACCATTATTCTCTTTTTCTAAAACAAATTCCTCTTTTATTAATTCCAAATTATTCAATTCTTCTTCACATAACCTAACAATTGGTTGTGAATAAACCTGAACTGACTCATTATCTTGATATTTCAAGTAGATTACGGATTCTGGAGAAAACAACAATACAAATAAGTTCAATATCTCCTCAATGGCTTCCTCTTCCTCAAATATCCCTGCCATAGTGCTTAATAAATCCATCGCCATAGTAATATCTGCGTTTTTCTTTAACTGTGTCTGATAAATTATATTTTGATCATTTATCGCATTATTCATAATCCATTGGGTAATTTCTGATTGAATCCGCATTTTAAAATAGCTTAATCCTGTTTTTATAATCTGATAGGGTTTGTTTATAAAACCAGAAAACGCTATTAGATAATTTTCAATATTTTCTATAACTCCTGTATCCAATAATAGAAATTGCTTTACTGATTCTTCAAAAAAATCTTGTGCAGTTGTTTGATCAAATCCCCAGGCTTTTATTTGAGCCTTCCAGTTGATTAACCAGCCTGGTGTTATAATATAATTGCCATGGATTAAATAATCCTGAATAAGTTCATTATTGATAAATAAACTGAAACATGAATCATCATGGTTTAAAATGATATTATTGGTAGGCGTTTCTTTACTTTCTGTATATCGAATACAACTTCCTAAAACAATTAATACATCTTCTTTTCTGATTCTTATTTTTAATTTATCAAATTCTGCACTTGTTATATTCCCAGTGTTACACAGAGGAGAGAATAAAAGAGCCTCTATATCTGGGTTATTCAATTCATTGAGAATTTCTTTTAACTCTAATATGAAATTTGTACAAATAGAAAAGTATAATTTTTTATTCATCCCCATTCTCTGAAATAGGATAATTACCCCATTTCTCAACAGATTCATAAATCTTGATCAGTGTTTTCTCTGGAACCTGATAAGGGATTTCTCCATGATTATCTGATAAGATAAAACCACCACCACTCCCAGCTTTAATTATTGCATTTTTTACATGATTCTCTGTTTCTTCATCTGTCCAACGACACATTTCTATTGCATTTAGATTACCAAGAACAGTCAATTTATCCTTAAAAGCCTCTTTTACAATTTTTAAATCCTCTTCTACAGACGTTGCTATACCATAAGTGCCCGAACCACATAAATCATCAGCAATATTTAAACAACGGCCTGATGCCATATGAGTTGCTGTAGCACCTTGTATTCTAGACAATGTCCTTTTTGCTATTTGTAAACCTGTCTTTCTATATAACTCAGGAGGAATGATAGTGGTTGAAGAAACGGGATCAAAATAACAAATAGCGGTTGCTCCAGCAGTTATCTGAGCATTAGCCCATTCTACACAAAACTCTTCATTTACTTTCATTAGTTGATCAAACAATTCAGGATTCTCTATCATAAGATCCAGATAATGATCAAAACCCATTTGCATGACTGGTAATGAAAAAGGCGACATGACTACTCCAATTATTGGAACATTATCTCCTGCTTCTTCTTTTAACAATTTTGTTGTCTTTATAACTCTCTGAAGACTCTCTGATTCTTCTATGTTCGGCTTTCTGAGTTTGATTATATCTTGTGGTGATGATATTATTGGCTGACCAGAATTAAAAGCACTTTCGTCCCATTTAATAACCTCTCCACCAAAAGCTTCGATTTCAATAGGAGCATAATAAAACGTATAATAACAGTCACTTCTATATTTTTTTAACAACTTAAATTGACCTTCTGCTACGTTTTCTGCTGATGAATAGTACTCTTTAAGCATCATATTTAATTCTTTTGCCCCATGCATGGATGTTAGTAAAAATAAAGGTACTCTGTCAGGTTCTTTATGGCTGAGGGTAGTTAATACTCTTTGAAGTGATGTCATACTCATAATAAATCTCCTTTATATTCTTCAATAAAGGTTATCGCATCTTGGGCATTAAATCCCATGGCATCTGCTCCTACACTTTTCCATAGCTCTTGATCAAATCTAAAAGGAGCGCCTCCAACGATTACTCTTATTCCCTGATTTAAAAATGCTTTTGTAACTTCTTTAACTCGTAATGCCGAAGAAAACATCAGAACAGATATAAGAAGTAACTTTATGCCTTCCTGATTTACTCTTTTTATAAGTTCATCTACAGTCAAACTACCATAATCCTTTATGTCATAACCATTTGCTTTTAATACAGTATAAACAATTCTTTTCCCTAAAACATGAAAATCTTCTAATGCTACAATAGCAATTGGATAGGTGTTTATTATTTTTTGTTCTTGATTTTTAAATAAATATTTGATGATTTCTTCACAAATCTTACCACTCATATAAACTTGAGATAACGCAATACTGCCATCTTCCCACCCTTTTCCCATTTCTTCTAATATTGGACGAATTATCTCATCAGTAATTTGTATGACGGTTCGTGTTTCCAATGCTTTGTTAATGACTTCTTTTGATTTAATACGATCAGTATTGAGTAAAGCATTAAAAAAATCTTCTTGCAGATCCTCCATACATCTCTCCTTTATGATTATTATTCTTCTTTTAATTTATTATATTTTAAAATATACCTTGTTTTTTTTGAATTGTCAAGAGGATAATCCTACTTGTTGAGGATTTATTACTCATTTATAATATAAACTACATTTATTATCAATTCTCTCTGGAGTAAATGTGGTTGGTTGAATTCATTATAAATATAATTACCCAAACTATATGTCCAAGCAACTCCCCATTAATATTCTGTTGTGGTCTTAGTGAAGTATAATAGATTAGAAGGTTCTCTCTATTTATTCTTAAAATTCCCATATTGATTCAGTATAATGACGTTTATTTTAAAGAGCTTCGTATTTGCTTCTCTTCTTGTATCCTTCTTAAAGCTTACTGCTCCCTTGGAGCTTGATTGATTTTTCTAACTGTGTTTATAATCTATTTTATAAAAATTACCTTACGTAATGTTTCTATTCCTGTAGAAGAAACTTTCACAAAATATAGACCTGAGCTTACTCTTTGATGATTCTTATCTCTGCCATCCCAAACAATTCTTTGTTGCCCTATTTTTGCATTTCTTTCTTCATAAGTTTTGATTAGTTGCCCTTTAATATTAAAGATTTTTATGGTAACTTTTCCTTCACTTTTCTGATTAAATTTGATTTGAGTTTCTGCTTTAAAAGGAGATGGAGAAATGGTTAAATTTAATAAAGGTTCATTGATAATGTTTTCTTCATTTTGTAATGGTAGAATAACAGTGATAACTGATGATCCTCCTGCTTCATAATGATCACTACCGGATACATGAATTACTTGTAAAGATGTATCAATATTCTCTTTGCTAGAAGACCAATATTTTAAAGTGTATTCGGTTCCTTCGATATATCCATCAACCTCATTGGTCGTTGGATCGTCTTTTGAAGAAATTATTGAAACTATACCTGACTCAGCTGAATAAGTCCCATAGCCTACACAAAAATTGTTGCAATATAGACCAAACACATCTCCTTCTCGTAAGTTACTTACTTGATCTGAATTTATCCTGATATATAGATTAAAATGTTGAAATCCATTATTTGTCCATATCGGTTTAAAATGCTGATTAATTCTTTTTTTTTGATTTATAATAGATTTCGATTGAAAGGATGATTGAGAAGAATAAACTAAATTTGTTGTTGAGGATACCTTTATGACGTATCCTTTACCTGGTTGAAAGTTGCCTATATTATTAATCCATCCGAAATCTGGGAGATATTCAAAAGCATGTCCTGATTCATCCATCACTTTGATCAATGTATTATTATTAATAACAGCTTGCAATACTGAGGGTACTGACTGAGCCTGATTATAGGGGTATCCTATAATGTTCCATCCTGCTAATAATGGAACAGTTAAAGGCAGTGAAGCCTCAACCCCTGAAATATTTAATTGGCAATTTGTATTGACTTTAACATAATATCCCTCCGTAATACTCATTATGCCAATATTGTTCACCCAAGAGTTAATATAATTTAAATACTCAAAAGAAGATCCCTGCTCATTTTGTACTTTATATAAAGAATTTGATATGATTAACGGATTAAAGATCGAAGATATGTCTGAATCCCCTGGCACTATTCTAAACGAACATAAATTCCATCCTGATATGAAATCTATATCTTGTATTTGATTATTATTTGCTGTAAATTCATTTGCATAGCGAGAAGTGATATAAACTCCCTCAAGTCGTTCATTAATTATTCCAGTGATTTCAATCCTTCCCTGAGGAAGTGTGAAATTTATATAATCAGCATCATAGAAAGTCGTTCTAAAATTAAAATTTGTTGAACCATCAGATATTCCATAAACCATTCCAACTTGGAAGGTATCTGGAACAGTTGTAAAATAAACATCTGATATTTTTACCAGTCTTGATTCATATGAGTTATAATTGTTGATTAGTTCGGAAAGGCTTACCAAAGATACTAATGGATTATTGTTTACAGAATGGGCTGGTCCTGGGTTTTCAAAAGGAATAAATTGAAGCATATTATTATACATTGATATTTTGCCAGTTAATCCTGTGATTCCATCATTTATCCTATATTGTTCTGTGATTATTCCGTTAAGATCATCAATCAATAAACCTGCCTGACTGTCTTGAACATATTTTTGATTTCTAAAAGCTTGCTGATAAGTTAGGAAAACTTCTCCTGTAATTTTATACAGGGTAACACCATCAGGGTTTAAATTTCTTAATCCTAATAAATCAGAGATAGGTAAAGGAAAAGTATATTGAAGTGAAGTAGTATTGCTGGAGGTTTCTCCTGTTAAAAAAGCTTTAGCTTTTACCAGAGTTGTTTGTGAGATTGTGAATGGTGATATATATAAGGGAGAACTTTCATTCGGATCAGAACCATCAACCGTATATCTTATCTGAGCTCCATTTGTCGCGCAAGAAAGGCTTACTGTAAAAGGAGAGGTATATTGACCTGGATTTGGGAAAGCTGTTGGTGCTGACACACCATTGGTTGCTCCATAAGAAAATGCAATATTATCATATCTGATCGTTCCAGAGGTGCTATACATCGTAAGGTTTGAACTAGCAGAATATCCTCCAATCACAGAATAAAATGCTGTGACAAATCTGACAGAAAACAATGGATTATTGTTTACCTCAGGTATTCCCGAAAAGTTTAAGGAACGTGAATACCATACTGTACCAGCATCTGTGATAAATAAACCTTCTTCAAAAGGTACTGGTATATTTGTAGATAAGTTTAAATTTGTAGCATTTGAATTGTCTGCATAAAAGTTTATCCAATTCATCCCGTCTATTGTATATTGTACTCTGATTCTATTTGCTGCTGTGTTGCTAAATCGTGTATTCCAGTTGATTGAAATGTTTGAATAAGTATCTGTTGAAACGTTGCATTGTAACCCGGATGTTTCATTATCCATTCCTTGAGGAGGATATTGACTTGTATTGACAGCTCTACCTAAAACTCCATTATCTAGCAAACCATTTTGAAATTCATATATTATATTGCCTGTAAAATTTAAGCTTCCAGCACCAATAGCTGGTGTTAAATGGTCTCCTTCAAAATCCCAAACTACAAAATTTGTCTGGGCTGTTAAGTGAGTGAAGATAAATAAAACATAGATTAGCACTATTTTTTTGATGTAATCTGATTTTATCATTACTGCTCCTAAAAATCTGATACTTATTTAAATTACTTTGTGACATAATAGATAGTTGTTCTTTTTTTTTCAAGGTTTTTTTAAAAAAAGTTTGATTTCTTAATTATGAACACCTCAAGTCTTAATGATTATTTAATAAACTAAAGCATCAAAAGTAATAAATATGCGTCTCTGGTTACTTATAACCCAATTTTTGAATCCCTCCAGTGATTTCACTTCATCTGATTGTAAAAATTGTTCCAATAACTCATGTTTGCAGATAAAATACTCTATGGAAAAATTGGTTATTCTCTTTGATTTATAACTATTCCGATAGCTTAAAGGAGCATTGATTTGATCAATGGTTAAGTCTTTAGTCTCAGGAAAGTAATTTTCTATGGTGAGTTCCTGTATTTCATTCGTCATGAATAAAGGCGAGACCAACTCGGCTGTTTTATTTAAAAATAGTTGAGAATAAATCAATCTGTCTGTGAAAATAGTATGTTTGTAATTAGGTTTTTTTAATAATAAAGGTATCTTTTTGATAGAAGCTATTTTTGCTGATCTTATAAATGCATCTTCTAAATCTTCCTCTAAAGAATAATACAAATCAGTATGTGTTGATAATAATGCAAGAGAAGATTTGACTATTGTTTCTGAGCTATCTATGTCTGTTTTTAAAAAAGAGACGGCAGGTTTTGTTTCATTTATTATCGGTTTTCTTAATATTTTATTTAACTCTTGTAAGGAATTAAACTCGATTAATTCATTTCTGTATTTATATTCTAAATCATCTGGATTATACTTAGGATGAGTCTTTAAAAGAGGACTGTTAAAGACTAATACTTTTTTATGAAAAGATAAAAATTCATAGGCTATAGATGAAACATCTGAGATGATAATATCTGTCACAATCAAGGATTCTGTGATGGAATAATCTTCAATCATCACCATATTATTTGATTTTTGACAGAGTATCTTATAATTATTGCTCCATTCTTTCGGGGAAACACCATGAAGCTTGATTATTATATTAAATTCCTCAGGAATATACTTTCTTAATTGATCTTGAATATAAGGAATAATACTAAATTCTTGATTAAATGTCGGAGCAAACAAAATGGTCTGCTTTTTTACATCTAATCCTAACTTTTCTAAAATCTCTTCTTTTTTTGATGGGTAAGTATATAGACTGTCAAACTTAGGCATTCCTGAGATAATCATATTTGTCCAAATATGTTTTTTTATGGTGTCATAATGAAGTTGTGATGGTACACATAACAAATCTGCACAATTTTCCCGTTTAGAAAGATCTGAATCTGTATAAAAACTTCCTTTACAAATGGTTCCATGGCCAATATTAACTATAAAACCTAAATTTTCTACAGCTTCATAAGAAGAATCAGCTATAAAACATATATCTGATTGATAACTAATAGGTTTAGTATCAAACCATACAAAATCGATGTTTTTTAAACAAGATTTCGCATATTCGAAATTACAACCTCTATTTGCCTGTTTAAGACTGGATTCTTGAAAATTTGGTGACCATAGGGCTATCATTCCCAATTTATTCTCTGCAATATAAGTGATTATATTTTTTAATAACTCAAGATGAAATTCTCTCTCAACATAAAATAAAAACTTCATTAGTCCTTCCTGATTTTTTTATTTTTTTAACTCAAAGTCTATAATGGATTATTATCTATTACTATCATTTTCTCCTGATCTATTCTGATTTTAATACCTTCAATCTTAATTTTCCTTACTCATTGTCTAAAATTTCTCTGACTTTTTCTGCTAAGCTTTCAATGTTAAATGGTTTCTGAATAAAATTAGCTCCTTTTTCAAGAACGCCATGATGCTCTATAACACTGGCAGTATATCCTGACATATACAGTCTTTTTATATCAGGGCAAATGTCTAATATTTTGTAGGATAAATCTCTACCATTCATTTCTGGCATGATTACATCTGTTATTAATAAATCTATCTTATCTTTATGTTGATTGGCAATATTTAATGCTTCCTTCGGAGATATGGTTGCTAATACATTATAACCATGCATTTCCAACATTTCTCTTGTCATGTTTAAAAATGTTTTTTCATCTTCTACTAAAAGAATTGTCTCATTCCCCCCAATATCAGAGGTACTAGCTTGCATTTGAAGACTTTGTCTAAATTGATTTTTATATAAGGGTAAATATATCTTGAATATACTACCAATCCCTAAATCACTGTTCACTTCTATAAAACCATTGTTTTGTTTTATGATTCCATAGACAGTTGCCAATCCTAAACCGGTTCCTTTCCCAATTTCTTTGGTTGTATAAAATGGTTCAAATAGATTTTCCAGAGTTACTATATCCATCCCACATCCATTATCTCCTATTATGAGAAGTGCAAATTCGCCTGATAACGCTTCTATATGAGAAGATGAATACTCTTCGTTGATATTAATTGTCATAGTTTCTATTGTGATTTTTCCAGTATTACTGATAGCATCTCTTGCATTAATACATAAATTGGCTAATATCTGATCAATTTGTGAAGGATCGATCTCTAAAAAGATCGGATAGTTACTTGGATTATATGAAAGTTCTATGTCTTCACCAATTAAACGGCCTAACATTTTTTTCATTCCTTTTATAGCTTCATTTAATTCTAAAACTATTGGATTTACTGTTTGTTTTCTGGCATAAGCCAATAGTTGTCGAGTAAGATTTGCTGATCTTTTTGCAGCTTTTCCTATTTCTTGTAAATACTTGTATGTAGAGATATTAGAATCGGTTAGTCCCATTGCTAAATCTGTATATCCGATGATTACGCCTAGCATATTATTAAAATCATGAGCGACTCCACCTGCTAAACGTCCTATAGATTCCATTTTTTGAGCATGAATAAGTTGAGATATTAATTTTTCTTTTTCCAGTTCAGCTTGTTTACTCTCAGTAATATCATAAGATAGAATGACCACTCTCTCTACGACTCCATCTTTATTTGTTATTCCCGTAAAGTGTTGATTAATACAGCGTGGTTTGCCAGAATGACTAAATTTTCCTGATGTGCTTATCTCAGGGATTGTATAGCTTCCTCCATTACGATAAACGTTTAAAACTCCTTCATGATACTGAGAAAAATACTCATCCCTCTCATTGAATTTTAAAACTTCTCTAGGTTTAAGATCCTTTTCCAATCGTTCTTCACTGATTTCCCACATATTGATCCAAGCTTGATTGTATAGTAAAAGTTGACCAGTGTTTGATCGTACTGAGATTCCTGTGGTTGAATTATCTATAACAGTCCTTGCCAGACTCTCGCTTTTCCGTAGGGCTTCTTCATATAATTTCTTGTCTGTAATATCTTCATGCATTAAAACATATCTTTCAATATTTCCAGAATTATCAAACAATGGGAAAATTATCATTCTGATCCAAACAGGTAGATCAGGGAATTCTTGATTTACCAGATGTGCATTATAACAAAAATCAGGGAAATGAATGATTTCTCCAGCTTTTGCTCGGTCAATTAATTCTTTATATCCTAAATTTCTTAATTGATTATCTTCAAAAACAGAATAATCCTCTGGTGGAATAGCCCCAAATAACTTGGTGTGTGCCTGATTAATTCGAATGGTATAGCCCTGTTTATCTAATATTTGGATTGACATAGGATTTTTATCTATGATGTCATGCATTAATTGTATAGCTCTTTTTTGCTCGGTAATATCTAAAAGTGAAAATTGTAATAGCTTCTTTTCTCCAATATTAAAACTTAATAAATGAACTTCTGAATCCCATAACTCCCCATTTGGTCTTTGATGTTTCCAGTTATAAATTATTGATTCACTTTTTAAAGCTGTTTCTATATAATAAAGTGATTTGTCTGATGATAATTCTCCATTATCTTGATATGTTGGTGAAACTTCTGTGAGTGATTTCCCTATAACTTCCTCTTTAAACTTATATCTGTAAATCTCCACTGCTGCTTGATTACAATCTATAAACTTATTTGAGTCAGGATCCATTACAATTATTGGGATAATTGAACTTTCAAAAATTCTATTTCGATATTCTTCACTCGTCTTTATTTCTTTCATTTGCAATTTAACTCTTGTCCTTAATTTGTAATTCCAATAAGCTATGATTGTTGCTATAAAAGTAATAAAAAAAAATAGAACAAAAAAAGTTAGAAATAAACTGCTCTCAATATGACTCATTGAATTACTGAACAATTCTAAAGAGTTGTCATTTACTTTAATTGTCTGATTTCCATTAAGCTGAATTGATAAAAGTGGTAAAAAGAAATTTACTGAAAGATGATACTCTGCGTGAATTGCTAAATGAGTTCCAATTTTATTTTTTTTCATTTTATCTCCACAGTTCTTCATTAATTGAAGACATTTCTTACACTTGTAAACTATCATAGCAGATTTATAACTTTTTGCAATAGTTTTTTTGCTTTTACTTATCATATTTTTAAATCTGTCATTTTTTATAAAAAACTTGACGACTAATTGCATTTCTTGCAATGTTATTATCTCAAAGGGAGGAGATGTGAAAAATTTGATTATAATCCTTTTTATTGTTATTATAAATTTACTTTCTGCGCAGGAATCAAATGTTCTTATTGGTCATGGAGAAGATTTTTCTTTTGAAACTGCTGATCAAAAAGCAATCAGAGATCTCTGCTCTCAAATCTCTATTCAGGTGAATGTTGAATTTAAAGACACAGTTAGGGAAACTAATAATACTCAGTCTCAATTATCTGAACAGATTATCCAAACCTATTCTTCTGTTTTACTGGAAAATGTTGAAAGAAAGGTTAGACAAGATAAAGATGGAAAGTGGATTGTGACACGCATCTTAGCTAAAGAAGATCGTCTTAAACTTTTTAATCACAGAAAGAACAAAATTTTTCAATATATCAATACAGCTGATGAATGTGAGAAATCAGGGGAAATCGGCTTAGCGGTTAAAAACTATTATTGGGCTTTACTCTTATTAAAAAGTCATCCGGATATCAGCTCTATTTGTGTTGATAATAATCCTAGCAAAGGACAATTACTGCCTTTTCTCATGACAAAAATTCAATCTTTGCTCAATACAATTTCTATTCAAGTTACTCAAAGAAAAGATGAAAGAGAAAGCGCTGTTCTCTATATTAATGGTGTTTATTCTGGAAAACAAATTGCCTCTCTGAATCTGAACTACTTTGATGGTGTTCAGCCTACTGAAACTCAAATTAAAGATGGTAAAGGTATCATCTATTTGCCTCTGAGTGTTACCAAGGGAACTGAGCAATTGTTTATTTCGATCGATTATGAATATGGTGGCTTCCTCAGAGATTATCCTCAAGACGATGAAGTGAAAGCTGTTTATCAGACTGTTCCAAGGATCAGCTTTGATAATAAAAAAAGTATTCCTCTCAATTTTAAAACTCAGGAAAAAATGACTCCACCTGAACCTGCTAAAATTGAAGTCCCAGTGATAAACAAAGACATGATTCAGGCTGTACTTGAGCATATTCGTACCGGAGGTAAAACTGATATTAGAAAACTTTTTAGTGAAGAAGGTTTTACCCAATTTAAAAAAATTATGAATTATGGAGTTGTGAAACTTTATGGTGGCGCTTCTGAGATAAAAAGCTTCCCTATTGGAAACCAACTCATGATTCGTAGTATCCCCCTTGAAATCACTTTGAAAGATAAGAATAAAAAAATCATAAAAGAGGATATTTCTCTAGTCATTGAAAACAATCTGATTGTCTGGGTAAATTTCACTATAAATGATCATTATTTGGATAATAATCTTTCTAAAGGGAATAATTTAGGTGATTTAAGCGAAAGATTAAAATCTATTCAATTTATAGAATATTATAAAACATGCTATGCTCTTAAAGATATCGAGAAAATATCAGACATCTTTGCTGATAGTGCTCTGATCTTTATTGGTTATGTGAAAGCGAAGGCTCCTATTAATAAAGATCTGCAAAATATTATCAATCAGGGAATGAATAATAAAGAGATTGAATATCAAAGACTTACCAAAAATCAGTTTGTTGATCGGACAAGGAAGGTGTTTTCAGCTAATCCTGTTATAAATCTTCAATTTGAAGATATTCAAATTATTAAAAGAAGTAAAGATAAAGCCATATATGCCGTTCAAATGAAGCAGGATTATTATTCTACCCATTATTCTGATAAAGGCTTTTTATTATTGTTTTATGATATGTCTGATGAAGAAAATCCAAAGATATTTTTCCGTTATTGGCAACCAAGTAAAATGGTTGCAGAAGAAATTGACGCTTTTGAAAGAATGACTGGGCGATTTAGGTTCTAAGATTATATGCTAAACAAATTCTTCTTCGATCTTGATTATGACATCATTTCTCATCTTATCTCAGTTAAAATTCCCGAAAATACTCTGATTATCTTTAATGATGAAAATAGTAAAAAACTTGCATGGTCTTTGTTTCAGCCAGTATGGGATTTTTCTGATATAAAATTCGTTTCTCATGCAGAGTTTAAAAGACTTACTCAAAACATAAACCTCCCATTAATGGAAGATATCAAACGTTATTTATTCTTTTATCTTTCCATGACTGAAGATATAAGAAAAAAATATGAATGTCATGATTACTTTGTTAGTGTCGAATTTCTAAACAACGTTTTTGATCTTATGGAAGAATTACAGGAAAATCTAATTACTCCCAATAATCTGGTTTCTCTGATTAAAGATGAAAGCAATCTAAAAGACTGGCAAATTGACTATTGGAATGATATCTTGAATTCTGTATCAAATTATGAAACCTGCATCAATAAAATGGGTTTTACAGATAAAATATTTCTTTCTGAACAAAATATAGATATTGAAATTCTATATAATTATGATCACATCCTCTGGATTAATCCGATAAATATTAGTAAATTTGATCGGTTATTATTAGATAAACTCTCTGAAAATAAAACAGTGAACTTATATTATAATCTCCCTGAAGAGCTCTTTGATAAAACTAATCATACACTTTTAAACCTCAAAATTCAGGATATTTTTAATGTTGATTCCTTAAAAGAAAAATTAAGGGTTTTCCAAAGCAAGAATAGCTTTGGAATGATTCGACAGCTTGTTGAATGTTGTAGTACAAACGAACAACTAAAAACGATCATTGATATAGAGTCTGAAAAAGAATATCTCTTTCAAAGTCTAAATCAAGATTATTTTAAAATACTCAACTATCAACCAGTAACTCATACCCCTTTGTACAAATTCTTAAACAACTTATATTCTCTTGTAAATGAATTAATATTTGATTATAAAAAACAAATGTTCTTGTTACCTCTCAAACCTCTTTTTCATTACCTTACTCATACAGAGTTTTATTCTTTGATTAATATTTCAGATATTAATATCGATATCGCTGATTTAAATCTGTTTTTCTCCAAATTGGACAAAGAGTCCTTTTTATATGTTGATATGAATGGTTTCTTCTTGAATCTGATAAAACCTGATGCTTATAATCAGGATATTTCTCAGGTTATAAAAGCTCTAATACGAATTATTAATAAACTTACCGAGATAAAAACAGTCTCTGAACTAATAGCTCTTCTAAATGATAATACCTATTTTAACCTTCAAAACATATTCTATTTAGAAGATGAATCTGAAAGCCAGATTCTTGATGTTTGGTTGGAAAGTATTGCTAATCTAAAGAGTCTGGATGAACTTGAGGTTTTCACTCAAGCTAATATTCTTTTTAACCCCGATAAACCTGTTGGTATTTATTTGCTCTCCTTCATTGTTGAATTTGTGCGTGGCAGAAAAATAAAAGTAAATTCAAAAGCTCTTATTGATATAATTAATCTTGAAGATTCTCTGAATCTGCAATATCAGCAAATCGCTCTTCTCAATTTTATTGAAGGGAAAATACCTGCTCCTAAACAAATACCCTTCCTTTTTACAGATCAGCAAAGGAAAAGTATCGGATTATCTTCTCATATTGAAAAAAGATCTTATGTAAAATATCTCTTCTTTAAACAACTATGCCAGGCTGAAAAGGCTTATATCTTTACAATTAGTAATTCTGATGAGAATGTTCAAAGAAGTTCATTTCTTGAAGAAATTATTCTGTTGGTAAAACCTCTGATTATTCAGCTTGAAGATACTGGGTACTTAAGCTTTTATCAGAATAGATATCTAACAAATTATAGAATAATCCCTGATCAAACTCTGAAATTGAATCCTGTTTTTTTTAACATCCCCTTTAAGGATATCATCGATAAGGTGCATCAACCTCTTAAAATTTCTTACTATTCTTGGAATATGTTAAGTAAAAACCCCTATTTATGGTTTATTCACCTTTATACTAATCTGGAAAACCTGCCTTTAATGCAAGAATTATCTTTAGACCCAAAAAGATTGGGTATCTTTATTCATGAAATAATCGGTGATTATATTAATAGCTTTGGGATTTCTCAACCTGTAGAGAAAGATGAGTTTATTAAAATAATTAAGAACAAAATAAAATGCAATTTAACAGATTATAAAGCGTGGTATTTAAAGTTTCCTCAAAACTATGATGGGCTATATTTTATTGAATTCCTTCAAGACCAACTTATAGAAAATTTATACCAACTCCTAAGTTCTGATATATTTTTGCCTTCTAAAAGTCTAGGTTCTCAGTCTTATACAGAAAAAGATTTTAAAGTCGATTTTTGTCTGAATGTAAATGAAAACAGTTTCAATGCAAGGGTTACAGGACGTTTTGATCTTCTTATAAAAGAGGGTAACAATATTAGAATCATTGATTTTAAAACTGGTATGGGGAATAACCAACAATTAAAATTTTACCAGATGCTTTATAATTTTTCTAATGTTTCTGATAATGGTTATCAGCTTTACGCTTGCCTAATAAACATAATAAACATGAAAAAAACTGATTTGAAAACTAGATTTATTGATTCTGAAAATGATCTTGATGAAGATCAAAAACTGTTGCATTTAATTCAAAATATTCTCGAAGATACTATTTTAAATGGATGCTATGCTACAAATAAGAATCTTATTGATCCTTTGGATCTTGATATAGTCAGACTTGATGCTTTAAGAAAAAAGGAAGATAGATGACTAATAATTTGATTAAAAAAGTAATTAATGCCAGTGCTGGGACAGGTAAAACTTATCGTTTATCTTTAGAATATCTTAGCATTATTCTGAAACATAAAAGTGATGCCGAATTTTCTTTTAAACATATTTATGTTATCACTTTCACTCGTAAAGCAACTGCTGAAATCAGAGAAGCTGTTTTCCAAAGAATTGAAGATATTGTTGATAAGAAAGATCAAAATACTATCCTTGAACTGCAGAAAATCACTGGGAATCATTTGATTGAAGTAGATTTTATCCATCTGAAAGAAATATATCAACTAATGCTGATTAATAAAGAAGACATTCAAATCACAACGATTGACAGTTTTATTAATACCATTTTTAAATGTATGATTGCACCTGTTTTAAGAATTAGTAATTATAATATTGATGAAAATGCTAATTATTATCTGTTCCCCCAATTATTCGAAACTCTTTTAAAAAGCAAACAAAAGGAATTGTTCAGATCCTTCTTTAATAGACAAAATGCTAGGAACTTTGAAGATATTCGATCTCTATTTCATAAACTGATTCAGAATCGTTGGCTTTTATATTTTATTAAACAGGATGATCATAGTCTGATGAGTCGAATATCTGCTCAGAATGAAACTGCGTTGGCGGAGGAGTATGATTGTCTTATTAAAAGCTCGGTCGATCTTTACACTCAATATTTGAGCCTCGTAGGTGATCTTTTTGAACAGAAAAAGGGTGCTGATCAATCTTGTAATGATTGGCTCTCCTCTGATATCAAAAGTATTCTGAATATTACTGATCCTATCTTGTTTAATGACTTTTCACAAAAATTAATATCTACTATTAAAAATGGTATTATTTTTAATAATTACCATCTTTTTGAAAAAATTGTTAAGAATAATAAATTTTGGAATGGAACAAAAACTCGTTCAATTAGCGACGAACTAAAAGAATTTGAAAATCATTTAGCTGGAATACTTCTTCATATGTTCTTAAATAAATTTTTAAGTCAAGAGTTTAAAGAATTAATGACAGTATGGGAAATCATTCTGCAACATTATGATCAGTTAAAATTTAAAGAAAAGATTTTTACCTTTGATGATATTCTTTGGTTTACCTTTGAAAACCTATATAAAGAAGAGTTTGGTCTTATTGATTGGGAAAACCAGATAGTCACTAATGAATTCTTTGAATTTTTGAGTAATCAGATTCAATATCTTCTTATTGATGAATTTCAAGACACAGGCATCATGCAGTTAAATATCTTTAAACCTCTTATAAAAGAAATTATTAGTGGGTATGGTTCTTTTCAGCAAAAAGGGATCATTATTGTTGGTGATGAAAAACAATCTGTCTATGAATGGCGTGGGGGAGATCGAAATCTGCTTCTTCAAATGCCTAAACTAATCGGGATACCCAATCATGAAAATCTTTCTGTTTGCTTTAGAAGCAATAAACAAATTATTGATTTAGTTAATAACCTTTTTAATCCCGATAACTTTCTGCATCTAGCAGATGATACTTTTAAATGGCAATATGACATAGGTATAACAGCTCATCATCTGGATAGTGACGGGTTATTATTGGCAATGGCTTATCCTTATTCACGAAATTCTTCTCAAAAAAACAACTCTGATTCCTTAGAAGATAGTGAAGAGTCTGATGAACTAGAACAGACCGACATTAAAGCAATATCTAAAATTAATTCTTATAGAGAATTTGTGGAAAAGATGGTCTGTCCTTATCTCCCTAAAAACAATTTGGATAAGATTGCGATTGTTGCCAGAACTAATAAAGACCTAAAATCTATTGAAGATATTCTCCAAGAAAAGAACATTCCTTGCGTAAGAGAGTCCTCTCAATCTCTATTTGATCATCCTTTTATAAAATCTGTCATTCATTTGTTAAGGTTTATTACTCTCAATGATTGGATGAGCTTTTTATCTTTTCTTCGCTCTGATATTATGCTCATTCATGGAAAAGAATTCAGAGATATTGTTTTACTTATTGGAAACTTTCAAAAAAATTTAATATCTTGTCAGGATCTTCTCCTCGAATTAAATAGTTATCCTGAAATTGAGAAGATTATTACACTAAAGGATAAACTTAATCCAAAGTCTGTTTCAGATGAAAATCAGGATTCTCTTTATAATTATAATCTAATGGCAGATCTAATTCTGTTTTTAACACATCAATTTAATATGTTTGATGTGTTTGCCAATGAAAATGAAATTAAAAATTTCCATATCTTCCTGGAAAAAGTATATGAATTTGATAAAAGCCCTGCTCCCTATACACATTCTCTTGATGGATTCATTCTCTATATGAATGAATTGGAAAAAATGGAAACCTATAAGCAAAGTGGTATCAAAATTGATAATGCCATTGATTTATTGACCATTCATAAATCCAAAGGATTGAGTTATCAAACAACCTTTGTATATTATGACATTACTCAGCATAATATGTCTGATAAATCCCTTCTCTTTTCTAGTTTTCCTGATGATTCTACTACTTCTCTAAAATCCTATTTTGTTACTTTAAATTATGCGTCCACTCTATTAAACCTTATGCCCGGCCTAAAGTCAGATATCAGGAAAAAAGGGTATTTAGAAGAATTGAACAATCTCTATGTCGCTCTTACTAGAGCGGAAAAAAACCTTGGGATATTCTTTGCCTGTTGTTTAAATAAAAATCAATCTGCTCCTGAATCAGATACACCAGGTAAAACATTGTGGAATATACTTTTTAAAGACAATTTTACTATTTCTTCTGGTTCTTTTAATAAAACTAACACTTCTATAGAAAAAGAGTCAATTAATTCTGCTTTTAATGCTTTTCAATACTTCAAACCACTCTCTGATATTGATGTGACTTATAAAAAAACAGCCTCTAAAGAATTTGTTCAAAATAAATATGATCTCTTTTTGAACAAAAAAGCAGGATTAAAAGGTTCTGTGATTCACGAATACTTGTCATTTATATACTACAATCTGGAGCTTGAACATGAAAGGGCACTAAATCAGACTTTAAATAAATTCGGTAATCTAATGAATTATGAAGAAATTAGCGATTTGTGCCTGATTGCAAAAAACTTTACTAAAGATAATAATGAAATATATAGTAAAAAATGGGATAAAATCTTCAATGAATTTGAACTGAATGATGATGGGAAAGTTTATCGAATTGATCGTTTGATGATTGATTCAGCTAACGCAATTATCTTGATTGTTGATTATAAAACTGGTACTTTTAAGGAGGATCAGCTAGAAAAATATGCTTCTATTATTATGAAAATTCCAGCTTTTAGTTCACAGAAATATGTGCTAAAAACTCAATACATTAGCTTAGATCTCAATAATTAATACGTTCCAATTCTCAAACTAGAATAATATGATGATTAATCATTTGCAAATTGATACGGGTTTAATATTTGTTTTATCTGACGGGAGATACCAGCTACTGTAAAGGGTTTTAAAATAAAAGGGCTATCTGGGAATAATCCATTATTATCAATTATTGTATTATCTGTGTATCCTGACATAAATAAAACTTTAAGTTCTGGATATGTTTCTCTTAAATTATGGAGTAATTCTTTGCCATTCATTCCTGGCATGACTACATCTGTTAATAATAAATCTGGTTTTTTCCCATGTATTTTTATTGCTTGAATTGCTTCTTCTCCATTGGAAACTGCAATCACTTCATAACCCATATTTTTTATCATTTTTTCTATTAGATTTCGAAGAGCTATCTCATCCTCAGCAATTAATATTAACTCCCCATTTCCCATCAAATCGTTTTCTTCAAGCAAAACCTTTTTATAGTTAGGTTTTTCTGTTGTAGTTGGTAAGTAAATATAAAATGTCGTACCTTTATCAATTTCACTATTTACGATTATTCCTCCTCCAGCCTGTTTTACAATACCATAGACAGTTGATAAACCCAGTCCTGTCCCTTTTCCAATTTCCTTCGTCGTAAAAAATGGTTCAAACAGCTTATCCATTGTATCTTTTGTCATTCCTGTGCCAGTATCAGATATGCTTAATATTATATAATCTCCACAATTAATATTGAGTTTTTCTGCTTCGTTGATTTCATTGATGGTAATATTAGAGGTTTCTATCTTAATTAACCCTCCCGTTGGCATCGCATCTCTGGAATTGATAACTAAATTCATGATCACTTGTTGAATTTGCCCTTGATCAGCTTTTATCTTACTTAAATCAGTACATAAATTTGTTGATATTGAAAAATTTTCTCCAATTAAGCGTCCGAGCATATTCTCTAAATCTTTGACTAAAACATTTAAATCCAGTATTTTGGGCTGTGCAATATGTTTACGACTAAAAATTAACAATTGACGGGTTAAATCTGATGCTCTTTTACTAGCATTACTGATTTCTTCTAATTCTTTAAAATAAGCAAAGTCGAGAGATACAGATTGCTTTAAGATTTCACAGTAACCTATAATGACTGTTAAGATGTTGTTAAAATCATGTGCAACACCACCTGCTAATAAACCTAAGGATTCTAATTTCTGCGATTGCAAAAATTGTTGCCTTGTTCTTTCCTGTTCCATCTCTTCTACTTTTCTATTGGTACAATCTTCAAAATACCCCTGTATTTTTACAATGAAACCATTTTCATAAACCGGTTGACCTGCTGTTCTTATAAAAAGATCTTTTCCCTTTACCGTTGTCAATTGTGTTTCCATTTCATATAAAATGCCTGATTCTACACATAATTGAAAAGCTTCTGAAAGCCTTTTTCTGTCAGTTTCATTGAAACAATTCAAGCTTTGTTCAACTAATTCTTTATTAGTTGATATTTCTATGTCATGATCAATTTCAAAAATTGAATAAACTTGATCTGTCCAATACATTTCCTGTTTTATGATATCCCATTCCCATCCAGCTATTTTACTGAGTCTTTGAGTCGCATTGAGTAAAGTCTGACTTCGGCGAAGGGCTTCTTCTACTATTTCTCTTGTGGTTAATTCTTTTTCTATTTCCAGCATCTTCTGCTCTAATTTTCTTACTAATCTCTCATTATATAATTTTAGAATTTCTTCTTCATCTTTCTTTAAATAAACAGCTTCTATTTTTTTTTGGTTAATCTCTGCGATAACGTCTTTTACTATATTTAGAAAAATATCAGGCTCACAAGGCTTCACAACAAATCTATTTGCCCCAATTTCAAGTGCGAAATCTTCGTCTTTCGGTCCTGTGTATGTGGCAGTATAAATTATAAATGGTATGTGTTGTACATCACTACTTTTCCTTACTTCCATGCATAAAGTAAAACCATCCATTATGGGCATTAATATATCACTAATGATTAAATCAAAATGATCAGTATGCAGTTTTTTCAAAGCTTCTTCGCCATTCATAGCCCCTTCCACTTTATAGCCATTGCCAGTTAAAAGTGTGGAAAGCATATATAAATTTATTTCTATATCATCTACGATTAGGATCTTCATTTTATTTCTCCTCTGAAGTGGGTAAATATTGTAAGATTTCTGAAACAAAGGTGTCTGGATTAATAGGTTTTTCAATATAGCCAGTAGCGCCTGAAGCTAAAGCCCGTTCTTTATCTCCAACCATAGCATAAGAAGTGACAGCAATAATTGGGATTTTTTCGATTTCTTCATATTTGCGTAACTCTTTTGCAATGGTATAACCATCCATTTCTGGTAATTGTAAATCTAACAAAATCCCTTTGGGATTCAGTTTTAATGCCATATGTATTCCATCTTTTCCATTATCTGCTCCATAAATTTCAAAACCATTCTTTTCAAGTAAAAACCGCATTAGATAATAGTTTTCCGGATTATCTTCAATGATTAATAAAGTTTCTTTCATTTATGACTCCTTCATATATGGGAAAATAATTGTAAATGTACTGCCCTCTCCGACTCTACTCTCAACTCGGATCTCTCCATTCATCATTTCTATTATTTTTTTACAGATAGATAAACCTAAACCTGTGCCTTCATATTTCCTTGATAAACCCGTATCAATCTGACTGAAAGGTAAGAATAATTTATTCATTTCTTCTGATTTCATTCCAATCCCACTATCTTTCACTGAAATAATGCAATGTGATTCTTCAAAGTAACAAGACAAAACTATTTGTCCATGCTCAGTGAATTTTGCAGCATTACTCAATAAGTTTAAGAGGATTTGCTCTATTCGACGCACATCTCCATAAACGGTTTGAACACTCTCTGATATTTCAGTTATTAATTTAATACCTTTTTTGTCCGTTGTGGGTGAGATAATTTTTACAGTTTTCTTAATGGAAGGAACAATATCAAATTCTTTACAATCAAGCTCCAGTTGGTTAGCTTCTATCTTAGATATATCTAAGATATCATTTATTAAGGTTAATAGATGCCGTGCGCTTTTCTGAACCATGGATAATTGCTTACACTGTTCTTCATTTAATTGCCCTGCTAATCCCTGAAGAAGAATCCCTGTAAAACCAATGATAGAATTCAAAGGTGTTCTTAATTCATGGGACATGGTTGCTAAAAAGGCTGATTTAATCTGATCTGCTTGCTGTGCTTGTTCCATAGCTGTTGCTAATTCCAAGGTGCGTTCAATAACTTTATTCTCCATTTCTGAGTAACTGTTTTGTAACTCCTGTGTCCTTAGTCTGACTTGTCTTTTTAGTATAAAACTCGTGATAATTGAATAGAATAAAGTTAAGCTGGTTATAAGTGTAACAATCTTAATCCATAAAGGGATATCAAAATTGACTTCTTCTGATGTCCATCGCTTTATGGATGAATAATAAACAGAGTGAGGTGTTTCTTTTAATTGCAATAAATCTTTATCAATGATATCTAAGATGTCTTGATTGAAACCCTTCTTAGTTGCAAAGAAAAGAGTTGAGGGATTAAATACGACTCCTGTATCGGACAATCCAAGTTTTCTGCCATGCATAGTACCATAAATATTATTGGTGATGGCTGCATCAGCCTGTCCTTGTTTCACTGCTTCAAAAACCTCTTCAAAACTTGGAAGAGATATGAGCGTGATTTTTATATCAAATCCCTGAACAAAACCAGAAAATGCTTTCTCTTGAACGGATCCTTTCAAAACAGCAATTGTTTTATTGTCTAAATCTAAGATAGATTGAATTTTTCTTCCTTTACGAGAAAATACTTGAGACCATGAGGACAGGACGGATACTTTATGAAAGGAATAGATTCGCTCACGTTCAGAAGAATAGGCAACATCTGGCATTAAATCAATTTCATTCTTTTCCAGACGGTGTAACCCCTGTTCCCAGGTTCCTGTAATATATTGAAGTTTCCAATCTTCTTTTTTTGCTATTTCTTCAATTATATCAATGAATATGCCTGAAGGCTCACCTTTCTCAGAAACAAATACTTTGGGCATATTATTATAAACACCAACTTTAATAACTCTTGATTCAGATAATAAGGGATTTGTCCATAAGATAAGACAGATAAACAAAATAATGGTTCGTGCAGTTTTAAAAAAAACTGATTGAATTGTCATATGACAATGAATGGCTTCTTTTATCATCTTGCCTTCCTTTTGTAATTTTTCATCATAAATCTATTATTAATATATATAGTGCTTTTTTTATTTTGTCAATGTTTTTTCATATCTTTTTGCAAAATAAAAAAAACTTTACTGTATGACAATTAGAGTTATTGGAATATCATTTACTGGATTTATTTACTTTTTCAAGATTTTCATGACCATTTTATAAGAAATATGTCCAAGAAACTCACCTTTAGTATCCCTTTGTAATCTCTTTTTAATTTAGCTTAATAGGGATAAGTAGATAAAGGCAATGTTTTTCGAGATAAGAAATAAAAATAGTATTTTTTATTGACTGTTTAGACGATAAATTTTCTTAGATTAATCAATAAATTGTCGTAAATTTTAAAAGGAGAAAATATGCCGAACGTTTATTGGAAGAAAATTGACAAGAACACCACTGTTGAAGAAGTTCAGAATATTTCAAAAGAACTTCTTATAAAATTGTTAAATGAAGAAAAAATTCCTTTAGAAAAGAATATCCCTATAAAAGTTCATTTCGGAGAAAAAGGAAATCATACTTTTATCAAATCCGATAACTATCTTGGTATTATTGAATTCCTCAAAGAAAAAGGAATTGAATCTTCCTATATCGAAACCAGTGTCATGTATGGGGGGCAACGACATAGGAAAGACTTACATCTTGCTACTGCCAAAGAACATGGTTTTACTCAATTGCCAATAATTATTGCTGATGGAAATCAGGGAGAAGCTTTTAATGAAATTGAAATAAATAAAAAGCATTTTAAAACCTGTAAAATAGGTAAAGAATTTGAAAACTTTAAACAACTCATTGTAATCTCTCATTTTAAAGGTCATATGTTAGCTGGCTTTGGAGGAGCTATAAAACAACTCTCAATGGGACATGCTTCCAAAGGTGGTAAAATGGCAATGCATATGGGTGTTAAACCCCATATCATAAATCGTAAATGTAAAAAATGCAATTTATGTAAATCACGCTGTAATGAAGAAGCCATTACTATTGGATCTAAATCATATATTGACTATGAGAAATGTGTGGGCTGCGGTGCTTGTGTGTCTATTTGCCCTCACAAAGCTGTATCTATTATGACTTTTAAAGGTATCCTGAGAATGGTTGGAATTGGAAATCCTTTTCAGGAAAAATTAGTAGAATATGCTTATGCTGCTCAAAAAGGGAAAAGAAATATCTACATCAATTTTGCGATGAATATTACTGCAGGTTGTGATTGCGAACCTAGAAAAATGAAGCCTCTTATGGAAGATCTTGGTATCTTTATTTCTTCAGATCCTGTTGCTATTGATAAAGCCTGCCATGATATGATCAAAGAAAAAGGGAAAAAATTCAGAGGGTTTAAACAATTTGATTATGCTGAAAAAATCGGATTGGGAAAAGCAGAATATGATTTAATTGAATTATCATAATCTGACTTGATAAACTAAAGGAATTCTCACATAGATTTATCATACTCTACTGATAGCTTACTCCTCTCTTGGAGTTTGTTGTTATTTATTTGATGGTGGAAAGTATCGGACATATTGTTATAAACAATTACTAAGTTATTAAAACTTAAACGATTAGTCTGATATTTTCTTTTAATTTTATGCGAATAGATACTTTTTTTCTAAAAGTAAAATAAATACATAAAAAGACTTCAGATTAATTCGATCTGGATACTTTAAAAAATAATAAAAAAAGATTGCCTAATTTTAGAATATTATTAAATTGACTACTCTATAATAGAGTAGTGGAAAAAGGAGTAGTCATGTCTAAGGTACATCTTGCCGTTCTTGGTTTCATAAACTACAAACCTATGTATGGTTATGAAATTCTTAATACGATCAGTACAAGAAAAATGGATATTTGGGCTGGTATTAAAATGCCATCCGTTTACAATGCTTTACAGCATTTAGAAGAGAAAAAATACATTGTTGGAGAACAACAAATTGAAGGAAATAACCCCCCCAGAATGGTTTATTCTATAAGTAAAGAAGGTAAAGCATATCTGATTAAACTTCTGAATCAGTATTTATTAAATGAAGGCATGGATACAAACTTTTGGTTTGCATTGTCTTTTGTTTATAAGACCCATACTTTCTTAGATTTTCTAAAAATTATAAAATCACGAATTGATATTCTTGAACAGCGTATATATGATTTTAAAGAAGTTCATGGAGAAAATATGGAGAAATGTTTATCTAATCAATCTATCGCATTCATTCACGTTCATTTAATAAGGATTGGGCAGGAAGCTCATAGGTATAATATACAGATATTAAAACAACTTTATGATGATACAATAAAAAACAAAGATAGTGATATTTTTTTAAAGGAAGGTTAATATGTTAAAAAAAATAGTGTTTACGACATCACTAGTATTTTTTTGGGTACTATCGGCCACTGCTCTTGATTTAAATCAGGCTAAGCAGATAGCCATCAAAAACAATCAAGATCTGATGTCTGAATCATACAGTCTTCAAAGTTCTCGTTATGATTATTATGGTTCTTTGTTTGACTTACTCCCTTCGGGAAACTTGACTGGTTCTTATCAGAAATACAACCCAGATCAATCATTCAGTGCTGGTCAAACATCAGACTATCTGAAAACTTATGGTTTTTCAATTTCCATGCCTATTTTTATCGGAGGCAAATCATGGCTTGGTTCTAGAATTAAAAAAGATACTTATCAATTAGCAAAGCATTCTTATACTAATAAATACTTTGAAGTATGCTTAAATACAGAAACAAAATATTATAAAGTTCTAGAAACTGCTGAATTATTGAAAATTGCTCAATTAGACTTAAAGTCAGGGATTGAACAGGATAATAAAGCTAAAATTCATTTTAATAATGCAACTATTTCATCTGCAGATTATCTGAAAATACAAGCTGAAACTGCCAGAAAGAAAGTAAGGCTATTTCAAAGTAAAACAGCTTATGAATTAAGTATGGCTGATTTACAGAATTATCTGATGATTGATCAAATAGATACTTTGGAATCAATAAAAGAAACAGATTATCAGATATGGTTAAACATGTTTTCTGATATTACAACCGAGCAAATCAATGATTATCAAAAAAAGATCAATCAGTATATAAAAGATCACAATATTACCCTTAAAATAAGTGAAATAAGTTCAAAAATCTCTGAGAAATCAGTGACAATGGCAATGGGTAATTTTTTACCTTCAGTGAATTTATCTTTTACGTCTAATAATAGTCAAACTGAACTGTCTGATTCATTTAGTAATCAAGAAACCTTGCTTTTATCAGCCTCAGTTCCAATTTTTCCTGTTGCGGATAATTATATGGGTTACTTAAAATCTAAAGCAGGGCTTAGAAAATCTATGGCTCAAAAGAAAAGTATAGAAAACAATATTGATTTAGCCTCAAAATCTGCTTTTCTAAATCTAATATCAAGCTCTCAATCTGTTCAACAAGCTCAATTATCAATGCAATATTCTGAAGAATCCTATAAACAAATGGAAGTAAGATTCCAAAATGGTATGTTATCGGTTAATGATATGATTGACGCTGATATTATGCTTACTTCAGCTAAAAATCAGTATATTAGTAATGTGTACAGTCTGTTGAAAGCAAAAACTGGTTTATTGCAATTATTAAATTCTGAAAATGATGAGCAGTTAATTAAAATATTAAAGGAGAAATAAAATGAAATCAAACAAACTTATAAATATCAGCCTGATCTTGTTTATATTATTGTCTTTTGGATGCAAGAAAAAGCAAACAAATGATTTAAATGATAGTAGCTTAAGTTCAAAAGATATTCCTGTTATTGTGGAGAAAACTTTAAATCGTAATCTTAAAGAATATATTCAGATTATCGGAACATTGGAAGGGAAATCAGATATTTCTTTTATCTCAGAAACTTCAGGAAAGATAGTTGAACTAAATAAAAAACTTGGGGATTGGGTTAATAAAGGTGAAACAATCGGAAGGATTGATAATAAAGATTTTGCTATTCAATTGAATCAGGCAATGTTTGCTTTATCAGCTGCAGAAGCAACAAAAGAAACAGCTGATTTAAATCTTAAATCAGCGGAAGTTTTAAAAAAAGCAGGAAGTATTTCATATGTTGAATATTCTAACGCAAAAAGTAGTTTTAAAAACGCATTTTCTGCATATGAAGGTGCTCTAGCAAGAGTGGAACAAGCTAGAAAAACTCTTGATAATTCAAACTTAACTGCTCCTATTTCGGGGCAAATCGTAGATCTTCCTATTCAAATTGGACAAACTATAAATATGGGTTCAAAAGTATGCGGAATTGTTGATACTAAAAATCTAATTATTAAAACGGGAGTTGGAGAATCTTCTATCAGTCAGATAAATAATGGTCAACCTGTGGTAATTGATTATTCGGATAAGAATATATCTGTTACAGGGGTTATTACTGGGATTGGATTAAAACCCTTGACTGGAACTGCAAATTATCCTATAGAAATTGCATTAAAAGAAACAAAAGGATTGTTACCCGGGATGGTTGTAAAGGGAGAAATTCTTAGTAAAACTTATACGGATGTCCTTTATGTTTCCCTAAACAGTATTGTTCAGGAATATGATAAAAATTACGTGTTTGTTATTGATGATAAATCTATAGCACATCGTTTAGAAGTTAAGTTAGGAAAGAAAATTAATGAAAATGTGATTATACTTGAGGGCTTAAAAATTAATGAATCTTTAGTAACTGAAGGATATGAAAATCTTGAAGAAGGTGTGAAAGTCACCGTCAGAAATTAAGGAGTTTAAATGTCATTACCAAATTTTTCAATAAATAATAAAATATTGGTCAATATGTTTATGGCTGTTGTTTTTATTCTTGGAATTTTTACAATTATTGAAATTCCTAAAGAAGAAGCGCCAGCTGTTGATTTTGGAGCAGCTTATATTGTTGTAGCTTATCCAGGTGTTTCTCCAGAAGAGATTGAACAATTGGTTGTTAAAAAGATCGAAGATCAGATTCAAAATGTAGATAATGTTGATTATATCACTTCGACTTCCATGGAAGGCAGAGCAAGTATTTATGTAGCATTTGAAGCAAACGCAGACCCCGATAAATGCTGGGACGATTTAAATGCTGAAATGGATAAAGTTAACGATTTGCCTGATGATGCGATAGATCCTGTATTAGTACGATTGAATATGAGGGAAGTTAATGAAATTTGTGATATTACGCTCAGTGGACCTTTTTCAGGTGGTTCTATCAGAGAGATTTCAGAAAATCTAAAAGATGAAATTGCTAGTATTCCTTCCATATCCAAAGTAGATCTGAGTGGAACTCAAGCTAGACAAGTATGGGTTGAAGCAGATAACTACAAAATGTCAGAATATGGAATTACTCTTGATGAATTGAAAAGTGCTATTCAAACCAGAAATATGAATATTCCTGGAGGAACTGTTAAGTTTGGAAAAGCAGAATTTATCATTCGATCAATAGGAGAATTTAAAGATACTGAAGAAATAAAGAATTTATTTGTACGGATGGATTCAAATGGGAGATCTGTAAAAGTTACAGATATTGCAGCAGTTAAGGATACTCTGGAAGAACAAACTGTCATTTCAAAACTCAATGGCGATAAGAGTGTCAGCCTATCAGTTTATAAAAAAGCTGAAGGAAATATTATTGATGTTATTAAAACTATACGAGCAAAAGTCGCTGAATATGAGAAAACTATTCCAGGATTAAAAGCTCAGGTAAGAAATGATGGATCTATAAACGTAAAAAATAGTATCAATACGCTTGGAACTAATGCTATGTCAGGCGTGATTCTTGTCTTTATCATGTTATGGATTTTTATTGGTTGGAGAAACGCTATATTAGCCGCTTGGGGAATACCTTTTAGTTTTTTACTATCTTTTATTATTATTCGATACACAACAGAAATGACTCTCAATAACATGTCGTTATTTGCCTTAGTCTTAGTTTCAGGAATGATTGTTGATAATGCTATTGTGATCATTGAAAATGTTTATCGATATGTGGAAAAACGAATGCCTCTTTATGATGCTATCATCAAAGGAACTTCTGAAGTCATGTGGCCTATTTTTGCATCTACTTTAACAACCATAGCCGCTTTTCTTCCAATTCTTTTAATGGAAGGGATCATGGGAAAATTCATGAGCGTGTTCCCTGTTGTTGTTTGTGTCGCATTATTATCTTCATTAATTGAAAGTGTGATTATTCTACCTGCACATATGATTCAATTTACTAAAGAATTAAAAAGTGAAACTAAAAGCAGTGAACACTTTTATGCTGTGATTGTGAGATATTACCAGAAGGCTATAAAACGTGTCTTGTGTCATCGATTTATTGCTATGGGTACCATTATTGGTTTGTTTATATTTTCAATCTTAGCGATTGCTTTTCGGTTGATTCCTATAGAGTTTTTCCCTTCCAGACCACCTAAAACACTTGTGTTAAAAATACAGACTCCTATTGGTACCAATCTGGATAAAACAAATGAAGTTATTTCAAAAATTGAAGATTATATGATGAAAATGCCTGAATCAGTTGATATTGAAGCGATCGTTACCAATGTAGGACAAATGACGACCAATAATCAAAAACAAACTGCTACTTCTAACGCAGAGATCAAAATGGATTTAAAAGAAGTAGATGATATGAAGTTTTCTCATCAACAAATTAAGAAAAAAGTCAGAGATTTCATAAAAGAAATCCCGGAAGTTTATTCTTACAGCTTTGCAGAAGGGAGAAATGGACCACCCACAGGTTTGGATGTGGAAATTCGTGTGAAAGGTGATAATCTTGATCGCTTAAAGTATATTGGTAATGTTATTAAAACAGACCTTAATAAATTGCCAGGTGTGGCTGATGTTGAAGATAGTTTCAAACCAGGTAAAAAAGAAATCAGGATCATTCCAAAAGATGATAAATTGGGATTATATGGTTTATCTGTTGCTCAAATTGCAGGAACGATAAGGACTGCTTCGTATGGAAGTAAAATTTCTAAGTTTCGCGGTGGTGGTCTAGATGAAAATGATATTGTGGTCAAATTAAAGAAAGACCAGATTGACGAACTTGAGGATATTAAAAACTTGAAGTTAAGATCTCGAAATGGATCATTAGTCCAATTATCGGAACTAGCAGATTTTAGTATTAATTCAGGTTTAGCTGAAATATCTCATCGGGATAAGAAAAGAATTATCACCATCACAGGAAATACAGTCTATTATGATAATAAAGGGAAAATGAAGAAAAGAACATCAGATGAAGTGGTAAGATATCTTATTGGAGGAGGTGTTTCAAAGAATAAAGGGGTTCTGCAAAACTTTGAAAAACGTTTTCCAGGATATCAGATAGAATTTGGAGGCGTAGTTGAACAGCAAAATCAATCCTTCAATTCTCTTTTTAGAGCTTTTGGAATAGCTATTCTATTGATTTATACAATATTAGCCGCTCAATTTAAGTCTTATGTTCAACCATTAATAGTCATGTTAACCATTCCTTTTGGTTTTATCGGAGTTGTTTTAGGATTATTGATAACTGGGTTACCCTTTTCATTAACATCTTTAATTTCAGTGGTAGCTCTATCAGGTGTAGTGGTTAATGCTTCACTTATACTAGTAGATTTTGTCAATAAGGAGAGAGAGAATGGGGTTGATCGTTGGCATTCGTTAATTAATGCAGGCTCAGTTAGACTAAGACCCATTATGCTGACAACGGTCACAACAATATCAGGACTATTACCAATGGTATTTTCAACTGCATCAGCAGCTCAGGATTGGAGACCTATGGCTGTAGCCATGAGCTTTGGTCTAGCTTTCTCTACAATAATTACTTTGTTTATCATACCTGTGGCTTATTCTTTAGTGGATTCATTCTTTGGAAAATTGCATATGACAAACTTTAAACAACATGAATCTATTAATGTAATTAAGGATGAAAAATAAAAAGTAATTATAATGATTATTATAGGGCAGAGTTTATCTGCCCTATTTTTATGAAAAAATTCAAATATAAGAAAAGTATTTATTTTTTTACTGGACAAAATAAAGTCGATTTAATTAAATTAGAGTTGTTGAATTATGTTTATAATTATATTGAGGAATTAATGGCAGAAAAATCGGATTATATGAAAGTTGCTTCTGCACAAATGTTGAGAATCTCTCCCAAACAAGAGAGACAAAAACAGGAGTATGAGCAAAATAATAAAAAAAAACGATTTAATGACCAAGACTTAAATGAAGATGAACTTTCTCTCTATTTTGATGATCATTTAAACCATTTAAACGAACATCAGTTAATAGAGTTAGGTCGCTTAATCCTCAATAAGCGAAATACAGAGATGAAACTGTATATCAGAATCATAAAAAAGAAGCATCAAGGTTCTGATGACGAGTTTTATAAACTATTAGATACAGACATACTTTTAATAAAGAGTAAATTGGCAGAGATAGAGAAAAACATCTCTGATTTTGACTTTTATGCACAAGATCAAAGTCAGAGTATTCAGGAAGAAAATGAGATACTAGAAAGTCTTGGGCACTTAAAAAAATTATATAACCAGTTTTTACATTCTGCTATTAATGAACAGAATATTCTCTTAGAAAAAGAGTTGGATGATTTGGATGTAATTCTTCTTGAAAAAGAAGAAATATTAAAAAACATAGAACTCTATCAAAAATCAATTAATTACAATATATTTAAAAATTATCCACCTGATTATCCAAATAAAGCTAAAGCCAACGAGATTTTGTCCGATATTCATAATGTGATGAATGAGATCGTCAAGATAGAGGACGAAAATAGCGTGGAGCTTCAAACTTCAATGAATGAGTTGAAGCAGGAGATACAAAGTCGTAGTAAAGAGACTCAAGCGATTTCCAAATATTCCTCAGGGAATATAAAGTCGCACTTTATCGATACGACTAAGTAGTTAGCAACAGACCAGGGATAGGTCGCAGCATTCAGTCTTTTGACTGAAGGATATCAGGGAGGATGAAATGTCACTCAACATTTCTGTTAATATGAGTGCAATAAGCACAGCCAATAGTTTACGTTCACATTACTCAAATCTTGAGAAATCTGTAGCAAGATTATCTTCAGGCACAAAATTACAGTCTTCAGCAGATAGCCCAACACAAATGGCAACCCATAATATCTATGAAGGGAAGATAGCTGTATTTAATAAGGGAATTGAAAATGTAAGAGAAGGCATCTCTATGATGCAAACAGCTGAAAGTACTTTAGAGTCTATTGGTGAACGCTTAATAAGAATGAAAGAAATAGCTGAACAAGTTTCAACAGGCACTTATTCAAATGAACAACGCATTATATTAAATTCAGAATTTTCAACCTTAGGTATCGAAATAGATCGTCTGGCAACCTTCTCCGATTTTAAAGGGATAAGAATGCTTGATGGATCTTTATCAACCAGAAATGATATTGTTCGTCAGGGATCATGGTATCAAGCTAATAAACAAAAATTAACACCTGATAAAGTGAATCTAAGAAATAATGGATTAAAGATTCAATTTGGAGATTCAAACAGAAGATTAGAAGACTACTACTTTTTAAAAATAGATGATATGCGGATGCAAGGTTTATTAAAAGACTATAAACCCGAATTAGCTGCAAGTAAAAAAATAGCAGTATCAACACAGAATTCTGCACAGCTTGCTTTGACTGCTATTAATACAGCTTTAGCAAAACAAAATAAAAACAGAATATATACCGGTATTTTCCAGGATAGACTTACAGCAACTTTACAAAATCTAGAAGAACACACTTACAATATTAAAGCTGCAGATGCGTCTATAACTGATGTTGATTTTGCAGAAGAAATGACAAATTTCACTAGTTTACAAATGTTAGCAGAGGCTGCAACTTCTATGTTAAGCCAAGCAAACATTCTTCCAAAATTAGCACTAAAGTTATTGGGGAATTAACCGATAGTAATTTAGATCTTTTAAAGATGAATAGATGTGATGAAAGATGAGCCCAAAAAAACTCGCCGTAGTAATGTCATAACCAGAGAACTATAACCGAATTTACAGGGATGTAAAAAATTAAACAAATGATATCAGGGAGGATACAATGTCACTCGTAATAAACCACAATCTCATGGCTATGAATACTGCAAGAAACCTAACAAATTCTTACGGAAAGTTAGGTACTAATGTTGAAAGATTATCAACAGGGTTAAGAATCAATTCTGCTGCAGATGATGCTGCAGGATTAGCAATCCGTGAAGGAATGCGTGGAGAAATTGCTGCCTTAAATCAAGGCATCAGAAATGCACAAGATGGTATTTCTATGATTCAGACAGCTGAAGGCGCTCTTTCAGTTATTGATGAAAAATTAATAAGAATGAAAGAACTTGCTGAACAATCAGCTTCTGGTACATACACAAACGAACAAAGAATGATAATCCATTCAGAATTTGCCGCTATGGCAGCAGAAATCGATCGTATCGCAACTGCTACCGACTTTAACGGTATAAAGATATTAAATGGAAATATTTCAGTGTCTGGTGAACAAGGTAACTGGTCCAGTAATAATACATGGACAAGTGCTCAGGGTAACTGGACAAATTCATCAGGTTGGAGAGAAGTTAATGGCATTAATAGAAATGGTGAAGTCATTGGTGGTATCAAAATTCACTTTGGCACAGGTAACAACCGTGCGGAAGATTACTATTTTGTTAGAATCGCTGATGCAAGAACCTCTTCACTCTTTTCACAATCTGGGATAGATGGGATGAGTAAACAAGCAGCAAAAAATGTGGCAGTTTCTACTCAACATGCAGCCCAATTAGCTTTGGAAAGAATTAATACCGCTATACTTCGTAAGGAGAATATCCGTGCCCAACTAGGTGGAATTCAAAATCGTTTGGAAAATACCATTACAAATATATCAATTCAGGCTGAAAACTTACAAGCATCTGAATCTCGTATTTCTGATGTTGATATTGCTGAAGAAATGACTGAATTCACCAAGAATCAGATCCTTACTCAAGCTTCAGTAGCAATGTTAGCCCAAGCAAACTCTCTGCCACAAATGGCAATGAAACTCTTAGGATAATCCTTCAGGGATTAATTGTAATAATTATAAGACATTACTCGGCAAAAAAAAAAGAAAAAAAATAACGAAGAACAATAATTCTTGGTTGGTTCGGTAGCCTAGCATAGCCGACGTTAATCACAGCAGATAACGAAACTGCTTCTTCTCAAGGAAGATTTTTTACCAATCAAGGAGGAAAAATGTCACTCGTAATCAATCATAATATGATGGCAAGTATGGCTGCCCGTAATTTAAATGGTGCTTACCAAAGTATGGGTGAGTCAGTACAACGCTTATCAACCGGATTAAGAATTAATTCGGCAGCTGATGATGCAGCAGGAATGGCAATACGCGAAGGAATGCGCGCAGAAATCACAGCAATGAATCAGGGTATTAGAAATGCTCAAGATGGTATTTCCATGATTCAAACCGCTGAAGGTGCTCTCTCAGTAATCGATGAAAAATTGATTAGAATGAAAGAGCTTGCAGAACAATCTGCAACAGGAACTTATACGGATGATCAGAGATTGATTATTCAATCCGAGTTTTCTGCGATGGCTGCAGAAATAGATAGAATAGCAACTGCTACAGATTTCAATGGTATAAAAGTATTAAATGGAAATGTATCAGTTTCAGGTGAATCAGGGAAATGGAGTACAAACAACACATGGTCAGCTTCTCAGGGTTTATGGACCAACTCTTCAGGATGGAAAGAAGTAAATGGCACTGTCTCCGGTAAATCAATTATTGGTGGCATCAAAATTCACTTTGGGACTGGCAATAAAAGAGCAGAAGATTATTACTTTGTAAGAATCGGAGATGCTCGTACGGAATCTTTATTCCGTGATCAAAATACCAGCACTAGAAATTCTACCCCTAATGTTGCCGTATCTACTCAGCACTCAGCACAGTTAGCTTTGGAAAAAATAACTACTGCAATTTTACGTAAAGAAAATATAAGAGCATCCTTAGGTGCAATGCAAAACCGTATCGAAAATACGATAACCAATTTATCAATACAAGCAGAAAATCTACAGGCTTCAGAATCAAGAATATCGGATGTAGATATTGCAACAGAAATGACAGAATTTACAAGAAATCAAGTATTGACTCAGGCTGCAGTAGCAATGTTGAGTCAGGCAAACTCATTACCACAAATGGCTCTGAGATTACTTGGTTAAGCAAAGTTTAGCTTAATGAGATAAGAATCTCTTCAAAGATTGGGTTTGGTTAGTAGATAATCCTCTTCACAGTAGGGGATAATTAGCCAAAGAATTGCGGGTAGTATTTTTATACTCACAAGGAAGACTAACGAACCAATCAAGGAGGAAACATGTCACTGATAATAAATCACAATCTCATGGCTCAAACTACTGCTCGTTACGTGTCTGGTTCATTTGACAAATTGAACACAAATACTCAGAAATTATCTTCTGGACTAAGAATAAGTTCATCTGCTGATGGGGCTTCAGATATGGCAATCCGTGAGGGAATGCGATCAGAAGTCACAGCCTTGAATCAGGGAATCCGAAATGCACAGGACGGTGTTTCAATGATTCAGACAGCTGAAGGAGCCTTATCAGTAATAGATGAAAAGCTTATTCGAATGAAAGAGTTAGCAGAACAATCAGCAACAGGTACTTATACTGATGATCAAAGATTGATTATTCAATCAGAGTTTTCAGCCATGGCATCTGAGATTGATCGAATTGCGACTTCAACTGATTTTAATGGTGTCAAGTTATTAAACGGAAACGTTTCAATAGCTGGAAGTAATGGTAAATGGACAACCCAAAAAACCTGGGTAACAGCAGAAGGCAACTGGACAAATTCTTCCGGATGGAAGGAAGTAACAGGAACTGCCACTGCAAATGGAAAGATTAAAGGTGGTATCAAAGTTCACTTTGGTACTGGTAATAAAAGAGCAGAAGGATATTATTTTGTGAGAATCGCTGATGCTCGAGCCGAATCTTTATTTCGAGATGCAAATTCATCTACCCGGGATGCAAATCCAAATGTATCCGTTACAACACAACATGCTGCTCAGTTAGCATTAGAAAAAATCAGTACAGCAATATCCAGGAAAGATAATATTCGAGCCTCTTTGGGAGCAATGCAAAATAGACTAGAGAATACCATAACGAATTTGTCTTTTCAGTCAGATAACTTACAAACTTCTCAATCACGAATATCCGATATCGATATTGCCAGTGAAATGACAGATTATACCAGAAATCAGGTATTAACTCAAGCGGCAGTCGCTATGCTTGGACAAGCAAACTCGTTACCACAGATGGCAATGAGATTACTTGGATAATCATTTTAACTGGTATTTATGAGGGATTCATCCTTTCTATAGATTTGGTTTGGTTAGTAGAATATCCTCGTCACAGCGGGGTATGTTTAGCCAGAAATTTACGAACAGATGTCTGTTCATAAGGAAGACTAACAAACCAATCAAGGAGGAAACATGTCACTCGTAATCAATCACAATATGATGGCTAACACCGCAGCTCGTAACTTAACTGACTCTTACGGCGCAATGGCCACTAATGTACAACGCTTGTCAACCGGGTTACGTATCAATTCTGCTTCTGATGACGCTGCAGGATTAGCGATACGCGAAGGAATGCGTGCAGAAATTACAGCTATGAATCAAGGAATCCGTAATGCACAGGACGGAATCTCAATGATTCAAACAGCTGAAGGTGCTCTGTCTGTAATAGATGAGAAGCTTATCCGTATGAAAGAATTAGCTGAGCAATCCGCAACAGGTACTTATACTGATGATCAAAGATTGATTATTCAATCTGAGTTTTCAGCCATGGCATCTGAAATTGATCGTATTGCGACAGCTACTGATTTTAACGGTGTAAAACTGCTAAATGGTAACAAATCTGTTGCTGGATCTAGTGGGCAATGGACAAGTAACAAAACTTGGAGTTCTACTGAAGGTACTTGGACAAACTCTTCCGGATGGAAAGAAGTAACAGGTACTGTATCAGGAAAATCTATTGTTGGTGGTATCAAAATTCACTTTGGAACAGGTAACAAAAGAGCAGAAGATTATTACTTTGTAAGAATCGGAGACGCTCGTACAGAATCTTTGTTCCGTGATGCAAATTCTACAACAAGAGATACAACTCCAAACGTAGCTGTATCAACTCAGCATGCAGCTCAGTTAGCTCTAGAGAAATTAAATACTGCAATTCAGAGAAAAGAAAATATTCGTGCTTCACTCGGTGCAATGCAAAATCGTATTGAAAACACGATCACAAATCTTTCAATCCAAGCAGAAAATTTACAAGCTTCAGAATCTAGAATTTCTGACGTTGATATTGCAACAGAAATGACTGAATTTACCAGAAATCAAGTCTTAACTCAGGCTGCAGTAGCAATGTTAGGTCAAGCAAACTCTCTGCCACAAATGGCGCTTAGATTACTCGGCTAATGTATAGCTAAGTCGGATTTTATGAGGGTATTCCTCTCTAATAGATGGTTCGGTCTCTTTTAGTATCTCTGTCACACCTACAGTAGATTTAGGGTGCAATGAGTATATTTCTTAAAGGGATAAATAAAAAAACGAACTAATCAAGGAGGAATTATGTCACTCATTATCAACCACAACATGATGGCTCAAACCGCTTCCCGTAACCTGAACAACACATATGGTAACTTATCAAATTCAGTTCAGAGACTTTCCACAGGATTGAGAATCAATTCAGCAGCAGACGATGCTGCGGGTTTGGCAATCCGTGAAGGTATGAGAGCAGATATTTCAGCTCTTAATCAAGGTGTAAGAAATGCGCAAGATGGTATATCGTTAATACAGACCGCAGAAGGCGCTCTTTCAGTTATCGATGAGAAATTGATAAGAATGAAAGAACTTGCAGAGCAGTCTGCTACAGGTACATATACTGATGATCAGCGTATGATTATCCAATCTGAATTTTCAGCAATGGCAGCAGAAATTGATCGTATTGCTACGGCAACCGATTTCAATGGAGTAAAATTGCTGGATGGTAACAAATCAGTTGCAGGTAGCAGTGGACAGTGGACAAGCAACAAGACCTGGAGTGCGACAGAAGGAACTTGGACAAACTCTTCAGGATGGAAAGAAGTTACTGGCTCTGTCTCTGGTAAATCAATTATTGGAGGCATCAAAATTCATTTTGGGACTGGCAATAAAAGAGCAGAAGACTATTACTTTGTAAGAATCGGTGATGCTCGTACGGAATCACTCTTCCGTGATGCTGGCTCAACGACAAGAGACACAAAACCGAATATAGCTGTTTCATCTCAACATGCTGCTCAATTGGCTTTGGAAAAAATCAATACAGCAATACAGAGAAAAGAAAATATTCGTGCTTCTCTTGGTGCTATGCAAAATAGACTTGAAAATACCATTACCAATATTTCTATTCAAGCAGAAAACTTACAAGCATCAGAATCTCGTATTTCAGATGTTGACATTGCTAGTGAAATGACGGAATACACTCGTAATCAAGTCCTGACACAAGCCGCCGTATCGATGTTGGCTCAAGCTAATTCTCTACCTCAAATGGCTCTCCGTTTACTCGGATAGTGTTTAAGGATAGAGGTGAGCTATGGAACCAAATAAATTTAAAAAACATTCAAGAAAAATCTTGGCTAAATCTGCTGTGGCAATGTCATCTCTGACTAAGTCAGATGGCATTGGGAGGTGCTAGGCTAACCGAACCGGATGGGCGGAGAGACGTTTCCGCCCATCATCCTTCTATTTTTTTAAAAAAAAGTAATGCTCATCAACATCACAAATAAATATTGCCCGAAGTCATATAAATTGGCTTCGGGTCTTTTTTTTAAATTTTTTTTGAAGGTTTTCTACTTATAGTTTGTTATATTATAAGAGAATAGTATTTTGGTGAAAAGAGTATATGGAATGAATTGGGAAGAGTTTATAAAAAATAAGAGTGGAAAACTGCTGAATTATATCAGTAAGTTTGTTCGTATAAGAGAAGATGCAGAAGATATAATGCAATTCTCATTTATAGAACTTCTCAGAAATGCTCATAAACTAGATGAACTATATCTGGAACAATGGTTATATCGGGTAGCCCATAACAAAGCTGTTAATCTTATAAAGAAAAATAACATACACAAGAAATATGCTCCTATTGTCGAATATGAATCAGAGTTGAATCAAAATCAAGAGTTAAGAGCAGATGACTCCAAAAAGGATAAAATTAGGCAATGCTTTCAGACATTAAAACCAAATGAGGCGTTTGCCATAGAGTTACAATATTATCAAAAAAAAACATACAAAGAAATAGCAGAAACTATGGGGTTGAGTGTATCAGCGGTAGAATCGATTTTAGTTAGAGCTAAAAAACAAATTAAAAAAAGATTGCAGGAAATAGAAAGCCAAATTGTTATAGGTAATGAAAGGAGTTAAAAATGAGATGCTCTAAAGTGAATAAAAAATTAAATGCTTATCTTGATCACGAACTTGATCAGTTTTCTCAAGAAGGGATCTCAACGCATTTATTGACATGTAAAAAATGTCAAAAAGAACTCTTTTTACTTAAACAAACAAATAATCTTTTAGATACAGTTTTTGATATTCAAGTGAACGAACACATAGTAAATTCCTTGATAGAAAAGAGTAAATTTATTAACACGAAGAGATCATTTTTGACACAAACAAGATTAAGGAATTCAGCATTAGCAATATTTGCTATGTTAACCGGAGCATATTTGAGTTTCACATCATTTGATAATTCAAATATTACTACTCAAACAACAAGTGTTTATGAAACAGAATCTCTTTATACTTATGTCTATGAGGTGGGGAAATGAAAAGAAATATATTAATCAGCTTATTATTTGTATCCATAGTTTTTAACATTTCATTTGTTTCAATATATGTATATAAAACAATAAATTTTAGAAGAAATGGATTCAACCCACCACCGCCTCCTTTTGAACGTCAAAAAATGAGACCAGAGAGAGATCCGCATTTTAAGGAATACAAACTTAAAAATATGGAACTAAGGAAAGATTTTTTTGAAGTTCTTTCTCAAGAACCTGTTAAAACAGAAGAGTTAAAAGCCATTACAGAAAAATTGTTAAGATCACAAGCAGAAATGGAAAGCTTGCTAGTTAATCATTTTATCCAACTAAGAGGTGAGATGGATAGAGATGAAGCTGACAAGTTTTTTAAAAAACTTTGTCACAGATCAGATGAAAGCTGCGCGCGAATAAAAAATAAACAAAATGAATCTTGGAGGAAAAAATGAAAAAATTAGTTACACTCATTACCCTTATTACCTTGTTATTATTAGTCACAACATCCCTATTTGCGGTAAAACCTGGTAGAGGTATGCAAGGTCCCGGTAGAGGTCAGAATTGTGAAATGGGACAAGGAGATATGATGATGGCTCCTGAAATGTTAAAAGATCTTAAATTAACTGCGGATCAAAAGAAAAGTTTGGAAACAATTAAAACTACTCATCACAAAGAAATGATTCAATTAAATGCAGATCTAGAAAAAAAGATGATAGATATGAGACAAGCTATGAAAGATGAAAAATACTCAGAAGCTAAAAAAATCAACAAAGAGATTGTTACACTTCATGGAACTATTGCAGATAAAAGAATTGATATGGTAGAATCCATGATGAAAATCCTTACCCCAGAACAAAAAGAAATATGTAAAAATAGAATGCATCAAGGACCAAGAATGGGTAAAATGGAAGGAAAACGCGAAGGTAAGAAAATGATGAAGGAACATTGTGACGGAAAAGAAGGTTGTAGATAAATTCTCCCTCTCAATATAGATTGACTCAGTAAATCCTTAGTCAAGAAAAGCAAGCTCCTGTGAAATGGAGCTTGTTTTATATCATCAATACCGATTCTTTGCAATGTGCAAGTTAAATAGTTATTTCTATAATAAATCCATAGAGTTGTTGTTAGCCAACTTAATTTGTGGTTCTACAATGGAATCGTAAGATAGCTGAAACGAGGTTTTAACTTCCTGAGATCAACCTTGATAATCCATAACCAAAAAAAACAAATAAAAACGAGAAGAAAAGAGTTAAAAAAGTATATAAAATCAAATTAACAAATTGACCATTTTGGAGAAGATTGAGATTTTCAGAAGAAAAAGTGGAAAAAGTTGTAAATCCACCGCATACACCAACCATTAAAAACATTTTCCATTCAAAACTCAAATGATTTCCATGATCTGCAAAACCCAGTAACAACCCAATAAACAGACTACCCATAGCATTAATGAGTAAGGTTCCCCAGGGAATAGATAAATAGTTAATTGTCAGATTAATTTTTGATAAAAAGTAACGGAACACACTTCCAATAAAACCACCAGAACCAACTAAAATAATTTCTTTAATCATTTATACCTTCTTTCAAAAGCAATTTAAATAATCAATAAAAAAGTCAAGACTTTCCTTGATTCTTATTGATTGAATATAAATTACAAGATGAACCCATACTTGAAATCAGTAACGTTATAGGAGATAATGCAATAATTTATAGGGTAAACAAAAAAACACCAATGTCCAAGGAAGGAGTAAGCTCTGAGTAATCTATCAATAGCAATTGATAAGCTGATAAGAAAAGAAAGGAATATATCTTAACTTGAGCAATTTTATTATAAATCATATAAAAATGTACAATAATTCAGAAGAATATGAAAAATAAAAAAAAAGGGCAAAAACACTTGACTATATTTAATAAATTAAATTTAATCAACAAAGAGATGAGTGTTGTGATTATCAGAATCATTGATTAGATTTATTGAATTGTTTTAGTTATGGTTTAATTTTCAACATAAAGGAAATTTTTAACTATCCTTCTAGATTTAGTGAAGGTTTTTTTTTATCAACATTCTTAATAATTATAAAATTGGAGGAATAATGAATACAATCGAATCAATAGCAAATCATATTGATGAAGTTATTCATGATGTTAAAAATTGTATGAAGCAGATAAATATTGGCGAATTAGTCATGAAGATTCCAATCATCCAAGGGGGGATGGGCATCGGCGTATCACTTTCAGGATTAGCATCAGCAGTTGCTAATGAAGGTGGAGTTGGAACCATATCAGCCGTTGCGCCAGGATTCAGAGAAGAAGATTTTTATACAAATACTTATGAAGCTAATATTAGAGGCTTAATCAAGGAAATCAGAAAAGCCAGAGAAAAAACAAAAGGAATATTAGCAGTAAATATCATGGTAGCTTTAACTAATTTTGCTGATTTAGTTCAAACAGCAATTAAAGAAAAAGTTGATATGATCATAGCAGGAGCAGGTTTACCATTAAATTTACCAGAATTTAGAGATCCTGATTCCAAGACAAAATTAGTACCAATTATTTCTAGTGATCGAGCTTTGGATATTTTAGTAAAAAAATGGTATAAAGCCTATAAGTATTTACCAGATGCTGTCATTCTGGAAAGTCCATATTCCGGTGGACACCAGGGTGTAAAAATGGATGATATTGGAAAAGAAGAGTATAACTTAGATCAACAATTACCCAAAGTTTTAAATGTATTAGAAAATTGCGAAAAACAATACGGCAAGAAAATACCTGTATTTGTAGCGGGTGGAGTTCAAACAGGAGCAGACATTCGCAGATATATAGAAATGGGAGCGTCAGGAGCTCAGATAGGAACCAGATTCATCACGACCCATGAATGTGATGCCACACCCGAATTCAAAGCAGAGTACATAAAAGCTCAAAGTCCTGAAGACATTATTGTAATAAAAAGTCCTGTGGGTTTACCATTAAGAGTTTTAAAAACACCATTTATTGATAAGGTAGTCAAAGGAGAACGTAAACCAAAGAGTTGCTATTATAAGTGTCTCCATACTTGTCAATATACTGAAGTGTCATTTTGTATAGCCAATGCCTTAATAAATGCACAAAAAGGTAATGCAAAAGAAGGTATTTGCTGTTCAGGTGTGAATGGATATAAGAATAATGAGATCGTATCTGTTCATGAGTTGATAGAAACTATTAAACAGGAATATGAAGCTTAAATCTTTTAGGCTAAGAATCATTTATAGATTCTTAGCCTTTTTTTTAATAATTATTTAGATAATTCAAACTTTTTACATTCCCAAACAGGTAAAATAATATCATTTTCATTGGCAATAGTTAGAACTTTAAGTATAATTGAACAACCCTTATTTTCTTGAGTGGGTTTAAAATATTGACAATCCCAGCAAATACAATTCTCTTTGTGAAGATTATTAGCATTTTCTCTTACCCAGTTATTTCTTTCATTTTTAATGTACTTCTTTTCCATTATTCCTCCTCAATTAAATTAGCCCACATTTGAGAAAACTCTTTAAATGGTTTTAATAAGATAAACAATTCTCTACCAAGATTAGTCAGAGAATAACCATTACTTTTTAAATCAATAAATTTAGCAGTTCGAAGTTCTTTTAATCTGGTATTAAGAATGGTTGGAGAGATAGATTCACATTTTTCTTGCAGTTGCCGAAAGTTTAAATCTTCTTTGTTTAGATTCCAGATGATACCCATTGTCCAGCGTCTTCCTAATAAATCAAACAGCGCCATGATAGGTTTACCCGATAAAGAACCTCTAACTGGATTTCCAGGTTTAGGGATTTTAATCATAATACTCCTTTCTTTGTGCTACACAAAATGTAGCAAACAATATAAGTCAAGTTAATATTTTTTAATTGGAGAAGATTAAGTGAAAATTTATAACTTGACTAAAGCAAAAAATATAGACAAAATCAAAAGAATAGGAGTCAAAATGAGAAAATTAGAAGAAAAATGGATATTAGATCATGTAGCAGTGTTAGTAGAATCAATAGATCAATCGTTGATACGGTTAAAGTCATTAAATTTACCAGTTCAGGAGATCAATGAATTTCCCAATGAAGGAACAAAAGAGGTTTATATAGGAGAACCAGGTCAATATGGGAAGCTATTATTAATAGAAGCAATTTCAGCAGGGCCATACCAAAGATCATTTTTAGAGAGAGGGAAGGGTTTACATCATATAGCGATCAATGTTCCTTCGATACCTGATTTATGTTTAGAACTCAAAGATAGTGGATGGCATTTACATTTATACAGTATGGAATCATTAAATTATAAAACAATATGGTTAACCAGAGCCAATAATCCGATATTGATAGAAGTGCATGAAGTTGAAGACATCGCCCCTAACCCTGAGTATTTTATTCAGAAAATGTTATTAAGCCAATATATCTCAGAGAAATTGATCACTTCATTAAACATTTCAAAATTAAAACAAGGTCATAACACATGCAATATGATCATGATCAAAGAAAACTTATATGATATAATGCGAGATATATAACTTAGAATTCCCACTTTAAGCCAAGAAGAAGATTGATGCCACTCATAGGATAACCAGAGAATTGTTGAGTTTTCTGGTTAAGCAGGTTATCGAGTTTACCAAAGAAATCAATTTGATATTTCCACTTATATTCTGCCAGATAATTCACAAGAAGAACATCTTTCATTTTATCCTTAGAATTTACTTTTCTACCAATTAAATTTTGAAATTCAAGAGAATGATCAATATTAAAATACTGATATAAGAAGAGAAAATTATTTTCCATTAATGGTAAGAAGGGAATAATTTTAACAACATTTTCATTTGTATTTGAAAAATTAAAAGAGGTAGAAGCGTTAATATCGACATCATGATAAGTTAGATCCGTTGATACACTAATTTTTTGTTTAAAGGCATTGCAACCTTTAACGAGATAATCACCATTGGTTGATTCTATAAACAAAGGATAGTTCACGAGGTAAGCAGAAGAGTAGGTAGCATGAACAGGAAGTAAAGTGTACCAATTGAAAGATAATTCAGCATTTAATGGAGCTTGAGTCTGGTATTTCCAATTATTAATAACAGCTTTAGGATTAAGTTGAATAAGATTAAAGCGATGAAACAGACTATTAATGGGATTGTTATTTAGAGCAATGATTATGTCATCTTCCGGCCTATAAGTCTTGATAAAAGAGACTGAGGGAATAAAGTATTTACTATAGAGTAGCTGAATGGCACTTTCATCAACAAAACGAGTATATTGTGAGGTTTCTGTGCTATAATGGAGATTTAAGTGTTTTTTTAAAATATTTAATTTTAAGTCATTATTCTTAATGTATTTTGGAAGGTCAATTTTTGTTTCAACTATTAGATCAAGGTCATTAATGTTTTCGTTGGAAATGGTATTACTTGAAGTTTTATAACTATATGAGCCAAAAGAAGTGGAAAGAGAAATAGATTGAATATATTTAACCCATTGACTCAGATTGAGATGAGACTTGATATCAAAGAAAAAGAAGTTGTTTTTAGTATCGTTAAGTTTATATTGATCAGTAATAACTTCGAGAGTAGTAGAAGTAAGAATTGGTTTATAGGGGTCATAAGCATCCCATAGTAAGTTAAATTTATTAGAAGTCCATTTATTTGTCAAAGAACAATGATCGTAATTTAGATGTGAATTGAGAAGCTTTTTATCGTGATTTTGGTAGATTATGTTAAAACCATTAAGATAATGATTTCCTAAATAAGCTTGAAGGAAACCATTTTTAGCAGGTTGTTCATGAAGTCTTTGAATTAGTGAGTCTTTAAGAACAGGATTATATTTAAACAACTCTTCTTTTTGAGTAGTTTGAAAATTAGTAAGGTCTTTATGAATTTCAATACTATCAGGAGGTAGGTTAACGTTTCCAGTAATAATCTCATCAGGTAATTTTAAGTCAACCGCAAGCAAATTAATACTAAGTATAACTGAAAGTAAAAGATAGATGATGCTTTTCATTATTCTTCCCTTCCTTTCAATTTATTGCTAATAATATCTCTTTCATTAGCAGAGATTTTATCTTTTATGAGATGATAGATTTCAAGAGCTTTTTCTTTTTCGTTTTGATTAATATAAATTAAACAAAGATAGAATTCAGAATTAATTCTTAAATCTTCATATTCAGTAAAGACATAACGAACCCTTAGGAATTCTTTTTGAGCATCAATATAATTATTTTGCAGATAGTAAATAACGGCTTTATCGTGAATAGCTTTTGCTCTGACATAAGGATTTTCACTAGCATCCAGATTAATAGCCAGCGTAAGAGCTTCATCATATTGAGCTAGTGAGATGTATTTTTCAATAAGGATTAATTTTGCCATTTCAAGATGATAAGAGTTAGCAAAAGCTGAATATTTTTTGTAGTAAAGGTCAAATTCCGGGTCTTTAGCTTGTTGTTGTTTATCGAGAAGCACTAGCCAGTAATCGTCAAGTTTTGAGTTGTCAGCGGCACGTTTAAAGCGTTTTAAAGCACCAACAGTATCAGCAATTGCCCATTTAATATGCCCCCATTCATGATATACTTCTGGGTCTTTTCTTTTAATAACCAAAGTTATGTAAATAGAGTCTGCTTTTTCAAATTGCTTTAACCAGATATAATTATTAGCGAGCATAATTTGAAGCTTATCATCATCTTTTTTTGAAGGGAATTGTTTAATATAGTTTTTTATAGTATTAATAGACTTAACATATTCTTTTTGATCATATTCGAATTTAATTTTAACATCAAATAGACTGTTTTTTAGATCATTATCGTTTGTTTGAGAAATTGCACCATCAATCCATTTTAAGAAGTCATTTTGTTTATTTTGGTATTGGTAACTCCATTGAATTCCTTGAAGAGCATTTTCAATGATAGTTTTTGGGTAAATAGGATTAACTAGTTTTTCCCATTCTTTGATGGCTTCCTGGTAGTTAGCCAGATTAAAATGAGCATTTGCAAGTCCACCTTGAGCTTTATAGAACTCTTTGCTTTCTGGATAAGTCGTAATATATTCAGTGTACAAATCAACAGCCTGAATGTAATTTTCAGCGTTGAAAGCCGCACCAGCTGCAGAAAGAATGTATTTTCCAGGAGCAGAGCTTTGAGCAGATAATTGTTTATAAATTCTAGTAGCCTGATCATATTGTTTCAATTTATAGAAAGTCCAAGCCTGTCTGCTCCATACATGTTCTAAAGATAATTGATCTGGGCTTTTTACTTCAGCTGTATTATACGCTTTTAAAGCTTCCTGATAATTTTTTTCAGCAAAGAAGATATTCCCTTTCAAGAGGTTTTTGTCAAAGATATAATCATTGTCATCCGAGACATTATTTAAAAATTCTTTTGCAGTTTGGAAACTCTTTCTTAAGTATTCAATATAGGCTAAGCGTAAATTAATCGTTCCTCGATCACAGTTCCCAATCAAAGCATTTTCATATAGTTTTTTTGCATTATTTAATTTTTTTTGATTTAGTTCATTTTCAGCCAGATAAAAATAACACATTCCTTTTTTGGAAGAATTTGGAAAATCAGTAATGATTTCGTTAAAAAGAGTAACAGCAGAATCTCTGTAAGCTAAATTGTAATAAGAGATACCGATTTTAAACAAAGCTTCATCTAAAAGAGCTGATTGGGGGAATTGATTAATGAAAGATTTAAAAATATCCAAAGCATTTTGCTTTTGAGCAAGTAGAAATTGAGTTTCTCCTTTAAGATACAAAGCTTTTTCTAAAATCGTTTCATCAAGACCAAACTTAATGGCTTTATCAAGATTGAGATAACTATCATGATAATTTTTTAAACGGAAGTAATTAAAGCCAAGCTGGTAATAAATGTCACCTTCCCATTTTTGATTTGGATTATTAGCAAGGTAATCACTTAACAAAACGATAGCAGAATCAGGATTTGTTTGAGCTAAAAAGGATATATAGTGAAAATAACTAATAGTTTTAATTTCAGTATTTTTAGAAGTTTCAGCTAATTGTTTTAATAATGGTAACCCTTCATCAGGTTGATGCATTTTTAATAACAATTTACCTTTAAAGAATTTTCTTTTATCACTATTTTCTTGTATAGAATCAAGTAGCTTCATAGCATTTTGGAAATCATTTTTCTCACTGTAAGCGTTAATCTTAACATAAACAATTTCTTCAGAATATAAGTCTTGAACTGAGAAAGAATCTGGTATGCTTTTTATAATTTCATCCCAATTGGAGTTTTGTTCTAGGTTTTTTAAAATCATTAAGAAAGCATAGTTTTTTTCTTTTTGAGAGACTTCCTGATGATTGAATTGATTTAAGACAGAATCAGCAAAGCTTTTTTGATTGAGGAGCAAATAAAGTTCAATCCGATTGTATTCAATTTCGGGATTAAAGCCTAATTGAGAAGCTTCATTTAAGTTTTTAAGAGCTTTTTCATAATTTTGTCGATCTTTATCAATTAACCCGGCGATAAAATAAGCTCTTTGCAATTCTGGATGTTTAGGGAATTTCAGAAAAAAGTCATTAATAAAACTCAGAGCAGATGGATAATCTTTTTGAAGTCTATAATTTTCAGCCAGACTTAGTAAAACTTGAGAAAAAACAGTAGGAGCAGGATTGTTTTTTAATATATTTGTAAGGATCTCCTGAGATTCAATTATTTGACCTTTTTGCATTAATACATTTGCTTTTAAAATAGTAACATCATTTTTTTGAGGGCTTTGAGGATATTTGTTTAAGAAGAGATCAATTTCCCTTAAAGCAAAATCATAATGACTATTTTTAAAAAGGCTTTGAATAAAAACAACATCTTCTTTTTCAGTTCCATACAAATGAATTAAAATTCCTAACAAAATTATTATTAAAACTTTTCTCATCCTAACACTCCGAGAATCTTTTTTAACCAAAATATTATTTTTTCTATTTCAAGTCAATTATTAGTATATTTATTTTAAATAAAGGACATTTTTAATAAAAAGATGATTATTCTTGACTAAATATTTAGAAATATTTTGATTAAAAAATGAGGTAATATGAAAAAAACATATAATTATCAGATGGTTCCTTTTAAGACAGTGGTAGAATCATTTTTAACTCATGAAACATTGATTGACTTTTTAGAAATAGGAATCAATCAATCAGTCTTAATTATTGATCAGAAAGTTTATGATTTATATCCCAAATTAAAACAGTTTAAATCAAAGTCTCTATTATTAAAATCACATGAAGAAAATAAAGATTGGAAAACTATTGAGAAGATAATTGACTTTTTAGATGAGAATAAAGTTCATCGGGGAATGTCGATTATTGGTATGGGTGGAGGAATAATTACCGATATTGTTGGCTTTGCTGCCTCAATATACAAACGAGGCACGAGATTAACACTAATACCAACAACTCTGCTAGCGATGGTAGATGCAAGTATTGGCGGGAAAACAGCGATAAACACTACTCAAGGGAAAAATCATATAGGTTCCTTTTATCCTGCATCTCGGATGTATATTTGTCCAGAGTTTTTGGAAACCTTAGAGCCTTTAGATTATTATTGCGGATTAGTAGAATCCATAAAAACATGCATAATTTTTAAAGACTTACTGCTTAACAACTTGTCAGCAGATATGCGATTAAACTTGGATAATATTTTCAGAATTATTGATTTAAAAATGAGTCTGTGTAATAATGATCTTCAAGATCATGGCGAAAGAAAAAAACTAAATCTTGGACATAGTTTTGCTCATTTAACAGAGAAAATTTCTAGATATTGGGTGACTCATGGAGAAGCAGTATCTTTGGGCTTAATGCAAGCTTTGTTATACAGTTATCAAGAAAAAATGATTAGTTCTTCCAACTTTGAGAGATTAAACCAATATTTCAGACAATTACTTCAATACAATCCTAGGTACAAAGAGTTCAAAGAATTATTACAATCAAAAGATTATCAGGGAAAACTTTCAAATGAATGGGAAACCTATCTATCACAGGATAAAAAGAATACTGATCAATTAAATTTAGTTTTATTTGATAGAGAAGCTAATGTAGAAATTCGTGCAACTGATAAAAAAGATATTCTAGAACAATGTATTAAGTTTATTGATATTTAAAATGAAATTTTAATTGAAGAGATTGTTAACTAATATATGTGAGATTGAAGATAATAATAAAGACTTTTACGAGACAAGATTTAGTTAAAATTATTTGACAGGTTTACAAAATTAGAGTATGCTATGAAGTAGTAAGAAATGGGGGTAGTCCGTGGAAACCAGTCAATATGTATGGCAGGAAGAGAAAGGTTGGATTCCTAGATTGGAGTCAAATCAAAAAGCACAGTTATTATTAATTTTTGGTACTCGAGAGATACTTCAAAAAGCAGAACTTATAGATGAGATTAAGGTAACATTTCCAAACTCTGATTTAATAGGATGTTCAACTGCAGGAGAAATCAGCGCAACAAAAGTTCTGGATGATTCATTGGTTTTAACAGTGATTAATTTTGAGAAAACAACAATTAAGGGGCACAGTTTAAAAATTCAAAACTCACATGAAAGTTATCGAATAGGGAAAGAATTAGCTACGGGGATAGATCATGAAGGTTTACAGCATGTATTTGTGTTATCTGACGGTATAAATGTTAATGGCAGTGAATTGGTGAAAGGAATAACAGAGTGTTTACCTGAGGGGATTACAGTTACGGGTGGATTATCGGGAGATGGTGATGGTTTTCGTGAGACTGTTGTTATTTGGAATTCTTTAGCAGAGAATAACACAATAGCATTAATTGGTTTTTATGGAGAAGGATTGTTGATTAGTTATGCCTCTTTAGGAGGTTGGGATCCTTTTGGCCCTGAAAGACTTGTAACAAAATCAGATGGTAACATATTGTATGAGCTTGATGGTAAATCAGCGCTTGAATTGTACAAATTATATTTAGGTGATTATGCTCAAAACCTCCCAGCATCAGGTTTACTTTTCCCTTTAATCGTAAGGTTGTCTAATGAAGACAGAGGCGTTGTTAGAACGATTTTATCTGTTGATGAAACAACTCAATCCTTAATTTTTGCTGGAGATATACCAGAAGGGTCATATTCCAGGTTAATGAAAGCTAATTTAAACCGATTAACAGATGGAGCTGTGGAAGCTGCAAAAACAGCTATGCTTGGCTTAGGTAGAGACAATCCTGATTTAGCTATACTAATTAGCTGTATAGGTCGTAAAATGATTATGAAACAACAAGTTGAAGAAGAAGTAGAAGGAGTATCTGATATATTTGGTAAAGAAACAAGATTGTGCGGATTCTACTCCTATGGCGAAATTTCACCTTTTAATTCAAAAGCTAAATGCGAATTGCATAATCAAACCATGACTATTACTCTATTTAAAGAGATCTAAAATGCATAGTCTATTAAAAAGACAACTCAAAAAGGTATTTGGAGAAAATCATAATTTTGATGAAAAAATGAAGCTTTTCATTAATAACATTGATCAGGCTTATCAACAATTTGATGAAGATAGAAAACTTTTGGACAGATCATTGTTTTTAAGTTCCAATGAATTATTTCAGGCAAATTCAGAAATGCGTGAAATCTTTCAATCATTTCCTGACTTGTTTTTTAGAACAGACCTTAAAGGAAAGATATTAGATTTTAATCGATTAGATAATGAAGATGATTATTTTAAACCACAACAATTAATTGGAAAATTTATCCAATGTATCCCAGAAAAAGAATTAGCTGAGAAGTTTAAAGATGCAATAGAAGAAGTAAAAATTAGTAAGTGCAGAGTTAAGTTTGAATATAAAATTAACAAGAATAATCAAACTCAATATTATGAAGCAAGTTTGTTATTACTTTTTGAATACTCAATAGTAATCTTTATCAGCAAAATCACGGCAAGAAAAAATGCAGAGCTCGAGTTGATGAAAGCAAAAGAGTTAGCAGAAAAAGCAAATCGTGCAAAAAGTGAGTTTCTGGCAAATATGAGTCATGAAATCAGAACACCAATGAATGCTGTTTTGGGGTTTTCAGATTTATTGTCTTCTATGATTATTGATCCCAAACAGAAAAGTTATCTTGATTCTATAAAAGTAAGTGCAAAAAATCTAATGTTATTAATTAATGATATCTTGGATTTATCAAAGATTGAAGCAGGTAAGGTTGAAATTAGACCTGAACCTTTAGAAATCAGATTGTTGATTGAAGAAATTACAGGGATATTTTTAGAAAAAATAAAATCAAAGCAGTTAGATTTTAATTTAGAGATTGCTGGTAAAGTACCAAGATGTTTGATTATTGATGAGATCAGGATCAGACAGATATTATTAAACATTATTGGAAATGCGGTAAAATTTACAGATAAAGGTAGTATCTCTATTGAGGTAACTACTAATAATATCTCTGAGAAATTAGCAGATTTAGAGATTATTGTTGTTGATACTGGGATAGGGATTTCTTCAGATAATCTAATATCTATCTTTGATTCTTTTCATCAGCAGGAAGGCCAGATTAATCGTAAATATGAAGGAACAGGATTAGGGTTATCAATTACTAAGAAACTAATTGAGATTATGAATGGTCAGATAAATGTAACCAGTAGACAGTCAGAAGGATCAACTTTTACAATTTTACTACCCAATATCCCTATTTGTGATTTACCAAATTTGCCTGTCAGCAAAGAATATTATCAAGATCAAACAATAGAATCAATCCCAAAATCAATAGTTTTAATTGTGGATGATCTAAGTACAAACAGAATGTTACTCATTGAAATAATGAATCTCTTTAATCTTGAATATCTAGAAGCTGAAAATGGGCAAGAAGCCGTGAATCAGGTTAAATTACACAAACCTGATTTAATTTTAATGGATCTGAGAATGCCAATAATGAATGGGTATGAAGCTACAAATCAAATTAGACAAATAGAAGGAATGGAAAAAGTGCCTATAATTGCCTTAACTGCATCTGTTTTTAATAAAAATGAAGAAGATTTAGCTAAGTTAGGATTTGATGGCTTTGTTCTTAAACCTTTTAAAGTAAATAACATTTTGGATATCTTAAAATCAAAACTATCAAATAAAGTATATGATATTTCTTCTAATATAGAAGAAAAAATACCTATAATTGACGACTCTGTAGTTTTGAGTATTCCTGACAAGGAGATTCTTTTTTCGCTGATTTCTGATTTAGATAGAGAGTATATCCCAATGTGGAGTTCAATAAAAAAAAGAGGTATAATTGAAGAAATTATTACTTTTTCAAAATCAATTAAAGTTCTGGGAATGACTTCTGGAGCAAAAGAGTTAACTGATTGGGCTAATCAAATGATCAATCATGCAGATAACATTGACATTGTTGCTGTAGATTCATATATGATTGCCTTTCCAATGATCATTGAACAATTAAGGAAAAAACTCCGTTAGGTGAATCTATGAGTTATAAAATTTTAATCGTTGACGATATTCCTCAGAATATTCAGGTATTGGGAGCAATTTTGAGAAATAATGGTTATGAAATCGGCTACGCTTCTAATGGAAAAATGGCTTTGGAAAGAATAGAAGCTTCAAATTTTGATTTAATCCTTCTCGATATTATGATGCCTGAAATGAATGGATATGATCTTTGTGAAAAAATAAAAAAAAATAAAGTCTATTATGATATCCCAATTATCTTTATAACTGCAAAAACTGATACAGAAAGTATTGTAATGGGTTTTAAAACAGGTGGTGTTGATTTTATAACGAAACCTTTCAATGAAGCAGAATTACTGGCAAGAGTTCATACACATTTATCATTGAAAGAATCAAAGGATGAACTAAAAAGAAACCGAGAATTGCTTCAAGAATCAAACCAAACAAAAGATAAATTATTCTCAATCATTTCTCATGATTTGTCAAATGCTTTGCATTATATTCAGATGGCTATTGAAACAATGATCCTTGAAAAGGAAAATGAAGATTGTGTCAGTATAGGCAAGCTTGAAAAAATGCATCAAACGGTATCACGTGTAATTGATTTATTAACTAATCTTATTCAATGGGCACATTCTCAGATAGGACAAATCCAGAATAATGTAGAGTTATTAAATTTAAGTGAAGTGATTAATAATGTTGTTCATCTTTATCACCCTAACATGGAGAAAAAAGAAATTGAGTTTGTAATAAATGTTCAACAAGATTATTCTGTAATGGCTGATAAGAATTTATTAATGTCTGTATTAAGAAACCTTTTAGGAAATGCTATAAAATTTACTCCTCGTTTAGGATTAATTACTCTCTCTGTCTTTGATAATGATAAAGATGTTTTGATTACAATTGAAGATACAGGTGTAGGAATTCCAGAGAATTTTCTGGAAAAACTCTTTAAACCTAATAGTCATATATCCACAAAAGGTACAGATAAAGAATCCGGTACTGGGTTAGGCCTTTTAATTTGCAAAGAATTTATTGAAAAAATGGGCGGTCATGTCCATGTTAAATCTAAACAGGGACATGGATCAATATTTTCATTTAACATCCCTAAGATAGAAAAAAACTAAGAATAGTCTTTTTTGATAATCTCTTTAACTCCCTTATGGAATTATATTCCCATCAAATAAATGAATAACTCTTTGAGCATAATTAACAAATTGATCATCATGAGATACCATAATGATAGTCTTTCCTTCTTTATTTAGTTCAGTCAAAATATCCATTACTTCTTTTCCATTTTTAGAATCAAGATTACCTGTAGGTTCATCAGCCAAAATTAAGTCTGGATTTGCTACTACACATCTAGCAACTGCTACTCTTTGTTGTTGCCCTCCTGATAATTGGGCAGGGTAATGTTTTGCTCGATGTTTTATATCCAATCTTTCTAATACTTGATCAATCATTTCTTGTCTTTTCTTAGGGTGTTCTTTAAGATAAAGTAGAGGTAATTCTACATTCTCAAAGACAGTTAAAGAATCGATTAAGTTAAATTTTTGAAAAATAAATCCTATCTTTCCTCTTCTGAGTCTTGTTCTTTCTAATTCTGTCAAATCATTTATTATCTCTCCAAATAATGAAAAATCTCCTGAACTGTGGGTATCCATAAGACCTATAATGTTCATTAATGTGGATTTCCCACAACCTGATGGACCTTTCACAAGCACAAATTCTCCAGCTTTTACGTTAAAATCTATAGCATTGAGAGCTGTAGTCTCTACTTCATCAGTAGTGAATAACTTTGTCATTTTGTTAATCCTGATCATAATGATCTCCTTTTATAAAAATTTATTCCATAATTTTAGTGATTACTCTTTATTTAGATACTTAGCTGGTTTTGTGTGATAAGCCTTATATACATTAAAAATGAACGGTATTAACACGCATAACATAGTAAAAAAAGCGCCTACTAAGAACAAATACCATTCAGAATTCCCTTTAATCATAAAACGGTCATTAAAAAGTCCCGTTATATAAAAAGCAACTCCACAACCTCCAATCCCTGCAATCAGAGAGATATAGCCATAATAGGGCAGATAAGCCTTGATTATATCTTTAAGCTCTGCTCCGTTTATTTTATGGATGGAAATGTTTTTTAACTCCTGTCCTATATGAAAGGCACTGATGCTATATACACCAAATAATGCTATGAAAAAGCTTATTAATGCAAAAATCAATATCAATTTTACAAACAGCATATCATCTTTATAAAACTCTTTATCTCTGCTCTCAATATCAGTCGTATCGTAATAAAAAAATCCATCTTTTGTCAAGTTATCCATGGTTTTATTTATATTTTTTAAGGCAATATCTCTTTTTCCTTCCTGTAAATATACATAAAAGAATTCTCCCCATTCATTATTACAGAAATATATCGTTGGGAAGAGCTTTTCATGTAGTGAGCCAGGATAGAAATCTTCAACTACTGCTTTAATAACAGGATTAAAAGTTCCATATTGATCAGATGTATTTGCTGATTTTATGACTTTTCCTATTGGATTTTGGTTTGGATAAAAATATTCTGAAAAAGTTTTATTGACGACCACTTCATTATTATGAATATCTTTAATATCACCTTTTATGATTTTTATACCTAGTGTTTTAAAAAAATTAGGATCACAGCCCAATATATGTGTTTGACCAGTTATTTCTTGTTTTTTGTAAATCGATTTTATTGTTAGCATTTCAAATAAAGGCTTACTTTTCTGTGCAAAATCAATATTTCCAAAAGAAAATTTTTTCACACCTGGTTGTTCCAATATAATTTGTTTTAAATACTGAGGTGTTTTATAGGAATCTGAACCAGAGGATGTTAAATACTGATACTGAAATAGATTTTTACTATTGTATCCTTTGTCAAAACTAATGATTTCATTCATTCTAACATTCAAGGTGATTAGCGAGATTAAAAATACTGTACAGATGAATATTTGAGTAAACAGAATAATCGCCAGACTCATCTTTTTTTGTTTCTTTCTGTTATATTCTTGTATAGAATTGAATCTTGCAATTTTATTTGAAGGGATTAATGCTATCAATAAGCCAACTATTACTAATATTCCAGTTAACATCATAGTAAAATTATCTTTTAATAGATAATAATTATCTAATTTTAAACTCGTCCAGGCTTTAAAAATATCAAACAAGAAGAAATATGCAATCAATGCTAAAATGATACTAAACAAATAGATAAGTGAAAACTCAGTAAAGATTTGTTTTAATAAATCCAGTTTTGTAGCACCCAATGTTTTTCTGAAAATAAACTCATCCTGTCTGTTTTTCCAGCTTAATACTAATAGATTCAGAAAGTTTAAAAATGAAGTGATCAAAATTAATATAGCAACAATTAATACCATAATTATTGATTTAAAATTCATTGTTTTAGCATCATATTGGAGACCCTGTATGAAGTGTAACTTTTTCATAGACTCTATCTCTGCACTTAATTTGAATGAATCATTATCATACTGTTTTAAGAAATAATTAATATTCTTTTTTATGTTATTTATACTATTAGGTTTAGTTATTTTTAATAATACATACGCTTTCTCGTTATAAATTATCTCTTTTTTCTCTTTATAATCTTCATAAGGTGTATAAAAATCAATTGGTGTTGTAAAAGAATCATGTCTGTAGTGCAAGTTTTCGGGTAAATCTTCAAATACACCTGTCACTATATATCTAACAAAATTTTTAATATATATCTGTGTTCCCAATATATTTTCTTTACCAAAATATTTTTTAGCATAGGAACGACTTACAATCAGAGATTTGTCCTGAGATAAAGCAGAATCAGGATCTCCATAGATAAATTTTAATTTGTAGTGTTTTATTAGATTTGGAGTTACAAAAAAGTTGTCCCCTAGAGGAATTATATTTTCTCCAACATAAAACCTTACTAAAAGTGAATAATTCTTCATCATAAGAATATCTTCAATTTCTTTGTTCTGTTTTAGAATTTGAGGTAGCAGGCAGGTTATAAATTCAGACTTTTGAACTGGAACTGAATTCGTATTTGTTATCGTTAATCTTAATCTGTACCAGTTATTATAATCATCAAAATACCTGTCATACTGTTGATAATACCTGAAAAAAGCGAATAAAAGCAGGAAAATACAGATACCCATTACCAAACCAATAATTGAAATAAAATAGTTTACAGGTGATTTTTTAATACAAGAAAACAGATTTTTAAGGTTTTTTAGAAACATCAATTCTCCTTTTTCAGATCTCTCACTTTGTTATTTTATATTAATAATTTCTTTATTCTTCCAGTCAGGATTTGAATTGGTGATGACTGATTCTCCTTCAGTCAAACCCTTGATGATTTCTATTTCAGAAGTATTTCGACTTCCTGTTTCAATTTGTCTGCGTCCCGCTTTTTTCCCGGATTTATCAACAACAAATACCCATCGGTAATCATTATCGGTCAGGTATTGCCCTAAAGGAATAGCGAGCGCATTGTTTATCTTAGCAGTTAATAAATCAATATTAACCTGTTGTCCAGATTTAGTACTATTTAATAGATTGCCTTTGAAATCGACAATGACATTATCTCCTTCAAGTTTGGGATGAATATTCTCGATTTCTATCTCCAAAGGTGGGTCAAAATCTGTTATCAGTGCAATTGCTCCAAGTTTTAACCTATTTAAATAGTATTGATTGATATTTGATTGGATATAATATTCATTATTATTCTCTATTACTGCAATTTTACTGCCCATTGACAGTATTTGACCTGATGTTAATTCAAAATCTGTTATTTGTCCTTCTATCGGTGCTCTTACAACTAAATCTTTAACTTTGTTTCTCATTTGCTGTAAATTCTTTTTTACCTGTGTCAACGATTGCTCCATTTGAACAATCTGTTGTTCACGCATCAAAGAATCAACTTGGGCTTCTTCTATTGTTAAATTATAATTATCTAATAAAACTTCATACTCTTCTGAGTTAGTTTTATATTCCTCTTCTGATACATACTTCTTATCACACAATTCTTTCATATTCTTCAAATCACGTTGTTTTTTTGATAATTGCTGTTTAAGAGTTGCTAGGGTTCTTTTTTGTGATAGGTGACTTTGATTTCTTTGAATCTTTGCTATACTAAGATTATTGATCTGATCTGTTACATCTGTTTCACTGTTAATCAACTGTAATTGTAAATCATCGTTGGTTAAAATAACCAATACATCATCCTTTTTTACAGTATCACCAATCTTTTTGCATATCTTCTCTATCTTCCCGCCTACTGGTGCTTCTACCTGATAATTCAATCGAGGGATGACTTTACCACTGACAGAAAAACTTGCGACAAGATTCTTTTTCTCTACTACTGCTGTGACCAGATCCTTAGATCTTACGGATGCAGATTTCAATCCTTCTTTGACACAGAATCTTAAAACAAAAAGGAATAAGACTGATATTAATATAATTATTCCATATTTATAGTATTTTTTCAACTTGTTCTTCTTTGGCAGTAATTTATCCATAATTATTCCTACATTTTTTTTGCATATTTTATAACTGTAAATAAAGCAATTTTTATACCATAATATTATTGTGTTATAAAATTTAACTAATAATTGTATAATAAAACAATACCCTTTCACTGAAAGGGTATTGAGTTAAGTCTATTCAAAGATGATAGATATTTGAACTAAATTTCTTTATAAGTATTTATTGATTACTTCTAATAATTGTGGTAAATCCATCCCGATTTTTTGTAAATGTTCTGCAGTTGGAATGCCTGCTGGTGTCCAACCTTTTCTTTTATACACAGCATCAATAAGCTTTTGATAACGATCAGATCTGTATTCTCTGTGTTTCTTTATCTTTTCTGCAACACTCAATCCTTCTGGTTCTACACCAATAAGCTCTTTTAATTGCTTATCATAACGTTCTTGACGTGAAAGATATTCTTCCTCTGTTACTGGTCCAACAGCTCTGTATGGTGGAACATCATCTTGTCTGGTGCCTTTACCCATTCTTAAGTTAAATATCTTTTGGAAGTTATAAACTCTTTCTGATTGTAAGATCATTTCTTTACGATCAATGAACTTTCCTGTGATTCCTGTATAAATATCCAAATAATTCTGAACATGTTCAGGCACTTTTGCTGGTTCATCTGTTTGAGAATTATTAGCTGGTTCAACATCATTCCAAGGTAATTTGCATAGACCCTGTAAACCAAACCAAGTACGGAACATTGGGAAGTAATGGAGAGCTTCTGCTTTGTCTTCAAAAGATGGAATCAAGTTATTAACCATATCCATAAAGATAAGCCAAGCCTCATCATGTTGTGGCCCCTTCAATGCCAGTGTGTATCCACCTTGTTGAGCCAATGATTCTTTTGACATATATTGAGAATACTCTAAACCTTTTGCTTCCATTCCAATATCTTGAACAAAGTCAGGATTAGCTCCTAAATCATTTATCATCCAGTTTTTTAACCAACGTACGCCATAGCCAAGTTTTAAACCAAATCCTTCTCCACGAGCCATTTGATGAAGCATTTCTAAAACTGAACCTGCATTTCCCCATGTTAAATCAAGCCCTTCAGTAATTTCTGCATTTAAAATTCCGTTTTCCCAGCATTCCATTACAAACGCGGTAGTTGTTCCAAAAGAAATCGTGTCGATTCCGTAAGTGTCACAGTAGAAGTTTATTTCTAATACATCTCTGGGATCCCATACATAGATATTAGATGAACATCCACCTACAGTCTCATACTCTGGACCATCAACAATTACTTTTTCTCCTTTATAAGGACCTGTTTGCAATTCGAAATTATCCACAGCTTTACAACAAGCCATGGTACATCCAAACCAGCATCCATCAGGCATATTCTGAGTAAACCAAGATTTCCAAACTTGAGAATGAACTTTTGCATGGTTTTCATCAGCTCCATACTTAAAGTTTTTTACTGGAAGTAAATCATAATCATTCATCACTTCAACCAAATGGGCTGTCCCCATCTGTCTCATTTTGCATTGAATATCATCTAAATCTTTTATTTCATTATGAAGCTTTAAGCCTCTTTCCTGCACAACACCAAGATCAGCAGGATGATTAAGATCTGCCTTTAATCCTGAAAACTTAACAATTAAAGCTTTTATTTTTTTATCTCTGAAAACATGACCGATTCCACCTCGACCTGCTTGTTTGAAACGAACCGCTTTTCTTCTCTTATCGTAAAATGAAAAGTTTAACATTCCCATATATGCATGCTCTGCTCCTAATCCAGCAGATACCACCGATACGTGTTGTTTGTCATCTTCATCATTGGCATACATTTCATGTAACTGTTCTGCTAAAACATGAGAATCTATCGCTTCATCTGGAGCTTCAAAGATCTGGATAAAGCCTTCATCTCCATTGATATAAACCATTAAATCTTTGTCTGCTTTCCCTGTAAGTTCTAAAGCATCGAAACCTGAGAATTTCATATATGGACCAAAATGTCCACCAACATTACTGTCAATAGGAATACCCGTCATAGGAGATAAGCTGACTACGATTGACTTTCCTGAGCCTGGGTAATTAGTGTTTCCTGCTACTGGCCCACATGAAATACAAATTGAATTTTCTGGATCACTCCATTTTGTGTTCTCATTCACTGAGTCCCATAACAGTTTAAGATCAAATCCTTTGCCACCTACAAATTTATCTATCATTTCTTGTGTGACAGGCTTTTCTTTAATCTCATGTGTCCCGACATTTATCGCTAAACTACGATTGTTATATCCCTTCTCTACACTACCCAATTCGTATTTATATTCTGCTAAGAGTTTATGCTTTTCTTTCATGGAGTTTAGATTAAATTGACTCATTTTTATACCTCTTTATTGATTTCAAGTGCTTGGGTAGGGCATTTTGTTGCACAAGAACCGCAAGCAATACATTTAAACGGAGTGATTCCGTTTTTCATGAATCTCATTACCTGAGTTGGACATATCGATACACAGGCTAAACATCCAATACATTTTGTTTTATTTAACATCACTACACCCTGGGCATTTCTGGAAAGCGCTAATGTAGGGCAGACTTCTATACATTTCCCACATTGATTACAAACAGTTAATTCAAAACCATCTTCTTTTTCCAATACTTTAATACAAGATTTTTCTGGATCTTCATTTTTAAAAAATAATTGAGAACATACATTTTCGCAAGTATGACATCCAATACATTTTTCAGGATAGGTCTTTAAGTATTTCATATTTTCTCCGTTTATTTGTATAGACATAAATAAGCAGTTTGTTCTTTTACGATTAACTGAAACTTTTGATTTGCTTCAACAATAAAGGTTTCTCCCTTGACAAAATCTACATATTTATCTGATCCTGGTAGTTTGACACTCAATACACCTGATACGACAGTCATGTATTCAATTGTTGAGGTTCCAAATTCATATTCGCCAATATCCATCACTCCAATGGTTGCATTTCCTTCTGCATTCTCCAATCCGATGGACTTAACCGTTCCATTGAAATACTCGTTTACTTTCAACATATATCCTCCTATTTTAATTATCCGCCACTAATCATATGAATCATCTGAACGACATCTCCTTGAGATACCGTTCTCTCTTCATATTCACTTTTTTTTATAAATTGACCATTTACCCGAACGATTATATTCGGAAAAGAATACTTCTTGTATTGAAGTAATTCTCTGATGGTTAAAACCTTATCAAGTCTTTCCTTATTACCGTTTAATGTGATTTCCATTATTTATATCCCTGTTTTTTGTTTTGTTTAAGAGTGATTAAATATAGTGCTTGATTTGCCTGCATATTGGCTATGATACTCACTTTTGGCGCTAAGGGTGTTAAGCCTCCCTCTATTTCAGCTTCTTCATCACCACAAACCCATATATTGCCAAATTGGCTCATGTGTATATTCTCATTTTTACCTACACCAAATACACCACTTGCACAAATGATTGGTTTTTCAGGATATAAAGTTACCCATACTTCTAGTAACATGATTTTTTCTTCTGCCAGATCAAAAGCTTCAATCAAAATATCACATTGAGAAAACAAAGAACCGATATTATCTGAAGTAACTTTTATATGATGTGTCTCAAGGTGAACAAATGGATTCATACGCTTGAGATTGACTTGTAATGCCTCGACCTTATTCATACCTATCTGATCATAAAAAAACTGTTGACGATTTAAATTTGAAGGCTCTACGATATCAAAATCTACTAATACTAGCTTCCCAATCCCTGATCGTACAAGTGAGGTCGCTACGTTAGAGCCTAAACCACCACAACCAGCAATACCAATACAAGCTTCTTGAAAAAGAAGCAGTTGCTCAGGATCATGTTTTGCATATAAATCTGATTTCTTTATACTCATATCACCTCAAATGCAATTTACCCGTTTTATACATTTTAGTCAATAGAAAACAAGGGAAATCTTAGGCAAAATTTTACTTAATAATTTACCGATTTGCCTATTAAAAAAAGGCGATCAAATGACCGCCTTTTTAATATTTTCTCTGTACCTTATTAATGATGACTTTGGGTTGCTTTTTCTACAACTTGTCCTGTAACTGCAGAACGTTTGTAATAATGGGTGTGAAGTAATTTGTGCGCTTTCTCTGAGTTTGGTGTACCTAAGAAATCTTCATAGATTTTTAAAACTTCAGGATTGTGATGTGATTTACGATACTTCATGTTTTTGTCTTCTTTATAAAGAGCAGATGCTCTCATGACACGTTTAGCAAGATCATTGCCTAATGGTTGTCCACCACCACCAACACATCCGCCTGGACATGCCATCACTTCGATAAAGTGATATTCTGATTTTCCGGTTTCTTTGATTTCCTGACGTACTTTATCCATCAGTTTTCTGGCATTGATTAAACCATGAGCAACAGCAACTTTTAAGCCACCAAAGCCAGGAATATCAATTGTGCCTTCTTTGATACCTTCAAGACCACGAACAATCTCAATATCAATTGCATCTAATTCTTGACCAGTTACAAGAGTATAAGCTGAACGAATAGCCGCTTCCATAACCCCACCTGTAGCTCCAAATATTGTGCCTGCTCCTGTATAGAAACTCATTCCATGATCTGGTTCTTGGGCTTCAAGATTTTTAAAATCTATTCCTGCTTCTCTGATCAAACGGATGAATTCTCTTGTTGTTAATACATTGTCGGTATCTTGAAAACCTGAGTCGGTTAATTCTGGACGACGCGCTTCAAATTTCTTAGCTGTACAAGGCATAACGGCTACTGAAACGATTGTTGAAGGATCTATATTATTCTTTTCAGCATAATAAGTCTTTGATAACACACCAAACATGGACATTGGTGATTTTGCAGTGGAGACACAATCAGCTAAATCAGGGAAAAATGTTTCCATAAACTTAATCCAACCAGGTGAACAAGAAGTGATAAGTGGTTTGTTAATTCCTGATTTTAAGCGGGTAACTAATTCTGTTCCTTCTTCCATAATCGTAAGATCAGCTGTAAAATTGGTGTCCATTACTGAATCAAATCCGATTTGTCTTAATGCTGCATACATTTTGCCGGGAGTCACATCTTCCATAGCCATTCCAAATTCATCAGCTAAAGATGCACGAATAGCAGGAGCTTCCTGAACTACAACGTGTTTGGTTGGATCTAATAAGGCTTTCCATACTTCATCAATTTCTGATCTTTCTGATAAAGCACCTGTTGGGCAATAAACAATACATTGACCACAATTTATACATGGACTGTTTCCTATTCCTTTTAAAAAGGCTACATCAACAAATCCTTCGAATCCACGGTTAACAAATGTTAAAGCTGATACGCCCTGAATTTCGTTACAAATAGTCACACAACGACCGCAAGAGATACATTTGTTAGGATCTCTAACTATCGCAATGCTACTCTCATCAATCTCTTGTTTCTTTAAAATTGGAGGAGCATCCAAAGGTTGAATTCCCATATTATTACATAATTCTTGTAATTCGCAATGATTGTTAGCACTACATGATGGACATGATACATCATGATTTGCTAAGAATAATTGTAATAATGTCTTTCTGTACTGGCGTAAAAGCGGGGTGTTGGTCACAACACTCATTCCTTTATAAACTGGGGTGCTACATGCTCTTTTTGGCTGTGGATTCTTATCAATCTCAACTACACAAAGACCACAGTTTGATGTGGGTGGGAGATCTTTATGCCAGCAAAGAGTTGGAATATAAATTTTTGCTTCTTTTGCTGCCTGAATTACCGTATAATTACTATTAACTTCAACATTTTTTCCGTCAATCGTGATTGTGAAGGTGTTTTCCATTCTTTACTCCTTTATTAAATTACTTATTTTTTGACAATCTTAAAGTTCAACTCATTATAGTCAAGTGTAATTATTGACTGATTTTGAAATAAAATATTTGTTTTTATCTTAAATTCATCTATTTTATCCCTATATTGTATAGTAATGAATGAATTTCCACTGTCGGAAAACCTTGTAAAACCATTCATTCTCACTCCAATTTCAATCAATCATATTTGAAGTCTATGCGGTATTTTCTCTTCATAATCACATAGCCCCATATCTTTCCCAAAGATTCGAGGCAAGATTATTAATTCAGTTTTTTTTTGTAAAGGAAAATTTTCGTATCTTTTTAAAAAATACTGCTAACAATTTGAAATCTTTGTCTTATAATAAGCTGAAATCTAAATATATTCTTGAATTTTTCATAATCGATTTATCCTAAACTCGAGATACTAGGGTAGATTGCTTAAAACTTTTTACGTAAAAAGATGAATCCTATTCTTTATTAAAAAGGAGTATAACTGTTTTAACATTATACTCCTTTAGATTTTCTGCTTTATACTATGTTATTCGCCTGTTAATGGCACATTAAAAAAAATATTCTGAACTAATACTTTATTGGGATCATCATTATCAATAACTTTTTTGAAGAAACCGCTTATATTCTCCCCATCTAATCGAGCATATTCTAAGTATAAATCCTTTGAAAAATTCTTATCAATTTTTACTCTGTTTGTCACTTTATTTGTCTTGGTGTCTAAAACTAGGAGCTCTTTTTCTTCCATGCCTGACATTAGAATGATCTTTTCAGAAGATATATACAATTTTGAAATATATTCATTGGAAAGTATTACTTCTGGTTTCTTTCTCTTCGTATCATTCAAATCAATTTTTAAAAGTATATATTCAAATGGGTTCTTCTCATTTTTCAATAATTTCGTTGAGAATAAATATAACTGATCCTCATTCAACTCTAATAAATGACACTCTGCTTTGTTCCTTATATATGGTAAATAACTGTTCGATTGATAATAACATACTTTTGTGCTCGGTTGCCTTATATCAAGACTGATTAAACTCATCTTATAAAGAAACCAAAACTTTTTCAAACATGACATGGTAATGTATTGATCATTTTCTACTGAAATTATTGGTATTTGATTCGTTACTCCATATAAATGATTAAATTTCATTGCTTGAAAACCCTTTACTTCTCCTATCTTTTTCAAATGGGTATCATAAATGCACAATTCATTACTCATTAATGGGAAAAATCCTTTTCTCTCCCATACAAGAAGTTTGCTTTTTGTGAATGTAAATTGATCAAAATCTTTTATCTCCTGAATTATTTGATTTTCTTGAAGATTAATTTGCTTGATTGATTTGCTTTCAGTATCATAAATTAGCGTGGATAAGCTGTCAGAATATAATATCCTGTATTTCTTGGGGAAATAATTCGTCGTATATTTGTCTTTAATATTGTTGTATAAAACTAATTCTGTTGAATCTCCCATAGAAAAAGTGTAACCTTGTATCGTGGAGTTAGTTTTAATGATTGATAATCTTGATTCCCCCTTTTTTACTTTTGAAAATAAAACTCTCTCAGTGTCTTGCTTCATGTCATAGCTAAGCGTTCTCTTTAATACTTTTACCAGATTTCCTTCTTCAACACTATTATAAAGAGTATAATGGTCTTCTTGAAAATATACCTGTTGTCTCCCAGTTATTATTTTTTGGTTTTCTTCTTTTAACTCTAAAGAAAAAAGGGATAAAATAAACATGACCATAAATAGCAGAATAGTTGACCTTCTCATAAAACTTTCTCCTTAATTTTGATTACTGTTGTACTTATATAGAACACTCATGTAGTTGTCAAGCTTTTTTTACTATTTGGTTAGGATACACCGAAAAATTCATCTCCGTTTGACTCAAATTCTAATCCCTCCAATACAATCCGTGATTGTGTTGCTGAGATTTTTTATTCCGGGTTCCTGAAGAAAAGTCAATGATTTACTCAACGGATCATATCAAAACAACAGTATAGTTCCTTCTGAACGATAATAAAATATACAGCTACCTATTTCAGTATAATCACATGTTTCTAATAACATAAACATACCTAATAGTTGAAAATACGATGTTTGATAGATGCAAACTAATCACTCGTTGTGCGAACTTCCAATCTACCCTTATCTATAGTGCTCCCGCAAGCTATTATATTTTATCTTTTATCTGCAACACACCAGTGTTGCCTTTATCTCCAGTGCCTCAGCACTGCCTCCTTCCTTGGAGCTTACTCTTTTTTGCTTTATACTATAAATAATAAAAATAATTAAAAAAAGATTGACAAATTTTTGAATATTAGTGTTATATTATAGTGATGTTTAAATTTTAATCTGCATAAAAAAGGAAAAATTATGCGTGTTTTCTTTAAACCAGGCTCAACTCTTTATCCAAAAGGCGGAAAACGAGACGATGTCGTCTATTGTTATCATAATGAAGGGAAGATTTGCTTCACCAGGAAATACTACAATGTGCCTGAAATGCCTCAAAATCGTAAGATTAAAGAGTTGCAATCAGTAACTTTACAAATCTGGAAACTTCTCCCACTCCGTTTTAAAACTGAATTATCTCTCTATGCCAAACAATATAAAAAAGAATATCCGCATATCAGACGTAAATTTCTTAGTAATTACTCGATTTTCTTAAAAATTACCCATAAGCTTGATCAGTTAATGCAGAGTACTCAAAATAAATCACTCACTCCTGAAGATTTTTTTAAATACTTTGCTTCCTTCTCTTTAGCCGATTTTATCCGTGTTAAATTTCTGCCTAAAGTTAAAGATTTCTTTAAACTAAATGCTCAACTATTAATTGAGTATATAACCAATTTCTTTGAATATAAATTCGTTGTAACAAAGGATTTCTTCAAAAAACAACAGCTTACTGCACCTTTTGGGTAGTATGTCGTTGTTTTAATATTTTGAATACCTTTGATAAATGCAATGTAGGGGCGAACCGGTGTGTTCGCCCAGAATAGTAAAGCAATGCTTTGTATATTCCATTAGAACAAATAATTCAGGCTTATACTAGTGCAGGACATTTGTCAGTCCTCTGGAGCTTCTTTGCATCATCGATGCGATATGTGTATAACCCGGTTCGTAAGATCTGGGACAGGATGATAGGATATCCCTACCACCCAGCATTAGCGATGCGATACGTGTATAATCCAGTTCGTAAGATCTGGGACAAAAGGATCAGGCATCCCATCCCTCCCAGCATCAGCGATGTGGTATGTTTATAACCCAGTTCGTAAGATCTGGGTCAAGAGGATCAAGCATCCCATCCACCCCAGCATCAGCGATGTGGTATGTTTATAACCCAGTTCGTAAGATCTGGGTCAAGAGGATCAAGCATCCCATCCACCCCAGCATCAGCGATGCGATATGTTTATAACCCAGTTCGTAAGATCTGGGACAAGAGGATCAGGCATCTCTTCCTCCTCAGCATCATCGATGCGATACGTTTATAACCTAGTTCGTAAGATCTGGGACAAGAGGATCAGGTATCTCTTCCCCCTCAGCATCAGCGATGCGATACGTTTATAACCCAGTTCGTAAGATCTGGGACAAGAGGATCAGGCATCTCTTCCTCCTCAGCATCATCGATGCGATATGTTTATAACCCAGTTCGTAAGATCTGGGTCAAGAGGATCAAGCATCCCATCCACCCCAGCATCAGCGATGCGGTACAATAAAGGAGTTTTTATGGCAAATACATATTCTCAGATCTATGTTCATCTGATATTTGTGGTATCAGGACGACAAAGTTTTATTAGTTATCAATGGAAAGAAGATCTATATAAATATATTGCTGGAATAATTCATAATAAAAATCAAAAGCTTATCATAGTCAATGGTATTGCTAATCATATTCATTTGTTAGTTAATACAAAACCAGATTGTTGCATTTCAGATTTAATCAGAGATATAAAAAGTAATACAACTAAATTTATTAACGAGAATAACTGGGCAATGGGGAAATTTAAATGGCAATCAGGTTCAGGAGTATTTTCAGTAAGCCAATCTCAGTTAGATATAGTTGCCAACTATATCATAAAACAAGAAGAACATCATAAAACCAGATTGTTTAAGGATGAGTTTATTGAATTTTTGGAAGCATATAAAATTGAGTACAATGAGAAATACCTTTTTGATGAAGAATGAACTTGTCACTCATCTGGATCTGCTTTGCTTCATCGATGCGATATGTTTATAATCCAGTTCGAAAGATCTGGGGATAGGGGATCAGGTATCTCTTCCCCCTCAGCATCATCGATGCGATATGTTTATAATCCAGTTCGAAAGATCTGGGACAAGAGGATCAGGCATCTCTTCCCCCTCAGCATCATCGATGCGATACGTTTATAACCCAGTTCGTAAGATCTGGGGCAAGAGGATCAGGCATCCCTACCTCTCAGCATCAGCGATGCGATATGTTTATAATCCAGTTCGAAAGATCTGGGACAAGAGGATCAAGCATTCCATCCCCCCCAGCATCATCGATGTGGTATGTTTATAACCCAGTTCGTAAGATCTGGGACAGGATGATAGGATATCCCTACCCCCCAGCATCATCGATGCGATATGTTTATAACCCAGTTCGTAAGATCTGGGACAAAAGGATCAGGTATCCCATCCCCCTCAGCATCATCGATGCGATATGTTTATAACCCAGTTCGTAAGATCTGGGACAGGATGATAGGATATCCCTACCACCCAGCATCAGCGATGCGATATGTTTATAACCCAGTTCGTAAGATCTGGGACAAAAGGATCAGGTATCCCATCCCCCTCAGCATCATCGATGCGAAACGTTTATAACCCAGTTCGCAAGATCTGGGACAAAAGGATCAGGCATCCCCTCCCCCCCAGCATCATCGATGCGAAACGTTTATAACCCAGTTCGTAACATATGGGGAAGATATGTGTGTAGTCCAGATTGTTAGACTTTGGGATAATTTTTAAAAATAAGAGTTGACAAATTAAATATTTAATATCAAATTTTGTTCAACTAAAAAATTTAGGACGGAAACTATGAAAGAGAATGCTTTTGAGATTGTCATTGATATTAATAAAGACAGAGATGCTTTCGCTGCCGAATCTCTTAATGAGATCATCCATATTGATGAAATGTCCAGAATCTTCAACTTGATAAATACTTCATATGAAGAAGCTAAGACATATGACCCAATTTGCAAAGAGGATTTTAAACGTGTTTATCAAACTATTACTGTATCTGGTAACCGTGGTACTGGGAAAACTACCTTTATCATGAGTATGTTTCATGTCATAAAAAATTATCCCAAATTCATAGATGAAAAACATCAGGCTATAGCGTCTATTGTTAAGAATCTCAATAATTTCGCTAAAGATGTCTTTGTGATGGATATTATTGATCCGACCCTGATTGAATCTAAAGATCATGTCTTTTTAAACATTGTGGCTCGTATTAAAGAACTTGTTGATAAAAATAAAGCAAACAGCTTCTCTAATAATTATAAAAACAGAAATGCTTTCGATGATTACCAACAATGGGAAAATACACTCAATGAATTTGCTTATGGCCTCCCTTGCCTTGATGGAATCGGAAAGAACCATTTAGAAGGTGAAGATTTTATGGATGCTGATTTTATAATGGATAAGGGTTTAGAAATCGAAAAATCAGTGAATAATTTAGAAAAGAATTTTCATAAATTTATTGCTCAAAGCCTTAAGTTTTTAGGTAAAAAATCCTTTATCATCTGCTTTGATGATGTTGATACAGATATGAAAAAAGGTTGGCCTGTTTTAGAACTTTTACGCAAATATATTACTACTCCCCAAATCATCCCTATTCTCAGTGGAGACCTAAGCCTATATTCTTATCTGGTTCGCAACCAACAATGGAAACATTTTTCTGGTGATTTAATCAATGATCATAAAGATATCAATAAATTTGAGCTCCATAAAAAAGAAGTTACTGCTCTTGAAGAACAATATCTGTTAAAAATATTAAAATCTTCCAGAAGAATCTATCTAAGAAAATTACGAGAGATAGATGACTCTGATTTCTATAGAATTAGAATTCATTATCAAGACACAACTATATTATTTAAAACAGTTTTTTATATGCCAATTATGAGAGATGATTTAAACGTAAAATACGGTAATATTCTGTATTTGTTTTTAAGTAATCTATCCATTCGTCAGTTAACTCAATTGTTAAGAATTTTACTGATTGATCTGAATAAAATAGAAGAAGCGATAGAACTCTATATTTATGTATTTTTAACAGAATTGGAAAGTCAGGGTTTTTCTTACAGTAAACTTATCGATAATAATTTTAAACTAATGGATCATCTTCTGGATTCTCTTCATCAGTTTAATTTATTAGAGAATGGGCGTTTTTTATTTCCTGATCAAAGAGATGTCGCTATCAATAAGGTTCAGTTTGCTCTTAACAGAATATTAAGTTTCAAAACCTATGACGATTCTTCAATTCTCTTCAATTATCTTTTCAAAATTGAGATCCCCATTTATTGTTATAGACTTTTATCCGAAAAATCCACTACAAAATCTATAGAAAACACAAAAATGGATACCATAAAAAATGGCTTGTACCAAATAAAAGATTTTATTCAATTAAACCAGTTCAGTATTAATCTCTTGATCAATACGATGAGCGAAATTGGGCAAACAAATAAAAAATTAAAAATGGGAAATATTCAAGTTGAATATGACAAAATTAAAGAATTGTCTTTATCTGAAAATTTTAACTTCTTAACCAAAATTCCTTTAATAAGTTGCAGTAATAAAAGAGACTCAAAAAGTTATTATTATTCAGTTTATCCGATATTAGGACTTATAGCCCAAGTTTGTTATGAGATTCCATTCAATAAAGAAGTTGGTGAAACAAAAGAAAGTGTCGATAGACAAATCAAAGAAAGTATCAGAGAAGTATTTTTAAAATCGATCTATAAGGATACAAATAATGAAAATAAAGAAAATGAAAATTATACATTAATTTCTCCTGTATGTCTGGATGATTTTGTGGAGAGTATGTATGCTTGGGCATTGTCCTATCCAAAAGAAGTGTTTAATATTACTGTTCTAAGTAAGATAACTGAAAGATTTATAAACACGGTCGAGGCAATTGATGACCATTATCTTAATAACACAACCTGTACTTGTGCTGAGCTTTTACATCGATACATTGTTGGATTTCTTAATGCCTCAATTGTAACGGAAGCAAGTGAAGGGTACATCTCTAAAAGACAAATTATGTATTTATCAAATGCAGTGTATTCTGATAGAGTATTTCTGTATAATTTAAAGAGAATGCACCATGCACGAGTGGGTAACAATGGATATACCTTAGTTCCAAATGAATTTTTGTTTTCTAAATGGTTGCTCCGATGTCCATTATTATTAACATTTATGAATTTAAATCTTGATCCTACTGACAACATAGAATCCATTTATGAAGAAATAATGGTTATTATTAATGAGTCAGAAAATATCGTCAAGCTTTCTGAATTAACTGATTTTCAACTATTAGCTAAAATAAGTAATTCAATTTATTCTGAATTACAAAACATAATTATAGTTTTTGAAAAACCAAAAGCTAATTCAAAAACAAAAGAGAAAGTTGTCTTTGACTTTAACAATCCAGATCATTATGAACAAATGCGTACAGAGTTGCTAAAGGGTTTACAAACAGATCAAGATTTTTTAGAAAAAATATTCCAAATTGGTTCAAAAGCAAGAAATAAGATCTATAATCACTTTAAGAATAGAGGATTTATTACGATAAAAGTTGAATATATGGTTAAAATCGCTCAGGATATCTTAAATGGTAAATAGTCATGGTATTAGCAAACTATTAGTTGATCGTTGGTCTTTGGAAGCCTATGAAAGAAGCGAAAATGTTTCTATAGAGGATGTGAAAAGGCATTTATTTCTGGCTGAGCGTGAAACTGATAAACAACTACCAGATCATTATTACAAGCGATCAATGGAAACCTTCTTCAAGTTGATTCCTTCTAAATCTCATTTATTAAAAGAGGGATTAATTCAATTCTCTTGTTTACTCTTAAGAGAGGATAGCGGTATTATCTCCGTCAAAAAAGAAAATTGGGAAGATTGGCAGAATATTATTACTGGTTTTCCTCCAATTGTTTTAATTAGCGCTTTTCTTGCTGACATATTGATTCAAAATGGTATTAATCCCAATAATATTGCTCAAGTTTCAGGCTTTATCAAGGACTGGATTATTCCCAATGTACGCTATACCTGTCTTTTAAATACAAATTATCCTCAGATGAGTCAATATCAAGCTGAAAAGGGGTTTCACGATTTGCATATCCATCTTAATGGCTCAACTGAAACAGATCATTTATGGCAGACTGCTCTGAGAAATCCTTATCATTTCTATTATTTCTTAAAAAAATCTACAACTAAAGGATTTAAAGTAAAAGAACAATATGAAGAACTCTATGGAAAAACGGAATTAATTGATAACTATCAGAGATTTCACAGATGCAAGACAATTCGTTCAATACTTGTTCAAATTCTTTTTTCTTATGAAGAATCAGTTGAAGATGATAGCTCAAACATGAACGATTTCTGTTACCAAAAGATACCCTATCTCATAAAAACTCACTCCCATAATCATGATCTTTCTCGATATTTTAATTTAAATAAAGAGGATTGTGTTCCTGATTTAGTTTTAGAGTGTTTGTTTCATGTTCTGATGATTAGTCAGCTTAGTAGATTTAATAATGAATCTGACATAGATTATTATCATTATTATTTATTGGTCTTAGGTCGTTTTAATAGTTTTGTTGTTCAACAAACTCATCAAGTTGGTTTTGATCAGTTTCAAAAATTAACCATCAATAGTTTTAGAGATAACCATGAGAAATCTTATCAACAGCGTTATTATCAATTGCATGGTAATTCTTTGAACAATTTAAAACACTTAGAAGGTCGTTTTTCTGGTAAAAAAAATGTGCCTGATGCGATTCAGCAAATTAGGAAAATAACAGCTCCTGTTCTAAAAAATAAAATGTCTTTTTCACTTCATTTAGTTAATCATTTAATAAAAGAAACAGACAAAGAAAAAATCAAACCTGATAATTATCGAATAATCATCAGACATAGAAAGAAAAGAAAACAATTGGTTCAGCTTGTGAGAGTTTACTCTTCTATAAATTTCAGAAAAACAAATACACCACTCGTTGGCTTTGATAGTGCATCAAATGAATTAGAAACTCCTCCAGAAGTTTTTGCCCCTGCTTATCATTATTTGAGAAAAAAAGGTTATCATCATTTTACTTTTCATGCTGGTGAAGACTTTCATCACTTAATTGGGGGACTTAGAGCAATCTATGAGGCTGTTGAATTTCTTGGTTTTGAAAATGGAGATCGTATTGGACATGGTACTGCTTTAGGGATTGATCCTGATTTATGGGTATCAAAAATCCAAAATGAGTTGTACCTAAGTCCCGGGGAATGGCTTGATGATATGGTTTTTACTTATTATCTGATCATGAAGAGTAAGAATTCACAGTTACATTTATTAATACCAAAACTAGCCTATCAAATTGAGATCTTTTGCCAAAAGGTGTACCACTCCAGCTTTACTATTGAAGACCTTATATCCTGTTGGAAGTATAGAAAGTACAGCCCTTATTATTTCTTTAAATCCGAGTCTGGTTGCAAATGTAGTGATTTGTTTGTAAAAGCTGACTATGATGAAGTTATTAAATTCATGAGACAATTTCCCCATAGAGCTAAAATTATGAGAATGTACCATACTTCTCATTACAGGCATTACTACCATAATCCAAAAGAAGCGATTACGATTAATGAGTTGTTTGAACCTGTTAATTTGAGAGAATTACAAAAGATTATGCTTGACGATATCGTTTCAAAGGAAATTGTCATAGAAGTTCTTCCAACGAGCAATGTGAGAATTAGTTTCTATAAAAAATATAAAGAACATCATATCTGGCGCTTTTTAGATCTAAAAAATGAGATTGATGAGAAAAATCCAATTATTGTCATTGGAACAGATGATACTGGTATCTTTGCAACAAACATTTATAATGAATATCTTCATCTCTATCATTGTATGATTCAAGATTTTCACCTAAACCATACAGATGCCATGAATGTGATTGAAACCCTGGAAAAGAATAGTAAAAAATATAAGTTTAGAAAATAAAAGAGGTCTTTATGTCAGCAAAAACAAAACCACCGACATCAATATTGTCAAAAGAAGTGAAAGTTACTCCGCACACTTTTATTTCTTTAGCTTCTGGCTTAGGTAAGCTAATTAAGTTAGATTTTGAAGAAGGTATTGAGAAAATCAGTAACTCTTTTTGTGATCTTAAGCTCATGGATGATCCTGAAGAATTAGCATGGCTCTTAGTTAATAAGTCCGTCCTTAAAACCTTCTATAAACTCTCTTTGTCTTTTCGTAACGATGATGAATTTAATGAAAATCATATTGATAAGTTTGAAAATGATGTAGTAAATATCTTAACAGACTATTCTATTCCCATTAATCAGAACTTTTTTAATAAACCTGCTGAAAACGATCTGATCAAAGCCTTAGTTTTAATATTTGATGAGTATTTAAAGCTCTGGAATATAATTGAGACGGATCGTAAAAATCTTATCAATCGGTTTCCAAGAGAATATGTTCAGGAATTAATAAATGAATGGAATAGCAATCCTGAGAAATATAAGAAAATTCTGACTTGTCTTGAAAAAAGTCCCTTTTATGAGTTTGCTCAAATTGAAAATGAATGGTTTCGGTATAATAATAGGCTTCAGATGTTGATCGAAGAGTCTCTGTTTTTTGAATCCTTTAAGATTAAAGATGTCTATATTCAGTTAAGAGGATACTATAATATAAAGAAAAAAGAAGAAAAAACTGATAACTACAAAGTAGAAAAACATGTCGTGGATGTGGAAGAAGAGATTCTAAAATGGGTAAACTCTGAAAATAAAGATCATTTAAAAGTAATCTGTGGTGGTCCTGGTTATGGTAAATCAACACTCTTCAAATCCATCGCCTCAAAACTAGCTTACGAAAATGACTATCAGATCATATTTATCCCCCTTCATCTTTTTAATATACAGGGAAATTTTCAAGATAGTATCAGACAATTCTTAAAAAATACTCAGGGAATAAAGTCAGATCCCTTTGATAATAAGAAATTATTGATAATCTTTGATGGCCTGGATGAATATTTTATGAATGGAAAGTCATTTGAAGCTTTAATCCAAGAATTTATTGGACTTATAAAAAGTGAAGTAAATTTAATAAATAGTGGTCCTAATCTTCAGATGAAAATACTATTGAGTGGTCGAGATATTGTCATTCAGAAAAACGAAAGAGAATTTAGAGAAGAAAGAGAAATTATTCACCTCTTGCCCTACTATGTAACAAAAGACGAATTGAAAAATTATGTAGATAAAGACAACTTTCTAAAAATTGATCAAAGAGATCTTTGGTGGATAAGCTATGGTCGTTGTAAAAAATTAAATTATACAAGCATGCCCGACAACCTAAAGGCAGATTATCTGACGGATGTGACGAGTTTTCCTTTATTAAATTATTTAGTGGCATTGTCTTATGTAAGAAAGAATGTGACTTTTAATGAAAATACGAATATCAATACCATTTATGAAGATTTGTTAAAGGGTGTTTATGATAGAAAGTATAGCAAACATGGAAAACACAAAGTCGTTGATAAGATAACCTTTGAAGAATTTATCGGTTTATTTGAAGATATTTCACTGAGTGTCTGGCATTGTCAAGGTCGAAACACAACCCTAAAAAATATCAATCAGGACTGCCAAAAAAGAATTAAAGAATGCTTTTCGGATAATCAAGGAATCATTTCTCTCTTAGTCGCTTTTTATTTTCGTAAAGCAGGGATGGATAGTCAGGGTGATGAAACTTTCGAATTTACCCATAAATCCTTTGCTGAGTATTTAACTGCCAGAAAGATTGTGAAAGTTATTAAATCATACATGGAAAAAGACTCTTTAATGGAATCTAATGGTTTTAAAAAACAAGAGATTAAAGATACTTGTAAAGAATGGACTCAGTTATTTGGACAAAAAGAGCTTGATAGAGATATTTTAAAATTCATTAAAAATGAGTTTGAGATTGAGTATCAGAAAGGTTCTCTTAAAATTGACAAACTTCAGATCTATATCGTAGAATTGTTCAATTATGTCTTAAAATATGGAACACAAACTGAGTTAGAAGAATACAATATAGCTCATTCAAAGGCTATCAACTCAGAAAAGGCCTTTTTCTATATCTTAGGGAGTATAAGCCAAATCACTAAGAAATTATCAATGTTAAATTGGAATAATCCAACTCAATTTGCTGATTTATTCAGTAGATTAGTTGGATACATAGGTTTTCAGAGCCCAACTTTATTTGGCTATTTATGTTATTTAAATTTAAATTATTGTTTATTATATAGAATTGATTTGAGCTTTGCAAATTTAACAGGAGCAGATATAAAAGAAGCTAATTTAACTGGAGCATATTTAATTGGAGCATATTTAATAAAAGCTAATTTAACAGAAGCTAATTTAACAGAAGCTAATTTAACAGGAGCAGATCTAAGTACAGCAATTTATGGTAGCAATATCAAAAATGCAATACTTAGTGACACAAAACTTAATCCTGAGATGAAAAATTATAATCCTATATTTTAAAAAATTACCTAATGGCTAATAAGGCAAGTGGATTTTCCTCAAATGCTGGATCTGTTCGTAACATGGAGCGAGGACAGCTTGTCCTCGAAAGATTTATACTTTCTTCAGGCTATCTGATCCACCAGATATGTTCTTATTTGCATCAGGGATACGATACGTTTATAACCCAGTTCGTAAGATCTGGGACAAGAGGATCAAGCATCCCATCCCTCTCAGCATCATCGATGCGATATGTTTATAACCCAGTTCGTAAGATCTGGGGCAAGAGGATCAGGTATCCCATCCCCTCAGCATCAGCGATGCGATATGTTTATAACCCGGTTCGTAAGATCTGGGACAAGAGGATCAAGCATTCCATCCCCCCCAGCATCATCGATGTGGTATGTTTATAACCCAGTTCGTAAGATCTGGGGATAAAAGGATCAGGCACACCATCCCTCTCAGCATCAGCGATACGATACATGTATAACCCGGTTCGTAAGATCTGGGACAAGAGGATCAAGCATCCCATCCCCCCCAGCATCATCGATGTGGTATGTTTATAACCCAGTTCGTAAGATCTGGGGATAAAAGGATCAGGCACACCATCCCTCTCAGCATCATCGATGCGATACGTTTATAACCCAGTTCGTAAGATCTGGGACAAAAGGATCAAGCATCCCATCCCCCCCCAGCATCAGCGATGCGATATGTTTATAACCCAGTTCGTAAGATCTGGGTCAAGAGGATCAGGCATACCTTCCCTCTCAGCATCAGCGATGCGATACGTTTATAACCCAGTTCGTAAGATCTGGGACAAGAGGATCAGGCATCTCTTCCCCCTCAGCATCATCGATGCGATACGTTTATAACCCGGTTCGTAAGATATGGGGGATCTTGATTCTACTTTACTAAGAGTATTTTTTTGCTTAATCTTGAATGATTTGTCTTCAAAACGACGAAATAAACACCAGATGAGCATGGTTGCCCTAAATCAGTCTTACCATTCCATAAAAAGTTGTGTTTTCCCGGTAGAACAAATCCTTCTTTGATTGTTTTTACACTCTGACCTTTAATATTATATATCTTAAAACTGATTTCTGATGCTTTCTTTAACTCAAATGAAACTGTTGTTTCCGGATTAAATGGATTTGGATAAGGATTACAAATTTTGGCAATATTTACGGATGGGATATTCGGTGAAGTCTCATCTTTGATCTCTAACAATTCTGGATCAGGAGCAAAAGCTATGGCAAATCCATCATTTTGATTTGTATTATAAAACAATCCACCCACACCATCTTGACGATAACTAATTCCTTTTGTGCCTGTTAAGTTTTCTATTCCAATCACCATATCATACAAATAATTATCTCCTATTGGCCAGGTTGATTCCACTAAATGATATTGGAGCTTTATTTTACCTGTCGGATAAAGTATCACCTGAGCTGTTATCACTTCATGTGTATCATAATCTATGAATTGATTGTAAGTGATCACGAATTTATTGTCATAACCTTTATAGTAAACGTGACTGTTATTATCAGTATCCATGTCTTGCATAAATAAGGCAATGATATTGTTTGGTTGATCGATTCCAGGTATGGTAGCATCTCCAGCATCTAAAGTATGACCTGATCCAAAGGATATGTAACCATTACTGCAAATAAAAACATTGGATATTTGATAACTGTTCCCATAAAATGGAAATGAAAACCCTAAATCAGGTATTGTAAAAAAGGCTGTATCTCCGCTTGGACCCTGATCCCATTCTGTCATCAGAGTATGTTCTTCTGCTATAGGGTCAATCCATGAAAAACTTGGACAGTTTTCCTGATCCATTGCTCTGGAATTTATAAACCAATATCCTCCAGCTGTGGTTGATTCATCTCCACCACCCCAATCATAGTTCTTGCCTTCTGCACTCAACAGTATATTGTAATCTGTATTCATACTGTCAACCAAATGAAGGATTCCATTTTTAACCCCTTCTGAATCAGGCATGCAAGTTACAGTAACTTCGATTGTATCATTTGGTAAAACAACTGCTGGGATAGCTGGACTTCCAGTGATAGAAAATATATTTGAGCCTTCGATAAATAGACTGTTTAATGAAATGGATGTTTCGCCAGTATAACTCAAGACAAAGGTTTGGCTTACAGAAGTGTCTAATCCCACTACACCAAAATCTTTTTCAGTTGGATTAACTGTAAATCCTTGATTAGGTTGTAATTCTCTTACTTGGATATTATCAATAAATATGTCATTATCCGTATTAAATACAGTTGATTCACAATAAAAACCAATTTTTATGTCTCCTGAATATTGGGCTAAGGTATAAATAAAATGATTCCCTGTTGGTGTTAAACTATTCAACACAAAAGGCGATCCACTATTATTCCATTCAGTGATTTTATTAGCAATAGACCAGGTTTCTCCATTATCAGGTGAGACAACAACTACAAATCGATCATCTATTCCACTCAGATTTGCTGGTTGCGTTGACCCATTCGAGGTATAAGCCATATCGAATTCTAGCTGAAAACTTTGTAGTGGAGTCAGTGTTATTGTCGGGCTGATGATCCAATACTTTATTGCAGTGGAATATATGTTAACTCTGGCACTCTTATTTATAGGAGCACCAGCATTTCCAAAACTGTCTTGCCACCAACCTAAGTCAACATCACTTGATGGTGTCAAAACTGTATTGTTATTTAATATTCCAGAAAATCTTCCCCAACCTGTAGGCGGAAAAGTGTTTGATGTAAAAGTTTCAGTAAAGGGTGGCACTAAAGGCATTCTGCTTTCGTTTTCAATTGAGATGAGATAACCTATCATTGTACATAAAACTACTAATAAAATTGCTTTTTTCATAATATCCTCCAATATACTCTATTTTAAAGCAAATTCCTTTCCAATACTTTTGTTTCTAATTTGTGATTTAAGTGATTATCAAACAATTATCTGACTTTTATATAATTATGCAATAATGGAGCGAGTTCGGCTCGGACTCGAAATTCTTGTCTCTTTCTCATCCAGCCCCTATGGGGAGAAAGATAACTCGTTCTGCGAGCTTCCAGTTTGCACAACTAGTCATTTGATACCATTTTCCAAACAACGTGTTTTTTTTTATTTTAATTAATTAATCAATCCATAAAATATATTAAATATCCAGGTATCAATGAGACAATGCCCATGAAAAAATGACGTTAAGTCTCAAGGAAACTCGAAGGGGTGCGAACAGCCATATGTTTGAGCTCGAAGAGCGAGTTTTTGGTGGAGCCCCTGAGAGTGACTGGAGATTAAATGGCATACCATCAGAAAAATACAGATATTTATATTTCAATGAAAAGAGATGAAAATCAAGATCCCCGATAGGGGTTTTCCGGGCTTGATTTTTTCTTTGGTTCGTTTATTTTGTATCAAGACAAAAGAAATGAACAATACCCTCTCAAAGAAAAGAAAATACTTTATTCAACATATGCCATCCTAAAGATATCCTCCAACGATGATGATTATCTCTTATCTCCTATGAAACACCTTGTGTATTTGTCTATTTTAATTAATTAATCCATAAAATATATTAAATATCCAGGTATCAAGACAAAAGTAATGAACAATACTATCTCAAAGAAATATCCATATCTTCTCCAATAGATGTCAATTTTTTAAAAGGACAATCTCAAAACAAGGTGTTTCATTTTTACCAAACAGGCAACAGCCTGATATGAGCTCCTATGAAACACCTTGTGTATTTGTCTTATTTAATTCTATCTAATATAAAATCCTTATTTAACTATAATTTTATTGTTTTATGATATAAAATATTTTGCACTTATGCTATTAAATCTATTTAATCTCCTATTCGGGATAATATTTTTTCAAATATCTCACCAGTTATCAAAACAAAAAAGCATAAGCAACCAAGCTTTTATACGGGGATTTATCCACCAATGATAAAACGGCCTTTTGCAAAATATTTTTTTAATTAAACTACTTGTTTGATTTCATAACCAAGTTTTTTTGCCAATTTTTTAAAGTTATCTTCCATTTTCTTTCTATTCAATTCTTCATAAAAATTTTCTCCTAATTCAGAATAGGATTTTTTATATCGAATCATTGTATAATAGATAACTGCTATTTTTCTGCCTGTAGCTGTTATTGCCTTCTGATAACCAATTTGTGCCATCTTTTTACGGAAAAATGCACCTAAATAACTATGGCTGTTTCTCAATGTAGTTGCACATTGTCGAAAAATTGAAGCTGCATTACTTTGAACTTTATTTGTACTATTTTGAAAAACTGTCCCTCCGGTTATTCTATGATTCGGAGATAATCCAAGCCAAGATGTAAAATTTTTACTATTTTTCCATTTACTCATATCAAAGCCTGTCTCTCCAATTAACTTTTCTACTGATAGTATATTAAGACCAGGTATCTCACATAAGTCAACACCTATTGCTTGAACGATGTTATGATTAATATCATTACTATCATTTTCTTCAATTGAAATATTGTCCTCATCAATTGGTTGACTCATTAATATAAATAAATTATTAATCTGTGAATCTGTCTCTTCAATTTTTGATAAGAAAAATTCATAAAAATTTACTGCCTGTTTGAGAATGTACAGTTGTTCAAATTGCAGACTACCACTCAATGCTTTAATGATCTCTTCATTACTTTTTTTTACACCTTTCTTTTTATATGACACAAGAACTTCAGGATTTGTCTCTCCTGAAAGTATTGCTTTTATTATACTCATTCCTGTCTTGCCAGTAATGTCAGAAATGACTTGATGAAGATAAAAGTTCATTAGAGTTAAGGCTTTTTGCATATGCTGGATATGTATGTTATTCTCTTTAACTAATTTGTCTCTATAACGAGTTAATGCTTTTATTTCTCGTATATTCTTCTCCGGAATAAATGAGGGTGTTAGGAGACCATAGGAATGTAATTTTCTCAGCCAATCACAATCAAATTTATCTGTTTTCTTTCTACCTGGTGCATTTTTAACATGTTTTGCATTGCATAAACTTAATTTAAAACCTCTTGATTCAAGTATTTCATAGAGGGGAATCCAATAGATTCCGGTTGATTCCATTGCCACTGTTGTTACTTTGCAAGAAGTTAACCAATCAGCTATAGCATTTAAATCGCAGGTATAAGAACCAAACTTGCGTATATGATCTTCACAAATAGTAGGAGATACACTTACCCAATTTTCTTTGGAACCAATATCGATTCCTGCAGAGTGATGATTGATTACTGAAATTTCGTTAGATGCTGATTCAATTTTCTCATTTTTTTTTCTCATTTTAAGTCCCTCCTTTTTGATCATAAATACAACATTTTGATACTAATTGTCAAAAATATTTTGATTTTTACAGAGATATAACAAGGTGTTTCATTTTTACCAAACAGGCAACAGCCTGATATGAGCTCCTATGAAACACCTTGTGTATTTGTCTATTTTAATTAATTAATCCATAAAATATATTAAATATCCAGGTATCAAGACAAAAGTAATGAACAATACTATCTCAAAGAAATATCCATATCTTCTCCAATAGATGTCAATTTTTTAAAAGGACAATCTCAAAACAAGGTGTTTCATTTTTACCAAACAGGCAACAGCCTGATATGAGCTTTTATCTCCTGTATTCCCGTTAAGTTGTAACGATATCATAATACAACATCAATAATAACATAAATATATGTATTTTTATCTTGACAATATTGTTATAAGTATTATATTGGTTATAACAATAAAAAGAGTAGTGTTGTTTATGTTTTGAATCTACAGCTCACTGGGATAAAGAAAAGCATCAATCACGTGCAAAACGTAAATGTATTGGTAAGTTAGACCCTAAAACAAATAAAATTATTCCTACTCAAAAAAGAAATTCTCCAAGTAATGATGTTGTTATACCTAAAGAGAAAGTTGCTTCGCTAAATAGTTCTCGCGGTTTTTATGGTGCTACTTATCTTTTTGATGCTATTGGCGATAAACTAGGAGTAACTGCTGATTTAAAAAAGTGTTTTCCGGATACTTATAAACAGATATTATCAATTGCATACTACCTCATTCTTGAAGATAAAAACCCTTTAAGTCGTTTTCCTAAATGGGCTGCGACACATAAACATCCATACAGCAAAATCATTACTTCTCAGAGAAGCAGTGAATTATTTGCATCCATTACTGATGAAGCCATGGAATATTTTTTTCGACTTCAAGGGAAGCATCGCGTTGAACATGAATATTGGGTATATGATACAACCTCTATCTCCAGTTATTCTAAGAGTCTTAAACAAGTCAGGTATGGCGTGAATAAAGACGATGATCTATTACCTCAGATAAATCTTGCACTTTTATTTGGTGAAAAGTCAAATCTTCCATTCTACTATCGCAAGCTTGCCGGTAATATTACGGATGTAAAAACAATTAAGAACCTTCTAGCAGACATTGATTTTTTAGGATATCATAAGGTAAAACTTGTCATGGACAGAGGGTTTTACAGTGATGATAACATCAATGACCTGTATAAAAATCATCTTAAGTTTTTGATAGCAGGAAAGATATCTCTTAAGTTTATAAAAGCTGAACTAGATAAAGTGCATGGATCTATTCGCAATTGGACAAACTACAATCAGAAACATGATCTATATTCATGTTTCATTCCTATCAATTGGTCTTATACGCAAGATCGTCCGAATGTTGGAGACACTTTAAAAGGTGATCGTCGTATGTATCTTCACATTTATTACAATTCAAACAAGGCAGTTGAAGATGAGAAAAAATTAAATATCTTGCTTTGTAAGCTCAAGGAAGAGTTAGAAAGCGGTCTTTTAAATCCAGCGCATGAGAAGCAGTACAATAAATATTTTGAGACAAAGACGACTCCTGTGAAGGGTACTAAAGCTATTGCCAACCAAAGTGTAATTGAAGAAGCACAAAAGAACTATGGATACTTTGTCTTATTGAGTAATGAGATAAAAAATTCAGATGAAGCATTGGACATCTACAGAAATAAGGATTTAGTAGAGAAGGCATTCGGTAATTTAAAGGAACGATTAAATCTAAGCAGAACATTAGTATCCTCTGATCAACGTCTTGATGGAAAGCTGTTTGTTGAATTTTTAGCTCTCATTTTTTTATCATACATTAAGAAAAAAATGCAGGATAAAAATTTGTTTAAAAGCTATACTATGCAGGAATTATTAGATGAATTTGATATTATAGAGTGTTTTGAACAGTCAGGTCGTGCTTTACGGGTAGGTGAAGTAACTAAACAACAGATAGGACTTTATGAGGCAATGGAGATTGCCCCACCAAACTCGTTACATTGATTCGGGAATGCAGGTTATAAAATAGAGCTTATTATTTTATGTAAATAAATTTTCGTTTTTATATTTTACAGTCATACAATAATTTAGTTGTTATCCATGACGTTTGTCCAAATAAATATCTCATTATCGAAATAATTTTTATTTTTTTTTCTTGACTTGTCATATTTTTTATAATAAACTTTTTTTATCTGTAATTCCAAAATTTTACAGAAAACTAAGGAGGATATTTATATGAAAACAAAAACGTTCAGAGTCGTCATTTTATTAATGACAATGGTTTTTATTGTTTCCTGCGGTACAACAAAAGTGACTATGACAGTAAAAAGACCATCAGAGTTTAATCTAAGAGAGTACAAGAAAATTGCTATTGGTGATCTAACTGGTGGCGAAGGCAATCATGCTAAGGATGTCATGGATTTCTATACTACAAAACTGGTAGAAGCAAATTATTTCGAAGCTGTTGTTGATCGTCAAAATTTAAAAGGAATAATGACAGAATTCAATTTAGGAAGTTCTGGATTAGTTGATGAAAATAGTGCCGCTCAATTAGGAAAATTCCTTGGGGCTGCTGCATTAGTTTTTGGGAGAATTCAGACAGATAAGTATGAAGAAACAACAAGTTCTGATGTCGTTGAGAGAACAAATTATGAAACAAAAACTAAATATAATGTCAGAGTAAATTCTCGTAAAGGACAATATATGCTTACTGTTCATGTACAACTTACTGATGTTCAATCATCTAAGATCATTGGAGTAAAGGATATTTCAGCTGTTTACACAAGTTCAACTAGTGGTGAAGATAAAGCTGCACCTCCAATTGATGTTAATGTTCTTTATTCTGAATGTGTTCATGATTTATCAAAACAATTCATGAAAATGGTTGTGCCTTATACTGTTACCGTAGCCGCAGAGTTTGAAAATGATAGCAAAAATTTGCCAGAGTTAAATAACGCAATTCAACAAATTAAAATTGGCGAAACAGAAGAAGCTTTAAAACTATTACAGACTTGTACAATGAAAGATTTTGAAAAACCAGAAATAAAAGCAAAAGCATATTACAATTATGGAATCTTACTAATGTATTCTGGAAAATATGATGAATCACTTGATAATTTAAAATTAGCAATGAAAATTAATCCTTCGAATTCTCGCTATTTAAATGCAATAAATCAAGCAAAGTCAGAAAAAGCTTTAGCTGATAAATTACAACAACAAACAAATAAGTCGTAAAATTAAGTACTCAGAAAGGCTCTTATAGAGCCTTTCTTTGTTTTTGGGAGATAAAATGTCAATCAATAAAGGGAAACTATTCTTATTATATATCCTATTAATCATATTTTTACCTGTATATTCTGTACCAGATTGGGTAAAAAATCGCCCAATTGATGAGCTATACTTTATTGGTATCGGTCAAGCATCAACTAAAGATCAAAACTATTGTGAGAGAGCTAAAGAACAAGCCTTTCATGAAATTGCTACTCAGATAGAAGTTAAAGTTAATTATAGCGCTAAAAGCTTCATAACTGAAAATCTAGGAAAGATTTATGATAATTATTCATCTGAGACAAATCTAGCTTCTTCAGTGGATCTTAAAGATATTGAGATTTATGATAGCTGCATAAAAAACAAAGTTTATTATGTATATTGTAGAATATTAAAAAATCAATATTATGAGAACAGAAAACTTTGTTTATCAAAAGCGCAAAAACAATGTTTTGATCTATTAAAAACTGCTCAAACTGAAATGAATAATGGGAATCTTTTATTCTCTATTCAGAATTATATTAAATCTTTAGATGTAGTTATCCCCTTTCTCGGGGAAATTGAAGTTAAACACTCTGATGGACAAAATAGTTTTATTGAAAACGATATTGCAAATGAAATATTTAATTCATTAAGCTCAATAGATATCATTGTACTTCCTATTCGAGACTCAATTCCAGCAGGTTTAGTCATTAACAAAAAATTATCTTTTAGCATAAGAAATAAAAAAAATGTGAAACAGAATTACTCAAATCTTCCATATAGTCTATATTTTTTAAACGATACCATTTCTATGACTAAATATGTCAGAACAAATGAAAATGGTACGGGGGAATGTGTAATATCAAAATTAGATAATTTCCAACCTTTTCAAGACCTAGAAATCAAACTTACAGTTGATTCTTTATTTCTACCATCAAACTCTAATCAAGTTAGAACATTTATTAAGTCAATACCCATACCATCAAAACGAATAAGTCTATACATTCGTAGACCTAAATTTTTTATAAATATCTCAGAAAAATATGAAAATTATCAAAGTGAATCAGACCCTATACTGAGACCTACTTTAATAGAAACTTTTTATAAAGAAGGTTACCGAGCTGCTAATAAAAATTCAGAATGTGATATTATTGTTAATTTATCTTCTAGAAGCAGAGCAGGGTCATCTGTAGGATCAACAGGAATGGTCTCAGCCTTTGTTGATTTAGATTTCTGGATTTATTATGAAAAAGATAAAAGAGAGATTTATCGAGAACAATTTTCTCAAAAAGGTGTTGGAAGAAATCAAGCTGCTGCTACAAGAAAGGCAATTCTAAATATTTCTGAAGAAATTAGAAATAAAATACCAATAATAATTCAAACAAAACAATTTTGATGATCTCGTTAAAGCCTTTAAAGTGAAGAAAATGTTATATATACTCAAATCAATTTGGTTTTAAGATTTAAAGACAAGAGATCTATAAATAGTGTCTATAAAAATAAATCTCATAAATAGTATAAAATATATATAAAAATAATTTGCATTTGTTTAGAATATACTTATATTATCTGTATGATAAATAGATTAAGTGAACAAGAAATAAGAGACCTAAAAAGTCTCCATAAGCAAACAAAAGACAGTAAATTCTGCGATAGGATAAAATGTATTTTACTTTTTAATGATGGTTATACCTCTTCAGAAATCTGCAAAATACTCTTAATTGATGAAGGCACAGTATCAAACTGGATTAGGAAATTCAAAAACAGAACAACTCTTTATAGCTGGCTTGGTGATGACTATAAAATGTATTCAGGTAAGTTAAGTGATGATCAAGTTGCACAAATTGAACAGTACCTTTCGGAAAACATCATGAGCGACAGCAAACAATTGATCCTTTTCATTAAAGAAAACATGGAGATTGAATACAGCGAGTCAGGAGCAATCGCTCTTTTACACAGATTAGGATATAAGTATAAATATACGACTTTAGTACCATCTGGGATAGATCCTGTAAAACAAGAAGAATTTAAAGAAATATATGAAGATCTAGAAGAAAATTTAGAAGATGATGAAGTTATCTTATTTGTGGATGGAGTACATCCTCAGCATAATACTGTATGTAGCAAAGCATGGATTAAAGAAGGTGAGCGTATAGAAATAAAAAGTAATACAGGTAGAAGCAGAATTAATATTCAAGGGGCATATAATCCAAAAAACCAAGATATTATTATTCATGAAGATGTTACTTTAAATGCTGACAATACTCTTAGTTTTTAAAAAATTGAGAATTCTTATAAATATAAATCTAAAATCTATTTGATACTTGATAATGCGAGGTATTATAGAAATAAGAAAGTGATGAAATATATTCAAAGTTCAAAAATCGAAGTGATCTTTTTGCCTCCATATTCACCAAATTTGAATTTAATTGAAAGATTATGGAAATTTATGAGAATTAAGGTTATCAACAACAAGTTTTATGAAAAGTTTACTGTTTTTAAAGAGGCTATTTTAGGTTTTTTTAAAAATTCAGTGAATCATAAAGAAGAATTAGCATCCTTTATTGGGACTCGAATGCATCTTATTAAAAATTGAGTTATCCGAAAACCAATTAAGATCGTGTATAAATACTTCTTTATGTGTTCAATAGTTAATGAACAGGGTTCTAATGAGAAATGATTGATATATCCTCTTAAGTAATATAAGTAATTTTTCTTAGTGCCTTGAGTTAAACCTCTTAGATCTAAGTGGTTTAATAATTCTTGTTCGTATTGTTTCATGATTACCTCCAATTTTTTGGAGGTAATTTTAATTAAAGCAATAAATTTGAATATATTTATTAAATGCCGACCAGCTAAACCTGCTGCTTGCAGCTTCGTTCAACGATCATCCTGATCGTTAATGTTTATATATCAATTAGTTATCTATAATTATAAAAAGAGATGCTGGCGTAAGTATTTTGACAAAAACTATTAGTATATGATATCGTTACAACTTTACGAGGATGCATTATATCAAGCACCATCAAAATTAGTAGATTTCCCTTTAGAAACTATGTTTTTATGCTGAAATATTAATTATTGTATTTTTTCTTGACTTTTATTATAATCTACAGGATTCTGAAAATAGTGAGATAAGGATCAGAGGTGGCAGATGAAAAAGAAAATACCTTATGGGATAAGTAATTTTAGTGATTTAATCTTACAAGATTACTACTATGTAGATAAAACTAAGTTTATTGAGACCTTGGAGAACTTTCATGAGAAATATTTATTCTTCCTTAGACCTCGCCGTTTTGGTAAATCTCTGCTAATTTCTGTCCTTGAACATTATTATGATAAAAACAATAGCAAGTTAACTGACGAACTCTTTAAGGACTTATACATTGGTCATCATCCTACACCTTTGAAGAATTCATATTTTATATTATCTTTTGATTTTAGCGGGATAACCGTCAACAATGAATCAGATATTGAGCTTGCTTTTAATCAAAGCGTCTATGAAAGGCTTATGGATTTTATTAACAAGAATCATTTAGCTATTACTTTAGACGAGAAATCCTCAGCAAGTGTGATGCTTAATAGATTTTTGATTCAATTCAACAGAATGACAGATGCTAAGCTCTATATCTTGATTGATGAATACGATCATTTCACCAGCGAGTTATTAAGTTATAAAAAAGAACTTTTTGAAAGTATTGTTGCTAAGAGTGGCTTCTATCGAAAATTCTTTGAAGTACTTAAGATTGGAACCAAAACAATTATTGATAGAATTTTTATCACCGGTGTTAATCCTTTTACTTTGGATAGTTTGACCTCTGGTTTTAATATTGGTTCCGATTTAACACTGCATGAAAAACTCAATGAAATGTTGGGCTTTACGGAAGATGAATTGGTTAAAATCTTTAATTCCTGGGAAATAGAAGAGCCTGTTATCTGTCAGACTTTACCGATCATGAAAAAGAATTATAATGGCTATTTATTTGCTGATGATGCTAAAGACAGAATCTATAATAGTGACATGGTTTTGTATTATCTAAAAGATTTCTTAACCACTGGTAAACCTCCAAAAGAACTCATAGATGAAAATATTGCTACCAGTTATTATAAAATCCGACAGTATATCCAGCTTGGTAATCCTGAAGAAAATTTAAAAGTGGTGCGTGATATCCTTGAAGGAAAACAAATTTTTGCATCGTTGACCAAGAAATTTGATTTAGGTCAGAATTTTTCTACAGGTGATCTGAAGTCACTTTTCTTTTATATGGGATTATTGACTTTGGTTGATTCCCGTTTAGGTATTTTAGAAATGGCTGTGCCTAATTATGTTATTAAAGAACTATACTTTAACTTTTTTAACGAATTAATAGAAAAAGAAGCTCAATACAGGATTGAGACTTTGGATATTCAGTTGGCTATGAGAAAATTAGCAGAAGAAGGAGATTTAAGCCTCCTGATAAAACTCACAGAAACAGTTTTACACAAACTATCTAAACGCGATTATATTAGATTCGATGAGAAATATGTTAAGCTGATCTTTCTGACTTATTGTTTTTTGAGCAAGATGTATTACGTTAAATCTGAGTATGAAGTTGAGGGTGGTTTTATTGATATAGCCTTATTGCCTAATGATGTGCTTATGACACCTTATACTGCTATCCTGGAGCTTAAATACTGTAAGAAAGACGGATATACTGAGGCACTCCTGAATAGTAAAATAAGTGAATCTAAAATTCAATTGGCTAAATATAAACAAGCCGAAGAGCTTGGCAATCTCACCAATCTCCTGAAGTTTATTGTTGTCTTCAAAGGCGATGAATGCGTGTTTTGTGAGCAATGGAACGAGTATGATCAATAATTTCATGGATAGTGGACGGCTCGTCCACCCATCTTCAACAGTTGGACAATCATCCTGATTGTTAAATTACCTCAGCTGAAGTTCAAGAGGGATTCCTACTCCTACACCTTCGGCTTTGAATGACAGAGAAAAGTAAAACGATCATCCTGATCGTTAATGTATATATATCAATTAGTTATCTATAATTATAAAAAGAGATGCTGGCGTAAGTATTTTGACAAAAACTATTTGGATATGATATCGCTACAACTTTACGCGAATGCAGGATATCAAGCACCATCAAAAATAAGTAGTTTTCCCTTTAGAAACTATGTTTTTATTCTGAAATGTTATTTTTGGTATTTTTTCTTGACTTTTATTATAATCTACAGGATTCTGAAAATAGTGAGATAAGGATCAGAGGTGGCAGATGAAAAAGAAAATACCTTATGGGATAAGTAATTTTAGTGATTTAATCTTACAAGATTACTACTATGTAGATAAAACTAAGTTTATTGAGACCTTGGAGAACTTTCATGAGAAATATTTATTCTTCCTTAGACCTCGCCGTTTTGGTAAATCTCTGCTTATATCAGTTTTGGAAAATTACTACAACAGAAACAAAGCTGAGTTAGCGGATAAACTTTTCAAAGATCTATACATTGCCAGCCACCCAACTCCTTTTAAAAATAGTTATTATATTCTGTCTTTCGATTTCAGTGGGATTAACATAGATGAAGAGGGCTCAGTCCTTGCTAACTTCAAAGGAAAAATTCTCAAGGCTACAGATGAATTTTTGGCGAATTATAACATTGAAGTGGCTTATGACAGAGACTCTACCCCTAATTTCATATTTGATTCTTTTATCACAGCAATCACGCCTTTCTTAAAGGGAAAGCTTTATGTTTTGATAGATGAGTATGATCATTTCACCAGCGACTTACTGGGTTATAAAAAAGAAGTATTCGAGAAAATAGTAGCCAAGAGTGGCTTCTATCGAAAATTCTTTGAAGTACTTAAGATTGGAACCAAAACTATTATTGATAGAATTTTTATCACCGGTGTTAATCCTTTTACTTTGGATAGTTTGACCTCTGGTTTTAATATTGGTTCCGATTTAACACTGCATGAAAAACTCAATGAAATGTTGGGCTTTACGGAAGATGAATTGGTTAAAATCTTTAATTCCTGGGAAATAGAAGAGACTGTTATCTGTCAGACCTTACCGATCATGAAAAAGAATTATAATGGCTATCTGTTTTCTAAAAATGCACCCAATAGAATCTATAATAGTGACATGGTTTTGTATTATCTAAAAGATTTCTTAACCACTGGTAATCCTCCTGAAGAACTCATAGATGAAAATATTGCTACCAGTTATTATAAAATTCGACAGTATATCCAGCTTGGCAATCGTGAAGAAAATCTAAAAGTGGTGCGTGATATTCTTGAAGGAAAACAAATTTTTGCACCGTTGACCAAGAAATTTGATTTAGGTCAGAATTTTTCTACAGGTGATCTGAAGTCACTTTTCTTTTATATGGGATTATTGACTTTGGTTGATTCCCGTTTAGGTATTTTAGAAATGGCTGTGCCTAATTATGTTATTAAAGAGCTTTACTTTAGCTTTTTTAACGAATTAATAGAAAAAGAAGCTCAATACAGGATTGAGACTCTGGATATTCAGTTGGCTATGAGAAAATTAGCAGAAGAAGGAGATTTAAGCCTCCTGATAAAACTCACAGAAACAGTTTTACACAAACTATCTAAACGCGATTATATTAGATTCGATGAGAAATATGTTAAGCTGATCTTTCTGACTTATTGTTTTTTGAGTAAGATGTATTATGTTAAATCTGAGTATGAAGTTGAGGGTGGTTTTATTGATATAGCCTTATTGCCTAATGATGTGCTTATGACACCTTATACTGCTATCCTAGAGCTTAAATACTGTAAGAAAGACGGATATACTGAGGCACTCCTGAATAGTAAAATAAGTGAATCTAAAATTCAATTGGCTAAATATAAACAAGCCGAAGAGCTTGGCAATCTCACCAATCTCCTGAAGTTTATTGTTGTCTTCAAAGGTGATGAATGCGTGTTTTGTGAGCAATGGAACGAGGATGATCAATAATTTCATGGATAGTGGACGGCTCGTCCACCCATCTTCAACAGTTGGACAATCATTCTGATTGTTAAATTACCTCAGCTGAAGTTCAAGAGGGATTCCTACTCCTACACCTTCGGCTTTGAATGACAGAGAAAAGTAAAACGATCATCCTGATCTTTAATGTTTATATATCAATTAGTTATCTATAATTATAAAAAGAGATGCTGGCGTAAGTATTTTGACAAAAACTATTTGGATATGATATCGCTACAACTTTACGCGAATGCAGGATATCAAGCACCATCAAAAATAAGTAGTTTTTCCTATAGAAACTATGTTTTTATGCTGAAATGTTATTTTTGGTATTTTTTCTTGACTTTTATTATAATCTACAGGATTCTGAAAATAGTGAGATAAGGATCAGAGGTAGCAGATGAAAAATAAAATACCTTATGGGATAAGTAATTTTAGTGATTTAATCTTACAAGATTACTACTATGTAGATAAAACTAAGTTTATTGAGACCTTGGAGAACTTTCATGAGAAATATTTATTTTTCCTTAGACCTCGCCGTTTTGGAAAATCTCTGCTAATTTCTGTCCTTGAACATTATTATGATAAAAACAATAGCAAGTTAACTGCTGAACTCTTTAAAGACTTATACATTGGTCATCATCCTACACCTTTGAAGAATTCATATTTTATATTATCTTTTGATTTTAGCGGGATCAGTATTAATAATGAGTCTGATATTGAACTCACTTTTAACCAAAGTGTTCAAAGCACTCTCAAAAAATTTATTAAAAAATACAACTTACAAATCACATTAAATAGCGATTTATCTGCAGTTAGTCAACTCGATAATTTTCTTAAAGAGTTCAACACGGCTAATGATACTAAGCTCTATATCTTGATTGATGAATACGATCATTTCACCAGCGAGTTATTAAGTTATAAAAAAGAACTTTTTGAAAGTATTGTTGCTAAGAGTGGCTTCTATCGAAAATTCTTTGAAGTACTTAAGATTGGAACCAAAACAATTATTGATAGAATTTTTATTACGGGTGTTAATCCTTTTACTTTGGATAGTTTGACCTCTGGTTTTAATATTGGTTCCGATTTAACACTGCATGAAAAACTCAATGAAATGTTGGGCTTTACGGAAGATGAATTGGTTAAAATCTTTAATTCCTGGGAAATAGAAGAACCTGTTATCTGTCAGACCTTACCGATCATGAAAAAGAATTATAATGGTTATCTGTTTTCTAAAAATGCACCCAATAGAATCTATAATAGTGACATGGTTTTGTATTATCTAAAAGATTTCTTAACGACTGGTAATCCTCCTGAAGAACTCATAGATGAAAATATTGCTACCAGTTATTATAAAATCCGACAGTATATCCAGCTTGGTAATCCTGAAGAAAATTTAAAAGTGGTTCGTGATATCCTTGAAGGAAAACAAATTTTTGCATCGTTGACCAAGAAATTTGATTTAGGTCAGAATTTTTCTACAGGTGATCTGAAGTCACTTTTCTTTTATATGGGATTATTGACTTTGGTTGATTCCCGTTTAGGTATTTTAGAAATGGCTGTGCCTAATTATGTTATTAAAGAACTATACTTTAACTTTTTTAACGAATTAATAGAAAAAGAAGCTCAATACAGGATTGAGACTTTGGATATTCAGTTGGCTATGAGAAAATTAGCAGAAGAAGGAGATTTAAGCCTCCTGATAAAACTCACAGAAACAGTTTTACACAAACTATCTAAACGCGATTATATTAGATTCGATGAGAAATATGTTAAGCTGATCTTTCTGACTTATTGTTTTTTGAGCAAGATGTATTACGTTAAATCTGAGTATGAAGTTGAGGGTGGCTTTATTGATATCGCTTTATTGCCTAATGATGTGCTTATGACACCTTATACTGCTATCCTGGAGCTTAAATACTGTAAGAAAGACGGATATACTGAGGCACTCCTGAATAGTAAAATAAGTGAAGCCAAAATTCAATTAGCTAAGTATAAACAAGCCGAAGAGCTTGGCAATCTCACCAATCTCCTGAAGTTTATTGTTGTCTTCAAAGGAGATGAATGCGTGTTTTGTGAGCAATGGAACGAGTATGATCAATAATTTCATGGATAGTGGACGGCTCGTCCACCCATCTTCAACAGTTGGACAATCATTCTGATTGTTAAATTACCTCAGCTGAAGTTCAAGAGGGATTCCTACTCCTACACCTTCGGCTTTGAATGACAGAGAAAAGTAAAACGATCATCCTGATCGTTAATGTTTATATATCAATTAGTTATCTATAATTATAAAAAGAGATGCTGGCGTAAGTATTTTGACAAAAACTATTTGGATATGATATCGCTACAACTTTACGCGAATGCAGGATATCAAGCACCATCAAAAATAAGTAGTTTTCCCTTTAGAAACTATGTTTTTATTCTGAAATGTTATTTTTGGTATTTTTTCTTGACTTTTATTATAATCTACAGGATTCTGAAAATAGTGAGATAAGGATCAGAGGTGGCAGATGAAAAAGAAAATACCTTATGGGATAAGTAATTTTCAGAGAATGATTGAAGAAAATTATTACTATGTCGATAAGACAAAATTTATTGAAGTACTAGAAACGTTTAATGAGCCCTATCTTTTTTTCCTTAGACCTCGCCGTTTTGGAAAATCTCTGCTAATTTCTGTCCTTGAACATTATTATGATAAAAACAATAGCAAGTTAACTGACGAACTCTTTAAGGACTTATATATTGGTCATCATCCTACACCTTTGAAGAATTCATATTTTATATTATCTTTTGATTTTAGCGGGATAACCATCAACAATGAATCAGATATTGAGCTTGCTTTTAATCAAAGCGTCTATGAAAGGCTTATGGATTTTATTAGCAAGAATCATTTAGCTATTACTTTAGACGAGAAATCCTCTGCAAGTGTGATGCTTAATAGATTTTTGATTCAATTCAACAGAATGACAGATGCTAAGCTCTATATCTTGATTGATGAATACGATCATTTCACCAGCGAGTTATTAAGTTATAAAAAAGAACTTTTTGAAAGTATTGTTGCTAAGAGTGGCTTCTATCGAAAATTCTTTGAAGTACTTAAGATTGGAACCAAAACTATTATTGATAGAATTTTTATCACCGGTGTTAATCCTTTTACTTTGGATAGTTTGACCTCTGGTTTTAATATTGGTTCCGATTTAACACTGCATGAAAAACTCAATGAAATGTTGGGCTTTACTGAAGATGAATTGGTTAAAATCTTTAATTCCTGGGAAATAGAAGAGCCTGTTATCTGTCAGACTTTACCGATCATGAAAAAGAATTATAATGGCTATTTATTTGCTGATGATGCTAAAGACAGAATCTATAATAGTGACATGGTTTTGTATTATCTAAAAGATTTCTTAACCACTGGTAAACCTCCAAAAGAACTCATAGATGAAAATATTGCTACCAGTTATTATAAAATCCGACAGTATATCCAGCTTGGCAATCGTGAAGAAAATCTAAAAGTGGTGCGTGATATTCTTGAAGGAAAACAAATTTTTGCATCGTTGACCAAGAAATTTGATTTAGGTCAGAATTTTTCTACAGGTGATCTGAAGTCACTTTTCTTTTATATGGGATTATTGACTTTAGTTGATTCCCGTTTAGGTATTTTAGAAATGGCTGTGCCTAATTATGTTATTAAAGAACTATACTTTAACTTTTTTAACGAATTAATAGAAAAAGAAGCTCAATACAGGATTGAGACTTTGGATATTCAGTTGGCTATGAGAAAATTAGCAGAAGAAGGAGATTTAAGCCTCCTGATAAAACTCACAGAAACAGTTTTACACAAACTATCTAAACGCGATTACATTAGATTCGATGAAAAATACGTAAAGCTGATCTTTCTGACTTATTGTTTTTTGAGTAAGATGTATTACGTTAAATCTGAGTATGAAGTTGAGGGTGGCTTTATTGATATCGCTTTATTGCCTAATGATGTGCTTATGACACCTTATACTGCTATCCTGGAGCTTAAATACTGTAAGAAAGACGGATATACTGAGGCACTCCTGAATAGTAAAATAAGTGAAGCCAAAATTCAATTAGCTAAGTATAAACAAGCCGAAGAGCTTGGCAATCTCACCAATCTCCTGAAGTTTATTGTTGTATTCAAAGGTGATGAATGCGTGTTTTGTGAGCAATGGAACGAGGATGATCAATAATTTCATGGATAGTGGACGACTCATCCACCCATCTTCAACAGTTGGACAATCATTCTGATAGTTTAATAATGAATATAGAGCCTGTCAAAGCAAAAAGTTTTGATTGATCAAGGTGTGAGTAATGATAGATAACCTATTGATAAAGAAACAATAAACGATCATAATAATCCTTTTGAGACTATCCAAAATATTAAAAAATCTCTCAATAAATCTTTCCATAAATTATTGCGAGAAAAGTGAACATGGATGCTCCTTCTTGACATATCTGGCAAGTTTCACACATAGAATTTAGTTCACCATCACTGCCACTATCAACACCAACGATGAAACTTATCTTTTATCTGCAAATCTTTGATTTGCTGTTATCTGCACTGCTTTTGCACATTCCAGCAAGCTAGAAGTTCACACTACAAAACGGGATGTAACTTGATCAATACTTTTCCTTTCGCAATCATAAATTTTAAAATGGGGCTTTAGCCCTGAAATCTTCGTAGAAAAAAAGAATTGTCATATTTAGTGGCTTTAGCCCTGAAATCTTCGTAGAAAAAAAGAATTTTTATATTTAGGGGCTTTAGCCCTGATATCTTCGTAGAAAAAAGAATTTTCATATTTAGGGGCTTTAGCCCTGAAATCTTCGTAGAAAAAAAGAATTTTCATATTTAGGGGCTTTAGCCCTGATATCTTCGTAGAAAAAAGAATTTTCATATTTAGGGGCTTTAGCCCTGAAATCTTCGTAGAAAAAAAGAATTTTCATATTTAGGGGCTTTAGCCCTGAAATCTTCGTAGAAAAAAAGAATTTTCATATTTAGGGGCTTTAGCCCTGATATCTTCGTAGAAAAAAGAATTTTCATATTTAGGGGCTTTAGCCCTGAAATCTTCGTAGAAAAAAAGAATTTTCATATTTAGGGGCTTTAGCCCTGAAATCTTCGTAGAAAAAAAGAATTTTCATATTTAGGGGCTTTAGCCCTGATATCTTCGTAGTAAGAGTCATAATAGCAAATACATCCACATAATTATTGTTCAATATGTTTTCTCTGTTAATGGGCAAGATAACTAAATTTATCTTATTCTTTAGTAATTATCTATCTTTCACAAGTAAACAACTAGGTATCAAAGAGGCATTGACTGATCAAAAAAGTGGCAGTTAAAACACTTGAATCAACCAAACTAGTATTTTTTGGGGTAGGCTAGTTATTTTTAATTATGTCTTGACGATTGTTATTAAATATATTCTTTGGTATTAAGTGAGATAATTGTTTTAAAACTATCTGCATAGGCAGATAAAATAAATTTTTAGGTATGATATGTTTACAGAAATTATTGTTAATGTTCATCCATTAGAAAAAAGAATAGCTCTGATGGAGGACAATCAACTCGTTGAGTTGTTCGTTGAAAAAGATAAAAACCAGAATATTGTTGGTAATATCTATAAAGGCTTCGTTAAAGATGTGTTGCCTGGGATGGGAGCTGCCTTTATTGATATTGGCTTGGAACGAACTGCTTTTTTACACTATTCTGATATTGTTATGGACTTTTTGGATCACTTTGAAGGAGGAGAAACTCCAGAACTTTTACCCGAAGAATCTCATCGGATTAGTGAATTATTAAAGCCTGGTCAGGAAGTTATTGTTCAAATTCAAAAAGGACCTCTTGGTTCTAAAGGCGCTCGTCTTACCGGTCAGATTTCTGTCCCCGGTAAATTCTTAGTGTTTTTCCCTAATAAAGATAAAATCGCTGTGTCTAGGAAAATTCATTCTCCTCAAGAAAAACAAAGAATTCGTACGACTTTGACAAACATTAAAGACCCTAATGTCGGCTTAATCGTTAGAACTGATGGTGAAAACTGTACCGATGAAGAATTTTATGATGAATACAAAGGCTTGTTTAAAACTTGGAAATATCTGGAAAGAAAAATTGACCGTGCCAAAGCACCTTGTTGTATCTTTGAAGAAAGTGACCTGATTAGCATTCTGATTCGTGACCTTTTTAGCTCAAAAGTCGATCGGTTAGTGATTGATAATAAAGATTTTAGAAATCAGATCATTCAAAGATTAAAAGATAATAACCCTGAATTATGTCAAAGAATTGAATTCTATAGCGAAGATACTCCTATTTTTGATGCCTATGGGATTGAAAAAGAAATTGAAAAAATATTCTACTCAAGGATTTACCTGCCTTCTGGTGGAAATATCGTCATCGAGTCCACTGAAGCTCTGGTTGCTATTGATATTAATACTGGAAGCTTTACTGGACATAAAAACTACGAATCCACTGTCAAACAAACAAATATGGAAGCGGCAGTTGAAATTGCCAGACAGGTAAGATTAAGAAATCTCTCTGGTATCGTTATTATTGATTTTATAGATATGCAGGATGAAAGTAGCAAACATGATGTCTTAGAAGTACTTCGAAAAGCCTTCCGCCGTGACAGGGCGAAGAATAAGGTCTATCCGTTCGGACCTTTAGGTCTTGTTGAAGTCACTAGAAAAAGAACCAGAACCAACCTGATGTCTGCTTACTATGATCATTGCCCACATTGTAATGGAACAGGTAAAATCCTGTCTGGTGAATCTATTCTTCTGAAAATCGACCGCTGGTTACAAAGAGCTGAATACTTTATTAATAACCAAGCAATTGAAATTCAGGTGCATCCTGCGATCATTCAGGCTTTTGAAGCTCACCCTGAATTGATTCGCCAATTAAAGAATAATATGCGGTTGGTTTCTAACTCTGAGATCGATCAAGATATGTTTAAAGTGATATCTCAAAATGAAAAAAAAGATATTACCGATAAATATAATCCTTGACACTCATCCAGTTTCAAAAATAATTGACCAGTGTATTAAAAGAGTTTGTGATAAAGGAGATAAATATGTACGCGATCGTTGATTTTAAAGGTTATCAATATCGTGTGGAAAAAGATGCGACCTTAAAGGTCTCTTATATGGCTGAAATGGAGCAAGGATCCGAACTTGTTATTTCTGACATTTTATTGATCCACGATAATGAAAACAATATTAAAGTTGGCCGTCCAACCGTCGAATCTGCTCTCGTTAAAGCTGAGATTCTTGGACATGGCCGTGATAAAAAAGTTATAGTTTTTAAAAAGAAAAAAAGAAAAGGGTATCGTAAGACTCAGGGTCATCGCGAATACTTTACAGAAATCAAAATTAAAGATATTCAGTTTTAAGATAAGAGAGGATAATCATGGCTCATAAAAAAGGTGTCGGTAGCAGTAGAAACGGACGTGATAGCAATCCTAAATACTTAGGCGTAAAAAAATACGGCGGGGAACACGTTCTCGCTGGTAATATTATTCTTCGTCAACGTGGTACTAAATTTCATGTTGGACGTAACGTCGGTATCGGTAGAGATCATACTATCTATAGTTTGATCGAAGGATTTGTTTGTTTTGTTACTAAAAGTCAAGGAAAGAAATTCGTTTCTGTTCTTCCAAAAGAAAATTAATCATTACATAGTCTTTTTAAAAAAGGGTAGATTTTTTATCTACCCTTTTTTTTTGCACTAAAAAGAACCTATCACCCTTTTTATGCTACTTCAAATATAACAGCTTACATGTCTTCTCGTACCCCTTACTAACCATTCTGTAAAAATATACCCCTGAAGATACTTGTTTATTGTTTTGATCTCTTCCATTCCAGTTCACTGAATAATTACCTTCTTTATAAAATCCTTTCACTAAGGTCTTTACTCTTTGTCCCTTGATATTATAGATCTCTATTTGAATTTCAGAAGCTCTTTTAATAGAGTAGGGAATGGTTGTCACTGGATTAAACGGGTTAGGATAAGCTCTATGTAAAATAGTTGTTAAAAGATCTGATTGATCCTGATTACCTTCTGGGAAAGTGTAATGGGTTGAATCGGCTTCGGACGGTGCCCAATAATCTAACATTGCCCTGACTTTAAGTGTGGTATTCTGGTTAACTGAGATTGGATTACTATAAATCGGTGATAGTGCAGTCGGAATTAAACCATCTGTCGTGTAATGAATATTAGCCCCTGGTGTTGAACAACTTAACTGAACATTTATCATTTCTTCATAATATCCAGATGGTACACTTATTGTTGGCTTTTCTACCTGAAAACCTGCCGAATTGGCTATCAAATTCACTGTAGCACTACCTTGATTAACGAAAGAATTTGTTCCGTTTATCCATTCAATCTCCATGTTTTCTAGCTGATTATATTCTCTTTGTAAACGATGTCTCCATAATTTTATCCTTACTGCATGACCTGCTGTATATCCGTTTGGGGTTCCTGTAGTTAGAGTATTCTTTGAACACAGGATGGGTATCATGTCTCTTACTAACGACTCCATTTTGTAAATTCCTACACACAGATTTCCATCAAATACTCCAATTTCATCGCCTGCTTCTAGTGAATCTATATCTATCAAACAATTTTGAATGTTAAGGTGATATGGATTTATTGGATTTCCTGACCAGATTGTCTCATAATGATTGACACTATCTTGTACTTCTGGATAAAAGTTAATCTTTAATGATGCATACTTGATTTTTCCTCCAGTATTTAATCCATCATTTAACAAATAATTGCCATAACTATTATCATCTGTATAGAGAAGTTTTAATACACCAAATTGAGAGTCTAGAACTTCTATATTTGGACCTAACGAAAAATATGATGGAATGCTGTTATCAAATTCCAAAGTGTTTTGTGAATTTAAAATGATAGGGTCTGTCCAATTTATACCTTTATCATTGGAAATACTGATATAAACCTCAGGAACACTTTCATAATCAGGAAAACTTCCATTTTGATTATTCATATAAGCTTTATAACTGTCCTGCCAAAGACAGGCTATCCATCCTTTTTGTGTGTCCGTAGCAATTTGCAGATTTTGATAATTAAACGTATTATTGGTATTATAATGCATATGAGGATACATATTCTTATTATAAAGCCATTGACCATTTAAAGAATCATTTGGATTTGCACTGTTATAATAAAATTGATCTGGAATTCCATTTTCATCGCTATCCCAAGGGATCATCAATTGATCATCTAATGGAAAATCTCCTTTAGGATAAAGATCCACTACTTTTAAGGTATGAGTGTCGATATTATATTGTAAATCTTTGATAGTCTGTGATAAAGTCATATACCATACATCTGTCCCAAAGCGGGTGAACCCAACACTAAATACGCCTGGAAGATGTAATGTATTATCAAGTAAACTCGAATTGAATCTTCTGTTTTCGCCAGGTTTTATACAAAAATCAGTAGCATAAACAAGTGAAGGATCATACACACCACCTTGATTGGTTGGTTTATTGATTTGTCTTTCTGGATTAAATGTATAAATCGACCACCCTCCCTGTCCATAATTATTATTTTGAAGAATAAAAACATGATGAACAGGATAAATAATCTCGCCATTTTCCACGTCTATGATGGGTTCTTTTGCATCTGTATAACCTGAAACAACAATTGTTTCTCCATCAACAGATAATGTAGGATAACACTTATATATTGAGTTCTGTGTTATTTCAGAAAAATATGGTAAATTGATTGTAGTCCATGTCTCTTGAAAAGTTGAATTATTAAAAATACTAGCTGTATAGTCACAATATGATAATCTATAAGAAGTTTGATTGATATATTGATCAGCATACATGACGTAAAGCCTTTTGTGGTTAACAGATAAAGGGGAACTGCTAATGTATATGGAGGGATTTAAGAAAAAATGCTGACTTTCTGGTGATATGATTAATGATCGTGTGCTTATCATTTGATTGCTTTCAAAACTCAACCAAAGACTTCTGCTATTAACAGCAGGATAATCCCCTGTCCAAACAAAAAATGGATTGCCTGTTAATGGGTCTGATGCACTGCCTCCCTGATATTCCCATGAATTATCATTATAAACAGGCTGTGAATAGAGTAATTCTCCATCTGAAGTAATAGCAGTAATTCTCTGCTTTGTACCTCCATTCGCATCTTTCGTTGAATAAAAGAGGTAACTATTTCCAGTTATTGGATTTAAAGATTGACTATTGCCATTTTGAATAGTTGAAAATCCATCATTTGTCGTATTATACAATAAAATGGGTTGAGTTTGAAAAGTATAATCTGGGGTAAACAAACGGTTTGAGTGTAATGAGATCAGCGACTTGTTCCTCTCCAAAACTGCTTGTTTTTCCTTTTCAATAGCTGATAACAAATTAAGAAAAAGAATAAAGGTACAAATAATAAGTGTTAGTTTTTTCTTCATAATGAACTCCTTATTTTGATTTTTAATAAATATGATATTTAATTTATTATTTGTCAAGAAGATTAAATTCATTCCTTTCTGTAAGTTTCAAAAAAAATACTTGCCATTTAAGAACAATTTCAAAATACTGTAACAAATCTAAAATTGAAAATGGGAGCGATTATGGGTTTAAAAACTTTTAAGGGTGGAGTACATCCACACGATTTTAAGGAATATTCCAAAGATGCTCCAATTGAAGAGTTGAAGGCGCCATTAAAAGTGGTGATTCCTTTGTCTCAACATATTGGTGCGCCGGCTAACCCTGTCGTGAATGTTGGGGATATGGTTAAAACAGGACAGATGATTGCAGAACCTTCTGCTTTTGTTTCTATTCCGATGCATTCCAGTATTACCGGAAAGGTCACAAAGATTGATAAATTCCCTCATCCAGGCGGTTTTTTATCTATGGGGATAGAGATTACCGGCGAAGGGGTGGATGAATGGGTTGAACTATCTAATGATTCAAACTATTTAAATCTTAGTCCAGATGAAATGAAAAAACGTATTGCAAATGCAGGTGTTTGTGGTATGGGTGGTGCAGGTTTTCCAACTCATATCAAATTATCACCTCCTGCTGATAAACCAATTGATACCATTATCCTAAATGGTGTCGAATGTGAACCTTATCTTACTGCGGATTACAGATTGATGCTTGAAAAATCGATTGAAGTCATTAATGGACTCAAAATTATCATGAAGATCACTGGAGCAACTCAGGGTTTTATTGGTATTGAAGCTAATAAACCTGATGCAATTACTAAAATGACTGAAACTCTCCAAAATGAAAACAATATTAGTGTGGTTCCTCTGCAAATTAAATATCCTCAAGGAGCTGAAAAACAATTGATTTATGCTTGCACTGGAAGGAAAGTCCCTAATAAAGGTGGCTTACCTATGGCTGTTAAAGTTGTCGTTCAAAACATCGGAACGGCTATTGCTGTTTATGAAGCTGTGCGCTTTAACAAACCAGTAATTGATCGCGTGATTACCGTTACAGGCAAAATTGTTAAAAATGCCAAAAATCTCAAAGCAAGAATCGGTACTTCTTTTAACGAATTATTAGCTCATTGTGACGGTACAAATGAACCTATTGCTAAAATAATATCTGGTGGACCTATGATGGGTTTTGCTATCCCTACTTTGGATACACCCGTTACTAAAACTGCCTCAGGTTTAATCCTATTAGATGAAAAAGAAGCTCGCTATTCTGAAGAACATACCTGTCTCAGATGCGGAAGGTGTGTTGATGTCTGCCCTTTAAATCTGATGCCTAGCTTCATTGTCTCTGCCTCTAAATATAATGATTGGGAAATGGCTGATAAAGCAGGTGCTATGGATTGTATGAAATGTGGAACCTGTGCTTATGTGTGCCCTGCTCATATTAAAATTATTCAATGGGTCGATATCGCTAAAAATAAGATTAGTGCACTAAAACGTGCCGGTCAGAAAGTTTAACGGAGGAAAGATGGATAGAAAATTTATCGTTACCAGTTCTCCGCATTTACATGACAGATCAAACGTTTCTTTTGTAATGTGGAATGTCGTTATCGCTTTATTGCCTGCTTTGTTAGCAGGTGTTATCTTTTTTGGTATTAATGCACTCATGCTTACTCTCTATGGTGTCTTAGCTGCCGTTCTCACCGAAGCATTAATTCAAAAATTCAGAAAGAAAGAAATTACTGTCAATGATGGTAGTGCTGTCTTAACTGGAATGTTAGTCGCCTTTAATATTCATTCTCACTCAGAATGGTGGCTCCCTGTTGTAGGTTCTGTATTTGCCATAGCTATTGGTAAACAAGTCTTTGGTGGACTTGGACATAACATCCTCAACCCTGCCCTCCTTGCTAGAGCTTTTCTTTTAGCTTCCTGGCCTACTAAAGTTACCAGCGGTTGGGTCGCAACTAAGTTTGGTTCTATCAGTGGAATCGCTACTGAAAATATTCATGCAAATGCAATCAACCTTGTAACCTCTGCTACTCCTCTTGGTGTGGCTAAAATGCTTAGAAATCCTGATATTGTTAATAGTATCGGAGGTCAAACTATAGCCAATGATGTATTCTCTCATCTTACCGATTACTCTACTTTAATGAATCTTTTCTGGGGTAATATTGGGGGTTGTATTGGGGAAGTTTCTGCTGTTGCTTTATTGATTGGCGCTTTGTATCTTCTCAGTTTACATATTATCGATTGGAGAATCCCTGCTAGCTATATCTCCACTGTCTTTATTCTTACCTTTATCTTTGGTGGACTTAATGGCCCCTTCTCTGCATCTGTTTTCTTGCCTGTTTTCCATATCTTATCTGGTGGTTTAATGCTTGGAGCATTCTTCATGGCGACTGATATGGTGACATCGCCTGTTACAAAAACAGGCAGATTATACTTTGGTATTGGTGCTGGTATCTTATTAGTTGTAATTAGATTGATTGGTGGCTATCCTGAAGGCTGTTCTTATTCTATATTAATTATGAATATCTTCGTGCCTCTGATTGATAGATTTACAATGCCAAAACCTTATGGGGAGGTTAAAGCATGAAAACTTTTATCCATTATGCTATGATACTCTTTTTGTTTACTGGTTTGGCTTGTGGTGTTCTTGCTTGGGTTAATACAAAAACTAAACCTGTCATTGAAGAAAATAAAGCAAAAAGTGAAGATGAAGCGCGTAAAGCTGTCATTAATACAGCTACAGAATTTGAAAAAGTTGAAACTAAAGAAATTACTTACTATTTGGCTAAAGATGCTAATAAACAAATTATTGGATATACCTTTGTCGCTGAAGGTAAAGGCTATAGCGGTGTTTTAAAAACTATGGTTGGTGTTGATCTTAATCTGGTGATTCAGAATATTCTCGTTATTCAACAAACTGAAACTCCTGGCTTAGGAGCAAATAGCGTTAAACCTGAATTTCCTGATAAATTTAAAGAATTAAAAAAAGATCAATTAAAAGTAGATAAAGACGGTGGACAAATTAAAAGCTTATCTGGTGCCACTATTACTACCAGAGCTTTGACTATCTCCATAAAAGCTTATCTGGAATTATTAGAAAATGCTTTGAAAACAGATGTCCCATCTGCTAAATCAGATTCTGTTATCGTTCAGACAGGAGGTAAATCATGAGAGCTTTACAAGAATTAACCAAAGGTATTATTAAAGAAAATCCTATCTTTGTTATTGTTTTGGGTATGTGTCCCACCCTGGCTGTTACCTCTTCTGTTATTAACGGACTTGGTATGGGCCTTGCTGCTACCTTTGTTTTAATCTGTTCCAATATTCTGATTTCTCTCATTAAAGATATTGTCCCTTCAAAAATCAGGATACCGTGTTATATTATTGTCATAGCTTCCTTTGTAACAATAATTGATATGGTTATGGCTGCTTATGCTGCTGAATTACATAAAAGTCTGGGTATTTTCATCCCCTTAATTGTGGTGAATTGTATTATATTAGGTCGAGCTGAAGCCTTTGCCGGTAAAAATAATGTTTTCTATTCTATGTTGGATGGTATTGGAATGGGTATTGGGTTCACTCTGGCTTTAGTAATTGTCTCTGGTATTAGAGAAATTCTCGGTGCTGGACAGTTCCTGGGTTATAACGTTCTACCTGCTGCCTATATCGCTAACCCAATGCTTGTTGCGATTCTTGCTCCAGGTGCCTTTATTACTCTCGGATTACTCATGGCTGTTAATAGCATGATGAAAAAGAAATAATCGGGATATAGGAGTTTAATTATGGAATTTATCAGTAAAATACTCATTATGGCAATCTCTTCTATCTTTATTAATAATATGATTTTATCCCGGTTTTTGGGTTTGTGTCCTTTCCTCGGTGTGTCAAAAAAGATAGATTCTGCCTTAGGTATGGGGTTTGCCGTTATCTTCGTGATGACAATGGCTTCTCTTTTCACATGGGTGATTCAGGCATTTATCCTTGTACCTTTTAATATCAAATATTTAGGAACCATTGCTTTTATTCTAACAATTGCTTCCTTGGTTCAATTTGTTGAAATGGTTATTCAAAAAACTGCTCCTGCTCTTTATAAATCGCTTGGTGTTTATTTGCCTTTGATTACTACAAATTGTGCTGTTTTAGGGGTTGCTGTTATTAATATTAATGAAAATCTGAACTTAATTGAAAGTATCTTAAATGGATTCTTTGGCGGTGTTGGTTTTACCTTTGTTCTTCTTTTGATGGCTGGTATTCGTGAGAGACTTGAAAAAGCTGAATTACCTGAAAGTATGAAAGGTTTTCCAATTGCATTAATTTTAGCCGGATGTATGGCTTTAGCTTTTTTAGGCTTTGCCGGATTGAAGTTAGGATAGGAGTAAGATTATGATGATTATATTGATTCCTGCGTTATTATTGGGACTTTTAGGGATGGTTTTCGGACTGGTCTTAGCTTATGCATCAAAAAAGTTCCATGTCGAAATTGATCCTAAAGTTGAAGCTGTCACTGAAGCTTTACCTAGTGCAAATTGCGGTGCTTGCGGATTCCCTGGATGTGCTGGTTACGCTGATGCAATCGTACAAAAAGGAATGGATATCTCTCTTTGTGCACCCGGTGGAACTAATTCAGTTAAAAAAATTGCTGATATTATGGGACTTACTGCTTCTGAAAAAATTAGAAATATTGCTGTCATTCATTGTCAATCTGGAGGATATAATAATACTTTCTTCCGTTATGAATATAAAGGGTTAGAAACCTGTAAAGCTGCTGCTTTACTCTCAAATGGACCAAACTTATGCTCTTGGGGTTGTGTTTTTCAATTTGATTGTGTTAAAATCTGTAAATTCGATGCACTTCATGTGGATGAAAATGGTATCAGAGTTGTTGATCCTGAAAAATGTACCGGTTGCGGTGCCTGTGTAAAAGTATGTCCAAAAAGCTTAATTGATTTAGTGCCTGTTAATAAAGAAGTTCATGTTTTATGTGCTTCCCGAGATAAAGGCGTAGTCGCTAAAAATGCTTGTGGCAATAAGACAGCTTGCATTGGATGTGGAATATGTAGTAAAAAATGTCCTGTTCAAGCTATTACGATTACTAATAATTTAGCTATCATTGATTATGAAAAATGTATTAGTTGTGGTTTATGTGCAAAAGCTTGCCCAACTAAAGCTATCCTTGATCTAAAAAAAGAAAGAAAAAAGGCTGTGATAGATCCTGATTTATGCATCGGTTGTACGATCTGTGCTAAAAAATGCCCTGTTCAAGCAATAAAAGGTGAATTAAAATCTCTACATGTTATTGAAAATGAAAAATGTATCGGTTGTGAAATTTGTGTGGATAAATGCCCTAAAAAAGCAATTCACTTAGTTTAATAATTAACTCTTTCATTCTTTGATGGAGTTTTATAAAAAAAGAGACAGTTTTTTCTGTCTCTTTTTTCTTATACTATTTTCTTATTAACTAAAATTCTACGGTTATACTATCTTTATTTTCGATCTTCAAACCTTTAAATTTTAACAATTTATCTTTTGTCTCTCTGTCATGAGGGTTTATGGTCAATTGGCTTATTAATTTCATATTCTCTTTGCTCATTACTTCATCGAAGTTGATATCATAAATGATTACATGATTTTTATCAAAAAATAAGGCGTCTGTTTTTTTTATCTCCGTATTAAAAGTAAAGGTATAGGACATTTTTATGTTCTGGAAAACTGATTTGAAATTTTCATATTCATCTTCTTCTGGATATTGAGGTATATTATTATCTTCTTCACTTAAAACAACCTCTTCTTCTTGTGTAGTAGATTCTTCAGTATTTTTGGGAAAAACTATACTGAGTTTGCTGGTTTTACCCTTGTCAAGCTTAAATTCAAAATAAGAATTATTATTGTGATTATCGGGAACTGAATGATTTTGATCTGCATTTTGACTGAATATCGATTGGTCTGAAATTCTGAGAGTCTCAATGTTCTTAAATGAATACTTAACTCTAAAACCTTTTGAATCGTTAATGTTTAGATCTTCAACCTCTACAAATCTCACATCTTTCCCTAAATCTTTAGAATAAGTCTTAAGATCATTTTCATTATATAGTTTCTTATTATTCTTGTCTGATCTGAAATTTTGATTAAAAAAATCATAATAAGTGTTATTGATTAATACTGTTTCTTCAAGATAACCACTCCCATCTTTGTTTATCATCACATTTGTTTTTACTTCTATACAAGCTGTTAAAAGAAATAAACTTAATATTGCCAATATAAGGTATTTAATCCTCTTCATAATTCTAACCTCTCTTTAAAAAAAAGATCTTAGAAATCAGACGAATTTGTCAAATATTCTAAGATCTTTATAAGGTGATTTTCTTTATTCAATACCAAAATAAATAACTTCATTTGGGATCACTAATTCTGCTTCAGTTGCTTTGATTACTTCTTCAACTGTAAATCCTTCTGCAATCTCAATTAAATACATTTGACCATTTTTTATCTCTATAACAGCCATATCAGTAACGACTAGATTTACTTTTCCTTTACCTGTTAAAGGTAAATTACAATTTTGTAATAGCTTTGATTTTCCGCTTTTATCACAATGTTCCATCGCAACTACGACTTTTTTAGACCCAGTTACCAAATCCATTGCTCCACCCATTCCAGGAACCATCTTTCCTGGAATCCACCAATTTGCCAGATTACCTTCTTGATCAACCTGCAATCCACCTAAAACAGTCATGTCAAGATGACCACCTCGTATGATTGCAAAACTAAAACAAGAATCAAAATAACTAGCTCCATAAATCTCAGTGATTAACCCGCCACCTGCATTAATAAGGTTTTTATTCTCTTCTCCTGCTTTTGGAGCAGGGCCTACACCCATCATCCCATTTTCAGATTGAAAAAATACATTCATTCCAGATGGAATATGATTAGCAACTTCTGTGGGAAGACCTATCCCTAAATTTACATAATCTCCATCTTTTAACTCTTTAGCTATACGCTTTCCTATTAAGATTCTTTTATAATTTTTATCATTTCTATCCATGGTTTACTCCTTATGAAGAACAATATAATCAACTAAAACACTCGGGGTAGCTATTGACTCAGGATCTAAATCTCCCGTCTCAACAATCTCATCTACTTCGACTATAACCGTATCCCCGGCTAAAGCCATAATGGGATTACTGTTTCTGGCTGTTTTATAATATTCCAGATTACCCATTTTGTCTGCCCGATAGGCTCGAATTACTGCAAAATCAGCCTGAATGGGTTTTTCCAAAATATAGGGAGTGTCATCCACTTCAATAATTGTTTTACCTTCTTCTACAATGGTTCCTAAACCTGTTGGTGTTAGAATCCCACCAAGCCCTGCACCCTTTGCTCTGATCCTCTCCATAAGCGTTCCCTGAGGTATCATTTCTACATTAATAAGTCCTTGGTTTAACTGATCCTGAATGGCTTTATTTGTCCCTAAATGAGAGACTTGAGCTGATTTAATTAATTTGTTGACTACTAGTTTCCCAACACCACGATCTTCATAATCTGATGCGATACAAATCATGTGAAGTTGATCTGTTTTTTCTTCAATAATTGCATCAATTATGTTATCTGCACAACCAACAGCTAAAAAACTACCAAACATAATTCTGCTTTGGGGTTTGATTAATTTAACTGCTTCTTGAGCTGTTATAAACTTTGCCATAATTGCTCCTTTTCTATCTTTATTTTAAAATAAACTTACCAATAAAAAAATTATTATATTTAAAAGACCTGTTAATCCATAGAAAGCTATCGTAAAATATAGAATATATTTAAATACATATTCGTTAAAATATCGCTCAATCATAAAAATATCAAGCTTTTCATTTAATAGTTCAATTTTACCTTTAATATCAGCTTGATTTATAACCCAAGGTACAAAACTACGTAATAATTTCTTAATTAGCATCTTCCCAAAAGATTGAATCCATTTTTCAAATTTAGCTTTTATAAAATGGGGAAGAGGGGTGTTTAATAAAAATGGGGAAGTAAACTCTTGATATTGATTGTTTAAATTATCTTCTAACCTTGCTAAATAATTATGACGATTAGCTTCATCCATTGCATATTGTAAATAATCTTTTATTATTTGAAATAACTTATTTATTAACCACTTTTTTTTCCTGTGAAGAAGACCAGGTGTAAAGGGTATGTGTTTACCAAAAAGATATAAAGGTTTGGATAAAAAGAAAAACCATTTAAACAGATAACAAAATGATAGACCAACTCCAATATTAATCGCTAAAAACAATAAACACTTTATTAATCCAATAATGAAAAACACTCTAACCTCCTTCTAAAATCCTCTACCTGCTCCACCACCGCCTGAGCCTCCACCACCAAAACCACCAAATCCTCCGAAACCACCTGAGCCTCCACCACCAAAACCACCGGAGCCTCCTCTACCACTACCTCCAAAAGAATTGAGTATTAATAACCACCATAGTATTTTCCCACGTGTTATGATTACAAGAAATATAAATATGGCTAATAAAACCAAATTACCCTTATTGGATACTCTTCTATTTCTGGTTGATTTTGGTAATCCTGTCAGTTCAACACCTTTATCCTGCGCTATAACTGAAGCATAAGCATAAACAGCTTGTTTTATGCCTAAATCAAAATTATTCTCCTTAAGTAGGGGAACTACATATTGATCCAATATTCTGCCAACTTTACCATCGGGGAGTATCCCTTCCAATCCATATCCAGTCTCTACTTTGATTTTACGGTCTTCTACTGATACTAATATCAATAAGCCTTCATCATTTTTTGAGCCAATACCCCATTTTTTAAATAACTCATTGGCATAAGTATCTTTGTCGATACCTTCCAGGTTTTTTACTATGGCTACTGCAACTTCAACATCAGTCTTTTGTTTGAGTTCTGTAATCAGGTTTTCTAACTCAATGGTTGTCTCTCTTGATAAAACACCACTATAGTCATTAACCCAGCTTTTTGCTTCTGGATAGGTAACTCCCCATAACATACTGAGTATAAAAATTAAAGTAAGGATCAGTAGAATTCTTTTAAACTTCATTTAATAAATGTCCCATCTTCTTTTTTTTGGTTTTTAAATATTGCTCATTTTGCTTTACAGGCATTATTTCTATTGGTACTCTCTCAATAATTGATAAACCATACCCCTCTAATCCAATAAGTTTTTTGGGATTGTTAGTCAATAATCGGATCGAAGAAAGTCCAATAGCTTTTAAAATTTGTGCACCAATTCCATAATCTCTCATATCTGCCTTAAAACCAAGCTCTAAATTGGCTTGAACTGTATCTCTTCCCTGATCTTGCAAATTATAAGCTTTAATTTTATTAACTAATCCGATTCCTCGGCCTTCCTGCTTCATATACAGTATGACCCCACTACCTTCCTGACTGATCTTTTTCATTGCAAAATCAAGCTGTTTCCCGCAGTCACAACGAAGAGAATGAAGAGCATCACCTGTTAAGCATTCTGAATGAACTCGGACTAACACATTTTCTTTATCTTTAACTTCACCAAGTATCAAAGCAACATGATATTCATTAGTAATTTTACTTTGATATGCTCTTAAAACAAAATCACCATAATCTGTTGGAAGTTTAGCTTCTGTTAACATTTCTACCAATTGATCGTTCAAAAAACGATAAGCAATAAGATCTTTTATAGTAATTAGTTTTAATTGATGTTGTTTAGAAAACTCAATTAAATCGGGTAATCTTGCCATTGAACCATCTTCTTTGATTATTTCACATATTGCTGCAATGGGCTTTAATCCTGCTAATATGGCTAGATCAACTGATGCTTCTGTATGACCGGCTCTTTTTAAAACACCTCCAGCTTCTGCCATTAATGGAAATATATGACCAGGTCGAATAAAATCTTCACTCCTCGAGTGATCATCAGACAATCTCTGAATTGTTAATGCTCTTTCATGAGCAGATATTCCTGTTGATGTCCCTTTTGCTGCATCTACGGATATTGTGAATTTTGTGCCATGTCTATCTGAATTGATATCGGTCATTAATCCAATATTCAGTTGATCTAGTTTTTCTTTTGACATCGGTACACAAAGTAATCCTTTTGCTTTGGTTATCATGAAATTAACTTTTTCTGCAGTCATTAACTCCCCTGCTCCAACCAAATCTCCTTCATTCTCACGATTCTCATCATCTACTACTATGATTAGTTTTCCATTTTTTATATCTTCAATTGCCTCTTCGATAGGTGAAAAATTTTTATTTGTCATCTTTAAAGTTTTCCTTCATTTAATAGTTGAATATAATATGATATTGATCGATTATATGTTTTTTCTGCTTCTGTAGGGAAATAACATGCTGGTAGTTGTTTGCTCTTTCTATGATAAGCGATACACTCACAACATTTTCCATGATTCTCACAAGAATATGTGCAAGTGCATTTAATTGAATTGGTGCAATTACTCATTTAATAGTCTCCTGATACCTATAAGTGTTAAGTCATCATCAAAAGATAATTGATTACTATAATCCAAGAGCTCATGAATTAACGATTGAAAGTCTGGATATTCAAGTAATCTCAACTTTTTTACCATTTCAACTATACCTTCTATCCCTAACATTTCATCCTGTTTATTCTTTATCTCTACAGCTGCATCTGAATAACAAAGTAAAAGACTATTTGGCAATATGTCTGTCGTAAAATCATCAAAGTTTATGTCTTCCCACCATCCTAACGCTGGAGCTTGATTTTTTAACTCTATTATATCATGCTCTGTAATTAATAATGGAAAAGTGTTTGGACCTGCTGACGACCAATATAGCTGATTGGTTTCTATATTCAAAATCCCCAAAAACATGGTGAGATATTTATCTGAAAAATTTAAACTTAAGATGGCTTTATTGATTGTTTCCAAGATTATTTTGGGACTATAGTGAGCTTTAATCTTTGAAATATGCTGATTAAAAAACTCCTTTAAAAAAACTGTAACTAATGACGATGCAACTCCATGACCTGAAACATCTGCTATATAAAATAAGAAATGATTCTCATCTACTTCTAAAAAATCGATAAAGTCTCCACCTAAATCTTCACATGGAAAATATTCAAATAAAAACTCATAATTCTTATGAAAATTTATATGATTGTCCGGTAATAGATTCATCTGAACTTTACGTGCAGAAAGAATTTCTCGCTTCATTCTTAAATTGTTCTCTTTTACTTGAATAAACAAATCTCTCATTCTTAAATATTGCTTCACTCGTAACTTAACCTCAAATATATCAAAAGGTTTAGTTATTACATCATAGGCACCAAGCTCTAAACCTTTCAATTTAGATTGTTTATCATTCAAAGCTGTTATTAACAGTATGGGTACATCAAAAGTACGAGGATTGTTTTTTATCTTTTGACAAACTTCAAAACCATCCATTCCTGGCATCATAATGTCTAATAGAATAATATCAGGAATTCGTTTGTCTATAAAAGCTAAAACTTCATCTCCAGAACCACATTCAAAGATATTATACTCATTATTTGTGAAGGCTCGGGCTAAAATGATCCTGTTTACAGGTTCATCATCTACGATCAGAATTGTAGGATTATCTTTTCTCATATTATTATCCTAATTTTTTTTATAAAATAACATATATATTCATAATAATCAAGTGAAATTTTCATTTAACCATTCCAATGTATATAAAAAATCTTTCGGAAGAGGTGACGTAAAGATCAATTCCTGATTGGTAATAGGATGAATAAATTCTAATTTGCTTGCATGTAAGGCTTGACGATGAAGATGATTCTTTAATAAGGCTTGTAACTTTTTGTGATATGAACTTGGTACTTGAGAAAGGGTTTGCTGTAATGAATTATAGATAGGGTCTCCCAATACTGGATGATTTTTGAATGTAAAATGAACTCTGATTTGATGAGTTCTACCTGTAATTAACTCTATACTCAAATGAGTAAAATACTCGTATGAATGAATAGTCTCATATTTGGTTAAAGCTTCTTTTCCACTTTCACCTACTGCCATTTTTTTGCGATCTCCAGGATGCCTCTTTATAGGCTCAAAGATTTCTCCGTTTTCTGGCTCTATTGTTCCTAAAATAATCGCTTGATAAGTCTTTTTTATCATTCTCTTTTGTATCATTTCTGAAAGTAAAAGATGTGTTTTATTATCTTTTGCTATTATTAGTAATCCTGATGTGTCTTTATCAAGACGATGAACGATTCCTGGTCTGCTTATTTCAAATCCTTCTGATAAATTCTCAGAAAAATGATAAACTAAAGCATTTACCAGAGTTCCATCATAATGCCCTGGAGCAGGATGAACAGTTAAACCTACAGGTTTATCAATTATTGCTAAATGTTCGTCTTCAAATATAATACTTAAGGGTATATCCTGACCGACTGGTAAATCGCCTAAACTGAATTTATTGGATGGTAATGTTATTTCTATTTCATCCTCTGGATTTACTAAATAACTCTTTTTTGTAATTGTTTTTTTATTCAACCGAATATGTCCGCCGCTGATCAATGTGTCAATAAATTGACGTGAAATCAATGATTCATGTTTGATAACCGATAAATACTTATCAATTCTCAAAGGAAAACAGATTTCTGTTAAATTATTTTCTAATGTTTCGTCTGCTTCCATGACTTTGATTTCAATGGTCTGATTATTCATTTTTTTACGCTTTCTCTTTTTCTACTAAATTGTTAATTCCTATTACAATTCCAATCGGAATCCCACGGGTATCTCTGACTAAACTACTTTTCATGAAAATATGTTTCTTCATTGAAGCTAAATAAAAGGGTTGTATGTCCAACTTTGAATGAGATTTGATGATTTGCATGATGTACTTCTTGATGGATAATTCAACTTCTGGTTGGAAATGAGTGTTGATGATGTCCACATTTTCTTCAAAATACTTAAACTTTTCTTTTATAATATCACTGATATATAAAAGTTGTCCTTTTATATTTAAAATAATGATGCCATCATCAGTGATATTCAACATACTAAGTATTCTGTTTCTGTGTTCAACTATTTTTTCTTTTTTCAGATTATCATAATGGAGTATGATCTCCTGCATTTTTTCTATCTGTTCATAAACTGAAAGAATTATTGGATCTTTATCAATAGGCATATCGAGTTTAACATTGTAACTTCCCTTTGCAATTTCCGAAATAATGTATTTTATCGGTGAGATTGCCTTTTCTAAATAATTCTGGGTATTTGCTATAAAAAATATGCAAATCGAAAATTCTATTATAACACTTCCCCAGATTATATTCGAAATGTCATTACGTAATAAACTTTCTATTGAACTATATGAAATGAGATAAAGGAGCCCAAAATTGCTTACTAAATGTATGGATAATATTAAAAAAATATAAGCTCTAATTTTTGATGTAAATCCAATCTTCATAAAACCACCTATCTTGATGTTTCTAAAATCAATTCATTGATTCGATTCTTGGGGCCTAACAACACTAAAGTGTCTCCATCATGAATCATGTCATTTGCTCCTGGTAAATCATTCACCTTTTTCTCTATTGTATTCTGCCCATCATCAGATACAATCAATCTTTCAGATTTTATAGCAATTACATTTATGTTTCTCTCTGATGGCAAGGCTAACTCCTGCAATGATTTTCCTACATATTTCCTTGGAGTTATCAATTCCACTATACTGTGACCTGTTGAAAGGTCAAGATATCGTTCAACATTTCTTGAAAGTAATGAATTTGCAAGTTGCATTCCTATCTGCTCTTCTGGAAAAACAACGTTCTGAACTCCTATAATTTCCAATATCTTACCGTGTAATTTACTATCTGCTTTTGCATGGATAAATCCAACTCCAATTTTTTTTAAAATTGCACTTGTTAAAATGCTGACTTCTATGTTTTGACCAATGGCCAAAATAACGGCATCCATCTCATGTAAATGTAATTGTTTTAACCCGATTTCATCTGTACAGTCAACTCTATATGCATGTGTTACAAAGGTCTGAGCCTCATCAATTAGACTCTGATTATTATCTATAGCTAAAACTTCAGCTCCATGTTGGTATAGAGTGGTTGCTACAGTCATACCAAATTTTCCTAATCCTAATACTGCAAATTTTGCCATCTTATCTCCTAACCAATATCAATGTTTTCTTGAGGAACTGCGTATTTTAATGGTAATACAGTCTCTGCAAAGGCATAAATAAACGATAATGCTCCTACTCTTCCTACAAACATTAATATTATTATTAACATTTTTCCTAAACCTGATAAATATGGAGTAATTCCCATTGATAATCCAACTGTACCAAAAGCTGAAAATACTTCAAAAGCAATTTTTTCAAAACTAAAAGGTTCTATTGTTAACATAATTACAAAAATAGTCATAATAAATGCAAAAGAAACCACTAACAAAGCTAAAACATTAATAATAGTTTTATCAGGTATTTTACGATTATAGGCCGTCACATCTCTGCTACCTTTTAATATTGCTACCACAGCTAGGAATATCACAGCAAATGTTGTGGTCTTGATTCCACCTCCTGTTGATCCAGGAGAAGCACCAATGTACATCAAAATGATTGTGATTAATCCTGTTGATTTATTAATTGCTGAAAAATCTATAGTATTAAATCCAGCAGTTCTCGTTGTTGTTGATTGGAAAAATGATGTCATTAATCTGTCAAATAAATTCATATGACGTAATGTGTTGTTATACTCTAAAATAAAAAATGCTAACGTTCCAAATATTAATAGAAAAAGCGTTGTCATTAAAACTACCTTTGTATGAAGCCTTAAATTTGAAAACTTGCCTTTAAATCTAAAGAGATTTTTTGTGTCATCAATAACCACAAAACCCAATCCGCCAGTTATTATTAAAAAACAAACAGTAAAATTTACCATAATATTGGATTGAAAACGAACTAAATTATCCGGGAATATGGAAAAACCTGCATTACAAAAGGCTGATACTGAATGAAATATGGCACTGTAAACGGTTTTTTCCATATTGTTATATTCCTGATACAAAGGAAATAATAAGATAATAAACCCTATAAATTCTAATGTAAAAGTAAAAATTATTATGTTCTTTATCAATTGTACAAAATTTATGATTTGATTTTGACCAAATACATTCTGCATAAAAGCTTCACTTCTTAATGAAAACTTTTGCCCCAATATCAAGGCTAATCCGCTTGATATAGTCATGATCCCTAATCCACCGATCTGAATAAGTAATAGTATGATCATTTGACCAAAAATTGTATAACTCGAGGAGGTGTCCACTACTGTAAGGCCTGTCACGCATATTGCTGAAGTGGATGTAAATAACGTATCAAGATAATCTACTATTTGCCCTTCAGGAGTCATTCCTGGAAGCATTAATACAAAAGATCCAAATATAATCGCAAAAAAGAAGCTGAGAATAATCCATAATGTAGGGTATTTAAATAAAGTCTTGAAATTCTTGTTTTTAAAACTGAGTTCTGTCGAACTTTTTGCAATTAAGATCATTTGTCTCACTAAAAGGTAAAATTGGAAAAATTTAAATGAGTGTCTGAGAAAAAATAGTCCTGATAAAATAAATAATAAATCAGCGCTGGTTTTCCGAAAAACAGTTGCTGACATACGATTTTCTATTAATTCTAATACAACACGGACTAAAAGAAGTAGTATTGATGAAAAAGTGTAAATAAAATTTAACGTCCATACTAAATGATTGGCCTGTATAGCTGGTATCAACAAGATTGTGGCAATATTGATAACTGCTAAAACATAAAACAGATTATCAATAAATTTCGCTGCTTTTTTCATTTATAATTTATCAATTTCCTTTAAAATTTTGTCCTCTATGATTTCTATAGGATCATCCGCATCAATAGAAATTAATAAATTCTTTTTTCTAAAAAATTCTTCAAGAGGTTTTGTCTCCTGATGAAATAAACTTATTCGTTTTCTGATAATATCTATGGAATCATCCTCCCTTGTTAATAATGGAGATTGACACTCATCACATTTGTTTTCATGAATAGGCGGTTTAGAAATTAAATTATAATCTTTGTGGCAATGGGTGCAAATCCTTCTGGCAAGCATTCTTTTTTCTGCTATGGAATCATCCATTTCAAGATTAACAACCAAATTGATAGCATGCTTTTCCATTAAATACTCAGCCTGATCCAGTGTTCTCGGAAATCCATCAAAGATAAATCCTCGCCTTCTTGCTCCTAAAGCTTTCTCTATTGTTTGATACACGTATTCATCTGGTACTAATCGACCTTCCTCAATATAATGCTTGATCTCTTTTCCCAAAGAAGTACGAGCTTTAATCTCTTTTCTAAACATAGCGCCTAAATTAACATGAACCCATTTTTTGTGTGTAGATAGCAATTTCGCCTGAGTTCCTTTTCCACACCCTTGAATCCCCATCAATACGATAATCATGATCCCATCCTAATATATATATTTAAGATAAAAACACATTATAATATTTTCCGATAAACGTCAAGAATATTTAGTTTTAGCTATATGAAAAAAAGATTGACTAAAATCATATACTTCGTAATTATTAATTTTTGTTATGAAAATAAACCTGAAATGGTATGCTTGTTAAATTTATTTTCAAAAAAAAAATTAAATCTGGGTGTTTTATGATTGTTATTAATTTGAATTATTAAAATTATTAGGAGTTATCTTATGAAAAAAATCATTTTCTTTTTACTGTTGTTGGCTTCTGTTATTACTTGCTTTGCTCAGGATATCGCTGCATGGCAAAATCTTCGTATAAGTGCGTTAACTCCAGAAGGTTTCCATTATGTGCGCTGTGAAACTATTGGGACTCAATTGGATACTCTGGACATATTTTATAAAAAGAACGATGTTATTCTTTTTGATTCTATGCAAAATTTTAACCTATTAACCCTTCAACAAAAAGTTCAACAACCTGATTCTGATACAAAAGGGATAGGTCTTCGTCTCATAAATGATTTCTTTGGTTATATGCAACCTTTAAAACTTGATAATAACACAACTGTTTCCTCTTTACATATGGTTATTGCTTCCAGAGATTCGATTAATGAAGTTAATTTGGCCGGAAATTTAAAATTAGATCTTGAAAGTTTTCATTTTGCTTTTTCTGATGAAAAATTGTATGCTGGATTAAAAAACAGACAAGGATCCTACCCTAACTATGACTTCCCGATTATTGGACCTTATTATTTGTATGGTGCAGGATTCATCAATCCAGAAAATGTTATGGATACAACAGGTTATGCTTTAATTTATGCTAATATCCCATCTGTTTTTACTCCTGGTTTATATAAAATTCATGGTGTGGACTTTACCAATCTCTCTAATATTGATTTTAATGCAATTCAAAGAGTTGGGGATATTACCACTACTATTAGTGATGGAATCCTAATTTTGAAATGTGACCAATCTCTGATTTTTAATGATCCTGATTTTGGAGCATGGCCTTCCATGAGTAATACATTGGCTTTTGTTCCTTTTACTGTTAAAGTCAATCCTCTTGATTTACAAAACTTTACTGGTGATATTGGTAATCCTGCAATGATTAGAATTAATGATTTGATTGCAAACGACACAAATCAATTACCAATTCTCTCTAATCCTCAAATCACCCTTACTAGTAATACTTCTGTTGTTACTGTCGATTATAACGATCCTGATGGGAATTTCCCATTTACCTCTACTTTTACTGTAAATGGTGTTGATTATCCAATGCAAACAATATCTCCTGATTATTCATCTAATGTTACTTTTTCTGTTGTTATTCCTACTATTGACTGGGTTTCGGGTGTCTGTAACTTTTCTGATGACAGCACAAATGTTGTTGCCCTTGAAATTCTAAATGAAGTGCAAAATACAGATATTACAAATGCTCCTGCATTTTCGTTTTCCATATATCCAAATCCAATCAATAATAATAAATGTACTCTTTCTTTAGATAATAAAACTAATGATCCTATCACTAAAATTAATCTTTATAATATAAGAGGGCAATTAATTAAATCATTCACTGATAAATTCTACAATCAAAAAATTTCTTTATCTCTTGATCCTGAAAATAAACTGAGTTCAGGTGTTTATTTTATTAAACTCAATACAAAGGATGCTTCCGCTTATAAAAAAATCATCATTGTAAAGTAAAGTTTATAAAATAATTATTGTTAGAGGGTATAATGATTAAATGGGGTTTATTGCTTATAATTACAGGGATACTGTCTTCGTTATTTTCTTATGACATAGGTCAAAAATATGTATTATTACTCAATAACGGTAATGTTATTAGCGGAAAAGTAATCGAAGAAAATAAAGACCAATATTTAAAACTTGAGTCTAATGGAATAATTGTTACTTATACTTGGCAGGAAATAAGAAACTCAATAATTGATGATGGAAATGTTTATTTGAGTGGTTTAAATGCCACTGCTAAAAGAAATCCTTTCGTAAAAATTAATAGTGTTTCATTAAACAAAAACAGTGAACAAAAAGAATATAACAATCAGAATACTGCAACAGCTAATACTAATACTGCCGTAACAACTAACTCTTATCTAGAAAAAAAGAAACAATATTTGTGTGCGGGTTTAGGAGCAACATTAGGGTCTATTTATGCTACTGATAATAATGATTTTACTAGTAACCCAGCATTAGATGCTTCTGTTGATTTTTATTATCCAACTTCTCGAAGTTTAGAATTTGGTGCTGGTTTTGATTTTAGGCTTTTAAAAGCTTTCACCGAACATACAGGTACTGTTTATCATATTATCAGCCCAAATATCTCTGCAAAATATTATGTTAATGATTTCGGAAGATCACCTCTAGTTATCTTTAAATTTGGAAGAACTATTTTAACTGGAAATAAAAATTTTATGAAGTATGCTGAGACTGGAGCAAGACCTTTTTTTGCTTTAGGAGCAGGTTTCGGTGATAAATCTTATGATTTAATTTTATTTTTTAAATCAAACTTTGCTTACAGAAAAAAAATTATAACTCTCTATGATAATTATTCTGATGAATATCAGGGAGATATTAATGATAGTGGATTTAGTCTGGTTTTTATAAAAAAATTTTAATAATCTTACTCTATTTCCTTTCTTCAGCCTTCCTGAATAATTATTAATTATCAGTAACGAATCTTTATTTTGACAAATATGTTATTAAAATCTATTTTGTTTCTTCTGGAGGATAAGATGAGTAAAATTCAAAAACTAATGCGATTTGTATTGACCATATTATTTGTTTTGCAAGTAATTAGTCTATTTTCTGCCTATTATGATAATGCTACAGGAACCGGGCAAATTTTAAAAGCCAATTTACACACGATTATTACAAATGGTCATAATCCCTTGTCATATGATGGAGCTAAGTTAAAGCTATTTCAAAATACCTTTAATGTAAATGGCTATGTCCGATGTGTTTATACAGGACAGGATTTTTCTATCCCAGCTGGTTATAATGGAAGTACAAGCCCTAATACAGAGCATACCTTTTGCCAAAGCTGGTTTGGCTCTTCCGAAGCTTCAACAAAAAAATCTGATTTGCATCACTTATTTCCTACTCAACAAAATGTAAATTCATCCAGAGGTAATATTCCTTTTGGTGTTGTAGAAAACCATTCAACAGCTACCACTTATACCTCTTATAATAATTTCCATAGCTTTAGAGGGGCTAATTCTTCTTCACAAAATGTGTTTGAACCAGCTGACCAATACAAAGGGGACATCGCTCGTGCTTTACTGTATTTCTCCGTTCGCTACAATATGGGTCTAACTATCGATGGTGTCGATATGCTTCCTGTTTTACTTGACTGGACTGTATCTGATCCTGTTGATACTTTTGAACAAAGCCGTAATGATATGAATTATACTTATCAGGGAAACCGTAATCCTTTTATTGATCATCCTGAATGGGTTGCTTCGATCTGGCAAAATACTAATCCTACGATTTACACTAATCTATATTTTGACAATCAGTCTCTAGTCGTTCAGGAAGGTTCTGGTACTTGTTTTATGAGTATTAGAATTTCTAATCCTTCTCCTACTACCCAGACTACTTGTCGGGTAAGTTTAACAAATGGTTCTTCTTCAAAAATCGATAATTTCTCTTATCAGATTCTTAATTTCCCAGCAAACTCTACTTCTACCATTTCAATTCCAATTTCAATAACTGATAATAATATTATTGATGGAAATCAGACACTTACTTTCACAATTGAAAATGTAACTGGTGGAAATAATGCTTACTCTGAAATGCCTAATACCTTTGACTTAACTATTCAAGATAATGATTTCGCTGAACAATCTTCAAATTTTACTGAAGATCTTTTCTTTTCTGAATATGTAGAAGGTACTAGTAATAATAAATATGTTGAAATCTTCAATGGAACTGGTGTCGATGTAGATTTATCCAATTATCAATTGGATTTATATTCAAATGGCTCTTCGACTACTACAAGTTCTGTGACTCTTTCAGGAATTTTGGCTCAAAATGCAGTAAAAGTTTATAAAAATTCTCAAGCTGCCTTAAGCTTACCAAATGGTGTAATAGCAGAAACAAATGGCTCTGTTAATTTTAATGGAGATGATGCTTTGGTTTTAAAGAAGATAAATCCTTCTCAGGTTATTGATGTTTTTGGCTATGTTGGTTATGACCCTGGCACTGCGTGGACTATTGATAATTACTCAACCATAGATAGAACCCTTAGACGTAAATCTAATGTTTTTAGAGGTATTTTTTCCCCTGCAAATAATACTTTCCCTACACTTAACACTGAATGGGATGTTTTTTCTGTCAATACTGCTGATGGTTTAGGTTCTCATTCTTATACTTATAATACTCCGGAAAGTAATGCGGATCACCAAGCTTTTATTGATATTGATAATAGTGACATGATATATGAATTTGGTAATCAAACTGCTATAAAAATGTTTTTTAACTCAATAAACGGTTCAGGTGTCGTAAAAGTAAAAAAGTATGACTCTATAGCCGAAAATATTAGTTTTAATGAATTGACTCCTCAAACAGTTATTCCTTATCGTTGGGTTTTTTCTAATAGTAATTCAATTACTGATTTTAACGTCAATTTGATTCTTGACTTAAATGTGTTTTCTAATCATGGATTAACTGATTTGAATCAGGTGAAACTTTATCATCGCTCAACTCCTGGAGAAGGAACTTTTGAATACTTGGGTTACATGGTTTATGACCAAGAAACAAATACCCTTAATTTCGACGGAATTTCCTCTTTTAGTGAGTTTATTCTTGGCTCAGATAATCAAACCTTACCAGTCACTCTTTCGTCTTTTAACGCTGTCTTAAATAATCAAAATAACTCTGTGATACTAAATTGGACAACCCAGTCTGAAACAGAATTGTTAGGGTATTATGTTTATGGAAGCCATCAAAATGATTTTGATCAGGCTGATAGAAAAAGCTTACTTATCTCTGCTCAAAACAGTTCAAATCAAGCCTCTTATCAATGGACTGATCAGGATATTCGTGAAGATTATAATTATTGGTTAATGTCAATGGATCGATCTGGTTCTTCTCAAGTTTATGGTCCTGTCTCAGTAAAATATGATGATCCTAATAATCCTCCTTCTGATACGCAATATATCACAGCTTTAAAATCTATTTATCCAAATCCTTTTAATCCTAAAGCTAATATTTCTTTCTCTATAGCAGATGAGGGTTTAGTAAAAATTTCAGTTTATAACATTAAAGGCGAATGTGTTAAAGTTATAAAAAATGAAAGATTAAATAAAGGAAACCACTCTTTAATCTGGAATGGTACAAATCAATCTAATCTACCTTGTGCAAATGGTATTTATTTTATCAGATTACAAACAGACAATCAATTGCTTATTAAAAAAGCAATTATGCTGAAATAGGCGCATTTTTCATGAAGATGCTTGATGATTTATTAAGCATACTATAGAGACATTATCAAGGGTACGAACTATTCGTACCCTTTTCTTTTTTACAATTGTCTGGTTCACAATAGAAATTTATTATATTTCTCAGTATCAGGTTTCAATCAATACAAAAAGTTAAATCATTATCAAATAAAAAATAATTAATTATTACGACTATTTTTATGAAGACACTCTAGAATTACCTTTATTAATCAGTCTTCTCTTTTTTCCTCAGATAAAAGCAGAGAATTATAGTTATCAAATCGTCCAGTATTTAGTTCTGTCGATTCTGTATAAATTTTGTTCATCGTTTCCTGAAACATTTTTTCAGAACGCCAGAAAGGCAAGTTGCCGAGCCTTTGAGGGATAATAGCATGTTTTGTGGTTTGAATGGTATTGTTTTGAACTGCATAATCAAAATCAAAAGCTGAATAACTCCAAAAAGCATTTGGATCTAAAGGAAGTTCTTCTGCTTCAAATTGTTCAACATTTTCGTTCATCATGTCTTTATTTAGTCGATTAAGAAATTCTTCTCTTTCCATACCTCTGAGTTTAAATAATAGAAAGGGATCATTATCAAAGGCTTCAGACATAAGATAATATACTGCGGCAATATGTTTGCAGGGATTAGAGTAATCTGGACAGGTGCAGTTTGTTTCCAAATCATTCTGTTTTTCAGGGAAAAGACAGAGCTTAAACTCTGAAAATACACTCTCAATATCATCTGGCATTTCTCCTGAAATCAGCTGGCTAAGCCAGATACTTTGCTCATTAAGTCGATCAATCACTTTATCCCATTCTTTGCTATTGAAGGTTTTCAATATAATGATGACCTTATATGGTTTTGAACCTGAACCCTGAACTGAAGCCATGACACATCCCTTAGTAATCTCAAGTTTGGTTACCTGACCAGAACGGGCATAAGATCGTCCTCTTTGTAACCTGGCTCCAATATCGAAACTTTCCAATACCTGAATCCAACGTTTTCCCCACCATTTTTTAGCAAATGCCCCTGATTTGCTCTGGGACTTAATCCCTCCCTTTACCTCTTTAGGTGAGGTTTTTGGATACCAACTATAATAATCATATCTTCCCATGATTAATCTCCTGTTGAATCTTTACTGAGCTGTATCAGATTGATAAAATCTTCATTGGATAATTCATTCAACCAATTTTCACCTGTCTTAATAACTAGCTCTGAGACCATTTTTTTTCTTTCAATCATGGCATCAATTTTCTCTTCTAATGTGCCTGCTACAATGAATTTATGAACCTGAACATTCTTGTTTTGCCCGATGCGAAATGCTCTGTCTGTAGCTTGATTTTCTACTGCTGGATTCCACCATCTGTCAAAATGTATAATATGATTGGCCTGTGTCAGATTTAAACCTGATCCTCCAGCTTTCAGTGATAGGATAAATATTTTAGGAGCTTTGGGATTGTTCTGAAATTCTTCCACCATATGATCTCTTTTGGTTTTTGTTAGACTGCCATGTAAAAAGAAGACTTCCTGACAGTATTGTTCTTGAAGGAACTTTTGAAGTATTTTCCCCATTTCTGTAAATTGGGTAAATATTAGTGTACTCTCTCCAATTTCATTGATCTCATCAAGCAATTCCCTCAGTCTGTTTAATTTACCTGAACGATCATGGATAGAAGAATTATCCTGAAGATATTGAACAGGGTGATTACATACTTGCTTCAAACGAAGGAGCGTTGATAAGACAAGTCCTTTCCGTTCTATTCCTTCAGACTTTTGAATTTTTTCAGCCATTTCATTAACAATGGCCTGATAAATAGATGCTTGCTCTTTACTGAGATTGCAATAATCTTTCACTTCGATTTTTTCTGGTAAATCCTTTATAATACTCTTATCTGTTTTTAAACGTCTGAGTATAAAGGGAGAAGTGAGAGATTTCAAACGCTTGGCGATTTCCTCATCCTGATAAAGTTGAATTGGTTTATGATAGCGGGTTTTAAAAGATGAAGCAGATCCCAATATTCCTGGATTTAGAAATTCCATTAAAGACCAGATATCTCCTACATGATTTTCGACAGGTGTACCCGTTAATGCAATTCTAAATTCAGATGGTATTGATCTGGCTGCTTTGGATTGTTTTGTCTCAGAGTTTTTAATATTCTGTGCTTCGTCCAGAATGAGGGCATTCCACTCAGTCTCTTTCAAAAAATCTACATCCTTTTGTAATAATCCGTAACTGCTGATTACTAAATGATTGTTTTGTGCTTCATCACAAAAATGTTTTTTCTTTAATCTTTTACTACCATAATGTATATAAATCTTAAGATTGGGTGTAAATTTCTCAATTTCATTTTTCCAATTATTCACCACAGATGTAGGACAAATCAGTAAACTTGGTTTATTCTCTCTTTTTTCAGAGTTTTCCTGCAAAAGTGCCAGAGTTTGAATAGTTTTACCCAACCCCATATCATCTGCTAAACAAGCTCCAAGTCCCCATTGTTTTAAAAATGCTAACCATGAATATCCCCTAAGCTGATAGTCTCGGAGTATTCCATTTATTGATTTAGGCTGTTCCAAACATTTAAATTCTTTTTTGCCCTTCAAAAGATCAATCAGATCCTTCAACCATCCTTCCACAATTATATTTTCAATGCAGATACCACCCAAATCTTTTTCCATTCCAAGGGCAAGATAAAGTACTTCCTTTCCGTTAATGGTTTGATTTTTTTGTTTCTGGAGATATTTTAACATTTGTGAAAGTTGATTCTGGTCAATCTGGATCCATTGACCCCTGAATTTTATCAGAGTCTTTTTCATCTTTGCCATAGCTTGCAATTCTTCAGCAGATATTTGCTCATTACCTAAAGAAGCTTGATAATCAAATTCGTGTAGAGAATTGAGAGTCAGAATTCCAGTACTACCCTGATTGGACGATTTTACGTGGATACTCAATTTAAGTTTCTCTGCTGTATTCCCTTTTATCCACCAAGCCGGTAACAGGACAGTGAAGCCAGAAGTCCTCAGGATTTCTGCATATTCTTGCAAAAAAGACAATGCCAAATCTGTATTAAAAAATGAAGAGGAGGGGTTTTTATGCTTTAGACTGCCTGCAACATGAGGACAGATTGCTGATGCCTGACCTAGTGAGGATAAGATAAACTCAGGGCTGATAATGCCAATATCAGGCAACTTTTTCTTTTTTTTGGGGTTGAAAATATCTTCCAATTGTATAAATAAGCTCGGATCTTTCTTTGACTGAATTAGGTTTTCCAGTAACCATTCCTCATCTTCTTTTTCTGGTTCAATAAGCTTAAAGCATAGTTTAAACGGAGATTTGATAGATAATTCTACTGGTCTTTGCCATTGTTGTAATTGCTTGTAAAACTCCTCTATCTCTTTTTTTTTGTCCTTCCATTCCACAACTGGATCTTCATTTTGTAAGGCATTTAACCAGGCATCATGTACATTGTTCGGAATTCTTACTCTTGCAGATTGATCTTTTCTCATCAAATGATCAACTATACTCTTCAGACAGTAATGAACCATAAATGCAGAAGAAATATCAGGCACTTTATCTTTGTCATTATTCATACATCTGCAAACTGGTGGTAACTGCTCTATCAGTTTGTTTACTTTACTCTCAAAATCTTCGTTTAAAAATGGTAACCACCTTGCTTCGTATGAGTCTGGTGATTTAATCATTATAGGGTAATAGTTTTCTGAAAGCATTAAACTAAAACACATATAAATCAAAGCTTTCAACGCCTTGATGGATTGCCCGAAAATTATACCCGGTATATTGTGTGAACAAACACCTGTGATTATAAACAATTCTTCCATACTCAGTCTCATTGATTCTACAAGGTATGGCATCAATACAGGCTTTGCTTTGGATATGTTAATTTCCTTAATCAAATGCGAAGAAGGTATAAACTCATTTTTGTAGGAAGGTAAAAATGCAAAAGATTTGATAGTATTGCGTGAATTAATCTTTAAAGTATCTGTTGATGTGTGGTCTGCAATGATCTTAAGTGTTTTTTTTAACTCTCTGATATTACCAACATGCTCTGATTCAGTCCAGAGAAGAAACTGGCCATTTAGTATTGAAATATGTAAAACAATCAAAATAAACTCCATATTTTATTATATTCCTTCCTATAGAGTTTTCTTTTTTTGTCAAATCATATTTAGCTCAGTTCTGTCTATCTCATTGAAGTAATAGATACTTTTGAAATAGATTCTCTTGACTTTGAGATAAAAATGACCTATATTCAACTTGTTTTTAATAAATAATCTATTAAAATTGGATATTTGTATGGTGGATTTTTTAATATGAAGTATATAAAAAAGGGAGATTTTTATGTTTAATTTTAAAAATATCACAATTAAAAGAAAATTAATTATCACAACTATTTTTATAGTTTTATCTTTATCTGTTATCTCATTTATTAGTATTTTTAGTATGAAATCTATTAATTCCAATCAAGATAGAATAAACTCAATTGAATTACAAAAAAGTGAACTTGATTTAAGGGTAATAGATCATTTTAAATGGGCTCAGGAAGTTAGCAATACTATTCTGGATAACAACAGTAAAAATATTAAAGTTCAGAAAGATTATCACCTTTGTGTGTTGGGAAAGTGGCTTTATGGTGAGGGAAGAAAAGAACTTGAAAAAGAACATCCTGAAGTTATTTCTGAATTGAAAGCGCTTGAAGAACCCCATCAAAAATTACATAGTTCAGTAATTCTATTGGAAGAGGGATTAGCTTCTCAAACCAATCGAACTAATGTTGCAAATCTGTTTAAAGATAAGTCTTTGGTTTATCTCACGGAAGTACAAAAACATCTCATGAACACGAAAGAAATATTAAATAAAAAAGCCGATACGATCACTAAGAAATCTAAACAAAATCAATCTTATATCAAAATCCTAATTTATATTATCAACATTTTTGTTATTTCTCTGGTTTTATTGATCATGATTTTTATTCTCTCTTCTATCTTAAAACCTTTGAATCAATGTGTTACTGCTGCAAATATGATTGCTGAAGGAGATGTAAATGTCTCTTTCCAAATTGAATATCATGATGAAACAGCTCAATTATTGAATTCAATGAAAAATATGCGTAATAACATTAAAGTTATGACAGAAGATGTAAATCTTTTAGTAAATGAAGCGCTAAAGGGTCATTTAAAAACAAGAGCTGATGCTCAAAAACATAAAGGTGTTTTTTACAAAATTATTGAAGGATTTAATGAAACTCTGGATGCTGTTATCAATCCGTTAAATGAGGCTATGCTTGTTTTGAAAGAATTTGCTGATAAGAATATGACTTCCAGAATAAAAGGCTTATATATGGGTGAATTAGAATCTTTTAAGACTAATATTAATATGGCAGGAGAAAACCTTAATGAATCACTGCTTCAAGTAGATGTTTTAGTAGATCAGATCTCATCTGTAGCTTCTCAAATTGCAACTGGAAGTCAGTTTTTAGCTCAAGCTACAGGTGAACAGGCAAGCTCTTTGGAAGAGATTAACAGCTTGACTGCTAATAATATGGATAACTCAAAACAAGGACTACTTCTAACTGAAAAAGCAGTCTTATCAGTTAAAGAAGGTGATATTGCTATGTCAAAAATGAATGATGCAATGAACTCAATCTTAAAGTCTTCTCAAGAAACAGAAAAGATTATTAAAACAATTGATGAAATCGCTTTTCAAACAAATCTCCTTGCTTTAAACGCTGCCGTTGAGGCTGCTCATGCCGGTGAAGCTGGAAAAGGTTTTGCTGTAGTTGCTGAAGAAGTAAAAAATCTGGCTCTAAGAAGTGCTGAAGCTGCTAAGAATACCAACAGCCTGATAGAAGAATCCTATAAAAATGCTGAATTAGGCTCTCTTATTGTCAATCAAGTCAGCAAATCTTTTACCGACATCAATGATAATTTCCAAAAGGTAAAAACTATTGTTAATCAGATTGTCAATTACTCTGAAGAACAAACTCAAGGTGTAAAACAAATCAATACAGCTATTCAAGAAATGAATATAATGACTCAAAAAAATGCTGTAAATGCTGAAAAATCAGCTACTGCTGCTGATGAATTAAGTAAACAGGCTTTAGATCTGCAAAATATGGTTTCTTTATTCAATCTAAAAGGATAATACTTATTAATTCAAGGCGATTAATTGATAATCAATGTCCGGTTTATTCAGCCCATAAAAAGATAAAGTGTCTGTCTTTAGATTACTTTTGATTTAAAAATTAAAAAATAAAGTAATATTCGTTTGACAGGTTATTAAATTGTTTATATTTGGGAAATAAAGCATGTATCTTGTACTTAAATGCTTAAAAATTTCTATTGAGGTAAAAAATGAAAAAACTAACCTTATTACTTATGACGTTGACAATGTTTGCTTGTCTTATCGCTCAAGAAGCTGTCTTGCCTTTAGGGTCAGGAACACTATCTGATCCATATCAGATTTCCAGTTGGCAAAATTTGTATTGGATGTCTGTAAGAGACAGTGCTTATGATGCAAAATTATCATCTCATTATATTCAAACTACCAATATTGACTTTCCTGAAGAAATTACAACTTGGAATGATAGTCTTGGTTGGAATAATTTTGGTTATGGTACTTTAACTGAGAGCCACTCTTTTATCGGTAAATACGATGGTCAAAATCATATCATAAAAAATCTTTATATCAATCGTCCTTTAGAAGACATGGTAGGGTTCTTTGGTGTTACAGACAGTGCTTCTATTTGCAATCTGGGTTTAGATAGTGTCAATGTTACAGCTGGCTGGGGTGCTGCTGGTATTGTTGGTGAAATGGATAACTCAACTATCGTTAGCAATTGCTTTGTAAAAGGTAATATAACTGGTGATAGCTTTGTTAGCGGTATCACAGGTTATAGTTTTGCTTCCAATATTAACAATTGCTATTTTATTGGTACCTTAGTAGGAAATGAAGCTATTGGTGCCATTGCAGGCTATAATGATGCAGCTTCTATTGAAAATTGTTATGCAGCTGCTACGGCTACTACTGGTGATTATGTGGGGATTTTAGTTGGATGCAATGATGCCTCAACTGTGACTAATTGTTTTTGGGATACTGATCTTGCTAATAATATAGACGGAATCGGTGATAATTCTGAAGGAACTGCGACAGATGTCTTAGGTAAAACAACTCTGGAAATGAAAACCGAAAGCACCTATACTCAATTTGGATGGGATTTTGATAATGTATGGGACATTAATGATGAAGCTAATAATTCTTATCCTTCATTTACTTGGGAAACCACTGTCACTGCGATTACCGATGTTGATCTTCCAGCTCTTAAAAAAGCTGTATTACGCAATGTTTATCCAAATCCTTTCAACCCCTCCACAACGATATCATTTGATCTCCCAAAAGATAATTATGTTTCTCTGATAATCTATAATATCAGAGGTCAAAAAGTTAAAACTTTAACTAATTCATTTTTTAAAAGTGGGAATCATTCAGTTGTCTGGAATGGAAAAGATAACCAAAATAATGATTCTCCCTGTGGTGTCTATTTTTTCAAACTACAATCAGATGATGCTATTCAGGTAAAAAAAGCTCTGTTGTTAAAATAATATCTACAACAGTATTTTCTCATAATTACTGCTACTTTAACCTCTTTCAATTTGAAGGTTGTAAGTAGCAGTTTTTTTTCTTATGAGCTAGAAATGTCTGTTCGTCTTAATTAGTATGAACATGATTTCAAACCCACTACAATACTTTTTATCATTGCTCTTTTCCCTACTTGTATTCTTCATTTAGAAATTATCAGATTCTTTACTAATACCCGCTGCTCTCATTCCTTTCTTCTTTTTAATGTCTTACTTACTACTATCCTATTCCTTCCTTGGAGCTTCTCTCCGTAAAAAACAATAAAAGTAATCTAAATATCATATTATTTAAAATAGTTATTGACATATGTTCGATTAAAATTATTATGGGCATATGTCAATAACTAGAAGGAGGTGCTAAATGCCAAGACCTCAAAAATGGAGAAAAGTTTGTTGCTTACCTGATAGCAATCTATTTGGTTCACTAAATGCCTTAAATGACATAGCTGAAATTGTTCTAATGAAAGTTGATGAATACGAAACAATTCGATTGATCGATCTGGAAGAAATGACTCAGGAAGAATGTGCTGAAAAAATGAATGTTGCCCGCACGACTGTTCAAAGAATTTATAATGAAGCTAGAAAAAAACTAGCTGAATCCTTGGTAAACGGAAAAATACTTAAAATTGAAGGGGGAGATTACAAGCTTTGTGATGAGTTTGAACCCATTCATAGATGCGGAAGATGCAGAAAACATGATTTATAAATTATTAATTGAGTCTTTGCTAAAACCCACTGATAATCAATAAAAAGGTAAAAGAGAATGTATTCAAACTATGATCAAGGGATATTTCGATGCTAACAATGTTACTGCTTCTCTTTTCCATGATTTCAGAGCTTTCAGAGGTACATCACCCATAATTAACACTTACAAATATTTAATCAAATGTTTGTAATAAAAAGAAGGAGTTTAAAATGAAAATAGTAATACCAGCAGAAAATCAAGATTTAGAATCAATGGTTTGTCCATCTTTTGGAAGAGCCCCGTTTTTCTGTATTTATAATTCAGAAAATGAAAAGAGTGAGTTTGTAATTAACACAGCAGCAGATAGTCAGGGTGGTGCCGGAATAAAAGCAGCTCAAATTATTGTTGATCTAAAAGCAGATGTTTTACTCACTCCTCGTTGTGGAGAAAATGCTGCTAAAGTTATTCAAATCGCCAAAATTGAAATCTTTAAATCAGTAAATGACTCTTTAAAGAAGAATATTGAAACTTATATGAATAATCAATTAAAAACACTCACTGAATTCCATGCCGGATTCCACGGGCGTCATAGTAAATAAAATGAAAATAGCTGTTTTAAGTGGAAAAGGTGGGACTGGAAAGACGATGCTCTCAGTTAATCTAGCTGCTGTTGCAGAAAATTGTACCTATATTGATTGTGATGTTGAAGAACCAAACGGTCATTTGTTCTTTTCTCCTATAAATATTGTTTCTGATACAGTCACAATTAGAATACCCAAAGTTGACCAAAATCTTTGCACTGCTTGTCGAAAATGTATAGATATTTGTAAGTTTAACGCTTTAGCTTATATATCTCAAAAGCTATTTGTTTTTGATTCTATATGCCATGCTTGTGGTGCTTGTTCAATATTATGTCCTGAAAATGCTATAAGTGAAGTTGATAAGAAAATTGGAGTCATCCAAACAGGGATATCTGAAAATGTATTGGTGAAAACAGGTATTTTAAATGTCGGTGAATCATCAGGTGTTCCGATTATTAAGAAGATTATGAATGCACCCATAGAAAAATCAGATTTTGTCTTTATTGATTGTCCCCCAGGAAGTGCTTGCATCGTCATGGAAAGCATAAAAGATGCTGATTTTTGCATTTTAATAGCTGAACCAACTATCTTTGGTGCTCATAACTTAAATATGGTTTATGAGTTAGTAAAACTATTCAACAAACCTTTTGGTGTGATTCTTAATAAATTTATGGAAGGGGTGAATCCTTCAGAAGATTTTTGTTTAGAAAAGAAGGTTAATATTCTTGGAAAAATTCCTTATTGTACTGAATTAGGAATGTTAAATTCAAATGGAAAAATTCTTGTTAGAGAAAATTCTCATTATAAAAAGATGTTTGCTGATTTACTTCAGACTGTAATTTCGGAGGTACAAAATCAAACAATTATTAATTCTTAGTGGCAAAGGTGGAACTGGGAAAACAACGATTGCTGGAGCTTTTATCAATTTGTCAAAAACAAAAGCTTTTGCTGATTGTGATGTAGATGCTCCAAATCTGCATTTATTGATGAATCAATCATCAAATCCAAATGTAACGGATTTCTTCGGTCTGCAAAAAGCTGAAATAAATCAAGATCTCTGTTCAAAATGTGGAATTTGTAAAGATAACTGTCGTTTTGACGCCATAAATTTTACAGATGCTTACCATATCGATCTTTTTGCCTGTGAAGGCTGTGCTTTATGTGAAGCTATCTGTCCTGAAAAAGCAATCTCTCTGAAGTCCTATGTTAGTGGGCATTTAATGCTATACAAGGATTCAAGAGTTTTTTCAACCGCTCAATTACAAATGGGTAGTGGAAATTCGGGGAAACTTGTCAGTGAAGTAAAAAAGAGTTTGTTAAATCAAAGATCTAATACAGAATTTAGCATTATAGATGGTTCACCTGGGATCGGTTGCCCAGTCATTGCTTCTATCAGTGGGGTTGATATGGTTTTAATCGTATCTGAACCCTCTGTTTCTGGTATCAGTGATCTTAAAAGAATCATCCAAACTTCTGAGAAGTTGCAGGTTAAGCTAGCTGTTTGTATTAATAAATATGATACAAATATCGGATTGACTGAAGAAATTGAAACTTTTTGTCTTAATAATAATTTGCATTATACAGGGCGAATTCCTTTTGATAAAGAAGCCGTAAAAGCCATTAACGAAGGGAAAAGTATTGTTGATATTAATTGTCAGTCTGGTGAAGCTGTAAGAATCGTTTATAAAAAAACAATAAATCTTCTTTTATATTAAGAAAAAGTGATTAAATTATAATATTAATAATTATTGTTAAAAAGGAGAAAAAACAATGAGTGATAGTTGTAAAAATGCAAATGGTGGTTGCTCTGCTCCACAAGAGAATAATCCGGATTTTTCAATAAATCTTCATGAGCTTAGCAAGGTAAAAAAAGTAATTGGTATTGTAAGTGGTAAAGGGGGCGTTGGTAAATCTCTCGTAACCTCTCTACTTGCAGTAACCATGAATAAAAAAGGATTTAATACTGCCATAATGGACGCTGATATTACTGGACCATCTATTCCAAAGGCTTTTGGTTTAACAGAAAAAGCTGTTCAAAATGAACTCGCTCTGATGCCTGTGAAAACAAAAACAGGTATTGAGGTTATGTCAATTAATTCACTTCTTCCAAATGAAACAGACCCTGTCGTATGGAGAGGTCCTTTAATTGCCGGAGTTGTAAAACAATTTTGGACTGATGTTCTATGGAAAGATATTGATATTATGTTTATCGATATGCCTCCAGGAACAGGAGATGTCGCCTTAACCGTCTTTCAATCTATACCCATTGATGGAATCATCATTGTAACATCACCTCAAGAATTAGTCTCTATGATTGTGGGAAAAGCTGTTAATATGGCTAAAATGATGAATATCCCTATCTTAGGGTTAGTTGAAAATATGTCCTATTTTAAATGCCCTGATTGTGGAAAAGAACATAATATTTTTGGTGAAAGCCAAGTTGAATCTGTTGCAAAACAATACGATATTAATATTCTTGCAAAGTTGCCTATTGATTCAGCTCTTGCGACTGCTTGTGATAAAGGACTGATTGAGAACTTTGAGGGAAATTGGTTTGACAATATTGAAAATATAATTAAAATTAATGGAGAAATGAAAATGAAAATTGCCGTTGCTTGCGAAAAAACAATTGTAACTGAACACTTTGGTCATTGTGAAAACTTTATGATCTTTGAAACTGAAAATGAACAAATTATTAAAAGTGAGTCCATTCCTAATCCAGGACATAAACCCGGTTTCTTACCAAATTATCTAAATGATATGGGTGTGAAAGTTATTATTTCTGGTGGAATGGGTGGTGGGGCTATTGATATCTTTAATGAAAAAGGTATAGAAACCATTGTTGGCGTTAGCGGTGAAGCAAAAAAAGCTGTTGAATTATATCTGCAGGGAAATCTAAAATCAACAGGTTCTGTCTGTCATGATCATAAGCACCATGATAGCTGTGGAAATTAATCAATCATCTCAAAATAGTTATTTATATAAGTTAGAACTATCTGATTTTTTGATAGATCTCTAAATAAAAGAATTATTTAAAGTCTGATTTATATTTAATTATTCAATTTAATATAAAAAGAGCAATAAGATTACATAAGTTAAATTATTGCTCTTTTCTTTATTTTTGTATTCATTATTCATTAATTGTTTCTAGAATACAGGAATTTTAACTTTTAAAAGAAAAAATAATGTATAATTTAAGTCTTTAATTATTATATTTAAAATAAATCTATATTCATACTCAATATAATTATCACTTGACAGTTTTTCATAATTAGATTTCAAGTTTGACAATTTTTAGTTGAGGTTTTTTATGAAATTAAAATTAAAACCATTTTTATTGCTTGGTCATTTGCCATTAAACCCAGAATGGCAATTAATGCTGGGCTATTTGTCTTATATACTCGTTGGTACAATTCTATTGTTATTTCCTTTCTCTCAAAAAATACCAGTATCTTTCCTAGACAATCTTTTTGTCTCTACTTCAGCAGTATCAACAACTGGTTTGTCTCCAGTATCAGTTAGCGATTCATATACAATTTTTGGTCAGATCATTATATTATTTTTAATTCAATTAGGTGGTTTAGGTTATATGACCTTATCTTCTTTTATGATTATTGCCGCAGGAAAAAGATTTGAATTAAGTCGAAATGAAATTATAAATATTGGCTTTTCTACTATTTATCCAGAAAATGCAGTTAGATTTATAAAAAAAATCATTCAATTTTCTTTGGTCTTTGAGCTTTCAGGCGCATTAGCACTTTTTATTTTTTTTAAAATTGAAAATATCCCAAATTCTTTATGGAGTGCTATTTTTCATAGTGTTTCTTCATTCTGTACTGCTGGATTTAGTTTGTACAATGATAGCATTGTTCAGTTTCAAGGTAATTTGGGAATCAATTTAACTATTTCTGTTTTAAGTTATGCTGGTGGTATTGGCTTTATTGTTTGGGATGATGTTTGGCAAAGATATAAGAAAAGAAAAGTTAGGGTCTCTTTTACTACAGTCATAATTCTTTGGACTACTGTAATTTTATCAGTAGTTGGAATGATTCAATTTTTACTAACCGAATCTAATATTCACTCAAAAGACCTTTTCACAGAAACTCTCATAGCTTTCTTTCAAACTATGAATGCAATCACTACTTCAGGGTTTAATTCAGTCCCTATGGACAAAATTCATATTTCAACAATGTTATTTATCTCCTTTCTGATGTTTGTTGGAGCTTCACCTGCAGGAACAGGTGGTGGATTGAAATCAACAACTTTTATTGCTAACTTTGCATTATTAAAAGATAAAATTCGAAAATTTAAAAAAATAAGTTTTTTTGGAAGAGAGATACCTGAAGAGAAAGTTTATGTTGCAGTTTGTAGTATGACATTTTATTTATCAATAATGGGATTATCAACATTTATTTTAGCTTATTTTGAGCCTCATAATACAGTAAAAATGCTTTTTGAAGTTGCTTCTGCTATCGGAACTGTCGGATTGAGTACAGGCATTACTTCAAGCTTAAGTCTAGCTGGTAAAATCATTATCATTTTTAATATGTATATTGGTCGTGTCGGTATTCTAACTTTTGGCTATGCTATCTTTTTTGGTAATCCTACAAAACAAAAACCTATAGCTTATAATAACGAATACATTCTTTAAGGTTATATTTTGCAAATATTTAAATATTCATAGTTATATAACAGGAAAAACAGACCTAATTTAATGAGAATGAGAGTCCGAATTCATGAGAATGAGAGTCCGAATTCATGAGAATAAGCACTCTGCTAAATGAACAAATGGATGTATTGTAAAAGTGAAATATGACATTCTAAACACTCATGTATAACTAATTTCAATAATTAGCTCATCTTGTTGAAAATTATTCTAAACCTGTTATTTTCTCCTTTGAATAAGACTTTCTAGATATTGATGACACTATGTATCCCTGATAGCTAAATATGGCATGGCAAACCCATCAAAAACGAGCCCAGCTTGATTAATTCCACCTTGAGGCCTTAAATCATCAAACCCAACATAGACTACGCTATACTTAGCTTTTTTACCATTTTCAAACCAAATAGAGGTGTTAGGGTTCCAATAATCTTCATTGTTCCCGACAATAGTCTTACCTTTTTGACTTATTTTAAACATACTGCAACAATAGGCTTGATAAGAATAAACAAGGCAAAACAACAGTATCAATATCTTACTATTCAATTTTATAGCTTTTATCATCACAAACTCCTAAAACTTTTTTGATCTATATAACCTTATAAATCCTGTTGTCAAATAAAAAATAAATAATTGAAGATTCATCTCAAAAGCATTTCATATTTTTCTCTATGTCATCTTACTTTGAAAACATCCCCTTTCGGTATTTGCCTTAGAAATTGAAATAACTTTCCTCAAACAAAAAAACTATTTGACTTAATTTAACAGTTTCAATTTTATTTCTTCATAATTGTATGGAGGCAAAATGGAAGATTTCTAAATTAATCAAATTGCAATTGTCAAACTCTGAATATTGATAATTCAGTTTTGCCAATAATGCTGTAGGAAAAAGAAAGAAGTATTTATAATCAACTATGTTAAGTCTTATAGTGCCGTTTCGTAATTTTCAATTTACGAAATAGATTGTTTTTTAACAAACAATAGAAACGGATATAAAGATTGTTCCTGAAGTTTCAGAAGAATATTTTAAGGAAATTAAGTGGTTCTAAGTTTTGAAGAATTTAGAATTATATTAAAACCTACAGGTAGTAAGAAATTTGATTATTTTAAAAATCAGAAATCTCTGATAAACAGACAACCTGATTTATGTCCGTTATAATATTTACTCAGGTCATAATAGAAATGACTTTATAAATGAGGAGAAAGAATGTCAGAAAAAAGAATTGCCCCCTGCGGTATAGATTGTTCTATATGCGATATGTACGTTGCAACAAAAACAAATAGTGATCAAATGCGTCAAGAAATTGCTGAAAAATGGACTAAACTCTTCCATTACAATTTCCAAAAAGATGATATAAATTGTGATGGATGTTTAAGCGGTGGTAAATTAGGAATGTATTGCCAAACCATGTGTGAAATAAAGCCTTGTGCTATTGGTCGAGGTGTAACTAATTGCGAAGATTGCTCTGATTATGAATGCGATAAATTAAAAAAGAATCGTAAAGAATCAGAATCTTATGTACAATAAAAATAAGTAAATAAATTGGTACTGATGTACTTTATTAGATTTACAAAAATGGGGTTGCTTTTATGGCAACCCCTCTTTAATTATCATTGATGAGTTCCTATTAGAAATCTTCTCGAAATGTCTTTGATCTCCAAGGATGGAGTAAGATATCAATAGGATAGTAAAGGGGATTACCTTGGAGATATATCTGAAAATTCCAGGTGAATTCTAGTTTGAAGTTTATAAATTGAAGTTACAGTATTCAAAATAAAATAAAAAAGAGTTGCGCATTTTTATCTGAATTGTAGTTTTGAAAAAGAAAGATTAAGTTAATAAGACTCATAATAAAATGGAGAAATGTATGAATAAAGAAAACATTATCTACAAACTGGCAGATGTAAAAGATATTCCTGTATTAGTTGAAAATAGGATAAAATTTCTATTGGAAATTCAGGGTCAGAAAAGTGAAAATGAAATTGAGACTTTACGTCAGGAACTTACTCTTTATAATGAAAGAGCTATCCCCTCAGGTGAGTTTATTGCCTTTATTGCAGAATATGAAAATCATGCAATTGCTTTTAGTGGGTTGGTCATTCAAGCAATTCCACCAAGTTTTACTATAATCAATGGCAAAATCGGATATGTTTTAAATATGTACACTCTACCTGAATATCGAGGGAATGGTATATGTCCCAAATTAATGGATCTTATCGTTGAAAAAGGGAAAGAGCTTGGATTGTTTAAACTCTATCTGAATGCAACCAAGGATGGCTATCAGGTTTATGTCAATAAGGGTTTTAAATCTCCAACTTGGGCAGAATTGGAAATGAAGTTTTAATTAACGAGTTAATTTATGGGCTATCTATATGGCACAAAAGGTTAACTGCTTGAGTAAAGCTAATGATGAATATCACACATCTCTTTTTCAAAAATAACAGAACATGAATGATAAATTCATATTCTGTTATTTAAGAATGATCACATTTCCATATGTTTACAAAATATAGTACTTACACTATTTTGTCCATTTCGCAACAATCTTGTTAATTTCTCCGCTTTTTCTCATTTTATCTAATTGAACTTTTAATTTATCTTGAAAGTCTTTTTTAAAAGGAAAAGTTCCCTTATCCTGATTTGTAAAAGCTAAATAAGCAGTTTCTTTTGAAACGAGAGCTCCTGAAATAATCTTGCCTTTATCTTCTTTCAATTCGCCAGTTTTCTTCAAATTTACTATTTCATAAAGGATAGCATTTCTATCATTGATGTAAGCATCAACCCGATCCATATTGAGTTTTAATATGCAAATTTTATTATCTTTTCCTTCATCAATGATAAATTTTCCTTTATCTTCAGTATTAATCACTGAAAATCCTGCATTGATGGCAATTCTTTTACCAATAAAATCTTTTGGATATTCTTTAAAATTAGAAGCATTTTTATCTTTTATGAACACAACTAATTCTTCATCTAGCAAATTAACAGAATAATCAAGCCAAGGTCTCTCTTTTGGTCTGAAATAGGGTGGAAATAGAGCAAGTCCATCACCACTTTTAACCAAATCCAAACCTCTTTTCCAAGGAACAGGAGTAATTGTAACTTTATAATCAGGCATTTGAGAAAAAGCAGTTTGAAGAATATCGACATAAATCCCTTGAGCAGTATTTCCTTGGATGAAACTATAAGGTGGATAACCTTCATCACAATAAATTGTTACATTTTGCACAGCTTGTAGAGAAAAAAATCCAATAAAAAGCAAACCACAGATTAAACCAATTGTTGATTTTTTCATACATCCTCCATTATTTCTTTTTGATAACCTTAGATTATCAATACAATAATCTATCAATTTGAATTATATTCTTTTTTAAAGAAATAAGCAAGGTTTTTTTAAAAATTTTAAACACCTTGTTTGAAAAAATCTTTTCAGAACATAATGATGTTAAGGCTGTAAGCTATTTCAGAGTATTTCACTTGGTTGGTGGATGAATGGGTAGAATGTATTTATCTGTGAGGTCAGACTTGAAAAGAAAAAAGGTAACAGACTTTTCAATTTTATTACAGGATAACAGTCTATAACAGAAAATATAAAATCGTTTGAATAAATAATTGACAAATAATTAGGGTTATAAATCAATCTTCCATGTTTTGATATGTTTTGAATAAAAAACATATCAAATCTATTCTATACTCTATAGAAAAATTATTATAATGAGGTTAAGAAGAATGTTAAAACAAGATAAATCAACAGTTTTTATTAGGATAGTAGGGATTTTATCATTTGTTATGCTCGCCATAATTTTAAGTTCATGTGCAACATTAAAACCAGGAATGCCAAATTTGATTGAAAAAAGTACACCTGCTGATAGTGTCAAATCATCAATAGTAAATATTCCTATCAAAATAAATATAAAACAATTTGAAGATATGGTAAATAAAAGTATTCCAAATGATTTGTTTTCTCAATCAGGAATTGATGCAGGGCATGGGATTACGATGCAACTTAGTGTAAAAAGAGATGGAGCGATCACTCTTGATACGAGTAATGGAAAGATTAATACAACGATTCCAATTTTCATTCAGGGTGGTGTTGACTGGAAATCTGAGGCTAATGTAAAGAAGACAATTGGCTCAGTCAATTTGGATTTTAATGTCTATAAAGTCAGTCATCATGAAGATTTTGATGCCAAGATTATCTTGAAAACCTCTACCTTATTAAACATTGATAAAAACTGGAATATAAATGCTCTAACAGAGTCAGATTTTCAATTGAATAAAGCACCATCTGTAGAAGTTTTAGGTTTTAAAATTACCTTTGCTAAGTTGGCAACAGATAATATTAAGAGTCAGCTTCCATTGATAAACAGTGTCATCAATAAACAAATTAGAAGCTTATATGATTTAAGAAAAGATGCCAATAATTTCTGGAATGTCATAAAGGCTCCTGTTTTATTTTCAGATAATCCAGTAAAGGTTTTAGGGATATTTGAGCCAGAATCTTTTAATTTTGCTCCTCCAGTATCTATAGATAATAAAACATTATTACTAAATTTTTCCTTAGCTTCCAAAATAAGAACATATGTCGGTGATAATCCGCCAATACCTAAAAATGGTGAACTAATTCCTCTTAAAAATGAGAAGATTACTAAAAATGATTTTAACCTAAATTTGCCAGTTTTTATAGAAATGAAAGCATTAGAAAAAATTGCTTCCGATAATATTGTGAATAAAGTATTTGATGTACCTGGTACTGGTAAAAAAGTATTAGTTAAATCCTTAAGCTTGTCAGGTATGGGTGATTATGTTGTTTGTAAATTAAACATTGAATCAAAAAAGACTAAAGGAGATATTTACCTCATCAGCAAATTAGCCTATAATCCAGAGACTAAGGTTGTTTACGTAAAAGACCTTGACTTTGATGTGAAAACAAGTAATCTTCTATATAATAAAGCCTCATGGTTAGTTAACAAATTATTCCTATCATACATTGAAAAGAATCTAAAATATAATGCTTCAGAAGTTTTAGAAAAATCCAGAATCGAGACTGAGAAAGCAATCAATAATACAAAAGTAAATAATATGATTGCAGTCATCGGTAAAATAAATAAGTTAGCCGTTGAAAATATAAGTACTGAGACAGATTATCTGAAAATAAATACAAATATAAGTGGAAATATTAGTATTGAATTAAAATAGAGAACACAACAAAAGCCTTTATCGTTGAAAAAAATAGATCATTTGTTATGCGATCTTCCATTTTGCAATTTAAAGCTATGAAAATAAATATTGGTTTTTAGGTTTTCTTGGAGAGCAATAGGGAAGAGGTGAGATACAAATTTTTTCTATGTAGATATCTCTTCAGTCTTTCGATAGAGTATTACGTAATTGAAAAGTAAAGTTGCTTATATAAATTGAATTAAGATTTTTGATGAATACTTTTGGTAATTTAAGATTTAGAATCTTTATCTGAAGCTGTGCATATTTCTTGCACTCTGCCGATAAACCCATTCGTTAAACGGACTTTTATACCTCTGGGATGAACAGTCGCTTTCGTTAATATATCCTGAACAATGCCGTCAGTTAATTTTCCACTTCGTTGATCTTGTTTCAAAACAATTCTGACTTGTAAACCTGCTTTTATATCTGCTCTGTTTTTCCCATTCATTTTTTGTCTCTTTCTTTATCAAATAATATCTAATTTATCGATTCTTTTTTATACTTTTTAAATATAAATCTTCTACTTTTTTTCTCGCCCAAGGAGTCTTTCGTAAAAATGTCAGACTGGATTTGACCGATGGGTCAAAGTTAAAACATTTGATTGAGATTCGCCTGCCTAATTCTTCCCAACCATAATATTCAAATAAATAATTTACCATCATTTCAAGCGTGATTCCATTTAAAGGATTATTGGAAACCTTGTCATTCATCTCTACCATCTTAATCTATCCCTCTCTTGATATTCTATTATTCTTCATTCCATTTAGAAAATGGAAATGCTCAGTTGTTCTTTTGTTCTTGAAATATGTAAATTTCTTTTTGCCTGAGTTTGTCAAGCAGTAATATAGGGTTATTCTGAATCGATGGTAGAGTATTGATAAGTCTTCAAAAGATTTAACTGTTTTTATCACAACAATATCATAATTATTTAGATAAAATTTACTCTTGGTCTGTTATCCATTTCTTTTACATTTCTAAAGATTTATTTTGTTGACAAATAATTTTCTTGTGTATAATTTGGTTAAATTATTGCCTATACAATGGGAATGGGAGTTAATATGAAACTAAAACCGGTAAAAAAATACTCTAAACCTGCTTATCCTATTGAAAAAGATTTTAATCCAACAAATACAAATCATTATCCATTTTTAAGTAAAGTTGCCATTACAACTGCTTTATCTTTAATATTCCTAACCTCGTGTAAAACTAATAATAGCTTAAAATCAATAACAAAAATTGAAAATTTGGATGCAAGGGAAGACAGTGTTAAAAATAAACAAAAAAACGATCACCCTCAAATATTAAAGGCTCCCGTATTTGTACATGGTGAAGGTAGAGGTTCTGTTGGGTGCATGGCTGTCTCTTCTCCTGTTTTTGTTTCAGAAACTGATGCCAGAGATATAATTTTAGAATCTTTCTCTAAACAAGGTATTTCTTTTAAAGAATCTAAAAAGGTATTTGAAGGACTTGACAATCAAAATTTTAAAGATAATTATATTAATCATAATTTCGTAAGTGATTCTGAAATACAAAAAGATACTCTTTCTATTGTACCTATTACAATAAATTATTATTCTCCTGAGAAAAACTTAGGAATTCTATACATATCTAATCGTGATTTCAATAAATATGTAAAGAACCCTAAGACAAGCTCTGTTTCAAGTTATGATCTATATGGTTTAGCTAATCTAATAAGCAAAGAAATTAATTCTTATAATAAATTCACTTGTGCCGTTTTTTATGATCCTGTGATTTATAATAATAATGCGATTGTAAATAAAAAATTAAAAAAAATTAAGGTTAAAATTTATGGTTATTACCAAAAGAATAAACTATCCAAAAAAGAGAAAGCTGAATTGAATGAATTACAAAATAACTATAGTTTGAACTCAGAAGCAATTACAACAGTAATGAGTATTGATTCCTTAAAAGCCCAAGTGAATGATTTTATTGATTGGTATAACAAGGAAAAAAGAAATTCCAGAGAGCATAAATAATGCATTATACTCTACATATAACAACCTCTTGTAATTTTAAATGCCATTATTGTTATTCCAGACCTGAGAAAACTCTCGAAATGAACGAAGAAATAATGCTTCAGGTAATTAACTATGCTGTAAAACAATCACATCATAATTGTGGATTGATCTTTTTTGGGGGAGAGCCTCTACTTAGAAAAGACTTGGTAAAATTTGCTGTTGAAGAATGTCAGAAACAATACGAAAGCAATAACTTCATGTATCACACAAAGTTGGTTACCAATGGATTTCTCCTAGATGAAGAGTTTTTAAAATGGGCAAATGAAGTCAGAATGAGTATAACTCTTAGTATGGATGGGATTAAAGAATCCCACGATACCCATCGAAGAAGTCTTGACAACACGGGAACTTTCGATCAAACAATTAAAACTTCCAAATTATTATTAAAATATCAACCTTATGCTCATGTCTTAATGACAATTACTCCTGAAACTGTACATTATTATCATGATTCTGTTGAATTCCTTTTTAATTCAGGGTTTAGATATATTATTGCATCTTTAAACTATGCAGGAAACTGGTCAAAAGAAACCTTAAACATATTAAAAAAAGAATATAAAAAGCTTGCAAAACTATATGAAAAACTATCAATAGAAGGGAAAAAATTCTATTTCAGCCCTTTTGAGGTAAAACTAGCAACTCATATTAAGGGTGATAAGGCTTTATGCGTTAAATGTGCTCTGGCTGAAGAACAAATTTCTATAGCTCCCGATGGAAAACTCTATCCCTGTATTCAGTTTGTTGGCGATGGAATAAACGGACAGGAATATTGTATTGGCGATGTTTATAAAGGTATCAACGAAAGAAAAAAAAGAAAACTCAATCAAGAGTCTGTCAAAGTAAATCTTCTTTGCCAAGAATGTGCTATTGAAAAACGTTGTAATAATAATTGCAGTTGTTTAAATAGGCAAACCACTGGTAATATTACAGATGTTTCTCCGATTCTTTGTGCTACTGAGCAAATCATTATTCCTATTGTTGATACTTTAGGTGAGAAATTGTATAAAAAAAGAATAGAATCTTTTTTACATAAACACTATAACCCTGCTTACCCTTATTTATCTTACTTGGAAGAAAACCCTTCTTTATTTTGATAGACTTATAAACCTCTTCTGAGAATATATCAATATATTTTATCTGTCTATAAGTAAATTTGATACATTTAAAAAGTATGGTTCTTGTTAAAGAACCCCTAATTACTAAGGAGAAAAATGAAAAAGATTTTTTATTTAATAACAATTATCTCGCTTCTTTTTATAACTGCATGCAGTGATAACAAGGATGAACGTAATATTGAACTAGAAAACCAAGTTATAACTATCGCTGATTCTCTCTTTCAAATCACACATGACTATGTGCCTGGTATGCTCGTCTATGTCTCTGCTCCCAATAAAAATCTCAACTTAACATTCAGTAAAGGAACAGCTCAAATTGGTTTGGTAAAAAATTTAACATCAGAGTTGCATTATCGTATCGGAAGCATCAGCAAGACTTTTGTTACTACTGTCCTTTTGCAATTGGTCGATGAACATAAGATCTCTTTAGAAACAAAAATAGATGCCTTTCTCCCTGATTTCCCTGATGGTAATTCAATTAATATGCGACAGCTCTGTAATATGACTTCTGGAATTAAAGATTTTACCGAAATGTCTGAATTTGAAAACCTTATCACTTCTCAACCAGCAACACCCATTACTCCGAATGAATTAATTCAGATTATTGACAACTATCCTCTCAATTTTACTCCAGGTTCGCAAGTGGAATATTCCAATTCCAATACTGTAATTTTGGGTAAAATTATTGAGATTGTTACTGGCAAATCTTTGTCTGAAAACATATTTACCCGTATTACAGGACGATTAGGATTGACGCAAACCTATATCCCTGATAACTCTGACTTTAAAAAAGATTACATTCATGGATATGGTGACATTGATGGAAACATGATTGATGTCTCGACAAAATACCATTCTTCGTATTTTGGAGCTTCTGGACAAATAGTTTCAAATTTACAAAATCTCAATTTGTGGATTAAAAGCTTGGCATTAGGAATTTTAATCAGCCCAGAAATGCAAAATCAACGTTTACTTACAAACCCAATGCCCGGTGATATAAACTACGGTATGGGAATCATGGAAACTTACGGATTCATCGGTCATTCTGGCGGTGTTCCCGGATATATGTGCTTTGCTGGCTTCAATCCTGAAAAGAACTGTACAATAATTATCATGTATAATGGATATTCTTCTATCGCCAAAATATCATTATATTTACATTTTCTTCAAACTATTGATCTTCTTTATCCTGATTTGAATATTGAAGTGAATAAAACAATTAAGAATTCTGCTTTACCTCTATAAAAATGCCTATACATTTTTTCCATTTGTAAGAATGAACATCAAAGAGCAAGATTAATCAAGTTTATTGTATTCTCATAAAAATTTCCTCTAAAAATGAGCAATTTGCATCAAGACAGAAATGTGCCATTTATTATTATTGCCTTATTAATTTTAAAGGAGAAAACAATGAAAACCGAATTCGAACTGAAAACAATTGGATTTATCAAACGTAACAATGACCAAAAAATGATTGTTGTTGATGAGAAGTATCGTCCTGCAATGAAGAAACTTGAAGACTTTTCTCATATTATTGTTTTTTGGTGGGCTAATGAGGCAGATAACCAAGAAGCAAGAGAATTACTAACCTGTTTCCCTCCCTATGCTCAAGAGATTGAAGCTGGAATGTTTTCTTGCCGCTCTCCCTTCAGACCCAATCCTATTGCCATGACAGTGTGCCCTGTTCTTTCTGTAGATCATGACAGCGGTGTTATTACTGTAACTGATATTGATGCAGGTGATAACAGCCCCTTAATTGATATTAAAGCTTACTTTCCTGTTTGTGATCGTGTCAAAAATGCTAAATATCCTGACTGGTTAAATGGTTGGCCTGAATGGATGCCTGATGAGGGCATTGGACTCATGTAATTTTTAAGGCAGGTTATCCTGCCTTTTCTCTTGACTAAATTTCAAAATATCTTTTATTATATGCTTGAGGAGGCTTAGATGAAAGATATTGAATTGATTAACAAAGAATCTCTCTCTCTTATTGGACTCGATTTCTATGGAGATCCATTTTCAAATAGCTCATGGTGGACAGAAGAAAATGAGATTGGTATTCTCTGGAAAAGATTTATGGAAAGCTTCATGCCCAATAAAATAAAGTTTCAAAATTACCTAAAAAATGATATTTACTATGAAATGCATATAATGAACAGTAGCTTTAAAGAAACAGGTCAATATGAGATCTTTATTGGGATTGAATTATCACAATTACCAGAGGATTGTCTTCATTTTCTCGTTAAAATCATCAAGCCTCAAACTTATATTAAGCTGACTCTATGCGGTGAAGAAATATTTGCTGATTATTATTCCGAATTGGAAATAATCTGTAATAACAAATTTAATAAGACTATTTCTAAGGATTTTATGATTCAATCTTATGATGAACGTTATATGGGTATGGATCGCATTAATGATTCAGAAATGGATGTATTTATCCCTGTCTTACCCTTATGAATATGAATCCTGCTTTATTTAACCAAGTAGCCTCTGCTCTTGATTTTATTGAAAATAATCTTTCTGAAAAGATTAATCTCGAAGATATTGCCAGATCAGCATGTTTTTCTCTATTTCATTTCTCCAGAGTTTTTCAGTCTTTAACTCTGATTTCTCCCTATGATTATCTTATCAGGAGAAGAACTCACGAAGCAGCTTACAAGCTGATTAATACAGATATGAAGATTATTGAGATTGCTTTTGAATTTGCTTTTGCTTCTCCTGAAGTATTTAACCGCGCTTTTAAAAGAGTCTATCAATGTCAACCAAATGAGTATAGAAAAAATTGCTTATTTATCCCTCATCTTTATAGATTCAGACCTGAATATATGCAAGTTATTCTTCAGAATATTAAAACACCGCTTCAAATTGTTAAAACTGATTCTCAGATTTATAGTATAAAACCTATAAATATTATTTTAAATAAAGATAGCTACGATTTTGCCAAAATCCATTCTTTTTTACTGAAAGATGATACATTATACCTTCTGATCAAAGAAAACGATCCTATGCCCTTATTCTGGTCTGCAAAAGCCCATGATACGGATAGCATAGATAATCAATTTCTGTATCAAATCAAAAACTGCTCTTTTCTAAAATGCAATTTTGATGGAGATGCTCTTTCGCTGATTAATACTATTAACTATATTGAACAAATTTATACTCCAAGATATTCCATTTATTTAGATAATCTGATTTTATTCAAAAGAATCAACCACTCATATTTCGAGTTATATTTCCAGATATTATGATTTAATTATCAACAAAAAATTAAAAATCACTTATTACATTATTTTAGCTTTTTAAGCATTTTTATACCATTATTATTATTCGGATTGAGCTCAATAGATTTCTGATAATTTTTAATAGCCTCTTCTTTTTTGCCCGCTTTCATGTAAGCTTCTCCTAAACTATCAAAAGAATTGAAGGATTTTGGAAATTCTATGGTATTTATTCTAAAGATTTCAATGCTCTCCTTGTACAGGCTTTGATTTAATAACTTATAACCAAGATCATTTAATTCTGTTTCCTCCACACTATAAAAAGAAGATGAATCTCTTTTTATATCTGAATATTTTTTGTTGAGTTCTTCTACACTTGATTTATTTAAAACAAGTTTATAAAGTTCTTCACTTAAAGATGATTTAAAAATCAAGGGTAAAGATTCAAGCCCTGCATTATATGTGCCGGTTTTTATTGCTTCATAGGGCGAAAATCCTAAATCTACATAGTTTTGTAATTCTTCCATAGCTGAAAAGCCAAGAACTACTGCAACGGTTAATGCCGGAGTATCTGTGGAAAGTAAAAGAGGTACACCTGAATCGTGAAGATTCTTGACAAATAGTTTACTGCTCCCATAAAAAGCTCTATAAAAATTATGACAATCTTTATCTAATATCTGATTAGCCATCTTTTTACAAATTCTACTGATTTGTAAATTATATGGGTTTTGCCCTGCTAAATATTCGCTCATAAATCCTTTGTATAAATACTTTAACTCTGTACGTTTCAAAAACAAATCTTTCTCAAAGACCTGTTCTTCAACTATTTTGGGCACAATCAAAGTAGGTGTAACAAACATATTAGCTTTTTTAACCTTAGCTACTATTCGATCAATTTTTTCTTCATTCTTCTTCAGGTAGTCTTCAGGACTTAATCCACTTTCATAGTATTGTGAAACCCATTGCTCAATAACGGAACCAAAGTCTGGCTTACTAAGAAAACCCTTTTTAAAATCAACTAACTCATAACCAAGTTCTCCAACATGAGCTATCTCATTCACACCTTCTTCTGCAAAGAGATCAAAACCAACTTTAAAAGGAAATAAATCAACTCAATATGTTTTTTTTAATCTACTAGGTCAATTCCTAAATGATTTAAAAAATTCACGGCTTCTGGTAAAGAAAATTTTGCTTTTTTTATAACATTTGTATAAGGATTTATAGAATATCCTAAAGCATTTCGAAAATCGGCTTTCTCTAAATTTGTATTATTAAAACTAACATCTCTAAACTTTACTTTTTTAAAATTTGCTAAACATAGATTTGTGCCTATAAAATCAGTTTCTATTATCTCACTATCTTCAAATTTTGTTTTCTTTAAAGACATATGACAAAAATTGCAATTCTTTATCACACAATTTTCAAAGCTTATATCTAAACCGAATTGATTGGCTTTAGTATAGTTTATCCCTAATATCTTGCAATCTATAAATTTAATGTTTTGCAAATGACTATTCTCAAAATTCACTAAAGAAAGATTTGTCTCAATAAATACACAATCTTCTAAAGATGATTCTGAAAAATTAGCATGACTTAAATCACAGTTTTTAAATGTACAAGAAGACATTTGCTTCTTTGAAAATTCTGCGTCTATATCATGACTTTCTATATAGATTTGCTTATAATATTCATTTGGCTCTAAATCATTTTCCATAATGCTCTCTTTCAACTATTTCAAAATCTCTTTTCATAGTTTTCTTCATCATTTTAACAGCTTTCTTTTCTGAGAACATAAAATCTTATCATTGAAATTTTAGCAATAAAAACATGAACCTTTTATCTATAACTTCTCATTCTTTATCTACTAATGAGTACAAAAAAATATGCAGAAACATCTTTCAGTGCTTCTGCTGAGTATTATCAATGATTTTGCCTTTTCATTAAATCATTCTATATCATATCATGAATCTTTTATCTCTTTTTTAAAATCTATAAATCCTCTTTCAACATTTGTTCCGATAAGCTCAACTTGAATTTTATCTCCTACATCCATCTTTTCCTGACCCTTGATCAATCTTCCTTCTACAAGTGGTTTATTTAATCTAACCCAAGTGCCTTTTTCTGAAGCCCCGGTAACTATTCCATTAAAACTCTCTCCAATTCGTGTCTCCAAAAGCATAGCTGCAGCAGATTTATCAACCTGTCTTTCTATTTTTTTGACAGTATCTTCTCGCATGGCGCAATGTTTAGCGAGTTCTTTTAGACCTTCTAAACAATATGGCGCTGGATCATCTTCTAAAGCAGCCTTTAGTAATCTTTGGGTTATTAAATCAGGAAAACGACGATTAGGAGCAGTTGAATGAGTATAGTCGTGAACTGCTAATCCAAAATGCCCAAGAAAGTCATCCCCTTTTTGTTCCACAACATACTCACCTGATCCCAATAACTTGACAATACTTAATGAAATATCTGGATAACGATCTGGATCAGTTGTTTTTACTTTTAATAAAAACTGATTAAGTGCTTGTGGGTTTGGAATATCTGGAAGTATTACATCCCAACTAGAGGCTAATTCTTTTATCCTATCCCAACGTCTTGGTTTTCTTACAACACGCCTAATCGATGGATATTCCTTAGAAACTAAATATCTGGCAACAACACCATTCGCTCCAATCATAAAATCTGCGATGATATCTTTTGCCCTATTGGTTGTTTCTATTTCAAGATACTTTATCTTGTATTTATCAAAAACAACATGAGCTTTTATTATATTAAGATCAAGTGCCCCATTTTCATGTCTCAGAGTTTTCATTTCATGGGCAACTTTATCTTGCAAACGAAGGCTAGATTCTAAATTTTTAACCTCTTGGATATCGTCTGGTATAGTACTCTTGCCTTCAAGCCAACTTGCAATACTATTGTAACATAATTTTGCATTATTTCTCACTAAAGCACTATAAATATCTGACTGACTAATTGAACCATCTTCTTTTATGATCATTTCAACCACAATCGCTTTTCGATCTACATTTAAATTAAGAGAAGTCATATCATTTGAAAGTAATTCAGGTAGCATTGGAAAGATTTCTGCTGGTGTATAAACTGATAAAGTGTTATGTTGAGCATGTTTATCGATCTCAGATTGAGGTTTAACTATCTCATCTACATCTGCGATAGCTACTAATACTTTAACTTCATCTCTATTGATTCTTTCAGCATAGGTTAATTGATCAATATCAAGAGAATCATCATTGTCAATCGAACACCAACATAGACCCCTAAGATCATGAGTTGTTGCCTCAATAAGTAATTGAGGTTTATGGATTTTTTCTAATTCCAAAAGAGCTTCTTCTGAGAAAAAGGGGAGAAGTCCTCGTTCTAGCATCAGGCGTCTGGCTATTCTTCTTAAGATAGAATGCTGTCTTTTATCTTCAGCTTTATTCATGATTTCTCCTTTTTGATTGGTTAATCCTATTTCTCAGATAACTTTTAACTCTCTTGAAAAATTCAAATCTTTTACTATATTTCTTGTTTTTTATTATCAATGACAAAATCCTTAAGCGCTGTGCTCAACTCTCCCATATCATGGTTAAATTCTGTCTTAAATTCTTCCCATTTGTCTTTTCCATCTTCTTTGTAATTTATGATTTTTGATTTGAGATCTTTATTCTTCTGCTCTAAATCAACAATCTTCTTATCATATTTTGCTTCGTATTTGCCTTTAGCTGTTATCATCTTAGCATTATATACTTCAATAATCTTCTCATTCTCACTGATTTTCGCTTCTGCTTCTGTTTTGAATTCGTTCCATGCAGCTTCTGCATCAGCTTTTGTTTTCGCTTCTTCAACTGCTAATTCTGCTTCATATACCTTAGCTTTTGCATCAATTACATCATCTTTTTTAGATTTAGAACATCCTGTAAAAATGACAAATATCAAGCAAATTGCCAAAACCCAGAGTAATACTTTTAATTGCTTCATTTTAGATACCTACCTTTATAACTTCATAATCGTAGCACGAAGACTTTCTTTAGATTCTCCAAGTTTTTTTTGAAGTATTCCTAAGAGTTCATCTTCTTTTCCCTTAACAAAAAGTAAGTCATCATCGGTTAGATTTGCATATTTTTGTTTCAATTTCCCTGCAATGACATTCCAATTCCCTTTAATAGTTAACTTTTCCATCTGTTCCTCCAGAAATTAATAGATTCTTTACATTTTTCTCAACCCTCATTTCAAATGACAATCTATTTAAAGATTGTAGTTCAAATGACACTGTCAAGTGACAATATAGTTAGTTGTTGAGTAAATGCAATTTATATTCTTAATTATTATTCAATATTTTACAAAAACTTGTTTTCTCTTTTCAAATATGAAAATCTTATAAACTTCTTTTTCTAAAATACATACTCCCTGCTTTAATAAATCTTTTTATCGTTTTCTTTCCGTGTTTTCTGTGCCTTCCGTGGTTGATGACTTTTTTTATGCCTCATTTGTTATTCTTTTGGAAATCCCACAGAAATTATTAGAGTAGTATATTGCTCAGATCTTAATCCCATAATTCGGTTCACATGGTTTCGATCGTATGCTAATCGGGTAACTGCTGACATATTAGCGCTGGCTGCGTATAGATAGATGTTTTGCGAGATATGACCTGCATTATAAGCTGCATAGCTATGCTTTGCACTAAGTAAATGTAATTCAATATTCTCGATATCACCAAGTCTTTCCCTATATACTGTATCAATATGGCTTAGCTTATCAATATCACTAACTAACACGATTTCTAAAGGGGCTGCTTGAACAAACTCTTGAAAACCTGTTTCTTTTCGATAATCTCCATCTATAGTCTTTAATAAACTATGGTCAATTGGATCATATATAAATATCCCTTGCTTACAAATCGCATAAATATCAATATCCTTTATATTCATTCCAGATGGACTGGTGTGATTTCCCGATTCTTCACGATTAAAACCATTTGCAGACCAAAGTAGATTTGATAATTCTTCTAAAGTGAGTTCTCTATCTGAGAATTCACGACTTGACTTTCTAAGATTTAATGCCTCGTAAAGAGTTGTTGTATTTTTAAAATTAACTTCGGGTAGTTTAAGTTTTTCCATTATATTCTCCTTGTTATAGTTCTTTCCCTAGTTGATAAGCTTTCTCTATGATATCTTTTTGTGCTTCAACATCATCAATATTTGCATTTTTATATGCAATAAGATAATCTTTTGTCTCAATACCTAAAAATGAAAATGCTTGAATCGTTGATTCTACATATTTTTCTATTAACTCAGGACTTCCATTACCTGCTGATACTAAAAATGTGAGCTTCGGATGTTTTGTTAAACGTGTTGTAAAGCCAGGATTACAAAGTGCAAGCCATCTATCAAACATCTTCTTTGTTTGGGATGTCATTTGTCCCATATAAATTGGATAACCGATTACGATATGATCTGCTTGTAATAATTCTGGATACAAGACTTGCATATCATCGGTTTGAATACAAGTAACAATTCCAAAACATGAACCACAACCTTTACATCCTTGGATATCCATATCTTCTAATCGATAGGACAACACAGTATGACCTTGAGCCTTTGCACCTTCAGAAAAATACAGATATTTATATTTCAATGAAAAGAGATGAAAATCAAGATCCTCGATAGGGGTTTTCCGGGCTTGATTTTTTCTTTGCTTTCGTTTATTTTGTATCAAGACAAAAGAAATGAAGAATACCATTTCAAAGAAATGAAAAGACTTTATTCAACATATGCCATCCTAAAGATATCCTCCAACGATGATGATTATCTCTTATCTTTTATCTGCAAATCTCAGATTTGCAATTATCTGCAACACGCCAGTGTTGCTAATATCTGCAACACTCTAGTGTTGCTACTATCCTTTATTCATCGCTTTTTGAAGTGAACAGTCTCAATTTATATTTCTTCAAATCACCCGTTGTGCGAACTTCCAGTTTGCACTTTCTTACTTCTATTTAAATTTCCATCTCTTTTGAAAATGCGTCACATTCATGGATTCAGACTTTATTACTGAATACTCAAATCTTAAAATATTCCAAGACTCCTTTCTTATTCACCAAAAATATCTGAAATAAATACTAGAATTATTTCGAAATGATCTCTTGATGATAACCTAAGTTTTTGAGCAATTTCTAACAACTCAATAAGTCATAGCTTGAATGAACCCTTATTGAAGGTAAGGCGATCCTTGGACATTTGGTTTTTTCTGTTATAGTTGAAACTATTAGTAGTACGACTCAATTCCCACCCCCTTTTTTTGTTGAAAACTTTTTTCTTAAGATTTAATGTAACTACTCAGGTATTAATATTATCTGGGAGAAAGTTCAGGGATTTTAGACAGAATATCAAAGATATTTAATCCTCTTTTTTTAGCAGTATCAATAACGGATCTAATGATACAGTAGTCCTGAGCCCCATTTTTAAACTGCCCAGACACTTTAAGTTTAACTTTAACATTTCTAAGAGCTCTTTCTGAATCATTGTTATCCGGAGGAATGACTGTTTCATAAACACAAGGCAAAATATATCCTCTGATTTTTATCAAAGATTTCTGAAGAGTAGAGGTTTCTTTAAACTCTTTTTTGCAAATAGTCATCGCCAGTAGAATATTGATTTTATCTTCAAAGTGTTTCATTTCTGGAGAAGATCTGTCATAATCTATTGTTTGGATTCGCTTGAATTGAAAAATTTCTTTTACCAGGCTTTTGAAATCAGTAGAAAAAGGATGCTTTTCTCTTTCCTCAATATAAGTTAGATCTCTAAGAATATGAGCCAGACAAATCTGATGATTTAAAGCCTTCGTTTTTAACTGAGCGGAAAATCTGTCCGTAACTAACACAGATTCAGGCAAACCGTTTTCCCATATTTTTTGAATTGTCTCGTATCCTCTGGTATGAGAATATTCAAGAAACACATTCTTAATGTCTCTCCAAGCCCAAATCCATCCTTTTTTACCATTGACCTTTACGCTTGTTTCATCAGAACCAACAACTTTCGAGGAGCTCAGATTCTTTTTAATTCTCTCATAGATAACCTTAGATTTATCAGCAAATTTCCTTAATATGTTTTTCAATGATCCCTGGGAAATTCTTATATTAACAACATCAGACAAAAGCTGAGCTGTTCTTTTAAATGGAATACATTGGTAAACATTCAAATACGAAACGATGGTCTGAATGTTTTCACCGTACTGAACCGGGGCCGTAACATTTTCAGGATATTCAGCCAGATATTTATTATTACAATCAGGGCAAATGCATGAATATTGCTGAAATTCTTTGATGAATGCTTGTATAGAAGGGATATCAATCACCTGTCGTTTGGAATTTAATCTAAATTCATCATCATTAAAATGATGTCCACAATGACATTGATTTACCTTTAATTCAACAATCTGATCCGGATTTTTTACTTGTAAAAGGGTTTTTCCATTATGACCGGACTGTCCTCCGCTTTTCTTATTGCTTTTTTCTCTTGTACTTTTATTCTTTCTTGATAAGTCCATCGAAGGAGGTATTGATGAATTGTTACTGTTCTTAGGGTTATTTTTCTTTTCGAGAATTTTCATTAAGAAATCAACCTTTTCACTTAAAAGCCTGATTTCTTCTTTGAGTTCAGCTCTTTCTTCTGCAATGCTGATTTTTAACCGGCAAATTTCCAGTTTAAGCCTGTCATTTTCAGCTTTAGCTTCATAATATTTACTTTTATAATCCATAAGTACATAATGAATTAATTAACTATATATGTCAATGTATTTCTTATTAATATTGATAGTTTTTTATAATATATTGTGTATATTCTAAGTTTTAATATATATTATTGGAAAGGTAAATAATAAGGCATGATTATAACAAAAAATGGTGTTTTTAAAACTTAACGAAGGGTACCTGAGTAGTTACGATTTAATCCATTTTTCTAATTTCATAAAAAAATGAATAATTTTATATTTTTTTATTCTGTAAAAACTTTAAAATCAATCCTTTAACAAATATCAAAAAAAATTATTTTCATATTTTTTAAAAAAAATTCTGCAATTTCATTAAAATTCAAAAAATATCAAAAAAAACAGTGTTTTTTAACCTTCTAAAAAAAAATATCAACTTTTTTCATGTGATACAACTATCTGAAAAATAGAGGTTTAAAAATACAATAAATGAATAAACCAAATAATCATAGGTGATTTTTCAAAAATGACCCCCCTTATATATATAGAGGGGTATGTTTTTAAAAATCCAATAGTCAGGAGGTCTTCATGAAATCTTTCTGTAAATGAAACTGTACTTATCTTTATCTGCAACACATTCATGTAATTTTATCTTTTATCTGCAACTCACCGTGCTGCCATTATCTGCAACACATTCATGTAATTTTATCTTTTATCTTTTATCTGCAAATCTCTGATTTGCCATTATCTGTAGTGCGTCAGCACTACCATTATCTTCTCCAATAGATGTCAATTTTTTAAAAGAACAATCTCAAAACAAGGTGTTTCATTTTTACCAAACAGGCGACAGCCTGATATGAGCTCCTATGAAACATCTTGTGTATTTGTCTATTTTAATTAATTAATCCATAAAATATATTAAATATCCAGGTATCAATGAGACAATGCCCATGAAAAAATGGCGTAAAGTCGTAGGGAAACTCGAAGGGGAACGAACAGCCATTCTGATTGAAGACAATGGTTTACCTCATAATTTAACTTACCCATTGGCAAGCTATGGCGGAGTCCCTGAGAGTGACTGGAGATAGCAAGTTTTTTCCTAGGGCTTGATTTTTTCTTTGCTTCGTTTATTTTGCATCAAGGCAAAAGAAATGAAGAATACCATTTCAAAGAATTAACCCTATCTTCTCAAACAGTTATCATTTTTGAAAAGGACAATCTCAAAACAAGGTGTTTCATTTTTACCAAACAGGCAACAGCCTGATATGAGCTTTTATCTGCAAATCTCAGATTTGCAATTATCTGCAACACACCAGTGTTGCTCATCACACTAGCACTGCCAAAAGGAGTTTACTATGTCAGCAATCGATAAGACACATTTTGTCATTCATCGTAATAATTTCATGATTATTCCTAATGACCTCATAAACAAAACAGAAATATCCTTCAAAGCCAAAGGAATTATGGCTTATTTACTCTCAAAACCCGATAATTGGAAACTTTATATCAAAGATTTAATCAATCACTCCAAAGATGGACGTGATTCGATTTACGCGGGTTTAAAAGAACTTAAAAATGCAGGATTTTTGAAACTGGAAATTGTGAGAAATCTATATGGACAGATTGATCAGTATGTTTACCATGTGTATTCAACGTCTCAAAATCCTGCTGAACAGGTTATAGAAGATAAGCAAGAAACAGTTTATCCCCAAACGGAAAAGCCACTTATGGAAAATCCAGATGAGGATATACCGGAAACATATAATATAGATATTAGTAATACTGAAGTTAGTAAAAAAGAAGTTAAAAAGAAAGAGAGGAGCGCGTACGCGCCACACGCGTGCGTAAACGATGACTTTCTTTTTGAAAATAAAACCACAAAAAAATCGGAAATTATCTATAATGAAAAATTTGAATACACAACTGGTGTGTTTCTTTCTGACTATGAACTGACTAAGTTGGAAGAAAAATTCGGAGAAGCTATCGTTGATAAAATGATTGATCGTTATCAGGAATACAAAATCAAAAACAATAAAAAATATGCCGATGACTATATCGTTTTAGCCCGTTGGTTGGAAAAGGATCGACAATTTAAACGCTCTAGCCTGAACAGTAAAAGATGAAAAGGGTTTCTCTCAGAATTTTTATGAAATTCCCCAGCATTTCCCTTATCTTTTATCTTTTATCTTTTATCTGCAAATCTCTGATTTGCTCCCTTTCCCCAGTAAAACAAGAATCCTTCTTGTTCCCTTCACAATCAGGCACTAGAGGTGCAGCAGGTGATTCCTTCTGCGAACATCTTATTTGCAGATGCTATGGAGCGAGGACGGCTCGTCCTCGAAATTCCACACAATCATGTTACTCTCTCAGTAAAACAAGAATCCTTCTTGTTCTTTCCCCAATCAGAATGATTGTGTTGCTTCTTCACTTTTCACTTCGCTACTCAAGAAAATTGAAGCTCTGTTTAAAGCATTTGCCCTTCTATCTATCAATAAATTATCCTTTATCTGAAACACATCCATGTAATTTTATCTCTTATCTTTTATCTGCAAATCTCCGATTTGCCCCGATTTGCCATTATCTGTAGTGCGTCAGCACTGCCTTTATCCCCGATTTGTCCTCTCTTCCCAGTAAAACAAGAATCCTTCTTGTTCCCTTCACAATCAGGCACTAGAGGTGCAGCAGGTGATTCCTTCTGCGAACATCTTATTTGCAGATGCAATGGAGCGAGTTCGGCTCGGACTCGAAATTCCACACAATCATGTTACTCTCTCAGTAAAACAAGAATCCTTCTTGTTCTTTCCCCAATCAGAATGATTGTGTTGCTTCTTCACTTTTCACTTCGCTACTCAAGAAAATTGAAGCTCTGTTTAAAGCATTTGCCCTTCTATCTATCAATAAATTATCCTTTATCTGAAACACATCCATGTAATTTTATCTATTATCTTTTATCTGCAAATCTCTGATTTGCTATTATCTGCAGTGCTCCAGCACTGCCAATATCTGCTGAGGAGGTTTATATGAAAGTTACTTTTAAACCTGGAACAAAGAACTTAACAAAGGGTGGAAAAAAAGTTGGAATTGTTTACTGTTATTACAACCAAGATCACTATTGCAAAGGGAGAAACTATACGCCTGTCAAAATGATGAAACAGCACGTACACATCATCTCAATGCAAAAAATTACTCTTGAAATATGGAACCTTCTACCTAAAAGATTTCTTCATGATATACAGGAATATACGAAAAAATTTCAAAAGATTAATTCAAAATTGCGTGGTAAATACATCTCTTCCTATTCTGTTTTCTTGAAAATAACTCATTACCTCAATAAAAAATACTCTATCAGTCAAATGAAAACCTTCGATTATTGGGAATATTATGAATTATTCGGACATCTTTCCATTTATGACTTTATAAAATTGGGTGTGCTTGAATGGGTGAAAGATGCACCTCAAATAAATAATCGAGTCAAACTACTCAACAAAATTTCATTCGAACAAAAGGATATTCTCGATTTCAAAAGCATCGACATTCCCCCTTATGAAAGAAATACAATCATCCTAATCATTTAAAAATTATCTATCAATAACTTATCTTTTATCTGCAAATCTCTGATTTGCTATTATCTGCAACACACCGTGTTGCCTACCTCGATTTCATGGAATTTTCTTGCATATCTTTCTGTTTTTGTTGTTTTAGATAATATCTCGTAGAGACGCAATGCATTGCGTCTCAATCAATTGCACACAACATCTGTTTATTGAACGTAAATAAGACGATGGTTGGAGACTGCCCAAATCTTCTCCAATAGATACCATCCTAAAGATATCCTCCAACGATGATGATTATCTCTTATCTTTTATCTGCAAATCTCTGATTTGCTCCCTTTCCCCAGTAAAACAAGAATCCTTCTTGTTCCCTTCACAATCAGGCACTAGAGGTGCAGCAGGTGATTCGTTCAGCGAACATCTTGTTTGCAGATGCTATGGAGCGAGGACGGCTCGTCCTCGAAATAAAAAAATTACAAGCTTTCAATATCCTTAATCCATCTATCAAAAGAAATGAACAATACCATTTCAAAGAAATAACCATATCTTATCCAGAAAATACTTTATTAAAGCAAATCTCGAACGATGAAGCTTAACTTTTATCTATTATCAGCAAATTCCCGATTTGCCATTATCTGTAGTGCGTCAGCACTACCATTTTCTTCTCCAATAGAGGTCAATTTTTTAAAAGGTCAATCTCAAAACAAGGTGTTTCATTTTTACCAAACAGGCGACAGCCTGATATGAGCTTTTATCTATTATCAGCAAATCCCCGATTTGCTATTATCTGCAGTGCGATAGCACTGCTATTATCTGCAACACTCCAGTGTTGCTATCTCGTTGCAGTGAAAATTCTGGTTGCCATAAAGTTGGATTTTTATAGTGTGTTTCTCAAGGTTTAAATTTCAGCAAATTGAGGAGTATCATATGAAAATTGTGTATGGACTATCTGGAGAAGGATCCGGTCATTCTTCCAGAGCAAAAGTTGTCTTAAAACATCTGCTAGCTGTTGGACATGAGGTAAAGATTGCCACCTATGGACGCGGAATTAGCAATTTAAAGGACGAATATGAAGTGTTTGAGATAATAGGTCTGACTATTATAACTGTTGATAATCAGGTGTCTAAATCGAAAACTCTAGCACATAATTTGTCTGCTTTTCCTGAAGGTCAGGAAAGATTCCATAAACTCAAGAAAAAACTATTTGAAGAATTTAACCCGGATTGCGTGATAACTGATTTTGAACCATTAACCGCCTACTTGGCAAATTTTTATAAAATCCCTCTAATCTCTATGGATAACCAACATTGCATTCGCTACATGAATTATCCCTGCTTACCTGAACTCAAAGCAAGTGCTCTTTTAACAGAAAATATTGTAAGAGCAATTGTTCCAAGACCATGCTTTTCTATTATTACAACCTTTTATAAAAGTGCTTTGAAAAATCAGCGAAGTGTGATAATCCCTCCCTTATTAAAAGAAGAAATTCTACAAGTAAAGCCGGAAAACGATGGTCATATTCTGGTTTACCTTACTCAGGGATTTGACTCTTTGATTGATCTTTTAAAAGAATATAAGCGTGAAAAATTTTATATTTATGGACAAAAAAATGAATCAGTTGAAGGAAATCTTTACTTTAAAAATCCTAGTAATGAAGAATTTATGAAATTGCTGGCTTCCTCTAAAGCTGTTATTGGAACAAGTGGTTTTACTCTCATGACCGAAGCTTTCTACCTGAAAAAACCTTTCTTAGCGACTCCCATGAAAGGCCAATTTGAACAGGAAATGAACGCATTAATGGCTGAAGAACTTGGATATGGTGTACGTATGCCGATCCCTTCAAAAGAAAAGTTGTCAGCTTTTCTCTATGACCTGCCTCTATTTAGTGAAAATCTGGAAAATTATGCTAGTTGCGGAAATGCACTAGTTGCTGATAAACTGGATGAACTTCTTGCTGATGATATGAAATTACTCAAAGAATATCACCATAAACGCAGTTTAAATTATGTGTTTGAATCCATCTTCGATGTAAAAAAGATTATGGAGCAAATTGGCAAAGAATAAGCTCAGATTTGAGTTTCAATAATAAAAAGATTTTATGTAGAACAAAGAATACTAATTATATTCTCTCATTCCGCTCAATTTCTGTACATTTAACTAAATAATCTTATTGTATAGATAAAAATAAGTGGGTGATCTTATAGTAGTTACCCCTCTACATAAAATATTGTGATTGACTTATAAAATTTCGTTTATTATATTTGTTTACTATATATAGGAAAGAATGGTAACTACTCAGGTATTAATATTATCTGGGAGAAAGTTCAGGGATTTTAGACAGAATATCAAAGATATTTAATCCTCTTTTTTTAGCAGTATCAATAACGGATCTAATGATACAGTAGTCCTGAGCCCCATTTTTAAACTGCCCAGACACTTTAAGTTTAACTTTAACATTTCTAAGAGCTCTTTCTGAATCATTGTTATCCGGAGGAATGACTGTTTCATAAACACAAGGCAAAATATATCCTCTGATTTTTATCAAAGATTTCTGAAGAGTAGAGGTTTCTTTAAACTCTTTTTTGCAAATAGTCATCGCCAGTAGAATATTGATTTTATCTTCAAAGTATTTCATTTCTGGAGAAGATCTGTCATAATCTATTGTTTGGATTCGCTTGAATTGAAAAATTTCTTTTACCAGGCTTTTGAAATCAGTAGAAAAAGGATGCTTTTCTCTTTCCTCAATATAAGTTAGATCTCTAAGAATATGAGCCAGACAAATCTGATGATTTAAAGCCTTCGTTTTTAACTGAGCGGAAAATCTGTCCGTAACTAACACAGATTCAGGCAAACCGTTTTCCCATATTTTTTGAATTGTCTCGTATCCTCTGGTATGAGAATATTCAAGAAACACATTCTTAATGTCTCTCCAAGCCCAAATCCATCCTTTTTTACCATTGACCTTTACGCTTGTTTCATCAGAACCAACAACTTTCGAGGAGCTCAGATTCTTTTTAATTCTCTCATAGATAACCTTAGATTTATCAGCAAATTTCCTTAATATGTTTTTCAATGATCCCTGGGAAATTCTTATATTAACAACATCAGACAACAGCTGAGCTGTTCTTTTAAATGGAATACATTGGTAAACATTCAAATACGAAACGATGGTCTGAATGTTTTCACCGTACTGAACCGGGGCCGTAACATTTTCAGGATATTCAGCCAGATATTTATTATTACAATCAGGGCAAATGCATGAATATTGCTGAAATTCTTTGATGAATGCTTGTATAGAAGGGATATCAATCACCTGTCGTTTGGAATTTAATCTAAATTCATCATCATTAAAATGATGTCCACAATGACATTGATTTACCTTTAATTCAACAATCTGATCCGGATTTTTTACTTGTAAAAGGGTTTTTCCATTATGACCGGACTGTCCTCCGCTTTTCTTATTGCTTTTTTCTCTTGTACTTTTATTCTTTCTTGATAAGTCCATCGAAGGAGGTATTGATGAATTGTTACTGTTCTTAGGGTTATTTTTCTTTTCGAGAATTTTCATTAAGAAATCAACCTTTTCACTTAAAAGCCTGATTTCTTCTTTGAGTTCAGCTCTTTCTTCTGCAATGCTGATTTTTAACCGGCAAATTTCCAGTTTAAGCCTGTCATTTTCAGCTTTAGCTTCATAATATTTACTTTTATAATCCATAAGTACATAATGAATTAATTAACTATATATGTCAATGTATTTCTTATTAATATTGATAGTTTTTTATAATATAATGTGTATATTCTAAGTGTTAATATATATTATTGGAAAGGTAAATAATAAGGCATGATTATAACAAAAAATGGTGTTTTTAAAACTTAACGAAGGGTACCTGAGTAGTTACAAAGAATGCTAGGTAAATTCGAAATCTATTATTGATTAAATCATATCCATATAGAACATTAATATTAGCAAAAATTGTCTAGAAATTATCGATTTAGAGCATATAAAATCAATTTTCTCAATTAATAAGTACTGGTGTACCTTCATCGGTTCCTTTCATTATTATACAGTTACTAATTTAATTTTAAAAGATTTATAAAAAACTTGACAAACAAAATTTAAAAACTATAAATTGTTATATTCAAAAGTTGATTGCTTTATAATTATAGTTTTATGGGGATTTTTTAATAAAAACACCAATAGTAAAGGTTTTTATTATGAAGAAATTTGTTGTTTTATGAATTGTAGTTAAAGAATTATTGTTTGTATAATCTTGTTATGATAGTAATTTCTTAAACTATTTTTAAAAATCGAAAGAAATAGGGTTTAATGATTTACTAAAAGAGGTTATTATGGAAGCTATATTAAAAATTGACGATCTTAATGAAATGTTTAAAGAAAAACAAATTAAATTATCTAATGATATTAAAATATCTCTAAAAAATATTGTAGAAAAAAGTATATTAATAACTGTAGATAATAATGTTATTGGTGAGATGGAAAATTTAGCTTTAAATCAAATAATGAAATATTTGCTTGAAAATGAGATTCTTTTAGAAAATCTTTATTTAATACTCCCAAAAGAGTTACTACATTTTTGTTCAGCTTTTGTTTCAACAATTTATATTGCTAAAATGGGATTGAATTGTAACATTGTTATATATAGTCCTGATAATTGCGATAAAACATATGAACTTATTCATTTAATGTATTCTGTTCATCTTGCTCCTGATACTATTAATTTTTTTTCTTTAATAACCTATGATGATTATTCTCAAAAAAAATGGATTGCAAATGCTGATCAAGGATATCATGATATAATTGATAAAAAATATAAAATTTCTGATAAAAATTTACCTTTATTACCAATAAATACAAAAAATGTAGAATCTTTTTTTAATACTCAAGTAAAAATATATTTGAATAAAATGACCCTTCCCCATGAATCTTATAATAATATTCTAAAATTTTTCTATAAAAATTTTAAATCTTTTAATAAAAAAACAAAAACTTTGAATTATTACTGTCTCCATTATTATAAGTTAATAAACAAATTTTATATAAGTAATAAATATGACTATTGGATCTTTCTTGATGAGACTCTTATATCCAAAATTGAAACCCTTCCTATGATTAGCATTTTGATTTTAAATATTCTAATTGATGAAGACGAACTAAAAGAAAGAATTGTAAGTTATTATAATGAGCATTTTGTGATTAAGGACTCTGAAAGTAAAAAAAACCATACTGATAATATTTATCAAACTTTTATTAAAAATCAACATGATAAAGAAAATAACTTTTTCCAATTATACATTGATTCTCTTATTAATTTTACTAATCAATTTACCAAAGGTATATACGAGTTGGCTAAAAATGTTGTAGAGCATTCAACCAATAATAGAGGATTATTGACTGTTAGAAAAACATATGAATCAGAAATATTAGTAAACAAAAATGAAGATAAAACAATCTGGGATAACTATTTTGACTCTATAAAAAATCAAGATTTTCAATATATATATAAAGAAAAGAAAATCCAAAAACTATTTCTTGATATTTCAATAATTGATGATGGGAATAAAGGAATAATTGAAAAATCTATTGATGATCTAACCGATCAAAATGTAAATCGATTATATAAGGAAAAAAGAGCAGATATCCCTATTGATATAAAAGTTAAAGACTTGGAAACAATAGAAAAAGGTTTAAAAAAACAAGCAGATTTGATGTATAATATGTATTTTAATCCAAATGATATTATTTTAGCAAGACAATCCAATCTATCATTGAGTAGTTATGGATTATTTATTTTTACCAAATTTATTCATTCTTATCAAGGTATTTTTAATGTTAATTCACTAGTGCATAATCTCACAAAATTCGGACAAACATTCTCAACAAATTCGGACAAAGTTTCTTAAATATTTCGGACAGTTTTAATCACAAAAAAAACATGATATACTTCTCCTTAAAAAATGGAGGAGATATCATGAAAAGTAGAAAAAATTATAAGAAGGTTAAGATGTCAGAATACAAGAAGATTTACCAACTCTATTTTAACGAGCATTACTCTTTACGCAAAATTGAAGAAATTCTTTCCATACCAAAATCCACATTAAGCGATTATATAGATAGGTTTTTATCAATTAGGATAACAGAAGCAGAAATTAATAAGATTTCTGATCAAGAATTAAAAGAACGATTGTTTCCCGAAAAAATATCAGAAAAAGAAACTAATAGTTATCCAGATTTCAAAACAATAGAAAAAGAACTACTTCGACCTCATGTAACACTAGCACTTCTTCATGAGGAATATTCCCATAATAATCCTCATGCTTTCAGTTATTCGCATTTTTGTAGGCTTTATACAGACTGGTCAAAATCAAAAAAAATAACCATGCGGCAACAGCATATACCAGGAGAAAAGCTTTTTATAGACTATATAGGAGATAGACTTCCAATTACAAATCCATCTACAGGGGAGATAACACAACATCCATTGTTTATATCATGTTTAGGGTTTTCCAGCTATATTTATATAGAAGTTTCTAAGAGTCAAAACACACTTGATTTTTGTAATTCTATAGTCAATAATTTGAACTTCTGTAAAGGTGTTCCCAAGTATTTAGTGCCAGATAACTTAAAATCTGCTGTCATAACAGCCAATTTCTACGATCCTAAATTTAATTTATGTTTTCAAGAACTTTCTGATTATTACAAAACATATATTGTTCCAGCGAGAGTAAGAAAACCAAAAGATAAAGCAAAAGTAGAAAACTCTGTATTAGTTATTGAACGATGGGTAATAGCAAAACTAAGGAATATGATCTTTTACAGTATTTCAGAAGCAAATATATACATAAAAGAGTTATTAGAAAGAGTAAATACTAAAATAATGAAAAAAATCCAAAAAAGTCGTAAAGATTTGTTTATAGAATATGATTTGAAAGCATTAAGTGCTTTGCCTTTAGAACCATACATTCCGAGGTTGCTATTTAAATTCAAAGTCAAGGATGATTATCATATAGAATATCTGAATCGGTCTTATAGTGTTCCTTATAAATACATCAGATATGAAGTCATAGCTCATGTTACTAATAAAGTTATAAATATATTCTATGAGAATGTCTTGATAGCATCACATTTGTTGATTACGGAAATCAATGGGAGCTCAACAATACCAGAGCATATGCCAGTAAGGCATAAAGAAGTTTATAATAACAATACAATAACAGATGAAGCCTTGTTAGCAAGAGCAGAGAAAATTGGAGAAAAAACATATCTATTAATTAAAGAAATCCTTGATAAAGAAATACATCCTGTTTATAAAACAAGAAGGTGTATGAATGAGTTATCATCAAACAATCCGAAATCAAATGATGGAATTGAAGTTAAATGGAGCTTTACAGAGCTTTGAAAAACAATCAACAAACCAAAACTATCTGGAACTTAGTTTTGAAGAAAGATTAACAGATCTTTTACAATCCGAAATCCAATTTAAAAGCATGAAAAAAATTGAAAATCTATTAAAGAAATCCAGTTTAAAATATCGGACTGCTTCATTAGTCGATATCGATTTGAATCCAAAAAGAAATATTAACATTAATTTATTCAATGCTTTATCAAACTGTGAATGGGTAGTACAAGGTAAAAATCTGATTATAACAGGATCAACTGGATGTGGGAAAACCTGGCTTGCTTGTGCATATGGTAATCAAGCTATCATGAATCATATGTCTGTCCAATTTACTCGCATGAATTTCCTGACTACAGAAATAAGGAATACCAGAGCAAGTGGAAACTACCTCAATTTTATAGAAAAATTCACAAAGAATAAGGTTATCATTCTGGATGATTTATTTGTTTCAAAAATGACTTTAAATGATGAATATGAATTACTGGAAATAGTTGAAGCTACAATAAACAAGAGCTCTTTAATCATTACAAGTCAATATGCAGTAAAAGATTGGTTTGCCCAATTTAATAATCCAACCTTAGCGGATGCTATCTTAGATAGGATTGTTCATAATTCGTATCGGTACGAATTAGTCTCAGAAATATCTAA